>LR792634.1 GCA_902827205.1 Methanocaldococcus lauensis | reverse complement strand
TCAATATCTGGCCTTAAGCATTTAACTCCTTTGTATGCTTTTACTGGTCTTACATTGGCATATGTATCTAAGATATGCCTTAATTTCACAATAACATCTGCCGCAGTCTCTCCAGCAGCCCCAAATAAAACAGCATCACAATCTAAGGCAGTTTCAATAGTTTCTTCTGGTAATGCTTTTCCAGTTCTTTTATAAACTTCATCTCCTGCTTCTGCATAAACAAACTCAAATGGTAATCCTGTAGCTTCTAAAACCTTTATTGTAGCAGGAATTACCTCCTTACCTATTCCGTCTCCTTCTATAACGCATATTTTATGCATAACTCTCACCAAATTTATTTTTGTGTTGGGATATTAATTATTATATAGCACAATAATGATAAATACCCTACCTAATATAAAAATTTACCAATAAATTTTATGGTGATTAAATGAATGAGAACTGGATAGAATTGGAAAAAAAGTATCATCTTCAAATTTATGGAAGATTACCAGTTGTTTTAGTTGAAGGTAGAGGGATGGAAGTTTATGATATTGAAGGAAGAAAATATTATGACTTTTTGGCAGGAATTGGAGTTAATAATGTTGGATACTGTCATCCAAAAGTAGTTGAAGCAATAAAAAAGCAGGCAGAAACATTAATTCATACATCTAACATATATTACACAATTCCACAAATAAAACTTGCTAAAAAATTAGTAGAGTTGAGTGGATTAGATAAAGCATTTTTCTGCAACAGTGGAGCAGAGGCTAATGAAGGGGCTATAAAGTTTGCGAGAAAGTATGCATCAAAGGTTTTAGGGAAGGCTGGAGGAGAAATAATTAGTATGTATAATGCGTTTCACGGTAGAACTTTAACTACATTGGCGGCTACTCCAAAACCTAAGTATCAAGAAGGATTTCATCCACTTCCTCAAGGATTTAAGTATGTGCCTTTCAATGACTTAGAGGCTTTAAAAGAAAGTATATCAAATAAAACTTGTGCCATAATAGTAGAGCCAGTTCAAGGAGAAGGAGGGATTAATGTAGCTGATAAAGATTATTTAAAAGGTGTTAGGGATTTATGCGATGATAAAAATATTGTTTTAATTTTTGATGAGGTTCAGTGTGGTATGGGTAGAACTGGAAAAATGTTTGCCTACGAGCATTATGGAGTTAAGCCAGATATAGTAACTTTGGCTAAGGCTCTTGGAGGAGGAGTTCCTATTGGGGCTGTAATTTTAAAAGAAGAAATAGCTAAGGCATTAAATTATGGAGACCACGGAACAACTTTTGGGGGGAACCCTTTAGCGTGCTCAGCGGCATTGGCTTCAGTAGAGGTTATAGAGGAATTAATTAAGGATAATAAAGTTATAGAAAAAGGAGATTATTTCATTCAAAAACTTAAAAATCTCAAAGAAAAATATGATTTTATAAAGGAGGTTAGAGGTTTAGGTTTAATGATTGGTACTGAACTTGAATTTAACGGTTCTGAAATCGTTAAAAAAATGCTCGAAAGAGGATTTTTAATTAATTGTACATCTGATGTAGTTTTAAGATTTTTACCACCATTAATAGTAGAAAAAGAGCATATTGATAGTTTAATTGATGCATTAGACGATGTATTTTCCAAAATAGAGCAAAAATAAAATATTAATCTAAATTATTTTATTTTTTTTTGAATTGACTACTTTAACTAATATAGCGTTTGTGGGACACCTACCAGCACAAAATTTGCAGTTGTGACAGTATTCAACATCATAAGCGTAGTATTTTCCATTTACATCTTTTTTCCAAATCAATGGCCCCTTTGGACAAACATCATAACATCTTCCACATCCTATACATTTTTCTTTATCTACTATAATTTCAACAGCCATTTTCATCCTCCAAAATTTTTATATATTTGGTATGTTTATGTTATTAATAAATGTTATTATTGTCCGAAATTCGGTGATACTATGGATGAAAAAGATTTAAAAATTATTGAAATTCTTATGAAAGATGGAAGAAAGTCATACACAGATATAGCGAGAGAGTTAGGAACAAGTGAAAGTTCCATAAGAAAGAGGGTAAAAAAATTGGAAGAGGAGGGGGTTATTAAAGGATACACTGCCATAATTGATCCTTCAAAAATAGGATACAATGTTGTAGCATTAACAGGTTTTGATACTGAGCCAGATAAATTTTTAAGTGTAGCACATGAACTCTGCAAATTTGAGGAGGTTAAAAAAGTCTTTACATCTACGGGAGACCATATGATAATGGCGGAGATTTGGGCTAAAAATGGAAAAGAATTTTCTGATTTAATTTTTAATAAGATTGGAAAAATTGATGGAATAAAAAAGATTTGTCCAGCCATTATTTTAGAACAAATAAAATAAATTATATCAGTTATTTAAAGTATCTTTCTAATATTCCTTTTAACATTTTTGCGTGTCTTGCTTCATCTCTACTTGATTCATCAAAGAAGTCGTGAGCTGGGTCAATTCCTAATTCTTTTGCTTTTGTTGCTGCTGCTTTCTTCTCTTTATTAGCCATACATTCTCCTTTTAACATCATTTCAATATTCTCTTTTAAGTTTTCTGAAATTAATCCATTCATTTCTGCAAAGTGTGCTGCGTGCTGAGCTTCTTCCATCGCAATTCTTATTAAAACTTCAGCAACTTCTGGCAATCCTTCTCTCTGAGCTTGTCTTGCCATAGCTAAGTATAAACCAACTTCTTTACACTCTCCTTCAAAGTTTGCTTGAACTTCTTTCTCTAACTCTGTTCCCTTTGTTACTCCAATTTTGTGTTCATTTATTAACTCTAACTCCATCATTTCACCTTATATTATTTTTATTAACTTTTTATTAATTTTTCTATAATTATACTACATAGTCACGATATATAACACTATCGGTTCGAAATTCGTAAAATATTTAATGAATTAGTTAAAATTTTAGTCAATATCCACCATTTCGTCATCTATAACGATACCTTTCTCTTTAAACCACTCTCCATATTTTTTATCTGGTTTTGCTATGTGCATAGTTAGCCAACCTACTAAAAAAGATAAAGCAGTTCTAAAATCATCATCTGAACCATTTTCAATTTTTGGTAGAAGTTTTTCAATAACTGTTTTAACGAAAATTTCATGTGTTTTCCTATGTCTTTCTACGTCAGGATAACCATATTTTTCCATAACCTCCTCTTCATGTTTGAAGTGTTTTGCAGCATAATTTACAACTCTCCTCTTTAACAATTCTTTTGCTTCCTCTTTTTTTCCTTCCATTAATAATGTATAAATTTCATTTAGTGTTTTTACTAAAAATTTATGCTCATCGTCAAACGCTTTAATTCCTGTTTCAAAATCTTTTCTCCATTTAATTATTTCTGCCATTTAAATCACCTACTTTTTATTTTTACGCATTTGTGTAATTTTTAAATGTAATATGGGTTTTCAAATATTTTAATTATTATTTAAAATCTATAATAACCGTTATTCAATATTTTAATATACTGTATTTAAATATACAAATACACAAAAGCAAAAATTAATAGTTAGAAAGAAAAAGTTAAAATTATTCAATTTTCAATTCCTTAATCTTCTTAGCCAATTCTTTACCCATATTGTAGCAGTTAGTTAATTCATCTTCTGTTGGAACATAGTATAATTCATACTGGTCGATAACATTAAATCCACAGTTTGCCAACTCTTCAGCAATCTTCTTAACTGCCCCTCCTTCTCCACCCATTGAACCAAAGGTTATAGCCAATCTCTTAAATCCAGTTCTATTAAATTTGAGACCTTTTAAGTAGTATATAATATCTCCAATTGATGGATATGGCTCATCGTAGATAGTTGGAATTCCAAAGAGGACTGCCTTAGCGTCTAATATATCTTTAACTATCTCACTTCTTTCATCGTAGTGCAAGTAATACATTACTACATCAATACCTTCACTCATTAACCCTTCTGCAAATGCGTGAGCCATCTTTTGAGTAGAGTAGTGCATTGTGTCATAGACAATAACTGCCTTATCCTTAGCGGCTTTACCAGTAGCAAAGTCCTGATATGCTTTAATAACCTTCATTGGGTCAGTCCATATTTGTCCATGTGATGGAGCAATCATCTTTATTTTATCTAACAATCCTAAGTTGATAACTTCTTCAAATTTCTTCAATACGAGTTTTGATAATGGGGTTATTAAGTTTGCGTAGAACTTTTGATTAGCATCCATTAACACATATTCTGGAATATCCTTATCAAATCTCTTATGTGCTGGGAAGCATAAGTGCTGTCCAAATGCATCGTTTGAGAATAATATTCCTCCCTCGTTATAGAAGGTGAACATACTGTCTGGCCAGTGTAATAGAGGAGCTTCTAAGAATGTTAAAGTTTTTCCTCCTAAATCAACAGTATCTAATGATTTAACTACTTTGAAAGGAGCATTTTTTAATGATGGGTAGTGCTTTTTAAGACCTTTAACTGCTACTTCAGTACAGTATATTGGTGCTTCTGGGAACTTTTTGTGGATTTCTGGTAAAGCCCCACTGTGGTCTTTTTCAACGTGGTTTTGAACAATTACATCAATTTTAAATTCTCTTCCTTCTTTTTCAAAAGCATCCTTTATTCTACCCCACATTTGAGCAGAGGTTCCTGGATATGTGTTGTCTATTAAAGCAACTTTCTCATCTCCAAATACTAAATATGCGTTGTAAGTAGTTCCTTTTAATGTGTAACCATGATACATTCTTATATCCCAATCTAAAACCCCCACCCAATATACTCCATCTGCTATTTTTACTGCATCTGCTTTCATAGTATCACCTAAGAATTGATTTTTAATATTAGTATCAATTATTATTTCAATCATCATTATATAATAACTTAACGGTTCGCATTTCGTTCGATTATATTTTTAATAGTTCAAAATTCGAATTATAGATAAATTTATGGTTAACTATAAAAGAATATTACTCTAAACACATAAAAATATAATTATTGTCCATATTTTAATCCCTGCCTACTACCTCTCTTTTTTAACTCTTCAATGACTTTATTCATAATTTTAAATCTATTTAAACTCCACTCTGGGGAAACTTTAAGATTATCTGGAACTTTGTCCTTTGATAATCTTTGAATTAGCACATAAGGGGAAAGATGTTCTAAAAAGTCACAAACTAAATTTACATACTGTTTTTCATCTAAAGTTCTATATTCTCCTTTCCAATAAATTTCTTCTAATTTTGTTCCCTTAACAACTACTAATGGATATATTTTAACTGCATCAATCTCTAATAAAGAGAGAATTTTTGCAGTTTCCATCATTTCCTTCCATGTCTCATTTAGAAGGCCTAAAATAATATGCCCACAAACTTTTATTTTTCTTTTGTGGCATTCTTTTATTGATTTTATAATATCTGAAACTTTATGTCCTCTATTTAATATATCAAGGGTTTTTTGATGAACACTTTGTATTCCTAAGTCTATCCAAATGTCATAACCATTTTCAACATATTCTGCCAAAATATCAAGTTTTTCCTTCTCTAAACAATCTGGTCTTGTTCCTATTGACAATCCAATAACATTATTATAGGATAAACAAAAGTCCCAAATTTCTTTTAATTTTTCAATAGGGGCATAGGTGTTAGTTCCTGGATAAAAATAAATATAAAACTTTTCAAAACCTTTTTTACTTTGATTTATCATCTGTTTTTCAATCTGCTCTTTTAATGGAATTTTTACATCACAGTATTTAACTGATATAGGTCTTCCCATCTCTGAACAAAATATACAGCCACCATTTTTTTTGTGAGGACATCCAAGACCAATATCTACTGGAATCTTAAAAATTTTCTCTTTAAATTTTTTCTTTAAGTAGATTCCATATTGTGCAAATAAATAACCTTCTTTATAAATCTCATCTATAATCTTAATATCGTTCAACATAAAACTCCCTCTATATTAAAGAATTTTGATTTAACTAAAAAATAAAAAATATAACAAAATATAGTTTAATGTTAATGTTGTTAGGTAATCAATATAAAGATATTGTCCTATTATAAGAATGGTGAGAGTTATGAATTTACATATAGATGAAAAAAGGTTATTAAAAATTTTTCAAGAAAAAAATAGAGATGAATTTAGTTTAGAGGAATTAGAAAAATATATGCAAAAAGAAAAAATATTGAGAGTTTCTTTATGGTTAAAAGGTAAGGGATTGGTAGATATTGATGAGAAGGTTAAAAAAATTGTTAATGTAGTTAATGAAGACGATTTCCCAGAGAGAAAGATTGCGAAATATTTAAAAGAAAACAATATAAAGGAAATTGAAATTAAAAAATTAAAAGACATTTTACCAAAAGAAGAAATAAATGCCGCATTAGGAGCCATAAAAAGAAAAAAAATTGCTAAAATCGAAAAAGGGAAAATTATATTTGACAATTTAGATTATAAAGATGCTGAGGAAGAGATATTAAAAAAGATTAAAGAAAATAAATACTTAGATAACTTTAGTGAAGAGGAAAGGAAAATTATTGAAATTTTAAAAAAGAGAGGATATGTAGATTTTGACGAAGAGAAAGAAGTAAAGATAAAATTAACTGAAAAAGGTAAAGAATTTATTAAAAAACCAATAGAAATTGAAGAAGAGATTACTCAACTAACAAGAGAGATTATAATAAGTGGAAAGTGGAAAAAGGCTTATATAAGGCCTTATGATGTAAAAGTTCCTACTAAAGTTGTATATCCTGCTAAGGTTCATCCATTAACGAGAATTATAAGGGAAGTTAAAGAAATTTTATTGGCAATGGGTTTTAAAGAGATTAAAAGTCCTATTGTTGAGACGGAATTCTGGAACTTTGATATGCTCTTTGAACCACAAGACCATCCAGCGAGGGAAATGCAAGATACATTCTTTTTAAAGTATCCTAATGTTGGAGAAATTCCAACTAATTTAATTGATAAAGTTAAGGAAGTCCATGAGAGATGTTGGAAATACAAATTTGATGAAAATGTATCCAAAAGATTAATTTTAAGAACTCACACAACGGCATCATCAATAAGATACCTCGCATCTCTATCAGAGGAGGAGAAAAATAAGCCACATAAAGTGTTCTGTATAGATAGAGTATTTAGAAATGAAGCAATAGATTATAAACACCTGCCAGAATTCTATCAATGTGAAGGTATAGTAATGGACGACAATGTTAATTTCAACAACTTAATAGGAATTTTAAAAGAGTTTTTGAATAGATTAGGATTTGAAAAAGTTAGATTTAGACCAGCATACTTCCCATTTACCGAGCCATCCTTAGAGGCGGAGGTTTATTTAGAAGGAAAAGGTTGGCTGGAAATATTAGGGGCTGGAATATTTAGACCAGAAGTATTAGAGCCAATAGGAATAAAAAAACCTGTCTTAGCGTGGGGTATTGGATTTAGTAGATTGGCAATGCTAAAATACAACTTAACAGATATTAGAGAATTACATAAAAATGACCTAAATTGGCTAAGGAGAATTTAAAGGATGATTATAATGGAAGATATTATTAAAGATGCATACATTGAATCAATTAAAAATATTAGGAAGGGAGATAAAGAGGAAGAGGTAAAAAAAATCCAAGAGAAAATAAAAAAGGCAAAAAAAATCATCGTGGCTACAAACAATGAAAAGAAATTTAAAGTAATAAAAGATATTATGTTAAAAGTTTGTAATGCACAAATAAAGATGATTGATATTGATACAAAATTTGCTGATTTAACAAGAATGCCAGCTTTGTATAAGGGTTTATTAGCTTTAGATACTGAAAAAGGAGATATATACATTTCAAGAGGAAGGTTGGGAGTTCCAGGCTCTGGCTCTATGCTCATTATATTGGATGAGAAAGGTAGGATTTTAACTGCCTCTTTATCTCCTTCTTCAGTAATCCATAAGGAAAATATAGAAAAAAGAATTAAAGATGAGTTAATTGAAGCGTTAAAAAGAATAGGGATTTCTATAAATTAGAGGTGTTACTTATGCAGTATGGCATAACTGAAACAGTAAAAACAATTTATACAAGGACAAAAGTTATTGATGTAATAAATGAAATTGCTAAGAAGAAATTTAATGCAATTAGAAACTTCTTAGAAGGAGAGGAATTCAAAGAAACTGTAATTATTGGAGTTTATTTGTGGGGAAACTATGTAGCTCATAATTTATTAGAATATTCAGATAAAGTTTATTTAGTGGATATACACGAGTTTATGAAGAATTTCGTTTCAAATGGAAATATAAAATTTTTACATTTAAATGAATTTAAATTAAAGTTGATGAGAAATGAGATAAATCCTGATTTAATTATTGATTTAACTGGGTTAGGTGGAATTGAGCCAGAATTTTTAAGTAAATTTGACCCAGAGGTTTTCATTGTTGAGGATCCAAAAGGGGTTTTTGATGAAGATATTTATGAAACAGACAACACTTATGAAAAGGCAAATATATTCGTTGAAAAGGCAAAAGTTGGAGTTTTAAAAACATATAGAAAGGCAAGAGTTTCAAAAACATCTGGAACTATGACATTAACGATAGATACAATAGTAGATGCCGCAAAGGAAATAATTTCGTTAGATGGCGTTCTTTATGCTATACCTAATTTAAGATACTATGAAGGGATATTATTCCACGAAAAAGATAGTTATAAATTTTTATCAGAAATTTCTCAGCCTGCTATTACAATTAGCACATTAAATGATGTGTTGGAAGAATCTGAAAAAATACTTTCAAATAATATTAATTTAATACATTCATTTGTTGAAGAACTGTAATATAAATAATTTTAATTTTTAAGTTTTTAATTTCTATTTTCTTAATCTTTTGGTTCTATTTTTATTAGGTTTTCTATTAATTAATTTTTGTAAAAAATTATAATGAGGGATAACTATGAAAGCTACAATTATAGGAGCTTCTGGTAGAGTAGGAAGTGCTACTGCATTGCTGTTAGCTAAAGAACCATTTATGAAAGATTTAGTTTTAATTGGTAGGGAACATTCATTAAATAAATTAGAAGGTTTGAAAAGAGACATTTACGATGCATTAGCTGGAACAAGAAGTGATGCAAATATATATGTTGGAAGTGATAATGACTTAAAAATTATTGATGAAAGTGACATTGTTATAATAACGAGTGGTGTCCCTCGAAAAGAGGGAATGAGTAGAATAGATTTAACAAAAGTAAATGCAAAAATTGTTGGAAAATATGCTAAAAAAATATCTGAAATATGTGACACAAAGATATTCGTTATAACGAATCCCGTAGATGTAATGACATACAAGGCATTAATAGATTCAAAGTTTGACAGAAGTCAAGTTTTTGGTTTGGGAACACACTTAGATTCTTTAAGATTTAAAGTAGCTATAGCCAAATTCTTTGGAGTGCATATAGATGAAGTAAGAACGAGAATTATAGGAGAACACGGAGACAGTATGGTTCCTTTATTGAGTGCTACATCTGTAGGGGGAATTCCTATTGACAAATTTGAAAGATTTAAAGAGTTGCCAATAGACAAAATTATTGAAGATGTTAAAACTAAGGGAGAGCAAATTATCAGATTAAAGGGAGGCTCAGAGTTTGGTCCTGCCGCCGCTATTTTAAATGTAGTTAGATGCATCGTAAATAATGAAAAGAGATTATTAACTCTATCTGCATATGTTGATGGTGAATTTGATGGAATTAAAGATTTATGTATAGGAATTCCAGTAAAAATTGGAAAGAATGGAGTTGAGGAAGTTGTAGCAATTGAATTAAGCGAAGATGAGTTAATTGCCTTTAAAAAATCTGCTGAAATTATTAAGAAGTATTGTGAAGAAGTTAAAAACTTATAAAAAATTAATTTTGGTGTAAAGATATGTGGAAATCTCAAATAGGAAAATTAATGCATAGTTTAAAGGCATTTAAAGGTTCTCGACCATTGTTTGAAACTGATGATATGTTAATTGTCAAAGGAGTTTGTAGAGATGAAGAATTTGATAATTATGAGAGTATAAAAGATTATCTAAAAGAAAAGTTAAAAAAAGAAAATTTTGAGATTGTAGAGGATATAGAGGAAATTGATAAATTTGTAAGTAGAATAAATGAAATATTTAAAGAAAATCCTACATATTTAGATTCCTTTGGTTTTGAAAAAATGAAGGAAAGTTTTGAAATGATTGGATGTGAATGCGATTATGTTATTGCAAAAAAAAGGAATATAATGGTAGGAATTTGTATGTATTTTGATAAAAAAAGAAAAAATCCAAAATTTGTTGAAGTTTTAGGAGTTCTTTTTCCCAAAATTTAATTTTTTTAAAGGATCATCATCTAAATCATTCAAAGCCTCTTCTAAGAGTTCATTTTCACTGTTTATAATGTTATCAATAAATTCATCAGTAACTTCAAATTTCATACTTTTTAATCTTTTTATGACTTCTTGTTCTTGTTCTATCTTTTCCTGTTGTAGTTTTTTGTAGGTATTTAGTGTTTGACCTTTACTTTTGTTTAATAAAAATAATTTTACAATAAGAGCAACAGAAATAAGCCCACTAACTATAAGTATAATTATAAGAGTAGTTCCAGTCATAATACTACCCATTATCATTATTTTTACATTTTAAGGATATATATATAGAATATAGAATTATTATATTAAAAATTACATAGTTTCAATATTATTAGAATAGAAGTATTTAATGTTTTTTACTATTTTTCAACTTCAAGTATATCTAAACTCATATCAACGCTTTTAACCGAGTGTGTTAAAATTCCTAAGGATATTACATCTATATTATATTTTGCATATTCTAAGATATTATTTTCATTTATGCCTCCACTGACTTCAATAATTGGTCTGAAATTGTTTTTTTTCTCAAAATCATCAATTATTTTTAAAGCTTTTTCAATATCCTCAGGTTTAAAGTTATCAAGCATTATTATATCTGGTTTTTCCTCTAAAGCCTCTTTTAACCCCTCTAAGTTATCTACTTCAACCTCAATCTTTTTTGTAAAACTTACATTTTTTTTAGATCTTCTAATAGATTCTTTTATTCCTACAATAGCTATGTGATTATCTTTAATTAAAACGCAGTCATCTAACCTAAACCTATGTGTATCTCCCCCTCCAACATATACAGCATACTTTTGTAAAGGAGATAACAAAGGTAAAGTTTTTCTTGTGCAGGCAATTTTAACATTCTTATTAATACTTCTAACTTTTTTAATTATGTTATAAGTAGTTGTTGCTATTCCAGAGAGATGCATTAATAAATTTAAGGCAGTTCTTTCTATTGTTAATATTGTTTTTGCATCTCCTTCAAACTCTAATATAACTCCAAAAACTTTATCTCCATCGTTATATAATTTTTTGCATTTTATATTATATTCTTTAAAAAATTCCACAATGAAATCAATTCCACATAAAATACACTCTTCCTTTGCTTTAATAACTCCTTTGGCTTTTACATCTTCTAAGATTACGCTGTTTGTTGTAATATCTCCAAAACCCACATCGTATTCCAAAGATTTTTTTAAAATTTTTAGTGCATAATCTTTAAGCATAACTTATCCCTCAAAGAATTTTAGAAATATTTTAATATCTTTAATTTTTTAATTCTTATATTAAACTTTAATTACTTTAATTAATTTTAATTTTATTTAATTAATTTAGTGAGTGATAATATGCTTAAAACACTACCACCAACTTTAAGAGAGAAAAAAAGATACATAGCATTTAAAATAATATATGATGAAGAGTTAAAAGAAGGAGAGGTAGTTAATTTAATTAGAAAAGCTGTTTTAGATTATTACGGAGCTTGGGGAACATCTAAGGCAAATCCTTGGCTCGTATATTATGATTATCCTTATGGAATTTTAAGATGCCAGAGAGATAATGTTGATTATGTAAAGAGTTCTCTAATTTTAGTTAGAGAATTTAAAAATAAACCAATAAACATTATTTGTTTAGGAGTTTCTGGAACTATAAGAAAGGCAAAAATTAAATTTTTAGGTATAAAAAATCCTAAGAGATGGTTTGTAATTAGAAGAGAAAGATTAAAAGCTAAGAAACATGAGGGATAATATGGGAGATAAAAAAATGATAAATGTAAATGTTGGTTTGTTTGGACATATAGACCACGGGAAAACAGAATTAGCGAGACAATTAACTGAGATTATATCAACATCTGCATTAGATAAGCCAAAAGAATCTCAAAAAAGAGGGATTACTATTGACTTAGGATTTTCCTCTTTCATATTGGATAATTATAGAATAACTCTTGTAGATGCTCCAGGACATTCTGAATTAATAAGAACAGCAGTTGGGGCTGGAAATATTATAGATGTTGCCTTATTGGTGGTAGATGCTAAAGAAGGGCCAAAGACACAGACAGGAGAGCATCTTTTAGTTTTGGATTTGTTGAATATTCCAACGATAGTTGTTATAAATAAAATAGATATTGCCTCAGAAGAGGAAATTAAAAGAACTGAAACATTTATGAGACAAATATTAAACTCTACGACAAATTTAAAGGATTCTAAGATAGTTAAAATATCTGCAAAAACTGGAAAAAATATTGATATATTAAAAAAAGAACTTAAAAATTTGTTAGATAGTATAAATATTAAAAGAGACATAGACAGTTATTTAAAAATGCCTATCGATCACGCTTTTAAAATAAAAGGAGTTGGAACAGTCGTCGCTGGAACAATTCACAAAGGAAAGGTAAAGGTTGGAGATACTTTAAGAGTTTTGCCAATAAATCACGAGGTTAAAGTTAAAAGCATACAGTGTTTTAAAGAGGATGTTGATGAGGCTTATGCTGGAGATAGGGTAGGAATATCTTTGATGAATATAGAGCCAGAGAGTTTGTTTAGAGGTTGTATATTGACAGATGAAAATACAAAATTAAAAGTTATTGATAAGTTTGTGGCAAAAGTAAAGATTTTAAATTTATTTAAATATAATTTAACTCCAAAAATGAAGGTTCATATAAATGTTGGTTTATTAACAGTTCCTGCAACAATAATCCCATACAAAATAGAAAAAATTAACGATAAAGATGAGCCAATAGTTTTAAATGAAATTGTAGGAGGAGATTCTTGCTATTGCATATTTAAGTTAGATAAAAAGATAGTTGTTGAGGAAGGAGATAAGGTTTTAATAATGAGGTTAGATTTACCTCCAAACACTTTAAGAATTTGTGGATTTGGTGAAGTTGTTAGTTTTGAAGATGTTGAAGTTAAAAAATTAGTTGTAAAAGAAGGAAAAATTGTTAAAAAGAAAGATAAAATTTACATTGAGGGTTTGGCAAAATCTAAAGCTTCAGGAGAAAAACTTATTGGAGAAAAAGTTTATGTTCCAGATAAAAAAATTTGGGGAGTTATAAAAGGGACTTTTGGGACTAAAGGTTACTTAATTGCTGAATTTGATGGAAATGTTGAAGGAGGAGAGAGTGTAATTTTAAAAAGGGTTAGAAAGTGGGGATAAAAATTAGGTTAAGGATTATATATAAAATTAACAAAAATTTTTATTTAACCAAATTTGAGTTATTAAAAGTCTGGTGAGAACTGTGGATATTGTTAATTTACCTTACAAAAAGTTTGGAATAGAGTTCGATGGTAAATATGTAGTTCTTAAAATGCTATCTAAGAATGTTAAGGAAAGTATAAAGATGAATCTTGAGTCTTTGGCTTTATTAAAAATTTTGTTAGAGCAAAGTGTAATAGTATCTGAAAAAATTAATAAGAAATTTAAAAAAGATAAAATTAAAGTTTATAAGATTAAAGATATAGGAACGGTTTTTGGTATCGATGGAAGAGTGTCTATAGGAGTATTACCAGCCGATGAGAATAGAATAGCTTCAATTCTTATAGGTTTTCACAAAGATGACAAACATGTATCTATTGTATTAAAACCAAAAAAAATAGCGTTGTTATGTATTGTTATATCAAAAATTATAAGTGAAAATTTAAAATTAAACTAAGTCGTCTATTTTTAGCTGTTTATCTTTTCCAATAACTTCATAAAAATCTACTGCAATAATTTTTATTTTTTTATCAATTAGGTAGTTTTTTCCGCTGGTAGATAAATGATAAGGATTTACAAATAAAATTTCTCCAATGAGCTTTATTGCTAAAAAAGGAGTTCCACCAAAAGTTTTTGAAAAATTAATAAGTTTATCTACATCCTCTTTACTTACATATAATTTCTCTCTTGATGAGGATTTGCACTCAAATATTAAAATTTTTCCATTTTTTCCAGCTATTAAATCAACTCCCTTACTTCCAGCACTTCTAATTACTGCAAATCCCTCCTTTTCTAAAAGTTTTTTTAATTCTCTCTCAAAAGAACTACCTTTTCTATATTTACGCCTCATTTTTAATCCCTAATACCCTATTAATGACTTTCTTAAACTTTTCAACTGGTAGTTTGGAGTTTTTCTCCATTAATATATTCTCTTTCTCTAATATTTCATCCATTGGCTTTAATCCCTCTTTTTCAATTTTATCTAATGCTAAGCCAATTTTATCTAAAACTGCCTGCTCAGCCTCTAACTGATGAAATCCTTCTCTTGGACCTCCTCCTCTAAAAGCTCTACATCTTCTTTTATCCCAAATAGGATACCCTCTATCCTTACAAAATATTCTATTTTTTTCAAAATTTCTAATTTCTTGAGATACTTTATCAACTAAATCTTCTTCTCCTTCAATGTATGCTCCAAAGCACGTTTCTTTAACGACAATAGGCAAATTTAACGAATTTATATATCTTACTAATTTTCCTGGAGTAGTTAATGCATTTTCAGCCAAAACAATAACCTTTGTTTTTTTCATTATTTCACCAATTTTAAAAATATCCTAATTATATATTGTTACACCTTTATAGCATATATATCTATCTATTAATAAAGCTTTAAAATATCTTCTTTTTTTGGTTTTATTATACCTTTTTCAGTAATTATTGCAGTTATTAAATCTGGAGGTGTCTTATCAAAAGCATAGTTGTAGCAACCAACACCTTCAGGAATTATTCTAACTCCATCAATATATGCTACTTCTCTTTCGTCTCTCTCTTCAATAATAACATCTTTTTCAGAACTTTTTAAATCAAATGTTGATAAAGGAGCAGCTACATAGAAAGGAATTCCATGATATTTAGCTAAAACTGCCAAACTATATGTTCCTATTTTGTTATATACAGTTCCATCTACCAAGATCCTATCTGCTCCAACTATAATTTTATCAATCTCACCCTTTTGCATTAAAAATCCAGCAGTATTATCAGTAATAACTTTAACTGGAATTCCTTCATAATTTAACTCAAAGGCTGTTAATTTAGCCCCTTGCAATCTTGGTCTTGTTTCATCTGCAATAACTTTAATTTTTTTTCCATTGTAATATGCAAATCTAATAACACTCAATGCTGTTCCATATGCAGAAGTTGCTAAAGCTCCAGCATTACAGTGAGTTAATATTGTGTCATCATCTTCTATAAGTTTTTCTCCTATCATTCCAATCTTTTTACAAGTTTCTATATCTTCTTCATGAATTTTTTTTGCCTCATCCAATATAGACCTTCCTTCATTATATGCCTTTAAACATCTATCCAATGCCCAAAATAGATTAACTGCAGTAGGTCTTGTATTCTTTAAGATGTTGTATGCCTTATAGATATCATCTCCTCTAATTTCAGCTAAAGCCAAACCATAAGCTGCAGAGACACCAATAGCAGGAGCTCCTCTAACTACCATCTCCTTTATTGCATAGGCAACATCTTTATAATTTTTACAAACAAAATACTCCAATTTATAAGGTAATTTCCTTTGATCAATTAATATCAGCTCTTTTTTATCATCATCCCATATTATTGGTCTTAAATCTTTCATTTTTTTCATTCTATCACACTAAGATTTTTATTTAAAATTTTTTAACTTTTTTAAATAGTATTTGCTATATAAAACACCGGCTGTATTGTGAGATAAAACCCTATCCTTAACAATAAATGTTGTCGTTGGAGCTTTTGAATATTTTTGAAATAAAATGTCGTGCCCTATACACAAACCTACAATAATATTTAAATCAGTCCCAATCTCATTTAAAATTTTAGCCTGTCCTATGGGATTGCACATAGCCTCTTTTTGATTATCATTAATTTTCTTTAATTTTAAAATATCCTTATCAATTCCACAAACTTTACAACAAACTGAATAAACATCAAAATGTTGTGATAAAATCTCATCCAATATTTTTGCTTCATTTTCTAAACCTATGCAAAATGCTATGCCAATCTTTTTATAATCCATAAGTTTGCAAAATTCTATAATCTCCTCTAATCTTGTTTTTTTCATATAGTATATAGCCTCTATATAAGAAGAAACTTCAGCTATTTTTAAATTTTCTTTTTTGTTGTATTCTTCCAAAATTTCTTCAGTTATATCCTTTCTGCAGTTTTTTCCAGTATAACAAAGTTTTTTAATACATTTTGAGCACCTCATACTAAACACCAAACCTTTTTATTATTCTTAAAATTAGTAATCCTAAAAAGATGCTTAAAAATTAAAAGAAAAAATAGAAACTTAGAACATTTCAAACTTTATAGATAATATTAAGGATTTAGATATAAAAAAATTAGAGAACTAATGTTAGAATCCTCTTAACTGTCTCATAGTTTCAATTCTCTTTTTAATTAACTCTTTTTTACCTATATCGCTTCTGTGATATACTTCTCCTTTAATATACTTTGTTGCCTCTTCAGCAATCTTTTCAGCCTCTTCAATTGTATCAGCAACTCCTACGACAGCAACAGCTCTTGAACCAGTCATATATATAGTTCCATTTTCCTCATTAACTGATGCATAGTGTAATATTGCCCCTAACTTTTCAATTGATTCTTCATCTACTGTTATTGGTTCTCCTTTTACTGGATTGTCAGGATAACCCTTAGGAACAACATATTTACAAACAGTTGCTTTATTTTCAAACTCAACATCTACATTTTTGAGTTTTTTATTGACTATTGCATCACAAATTTCTAAGAAGTCATTTTTTAGTATTGCCAATATATTCATTGCCTCAGGATCTCCAAATCTTGCGTTGTATTCAATAATCTTTGGCCCATCCTTAGTTAGCATAAACTGTCCATATAAAATTCCTTTATAGCCCCCAACTTCTTCTTTTAATGCCTTAACAGTTCCTTCCATAATCTTTTTTGCCAATTTTACATCTTCCTCAGTCATGAATGGTAAATTATGATCTGGGCATGAGTAAGAACCCATACCTCCAGTTATACTACCTTTATCTCCCTCCAATGCATGAGGATGATCTTGAACAAATGGTGTGAATTTTATACTGTCAATATCAACAAATCCGTGTAATGTAAATTCAACCCCTTCTAACTTTTCCTCAATTAAAACCTTTCCTCCTCCTAATCCAGTCTCAAAAATCTCTTTAGCATATTTTTTTGCTTCCTCATTGTCTTTTAATTGCTCTCCAACGACTTTAACTCCTTTACCTCCAGTTAATCCGACAGGTTTAACAACTGCCTTTATTCCTTTTTCAGTAAGTTCATCTATAAAACTCTCTAACTCTTCTCCATACTCTTCAAAAGCTTTAAACATTAAAGAACCTTTTATATTGTATTTTTTTAATAAATTTCTCATAAATTCTTTGTTTGTTTCTATTTGAGCCGCTACTTTTTTTGGACCTACAGTTGGAATACCCATATCCTCTAATAGATCAACAACCCCTACCTCTAATGGAGCCTCTGGACCTACAACTGCTAAATCTGGCTTAACTTTTTCAGCAAATGATTTAACTTCATTTAAATCAGTTTCTTTTGCTAATTTAATCTCTTCTGATAATCTTGCAATTCCTGGGTTTTTATTTTTCATTAAAGTGTATAATTTAACTTCATCATTCTTTTTTAGTGCATATGCTATAGCACTCTCTCTTGCTCCTCCACCTATTAACAGAACTTTAACCATCATTTTCACCCATATTTTTATTTTATTATTCTATTATTATTTCTCTATATTCTTTTTTCTCTGTATCTAAAATTCCAATTGTGGCGATACCTGTTAAATATCCACAGCACTCCCCAGGATTTATAACTAAAACATTATTAACCTCCTTAAAAACTCTTTCGTGGGTATGCCCATAGATAACAACATCATACAAACCAGAGTTTATAGCCAAATCTAAGACAGATTTATGATGTCCATGAGTTATAAAAAATTTTAATCCATCAATTTCAATTGATACGAAATCGTCAATAATATTATCTTCATTAATCTCTTTTAACCATTCTTTTAATTTACATCTCTCTCCATCGTTATTTCCATATGTTGCTATTATATTGGTATCTAAATTTTCAAACTCCTTTATGACAAACAAACTAACAAAATCTCCACAGTGTATTACTGTCTCAACATTTTCCTTGTTAAATATCTCTATTGCCTTTCTTATGTTAGGTAGATAGTCGTGAGTATCACTCATTATTCCAATTTTCATTTTCTCCCCTTTTCTGATTTTTTAAATATTCGATAGCCTCTGCTACTAAATCCACTATATATTTAACATTCTTACTTTTAATTATTACACTATCTGATGTTGCCACTATTTCTTTATTTTTAAGATTATAGTCACAGTTTTTAACACAATGGACTTCTCCAACTATATTATATTCTTTCATTTTTTCTCTAATATTTTTTGCTAACATCCCACTTTTTGACACTTGGGCATCTAAATAAATTATTGGCTTTATATCATACTCTTTAAGAATTTTTAATAATAAAGATATTGCTTTAATGGAGTATTCATTTATTATATATTTACCATAAACTTTTTCAAAGTCTCTATATATATTATCATCACACAAAACAACTTTATTTCCTTTAATTAAAGCCTCTAAACCTATAAGGACATTAAATCCATCAATATATAGTGTTTTCCCTTTTATATCAGATAATCTTTTTAATTTACTTTTTGTTATTTTAATCTCCTCATCCGTGTGAGTAGTTCTAATAATTCTGAGTCTATCTTCTTTACTCAACTTGTAATGATTAGCAACAAAATTTAATGCAACATCTTTTTTATATCCCCTATTTATTAAATACTTAAAATCTTCTTTAGCCTCCTCTAAATTCATTATTTCCCCTAATTGGACAGACTTCTTCACATTCTCTACAGAATATACAACTGTCAATATCTACCTTTATAACTAAAGAATTTACGTATTCATCTGGCGTTAAAATTGCCTGTAAAGGACATCTATCAATGCATTTTAAACATAGTTTGCATTTTTCTGGATCAATTTCTTTATTTAATACGTCTATTGCCTCACAATCACATAAACCACAACTGTTACATCTATCTTTTAAAATTACTGGTGTCTTTGGTTTTGGAATTTCTTTTTTGATTATTGGAATAGGACAAAATAATATGCATATTCCACATTTCATACATTTACTTTCATCTATTGTAAATCTATCTTTTATTATAGCATTATTGGGACATATTTCTAAGCAAGTTCCGCAAACAGAGCATATTGTCTCTCTAAAATCAAATATTTTAATAGCATTGGTCGGACATTTACTTACACAGAGTCCACAACCAATACACTCAACTAACTGAATTGGCTTAGTTTTGGATAGCTTTGAAAATATATCTTTATTTTTATTTGATAAATAAATCATTTTGATAATATTTTTTATAATTCCTACTCCTTTTATAATCTTATAAAATTCTTCCTCCATATTACTCACATTTAAAACTTTTAAAATTTAATTTTAATTAAAACATTAGAAATATTTAAATCTATCAATTAATTTACCTAAAATAAAAAATGGCGCCCTGGCCGGGATTTGAACCCGAGTCACGGGAGTGACAGTCCCGTATGATAGGCCGGGCTACACCACCAGGGCATAATAATGCCAAGGATAACCTAACAAAGCATTCAATAATAATGAATAAAAAGAGGCCGGCGGCGTCGCCCCTTTCCCGCCAGATGGCAGTACTCGGGGCATCGCTGGGGGGCTTAACTTCCGAGTTCGGTATGGGTTCGGGTGTATCCCCCCCGCTATGACCGCCGTACCAAATGAAATGGCGGGCCCGAAGGGATTTGAACCCTCGACCACCTGGTTAAAAGCCAGGCGCTCTGCCAGACTGAGCTACGGGCCCTCTTTAGCCCTTAGCTCGTGTGCGTTCCAAACATATTGTATTTCTCCTATATATACTTTTTGGTTGGAACCTTACAAAGGTATTGAAGATGGTCCGGCGGGCCGGATTTGAACCAGCGACATGCGGATCTACAGTCCGCCGTTCTACCAGGCTGAACTACCGCCGGACGCTAAGTGGTGGGCTTGCTCTGATCCAAACGCAACTTTGAAAGCAGATTACTGATAGTTTAGTGGTGGGCCTGCCCAGATTTGAACTGGGGTCTCAGGATCCCAAATCCCAAAGGATAGACCAGGCTACCCCACAGGCCCACTAACAGAAAATGGAGCCCCGGGGGGGATTTGAACCCCCGACCACCTGATTACAAGTCAGGCGCTCTACCAGGCTGAGCCACCGAGGCTCGTTTGCAGTATTAGTTAAATTACAGAAGTTATATATAAATTTTTCGTCTATTAATAAATTTAGTTATTTATAGAGTTTGATTAAATTATTAACTTTTATAGTATCATAGCTACAAATATTCCTATGATACCTCCCACTATAGTAGCTATTAAATTCACATGTTCATTGTTTAAAATTCCCCTTCTTTCAAATAATGCCCCAACGAAACTATCTGCTAAATTACCAGAAATACCTCCAATGACACTACATAAAATGATATTAGGATTTCTAAAACATAGATATCCTATAACCCCTATTATAAAAGCTCCTATTACTCCAGATAATAATCCAAATATTGTTATAGCCCCATCAGTTCCTTTTTCTACGACTTCAAATGTAGTTATTAATCTTGGATTTTCGTTAGATAATACTCCTAACTCTGAGGAAAAAGTATCTGAAGTTGCTGCGGCAATTGAAGATATGTATCCAAACAATGCCCATTTAAAACCTAAAACTGTTAAAATTGCAAATATTAATGGGATTAAACCATTTGCTAAAACATTCTTTAAACTTCTACAACTTTCATATATGTTTTTATTTTTCTTTTTTTCTTTACCAATTTTACTAACTACAACTCCCAATATAAAAAAAGATAATAATAAAATTAAATATTTAAACCCACAAAAATAAAGTAATATAAAGCCCATAATAGAGGAACCAATAATTCCCTGATTATCTAAGCAATTACTTTTTTTAATAAGTAATGCTAATATAACAATAACAATTATAGAAACTACCAATTTAAGCATTATCTCATCATCTATAGCATTTTATGAAACTAATCATTAAAGCCCTGGCCGGGATTTGAACCCGGGTCTGGGGATCCGAAGTCCCCTGTGATGTCCCCTACACCACCAGGGCTCAGATATATATGTAATAATGTTAAATCAACTATATAAAATCAATAAATAGTCATAAAAATTTTTAATCCTTAATTTTTTTAATATCTTAGAAAATAAATTAATTCTACTAATTCCATAAAAACCAAACCTTCCAAAATTTATTTGTAAAAAATTAGTTGAAAAATAAAAAATATCCAAAATATTCTAATTTAAAGAACTTACTGCTTTAAAGCTAACTTAATATCTTCGACTTTAACGGTTTTTCTCTTAGCATGCTTAGCTAAATCGACAGCCTCCTTAGCAATTTCTAAAGCAATTTCTTCAACAGCCTCTGCCAAGTATTCTGCAGCAGCTCTACTTACTCTCTCTGCTCCTGCCTTCTTCAATATTCTTTCAAATGGTGCTACTGGTAGCTCTCTCATTCTTTCCACCTCTCAATAGATTTTTAATAAATAGTGATATAAATCCTTTATTTAAACTTTTCGGTTGATTTCATTTTTTACTGAAGGCTTTGAAAATTTCCATAGTATGTTAAGAATGAATCATTAAAAAGTAGAACACCAATAGTATAAACAAAACAATTATAGTGATATTATGATAATTACCATAGCTTCAGGTAAAGGTGGTGTAGGAAAAACGACAACTTCTGCATCATTGGCTGTAGCTCTTGCAAAATTAGGGAAAAAAGTTTTAGCTGTTGATGGAGATATATCCATGGCTAATTTGGGAATATTATTTAATATGGAAAAGAAAAAACCATCGTTACACGAAGTTTTAAGTGGAGAGGCAGATATAAAAGAGGCTATTTATAAACATAGAACGGGAGTTTATGTTTTACCAACAAGTTTATCTTTAGAAGGTTATAAGAAGTCAGATATTGACTTACTTCCAGAGGTTATAAATGATATAGAGGATGAATTTGAATATATAATTATAGATGCTCCTGCTGGATTAAATAGAGAGATGGCTACTCATCTTGCTGTTGCAGACAAACTGTTACTTGTTGTTACTCCTGAAATGTTTTCAATTATTGACGCTGTTAGATTAAAAGAGAGTGCTGAAATGGCTGGAACTCCTTTAATGGGAATAGTGTTAAATAGAGTTGGTAGAGATTTTGGAGAGATGAGAAAGGATGAAATTGAGATGTTAATAAAAGGAAAAGTTTTAGTTGAAGTTCCTGAGGATGAAAATGTTAGAGCGGGAGCATTGAAAAATATGAGCGTTATAGAGTATAGACCAAACTCTCCTGCATCTCAGGCATATATGAAATTAGCGTCAATATTAGCAGGGGTTCCAATAGATTTTGAAATAGACATTAAAAAAATTAAAAAGAAAGAGAGCTTTATTGACAAAATTAAAAAGTTATTTTGGAGATGATTTTATTTTTATTATTCTATAGGGAATCTTAATAACCCTGCTATTCCTCCTAATGCTTTTAACTGTTTTCCTGCATCGTGTTTAGAGGAGACAATAACTACCTTCCCTCCCAACTCTTCAGTAGTATCGATTATTTTTTCAATTTCATTATTTCTTATTAAACTATCTGAAACTAACAATGTGTCTATGGCTGAATAATCTAATGCCTTTTTAACCTCATCAATTCCATAAACTGCCAATCCTTTTTTAGAAATTTCCTCTAAAAGTTTCTCTATTAATTGTGTCTCCTTTGCTACTCTTGACTGTGCATATATCCTATTAATAAGCCCTCTTTTAATAACCTCATTCATCCCTGCTCTTGAAGTTGTAGATATAGTTTCCACTAAAATCTTACTTTTAAGTTCTGGATACTGAGTAGAGATAAAATTATAAAATGTATTCTTTGCAAATCCTGGACCAGCAACTAAGATGTTATCGACATCATAGTCTTTTAAAACCTTAGCAATTTCGTGATAGTATTCTTTTTTTAGTTCTTCGTTAATTTTATAATCCAACCTTTTAGATGTATGAGATTTTATAGAGCAAATTTCTTTTATAGTGTAATCTCTAACTTCGAAAATGTCTGCCTCTTCATCATCCATAACTACTACTAAAATCTTAGGTTTCTTAGAAGACTCTATCGCCTCTTTTATTCTATCAATTTGCCATTTTTTCCAATTTTTTTCAATTGAAAGTTCGTCAAATGGCTTAATTTCAAATGTGTGATGACTCCCAAGAGGAACATCATCTGGACCATGAATTATTGAACCTAAGATTCTCAATCTATTTAAATTTTCATCAAATTCTACATTTTTTACTTCAAGACCTAAGAACATTTTTCTTTTAATTCCTCTATCTGCTCTGATAACATCTCCTTTATCTTGCACTCTTCTCTCAGTAACTGCAAATACTTTATCCCCTTCTTCAATAATGTTATATAAAACCCACAAATCATCTAAATTTTCAGGCATAAGTTTAATAATATTTTTTTGTGGAATCTCTTCAAGAATCTTCATTTAATCCCCTCTATTATCTACTAATTTCTACATCTCCATTTTCAAGGATGTATATTTTAAATTTCTTTGTAGTTATTCTATTTTCAATAAAATCTGAAGCTTTTTCTTTTATAAGGTCAATTAACTCCAAGGTGTTGTATTTTACTTTTATATTTTCTTCATCAGCTTTTTTAAATACAATTTTTGGAATCTCTAAGACATCGATACCCTCATCAATTTCAATAGATACTGGGGCAATAATCATATTGTAAATTTTTATTGTGTTATATGCCTTTTTTATATTTTCTTTTGCTCTCTTTTCTATCATACTAATATTTGCTCTACTTGTTCCCAATAATTTTGCTATCTCTTCTTGTGTTAAACCCTTTTTTCTTAATTTTAAAACCTTAATTTGTGTTTCTGTTAGAAAGGATTCCATATTAACACCATGTAGAAATTTAATGTTATAAAAATTATATAAAATAAAATTTATTTAAATTTTATTTGGTGATAAGTATGAACTTAGAGGAAGAGAAAAGAAAAGTTATTGAAAAATTAATTAGGGAGGGGTATATAAAGAGTAAGAGAGTGATAGATGCATTACTAAAAGTTCCAAGAGAGGAATTTCTTCCCGAACATTTAAAAAAATATGCTTATGTAGATACACCCTTAGAAATTGGTTATGGTCAAACGATTTCAGCCATTCATATGGTAGGCATGATGAGTGAGTTATTAGATTTAAAGCCAGGAATGAAAGTTTTAGAGGTAGGAACTGGATGTGGTTATCACGCGGCTGTTACTGCTGAAATAGTTGGTAAAGATGGTTTAGTAGTTAGTATAGAAAGAATTCCAGAATTGGCTGAAAGGGCTGAAAGAACTTTAAGAAAATTGGGATATGACAATGTTATTGTAGTTGTAGGGGATGGAACTTTGGGTTATAAGCCATTGGCTCCTTACGATAGAATATATGTAACTGCCGCTGGTCCTAAAATTCCAGAGCCGTTAATAAAACAGTTGAAGGATGGAGGAAAATTATTAATGCCAGTAGGTAGATATTTACAAAAATTGATTTTAGCAGAAAAGAGAGGAGATCAAGTTATAATAAAAGATTGTGGTCCAGTAGCATTCGTTCCTTTAATTGGAAAGGAAGGTTTTCAATAAATCAATAAAATAGTTAGTTTTATTTAATCCTTTAATTATTTTAGTTCTATGTGGTGAAATTATGCTATGGAAAGATGTTTGTGAAATATTTGACAAAATTGAAAAAACCACTAAAAGATTGGAAAAAAGAGATTTATTTATAAAATTAATTGATATGGTTAAAGAAAAAGGAACGCCAGAAGATTTAAAAAAGATTTGTTACATGGCAATAGGTAGAGTTTATCCAGAATATGATGAAAGAGAATTAGGAATTGGAGAAAAACTTTTAATTAATGCGGTAACATCAATAGGAATTAAAAAAGATGAATTATTGGAGAAAATTAAAGAAACTGGGGATATTGGTTTAGCTATTGAAAAGTTAAAGTCGAAAATTAAGCAGTCCTATTTATTTTTTCAGCCTTTAACTGTAGATGAAGTTTATAATACATTAAAGAGAGTTGGAGAGATTGAAGGAGAAGGTTCAGTAAAGAAAAAGTTGAGATTAATAAGTAGTTTATTTTTAAGAGCGTCACCAATTGAGTGTAGATATTTAGCGAGGTTAATATTGGAGGATATGAGAATAGGGATGAATGTTCCTACTATATTGGAGGCACTTTCAGTTTATTTCAATGTGCCTAAGGAAAAATTGGAAAAATTATATGCTATAACCAATGATATTGGGCTTTTAGCTGAGAAATTATTAAGAGGAAATTTAGATGATGAAGAATTAAAATTAAAAATATTTAGACCAATAAAACCTATGCTGGCACAAATTGCTCCATCAATTGAAGAGGCTTTATTAGAAATGGGTAGGGCACAATTTGAGACAAAGTATGATGGAGCAAGAGTCCAAATACACAAAGATAAAGATAAAGTTAAAATTTACAGTAGGAGATTGGAAGACGTTACAAACGCTCTCCCTGAAATTGTAGAGGCTATTAAAAAAATTAATGTAGATCAGTTAATTGTTGAAGGAGAATGTGTAGCAATTGATAAAAATACTGGAAAGCCAAGACCATTTCAAGATATCCTTAGGAGGTTTAGAAGAAAGTATGACATTGGAAAGATAATGAAGGAAATTAATTTGAGAGTTTATTTATTTGACATACTTTATAAAAATGGAGAATCATTTATTGATGAAGAGTTTGAAAATAGAAGAAAAGTTTTAGAGGAAATTGTTGGTTATGAAAATGATTGGAGAACTGAAAGGGAAAGAATAGAGAAAGAACTGAGATCAGATAAAATTATTGATATATCTTATAAGTTAGTTACTAACGATCCAAAAGAGGCTAAAGAGTTTTATAATTGGAGTTTATCTATAGGGCATGAGGGAGTTATGATTAAAAATCTAAAAGCCCCATATACTCCGGGAAGTAGAGTTAGAACTATGTATAAATTTAAACCAACTCTTGAAAATTTAGATGTTGTAATTACAAAGGCTAAAAGGGGAATGGGTAAGAGAAAAGATTGGTATGGTTCTTTTGAAATTTGTGTTAGGGATGAAGAAGGTAATTTATATCCAATCGGACATGTAGGAACTGGATTGACTGAAAGTGACTTAGAAATGTTAAAAGAGGAGATTGATAAAATAATTATTAGAGACTTAGGAGATGAGGTAGAAGTTGAGCCAAAAATTGTTATTGAAGTTGCTTATGAAGAAATACAAAAATCTGATAAGTATCCCTGTGGATATGCTTTAAGATTCCCAAGAGTTGTAAGATTTAGATTTGACAAAGGTAAGGATGATATAAACACAATAGAGGATGTAAAAAGAATTTACGAAATTCAAAGAGGTAGAAAACAGAATAATAAGTAAGTAAATTAAACAATAATTAACTTTTATAAAAAAGGTGTAGGAGTATGGAGATATTTAATAATACTCCAACTCATATAGTTATTTTTATTGCTATTACATTGTTAGGAATTGTTGCAGGAAAAATTGTAGATAAATTTATAAAAAATTATATAAAAAAAATTGTATCTAAAACAAAAACAAAACTTGATGATATTTTTTTAGACGCCATAGATATACCAACAGTTGTAATTATAGTGGTTATATTCTTTTATTTTGGATTGAACTTTTTAGTATTACCTGATTATATTCGTAAAATCATAGAAAATGCTATAAAAGTTGTTGTTATTTTTTCAATAACATACTTTGCTGTTAAGTTTGTTGATGGGATTTTCGAACATTATGTATCACCATTAGTTGAAAAAACTAAAACAAAACTTGATGATCATATATTTAAACCGTTAAAAAAATTTACAAAAATATTAATAATAGTTCTTGGAATATTAACTGCTTTAAGTTCTGTTGGATATGACGTAACTGCTATATTGGCTGGTTTAGGTATTGGAGGTTTAGCAGTAGCACTGGCAATGCAAGATACAATAAAAAACTTTATTGCAGGTGTTTTAATATTAATTGATAAGCCATTTAGTTTTGGACACTGGGTTAAAGTTGGCGATGTTGAAGGAATCGTTGAAGAAATTGGTATGAGAAGTACAAGAATAAGGACATTTGATTATACATTAATAACAGTCCCTAATTCTAATTTGTTGGAATCCTCTATTGAAAATTTAACAGTTAGGGATAGAAGAAGAGTTTTAATGACTATTGGTTTAACTTACAATACACCAGTTGAGAAAATTAAAAAAGGTAAAGAAATAATAACAAATATTGTTGAAAATCATCCTGCCACTCTACCCCCCTATAGAGTTCATTTTGTTGAATATGGTGATTGGAGTTTAAATTTAAGAGTAGAATATTTTGTAAGAAATATTAGCTTTGATTATTATTTAAATTCTGTTGATGAGATTAATTTAAAAATAAAAGAGGAGTTTGAGAAAGAAGGAATAGAGATGGCATTCCCAACATATACAGTATATTTAGAGAAAGATAATGAAAAAGATAATTAAATATTTATTTAAGATTTTTTACATTTTTTAGTTCTTCTCTAAGTTTTAAATTTTCTATAAATGTAACTATATCTCCATGAGTTTTTTCTAAGATTCCTCTACATATATCTTGCTTTCTTCTTAAATTATCTACCACATAGTAGTAATCAAAGTTCATTAAAAAATCGTATAATGTTTCCATAAATTTAAAGTATCTTTCAACTTCTGATAGATCATCATTTTTCATAGATTCTAAAACTTCTCTCCTTAATTCCCCAATCACATCAGATAATCCCAAAATATAATTTTCCTCCTTTATAAAATCAAGGTCTTTAAACTTAGGAATTTCGTTCTTAAATTTTATCATATACAATGCCAATGCCTCTACGAACTCCTGCTGAGGAGTTGATAAATATCCAACGAACTCTGGAAATGTTGCTATACTATTCAATTTTTTAATTTTTTCCTCAATTTCTTTTAATTTATCTTCAAAATTTTCTTCTTTATCTGATTTGTGAATTTTTCTAATTAACATTGAACAATCTCTTACTATTTCCCTTGATAATTTTAAAATTTCTTCTCTAACGCTGTCTTTATTTGCAAGGTAGTTTATTAAGTATTCTACCTCTTCCATGATCATCACCAAAAATTTTATATACCCTTTTGTTAGTATTTGTTTATACACTTCTTTTCTTTTATTATGTTTATTAATATTAATGCAAACCTGAAAAGCCTTAATAGGCAATGACAGGTTTGCGCTATTATAGGCTTAAATTTAATATAGTATAAACACACTAAAACATAAAAACACAATTAAGATTTTTTAATTTATAGTAATAAATATTTCGGAGGTTAGATTATGGGATTAAATGTTAATAGACCAAGAAGAGGTTCCTTGGCATTCAGTCCAAGAAAAAGAGCAAAAAGACCTGTGCCAAGAATTAGAAGTTGGCCAGAAGAAGATACTGTAAGATTACAAGCATTTCCTGTATATAAAGCAGGAATGAGCCATGCATTTATTAAAGAAGATAATCCAAAAAGTCCTAATGCTGGGCAGGAAATATTTACTCCAATCACAATATTAGAGGCTCCGCCAATTAATGTATTTGGAATAAGAGTTTATGGAAGAAATGAAAGAAACTATTTAACAACATTAACAGAAGTTTGGGCAGATAACTTAGATAAAGAATTAGAAAGAAAAATCAAATTACCAAAGAAAGAAGATAAAAAGACAGTAGAAGATTTAGAATCATTAAAAGATAAAATAGAGGATGTTAGAGTTTTAGTTCATACAAATCCAAAATTAACATGCTTGCCAAAGAAAAAGCCAGAAATTTTAGAAATTAGAATTGGAGGAAAAAATATAGATGAAAGATTAAACTACGCTAAAGAGATTTTGGGTAAGCAATTAAACATTACAGATGTCTTCCAAGAGGGAGAATTAGTTGATACAATTGGAGTAACAAAAGGTAAAGGATTCCAAGGACCTGTAAAAAGATGGGGAGTTAAAATACAATTTGGAAAGCACGCAAGAAAAGGAGTAGGTAGGCACGTAGGTTCTGTAGGTCCATGGCAACCAAAAATGATAATGTGGACAGTTCCAATGGCTGGACAAATGGGTTATCATCAAAGAACAGAATACAATAAAAGAATATTAAAAATTGGAAATAATGGAGAGGAAATTACTCCAAAAGGAGGATTCTTACACTATGGTGTTATTAGAAACAAATATGTTGTATTAAAAGGTTCAGTTCAAGGTCCAGCAAAGAGGTTAATAGTATTAAGAAGAGCTATAAGACCACAAGAACCATTAATTAAGGTTCCAGAAATTACATACATAAGTACAACATCAAAACAAGGGAAATAAGAAGAGAAATTAAAATAAACTAATTTAAAATTAAAAATTTTAAACGATAAATATGGGTAGTAAATAGATAATAAAGGTGAATAAAGATGAAAGCAGTGGTTTATAATTTAAATGGCGAAACAGTCAAGGAAATTGAATTACCATCAGTATTTGAAGAAGAATATAGACCTGATTTAATTAGAAGAGCATTCTTATCTGCATTTACTGCAAGATTGCAACCAAAAGGTTCAGATCTTATGGCTGGTAAGAGAACTTCTGCAAAGTGTATAGGTAAAGGGCATGGTATGGCAAGAGTTATAAGAACCCCACAAGGATGGGCGGCATTTGTTCCACAGGCTGTTGGAGGTAGAAGAGCACATCCACCAAAAGTTGAAAAGATATTATGGGAGAGAGTAAATAAAAAAGAAAGAATTAAAGCAATAAAAAGTGCTATTGCCGCAACAGCAAATCCAGAATTGGTTAGAGAAAGAGGACATATATTTGAAAATGAAAATTTACCAATAATCGTTGAAAATTCATTTGAAGATTTGCAGAAAACAAAAGAAGTTTTTAAAGTTTTTGAAAAATTGGGAGTAAGTAGTGATGTTATAAGAGCTAAGAATGGTATTAAAATTAGGGCTGGAAGAGGAAAAATGAGAGGTAGAAGATATAAAAAGCCAAGAAGTGTTTTAGTCGTTGTGGGTGATAAATGTAATGCAATATTAGCATCAAGAAATCTACCTGGAGTTGATGTTATAACAGCCAAAGATTTAGGAATTATACACTTAGCTCCAGGGGGAGTTGCTGGAAGATTAACAGTATGGACTGAAAATGCTATAGAAAAATTAAAAGAGAGATTTAACAAATAAAAAATTTGAAACAAGGGGATGAATTATGGATGCTTTTGATGTAATAAAAATGCCGGTAGTTTCAGAAAAAGCTGTTAGATTAATTGAAACAGAAAACAAGTTAGTATTTTATGTAGATAGAAAGGCTACAAAAAGAGACATAAAAAGAGCAATGAAAGAATTGTTTGATGTTGAAGTAGAAAAGGTAAATACATTAATAACTCCTAAGGGAGAAAAAAAGGCATACATTAAGTTGAAAAAAGAATATGATGCTCGTAAAATAGCTGCAAGCTTAGGAATCTACTAAGATTAAATTAAAAAACGGTGATGAATATGGGTAAAAGATTAGTATCCCAAAGAAGAGGTAGAGGTAGCCCAACATATACAAGTCCTTCACATAAAAGAAGGGGAGAAGCAAAATATAGAAAATTTGACGAATTAGAAAAAAAAGGAAAAGTTTTAGGTAAAATTGTTGATATTTTACATGATCCTGGAAGAAGTGCCCCAGTAGCAAAAGTAGAATATGAAACAGGGGAGGAAGGATTATTAATAGTTCCAGAGGGAATGAAAGTTGGAGACATAATAGAATGTGGAGTTACCGCTGATATAAAACCAGGAAATGTTTTACCATTAGGATCAATTCCAGAGGGTATTCCAGTATTTAACATAGAAACAATCCCAGGAGATGGTGGAAAATTAGTTAGAGCAGGAGGATGTTACGCTCATATCTTAACACACGATGAAGACAGAACTTATGTTAAATTACCTTCAGGACATATTAAGGCTTTACATTCAATGTGTAGAGCTACAATAGGAGTTGTCGCTGGTGGAGGTAGAAAAGAGAAGCCATTTGTTAAGGCAGGTAAGAAATATTATGCTATGAAGGCTAAGGCTATTAAATGGCCAAGAGTTAGAGGAGTAGCAATGAACGCAGTCGATCACCCATTCGGTGGTGGAAGACACCAACACACTGGAAAACCAACAACAGTTTCAAGAAGAATGCCTCCAGGAAGAAAAGTTGGACACATTGCAGCAAGAAGAACTGGTGTCAGGAAGTAATTTTCTCTAAATTTTTTCTACCTACCTTCATAAATTATAAATAAAAATAAAATAACAATTAATGGTGAATTAATATGGCATCTAAAAGAAGAAGATTAAGAAAGAAAAAGCAGGTAATTTCTAAGAAAGTTGAATTTAGATATAGAGGATACACATTAGAAGAATTACAACAAATGCCTTTGAGAGAGTTTGCTAAATTATTACCTGCAAGGCAGAGAAGAACATTGTTAAGAGGATTAACTCCACAACAGAAAAAATTGGCTATGAAAATTAAAAGAGCAAGAAGATTATTAAACAAAGGTAAAGAACCAAGAATTATTAGAACTCACTGTAGAGATTTCGTTATAACTCCAGATATGGTTGGATTAACATTTGGTGTCTATAATGGGAAAGAGTTTGTTGAAGTTAAAGTAACCCCTGAAATGATAGGTCATTACTTAGGAGAGTTCTCATTAACAAGAAAACCAGTTCAGCACGGAGCTCCTGGTATGGGTGCTACAAGAAGTTCAATGTTCGTTCCAATCAAATAAAATCCTTTATTTTTCTTTTTTTATTTTGATTAATAAGATTTATTAATTTAAATTTATAAATATAGATTTTAAAATAAAAAATAATTTAAGTAGTGTATTCAGCATTTATTCTAACATACTCATAACTTAAATCACATCCATAACAAACATTTTCAAAGTCACCCATTTTTAAATCAACTATTATTTTAATTTCATCACTTTTCATAATTTCTTTTGCTTTTTTTAACTCATCAGTTCCTTCATCTGCTAATGGAGTTCCATCTTTGACTAAATAAACCTCCTCATTATTACCAATTATAATATCAACAATACTTGGATCAAAATCAGCCCCACTATAACCAACTGCCGCTAATATTCTTCCCCAGTTAGGATCTTCTCCAAATATTGCAGTTTTTACTAATAATGAATTAACTATTGCCTTTGATGCTTTAATTGCATCCTCTTTAGTTTTTGCTCCTTTAACTATTACCTCTACAAATTTAGTTGCACCTTCTCCATCTTTAACTATCATTTTAGCGAGTTCTCTACAAACATAAAGTAAAGCATTTTCAAACTCTTCCTTACATTCCTCATAATTAACTCCACTTCTACCATTTGCTAAAATAAAGACAGTATCATTTGTAGAAGTATCTCCATCAACAGATATATTATTGAAAGTTTTATCCACAACCCTATGTAAAATTTTAGTTAAGTTTTCTTTGTCAATAATTATGTCGGTAGTTATAAAACAGAGCATAGTAGCCATATTGGGATGTATCATTCCCGCTCCCTTAGCAATTCCCCCAATTCTAACTTTTTTTCCATTTATTTCAAACTCAACTGCAATCTCTTTTGGTTTTGTGTCTGTTGTCATTATAGCCTTAGCGGCATTTATTGAACTACTCTCTTTTTGCATTAATTCATAAACTTTTTTTATTCTATCTCTTATAATTTCCATATTCATTTTTCTTCCAATTACTCCAGTTGAAGCCACTAAAATTTCCTCTTCTTTAATATTAAAAAGTTCAGCAACTATTTTTTGCATTTCTTTCGCATCTTCTAAACCATTTTTTGTATAACAGTTGGCATTTCCACTGTTTGCAACTATCGCCCTAAACTTATCTCTATTTTTTATTAGGTTTTTTGATAAAACAACTGGATGTGCTACAACTTTATTTTTTGTAAAAACTCCTGTTCCAATTGCTTCATTTTCAGAGATAATTATTGCTACCCCATACTTTCCTTCCTTATAACCATTTGCTTTAAAACCTTTTGGGGCTATAACACCACCATTAATAACTTTCACAACATTCACCTTATTTTATTTTAATTCAATTAATGCTATCTTCTCCAAAACTCTCTCAATGGTATTTCCAAAACCTTTTATGTTAAAAGCTTTTCTAATTAGTTTTTCTTTTTCTTCATTAAGTTCTAAAACTGAATCATCAACTTCTCCACCTATTAGTTTATGAATCTTTTTAAATGTATCCTCATCCTTACATACTACACAAACATTTCCATCTTTTGCTCCTATAATCTTTATAGCCTCCTGTATCTGCCTCTGTCCAGAAGCTCTAACTAAAATTTCAATCCAAAAATTTTTAGCAATTGGTTTTTTTGTCTTAGCCTGATTTATTGCATGTAGTATATGTTTTTTTGTCACTATTAAATCAGCATTTAAAATTTGAAATTCTAATCCTAAATTAAAAATGTCTTTATTTATTTTTGCACCCCTTATACCCTTAATTATCATAACTATCCCTAAATTTAATATACTTTTTTCAATTTAACAGAGTTTTCGTCTTCCTCATCAACAATCTTAATATCATCCAATGATTTTAAATTCATCATTTCAGCAGTCTTCTCAATACCAAGTTTTTTATCCGTATCTAAGTAGATAACATAAGCATCTAACTTTGGAATACCCATTTTATATGCCGCAACAGCCCTATGATGTCCATCTATTAAAATATAATGGTTATCATTTTTTTTCTTTATTACTATAATAGGTTCAGCTAATCCTTTTTTTAGTTCATACTTTCTTCCAACTAATTCATCAGCTTGTATTTTATTTTGGGTAGGTTTTAATTTACTAACCTTCACTTCTTTCTTTTCGACTTTTAAGTTGTATCCTAAGCTTTTATAAGTTTTAATTATATTTTCTAATTTTTTAGGAGTAGTTTTTTCTATTTGTGATCTAATAACATCCATATTTGATATTATTCCAACCAAATTATTCTCATTATCTACAACTGGTAATTTTGAAAAGCCTGTTCTAAACATTATTCTACCAACATCCATTATATTAGCGTCAGGAGTTGTAACTACCATATCCTTTCTTTTAGTCATTACATTTTCTACTTTTTCATTATCATCCTTACCGACAATATCATTAACTGAAACTATTCCTATTAATTTTCCATTCTCTACAACAGGAAATGAGTTATGACCTGTTTCTTTTATCAATTTAATAACATCTTTAACCGTGTTATCTTTAGATACAGTTATGACATTTTTTGTCATATACTCAGAAACTTTAACTTTCATATTATTTCCCCCTATTACTACTATAATTAAAGAGTAACAACATATAAGGTTTAAATATTATGCATTAGAATTAATATAAAAGTTTATTTTAATTCTGATTTTGAGTGATTAATATATTTTTATATGCATATGTATAGAAATACCTTAATTTTTAAATCTACTAACCGAAAATAATATATAAGTATAATTGACATTAATAATCATAGCATAAGGTATAGGTTTTAATATTGGTGCCATAAATTATATAAAGCACAAAACACTTTTAGAGCGGAGGTAGCCTAGCCCGGCCAAGGCGTGGGACTGGAGATCCCATGGGGCTTTGCCCCGCGGGGGTTCAAATCCCCCCCTCCGCGCCACTTATTTTTTATTTTTTATTTTTATATTAAAACACGAATTATGGAGGTGCAACCTTGACTGAAAATATGCAAAATTCTGAATTTAAATACTTAATTAGAGTTTCAAGAACAGATTTAGATGGTAATAAAAAGTTAATAATGGCTCTCCAAGACATATACGGCATTGGAGAGGCAATGGCAAGAGCTGTTATAAGAGTAGCTAAGTTAGACCCTAACAAATTGGCAGGTTACTTAACTGAAGAAGAAGTTAAAAAAATTGAGGAAATATTGGCTGATCCTGCTAAATATGGAATACCATCATGGATGTTTAACAGAAGAAAAGATTATGTTACTGGAAAAGATAAACACGTTATTGAAAGTGACTTAATGATTGTAAAACAAGAAGATATAAACAGATTGAAAAGAATTAGATGTTATAGAGGAATTAGGCACGAACTTGGATTACCATGTAGAGGACAGAGAACAAAAAGTACATTTAGAAGAGGTCCTACTGTTGGAGTTTCAAGAAGAAAGAAATAAACTAATAAGTTTATAAAATAAACATAGATTTAAAAATTTAACAAAGGTGATTAAATGGGAGATCCAAGAAGAAGATTTAAAAAGACTTATGAAACACCTAATCACCCATGGATTAAAGAAAGAATTGAAAGAGAAAAAGAATTATGTAGAAAATATGGGTTAAGAAGAAAGAGAGAAGTCTGGAAAGCTGAAACAATTTTAAGAAAGTATAGAAGACAGGCAAGAAGATTAATTAGCGATAGAACAGAACAAGGGGCTAAAGAAGCTGTTCAGCTATTTAATGTATTGAAAAGATATGGTATTTTAAAAGTAGAGAATCCTACTCTTGATGATGTCTTATCATTAACAGTTGAAGATATATTAGAGAGAAGATTACAAACACTCGTATTTAGAAAAGGATTGGCAAGAACACCTAAACAAGCAAGGCAGTTAATAGTTCATGGTCACATAGCTGTAAATGGTAGAGTAGTAACTGCTCCAAGCTATATGGTATCAGTTGAAGAAGAAGACAAAATTACCTATGCAAAAAACTCTCCATTTAATTATGAGGATCATCCAGAAAGAGCAAAAATTATAGGTTTAGAAGAAACACAAACTGAATAAATTAAAATAATTAAGGTGAAATACCATGAGTGAACAAAAAAAAGAAAAATGGGGGATTGTTCATATATACTCATCTTATAACAACACAATAATTCACGCGACAGATATTACTGGAGCGGAAACTATTGCAAGAATCTCAGGAGGAATGGTTACAAGAAATCAGAGAGATGAAGGTTCTCCATATGCAGCAATGCAGGCGGCTTTTAAGTTGGCTGAAGTATTAAAAGAGAGAGGTATTTACAACATACATATAAAAGTTAGAGCTCCGGGAGGTAGTGGTCAGAAAAATCCTGGACCTGGAGCTCAAGCGGCAATTAGAGCATTAGCAAGATCTGGATTAAGAATAGGAAGAATTGAAGATGTTACACCAATACCACACGATGGTACAACTCCTAAGAAGAGGTTTAAAAAATAAAGGTGGTAACCTTTGATTACAATTAAAGAGAAGAAAAAAACAAGAATTGGTGAAAATTTTATTTTTTCTTTAAAAGCACCAATATCTTTTTCTAATGCTATTAGAAGAATAATGATTTCTGAAGTTCCAACCTATGCTATTGAAGACGTTTATATATATGAGAATTCTTCATCAATGGATGATGAAATTTTAGCACATAGATTGGGATTAGTTCCAATTAAGGGAAAACCATTATTAGAAAATGAAGTTATAAAATTCACCTTAGAAAAAGAAGGGCCTTGTGTGGTTTATTCATCAGATTTAAAATCTGATAATGGAGAAGTAGCATTTAAAAATATTCCAATTGTAAAATTAGGTAAAGGACAAAAGATACAGATTGAATGTGATGCAGTTCCAGGTATCGGTAAAATACATGCAAAATGGCAGCCATGCAATGCTGTTTATAAACAAATTGATGAAGATGAAGTAGAATTTTTAGTAGAAACATTTGGTCAAATGGAGGCTGAAGAAATATTAGAGGAGGCCGTTAAAATATTAAAAAATAAGGCAGAAAGTTTTTTAAAACAACTGGAACAAATTGAGGAATAAAACAATAACTTAAAATATACCTAAAATATTATAATATTAAATTTTTTAAAACCTTAAAAAGGTTTAAAACACGGTGAGAATTATGAAAAAGATTAGAGCAACAAATCCAAGATTGGTTAAGTTAATTGAGACTTTAAAATATGAAAGTTATAAAAATCAGGCAAAGATTTGGAAGGATATAGCAAGAAGGTTGGCAAAGCCAAGAAGGAGAAGGGCTGAAGTAAATCTAAGTAAGATAAACAGATACACAAAGGAAGGAGATGTTGTCTTAGTTCCTGGTAAGGTTTTAGGAGCAGGTAAATTAGATCATAAGGTAATAGTTGCGGCATTTGCATTTTCAGAAACAGCTAAAAAGTTAATTGAAGAGGCTGGAGGAGAGGCTATAACTATTGAAGAATTAATAAAAAGAAATCCAAAAGGTTCAAATGTTAGAATTATGGCATAAAACACGTTGGTGATAGTAATGACAGTAATAGATGCTGAAGGAGCGATATTGGGAAGATTAGCTTCAGAAGTAGCGAAGAGAGTATTAAGAGGAGAAGAAATAGTTATAGTAAATGCTGAAAAGGTAATAATAACTGGTAATAGAGATTGGATTATAAAAACCTATCAAGAGGAAAGAGAAAAGAAAAATGTTGCTAATCCAAGAAGATTTGGTCCAAAGTTTCCAAGAAGACCTGACGATATATTGAGGAGGACTATAAGAAAAATGCTTCCATATAAAAAACCAAAAGGTAGAGAGGCATTTAAGAGAGTTAAAGTTTATGTAGGTAATCCTAAAAATTTAGCAGTTGATGAAAAAATATCTCATCCATTAAACACTACAAAATATATTACATTAGGTGAGTTAAGCAAACACTTAGGAGCGAAATTCTGAGGTGATTAAATGGAAGAACAAAATAAAAAAATAGTTTTAACAGTTGGTAAAAGAAAAAGGGCAATTGCAAGGGCTGTAGCAAGACCTGGAAAAGGTAGAATAAGAATTAACAAAATACCAATTGAGTTAATAGAACCAAAGTATAAAAGAATGAAATTAATGGAACCTATATTGTTGGCTGGAGAGGAAATTATTAGCCAGATGGATATAGATGTTACTGTAAAAGGCGGAGGAGTTATGGGACAAATGGATGCCGCAAGAACTGCTATTGGTAAGGCAATTGTTGAATTTACTGGTAGTAAAGAATTAAGAGATAAATTCTTAGCTTACGACAGAACATTGTTAGTTAGCGATGCAAGAAGAACCGAGCCACATAAACCAAGTAGATCTACAAAAGGTCCAAGAGCAAAGAGACAAAAATCTTACAGATAAATTCTTTACTTTATTTATTATTATGTTATAATTTTCTTTTTATAATGGGTGATGATTATGATGTTCCCAATTAGATGCTTTTCTTGTGGTAATGTTATTGCCGAAGTTTTTGAAGAGTATAAAAGAAGAATATTAAATGGAGAGAATCCAAAAGATGTTTTGGATAATTTAGGAATTAAAAAATACTGTTGTAGAAGAATGTTTATATCATATAGAATTAGTGAAGATGGAAAAGAGATTATAGATGAAATTATTGCTCACGATGAAAAATACTTATAAAAATTTTTAGTTCTTTAGAAATTATACACTCTTGTGGGGCCGTGGGGTAGCCTGGTTATCCTGTGCGCTTGGGGGGCGTGCGACCCGGGTTCAAGTCCCGGCGGCCCCACCATTTTAACATAAACACATAAAATAAATAAAAATAAGGTTATTTTTCAATAATTTCATATGTTAGGGGTGAGATTTTGAAATTAACGAAATTTGAAATTGCGAGAATTTTAGGGGCAAGAAGTTTGCAATTATCCAATGGAGCATATACAACAATTGAAACAACCTTAGATAGTTCATTAAAAATAGCTTATGAGGAGCTTAAACAAGGAAAAGTTCCTTTAAAACCTATAAGACCAATAAAAGGGTAGAAACCACTATTTTTTAATTGATTTCTAATTGAGGTGGATGTATTTGACAAATGTTATTATTGAAAAAATTAGTGCAAAAAAAGTTTTTAAAGGAGCTAAAATTAAAGTAATGATAACTACAATGACAAACATTTCGGCAGGTTATGATATTATTGATGTTGCCAATCCTGAGGAAGCTATAGCTGACGTTGAAAATGTTATAGCTCCAGAACTTATAGGATATCCAGCAACTGACATTGATTTTATTGACTCATTAATTTGTGAAACTTCAGCATCTAACAATCCTAATGTTGCCATGGGAATATCTATCAGCATAGCAAGAGCAGCATCAAATAGTTTGGATATTCCTTTATTTAAATTTTTAGGAGGAGCTTTAACAACAGACTTACCAATAGTAGCCTCAGGAATATTGGTTGATAAAAATGATAATGAATTAATCCCAATAGTTATGGCAGAGTCAATAGAAGATATCGTTAATTTCTATTTAAAATTGTCTAAAAGGTTGGTAGAGGACTATTCTATTGTAAATATTAATGGAGCATACACTTGTAGTGATATATTCAACGAAATCCCAAAAATTAGGAAATTAATTGATGAGCTTAAAGAAGATGAGGATTTAGATGTTTTATTAGGACTTAGCACTAAAAAGGATATTGTTAAAGATAAGGAATTATCTCAAATTGACTACTTAGAAGTTGAAGAACCCATAGAATTTGATGGATTTTTATGCACGGATATTATTTATGAGGAAAGTGATTTTGTTAAAGTATATCCTTACGAAATGGGAACGATAACTGAGATGTATTACTATATAAACTATATTATGGAAAAAGGACTTTATCCAGTAATATTTGGAAATAATTCCTCATTTGCTCATATAGCAGTTAGTTTTAAAGTCCCTTTTTTGAGATCAAATCTTTCCTCAAATGTGCTTAATGAAGTTTGGAACATAGAGAGAACTATAGTTAATCCAAATATAAGAAGATTTTAAAACTTTTTAATTTTTAAATTTTTATTATTTAATATTATTCGATAACTATTTATAGATAGATATTACTATACCTTAACTATCCTAATTAAACTTTAAATAATTAAGTAATGAGGTGATATAATGGCAGTAACTATAAACTACGATTTATGTAAAGGTCCTGACTGTGCAGAATGTGTAAACAACTGCCCAATGGAAGTTTTTGAAATTGATGGGGATAAAGTAGTTGTCGCAAGAGAAGATGAATGTACTTATTGTGGAGTCTGTGAAGATGTTTGTCCAACTGGGGCTGTAAAGGTTGAACCAGAATAAAAAGGAGATTTTAACAAAACAATTAAAAATAAGTAATAATAAATTTAAAATTTTAAAATTTTTTATTCTTTTACTCTTCCATTTCCTTTAAAGCGTTAAATAGTTCTTCCCAAGCTTCTAAACTTAATTTTGCATCTTCTTCACTTAAAACTTCTAATGCATAGCCAGTGTGAATTAAAATATAATCTCCTATTTTAACATCTTTATCTAATAATGTTAATTTTGCTTTTTGTCTAACTCCTTTATATTCTGCTATTGCATATTTCTCTCCATCCTCTTCTATTATCTCTACAACTTTACAGGGAATAGCCAAACACATAATTCATCACCATAAAAATTTAAACTCTAATAATTATTTTCCTATAAAGAATATAAAATTATGCTTATGAAATTTTTTATTTAAAGTATTAATCAAAAATGGATGTGGTCTTTTAAAACAAATGGAATAATAACCATCCCATGCCTAATTAACCTACTTAAAAATACTGCAACCATATATTTTCCAAATGGCATTTTAAAGATACCACAAATCCAACATATAACTTCAAAAGGAATTGGCGTAAAACTCGCAATAATAACTCCAAGAATTCCCCACTTTTTTAAATATACCGTTCCTTTTTCTATTTTTTCCTCTTCAAATAATTTTAACATTAACTTTTTTCCATACTTCATTGCAAGATAATATGTAACTACAGCCCCAAGGTTGCAAGCTACTGTTGATATAATCCAAACTAATTTCCAATCTAATCCAGCCAATAAACCAGCGGCAATAAATATCTCTGTTGGAAAAGGTTGAAATATGGGCTCAGAAAATCCTACCAAGAAAATACCAAAATACCCATATTCCTTTATAAGGTTTAATAGGAATTCTTTAAATATCTCAAAGTTAATCATATCTATCGCCAAGATTTTTAATCATTCCACATAATTATATAATTCTCAATTATATAAACCTCTAAAAATATCAAGGTTCTAATTTAAATACTAAATTGTGGAGGGATGATTATATGAAGATAAAACCAGAATGTGCTATCTGTATAATTAGGCAAGTAGTTGATGCTGTTAAAGAAATAACAAATGATGAAAAAGAGCAATTTAGATTAATAAAAAACACTATGGAAGTGATTAAAGAAGTTTATGGAGAAAATGCTGTTCCAGCGTGGATGGGAACTGTTGTTCATAGGCATTTAAAAAAAATTAGCAATAATGAAGACCCTTATAAAAATTTAAAAGAAAAAGCAAATAAAATTGCATTGAAATATTTAGACAAAGTTAGAGAAATGTGTAATGATAACAACGATTTAGAAAGATTAAGAAAAAAAGTATTGGCATCAATTGCTGGTAATGTTATAGACTTTGGAGCATACAGCACAGATATAAATATAGAGAAGTTAATTGAAGATACCTTAAATGATAAACTAAAAATAGACAACAGTAGAGAATTATTAGAAGATTTAAAAAATGATAAAATAAAAAAAGTTTTATATATCTGTGATAATGCTGGGGAGATTATTTTTGATAGAATTTTAATAGAAGAAATTCTTAAATATAATAAAGAAGTAGTTGCAGTAGTTAAAGGAAAACCAATTTTAAACGATGCTACATTAGAGGATGCAAAAATAGCCAATATTGATAAAATATGTAGAGTAATAACTACTGGATCTGATATAATTGGAATCATATTGGAGGAGTGTTCAGAAGAATTCCTAAAAGAGTTTAGAAGTGCTGATTTAATAATTGCAAAGGGTATGGGAAATTACGAAAGTTTAACAGAGTATGAGAATGAAATAGATAAGCCAATTTATTATATATTAAAGGCAAAATGTAAGCCAGTTGCTGAAAATATAGGAGTTAATGTTGGTGATAATATACTATTAAAAAGATAAAAGGTGAATAAACAATGGTTACTTACAAAGACGCTGGAGTAGATATCTTGTATGAAGATAAAATAATTAAATCTTTAGTTTCACAGATTAAATTTAAGAGAAGTGATATAAAACCAGCTGAGTTAGGATTACATTACTCTGGGGCAGTTGAATTTTTAGACTATTATTTGGTTTTATCTACTGATGGAGTAGGAAGTAAGATGATAGTGGCTGAAATGGCTAATAAATTTGATACTGTAGGAATAGATATGATTGCTATGAATGTAAATGATGCCATATGTATAGGAGCTGAGCCAATAGCCTTGGTAGATTACTTAGCAGTAGGTCATATAACTGAAGAGATTGCTGAGCAAATTGGTAAAGGATTGAATGAGGGAGCAAAAGAGGCAAATATAAACATAATTGGAGGAGAAACAGCCACTTTACCAGATATGATTAAAGGAATTGATTTAGCAGGAACTGTTTTGGCAATAGTTAAAAAAGATGAAATTATAACTGGGAGAGATGTTAAACCGGGCGATGTAATCGTTGGATTGCGAAGTTCTGGAATTCATAGTAATGGTTTATCATTGGCGAGAAAGGTATTTTTTGATATAGCCAAGTTAGATGTTTTTGATAAACTATCTTATGGAAAGACTGTTGCTGAAGAACTTTTAACACCAACAAGGATTTATGTAAAGCCAATCTTAGAGATGGTTAGAGATAAAGATATTAATGTTAAAGGATTAGCCCATATTACAGGAGGTAGTTTTAGAAAACTTAAGAGATTGAATAACAATGTTACATATTATATTGACAATCTTCCAGAGCCATTACCAATATTTAAAGAAATTCAAAGATTGGGTAATGTAAGTGATGAAGAGATGTTTAGAACATTCAATATGGGAATTGGCTTTTGTGTAATTGTTGATGAAGAAGATGCAGACAAAGTTATAAAAATCTCTAACAAGTATAATATCCCTGCTCAAATAATTGGGAGAGTAGTTGATAATTTAGATATTAATGGAGAAAAAATTGTAGGAAAGTCAGTAGTTAAATACAAAGATAAATATATTATATTATGTTAAATAACCTAAACATTAAATATTAACAAATTCTTTTAATTTTTTAAAGTTCTAATTTTTATCAAATTTAATTTTATTTTAATTTTCCATTGTTTTTCTTTATAAAAAACAAAAATTAAAAGGGTTATCAACATGTGTGGGATATTTGGAGTTTATTCTTATGAAAAGTTAAATGTTGCAAAGAGAATTTATTATGGATTATTTGCTTTACAACATAGAGGACAGGAAGGATCTGGGATTGCTACAAGTGATGGGAAAAATATACACTACTATAAAAATGTTGGTTTAGTAACAGATGTCTTTAAAAGTGAGATACTGCAAAATCTATTTGGATATATTGGAATAGGGCATGTGAGATATTCAACAACTGGAGGAAAATCTGTTGAAAACTGTCAGCCGTTTGTAGTTAAAAGTTCTTTTGGTAATATAGCAATAGCTCATAATGGTGATTTAGTAAATTCAAATGAATTAAGAAAAGAGTTGGAATCAAAAGGGCACATATTTGTTTCTTCTACAGACTCTGAAGTTATAGCCCAACTCTTAGTTAGAGAGTTGTTAAAAACTTCTGATAAAATTGAGGCAATAAAAAATACATTAAAAAAACTCGTTGGGGCTTATTCACTTTTAATAATGTTTAACGATTCGTTAATAGCCATTAGAGACCCACGAGGATTTAAACCGTTATGTATTGGTAGAGATGAAAATAATATATATGTTTCTTCAGAAGATTGTGCTTTAACAACATTAGATGCTGAGTTTATTAGAGATGTAAAACCTGGAGAGATTATAGAAATTAAGAATGGAGAAATAACATCTTATGAATTTGATTATGATATTTCCAAAAACTATGATACTATAAGTGTTAATGCTCCTTCAATATATAAGGGAGCGACAACCTGCATGTTTGAGTATGTATATTTTGCAAGACCAGATTCAACAATTGACGGAATAAGTGTATATAAGGTTAGGAAAAATATAGGAAAAATTTTGGCTAAGGAACATCCAGTAGATGCCGATGTAGTTTCTCCAATTCCAGATTCGGGAGTTGCTTTTGCATTAGGTTTTTCTGAAGAGTCAAAAATTCCATACTATGAAGGTTTGATAAAAAATAGATATGTAGGAAGAACTTTTATTTTACCATCCCAAAACGAAAGGGAGTTGGCTGTTAGATTAAAACTAAGTCCAGTAAAAAGTGTTTTAGAAGGTAAAAGAGTTGTTTTAGTAGATGACAGTATTGTTAGAGGAACTACTTCAAGGAGAATTGTAAATATGGTTAGAAAGGCTGGAGCAAAAGAAGTGCATCTAAGAATAGGATGTCCTAAAATTATATCTCCTTGTTATTATGGTATAGATATGGCAACTAAAAAAGAGCTTATCGCTTCAAATAAAACAGAAGAGGAGATTAGAAAAGATCTTGGTGTAGAATCTATTGGATATATATCATTGGAAGGGTTAATTAAAGCAATTGGTAGAAAAGATTTATGCTTAGCTTGTTTAACTGGAAAGTATCCTACTGATGTCAATTTTGAAAAAGTATTAGAAAGAAAGTATTAAAAAGTTATAAATACTTTTTAACGAAGTATTCTGCATTTAATACACTTGCTCCTGCTGCTCCTCTAATTGTGTTATGCTCTAATGCAATGTATTTAACATCAAATATTGGATCTTTTCTAATTCTACCAACAACTATACTCATTCCATTTCCAATGTTTCTATCTAATCTTGGCTGAGGTCTATCTATTTCTTCCTTAATAACTATTGGTTTAGCATAGGTTGGAAGGTTTAAATCTTTTAATGGATCAAATTTATCCATAACTTCCTTTATCTCCTCTGGCTCAGCTCCATTTTCAGTTTTGACAAATATACATTCTGTATGTCCATCTATAACAGCCACTCTATTACAGGAAGCACTTAATTTAAATTTAGCAAATTCAACTTTACCTTCTTTTAAAGTTCCTAACAACTTTAAACTCTCTGTTTGCATTTTTTCTTCTTCATTTTTAATAAATGGAATTAAATTATCTAAAATTGCCATTGAAGAAACTCCATTATATCCTGCTCCACTAACAGCCTGTAATGTTGTTATAATAACTGAATCTAAACCAAATTTATCCATAATAGGCTTTAATGTAATTACTGCACAAATTGTTGAACAGTTAGGGTTTGTTATTATTGCCCCATCCCATCCTCTCTTTTCTCTCTGAATTTCAATTAAATTTAGATGGTCGGCATTAACTTCTGGAATGACTAATGGGACATCTTCCTCCATTCTATAAGCTGATGCGTTAGAGAAAACTAACTTTCCTTCTTTAGCAAATTCTGGTTCAAACTTTTTAGCTAAATCTGATGGTAATGCTGAAAACACAATATCAACATTTTCAAATGCTTCATGCTTAGGATCTGTTGGAACTACAACCATATCTTTTATATTTTCAGGAATATCCCTATCTTGGAACCAATAACAGGCATCTTTATACTTTTTTCCAGCACTTCTCTCTGATGCGGCTAAAACTGTTAATTCAAACATTGGATGATCTGCCAACAACTGAACAAATCTCTGCCCAACACTACCAGTAGCCCCTAAGACACCAACATTTATTTTCATCTTTTCACCTTTTGTTTTAATTTGTATCTTTAATTTTTATTTTAATTTGAAAGGCAAATAAATATTTTATTATTTTTTGAAAGATTTAATAAATAGAAAAAATCTCATCATATATGTCTTTAAAGAATTCTCTTCTCATCTTTATAATAATTTCTGAGGAATTTAAATTCTCTTCTTGAATTTTTAAAATATCTTCTGGAATGTTTCCTTTTTTTATCTGTTTAGTTGAAATATATTTACCAACTTTAATTAATTTTTCTCTTAATTTTTCTTTACGAATATTTCTATTTCTTATAATTTCTTCCTTAGTTAAATTTAAAGTTTCATCCCTATAGGGGATTGCGTTAATTGATAAGGATATAACTCTTTCATCAATTTTATTAATTCTGTTTGGCTTAAAATTTGGATTTTTATATCCCAAAGTAATACCTCTTTTTCTTCCAATACTCTCTCTTTCTGAAATTATATATCCGCAACTAACTAATGCACTTCTAAATGGAATACTTGATGAATAAGATATTAACACTCCATTATCATTTAATCTTTTGTAAATTTCTCTTAAAAAATCGTAAGTGTATAAAGTTGGATCTCTCTTAGGAGAAAAGGCATCGTGAAAAACTACATCATATTTTTTATTACAATTTACAATAAATTTTCTTGCATCTTCGACATATATATTAATGTTATCATATTCTGACTTGTATTTAATTCCTATTTTATTTAAAAAATACTCTCTAACTTTGTCTTTTATAATCTCATGCTCTTTAAATGGGATATCTAAAAATAAAGTTAAAAATAAAACCTCTTCACAAATTTCAACCATATCTATTTTGCTGTTTTTATTATAATGTAGAGCAGATATAACATTATAACATAAACCACTACACAAATCTAAAACTCTTGGATTTTCTAAATTTTCAATATTTGAAGGTTTAACAAATTTATAAATTGACTCTTTCAAAGCTCCAACTTTTGAGTGCATCATTTCCTCTTCATTTTCAGATTTTAATGTATAGGTTCCATCTTCAGTTTCTACTAAAACATTGTTTTCTTTTAATTCTTTAACTAAATGTTCTTTAATATAATCTTCATTACTTCCATTGTATATTTTCATATATTTTCTAATAATCTCTAAACCTTTTTTATTTGGAAGCATATTCTATCACTTCTTCACTTTAAATTCTAAAACAATTCCCTCTCCCAATTTATAAAAGTTTTTTAATTCTAATTTAACACATTCATCAACTGTCTTAAAACCCTCTCCATCCACATAAGTAGGAGCATCTTTTCCACCAAATATTTTTGGAGCTATATAGACAGAAACTTCATCAACTAAACCTTGCTTAAACATACCCCAGTTTAATGTTCCCCCTCCCTCTAACAAAATGCTTTTTATTCCTTTTTCATAAAGTATCTCCATTAATTTTTTTAAATCTACTTTTCCTTTACCACATCTAACAACTTCTACTCCCATATCTTTTAGTATTTTTATTTTCTTTTCTTTTTCTTCATCACTATCTTCTGTAGTGGCAATTATAGTTTTTGCCTCCTTGTTTAAAACTCTTGCATTTAGAGGAATTCTCAATTTGCTATCAACAACTATTCTAACAGGATTTTTATCACTTTTAATTTTATGAACTGTTAATCTTGGATCGTCCTTTAAAACTGTTCCAATACCCACCATAATTCCATCTAAATTAGCCCTAATTTTATGAACTCTTATTAAATCCTCTTCACAGGATATTCTTGAATCGTTATTTACTGTGGCTAACTTTCCATCTAATGACATTCCTACATTTGATATTACATAAGGCTTTTTTGTCATATTTTCACCTTATTAAATTGAAATATATAAAGAGATTGTTATTTTAAATTACATAGTTAAGTTTTTATATCCCATATTGATATAATTCATTAAACTCCTTAAAGTTAAAGTAAATATTTTATAAGAACTATAAAAAATTAATAAAAACTAAAACAAAAATCTAAAAAACAAATAACTATTTTTGGGTGTTAATATGAGTGTATGGCAAGGTAGAAGTAGAAGAAAACCAACAGGAGGTTTATATAAACCAGCAAGAAAAAAGAGAAAGTATGAGATGGGTAGAGAGCCAATAGAAACACACGTAGCAGATAGTTTAAAAATAAAGAAAGTTAGAACAAGAGGAGGTAACTTAAAAGTTAAAGTTGTTAGAGCTGATTTTGCTAATGTATTAGATCCAGAAACAAACACTTGTAAAAAAGTTAAAATACTAAGAGTTAAAGAAAACACTGCAAATCTTCACTATGTTAGAAGAAACGTTATAACAAAAGGAGCAATTATCGAAACTGAAATTGGATTAGCAAAAGTTACCTCAAGACCTGGACAGGATGGAACAATCAATGCAGTACTAATTAAAGAATAAAATATTACTTCTTTATATTTTTTTACAAGATATAATTTATTAATTCAAATTAATCATTATTTACTATAAAAATAAAAACTTGGGATAGTATGAAACTTGAAAGATACTTGGCAGTTTCAAAAGATATAATTCCAGCAAAATTTATAATATCCAAATCTATAGAGGTTGAAAATTTTGAATGTTTAGAAATAAATGAATTGTGGGAAATTCACAATAGAACATTAAAAAAAGTTGATTTTAATAAGTTTGACTTCTATGATATTGAATATGTATCTCCAAATTTGTTAGATTTGAAAATAGAAATTGCCAAAAGTATTTTTGAAAATTGTAGGTTTTGTGAGCATAGATGTTATGTAAATAGAAAAATGAAAAGAGGATTTTGTAGAATAAAAGAAAGTTATTATTCTACAGAATTTTTGCATCTTGGAGAAGAGAATGTTTTAATTCCCTCACATACGATTTTTTTCTGTGGGTGTAATTTTAAATGTGTCTTCTGCCAAAATTGGGATATATCTCAAGTATATTTTGATAGAAGTATAATAAATAGATGTATTCCATACAATCCTAAGAAAATTGCCAATATTATTGAAGATAAGAGAATATATTCAAAAAATGTAAATTTTGTTGGTGGAGAACCTACTCCTAATTTATTGAGCATACTAAAAACATTGAAGTATTTAAATAGAAATATTCCAGTGGTTTGGAACTCAAATATGTATCTAACTGTTGAATCTCTCAATTTATTAAAGGGCGTTGTTGATGTATTTTTAACTGATTTTAAATTTGGAAATAACAAATGTGGAGAAAGATTATCAAAGGTTAAAAACTATTTTGATATAGTTGGCAGAAACCATATCCTAATAAAAGATGAGGAAGTTATAATAAGACATTTAGTTCTACCAAACCATATTGACTGTTGCACAGAAAAAATTTTCCAATTTATTTCAAATAATCTATATAATGCTGTAGTTAATGTTATGTTTCAATATCGACCAGAATATAAGGCAAAAGAATATCCAGATATAAATAGAATATTAAATTATGAAGAAATAGAGAGAGTTATATACTTAGTTGAAAAGTATAACTTAGATGTAATTTCTGATTAATTTAATCATTTTTATTTTTAATCTTTTCTCTCTTAATCATTTTAAATTTTTTACTTCCACATTCACAAACTAAATCTTCAACTTTTTTTATTTTATCACCAACTTTATGAACTTTTCCACATTTTAAACACTTATAATATCTAATAACTGGTTTTACTAAGCCAGTGTATATTTTATTTATGTCTCCTATATTTACTTTTAAATCTTTTCCAATTAATCTTGATATAAATGTAGTATTTGCTATTATTTCACTACCTTCATAGTAATTAAAGTTGGGGATTAGTTCAGAAATGACAAATCCCATATCAGTTATTGCTTTTTGAATTAACAACCATTCCTCTATAGGTTTGTGAGAATAAGATAAATATGCTATACCATCTTTCCCTAATCCTTCAATCCCTCTGGACAAAAATAGCTTTAAACCATCAACAGTATATGGAGGATCTGTTGAAATTACATCAAACTTTTCTTTTAAATCCTCAGGTAGTGGATTTCTTAAATCGTGCTTAACAGTTTTAATATTAACATTTTCTTTCTCTGCAAATTTTTCTATTAACTTTAAAATTCTTTCATCTATATCTACAACCACAATATTTTCAGCCATATTTGTGAGTGCTGTTGGTAGAGAGGTTAGATCATCATCTCCAACAAATAAAATATTCTTCCCCTCTAAATCTCCTCTCTCATACATTAATGCCGCTCTGTATGTTGATGTCTCAGGGGTGGCAAAGGATTGGTCTAATGATGTATCAACTACTGGCCTTTTCTTACACCATATTTTAACCTTATTTAAAATCTCTTCAAAAAATTCATCTAATACTATGCCTTTACCTTTGCAAGTTTTACATGTAAGAGATTTTTTATACTTCAATTTTAAAACATTTTCAGCAAATTTTAATCCTTTTTCAGTTAATTCAGCCCCTTTTTCACATCTTTTTAATAGTTTTTCTCTTTCTAAAATAGTTCTAACCTTAGCCACTATTGGTAAAGGTAATTTAGTTTTTTGTGCTATTTTTTTGGTTGATATAGGTTGATGCCTATATATAACTCTAATTATATCTTTCACAGCCCTCTTTCCTTCACTAATATCAACTTTTTTAGATATATAATCTAAAAGTAAGTTATATTTTAATTCGTCTAACTCATCTTCTTTAAGCTTTTTATCTCCTTTTCCAATTTTACCTATAACTTTCATTTATTACACCTTAAAATAAACAATATATTTAAAGATTTAATTTATTAAATTTATGTATGTAAAAAAATAAATGGAGCCTCGGGCGGGGTTTGAACCCGCGACCTCCTGCTTACCAAGCAGGCGCTCCACCAGGCTGAGCTACCGAGGCACCTTTGCATTATTAAATAACAATCACTCATATATAAACATTACGCCGAAAAGTATATATATAAGTTATGTGTATTTACTAAATTGCCTACATTTGATGTAGCCCGGTGGTGTAGTGGCCTATCATCCGGGGCTTTGGACCCCGGGACCGCGGTTCGAATCCGCGCCGGGCTACCATTTTTATTTTAGATGTTTATATTTGTAAATTTAAATATATCTAAATATGGTGAAACTGTGAAAGTTGCTATTTTAAGTGAAGGACTATATGGAGATAGAGCATATAAAACTATTAAGTCAAAATTTCCATGCGATTTTATTGTAGTCAAATATAATTATGAAGATTTTGATAAAATTGAAATAGATGAAAAAATTATTAAAAAATTAAAAAATTATAATTTGTTTATCACATATATTTTAAATCCAGATGTAACCTATGAAATTGTTAAAAAAATAAAGGAAATTAATGAAAAAGCTTTTGTTATTGTAGGAGCTTGGAAAGGTTTAGGATTCAAAAAACAGTTGGAGAGTTTTAAAAATGCTTTTTGTCCAGATTTAATGTGTAATATTGATGAAAATGAATTAAAAGAATATCTATATAAATATCCTCAATTAAAAGAATTTTTAAAGTTTTTTGGAAAGCCCAAAGCAAAGTTATATGTTAAAGATAATATAATTAAAAAAGTTGAAATTTTAAGAGAAGCTCCATGTGGTTCAACGTCAGAAACCTTAAAGGAATACATAGGCAAGGAATTTAGTAACGAAACTTTAACAAATATGGGTTTGAGAGTTCAACACTTTTGTAGGGCTGGAAAAATAAGGTTATTTGTAGAAAAAGAAAGTAAAAAAACAAAAGCTGGAAAATTATTAGTTAATGGGATCCAAGTAGTTCAAATTTAATGTTGTGTCCAAATAGATATAACAAAACTGAACCAGTAACCTTCTTACTTTTATTAGTATATTTTTTTCCACATATTTCAATTTCGAATTTTCTACTGTCATATATATTGACTTCATAAAACTTATTTTCAAAATTTTTGAATATAGCATCTTTTAATGGGTCAAATTTTTTTAGGTCATCTAAACTATTTAATGATTTAACGATAAAACCTGTATATCCATGTAAAGAGTTAATAACTCTCAATAATCTTATATCATCATCCATAACCTTTTCATCTAATTCAAGTTTATTTTTAGTTTCTTCAATAATTTTATAAATTTTATTTTTAGATTTAAAATTTTCTATAATTTTTTTCCAATTTTTCTCTTTTTCTAGTTTTTTTGTTGAGATTCTTTTATCTTTCTCTTTAATTGCTTTTATTAATCTTCTTCTCCAACATCTACCAACCATATTTAAATTTAAATTTTTTCCTAAGATGTAGTTAATTAAAAATTTTCTATCGTCTTTTGAATAATTCTCAATAATGTCTTTAATTTTATTATTTTTTGGTTTTATATAGATATGATAACCTCTATTACCACTAAATACAATTTTTATATCCTCCTCATTTAATCCGAAATCTGGAATTAAAAAGTCTTCAATTAAATAGATAACTTGATTCTTTGCTTCCTCTAAACAATATTTGCATATCCAATCATCCTCATGCTTACACTTATTAGTTTTATGGACATCTATATCAAAAGCTAACTCTCTCCTAAATACTCCTTTCTTTTCAGCCCCTCCGGGGTTATTTGGATATAGCATATAAGCTAAGGATTTGTATAAGTGCATTGGTGAATTTTTTAAAACCCAATCTTTATACACTCTCTCATTTTTAAAGGATAAGTTTCTATTATCGACTTTTTTTAAATATCCATAACCAAATTCCCTATGCTCAATATCTTCAGGGACTTCAAGGATATTGTTTTTTATTGCAAATTTGTAATATTCTTTATATAACTTTTGAACTTCTACAAATGCGTTCATATATAGATCACCGTTAAACAAAAATAAAAATAAAATAGACAAAGAATAAACTACCTACAACCCAATATTTTAAGATTTTATCATAAATAATTCCAATATAAAAATTAATTAAATTTATAATTGGTGAAACTTATGATTTTAGGAATTGATATTGGAGGAGCAAATACAAAAATTGCAGAGATTGATAATGATAGATATAAAATTCATCATATATATTTTCCAATGTGGAAGAAAAAAGATGAATTACCTGATTTATTGAAATCTTATAACAATGACAATGTTGAATATGTAGCATTAGTAATGACTGCTGAATTAGCAGACTGTTATAAAACAAAAAAAGAGGGAGTTTATGACATAATAAATAAAGTTGAGCAATCCTTTAATTGTCCAATATATGTTTTTGATGTTGATGGAAATTTTTTAACAACAGAAGAGGCTAAGAAAAATTATTTAAAAGTTTCAGCGTCAAATTGGGTGGCTACAGGGAAATTTGTTGCTGAATTTATAAAAGAGAGTTGTATTTTAGTAGATATGGGCTCTACGACAACAGACATAATTCCAATAAAAAACAAAAAGATTTTAGCAGAAAAAACTGATTTAGATAGATTAATGAATAACCAACTTGTTTATGTTGGGGCATTAAGAACACCAGTAAGTTTTTTAGCTAATAAAATAGAATTTAGAGGAAAATTAACAAATCTATCATCAGAATACTTCTCCATAATAGCAGATATTTCTTTAATTCTTAATAAGATTAGTGAAAATGAGTATAGTTGTGAAACTCCAGATAATGGAGGAAAAGATTTTAAAAGTTGTTTGACAAGATTGGCAAGAGTTTTGTGTGCTGATTTGAATATGGTTAGTGAGGATGAAATTATTGACTTTGCAAAAAAACTTTACAATAAACTACTAAATTTAATTAGAGAAAATGTTGATAGTGTTTCAAAGAGATATAATTTGAAACATGTAGTTATAACTGGTTTGGGAGAGGAAATTTTAAAAGATGCATTAACAGATTATAATATAATCTCTATAAAAGAACTGTATGGTAAAGATGTTTCCTTAGCAACTCCAAGTTTTGCCGTAGGGAAATTATTACAGATGCAGTTAAAATAAATAATAACATAACTTATCTTTTTTTCATTCCAAAGAAGTTAATCATACCAATTAACTCTTCAAAAGCTTTAATTTCAAATTCTAATGCCTCTTTTTTAGTATATACTCCACTCACTTCTCCGTCTAATGTTAATTGTTCTATACCTCTAACAACTATTCTTTCTATTCCATCTCTACTTAAAAGTTCCTCAGCAACTCTATCATGCACAAATGCCTTAGGAGGAATAAAAACAGTTTCTTTAACATCTTTTAAATTTAGATTTTCTAAATCTTTAGAAGTTATTAAATCTGCAATGTCTTTATTAACTCTAACAACATTAACAGAAGTTTCGTCAAAAATCTTTTTTAAGAATGGATAGGCAACATTTCCAGTTATTATTGTAGCCTCTCCATCTATTTTATTTTTTAATCTTTCTAAAATATTTTTATTTTCATCATCCGCTAACGCAAAAGGTGTTTTTGTAATTGGATCATACAGTGGAGTTCCAGTAACTCTAATACTGTCTCCAAATTCGTTGTGAATTTTATCAACTATCTTTTTAAATTCTTCAACTGTATGCGTTTTTATATTTTCAAGTAATGGAGCATTTTCTAATATTAATCCTTGTTCTTCAGAATTTGCAAATCTCATTAATATAACAGCCTTTGCTCCCCAATCTACTAAATCTGAAACAGTTCTCTTTAATTCTTCACCATCATTAACTCCTGGAATAACTATTATTGCACAATGAACTTCACAATGCTCACAAAAGTATTTTAAGCATTTTAATGCAGTTTCAGCATTTTTGTCATTCATCCACTCTTTTCTAAGTTTTGCATTCGTTGAAAAAACTGAAAATGTAACTTCATCTACTCCATAATCAACTAAACTTTTACCTATATCTATATTATCAAAACCTTTGCCTGATGTATATCCAAGATGTATATTCAACCCCATACTATTTATATATTTACATAGTTCAACCAATTGGGGATAACAACTAACATCTCCTCCTCCAGTGATATTAACTCTTTTGTATCTTTTAAATAATAAATTGCTTTGCACTTCCATCAATGCCAAGGGTAAAGGAATAAAATCTCCATTAATTTCTCTAACTGAGTAAGTACAATAATCACAACCAAATGTAAATTGGCAGTATCTACAACCTAAAGGCTTTGGATTTTTTTTATCAACTTTTCTAAAATAACAAAATTTACAGAAACCATTACAGTTAATTCCTGGCTCCCCTTTTAAATCTACCAACAAACTACTTTCTTTCATAATTTCACTTAAATTATAGTCTCTAATTTTATGAATTTTTAATTTAATATTAAACAACTCATTATAAAAATACTTTTGCTGTCTGGGAATTACAAACTCATCTTATATATATATTTTACGATTTTTTTTAAATGAAAAATGGAATATATAATAAAAATCGTTATACTAAATATCGAACCAATAAATGTGGGTGTGATTAATATGGTTAAGTATAAAGACATCATAAACTTGTATGATGCAAAGGGTAATTTAGTAGAAGAAAATGTTCCATTAGAAGCTATTAGTCCATTGTATAACCCAACAATTCAGAAGTTAGTTAGAGACGTTAAGAGAACAGTTGCAGTTAACTTAGCAGGTATTGAAAATGCATTAAAAACTGGTCAAGTTGGTGGAAAAGGTTGCAAAATTAAAGGGAGAGAAATTGATTTACCAATTGTTGAAAATGCTGAAACAATTGCTGAATACTTAGAAAAAGTTATTAGAGTTTCAGAAGATGATGACACCTCAATTAAATTAATTAACGACGGAAAGCAGATGGCTGTTCAAATACCTACAAAAAGATTAGATATTGCGGCAGAATATTCAGTTTCTGTATTAGTTACTGCTCAGGCATTGAAAGAGGCTATTATAAGAACCTTTGATATAGATATCTTTGACGCTCCAATGGTTCATGCTGCTATTTTGGGAGGTTATCCACACGATGTTTCAATGAAAGGTTCAAATATTATGGCATTATTAGGTAGTCCATTATCATTAGAAGGTCCAGGTTATGCATTAAGAAATATTATGGTAAACCATTTTGTAGCTTGTACAAAGAAAAATATTATGAATGCTGTAGCATTTGCGGCAATAATGGAACAAACAGCAATGTTTGAAATGGGAGATGCTGTTGGATTATTTGAAAGGTTACACTTATTAGGATTAGCTTATGAAGGATTAAATGCTGACAACTTAGTAATTGACTTAGTAAAAGCAAACGGTAAGAATGGAACTGTTGGAACCGTTGTAGCCTCAGTAGTTGAAAGAGCTTTAGAAGATGGAATAATAAAAGAGGATAAAACCTTACCATCAGGATTTACATTATACAAACCTGTTGATGTTGCCAAGTGGAACGCTTATGCAGCAGCAGGTTTAGTTGCAGCAGCTATTGTAAATTGTGGAGCAGCAAGAGCTGCTCAAAATATTGCATCAACAATATTATACTACAACGATATTTTAGAATATGAAACTGGATTACCAGGAGTTGATTTTGGTAGAGCAGAAGGTACTGCAGTTGGTTTCAGTTTCTTCAGTCACTCAATCTATGGAGGAGGAGGGCCAGGTATCTTCAATGGAAACCACATTGTTACAAGACACTCCAAAGGGTTTGCTATTCCACCAGTTGCAGCAGCTATGTGTTTAGATGCAGGAACTCAAATGTTCTCACCAGAGAGAACTTCTGCATTAGTAGGAACGGTATTCAGTGCAATTGATGAGTTTAGAGAACCATTGAAGTATGTCATTGAAGGGGCATTAGAAGTTAAAGATAAAATCTAAGTGATTATAATGATAGAAGTTGAAATTTTCCCTTATAGATACTTAAAAGCCTCTACAACTGAAAAATTTCTTAATAAAATATATGACTTAAAGACCGTGGAGAGAGTAGTAATCCACGGTCAACCCCTTCCTAAAGTTGTTCCTTATGGACCTGCCAGAGGAACACCAGTAAATCACACAGAAAGGAAAGTAATTAATGTTAAAGGAGTTCCAGTAGAACTTACAGTTATGGCAGGGAGATTTTGGATAACACTTAGTGATGACAGGGAATTAGACAAATTAGATGAAATATGTAAAGAGATGTTTCCATTTGGATACAATTTAAGAGTAGGGAAATTCCTAAAAGACAAACCAACAGTTACAGATTATATTAAATATGGAGAAGATGGCGTTTTCTTAATAAATGAGATGGATAGAAGATTAATAGGAATGGTTGATCCAAGAAGTAGAATGGCTAATTCAGTAGATATCATTGAGAAAGATGGAAATGAGGAATGAATATGGTTGTTGGTAGAAGAGAGCAAATTATAGATTGTAGAGCAGTGATGGGATTAGGAGAAGGGGGAGGATTGGCGCAGAGAGGGACATTTGCAGAGGCTCTAAGAAATGATGTTGTAGTAGTGGCAATGTCACCAGGAAGAAGGCATATAACAAAACCAGTGTGTGAAATAACATATGGTATAAGAGAAGCAGGTATTCAAACCAGTGTTCTCGTATTAAACGCTGGATCAGGAATACCTCATGATGCTCCAAGAGGTTCTTTGGGATCAACTTTTGGAATTAAACCAGAAGAGGCAGAGCAAATAAATAGACATAAACTTTGCATAGTACATTTCGGAAATGTTATCAGCCATATTGTATATAAAGCTGCCTTGTTTCTAAAATATGTAGAAATTCCTACAATTATCGTATGTCAAGCTCCTGTAGATATGGAAGACCTTGCCAAATATGGTGTAAAGACTATAAATGTTATGCCTTTAGAACCTAAAACTAAAGGAATCGTTGTCGATATTGTAACAGGAGTTATTAGAGGAGAATCTTGTCCACAAAGTAAAATTGATGAAATCATAAGAAAAATAAAGAAGCATTTAAATTGAGGTGATTATATGGCATACAAGCCACAGTTTTATCCAGGTCAGACAAAAATTGCTCAAAATAGAAGAGATCATATGAATCCAGATGTTCAGTTAGAAAAGTTGAGAGATATTCCAGATGATGATGTAGTTAAAATAATGGGTCACAGACAGCCAGGAGAAGATTACAAAACAGTTCACCCACCATTAGAAGAAATGGATTTACCAGAAGATTACGTTAGAGACTTGGTCGAGCCAATAAATGGAGCTAAAGAAGGGCATAGAATTAGATATATTCAATTTACTGACTCAATGTACTTTGCTCCAGCACAACCTTATGATAGAGCAAGGACATACATGTGGAGGTTTAGAGGAGTAGATACAGGTACATTGTCAGGGAGACAAGTTATTGAAATGAGAGAAAGTGACTTAGAAGCATTATCTAAGAACTTCTTAATTGATACTGCCTTCTATGATCCAGCAAGATGTGGAATTAGAGGAGCAACAGTCCACGGACACTCATTAAGATTAGATGAAAATGGTTTAATGTTTGATGCTCTTCAGAGATATGTATATGATGAAAAGACAGGACATGTTTTATATGTTAAGGACCAGGTAGGAAGGCCTTTAGATGAACCAGTTGATGTTGGTGAACCATTACCAGAAGAGAAATTGAAAGAAATTACAACAATCTACAGAATTGACGGAGTACCAATGAGAGATGATGAGGAGTTATTAATTGTTGTTAAAAGAATACACAGAGCAAGAACATTAGGAGGATTCTTACCAGTTGATGATGTCTTCGAGAAGCTCTAAAACTAAACTACTTCCTTATCTTCAAAACTTTTAACTTTTTAACTTGTTGAAAATGAAAAATAAACAATAACAATAATAATATAATAATTATGTCTCAGAGGTGAGTGAGATGGATGCAGAAAAAAGATTGTTCTTAAAGGCATTAAAGGAGAAGTTTGAAGAAGATCCAAGAGAAAAATACACAAAGTTCTATGTATTTGGAGGATGGAAACAATCAAAAAGAAAGAGAGAATTCGTTGAAGCAGCACAGAAGTTAATTGAGAAGAGAGGAGGAATTCCATTCTACAACCCAGATATTGGGGTTCCATTAGGTCAAAGAAAATTAATGCCTTACAAAGTTTCAAATACTGATGCAATTGTTGAAGGTGATGACTTACACTTCATGAACAATGCCGCAATGCAGCAGTTTTGGGATGACATTAGAAGAACAGTTATCGTTGGATTAGATACAGCACATGCTGTCTTAGAGAAGAGATTAGGGGTAGAGGTTACTCCAGAAACTATTAATGAGTATATGGAAACAATTAACCATGCCTTACCTGGAGGGGCTGTTGTTCAAGAGCACATGGTCGAAGTTCACCCAGCATTAGTTTGGGACAGTTATGCTAAGATATTCACAGGAGACGATGAATTAGCAGATGAAATTGATAAAAGATTCTTAATTGATATAAACAAATTATTCCCAGAAGAACAGGCAGAACAAATTAAACAGGCAATTGGTAAAAGAACATACCAAGTCTCAAGAGTTCCAACATTGGCTGGTAGAGTTTGTGATGGAGGTACTATTGCAAGATGGAGTGCAATGCAGATTGGAATGTCCTTCATTACAGCATACAAACTCTGTGCTGGAGAGGCAGCAATTGCTGACTTTGCTTATGCCGCTAAGCACGCAGATGTTATTCAAATGGCTTCATTCTTACCTGCAAGAAGAGCAAGAGGGCCAAATGAACCAGGAGGAATGTTCTTTGGAGTTTTAGCAGATGTTGTTCAAACATCAAGAGTTAGTGAAGATCCTGTCGAACAGTCCTTAGAAGTTGTTGCCGCAGGAGCAATGTTATATGACCAAATCTGGTTAGGAAGTTACATGTCAGGGGGGGTTGGATTCACTCAGTATGCTACAGCATCCTACACTGACGATATCTTAGATGACTTCTCATACTACGGTTATGACTATATAAATAAAAAATACGGTGGATGTAACAGCGTAAAACCAACTATGGATGTTGTCGAAGACATTGCAACAGAGGTAACATTGTATGCTTTAGAGCAATACGATACTTTCCCAGCATTATTAGAGGATCACTTTGGAGGATCACAAAGAGCAGCAGTTACTGCAGCTGCGGCAGGAATTACAGTAGCATTAGCTACTGGAAACTCAAATGCTGGAGTTAATGGATGGTATCTAAGTCAGATCTTACATAAAGAATACCACAGCAGATTAGGATTCTATGGATACGACTTACAAGATCAGTGTGGAGCCGCTAACTCCTTATCATTTAGAAACGATGAAGGTTCTCCATTAGAATTGAGAGGACCTAACTATCCAAACTATGCAATGAACGTTGGACACCAAGGAGAATATGCAGGAATTACACAGGCGGCACATTCAGGAAGAGGAGATGCATTTGCACTTAACCCATTAATTAAGGTTGCATTTGCAGATCCATCATTAGTATTTGACTTCAGATACCCAAGAAAAGAGTTTGCAAGAGGTGCTTTAAGAGAGTTCGAACCAGCAGGAGAAAGAGACCCAATTATTCCAGCACACTAAATTAATTTAATTTTTAAATTCTATTTTTTATTTTTTAACATATTGTTATTTATTTTGTAACATTATTTTAGTGGATTTTAAATAGCACTAAATATGTTTATTATAAGCATTCTGTAAGAGTTTTAGATTTTGGCAAATATCTACTAATTAAAAGAAAGTTAAATAAAAATTAAAAGAATTTTATCAAATCTAAATAGAAAACCTTATATATTAACCACCATAAAGATAAATCGTATGTAGAATGAGGTGATTAAGCATGGATGCTACATTAATAGCATTAGGAGCTCTTGCATTAAGTGGAGCATTAGCAACAGTTGCTGGATGTGCAGAAGATGCAGAATCGGATGTAGGTTCTCAATCAAACCCAAACTCTCAGGTTCAGTTGGCTCCACAGATGGGAAATATACATAGATATTACAACAAGGCAATATCTGGGGAGCCAGTTTCTTATGGTTTATATGTAGCAGTTGCCGGAACAGTTGCCTATGCATTAATAAACTTAGGTATTTCACCAGTTTTAGCATTAATTTTAGGAGCTGGTGTAGCTGCATTTGTTCATGGTGCATATGCAGTTTCAGCCTACTTGGGAAGAATTGTAGGGCAGTCAAAGAACTTTGGTCAGCCAGTTTATTGGGATGTTGTAATGAGTCATGTTGGTCCAATTGTTGGACATGGTTTTATTGCTGTCTTTTGTATGGTTTTAATGGCATATATTGCCAATAATATATTAGGAAATCCATTTCCATTGCCTTTAATTGCGTTAATATTTGGAATTACTGTTGGGGCAATTGGTTCCTCAACAGGAGATGTTCATTATGGAGCTGAAAGAGAATATCAAAAATATCCATTTGGAGGAGGAGTACCTGTTGCTAACCATGGAGATATCGATATTAAAGCAGAGTATGGTTTAAGAAATAGTATGGACTCATCATATTTCTGTGTTAGAGTTGGAAGTGTCTTAACTGGTTTATGCTTTGGTTTAATTGTTTTCTTAGATGGTTGGAGAGGAATTATTGGAGATATATTACAAGGTAAAAATCCAATTCTTTCATCAATTATTTCAATAATTGTAGGTTTAATAATTGTAGCAATTTTAGCAATAGCAAATAGAAAAATTGAAGTGTTTGCAAGAAACAAGTTTGGTCCATACAAGTAAAATTTAAAAGAAGTTATTAAAAGGTGATAATATATGGATATAATTAATTTGGCTATTTCACTAATTGAAATAACTATTGCAGGAGCTATAATCAATGCAAGTGTTCATTTTGTCCCTGTTGGTGGTGCTCCAGCAGCAATGGCTACATCAACAGGGGTAGGTACTGGAACTACTCAGTTGGCGGCAGGAGCTGGTTTTACAGGATTGATGGCTGCTGCTGTTATGTCATCTAAATTAGGTATAGATGGATTAAGTTCTATCTTAATTTTACTCTCAGGAGCTATTGGTTCAATGATTATGCTGGGAGTAACAATGTTAATTGGTCAGTTAATTTATGTTTTTGGAGTGGGAGTGGTTCCAGCAGCTGACAAGTGTGAAATAGATCCAATAACAAAAGATCCTCAAAAACCTTATATTACTCCCGGTACTACTGGACATGGAATTCCTACTGTGTGTTTCATAAGTGGGTTGATAGGAGCAGCTTTAGGGGGTATTGGAGGGGCTTTAGCTTATATTGCACTTATTAATATAGGATTTTCAATGGCAGTTGCTGGAATTTTAGCAGTTGGTTTCTTCTTTATTAATGCAGTTCTTGCATCATATAACATTGGAGGGACAATTGAAGGTTTCCACGATCCTAAGTTTAAGAAAATGCCTAATGGAGTTATAGCATCTACAATTGCTTCATTTGTTTGTGGTATCGTTGCAGTATTAATGGCTCTCTAATACTAACAATAAATATAATAAAATACCAAAATAACATAAAATTTGGTGATAATCATGTCACATGGTGGAGGAGGTCATGCAGCTGAATTGTATCCTGAAAATCAAATATTTGCGGCAGGTGTTGTTTTATCATTAATTGGAATTTATGCAGCTCATTTCTTATCTGGATATGGTTTATCAATGCTGATTGGAGGATTATTAGTATCATCAGCATGTATTGCAGGGGCAAATACTGTTAGAAAAGTAGCAGCATATGGTTTGGGAACTGGAGTACCATCAATTGGTATGGTTAGTTTAGGTATGGGTACATTATCAGCAGTTGCAGGAGTTTTAATACCAAAAGCGGTTGGTATAACATCATTAGCTGCACCAATATTAACATTAGTATTATCTTTTATTGTTGGATTTATCGTGGGTAAATTAACTGTTAAACCTGTTGGAATGAAAATTCCAATTATGGTTAGAAGTATGACATATCTATCAGTTGCAGGAGCTTTAGCATTATTAGGATTTACAACAGTATATGTTGGCAGTTTAGATCCTAAAATGTTTATTGATGGAGCATTAAATTCAGGAATCATGGCTTTAGCATTTATTGTAGCAGGTATGGCAATACTACATCCATTCAATGCATGTTTAGGTCCAAATGAAAGCCATAAAAGGACATTAACTTTGGCAGTATCTTGTGGATTACTTTCATGGTTTGTATTTTCAGTGGTTAAATTAGATATTTTATCAATCATAGCTTCCATAATCTTATGGGCAGTATTTTATGTGAAATTTGTAAAGATGTCATTCAAAGATGCTTGTGCAGTTCTTTATGTTCCTGAGATTCCTAAGAAAGAAGAACAATAAGGTGGAAACATGGAAATTGTTAAAATATGTCCTGAACTTGATATAGCTATGGATGTAGATTCAGGATTAGTAGCAGAAACAAGAAAAGATATTTTAATGGTAGATTTAAATCCTGTAGAAGAAAGAATTAAAAAATTAGAGGAGTTAGTTATATCTTTTGAAAACTCATTAGATCCAAGAAATCCACCATTAAAATCTTTCCCAAATAGAGATAGGGTTTATGAAATAGCAGGATATTTTAAAGGGATATTCTTTGGTTTTTGGTTAGCTTTAGCAATAATGACACTTGTAATATTTGCAATAATTAAACTATATCCTGGTTTGATTCAATAAGGAGGTGTAAATTATGGTAGAAAAAAAATCTCCAGCCCCAGGTTGGCCAATAGTTTCTGGGGAGTATGTTGTAGGGAATCCTGAGAGTTGTGTTGGAGTAGTAACTCTTGGTTCTCATGGTTTAGAACAGGCATGTATTGAGGCTGGAGCAGCTATTGCTGGTCCATGTCACACAGAAAACTTAGGTATTGAAAAAGTTGTAGCAAATTATATTTCAAATCCTAACATTAGATTTATGATCCTTTGTGGTTCTGAAGTTCAAGGACATCTAACAGGGCAATGTTTTAAAGCATTATGGGAAAATGGTATTGATGACAGTGGGCAAATTGTAGGTGCAAAAGGAGCAATTCCATTCTTAGAGAATGTTGATAAAGAAGCAGTTGAGAGATTTAGAAGGCAGATTGTTGAGCTTATTGACTTAATTGATTGTGAGGATATTAACAAAATAACACAGGCTATAAAAGAATGTTTAAGTAAAGATCCAGGAGCTATTGATGAAGAACCAATGATATTAGAATTAGAAGGTTCTAAGGGTGGAGAAGAGGAAGAAGGTTTGGCAATAAAACCAATGTCCCCAGAAACTGCCTTAATAGAAGCAAGAATAAGAATGATTTCCGAAAAAATTAATTCTGCAGCATTACTTTCAAAATATAATTCAGGATATTATAATGGAAAAATACAAGGATTGGCTATAGGTTTGTTTATCTCAATACTTTTATTTACATTAGTACTCTAAAGTAAGCTTTTATAAAATATATATAAAATATAAGTAGGTGTCAATTATGGAAATTGAAGGAATTCCAACAGTAGTAAAACCAAACTTAGAACACTGTGACAAACACTTAGAAGATTTAGAGTATAAAGTAGGGCTAATAACAAGAGATATTGGTTTAGCTTCAGGAATATATACAAAATCTACAACAGGGGTAATTATTGGAGCAGTTGGTGCTATTGTACTAGTAGGAATTCCAATTATATTAAAAGCTATAATAGGGTGAATTAAATGACTATCATTACACCAAGTGATGATTTTAAAAAGATAATGAAAAAATTAGATGAACTTGAAGAGAAAGTAGAAAATACCAATGCTGAAATATTCCAAAGAGCTGGAAAAAAAGTTGGTAGAGATATAGGTATTGCCTATGGGTTGATTATTGGAACCATACTATCAATTATATTACCTAATTTGTTAAATATAATGCAATTAATTATAAAAATGTCTCATTAAATAAAATAATTTTCCTGAGGTGATGTAATTATGTTTAAATTTGAAAGAGAACAGATGGTTGTTGAAATCGCAGGTAGAAAAATAGGAGGTCAGCCAGGAGAATATCCAACAGCATTGTCTGGAACCATATTTTATGCAAGGCATAAGATTGTAGAAGATGAAAGAAAAGGTATCTTTGATAAGGCGGCAGCTGAAGATTTAATAAACAAACAGGCAGAAATGGAAGATATTACTGGTAATCCAGCATTGGTTCAGGTATTTGGTGGAACTCCAGAAGCATTAGTTAAATATATTGACTTCGTTGCTGAAATTTGGGATGGTCCAATGTTACTTGACTCAACTGCAAAAGAAGCAAGGATGGCAGCAGCAAAAAGAGCAACTGAGGCAGGATATGCTGACCAGTGTATTTATAACTCTATTAATGTTTCTATTGATGATGAAGAGTTCCAAAACTTAGTAGAGAGTGATATAGAGGCTTCAATTGTTTTATGTTTTGATCCAATGGATTCTAGTGTTGAAGGTAAACTAAATGTTCTATTAAATGGTGGTAAAACAGCTGATAAAGGAATGTTAGAACTTGCAGAAAAAGCTGGTATCAAGTATCCATTAGTTGATGTAGCAGTTACACCATTGGGTAATGGAGCAGGTAATGCTGTTAGAGCAACTTTTGCCGTTAAAGCAAAATTAGGATTACCTTCTGGAAGTGGTATTCATAATGTTCCATCAGCTTGGGATTGGTTAAGAACATTTAGAAAGCAGTTAAGAGAAAGTGGTAAGACACAGCTGGCAAAAGATGTCCATCATGTATGTGATATTGGAGCAAATATAGTTCAAGTCATGGCTTCAGGGGACTTCGTCTTATACGGACCTATTGATAACGCCCAATTAGCATTTCCAGCAGTAGCTATGACTGATGCTATGATTGCAGAAGCAGCAAAAGAAATGGGAATAAATCCAGTAGATAATCACCCAATTAACAAGTTATTATAAAAAACATTCTCTTTTTTTATTTTTTATTAATAATTATGATAAATTTAATGATAAATAATAATTTAAAGATATATAATTTTTATATAATTTAATCATAAAACATATATAAGTGTAAATTCATTATAATGATGAAGATAATAAAATTCTTCATTCTTGGGTGTTTATATGCAAATATATAAAACATATATACATACAAAAATTAATAATCCATATGAAGATGGATTAAAAATTGGAAAAGAAATTAAAGAAAAAATAGGATCTCCATCATTAATGATACTTATAACATCAATATTTGATGAAGATAAATTAAAAGAATTTTTTACTGGATTAAAAAAGAATATTTCATTGGAGGGGCTTGTAGGTTGCTCTACAGGAGGAACATTTGTAGGAAATAATTATATAAAAGAAGATGGAGTTTTAATATTAGTTTTTAATAGATATTTCAAATATGCAACTACATATAAAAAAATTGAAAAATGTGCAGAAAAAACAGGAAAGGCTGTTGCCTTAGATATAAAAAATATCCTGAGATCCAAATATATGTCCTATTTAAGTGTAGAAGACAAGTTTCTTGGATTTTTATTTTCTGATTGGGACTCTAATCATGAACAAGAAGTGTTAGATGGATTAGGAAAAGAACTAGGAATACCTATTGTTGGAGGTACTGCTGGTAATGATGGTTCATTTGAAAATATTTTTTTAATATATAAGGGGGAGATTGTTAAAGAAGGTTGTGTCTTTGGAGTTATTGGTGGAAAAATAAAATTTGACTTAATTTATGGACATGGATATGAACCTACTGATATTTATGCAAGAGTAACTAAATCAGAAGGTAGAGTTGTTTATGAGCTAGATGGAAAGCCAGCATATCAAAGATACTTAGAGATGATTTCAGAATATACAAAACTTCCTAAATATATAATTGAAAAATATATCAAAATTGATAAAAAAGAACGATTAGAATCTATAAATTTCTATTTAATCCATCCTTTAGGTTTTATGGATATATATGGGAATGTTATAACAGCATTTTTGGAGGGTGTAGATAATAATAAGTTAATATTTAGAAGAAATATAGCTGAAGGTTCATTTTTAATATTGATGAAAACTAATTTAGAAATGCAAATTAAATCTCTTTCAAATAAAGTAAGAACTATTAAAAAATATTACAAAAATCCACTCATATTTATAAATGAATGTTATGGACTTGAAGTTCTTAAAAATCCTATGTATAGAAAGAAAAATCAGGATTTACCGTATTTTTTTGAATATTTTTATGATGGCTTTAAGAATATAGATAAATACCTTATTGGTACTGAATGCATTGGTTGGTTGTCCTATGGGGAGATAATTTCTAAAGACATAATTAGACTTCATAACAATCTATCTTTTACGGGGGTTGTATTTGAATTAGAGGAATTAAGCATCAATCCTTATTATACTCTAAAAAGCTTTGATTTTTCCGATGAAGAAATTAAAATTATTCTAAATTTATTATATAATGAGCTAAGCATAGAAGAACTATCAGAAAAGACAAATATGTCTATTGAAGACGTGAAAAAAATCATAAAAATACTAAAAGAGAAAGATATAGTAAAATACATTGACGTAACAGGGAAATACTACATAGATGACCTAAAAAATGTTCTCAAAAAAATTGATGAAGAGATAGACAAAAATTATAGAATTAAAAAATTAGAAAGAGAAAGATTATTAAAAATTTTATAAATAAAATGAGTGATCTAAATGTCAACATCAGCAATGAAGATTATTGAAATGCTAAAAATTATTGACAATCGAGCAAAATTTATGGGGATAAAATTAAATATGATGAAAAATTTATTAGAAAAATATAAAGATAATAAAGAATTACTAAAAGAAGTTTTAAAAATTACAAAAGGATCTAGACTCCATGAATTAATATTAGAAGCTTATCCTCCATTAGAAGCCTTAGAAAAAGAAATTGAAGAAGAAGACATGACTATAACTCTCGAAGAATCTGAAGAAGAAAAAAAAGCAGAAGAGTTTTGTAGTTTTGATGGTTATGTATCTATTATTGCCTATGTAAGGGAATACATGAGAAAATACTATTTTGGATATAATGTAAAAAAAATTTTCTATGAAATAGGTAAAGATTATGCAATTAAAATGGGGATTAATAATTATGATACAATGATTAATTTTATGAAAGGTGAATTTGGAGAAACACATATTGAAACTTCAGAACCTTTAACATTCATCGTTAAAAACAATAAAGAGGCTATTAATTGTAGAGCTTCAGAACCTGTTTGTTATATAACAGCAGGTTTTATAGCAGGATGTTTAGAAAATATAACTGAAAAAAAATATATGATTGAGGTTACTGAAAAAAAATGTCTCGCAAAGGGGGATCCTTACTGTCAATTTATTGTAAAAAAGTCAATAAGGATATAAAATAAATAAAAATAAAAAATTAAAATTCCTCTTTCCAGAGAATTGCAAAGTCTTTTAAAGCTCTTTTTACTCTTTCTATATTTCCCTCAATAACTATTTTATTATCTTCATCACTATATTCAAATATAACTCCATACCATTCTCCTAAGTCGCTTAATCTTTCTATTTGAATTTCTCTCTGTAATATTACTCTTATTGATTCTACTTTTCCTTTTTTTCTAACTTCTTTAGTGTATATACTTCTATTTAACGGGAATTTTACATTTAATTCTCCTCTAATAACTTTTGTCATTTTATTTAAATATTCCTCTAATAATTCTGAATTACATAAACTAAATAGTTGAGATTGAATAAAATTTAATTCTCTTTCAATATTTGGAAGCATAGATATAGATACATGGGGGTCTAATATGTAATATGATATAAGGGCATAGGTTAATCTAAGCTTTTCAAAAACAATTTCGGGAACTTTAATCCCTCTTTTAACTAATTCAGCTGATAGCTCAGATAATATTACCCACTGTTTATCCAAGTTTCTAACATCTTTCATTTCTTTACCCTCTCAATGTATCTTTTTAAAATTTTCTCACTATCATAGTTAAGTTTCACATTCATTTTTTTTAATTCTTCTTTTAATTTCTCAATGTCTGTATCTTTATCTATAAAAAACGCTTGGTAACTTGTAGTAGAGGATATATTAAAAATTGCAACTATATCATCTTCGTTTAATTCCCTTTTGTCAATTGCCGCTCTAACTCTAACAAAATTTTCCATTTCGCTATTTAACGCTTCTTTAACAGTTAATATAGAGATTAATGTAGCAGTAAATTCTACTTTATTATTCATAAATCTCCCTCAAAATTATTATTCTATATTATTAATTATTTTAAAGTTTAAAGTTCTTCTTCAAATTTAATCTCTTTTTCTGGTAATATGTAGAATATATAATTTTCTCTCTTAGCAGGAAGTTCTTTTAAGAATACTACAATTCCATTAACTGGTGTATTTACAAACCTTATATCACCCTTTCTACTCTGCAAAGCCGCTAATCTATGACCTTCTAATATTCTACATCCAAAATTTACTATTGGATAAACCTTATAACCCTCAGCAGGAATTTCTAATAGTCTTGTTCCTTTCTTTATATAAGTTAATTGCTTAACTCCTCCAACTTCATATTCAATAAGCATATCTTTTGTAACTTCTCCCATAAGAACATATTTATCAAAGTCATCATATATAACTTGATACAATACTTTTCCATTTCCACTATACTCTTCATCTTTATCTAAAAACCTAATAACTTTTCCATTATTTTCTATAACTACTTTTCTTCCTTCATGTTTTTCAGCATTTTCAACGTATAATTTAGGAATTTTCATTATATCACCATATAAAATAAAAATTTAAATTTAAAAATTTAATATATCCTTTCAATTATAAAGTCAGCAATATCTTCTAAAACCTTTCTTCTATTTTTATCAAATATTTTTAAATAATTTTTAGCTTCCTCTGTTTTTTCTTTCATAAGATTTTTAGCATAATCAATTGAAGGTTTTAATATCTCAATAATTTCCTTAATTTCTTCATCACTAATATTTTTATTTCCTAAGACATTTAATAGTTTTTTCTTATTATCTTCATCCAATATTTTTAAAGCGTGAATTACAATAATTGTTTTTTTTCCTTCTCTTATATCACTTCCAACGGGTTTTCCTAATTTATTTTTGTCTCCTATTAAATCTAATATATCATCCTGTATTTGAAAAGTTAATCCAATTCTTTTTGCATATTCCTTTAATGCCTTCCTTTCTTCCTCATTACAATCTCCCATAACTGCCCCAATTTCTACAGCAGCCTCTAACAATGCACCTGTTTTTTTTCTAATCATCTCTAAATATTCCTCCATACTAGGGAAATAGTTTTCAAATTCCATATCCATAGCCTGTCCTTCGCAAACATCTACACAAGCCTTTGATAGAATTTTTAAAACTTTATAAGCTTTTTTCTCATTGTTTATCTTTGAAACAGCCTCAAAGGCTTTAGCATATAATAAATCTCCAGCCAATATTGCTATAGACTCTCCATAAACCTTATGAACAGTTGGCTTTCCTCTTCTCTTATCATCGTTATCCATTATATCATCATGTATTAAAGTGTAATTGTGAATTAATTCTACAGCTGCAGCTGCGGGAAGAACTTTTTCAATATCATCCTTTTTTAGCATGTATGTTACAACAGTTAAATATGGTCTAATTCTTTTACCACCAGCAAATAGTAGATGCTTTGACGCATTATATAATTTATCATCTTTATTTACATAGTTTTTTAGTTCTTCATCTATTTTTTGTAGTATATACTTATCAAATTGCATAAATTTCACCTCAAATTATTAAATTATCCTTTCAAAACTTAAACACTGTCCATTTCTTAATAAATGAACATCTTCTCCTAATCTATATCCTTCCTCTTCTGCTAATTTTGTATATTCAGCAGTTAAATTAAAGTCTCCATGAGAAGGAATAATATGTTCAGGATTTAACCATCTTAACATATCTCTATGATCTTCCTTTGAAGCGTGCCCTGAAACATGAGCCCCTTTAAATATTCTAACCCCCAATAATTTTAACCTTGACTCTAACATGTATCTTTGAGCTGCGTTCATTGGATTTGGTATAGGATCTGCTGAAAATACAACACAATCGTATTTTTCAAATTTGTAAGGGGTTTTATTAGTAGCCATTCTTGACAATACAGCCCCTTCCTCACCCTGATGACCAGTTGCAATTATTAAATATTTCTCTTTTCCTTCTTTTGCTATAGTTTTTAAAGCCATTTCTATAGAACTTGGATCTCCATAAATTCTTAAATCTTCTGGAAATTGAACTAAACCAATATCTTGAGCTATTCCACAGTATCTCATCATACTCCTACCTAATAAAATAGGAGTTCTACCCATTTTTTCAGCTATGTCAGTAATGGACTTAATTCTTGCAATATGTGAAGAGAATGTTGTAACAATTACTCCATTTTTATCGTTATCTGCCGCTAATAAATCATTCTTTAATAAACCAGAGGCAATAATTTCTGGAGGAGTTTTTCCTTCGTGATTTATTCTCGTAGTTTCAGATATAAAACAAAGAACTCCATTTTTACCCACTCTTTTTATTGCCCTATAATCAGGTCTTTCACCAACTACTGGAAAGTTGTCAAATTTAAAATCGTTACCGTAAACTATAGCTCCATAAGGAGTATGTAATACAGGTAAAACAGAATCTGGAATACTGTGAGTAATTCTAATAAATTCTAAGGTTAAATTTGGTGTTAAGTCAATAGATTCACCAGCGTTTAAAACAATTAGTGGATTTTTGACATTAAACTTTTTTTCACTTAAAATTTCTCTTTTAACTAATTCAATTGTGTATGGAGTTCCAATTATTGGAGCATTGTATCTGTGAGCTAACTTAGGAACTGCCCCAATGTGATCTAAGTGTCCATGAGATAGAACAATTGCCTTAACTTCGCCCTCTATATTTTTCATAACGGTATCATTAGGAATTATTCCTTTTTCTATTAATTCTAAACTGTGTAGTTTTGATATATCAGTATCTTCGTGAATTAAAACTCTATCTAACCTAACTCCCATATCAAATATTATAATTTCTCCATCTACATTAATAGCTGTCATATTTCTACCTACTTCTTCATATCCTCCTATCGCAATAATTTCTAATTTCACATTTATCATCTCCTAAGTTTTTATTTTGTTTTAGATTTAATTAAAGTTTATTTTATGCAAATATGTTATTATTTGAATTTAAAATTTAATTTACTCAAATAAAAAATAACAAACGATAATAACAATGACAACCAATAAATTGAATAATGAATAACTATATAAATTTACAATCTTTGTGAAATCCAATCTTTTAAATAACCTTTAACTATGTAAGGAATTTTTTTAAGTTCTTCAATATTTTCTGCTCCTACTAAAAACATTGCAATTTTTAACTCTTTAATGTATTTTTCTAAAACTTTAACAACTTCTTCCCAACCTTTTAATGATGCCTTTAATATAGGTAATGCTACACCACAACAATCACAACCAATCGCTATACATTTGGCAATATCTAATCCACTCCTTATACCTCCAGAACCTATAATTATATTATTATAAACACTTTTTACTTCAAATATAGATGCAGCAGTGGGAATTCCCCAATTTACAAATTTTTTTAATAAATCTTTTGTTTCATCATCTTTTATTCTTAAAAGTTCAACTTTTGCCCACGAAGTTCCTCCACTACCTTGGACGTCAATAGCATCAAAGTCAATATTTTTTAAAATTATAGCATCTTCCTTTGAAAAACCTTCTCCAACTTGTTTAGCTATGAATGGAATATCTTTATATTTCTTTTTATAATTTGAGATAATCTCTTTAAGTTTGTCTATATTTTTAAAGTTTAAATCACCTTCTGGTTGTATAATTTCTTGTAATGGATTAAAATGTATCGCCATTGCATCAGCGTCTATCATCTCTACGGCTTTATCTATAATCTCCTCATCCCAGTTATCAACTATAAAATTAACAGCCCCTAAGTTACCTATAACTAAATTGTCAGTATAACTTCTAACTATGTTGTAAGTATCTATTAGATCTTCATTAACAATAGCCGCCCTTTGAGAGCCAACACCCATTCCTAAACCTAACTCATCAACTGCCTTGGCAATATTTTTATTTATTTCTTTTGCTATTGTATGCCCCCCAGTCATTCCAGAAACAATAATTGGGGCTGAAAGTTTTTTACCAAATAATTTTATTTCTGTTTCAATGTCATTGAAATTAATTCCAGAGGTTCCTCTATGTATTAATTCAACATCTTCTAACAAAGTTGTTTTATCATATTCAACATTACAATATTTACATAACAGTATATGTTCCAATTTTCTAACTTCTATTTCATTTTTACTATAACCCATACTTTCACCAAATATATAAATATTTGCTTTATTTTTAAAATTTTAAGAATATTAAATTTAAAAATCTTAATCTATTTTCTTTATATTTTCTTCCTTATCACTCTCACTTTCAATAATAATTCCTAATGATTTTAAAATATTCTTTAAAAATTCAATACATTTTAATTTTCCTTCTTTACTTCTAATTTCATAAACCTTCAATGGATTAATTGCTTTATATATTTCATTCTCAGAAATTCCTAAATCTCTACTTCTTGCCTGACAGACTCTTATAGCTACATCGTTGATTTTTGAATCAACTTCATCAGCATAATGGACTATATACGCCTCTATAGAACTTGGTCTCGTTGGAGAATGCTCCCCGTGATGTGAAGCAACTATCTTTATAACTTCCAATGGAAAATCTCTTTTATAAAGTTCAGCAACTGCTAAAGTTAAGTGATCTAAATTAAACATATCGTAGTGGTCATAAGTCCCATCCTCTTTTTTAATGTAATTGTATGGCTTCATTATATCATGTAATAATGCCCCAGCGATTATATAATCTCTATTAACATTAACTCCATAAACTTCCTCTAAAACATCTGCTATTTTTAAAGCCATCTTTGTTACAGAAATTGTATGCTCTATTAACCCTCCTTCATATCTATGGTGCCAGTTTATACTTGCTGGAGATTCTTCAACACTAATTCCTGTATCTACAATCTCTGGATGCGTTGCCTTAGGATTTTTTAAAAATTCTATAACTTTTTTTCTTAAATTTTCATCTTTTATCAGTTCAGCAAGTTTAATTAATCTTTCCATTATAATCTCCTCCTAAATTTTTATAATAAAAATTAAATAACTGTGAAAGTTAGACATATTTTTAGTAAAAATATAAAACATTTTTTCTATAACATTAATTATAATCACTGTATCTACTGAGGTGAAGAGATGATAGAATTAGCTAAAAATCATTTAAAAAAAGTTTTAGAAACCTGTGGAGCTAATAGAAATTGTGAATACTATCCATGCCATTTTGATGGGCAAGTTTGTTTATGGTGCTACTGTCCATTTTATCCTTGTGAAGATTATGAGCTTGGAGAATACATTGAAAGAAAAGACGGATCTAAAATTTGGAGCTGTAGTAAATGTTTTTGGGTTCATAGAATAGATATAGCTGTTGAAATATTAAAAGAGATTTTTAATCTAACAAAAGATAAAGGGATAGATGAAGCTTTAGAATTATTAAATGATCATGAATTAATGTTAAAAATAAAAGATAAAGTTAAAGAAAAATATCTTGTAAATAGGTGAAAGCGTGGATATTTTAAGCATTACATATATTATAAACTTTTTATTACTCATTTTGGCATCTATTACTGATATAAAAGAAAGAATAATTCCACATAAATATACAATTGCTATGTTTTTAATTAATATAGTTGTTGGTTATTACTATTTTGGATTTGATGCTATAATAGCACTATTTTCAACATTTATATTATGTTTAATATTAAGTATAGGAATGGGTGGAGGAGATGTTAAAGTATTTACTGCCTTAGCCCCTATTTTTGCATATCCAAATTATTTTGTATTTTATATTCCTAAATATATCCTTTATATGATTGGAATTAGTATGTTTATTGCCGCAATTTTTCCAATGTTTAAAATTTTAGTTAGATATTGGAAAGATATAATCCCATCAGCATTATATTTAGCAATGATTTTAGGAATTATTCACTATATTGTTTATTTATATAAAATACCATATGTCTCTGTGATAATATGGGCTTATATTATTGTATCTATATACATTTCAAGAAAAGTTCCTAAATATAAAGAATATTCTAAAAAATTAGGATACCTATTTCCAATATATCTTTTAGTTTTATATATAATTGACCCGATATATTTTATTAAAAATAATCTATTGTTATCTTCAATAATATATATAGGAGAAATCTTATTAATATCTATTGTAATTTATGCATTGGTTGGTATAGAAATTACTAACAAAAAAAGTATTGATGAATTAAAAGAGGGAGATATTTTAAGAGACATAATAGTTATAGATGGTGACAAGGTTGAAGTAAAAAGTTTAAATATTATAAAAAGAATAAAATTTTTAGTAGAAAATGAAATTAAAAGAAGTAATAAAAAAATAATAGCAACAGATGGAGAAGGGTTATCAGAAGAAGATATAAAAATAATAAAAAAACTCTACAATGAAGGGAAACTTCCTGAGGAATTAAATATTATAAAAACTTATCCCTTCATTCCGTTTGTTATTATTGCTTATACAATAACCTTAATATTGGTTTATCTAAAATTTTAATGATGATACCTATGTTGATAATATTAAATAAAGGTCAAATAACTCTGGAATTTTCAATACTGTTCCTTGCAATATTAATAATGTCCTTAGTGACAATTAATAATTTTATATCTAAAAATGTATCAAAAGATGATTTAATTATTAACCAAATTGACATTGCGGCGAAATCTGCTGTTATATTAATAAACTCAAATTATAAAGGACTACATCTTAACACTACCTTAATTTATGGAGGCATTTCTTGGTCAGAAAATAAAAAAGATATTTACATATACATATCACCGAAAGATCTCGTGTCAAATGATACAAAAAACTTTATTATTGAGTATGTAAAAAATTATGTTTATAATACAACAAAAATAAATATTAGTGATTACAATATAACTATAAATCCTTAAAAGATTAAATAAAAATTAAAATTATTAAATTTGGTGATTATATGGTGGATATTTCTAAAATTAGAAAATTAAAGGAAAAAAGTAAAGGACGAAAACCAAGACCAAATTTTATGCCAATTATTGTAATTATTATAGTTATATCTATTGTAGCTCTTTTAGTGATAACTGTTCCTCCAATTATTAAATCTATGCAAGAGGAAAAAATTTTATCACAACAAAGTTTAGAAAATGCAAAAAAAATGCTATCAATAACATAAATATACTTTTTTCTGAATATCCCTCAGATCCTATGAAAGCATATTTTATCACTAAAATAAATACAGCAAAAAATCAAGATGACATTAATAAAATTATAGATGAGGCTCAAAGATACATAAAACTTAAAGAGTATAAAGAAAATCTAAAAAATCAAATAAAAAATATTTATGGTAATTATGTATCAGAGAGTCCCTTAGCTCAAAAAGTAATGTCTGAAATAGATTTAGCAAAAAGTATTGATGAAGCTGGAAATATATATTTAGCAAATTTAGAAAAACTAAAAGAAGATGCAAAACAATATTATATATCTAAATACAGAAATGAAGTGGTTAATTCAAAGTATGTTAGAGTTATGATAGACAATAGAGAATATTTATATACTACAGATAATTTTTTAAAAGCGTTAAATAATTATGACTTAGAAACTCTAAAAAACCTAAAACTTTATAAAGTAACTATGTGTGAAGCTACACTACCCGTTTTGGCATCATATTGTGGAAATCTTCCAAAACCTGGAGATAAAATAATAATCTATGAATTTGTTAATTTTAGTAAAAAAAATATAATAAAGTTAAAAGATGAAAAAAAATTATTTGACTATTATAAATGGTATAATATACCTAAAAATGAAACAATTAATAAGGGATCTTTACCTATTCCCATATCTGAAGCTATTGTAAAAGATGTTTATGTTATATTTCCTTTAGATACTGTAAGTTATTCAGAGTCTAAATCTTCAAAAGTTACTATATCACAAGACGACGATACTACCTCAGCATCAAAAGATGTGAATATTAACTATCAACTTACAGGAATAAGTAATATATTACATGCAGCTGTAATGGGTAAAATTGATTATAATACTTTGAGATACAAATTAAGAGATTATGGGTATAGATTAAACAAATTAGAAGAAGATACTCAAATATTTGATCCTAATGTAGTTTATTTACTTGTTGTTGAAATTCCATCAGATAGAGCTCCAGAAATCATTGGTTTAGATTTAGATAAAACTGCTATTGTAAAAATAAAAGAATAATGGTGAAGTTTTCATGAAAATAAGAAATTTCCTTCTTTTAATATTTTTGTTTTTTATATTTCAAGTTTCTTATGCTCAAAATGAGACAACAAATACAACAACTATGTCTGAATCTATTGGAACAATTTCCTTATCCTATTCTATAGTTGGAGAAGTTACTAATTTAAATCCATACAGTGTATTTGTTGCAATTCCTGATGAATATATAGAAATTGTAGATGTTGAAACATTGCCTATTCCATCAAGTGGAATAATTCCCTCAACAATAGATTGTCCAGATACTACCTCATTCCAAATATTAAAACCTAAATATTTATGTATATTTAATAAGAAAATTGGATTTTGGCTCCCTCCATATACCACAGCAAAAATAAAACTTTCAGTATATGATTACAATATGACAATCAATATAAATGCTCCAACAGAGAATAATTTCAGAGTAATAGGTCCAGCAGTAGTTAATTCTTACAAAGTTATAAGTATTAAAGATTTGTTTCCAAATGCCAAAAAAGAACATATTAAGTTGGAAAACTTTAAACTATATGTTAATGGTTATTTGGAAATATATAAAGATTATTCAAATGAAAATATAACAAGTTCCGGTGATTCTATTATATTACCTTTACCATTAGCATTTAAAGATTATAAAAATATTAATATAATTGATGATAATGGAATTTGGATAAATTATTATGATTGGTATCATAACTTTATAAATATAAAGAATTCTTATATAAATAATGAACTTAATGATTACAATAGTGACTTTGATCCTACTTTAACTGATGATGACTTAATAGATAGTAATTTAAATATGGAAAATAAATACTTCCCAGCACTGGCTTTTACTGTAAGTGATAGCTCTGGGAAAATTAAATTCTATTATATTATTGAATGGAAAAATAACAATGATATGAATATAGAACTTCCAGATTTTATCTAATATTTTAGCTATTTTAAAATTTTTATTAGGTGTTTATAATGAGAGGACAAATATCCTTGGAATTCTCTCTATTATTTTTAGGGATGTTAGTTGTTATTTTAATTGCTACGATACATCCAGGAATTTTTGGTTTGCATAAATCTGTTGAAATTTCGTCAATGAGTTTGGCTCATGCAGCTGTGTCTAAGATGAAGCAAAATATTGAATTAGTCTCTTCTGGAGATGTAGGAACTATAAGAATTGTATATATAAAATGCCCTCCGGGATCGTGGAGATCTAATAATACTATTTTATATTTTAATCGTAGTGGAGATATTAATTATAATATTACAGCATACTGTGATGTAAATATAAGTCTAAATGGGAATACAACTATTACTAAATCAGAAATTATAGCAGTTAAAATTGTAAAAATTGACCAAAATAAAGTAAATGTTACTATATATTCATAAAGAAGACATAATATTCCAATTTTTTCAATTAAATTTATATCTTTCTCTCTATATGATTATTTAAAGGAGTTTCAATGACTTCTATATAACTGTTTGTATCTTTTAAAAATTTTAATTCTTTTCTCTTTTTAATATAGATAATAATCTCCAAAAAATATAATGAGTTACAAAGTCTTACTATTTTTTGCCTTCAAATATCTTTACCATCCTTCTATCTTCTAATTCTTTCTGTTTTGCCCTATTCCAGTTTGAAATATTTTGTAAATAACCAGTTATTCTGCTAAATTTAGCTATATCCTCAGAACCACAGTTCATACATTTATCTAATAATCCTCCAGCACTTACTCCACATTTATTACAAACACTTAGATTTTTTGTATATGTCCAGAAGCCAATATCTGTTTTAGTTATCTTTTTTGTTATACTCATCAATACATCAGGATCTGCGGCTCTTTCTATATTCCATATATGCATAATATGTCCTCCATTACACAATGGATGGAATCTTTCCTCAATTCTTACCTTTTCTCCTAATGTTATTGGAGCATCAACTCTAACATGTGAAGAGTTTGTATAATACAAAGTTTCTGGATCTTTTAAATCTCCCCTAACTACACTTATGGTTTCTTCTTTGTAATATTTATAATCTAATCTTGCAAACCTTCCAGCTGTAGATTCAGCAGGAGTTTGAGTAACTGTCCATCTTAATCCAGTTTCTTTTTTCAATTTATCTGCATATTCCTTAATGTAACTAATAACTTTTTCTCCAAACTTAACAGCTTCCTTAGATTCATGTAACTCTTCTCCAATATGGTATTTAAGCATCTCATTTAATCCTACGAATCCAAAGGTTTTTGTCGTATTTTCATATCTATAGTATGGCTCTCCATTAAAGTCTTGAGTCAAGAATGGCATTAATTTATCAATATATAACCTTTCCTTTGTTACTTCATGTTTTATTAATAAAGCTTCTTTTAATAGCTCTAATCTTTCATTCAAAATTTCAAATAATTTATCATCATCTCCATTAGCTTCATAAGCAATTCTTGGTAAATTTAGAGAGTACCACTGCATATTTCCTGTTCTTAATGTATCTATCTCAGCATCTCCTGTCCAATTTCCACTTAATCTTGTTCTACAACCCATTGCATTAGTATTAATTTCTTGCCAATCAGGGAGCATATTTATGAAGTAAGGGATTCCAAATTTAGAGGATAATTGATGAATTTTATACATTAATTCACTATTCTCGTCTTTGAATGCGTTTTCCCTTAATTTAATTATAAAGTTTGGGAATAAGAAAGGTTTTCCCATTGCATCTCCTTCCATCATTACATCAACTAATGCCTCTAAGATTAACTTTGCCTCATCTTCATAGTCTCCATAAGTACCTCTTGTAGTTCCTGCTATTACAGCAGGTTTATCTTTTAGGAAGTCAGGAATTTCCAATTCTAAGTTAATAGAGCTAAATATTGTATTATGACATAAGATTCCAGTAGCAGTTATAAAGTTCTCATTTTCTTCAACACTCAAATCATATACATAGCCATTATAGTCAATCTCTTTAATTTCTTTTATTTCAAATGGAATATTTAGCTTGAATTTATTTATTTCTTCTTTTAAATATGGATTTAGTTGTTCAATTCTTTTTAGAGTGTTTAATTTTAATTTTCTATTGTTATATGGCTTTTTGCCTGTTATTTTTCTTAGATATTCTTTTATTATACTATAATCATAAGGTAATTGGTCGTAGTTAGATGATTTTATTCTATCCTTCTTATATTTTGGAATTATATATTCTCTCAAAACACTTGTATATCTCTTGGTAATTTCAATTTCATAAAGTTTGTAATTTCGTTTAGTATTATATCCATTTATATTAATATTTTCTCCTTCTTCCTTAATTTTGGATATTGTATATAACATTTCTAAACTGGACAACAATAAATGCAATTGTCCCAATAGTTGTTCAGATGTTGTATATATCTTTATTCTTCCATCTTTACTAACATATCCATCTCCACTAATCAAACCTCCTAAGAATGCCAATCTCATCTCTTTGTCTCCTTTTAATATAAACTCTGGAATGTTTTTGTTTATTGCCCCTCTATTTATATGTTTCTTTAAAAACTCATAAAATCCTTTATTTACAAATCTTACTGAGTCGTCATATTTTATAACAGTAATGTTTTCATTTATATTTCCTTTTACAAATTTTTCAACAAATTTGGCGATTTCATCATCTTTTGTAGTTATTGAAATACTATTTTTAAAGTAAGTTCCTTCAGCAACAAATAACCCTATAAATTGGCAAAGTTCTTTTGTTATTTTTAATTTCTCTGGAATATCATTCTGTCTGCTGTTGTATTTTGAATCCGTTCTTTTATAGTTAGTTTCTATATAATCTCCAATTTTATATTCAGTATTGTATGGATTATCGAAATTTCTAATAATATGTTTCATTTCCAATGGCTTAACACAGATTAAGTTTCCATTTTCATCATAGTTAAATAGAGAGTGATCTTCAGTTACAGTTATTGACGTTCCATCTTTACCAATAACTTTATATAGTTTCCCTCTAGGTTTGTGTCTTGATAGAGCATAAACTTTTTTAAATTCTGCCTTTCCAGTTTCTATATTCACAGATATTGTATAAATATCAGCAATTCCATCCAAATAAAGGATTTCCGTATCTCCATTCATTATTATTTTATCTTTGTGTTTTTCCATAAATTCATCAATTATTTCCCCTATTTTACAAACCTTTAATTTATCTCCTTCTTTTATGAAAATTAATTCATCTTTAGCAAGAGATTGTCCTCCTCTGGCGACATACATTTGGTTTAATTCATAGATAAACATCTGCATTAATTGTTTTATCTTTTCATAACTTAATCCTCTAACATAGGGGGCTAACCAAACATTAAATTCATCTATACTTTGACCACCACTCATATTAGTTTGTGCTGCCATCATAACCTTTGCCGCATGTTGAATAGCAACTTCAGGATGCTTTGCAGGCCTTGAAACACTTGTATGTAATCCAGTTCCATCTACTTTTAATCCATATTTAAAGAAAGGTCTCAAATCGTGTTGTAGGCAAACAGGTCTTGTAGCGGCATACTCTAAATCGTGTAAATGAATATCCCCCTTTATATGGGCATCGGCAATATGCTTTGGAAATATTGCCAACAGTGCATACTGTTTCATAGTTTCGTCAGCAACCCACTTGTGAATAGATTCTGGGTTATACATTAAGTTGGCGTTTTCTCTACTACCTTGCTTAATTAGTTTAGTGATATCATATACAGGTAGTCCTAATCTTGTATGCTTATGTCTTAAATCTTCATATCCATACTCTATTAATTTGTAATTAACAATTTCTCTAATCATTGGAGCTGTTAAGTATTTAACATTTAACTTTTTTAATTCTCTTTCAACTTCATCAGCTATTTTTTCTGCAGTTTCTTTATCTGCTCCTGCTTCTCTAATTAATGCTTTAACTATCTTCTCTTTATTGAATGGCTCAAATTCTTTTTCTGAAGTTCTAACTTTTAAAATAATTCCTTTTTTATAGTTATCAGCTACATCTTTATCAATCTTTTTTAAAACATTATAAACAATATCTTTTATCTCATCAGTAGTGATTCCATTGTAAATTTTAGAGCAAACCTCAGCTAAAACTCTATCTAAATCTCCATAATTTACCCCACTGTTTATTAAGGATTTTGCCAATTTATTTATGTTAAATTTTTCCTTTTTTTTGTTTCTTTTTATTACAGTCATGTTTGTAACTTTTTCATTAATGTCTTTAATACTTATCATATAACCACCTAAAAAATATATTATTAATATAAATTAATTTATCAATATGTTAATGATATTCAAGAACAGTATGTAATATTTCACTATCATCATTAATAAAGATAACGGAAGTATTTCAGAGATTTATTTAAATAGGGTATAACGATTTCTTAAAAGAGTATATAAAGGTATAAAAATCCTTTATTAAATTAAAGAACAATTTATATTAATTTATTAGATTAACGATATGTGATTCTATGATTATATAGTTCCAAAATTTAATGATTTATTTTTTTAGTTGCTCTCCTATAATCTCATCTACTCTATTTAAAAAATCTTTAACTTTATCTTTTGGAACAACTGCCCCAGAAGCAACATTATGCCCTCCCCCAGTGCCTCCAAACTCTTTAGCCACAGCCATAGCAATACTTAAATCTAAACCTCTCTCAACTAACTCTCTATTACCTCTTGCTGAAAACTTAGCTAAATCACCCTCAATATGATACCCTATTACTGGCTTATCATCAACCAATATTGAGGCAATAATTCCAATCATCCCTTTTTTACCTTCAAAATAATAAATATTATTTAATTTCTTTAGTTTGACATTTTTTAACTCATTAACTAAGTTCTTTTTATATTCCCAAAGAATTTCATATCCTTTTTTTATACATTCATCATCTTCTAAGCAAATTCCTATACCTACAGCAAATAAACCACTTCTACCTACGGCATTTAACATTTCAGACAATAGCATAGCGTCATTAACTTTATGATTTATTAAATATCTGTCAATTATTAAATTTTCAATTTTTGGATACTTAAATATTATTGCAGAGAGGAACTTTTTTCTATCAGAATCATCAAATCTTTTTTTATTTGGATCTATACCTATATCTTTTAAGAATTTAAATGCTTTTATTTCAGAGGCTAACTCTGGAATATAAGGTTTAGTGCAGTATGCTATAGATTTATGTATCTCGACATCATAAATATTATAAATTAAGTCACTCACAATCTTAACATATCTATGCTCTCTTGCCTCATTTACTATAAACTTGTTTAATCCTAACAATGGACGATACTGCATATCTCCAATAATTCCTACAATTGCTAAACTACTCAAATCATAATATCCAAATTCTCTTGCTACTAAATAGCAAACTCCACTTGCAGTTAATTCTTTAGAGCCATCAACTCCAAAAATATGTGGATTTAGTTGAATGATATTTTCATTTACAAAACTTTCTTTAATTATTGGAGGGTGATGATCTAATATTATTGCATTAAAGTTATTCTCTATAATATTATCTATCTGCCCACTTCCCATATCTGCAAATATAAATAGAGGCTTATTTACTTCATTTTCTTTTACTAATTTTTGAATAACATTATCTGACAAATGTTCTACAACGGTTAAATGAAACAATTTATTGGATCTCATCAATATCTTAGCTAAAATTCCTCCACTACTCAATCCATCTGGATCATGATGGGTTATAATTCTAATATATCCATTATGATTAAGAATTTTTTCTTTAATTGCCTTAGTAACATTTTCTATTTCTTTAATTTTTTCTATCATCGTACTCTCCCCACAAGTTTTTATGATTTTAAAATTAAGTTACATGTATATTTAAACATTTCTATAGTAATATATAAAAGTAATTATCATATAAACATTACTATACTATATGAATATGAAATAGGTGATTTTTTGGAAAAATTAAATTTATTAAAAAATAAGTTAAAAGAATTATTTAAAAACAAAAAAGTTATCGTTGCATATTCTGGAGGAATTGATAGCTTACTTTTATCAATTTTATTAAATAACATTACAGAAATATTGTGTATTTTTATAAAAACTCCATATATTTCAAAGTGGGCTTTAAATAATGCCATTATTAATGCAAAAAAGTATAACTTAAATCTAAAAATTGTTAAAGTTGATAAAATTATAGAAAATGTTCCAGAAAGATGTTATTTATGCAAAAAAATGTTTTTTGAAATTTTAAATAAGGAGAAAGAATATTATAGTTATGATATTATAGTTGATGGAACGAACTACGATGATCTTTTTGATGATAGACCAGGATTAAAAGCTAAAAAAGAATTTAATATAATTTCACCATTATCTGATTTAAAAATTCGTAAAAAAGATTTAATTGAAATAGCCAAGTATATAAATATTAACCATCCTCCAAAAGAAACTTGTTTATTAACGAGATTTGAATTTAATAGAAAAATATCAATTGAAGATTTAAGAAAAATTGAGTGTTTAGAAGATTTTTTAAGAAATTATACTAATGGAGCAATTAGAGTTAGAGATTTTGGAGAATTAGCAATAATTGAAGTAGAAAAAGATTTTGATAAATTTATTGAAAATAAAAATAAAATAGTTAAAAAATTTAAAGAATTTGGATATAAAAAAGTGTGTATAAATTTAGAGGAATATAAGAGTTATTGATTAATCTTAAATCTCAATATTGCCGCTATTCCTTTAAATGCATTTAATATCATTGCCCCTTCTTCTGTTTCTGAAGATACAGTTACAAGTTTAGTTCCACTTTGCTCACATAGTTCTGAAAGATATTCAATATAATCTTTTTTCTCAACTATACTTAACGCTCCTCCACACTTAGGACATTGAGCATTTTTAAGCTCTTCCTCTAATTTAATAAGTTCGAGATTTGTAACTGTCTTTTCTTCCATATAGTCACAGTTATTACAAGCAATTTTTACTTTATATTTTTCTAAGTCTTCTGAGACAATTAAAGTATCAACTGCACCCATCATCAATGCTTCTAAAACCTCTTTCTCTCCATAACAGGCAAGTCCTCCATCTTCTTTAATTAGTTCTTTTAAAAATCTTTGAACAGCCTCTCTCTCTTTCATTAATTCAACATCTTTAAGTAATGGGGCAGCTTTCTCTAAGAGTTCCCTTATTCCAAACTCTTCAGTATAACATAAATCAAAAGTATCTAAAACAATCTTTTTAAGTTCGTGATGCAAGTAATCTCCTTCAACGAACTCATTTTTAGTATGTCCTGGTCCTCCAACTAATATTCCTCTAAGTTTTTTCTCCTGTAATAGTGGTAGAAATTGCTCATTAGCCTTTTGCCCAACTCTCTGTAAAAATTCGTGAGCTGCTAAATCGATAAGCCTTTCTAATCTTCTTGCAGACTGCCCTCCTGCCTTAAACTTTCCGGGAACTCCACTTGTTAATTTCTTTAAAATGTTTATGTTTCTTCCTTTAACTGTCGCAATTGTTGCTTCGTTTCTATCTACTAATATAATTCCATAAACATCCTTATCTTCTAAAAATTCCTCTAATGGCTCTAAATAAAATTCTGAATCACACCTATATATGTATGTTTTTATTGGTTCTGGTGGCTCTATAACATAAGTTTCCATTTTTTCAGTTCCAGGACCACTTCTTGGAATCATTCCTGCAAATATAACAACACCCTTTTCAAGAGGCTCTTTTAATAATTTTAATCTCTGCAAAATTGCCTCTATTGCTGATTGAACATTTTTCCTTGTACTTTTACTTTTAATGTTTGATGCTTGAGACATCTCTTCTCTCAGATGTTGAGCTACATCAGATATTCTTCTACCTGCTGGGATATATAAACTGATTAGTTCAGTACCTTTACCTTTCTTAGATTTTAATTCTTTTAACATTTTTTTAAACATATATAATTGTTTTGAATCTTTTGAAGCCATAAATATCACCATTGTTTGAATTTATTTAAAATGACTTGTATCTTTTTACTTTAAAGGTTGTATAAAGATATCCACTTTAAATTTAATGTGTTTAGTAGTGAGAATAGCAAAATATAAAATCAATGAACTAAAATTGAGAAATATGAATTAATGTTTTAAAAAAGATATAATTAAAAGATATAATTTATATAATTTTACTAAAACTATTTATTCTTTTCCATTCTTAATGAAATTTCTGACAAGATTTAATACATTTTCAGATATAACATATTTAGTGTTATCTTTTAATACATTGTTTGCTACTTCCAAAGCTTTGTAAAGTTGAGCTTCATCTTTAAAGTAATTTCTTGCAGCTTCAGCGACTATTTGTATTGCTTTAGCTTGTCCTTCAGCTTCAATTCTTAAACTTTCAGCGATACCTTCAGCCCTCAATATTCTACTTTGTTTTTCCCCTTCTGCCTCTAATATTGCAGCTCTTTTTAGTCTTTCTGCCTTCATTTGCTGAGCCATAGCATTTTTAATATCTTCTGGAGGGTCTATTTCTTTAACTTCAACTTTTTCAATTTTTACTCCCCATGGATCAGTCTCTTTATCTAATATTTCTAATAACTTGGAATTTATATACTCTCTTTTATTTAAAACTTCGTCTAATTCCATACTACCTATTATAGCCCTTAATGTAGTTTGTGCTAAATTTATTATTGCGTATTCGTAATCTTCCACTTCTAAGATGGCTCTCTCTACGTCTACTACTCTATAATAAACGACGGCATCTACTTTTACAACGGCGTTATCCTTTGTAATCATCTCTTGAGGTGGTATATCAATAACTCTGGTCCTCATATCAATTTTAACAGGCACATCTAGGAATGGAATTACAATATTGATTCCAGGTTTTAGTTTTCCAATAACCCTTCCTAATCTAAAAATTAGTCCACCCTCATACTGATTAACAATAATTATTGATTTAACAACTATAAATAATAGTATAAGCCCTAATATTAACCAAAACCAAAACATAATACTCCCTCCTATTTTTATATATTATTATACTTTTTTAACGATTAGTGAGACTCCTTCAATTCCAACAATTTCAACTTTGTCCCCATTTTTTATGTTATCATCTGACTTTGCCAACCATTTTTGATTTTCTATTTCTACCCATCCATATCCATTTTCATCAAAATCTTCTACTGCTTTTCCAATTTTTCCTATAAATCTCTCAGCCCCAATTTTTATATCCTTTCCTACTCCATAAACGAATCTATTTAATAATATAATTGTTATAATCCCAGAAATTATTGCTGAAATAAATGCATACTGGGGAAGTATCAACAATACAACACCATATATTAATAAGGCTATTCCTAATGCAGGAAGATATAAGCCAGGAGTTACAGTCTCTAATGCCATTACAATAAAACCTACAAGTATGAAAAAATATCCTAAGCCCTCCATAGAACATCACATATGTTAATTGTTTATTATTATATTTAAAATTTTTTGTTCTTTGTCGTTATATTTATATATGGCTTATATTAAAAATTATGAAAACCTTTTAACTAACTAAAAGGTGAAATAAATGGTAGAAAAAGGAAAATTAGTTAAGGTTAGTTATGATGGATATGTTGAAGGAAAACTATTTGACACTACTAATGAGGAATTGGCTAAAAAAGAGGGAATTTATAATCCAGCAGTAGTTTATGGTCCTGTTGCTATTTTTGCTGGTGAAGGACAGATACTCCCAGGATTAGATGAAGTAATATTAGAAATGGATGTTGGTGAAGAAAGGGAAGTTGTTTTACCACCAGAAAAAGCATTTGGTAAAAGAGATCCATCAAAAATAAAATTAGTTCCTATATCTGAATTTAAGAAAAGAGGAATTCAGCCAATAAAAGGTTTAACTGTATATATAGACAATATACCAGGAAAAATTGTTAGTGTAAATAGTGGAAGAGTTTTAGTAGATTTTAATCATGAATTGGCAGGAAAAGAGGTAAAGTATAGAATAAAAATTGAAGAAGTAGTTGAAAATAAAGAAGACATCGTAAAAGAGATTGTAAAGATGTATGTTCCAAGATTAACAGATGTAAATATTACTATTGAGAATGAAACTGTTAAAATAGAATTACCAGAATTTGCTCCTTTTATTCCAAACATTGAAAGATTTAAAATGGCTATAGCAAATGAGATATTAAAGAGATTAGAAGATGTAGATAAAGTAGCATTTATTGAAACTTTTGAAAGAAAAAAAGAAAATATGGAAAAAACTGAATAATTAATATTTGAATATTTAGTTTAATTTAAAATAGTTACGGTAGCTTTTTTATAGATTAAATTTTTATAATTAATATTATCTTTCAATTTTAATTTTTCATTTTTGTTTAGTTTAATTTTATAATTTTAGTTATATCAATATAGTGGATAGTTATGAAAGACAGATATGGTAGAGAAATAAGATCTTTTAGGATTTCAGTTACTAATAAGTGTAATTTAAAATGCTTTTACTGTCATAGAGAGGGGCATAATTTAGAAGGCAATTATAATAGATATATAAAACCAGAAGAGTTTGGAGTTATAGTAAAAACTTCAACAAAATTTGGAGTTAGAAAAGTTAAAATTTCTGGAGGAGAGCCTTTAATAAGAAATGATATTTGCGAGATTATTGAAAATGTAAGAGATAAAAAAATAAAAGAAATTTCTTTAACGACTAATGGAATTCTCTTAGAAAAATATGCTGAAAAACTTAAAGATGCTGGATTAAATAGAGTTAATGTAAGTCTTGACACTTTAAATCCAAAATTATACAAAGAAATTACTAAGTTTGGTGATGTAGAAAAAGTTATAAATGGGATAAAAAAAGCAATAGATGTTGGATTATCCCCACTAAAAGTTAATTTTTTAGCCATGAGTATTAATATTAAAAATTTACCCGATATTATGAAATTTTGTAGAAATATTGGGGCTATTTTACAAATTATTGAATTTATTCCTTTAAATGAAGAACTTAATAAATATTACTATGACATTTCTACAATAGAAAATGAAATTAAAGAAAAAGCTGACAAGGTTATAACAAGGAAATTTATGCATAATAGGAAAAAATACATTGTAGATAACTTAGAAATAGAGTTCGTAAGACCTATGGATAACAGTGAATTTTGTATGCATTGTACAAGGATTAGATTAACGTATGATGGCTATTTAAAGCCTTGTTTATTGAGAGATGATAATTTAGTTGATGTTTTAACTCCTTTAAGAAATGGAGAAAATTTAGAACCATATTTTATTGAGTGCATAAATAGAAGAGAGCCCTATTTTAAATTCAATAAATTAAAAAATAAAAAATAAATAAAGGTTAAATATTTTTCTTCAACTCTAAAATACGATTAAATATTTTTTCTATTTCTTTTGTAGATTTAGAATCTAAATTAATTGGTTTTCCTAAAAACTCACTTTCAATAACTTTTTCATCATAAGGAACAAATCCTAAAATCTCTAAACCAAGTTCTTTCTCAACCATATTTTTTAATAATTCTTTATCTTCATTCCTAACTTTATTGATAATAACTTTAATATTTTCTATTCCTAAATCATTAGCTAATTTTTTCATTCTTTTAGCAGTTATTAATGACTTTTTAGTTGGTTCTATAACAATTAGCATTAAATCAACACTATCTATTGTTTTTCTTCCAAAATGCTCTATTCCTGCTTCCATATCTAAGATAACTACTTCATCTCTTTTTACTATTAAATGCCTAAGTAATCTCCTCAACAAAACAGATGCAGGACATACACAACCCTCTCCTCCCTCCTCTATAGTTCCCATAACCAATATAGTTATATTTCCTATCTTATATCCAACTTTATCGATTAAGTCATCAACTTTTGGATTTAATTTAAAAATATTTCCATAAGTTCCAGGCTTTGCCCCAGTTCTTTCTTCTATTATATCATGCCTTTTTGATAAGGGTATAAGGGTATCTTCAATTCCAAAAGATAATGCTAATGTAGGATTAGGGTCACAATCGACTCCAATAACTTTAAAACCTTTTTTTTCAAATAATCTCATTAAAGTTGAAGCAATAAATGTTTTTCCTACTCCACCTTTTCCAGTTATTGCTATCTTCATTTTTATCACAAATTTATTATTGTTTTTAGAACTATTTCTTACAAGTTTTTTTATAAATTTCTATTAAATATTCACATTTATTTATATAAATTTTTATTCTTTTTAAAAGTTGCAAACATTTACAACCTTTTTATTTAACAATCTAAAAATAATTTTATAGTCAAAATAAAATATAAAAAGATAAACTAAATTTTAAAGTATGAAACAATCGTTATAACCGTTTCATATCGTAAGGTATATATATTAGTTCACCTAAGTTATAATCCGTAAAGTAAAACAACTATAAAAAATTTAGGTGATAAGATATGGCAATGAGTTTAAAGAAAATTGGTGCAATTGCTATTGGAGGAGCAATGGTAGCTACTGCATTAGCAAGTGGAGTAGCTGCAGATGTAAATGTTGTTGGTGGAGATATAAAAGATATAAAAGATATTGTAGTTAAGGATGGACAGCCAAACTGTTATGTTGTTGTTGGAGCTAACGCTCCATCAACAATGGATGTAGTTTCAGCAGCAGACATCGCTGCAAAAATAGGTTCATTATGCTACAAAGAGGGTACTGTCGAAGATGGTAGTGCTGACTTAAAGATTCACGCTGAAGCTAATTCAGATGATTACAACATACTAAAGTCAGGAAATAATATTCCTCAAAACAACTATACAGTATTTGTTGCTGCTTCAGATAGTGACTATTCCGATGACATTAATGAAACTCTTGCTGATGCAGGTAACCTTACCGTAAATATGTTAAACTTAAATGGTTTAGGAACCGATGTAAATAAAGTCGTTAGCTTGGGAGATGTTTCCACAATGTTAAAAATTGAAGATATTGACCCATCAGATTGGTATGGTAGTGATGATGACGCAGGAGAACTTGTTGCTGTAGCATTAAAGAATGATAGTACTGATGAATTAACTATAGAGAAAAAAAGTGCTATTTATATGTCATTAGCATACAAAGATGATGAAAGTAACTTTACTAATACTATCCCATTAGATAGAGGTATGAGAATACCATTTTTAGGTCAAGAACAGGCAGTAATTGACATTGACGCTGATGAGGACACTATATATCTTGGTACCCCAGTATATGATGGTGTTTTAAAAGAGGGAGATACATACAATGTAGGAAATGGTTATGAAGTTAAAGTAGATTCAGTATTAAAATCTACAAAAGAGGGAGAATACAAGGTAACTATTGACATATTAAAAGATGGAAAAGTTGTTGCTACAAAATCTGATACTATAACAAATTCATCATCAATGGATGTTATATATGGAGATAAGGTAGGTGTTGTAGTACACAGTGCTTGGATGGATATTGGAGAACATTATGGATATGCTGAAATATTAATTGCAAGAGATGTTAAAGAATTGGAGCTTGGAAAAGAATACATACCTGATTGGAAAATTTATGCAGTTGTAAAAGGAAGTAATGGGCTTACATTAGAAAAGAGTATAAATAATAATGACAATGTAACAGGTATTGCTTTAAGATATGAAGGAGATAAATTAGACAATTTAGATAGTGGAGATGAGCTAGATATTGCAGATTATGTAACATTCAAATTAGACGATAAAGACAAAAATGACAAGCTATATGCATACTTCTCAATGGATAAAAGTGTTGAAACTACTTTAAATATTGGAGAAACAGTATCAGCATTAAATGCAGATGTTAAATTAAAAGGTATTAAAGCATTAGCAGTTGAACCATGTGCATTAACCGCACCAATTGCAAAATTAGATACTGAAGTTAGCTTAGATTCAGCAGACAAGAACTTAGTCTTAGTTGGAGGACCAGTTGCAAACAAATTAACAAAAGAACTCCAAGATAGTGGTAAGTTACCAGTTCCAATTAACAACACATCAGGACCAGTTATCGAAATTGTCAAAGGTGCAGCAAACGGATACGATGTTGTTGTAGTTGCTGGTGGAGACAGAGATAAGACAAGAGAAGCTGCAGAGTACTTAATTAAAAACCTCTAAATTCCTTAACTTTTCATTTTTTATTTAATTTTTTAATATAAAAGGATGGGATTTAATAAATAATTTTTATCTGTGAGCATAACAACAAACAATTTCATCATCTTTTTTATCAACTCTAATAAATCCAAACCTCTCAAATTGAACAATATCATCTACATTAACTATTTTAAAATCTTTTTCTGCAAATCCTTCTTTTATTTCACCAGTAGGCATTAAAACCTTAACTTTTAAACTATCTTTTATAGGAATCCAATGTATAATTTTAGCCTTATTTTTTCTTGCTATTTTGAAGTCATCTGAGTGATATTTTGCTTTAATTATATCATTAATTTTTTCAACGACTATATTGAAGAGTTCCATTAATCTATACATCTTACCCTTTTCAATCTCATCGCCAACTACATAAACTTCTCCATCAAATATTAATTCTCTTTTACCAAACTCTGGTCTGTCAGGATGCATTCTAAGATTTAAAATTCTCTTTTTAGCATTTTCAATAACGAGTTTTTTAGGATTCCAAACAAAGAAAAATCTTCTTGCATCTTTATCAATTAATTCTTTATTTATTGCATATAAATTCTCCCACGAAAATTTAACATCTGCCTGCTTAATACCAATTCTTTTCATTATCTCATATATCGCCTCCGCCTTAATTCCTCTCCTTCTTAAAGCTCTTAAAGTTCCCAATCTAACATCATCCCATCCACTATAAAGCCCTTCTTTAATTCCTTTATAAATTGATGATGTGCTTAAAACTGTATCTTCTATTTTTAAAATTCCATAATGTATAAATTCTGGCATCTTCCAATTGAAGTATTTATATATATAAGATTGCTTTTCAGTATTTACAATATGATCCTTTCCTCTTAAAACATGTGTCATTCCTAACAAGTAATCATCAATAGGCACTGAGAAGTTCATTAATGGATAAACAACATATTTATCTCCAGTTCTTGGATGAGGAGTTTTTTCAATTCTAAATATTGGAAAATCTCTAATTGATGGATTCTTATGCTTTATATCTGTTTTTAACCTAACAGCAACATTTTCTATTTCTCCATTAAGCATTTTTTTCCAAAGTTCTAAATTTTCCTCAACACTTCTCTCCCTACATTTACAAGGAATTCCTTTATTTTTCAATTTTCTAAATTCTTCTGGCTCGCATTCGCAAACATAGGCATATCCCATTTCTATTAATTTTTCTCCATATTCGTAATAAATTTCCATTCTGTCTGATTGTATTACAATTTCATCAACTTTAACTCCCAACCAATCTAAATCTTCCTTAATCATATCATAAGCCTCAGGTAAAACTCTTTTTGGATCAGTATCTTCCAATCTCAAAATTAATTTTCCTCCATACTTTTTGACAAAGTAATCGTTTAGAACTGCTGCTCTTGCGTGTCCTATGTGTAAAGGCCCAGAAGGATTTGGTGCAAATCTCATAACAACCTTATCTTTTACATTTGGTAACTCTAAGTCCTTCTCCTTCTTACCTTTTTCATCAACATTTACTCCCAAATCCTTTAGCATTTTCTTCAGATCATCTATAGATAAATTTTCTATTTCTTTGACAACTTTTTCTACAACTTGTGAAACTTCCTTAGCTTTTTTTCTATATTCTGGATTTTCTGCCAAAAATCTACCTAAAACTGCCTTGGAATTAGCTTTACCATTGTGATTTATAGCGTTTTTTAAAGCTATTGCTAAAATCTTTTTTTCCACATTTTCCATATTCATCACCATTAACTTTAAAAACCTTAACTGATTATTATGAAAAGGATACTCTTATTTGAAGTTTATATATTTTAAATTAGGTTTAATAAGTGTGGTGAATATTGATGGAGAGTATTAATAAAGTTATGGTTTTTGGTTCTGGACCAATAGTTATTGGACAGGCAGCAGAGTTCGATTTTTCTGGTTCTCAGGCTTGTAAAGCTTTGAAAGAAGAGGGAATTTATACTATTTTAGTTAATTCAAATCCCGCAACAATACAAACAGATATTGAAATGGCTGATAAAGTTTATTTAGAGCCATTACATCCAAAAATAGTTGAAAAGATTATTGAAAAAGAGAGACCAGACGCTATTTTACCAACAATGGGAGGACAGACTGGGCTTAATTTGGCTTTGGAGTTGCATAGAAGAGGAATTTTAGACAAATACGGAATAAAATTGTTAGGTTCAAATATAAGAACGATTGAAATAGCAGAAGATAGAGAACTATTTGCGAAGGCAATGGCTGAAATTAACGAGCCAGTTACAAAGTGTAAGGCAGTTAATTCAGTTGATGAGGCATTAAAATTTGCTGAAGAAATTGGTTATCCAGTTATTGTTAGACCTGCATTTACATTAGGAGGAACTGGTGGAGGAATAGCCCACAATGAGGAGGAGTTAATAGATATTACATCAAAAGGTTTAAAATATTCTATAATTAACCAAGTTTTAATCGATGAGAGTGTTTTAGGTTGGAAAGAATTTGAGTTAGAGGTTATGAGAGATAGAAAAGATACATGTATTATTGTTTGTGGTATGGAAAACATTGATCCAATGGGAATACATACAGGAGAGAGTATTGTTGTCTCTCCAATACAGACATTACCAGATGAGTTTTATCAAAAATTAAGGAATGCGGCTATAAAAATTATAAGACACTTGGGAGTTGAAGGAGGTTGTAATATACAGTTTGCTGTAAATAAGGAGATGACAGAGTATAGAGTTATTGAAGTTAATCCAAGAGTCTCAAGAAGTTCAGCTTTAGCAAGTAAGGCTACTGGTTATCCAATAGCAAGAATTGCCGCTAAAATAGCAATTGGAAAAACATTGGATGAAATATTAAATGATGTTACTAAAGAGACACCAGCAAGTTTTGAGCCTACATTGGATTATGTAGTTGTGAAAATACCAAGATGGCCATTTGATAAGTTTAAAACTGTAGATAAAAGATTAGGAACGAGTATGAAATCTACTGGGGAAGTGATGGCAATAGGTAGATCTTTTGAAGAAGCTTTACAAAAGGCTATTAGAAGTTTAGATATTGGAAGATTGGGATTAATTGGAGATGGGAAGGATAAAGATTACAGTGAGGAAGAAATTGAAGATATTTTGAAAAATCCAACTGATGAGAGGATTTTTGTTATAGCAAAGGCATTAGAGAAAGGATGGAGTGTTGAAAAAATAGCTGAACTAACAAATATTGACGAATTTTTCATTAGAAAGATTAGGAATATTGTTGATATGAAAAATGAGTTAGAAAAACTTAAAGAGAATTTTTAAATATGGTGGTTCTATGGATAAAAAGAATAAATTGAAAGAAATTTTATTAAAGGCAAAAAAATTAGGATTTTCTGATAAACAGATATCTCATTTGTTAGGATTAGATGAAAAAGACATTAGAGAGTTGAGAAATAAACTTGGAATAGTTCCAGTATATAAAATGGTAGATACATGTGCTGCAGAGTTTGAGGCTAAAACTCCTTATTACTACTCTGCATATGAAACTTATGTATATAAAGAACAGGATGAAAGTAATCCCTCAGACAGAAAAAAGGCTATTATTTTAGGTTCTGGTCCAATAAGAATTGGTCAGGGAATTGAGTTTGACTATTCAAGTGTTCATGCAGTTTTAGCATTGAAAGAAATGGGAATTGAGGCAATAATTATAAACAACAACCCAGAGACTGTTTCAACAGATTATGATACATCAGATAAACTCTATTTTGAGCCAATAACTTTTGAAGATGTTCTAAATATAGTTGAAAGAGAAAAAGAGAGAGGAGAGTTTTTAGGAGTTATTGTCCAATTTGGAGGACAAACTGCCATAAATTTGGCTATGAAGTTAAAAAAAGCTGGGGTTAATATCTTAGGAACGAGCCCAGAAAATATAAATGTTGCTGAAGATAGGGAAGAGTTTTCTAAATTGTTAAAAAAATTAGGAATTCCTCAGGCAGAAGGTGGAACTGCCTTTACAAAAGAAGAGGCTTTAAAGATAGCTAAAAAAATTGGTTATCCTGTCTTAGTTAGACCTTCCTATGTCCTTGGTGGAAGGGCAATGCAGATTGTTTATAGTGAAGATGAGTTAATAGAATATATGGAAGAGGCTGTTAAAGTTTCAGAGGAACATCCAGTGTTAATTGATAAATTTTTGGAAGATGCTATTGAGTTAGATGTCGATGCTGTTTGTGATGGAGAGAGTGTTTTAATTGGGGCTATAATGGAACATATTGAAGAGGCAGGAGTGCATAGTGGAGATTCAGCAACAGTAATTCCTCCTCAAACACTACCTAAGGAAATTATTGATAAAGTTATTGAATACACTGCAAAGTTAGCAAGGGAGTTAAATATAGTAGGATTATTAAATGTGCAGTATGCAGTTAAGGATGGAGTTGTTTATGTTTTAGAGGCTAATCCAAGAGCTTCAAGAACTGTTCCTTATGTAAGTAAATCTATTGGAATTCCTTTGGCTAAGTTGGCTACAAAAGTTATGCTTAGGAAAAAGTTGGAGGAGTTGATTAAGGATTACAACAATGTTGTAGAAGTCTCTGAGAAAGTTTGGATTGCAAAACCAAAGTATGTATCAATTAAAGAGGCAGTGTTCCCATTCCAAAAATTGCCTGGAGTAGACCCTGTCTTAGGACCAGAGATGAAATCAACAGGAGAGGCTATTGGAATTGATAAAGACTTTGGTAGGGCATATTATAAAGCCCAATTATCTGCAAATATGGAATTGCCAATAGTTGGGAATGTATTTATTAGTGTTAGGGATAGAGATAAAAAACATATTGTTGATATTGCTAAAAAATTGCATGAACTTGGATTTACAATATATGCAACAGAAGGAACTGCTAAGGTTTTGAGAGAAAATGGAATTCCAGCAATATTAGTTAAGAAAATCTCTGAAAGTCCTAATGACAACATTTTAAAGTTAATGAAAGATGGAAAGATACACTTAATAATAAACACTTCCTCTGGTAAAAAGGCGAAATCTGATGGATATTATATAAGAAGAGCGGCGGTTGATTTAGGAATTCCATATATAACTACAATTCCCGGGGCAAAAGCGGCAGTAAAGGCAATAGAATCTGTAAGAACTGGAGAGTTAAATGTCTATTCCTTAAATGAACTTGATGCAAGTATAAAGAAAAGAGAATAATATTTTTATTTTTCTGCAATCAACTTATAGTCCTCCTCTGAAATTTCTCTCATAGCTTTGCCCATTAAATGCCCACTCCACTACTTTTTATTAGTGATGAATTTTAATTTTGGAATTAAATCCTTAATATAGAATATTATATAAGTTTTTGTATAATTTTTAACTCAATTTCATAACATATCTCTTCAGAAAAGTGTTTTTTTAATTCATTTTCAAACGCTAAATTATGATTTGTTGATTTTACTTTGAAGTGAATAAGTTCATGTAGTATTATATAGTAAAGCAATTCTTTCTCAAAATTTTCAACAACAAATTTGTTTAATCTTAAAGTCTTAGTTTTAAATGAAAATGAGGCAATTTTTTGTTTCATTGGCTTTATTTCTATGTTTATGGTCTCATTAATGTTTAATGAACTTTTAACTTCATTAACAAGATTTTTAATCATTGTTTTATCATTATCATTAACTTTCATACTCATCTCCCCATAACTCCTTTAAAATAAATTCATTAATAAGTTTATCAGAAATTTCTGCTACCTTCTTAGCTTCTTCATCTTTAATTTTTCCTTCTAATTCCTTTAATAAATCTTCAAGCAATGCATAAGATAACTCTTTTTTAAACTTTTTTCTTTGCAATTTTGACATTTTATTTAAATTTTGTATTTTTATGATTAACTTTTCAGTATTTTTTAAATTTAAATTAATATTCTGGTTTTTTAATATATTATTTCCAATATACGCACTTATTGATTCTTTTATCCTTTCGATTGATGATTTTCCTTTTATCCTCTTATCATAATTTTTCTTTAATTCTATGAGGTTTTTTATAGCATTTAGATATATTTTATTATCAATTTTTTTTAAAACCCAATCTCTTCTTAGTTTTTCTAATCTTTCCAAGATTTCCTTATATATTGGGTCGTGTTGCTTATCTAAAATACTGTTCCTCAAAATAAAGTAGTAATTGGCTACAGCTCTTTTTATTTCTCTATTCTTAACATTCCCTTTTAAAATTTTATCTAAGTCGTTAGGGTTAAGATTTATCTCTTCTATCACATTCAATTCATCGACAAGCATTTTATTATGTATAAAAATTATTAATTCTTCCCAAAATTTCCTGTTAGATTTTCTCTTTGGCTTTAATTTTTTCATTAAATATGCATATATAAAGGATAAGAGTTCAATATCCTCAACGTAAAAAATTTTTTGTGGATATGAGCCTAATGATTTATAAAGTTTAATTACTGCGTTTATATCGTTTATAAGTTTTAAAATTTCAGCATTTCCATCTTCTGCATAAAATGCAATTAAATCTAACTTTTCTACTAATTGTTTCTTATCGAAATCTTTATTTTTCGTTAATATTTTTAGAGCATTAATATCTATACTTAAATCATCATCGTTTATTTTTAAATTTTTTAGAGATTTTTTAACTTTATCCATTTTTAACTCAAATTCTTGGAAAATATCATCAATTGAAGTTATTAAATTGTTTTTAAAGTCCTCTCTAATCTCTTCCTCTGCAATCATATTGTATAATGCCATTGTTTCTGTTAAAACTTTAAATAATCCCACAGAATCAACAATTAGACCAAATTCTTTATCCTTATAGGGTCTATTTGTCCTTGCTATTGCTTGTAGCAGTCTGTGTCCATATAGTGGTTTATCTAAATACATAACTTTTAATCGTGGAGCATCAAATCCAGTTAAAAGCATATCTGTTACTATTAAAATCTTCGGATTTTCTGAATTTAAGAACTCTTCTCTAATAATTTGGTTAATCTCATTAAAATCATTAGAATTTTTTTCTTTTTTAAGTTTTTCCATGTATTCAATAATCTCTTTCTCTTCTTCATTGTGATGATAAGTCATCACTATTTCAGCCCATTTTTCTGCTTCATCTCCAAATCTTTCTTTTAAATATTTATCAAGTGCCTTTTTAAATCTCACGCATCCTAATCTATTAACCGCTACAACCATTGCCTTAAATTTAAAGTTTTCAGTATCTTCCTCTATTCTATCAACAATATATTTTGCAACTTTATCAATTCTTTCTGGGTTTAATAAAATTGTTTTTGACTTGTTTATATACTTTGGAACTTTTTTTCTGTCAAATAAATCAATATCTTCTCCTCTTTTAATCCACTCATCAATAAATTCTTTTATATCTTCTTCATCCAATGCTATTTGTATTCCTTCAGTTTTAATATCGCCCTCTTTTACAATTTGATAAGTTAATGGTAGTGTAAATTTGTCTTTTATAGAGTCCTTTATAAAATACACATCTAAATAAAACTCTCCTTCTTGTGGATATGAAAACTCTGAAAATGTGTTTTTTTCATTATTAAATACAGGAGTTCCAGTAAATCCAAAGGTTATGGCATTTGGAAATGTCATTTTTCTCATACTTCCTAAGGTTCCGTATTGAGTCCTGTGAGCTTCATCTATCAATATTAAGATATGTTTCTTTTTAATACTCCCTAATTCTATTAAATATCTATCCTTTTCCTCATCTTCCAATTTATTTAAGTTTTCTATATGTTTTTTATACTCTTCAGTATTTTCTTCTTTTAAATAGTTTAAATATTCCTCACCTAATTTTATTAAAAGATGGCATAAGCCCTTTATCTCATCTTCTTCTTTTTTAACTTTTTTCTTTTCTTTTTTATTCCTTTCTCGTAGAAATTTTTGAATAGTTGTTGTATAAATACCTCTAACAATGACTTTATTACTCAATTCGCTCATTTTTATATTTTTTATAACTTCATATAGATTATCGAGGTTTTCAATTCTTTTTAATAGGTTTTTAAATTTTTTTTCTTGGATTGCTTCATAAAACTCTTTACTCTGTTTTTCTAAATCAACTCTATCAACTATAAAAAAAATAACAGGATTTTCTGAGAAATATTTATCTAAGAAATAATTTGCTATGAAAAACATAGTGTATGTTTTTCCACTACCCTGCCAATGCCATACTAAACCTTTATTTTTATTATCTCCACTTAAATAATCCTCTATTCTTTTCATTGCCTTTTTTGTAGCAAAATATTGGTTGTATCTTGCAATAATTTTACTCACTGTTTTTGTTTTACTATTTTCCTCTTTTCTGTAAAATATAAAGTATTTTATCATCTCTAACAATACATTAGGATTTATAATGTAAAAAATGTTGTTTATGGTTTTGATTTTTCCATTTATTTTTTCTTTAACTTTCCAGTAGTATTTTGGTAGATAAAAGTTTTCTTTAAACCAGTTTGGCATTGTTGGAGTGTATAACTGCTCTTCACCATAAGATATTGCAAATTGAACAAATCTAAATAAATTTGGGCTATATTTTTCATATCTTCTTATTTGATTAATTCCCTCTAAGTGAGAGTTAATTTTCATTGTAGGTTTTGCCTCTATAATTACAATAGGAATTCCATTAATGAATAAAGTTATATCAGGTCTTGAATTTTTTGGATTTCCTTTAAATTCTGCTTCACATAAATAGAAAAATGTGTTTTTTTCTATATTTTTATAGTCAATAAGTTTAAATTTTCTTTTTTCACTTTTTTTAACTACAACCTCAACTCCATATTTTAAGTAATCCAAAATTTTTATTTCATCTGCATTATTAAGTTCATTTTTTATATAGTCAATAACTTCTCTAACTTCCTTTGGAGTTAAATCACTTAGTAGGGCTTTATTTATCTCTTTAAATTTTTCCTCAAAAAAGTTTGGTAGATAATAGTCAGGAATTAGTTGATACTCCTTAAAGTTAATGTATTTCTTTCCATCTTCCCATCCAATTTTTTGGAGGTTTTCTTTTATATTCTCAACATCTAAATCTTCCTTCCTTATCATAATAATCCCCACTTTGTTTTATTCTTAAAGAGTTATATTTACTCCCCCACTTTTTTTAATCTTTTTATTTCTTGAGTATTTTATGCTTTTTCATAGTTTTATCCTAACTTTACCAGTTAAAAGATTGTCCATAAAGTATTTTTTTATCTTTTCTAGTTTTTCTTTTTTCTCTTTTTTTAATTGTATAACTTTGTCTATTTTACTTAATATTTCAACAATTTTTTGTTGTTCTTCAATTGGTGGGAGTGGGATTTTAAAATCTTTCAAAACATATAAATAGATATTTGGTTGAGCTCCTCCACTGCTTTGAGCTATTAGTTTTTCTCTCAGGAAAATAAGGCTGTACTGTAAAAATCTTGAATCAAAAGTATTAGAAGACTTTGGAAGAATTGCACAAACTGCTTGATTTGTTGACGCATCAATACCCAATATACCAGTTTTACCAACAGTAGCACCATACAAAGCTATGAGTAGTGTTCCTTTTGTGAAAATTTTAGCACTTGAATTTTTCAATCCTAATTCTGTTATCTTTTCTTTGGTGTCATAAATTATCCCATCATTAAGCTCTCCAGATTTTACCCATGGTATAGTTCCATTCTCCCAATACTCTGGTTTTTGCCTTTTTGGAGTTCCGCCACTTTCGAGCTTAGCAACATCACCAAGCCTAACAACCTCCCAATCCTCTGGAACTTCCCCAACCTCAGAATTTTTAAATCTTGTTTCTTTATAGAAATAAATTTTACCATTTTCAACCTTAATCCTTACTTTTCCATTAAGTAAAATATTCATTAAGCCCTTTTTTAACTTTTCAAATTTTTCAATACTCTCATCAACTTTTTGAATTGCTTTATCTGTATTACTTAAAACTTCTGCAATTTTTTTCTGTTCTTCGAGGGGTGGGAGTGGAATAAATGTAGTATTTAATTCACTTCTCTTGAAATGTTTCATCGTGGAGCCGTGAACCCTATTTTTTAATTGCTCTATTGCTAAAAACAAAGTATAATAAAGAAAAAGCCTATCAACATTATTCTTTGGCACAACTTTAAATATATGTTGATTTAAAACTGCTCTACCCCTATTCCAAATATAAACTCCTATGCTTGCAGACCAAGAAAATAATATATCCCCATTTTCTACAATATACTTATTATCAATTACTCCATCAAAATAGTTAAATTCAGCTTTTGGATCGTTAAGATTTTGGATCCGAATTATTGGAAGTCCTTTATCTTTCCAATCTTTGGGGCTAAATGCATACCCATTAATATATTCTGCAACATCAATAAGCCTAACAACCTCCCAATCCTCTGGAACTTCCCCAATCTCTGAATTTTTAAATCTTGTTTCTTTATAAAATTCCATAAAAATCCCTCAAAATAATTTAATTATAGATTTTTAAAATCTCTTCAACATATCCCATAACTTCATTAACAGCCTCTTTTTCCTCTTTCTCAATATCTTTTAATTCTTTAAACACCTCTTCAATGTCTATCTCTTCTTCTTCAATCTTAGGGAATACATATAAACTTACATTTAAATTGTAATCATTCTTCCTAATTTCTTCTAAATCAACAACCCTACTAAATCCTTCAACATCCTCCCAATTTTCATAAACTTCAACAATTTTATCAATATTCTCCTCACCTAATCTATTCAATCTCCTAACATCTGGATGCTTTTCAAACTCCAAAGATGCATTTATAAATAAAATCTTTCCCTTTCTTTCTTCTGGCTTATTTTTGTTTAGAATCATTACAATTCCTGGAGCAGTAACATTATAAAACAACTTTTCAGGTAATAGAATAATTGCCTCAATTAAATCTTTATCAACAATTTCCTTCCTTATCTTTTTCTCTTTTCCCCCTCTAAATAATGCCCCATTATCTAAAACAATTCCTGCCTTTTTCCTTGCAAAATATATCATCAATTGAACCCAAGCCCAATCTGCTGATTGTTTAGGAGGGTAGCCACCTCTAACAAAGGTATTATAAATCTTTCTAACCTCCGGATTTTCCTTTAACACATTCTCATTATAGCCGTCTAAATTCCATGGAGGGTTAGCAATAGTATAATCAACCTCTCCAAACTTTGGGTTTTTTAAACTATCCCCCACATAAATCTCGTAGCCTTCACTATCAATCCCATGTAATATCAAATTCAACTTTGCCAAAATTGCCATAATTTCATTTCTCTCTTGCCCATAGAGATAAACCTCACCTCCATAATTATCTTTAACATACCTATAAGATTCAATTAACATAGTTCCACTACCACAGGCAGGGTCTAAAACCTCAGCATCTTCCTCAATATCCAACAAATTCACTATCAACCTAACTACCTCAACTGGTGTATAAACCTCCCCCTCTTTACACTTTTGAGGAGCAAAATACGATAATATCCATTGATATGCATCTCCAATAGCATCATAGTCAATCTCTGAAAAGTCCATCTCATTATATACTCTAACCAACTCCTCCAAAATATGCATATTGTCCTCATTAATAAACCCAATAAGTCCCAAAACCTCAACTAACTTAGATAAATCTTTAAGGTTATCGTTAAGATTTGCTATCTTGTATAATGCATTTGCTAATTCCATTATTGTTTCCCTGCTTTTTACAACTTCATGCCAAACATACAATTTTCCTTCATCTTCATCATAGAGCTTTAAATAACTCCTATTTGCCATTAGATAAGCCTGCGTTTTAGAGTATCCATCTTTAACAAATTTTTCAACTAATGAAAGATATTTATCACTGACTGCCTTGTAAAATAAAAATACTAATAATACTTTATAATCTACACTTGTTCTAATTAAATCTGCACAATATTTCAAATTTCTAATTAAATCATCTTTTGTTGGTTTCTTTGCTGACTTAATAAACTGATATAATCTTTTTCTTCTATCTTTAGGGTCTTTCTTTGCAATAACTATCCCTTTTCTTTTCAATATGGATAAAAGTTCTTTTGTATTCTCTGCTTCTATCCCAGCTTCTTTTAAAACTTTATCTGCTTCTTCTAAGGTAAATGGTTCATATTTAAATTTATTAAACAATATACTTCCTCTTTTTTTAACCCAATTATCTAAATCTACGAATTCTAAAAGCATTAATATCACCAACAATTAGGTAGATATTTTTAATTTACTCTACCTATTTCATTTCTTCCTATATAAACCTTATGGTTAGTAAAATTAAAAAGACAAAAATATAAAAATTAAAGAATTTTTATTTTGCATACTATTCCTTTTTTAGATTATTTCCTTTATCGCATACCATTTTTTTATTGAAGTTGGTTTAATAATATCATTAATAACATCATAAAATAAAATTTCATTTTTTATCAAAAATTTAACCTCATCCATAAGATTGTTTTTTATTATCTCTTTGATATCAACTTTTATTTTATCTTCAAATAATTTCAAAGCTAAAGCTTTTTTTAAATTTTCAATCTCAAATTCCTTTTAAGTAGATATTAAATACAAAATCTTATCTCTCTCAATATTAATCCACTGTTTTATTGCTTCTTTAACAGATAAACCTAATTTTTTATTGTTTATTAACTGTGCAATTTCATAAGGTAATGATAAATAATTTATAGCGTAATTTATCTCTTCTTCACTAAAACCTTCTTCTTTCAATATATTTCTTATAGTTTCTTTATTTAACCAATCAATTAAGAAATATTCAGAAGTATTTTCCAATGTAGAGTTCTTATAAATCTCTTCAATGAATAGAGTGTCAGAGGTTAAGCATATAACGTGGCAGAGATGTCTAACTTTTGTTAAATGGACAAATAGATTAAATAACTCATTTAATCATCTATTATTAAAATTGGTTTTTTACCATCTTTTATAACAGTTTCAATGCCCTCATAAATTTTATCAAAAACATCATTTAAAGATAAATTATTAAAGTCAAATCTATTTAAAAGATATTTCTTATCTCCTTTTTCAAAAAATATTTTTAAAATTCTTCCTTTGTAGGAGTGGCATATCTCCTTAAATCATAATAAAAAAATATTATATCCTCCCTTTTAGATAGTTCCTCTATAACCCTAAGCATTACTGTCGTTTTGCCAGAAGATTTTGGCCCATAAACAAACAATATTGAATTAGGCTCTAATAAACAATAATTTTTTAAAAAATTTACTTCTTCCTCTCGATTATAAAATTTCATTATTTTCACCTATACTTCAACAAATTACGTTTGAAACTTAGAAAGATTAAATTATCTGTTTAGAGATAGAAATCAACAAAAGAATAGATAGTAATTTTATTATTTTCATATTTTAATAGTGTGTTATTTTTCAATACTCCTATCTCTACACTCAATTGCTTTGTTGTAATATTCTACAGCTTTTTTTACATCTCCTAATCTTTCATATATCCTTGCAATGCTTAATAATATATCTACACGATATGGATAAAGGCTAAGAGCTTTTTTATAGTATTTTAATGCTTCATCTGACTTTCCTAATCTTTCATACAATTCTCCTTTGTAATACCATAAATATACATCATCCTCTCTAATATCTAATCCCATTTTTATGTATCTTTCAGCAGTTTCTAAGTCACCAACAATCAATGCTACAGATACAGCGTGTCTAATAGCGTCTAACAATCTAACTCCTAATTCATCTATTAATTTTTTAAAACATTCAAGAGATTCTTTAAATTTACCCATTCTCTTTAATAACACACCCATTAAATATAAAGCGTTTTTGTCATTTGGTTTTAGCTCTAATGCTTTTTTCAAGCATAGTAATGCATCATCATACTTTCCTAATTTTCTTAAAATATCTGCTTTTTTAACCCATATTGGAACAAATCTTGGCGCATAAGTTAATAACTCATCACAAGATTTTAATGCTTCTTCATAGTCTCCTAAGAATTCTGTGCAAATAAGTTTTAACAAAAATGCTGCAAGAAATTTATTTTCAGTACCTAAAGCGTTTTTGTAACAAGAAAAGGCTTTATCACATCTTCCCAACAAACCATAAGATTGTCCAAGAAATACCCAAACAATTGGGTTCTTAGAACCATAATTTACTAATTTCTCAAAAGTATCAATTGCTTTGTTAATTTCACCAATAGCGTTTAGTATCAATCCTTTCAAAAATAAAGCTAATCTAAAATCAGGCTCTAATTCTAAGGCTCTATCAATGTAATATAATGCTTTTAGTAAATCTCCTTCAAATAATTCTCTATAACATTTTAAAAGGTATGTTGTAGCTTCTAATGCTCTAACTCTTGGAAATTCTTTAGTGTGTGTATCCATACTATTCCCCACATTTTTAAAATTTAATTATTAGTTTTAGTTAATGTATGTTAATCTTTTTATCTATAAATAATTTTTTATCAATATTACTTTCAGCTCTTAATACATTTTTAAATTTAGAGAGATATTTAGATATTTTTAATAATTTTTCTACTTCTTCATAAAATGGAATCTTTCTAAAATGCTCTCTCCTATTTAACTCTAATAGGTATCTTATAATTTCCTCCTCATTTTCTTGATTATGGTATTTTGCAATGTTGTTTTTTATAGATTCAAAAAGTTCAACATCTATTAATTTTATATTGTTACCAAAAATTTCTTTGCATCTTTCAAACATTTCATCAAAATTTTTACTACTAAAAATATATCTACCAAACTCTTCCCTCTCTTCCCAACTAATTTTAAAATCTTTATATAGTAATGTTTTACTACTATGTTCCATACCGTTTTCAATAATCTCTTCAAAATTATCAAAATAAAGTTCTTTTATATATTCAATTACTTCTTTAATAACTTTTTTATCAGTTTCTCCCTTACAAATTCCTTTGCAGTAATGTTTTATTATCAACAAAGGAGTTCCATCCCACTTTACCATACTACTGAATGGAAAAATTTTACACATTAAAGGTTTAAACTCATAACCTTTCTCTAAATGAACTCTACATAAATTATTATTTAATAAAATACATCCTCTTTCATTAATTTTTAGTCTATATTTAAATTCTCCTTCGCATCTCTCTATACAATCTTTGTAATCTTTAAGTTTTAAAACATCGAAGTAATTTAAATATATTCTCCATCCCTCACAAGAACAGCAGTATGCACAATTAATACATCTATAGGTAATTCCATTAAAAGTAATCTCCCACTTCATATAAGTCACTTAAAAGATTTTTTATATTAAGAGTTTATTTAAATTTACTTATGAGTATTACTTAACAATTAATGTTAATGTAATTTAATGTTAATAGATAATAATTAACCATAGAGATGGGTGATTATTTTGATGTTATTTATAAAACTACTCTATGCATTCGCTTTTGTTATAGTAGCCATTGTTATCGCATATATTGAAAAGTTAGGCATTGAGAAAGAAATATTTTATGTTTCAATATTGGCGTTAATTCAACTGTTTATATTGGGATATGCCTTACTTTATATTTTTTCTTTAGGAATGATAGGAGCATTTTTTATGATTTCATTAATGATTACTGTGGCATCATATTTAATAATGAGAGAAATAAAGTTAAAGCATAAGAAAAAACTTTTTCTTAGTTTATTTGTTACATTTTTAGCAACAACTATAGTTTCATTAATTATATTAGTATTTTCTGATGTTATTAAATTTGAGCCTATTTATGTAATTCCACTAATGGGAATGGTTGTTGGTAATACGATGAATACAATCCATTTAACATTAGATAAAATCATAGATTTAGTAAAATCTGAAAGAGATATTTTATTGGGATATTTAGCATTAGGAGCTACTGAATTAACTGCTTTAAAGCCATTTATAAAAAATGCAGTAAAATCAGCAATAATTCCACAAATGAATAGGACGAAATCTGTTGGAGTTATCTTTATTCCGGGAGCAATGGTTGGTATGTTATTAAGTGGAGCTAATCCTTTATATGCCGCAGAAATCCAAATTGTAATAATGTGGATGATTTTAAGCTCTTCAATAATTTCTGGAATTTTGATTTGTTATTTAATGTATAAAGAGATTATTAGGATATAAAAATATCATTAAATAGAAAAAGATCTAAAACATAATATAAGTAATAAACAGATTAATTTAACAGATTAATAGTAGGATGATGATTATGAAGTTAATAGAAGAAGCCATAAAGTTGGAGAGTGATTTAATAAAAATTAACTCAGTTAATCCATCATTTGGTGGAAAAGGAGAGAAGGAAAAGGCAGAGTATGTTAAAAAAAAGTTAATAGAATATGTTAAAAAATATAACATAAAAAACTATACTCTAAAAGAATACAATGTTATTGATAAATACGGCATTGAGAGGCCAAATATAGTATTTAAAGTAGATTTTGGAAAAGAAAAAACTTTACATATTATATCTCACTTAGATACTGTCCCAGAAGGGGATATAAGTTTATGGACTACAGATCCTTATGAACCTGTAATTAAAGACGGAAAAATTTATGGTAGAGGAGCAGAAGATAATCATAAAGGAATAGTTTCCTCTATACTATTATTAAAAATGATTTTTGAGAATAAAATTACTCCAAAATATAACTTATCTTTAATCTTTGTTTCTGATGAAGAAGATGGTAGTGAATACGGCTTAAAATATCTTTTAAATAACTTTGAAAATGAGTTATTCAAAAAGGATGATTTAATAATTGTTCCTGATTTTGGAACACCTACGGGAGAATTTATTGAGATTGGAGAAAAAGGAATATTGTGGATAAAATTTACAATTAAAGGGAAACAGTGTCACGGAAGCACGCCAGAAAGTGGTTTAAACTCAAATATTATTTTATTTAACTTTGCAGATGAATTGTATAATAATCTATATGAAACTTTTTCTGAAAAAAATCCAATATTTCTTCCAAAATATTCAACATTTGAACCAACTATGTTAAAAAACAATGTAACTAATCCTAACACAATTCCTGGAAGTGTAGAGGTTGTTTTTGATTGTAGAATTTTGCCAAATTATAAAATAGAGGATGTTTTAAATTTTATAAATAAGTTTATAGAAAAATTCGACTTTAAAAAATACATTAAACACTATGATAACTCAACAACTCCAAAAATAAATTATGAAATATTAAAATTAGAAAATCCAAATTACACAGATGAAAATTCAGAAATTATTAAAGAGTTGAAAAATGCTATTAAAAAAGTATTAAATAGAGAGGCAAAACTTTGTGGAATGGGTGGAGGTACTGTTGCAGCATTTTTAAGATATAAGGGTTATAAAGTAGGAGTTTGGGGTATTGGAGAAGAAACTGCCCATCAACCTAATGAATACATTAAAATAGAAGATTTAGTAAAAATGGCTAAGGTTTTCTATGAAATTTTAAAACAGTGAGAGTATGCACATTGTAAAAATTGGAGGTTCTTTAACCTATGATGCCAAGCCATTATTAAAAACACTAAAAAATTATGCTAAAGAAAATAATAAAAATATTGTCATAATACCAGGAGGAGGAGAATTCGCAAATGTTGTTAGAAAGATAGATAAATCTTTAAATCTTTCAAATTCATTATCTCACAAATTAGCAATAAAATGTATGGACTTAATTGGAGAAATTTACTCTGAAATAGGAAATATTAAAGCATACAATACATTGTTTGATTTAAAAAGAGAAATAAAAAAAGAAAAAATAGCGATATTATTACCCTCAAAAATTTTAATATCCACTGACATATCTGAACATTCTTGGGATGTAACATCAGACTCATTAAGTTTATATATTGGAAATCTATTAGATGTTAAAGAAATAATAATAGCTACAGATGTTGATGGAATATATGATAAGTTCCCTGGAGGGAAACTATTAAATATTATTAATGCGAATGAAATACAAGGCTTAACCTCTGTAGATAAAACTTTTCCTATTCTCTTAAAAAAATTTAAAATGACTGCTTATGTTGTAAATGGCAAATATCCGCAAAGAGTTATTGACATCTTAGAAGGAAAACCCAACATATATACAAAAATGGTCATAGATTAAGATTACAAACACAAAATATTACAATAAAATTTAAACAAAATTATAAACATAAATAAAAATTAAAAAATTTAAAAATTAGAAAATTGGGTGAAAAATATGAAATACATTTGTATAAGCTGTAATGCTGAAATAGCTCCAAGAGAGAAATCAACAAAGTTTTTATGTCCAAACTGTGGAGAGGTAGAGATAGTAAGATGTGAAAGATGTAGAAAATTAAACAACCCTTACAAGTGTCCAAAGTGTGGATTTGAGGGACCATAATAAAAATAATGTGGTGAAATAATGGCGTCAGTGTTAGCAAAAATAAAAATTATGCCAAAAAGTCCAGAAGTTGATAAAGAACAGTTAAAAGAAAAAGTAAAAAAAGTTTTAGAAACTCAGGATGTTGCTATAAGAGGATTATTTGATGAGCCATTAGCTTTTGGATTATACACAGTATATGTAGTTATTGAAATGGAAGAAAGAGAAGGAGGAACAGAACCTATAGAGAATGCTTTAGCTGAAATTGACGATGTTGAGAGTGTTGAAACAGTAGAAGTTTCATTAGCATAAATTTTGTAACTTTTTTAAATTATTTAAGCAATATTCACTTTTATTTTGTTATTTCGTTTATTCGTAAATTATATATAACACTTTAAAAATTCTATATTCTTACATTCTAAAATTCTATCTCTTTCAATTATTATGGATTTAATTCAATCTATTGATATATTATTACTTAAAGAAACAATTAAAATTTATTAGCCTTAAACATTATTAAAGGTGGTATATTATGGGTAAATTAAAATATAAAATACAGGTTAATCCTGAAAAAACTGCAAGAGCTATGGGAAGAAACATTCCAATATCAAGAAAGCACGCAAGAGAGATTTGTAAATCAATAAATGGAATGAAGTTAGATGAAGCTATAAAATTCTTAGAAGATGTTATTGCAATGAAAAGACCAGTTCTATTTAGAAGACACTGCAAAAAAGTAGGTCACAGAAAAGGTAAATTAGGATGGCCTGCTGGTAGATACCCAGTTAAAGCAGCTAAGGCAATCTTAAAGATACTAAACTATGCAAAGGCTAACGCTGAATATAAAGGTTTAAATGTAGAAAAATTGAGAATAAAACATATCTCAACAAACAAGGGAATAACTATCAAAAGATACATGCCAAGAGCATTTGGTAGAGCCACTCCAAAATTCCAAGAAACTGTTCATATACAAGTTATCTTAGAAGAATACCATTAAAAATAATTTATAAAAGGTGGAATGATGATTGAAAGAGTATTTGTTAAAGAAAATGTTAAAAGATTATTAATTGATGAATATTTTAAAGAAGAGTTAAGTAGAGCTGGTTACAGTCACTGTGAGATAAGAAAAACACCAATAGGAACAAAGATTATAATATATGCTGAAAAACCTGGTTTTGTTATTGGTAGAAGAGGTAGTAGAATAAGAGAATTAACTGAAACATTAAGTAAAGAGTTTGGTGTTGAAAAACCACAAATCGATGTTAAACCCGTAGAAAATCCTGACTTGGATGCTCAAGTTGTCGCTTTAAAAATAGCTCAGTCATTGGAGAGAGGATTACATTTCAGAAGAGTTGGGCACACTGCTGTAAGAAGAGTTATGAATGCTGGTGCTAAGGGAGTTGTAGTAATTATTTCTGGAAAATTAACCGGAGAAAGAGCAAGAACTGAAAAATTCATGGCTGGATATATGAAACACTGTGGAGAACCTGCTGAGGATTTAGTAGATAAAGGTAGAGCAATTGCAAAAACAAAGCCTGGAATTATTGGAGTTACAGTAAAAATTATGAGACCAGATGTTTTATTACCAGATGAGATTATAATTAAAGAAGATGCAGAAGTTAAACATGTAGTAGAAGAGGAGGAACAATAAAGGTGAGAGCTTATGGCAATATTAAGAGCTAATGAGTTAAGAGAAATGTCTATTGATGAATTAAAAGAAAAACTTATAGAGCTTAAAAGAGAGTTGTTAAAGGAAAGAGTTAGTATAGCTACTTCTGGATCTCCAACAAATCCGGGAAGATTGAGAGAAATTAAAAGAACTATTGCAAGAATATTAACAATAATGAATGAAAAGAAAAGAATGGCTTCACAACAACAGTAATCAAAATAACTTTATATTGGAAAAATTTAAATACTTCCTATAGATATTATAAAAATATATTTCTACCCATATAAAGAGTAAAACTTAGAGGTGCAGTAATGCCAGAAATTTGCCCAAGGTGTGGTTTGCCTAAAGAACTATGTGTTTGTGAAGAAATAGCTAAGGAAGAACAAAAAATAAAAATATATGTTACAAAGAGAAGGTTTGGTAAGTTAATGACAATAATCGAAGGTTTTGATGCAAGTGTTATTGACTTAAAAGAACTTGCTAAAAAATTAAAGGACATCTGTGCCTGTGGAGGAACTGTTAAAGATAATACTATTGAACTTCAAGGAGATCATAGGAAAAAAGTTGCTGAAATTTTAGTTAAGATGGGATTCTCGAAGGATTCTATAGAAATTAGATAATCTTAATCAATACTTTATTTTATTTCTTAGTAGTTAAATAAAATGGGGACGCGGATGCCCTTTTATAGGGCACACCCCGTCCCCATAAAACGGTTGGGGCAAATATTATGATAACACCTTACAATATATTAAAACACGAGCTTATAGGTCTTAGAGTTACTATTATCGATTCAAAAAATAAGTCAATGATTGGTATTAAAGGCAAAGTAGTAGATGAGACAAGGAATACTTTAATAATAGAAAAAGAAAATGGTAAAGAAGTAATAATTCCAAAAAACATTGCAACCTTTATGTTTGAACTAAAAAACTGTAAAGTGAAAGTTGATGGTAGATTGTTAATAGGTAGACCTGAAGAAAGATTGAAAAAAAAGGTAAAAATTATGTATCCATATTAATTAAAATCTTTTGTTCTTTTTTGCCCCAACCGTTAAAGTAATATATAGGTTTTTAACATTAAGTCTTTCACAGTTTCTACATCTGTTAATGTTATGTTATAAGTTTTTATTATAAACTATGCCTTATTTATAAACAATAATCAAAATTGGAGGTAAAGACCATGGTAGCAAAAAATATAGGAATCCCTGTAAAAGCTCCAGAAGTAGAGTGTGATGATAAACATTGTCCATTTCACGGATCTCTACCAGTAAGAGGACAAAGTTTCGTAGGTGTAGTAGTTAGTGACAAACCACACAAGACTGTTATAATTAAAAGGGAAATTATAAAGTACATTAAAAAATATGAAAGATACGAAAGAAGAAGTTCAAAATTAGTTGCTCACAACCCTCCATGTATAAACGCAAAAGTTGGAGATATTGTAAGAGTTATGGAGTGTAGACCAATAAGTAAAACAAAATCATTTGTTGTTGTTGAAAAATTAGGAAGAGTAGACGAAGCATCAAATGAACAAAAATAATTTAACTCGTAAAAATCTAATAGGTGAAAAAATATGAAAGCAATTGGTTCAAAACCTGTAAGGGCTCTACCAGTAGGTGCAAGATGTATATGTGCTGATAACACTGGAGCTAAGGAAGTAGAAATTATTGCTGTGAGAAACTATAAAGGTGTAGCAAGAAGATTACCTACTGCAAGAGTAGGGGATATGGTTATCGTTACCGTTAAAAAGGGAACTCCTGAGATGAGAAAACAGGTTTTACCGGCAGTTGTAATAAGACAAAGAAAAGAAATTAGAAGACCAGACGGAACAAGAGTTAAGTTTGCAGATAATGCAGTTGTTATAGTAACTCCAGACGGAAACCCAAAAGGTTCTGATATTAAGGGACCTGTAGCTAAAGAAGCGGCAGAAAGATGGCCAGGTATTGCAAGAATTGCTAAAATAATAATCTAAATAAATAAATTTAATAACTTATAATCAAAGGTGAAATTATGGCTTTTACAAAGTCAAAACAGCCAAGAAAACAAAGAAAAGCATTATTTAACGCACCACTTCATTTGAGAAGAAAGGTTATGTCTGCAATGTTATCAAAAGAGTTAAAGGAAAAATTAGGTAAAAACGCCATTCCGGTTAGAAAGGGAGATGTTGTAAGGATAATGAGAGGAGACTTTAAAGGGTTGGAAGGAGAAGTTACAAAAGTTGATTTAAAAAGATACAGAATCCATGTTGAAGGAGCTTACAACAAAAGACAGGATGGAAAAGAAGTTCCATATCCAATTCATCCATCAAATGTTATGATAATTAAACTCTATGACAAAGATGAAAGAAGATTCAAACATATTAAAAAGTAAAACAAGATTAAAAATATGTTAAGGTGAAAGAATGGGAAAAAAAGGTCCAAAAAGACATTTGAAAAGATTAGCCGCTCCAGTTAGATGGGAATTACCAAGAAAAGTAGCTAAATTTACTGTTAGACCTTTACCAGGAGCTCACCCAATGAGTGAGTCATTACCTCTCTTACTTATTATTAGAGATATTTTAAAATATGCTGACAATGCAAGAGAGGCTAAAAAAATTATTAAGATGGGTAAAGTTTTAGTTGATGGTAGAGTTAGAAAAGAAGAAAAGTTACCTGTTGGATTGATGGATGTAGTCTCATTACCTGATGCAAATGAAAATTACAGAGTTTTATTCGATAGGAAAGGAAGAGTTAAATTAAGACCAACAGAAAATCCAGATTTAAAATTATGTAAAATTAAAAACAAAACTGTTGTTAAAGGAGGTCACATTCAACTAAACTTACACGATGGTAGAAACATATTAATTAGAGTTTCAGATCCTACAAACCCTAAAGAGGATGTATATAAAACTGGAGACACTTTATTAATCACAATTCCAGATCAAGAAATTAAAGCACATATTCCATTTGAAGTCGGTAAGTTAGCATACATTACCGGAGGAAAACACGTTGGAGACTTTGCAAGAATCGTTGAAATTGAGAAAAGAGGAATTTATCCAGACATAGTTACATTAGAAAACTTAGAAGGAGACAAATTCAAGACAGTTAAAGACTATGTCTTTGTTGTTGGAGACGAAGAACCTATTATTAAGTTGTAAATTTGTTAGTATAAAGTAATGAGGGAGAAACATGAGCTTTGAAGAATTGTGGCAAAAAAATCCCATGTTAAAACCAAGAATTGAAAAAGTTGTTGTTAATTTTGGAGTAGGAGAAAGTGGAGATAGATTAACAAAAGGAGAAAAGGTTATAGAGGAATTAACTGGACAAAAACCTATAAGAACAAGAGCTAAGCAGACAAACCCAACATTTGGTATCAGAAAAAAATTACCAATTGGATTAAAAGTCACCCTAAGAGGTAAAAAAGCAGAAGAATTTTTAAAAAATGCTTTTGAGGCTTTTCAAAAAGAAGGTAAAAAATTATATGATTATTCATTTGATGATTACGGAAACTTCTCATTTGGTATTCACGAACATATAGACTTCCCTGGACAAAAATATGACCCAATGATTGGTATCTTCGGGATGGATGTTTGTGTAACATTAGAAAGACCTGGATTTAGAGTAAAAAGAAGAAAAAGATGTAGGGCAAAAGTTCCAAGAAGGCATAGATTAACAAGAGAAGAGGCTATTGAATTTATAGAAAAAACCTTTGGAATTAAAGTTGAGAGAGTATTAGAGGAAGAAGAAACACAATAAGAAAAAGGGTGATGTAGATGGCTAAAAAACCTTGGAAAAAAAAGTATGGATATGGTATTAGGCCATGCCAAAGATGTGGTCATGTAGGACCAGGATTAATTAGGAAGTATGGATTAAACCTTTGTAGACAATGTTTTAGAGAAATAGCTCATAAATTAGGATTTAAGAAATTAGATTAAAAATTTAAACTTAATTTAAAACATCTAAAAATTCTTTTGGAGGGAAAACATGAGTTTAATGGACCCACTAGCAAATGCATTAAACCATATTTCCAACTGTGAGAGAGTGGGTAAAAAGGTAGTGTATATAAAACCAGCATCTAAGTTAATTGGAAGAGTCTTAAAAGTTATGCAAGATCATGGATATATAGGAGAATTTGAATTTATAGAAGATGGAAGAGGAGGAATTTATAAAGTTGAATTAGTAGGTAAGATCAACAAATGTGGTGCTATAAAGCCAAGATTCCCTGTTAAAAAATTTGGATATGAAAAGTTTGAAAAAAGATACTTGCCAGCAAGAGATTTTGGAATATTAATTGTCTCAACTACTCAGGGAGTTATGAGCCACGAAGAAGCTAAGAAAAGAGGATTAGGTGGAAGATTATTAGCCTATGTCTATTAAACACGGATGTTAATTATAATAATAATTAATAATATAAGAAACAAAATTAAATCTACATTTTGAGGTGAGTTTATGCCTGTTGCCGCCTATCTTGAGAGAAGAATTAAAATTCCAGAAAATGTTCAAGTAGAAATAAACAATAATGAAATCGTTGTTAAAAGTGGAGGAAAGGAATTAAAGAGAAAATTTGAACATCCAAAAATTGTAATTAAAAAAGAAGGAGATGAAATTGTTGTATCTTGCGAATATCCAAGAAGAAAAGATAAAGCAATGATTGGAACTATAACAGCACACATAAATAACATGATTAAAGGAGTTACAGAAGGATTTACATACAAACTAAAAATTAGATATGCTCACTTCCCAATGAAAGTTAGTGTTAAGGGTAATGAAGTCATCATTGAAAACTTCTTAGGAGAAAAACACCCAAGAAGAGCAAAAATCTTAGAAGGAGTTACAGTCAAAGTTAGTGGAGAGGATGTTATAGTTACTGGAATCGATAAAGAAAAAGTAGGACAAACCGCCGCCAATATAGAACAGGCTACAAGAATTAAAAATAGAGATCCAAGAGTCTTCCAGGATGGAATTTACATTGTAGAGAAGGCTGGAAAGGTTATCTAAAAATTTAAATAAGAGGGAGATAATATGGATAGGCTATTAAGATTAAGATTCAAATTAAAAATGAAAAAGCCTGACTTTATAAGACAAGAGGCACACAGACATAAAAGGTTAGGAGAAAAATGGAGAAGACCTAAAGGAAGACATAGTAAGATGAGATTAAAATGGAAAGAAAAGCCTCCTGTCGTTGAAATTGGATACAGAATGCCTAAAGCCGTTAGAGGATTACACCCAAGTGGTTTAGAGGATGTTTTAGTTTATAATGTTAAAGATTTAGAAAAATTAAACCCTGAAACACAGGGAGCAAGGATTGCTTCAACAGTTGGTAAGAGAAAGAAAATTGAAATCATCAAAAGAGCAAGAGAGTTAGGAATAAGAATATTAAATATATCAGAAGAGAAACAGGAAGAATTATTAAAATTTGCTGAAAAACTAAATAACAACAATGAAAATGAATAACTAAGCTTTTTTAATATTTAATACCCTCTTAGTTTATAAGGTGAGAGTTATGGACGTATCAGTTCAAAGAAAATTAGCTGCTGAAATATTAAAATGTGGTATTGATAGAGTCTGGATAGATCCAACACAGTTAGAAAGAGTTAAAATGGCAATGACAAGAGATGATATAAGAGCTTTAATTAAAGATGGAGTTATTAAGAAAAAACAGAAAAAGGGAATAAGTAGTGCAAGAGTTAAAAAATTAAAAGAGCAAAAAAAGAAAGGTAGAAGAAGAGGTCCTGGTTCAAGAAGAGGAGCTGCAGGAGCAAGAACTCCTCCAAAAGAAAGATGGATGGCTACAATTAGAGCTTTGAGAAAAACATTAAAATATTTAAGAGATTCTGGAAAAATTGATAGAAAAGTTTATAGAAAACTTTACAGAATGGCTAAAGGTGGAGCATTCAGAAGTAAGAGCCACCTTTTCTTATACATGAAAGAACACGACCTTTTAAAACAATAAATAATTTTTAATTTAACAGGGTGAGATGTTATGGCTACAGGTCCAACTTATAGAGTTAAATTTAGAAGAAGAAGAGAAGCAAAAACTGATTACAGAAAAAGATTAAAATTATTATTATCAGGAAAGCCAAGATTGGTTGTAAGAAAATCTTTGAATCATTGTATAGCTCAAATAGTATTGTATGATGAAAAAGGTGACAAAACAGTTGTATCTGCTCATTCAAGAGAATTAATTAAGTTGGGTTATAAAGGCCATACTGGAAACTTGCCTTCAGCATACTTAACAGGTTACTTGTTAGGTAAAAAAGCCTTAGCTAAGGGTTATACCGAGGCAGTTTTAGATATTGGGTTGCATAGAGCTACAAAAGGAGCGGCAGTATTTGCAATGCTAAAAGGAGCTTTAGATGCTGGTATGAATATTCCACATGGAGAGGAAATATTACCATCAGAAGATAGAATAAGAGGAGAACACATAAAAGCATATGCTGAGATGTTAAAAGAAGAAGATGAGGAAAAATACAAAAGGCAGTTTTCAAAATACTTAGAGAAAGGTTTAGAACCAGAAAAATTACCAGAACACTTTGAAGAAATTAAGGCAAAAATTGATAGCATGTTCTAAGGTGAGATAATGAGATTTAATATAGATGAGTGGGAACCAAAAACAACCATTGGAAGGATGGTTAAAGAAGGACAAATAACTGACATTGATTACATCTTAGATAATAACTTACCAATCTTAGAGCCTGAAATAGTTGATGCACTTCTTCCAGATTTGGAAGAGAAAGTTTTAGATGTAAAGTTAGTTCAGAGAATGCACAAGTCTGGAAGAAGAGCAAGATTTAGAGCAACTGTTGTTGTAGGAAACAGAAATGGTTATGTTGGTGTAGGAAAAGGTAAGGCTAAAGAAGTTGGGCCAGCAATAAGAAAAGCTATAGCTCAAGCAAAGAAAAATATTATTAGAGTTAAGAGAGGTTGTGGTTCCTGGGAGTGTGGTTGTGGAACTCCTCACTCAATACCATACAAAGGTTATGGAAAGTGTGGAAGTACTGCAATAGAGATATTACCTGCACCAAAAGGTGTTGGTTTAGTTGCTGGAGATGTCGCTAAGGCAGTTTTAGGATTGGCAGGAATTAAAGATGTTTGGACAAAAACATTTGGAGAAACAAGAACTACTTACAACTTTGCAATGGCTACATTTGAAGCTTTAAAGAGTTTGAATTTTGTAAGAGTTATGGATAAGAGTAAAAAGAAATTAGGAATTATTGAAGGTAGAGTATTGTAAATCATTCTTATTTTGAAAAACCAACTATTTTAAAGTTTTATTTAAATTATTATTTTATATTCCATAATAATTAAGGTGAGAAATATGGCTTATGCTGTTATTAGAATAAGAGGTAGAATTGGTGTAAGGAGAGACATAGCAGATACCTTAAAAATGTTAAGGCTACATAAGGTTAATCACTGTGTAATTGTCCCAGAAACAGATACATTTAAAGGAATGTTACAAAAAGTTAAAGATTATGTAACATGGGGAGAAATTGATAAAGAAACTTTAGTTAAATTAATCTTAAAAAGAGGTAGACTTCCAGGAAATAAGAGGGTTACTCCAGAAATTATAAAGGAATTAACTGGGATGGATGTTGAAGAGTTAGCAGAAAAACTTATAAAGGGAGAAATTAAATTAAAAGAAACTCCATTAAAACCTGTATTTAGATTACATCCTCCAAGAAAAGGATTTGAAAGAAAGGGTATTAAGAAACCATTTAGTGTTGGAGGAGCTTTAGGATACAGAGGAGAAAAAATTAATGAACTTTTAGAAAAGATGATGTAAGGTGATAATTTATGATTAGAAAAAAGAAAAAAGTTAAAAAAATTAGAGGTTCAAGAACATGTGGTGGAGGTAGCCACAAAAAGAGAAGAGGAGCAGGGAACAGAGGAGGTAGAGGGTTAGCTGGAGGTCTTAAACACAAATGGACTTGGATTATAAAATACAAGCCAGATCACTTTGGTAAATATGGATTTAAGAGACATCCAAGTTTAGTTAAAGAATTAGAAACAATTAACGTTGGAGAGCTTGAAGAAATTGTATTGAAAAACCCTGATAAATTCGAAAAAGAAAATGACAAATTTATTGTTGATGTTATTGAGTTGGGATATGAGAAAGTTTTGGGTAAAGGAAAAGTAACAATTCCAATGATTGTTAAAGCAATTGAAGTTTCAGAAAAGGCAAGAGAAAAAATTGAAGCTGTTGGTGGAGAAGTTGTAGAGTTATAAAATCTCTTTATTTCTTTTTTATGTTTCATTTTATTAATTAATTCAAATTAATAGTTTTAAAAATTTTTTCTTATAGATTTTTGATAAAATATTTATATAAATGTTAAGACTATTTTATTAGAATAATCTCTTTATATTAACTTTAATAATATAGTTTTTAATGTTTGAAAAGGTGAGATATTGGAAGAATTTATGAGAAAATTAATTCCGATATTAGAAAAAATTCCTGAAGTAGAATTACCCATTAGAGAATTATCTTTCAAAGAAAAACTTAAATGGACTGGAATAGTTTTGGTTCTATATTTCATTATGGGAACTATTGATGTTTATACAGGAGGAGTCCAAATCCCTGCAATATTTCAATTTTGGCAAACAGTAACTGCATCCAGAATAGGGACCTTAATTACATTAGGTATTGGTCCAATTGTTACTGCTGGTATTATTATGCAGTTATTAGTTGGGGCTGGAATTATAAAAATGGACTTGTCAATTCCTGAAAATAGGGCTTTATTTCAAGGTTGTCAAAAACTATTATCTATAATCATGTGTTTTGTTGAGGCTGTTATGTTCGTTGGAGCTGGAGCTTTTGGACATCTACCTATTTTATTGGCACTTTTAGTAATTATACAAATAGCTATAGGCTCAATAATTTTAATATATTTAGATGAAATAGTTTCAAAGTATGGTATTGGCTCTGGAATTGGATTATTTATTGCCGCAGGAGTTTCACAGGTAATATTTGTTGGAGCATTAGGTCCTGAAGGATATTTATGGAGATTTTTTGGAAGTCTAATTAATGGAATGCCAAACTTTGAATATCTTGCACCAATACTTGGAACAATAATAGTATTCTTAATGGTTGTTTATGCTGAATGTTTAAGAGTAGAAATTCCTTTAGCTCATGGTAGAATTAAAGGTGCTGTTGGTAAATACCCTATAAGATTTGTTTATACTTCAAACATTCCAGTAATCTTATCTGCGGCATTATTTGCTAATATTCAACTCTGGGGATTAGTGTTAAGTAGATTAGGTATCCCATTACTTGGACACTATGTAAATGGAAGACCTGTTGATGGAATAGCATATTATTTATCAACACCTTATGGACTAACAAGTGTATTTACAGATCCTCTCCATGCGTTAGTATATATGATAGCAATGATAGTTTGTTGTATATTCTTTGGTATATTTTGGGTAGAAACTACTGGATTAGATCCAAAGAGTATGGCTAAAAGAATTGGCTCATTGGGTATGGCTATTAAAGGATTTAGAAAAAGTGAAAAGGCTATCGAGCAGAGATTGAGAAGATACATACCTCCATTAACTGTAATGAGTTCAGCCTTCGTCGGATTTTTAGCCGCTATAGCTGATTTTATTGGAGCATTAGGTGGAGGAACCGGGGTTTTATTAACAGTATCTATCGTGTATAGAATGTATGAACAAATTTTAAAAGATAAGGTAAAAGAGTTACATCCATCCTTAGCAAAATTATTAAATAAGTAATAATATTTAATCTAAAAATTTAGGCATGGTTAAATTATGAGGTGATACTCTATGAAAAATAAGGTCGTAGTAATCGTAGGAGTGCCAGGTGTAGGTTCAACAACAGTTACAAACAAGGCAATAGAAGAACTAAAAAAAGAAGGAATAGAATATAAAATAGTTAATTTTGGAACAGTAATGTTCGAAATCGCTAAAGAAGAAGGTTTAGTAGAGCATAGAGACCAGTTAAGAAAGTTACCTCCAGATGTCCAGAAAAGAATACAAAAGTTAGCAGGTAAAAAAATAGCTGAAATGGCAAAAGAGGCTAATATTGTAGTCGATACTCACAGCACTATAAAAACTCCTAAGGGTTATCTACCAGGACTACCAGCATGGGTCTTAGAAGAATTACAGCCTGATATCATTGTTTTAATTGAGGCTGAAACTGATGAAATATTAATGAGAAGATTATCAGATGAAACAAGACAGAGAGATTTCGAATCAACTGTTGATATAGGAGAGCATATATTCATGAATAGATGTGCAGCTATGACTTATGCAGTTTTAACAGGAGCTACAGTTAAGATAATCAAAAACAGAGACTTCTTATTAGATAAAGCAGTTAAAGAACTTGTTGAAGTTCTTAAATAATTTAAATACAATTTTTTAAGGTGAATCTATGTTTGAGTCAATAACAAATCTTTTTTATACATCATTAGATGCAATTTTTATGCCAATAATAAAGGTTTTACATCCAGCTATGGCAATTTTAGTTATTGCCATAATTGTGTCTTTAATTATTAATATTGCTACAAAACTTTTAGTAGATCAAGAGAGAGTTGCTGAATTAAAAAAGGAAATTCAAGAATTTCAAATAAAATCTAAGAAGATGGCTAAAAATCCAGAGATGTTAGAAAAACTCCAAGAAGAATATCAAAGAATTATGCAACTAAATGCTGAATTGATGAAAATGAGTTTTAAACCAATGATATATACTTGGCTTCCAATAATTCTAATATTTATTTATTTAAGACACGTTTATGGATTTGGTGGAGTTTATATGGAATTACATCCTAATTGGAATGGTGTCGTAGTGTATTTACCAACAATAATCTCTAAGATTCTTCTAATTAATTTCTGGCATTGGTTAGGCTCATTAATTTACAAAGGAGGATTTAAAATAGTATCTAATACAGCCTTAGGATGGTTAGGGTGGTATATACTTTGTTCATTCGCAACATCAACAGTTTTAAGAAAAATATTTGGAATAAAATAAACTTTATAATTTCCTATATCTTTACTCTTTTATCTCAGAAGATTCTATATTATCATCTTTATTATTTCTATTGCTATCTTCTTTACTTAATTGTTTCTCTTCAACCTTTTTACTTTTTTTCTTTTTCTCTAACTTTTCTTTATCTAATTGAAACTCTTCTCCGATTTTTATAACATAATCAGCAATATTTTGCAAAGCCTTTGAAAATCCAGGCTCAGCCCCAATAACAATAACTTTTTTCCCTCTCTCTTTTGCCTTTCTAATTGCTGGAAGAAAATCTGCATCTCTTGTTACATAGGCAATAGTGTCAATATTTGGATTAAACACTAATTCGGTGGCATCAACAGCCATTTCAACATCTACATCTCCAGCAGAGATTTTTGGTTCAAATCCTTGATTTATAACGGCCTCTATTAACTTATCTGACGCATATTGATTTAAATAAACTCTACCTATAACAATGTCTCCAAATTCACTTAAAACTTCTCTAATTTTATCTAAATCAATGTTAAACTCTTTTCTAAGCATATTAGGTCCATCAATTAACAATGCAATTCTATGCTCTCCTTTCCTTTTTAATGCCTTTTCGTAAATTTTACTTGTCAAATTCTCTAACTTTTTCCACATAATTTCACCAACATAAAAATAGTTTATTTTAACATTATTATATTACTTAATAAAATTATGCAAATTTAACAATATATAAGTAATATAAAAAGATTACAAAAAAATGATATATATAACTAAGAATAAATAGATTTCCTGAGGTGATAATTTATGTATAGTTGCCCATACTGTGGAGGAGATTGTATAAATGATGAGGCAGTTAATCTTTACATAACTATGGTTAAAAAATTTTTCAAATATCAAAATACAGAGAGTGACATAACATTTGAAAGATATCCAACTGTTGGCGAAGTTGGTGAATGCAAGAAAACTGGAGAAAAGATATATTTTTGTCCATACTGTAAAAAACCATTTAAGGCATACTATGAACTTGAAAAGGTTACTATAAATTGTCCAAACTGTAATAAAACTCTTTGCATCCCTCCAACAAATAGAACTTTCTGCTAATAAAAATCCTCTTTTTTTATTTCATCAAATTTATAATTTAATGAGTTATTTAAAAATAGTTTAAACTCCTCTGGCGTATATATAGGCTTTTTATATAAAATATAATCATCTAAAACTATCCTTGGACATGCTACAATTATATAGCAATCTACATCATAAAATAATATTTCCGGGGACACATTATCAACAATAATTGGGAGATAATTTATATTATTTTTTTCTAATAGTTTTATAATTTCATCAAAAACCTTTTTTCTAAACTGTCCCTTTTTTACTGATAAAACAACTCCCACTTTTTTTGGCTTATTTAACATTAACTTAGTTATTGCCGTAATTCTTTTCTTTATAAACTTATTAACATCTTCCTTAGAAATTTTATCAAAATATTTAGAAATAGGATTGTATATATAAACTTCTTTTTGATATTTGTATGCTAACATTAAAGGATGAAATCTCCCAGTTCCAACGAATAATATAATGTCTTCATCTTTAATTTCTCCTCTGCAACCTAAGATTATATAAGGATTAAATTTCTTTAATAGTTTTTTATATTGAACAGTTGTAGTTATAGCCACTTTTTTTCCTTCTAAATTATACTTATTTATAAAGTTTTCTATGTCATTTAGTATTTTATTCTCATCTTCTTTATCAAATATGTGATATGTAGGAATAAATAAAGTTTTAATTTCTGGTTTGGCATATTCAAGTTCTTCATGTCCATAATGTACGATTAAATCAATATCTAATTTTTTAACATAATCATCAATTAAATCACAGGCTCCAAAGCAAGAATTCCCCCATAAAAACAATTCAACATTTTTTCCTTTATTCTTAAAATATCTTTTAATTTTTTCAATCTCTTTTTCAACATATAATTTTAAGCCTTCTGGAGCTTGAAATACTATTTTAGGACATTTTTTATTTAAATTCTCTATCTCTTTTATAACTTTATTAGTCTCTAAGTCAAACATAAGTATCACACAAATCAATTTTAATTTATTTTAATTTATTTATATAAAAATTAAAAATAAAGAAGTTATTAGATTAATAAGTTTGGTGACTCAAATGGCAAAGTTTATAATGGTAGTTGGAACATCATCCAACAGTGGAAAAACTACAATAGCTGCAGGATTGTGTCGTCTTTTAGCAAATAAAGGTTATAAAGTAGCCCCATTTAAGTCACAAAATATGAGTTTAAATTCAAGAGTAACAAAAGAAGATGGAGAAATCGCAATGGCTCAATATACACAAAGTTTAGCATCCAGAGTTGAGCCTTCTGTTCATTTTAATCCAATACTATTAAAACCAAAAGGAAATTTTATATCACAGGTTATAGTTCATGGAAAGGTTTATAAAGATATGAATTATAACGAATATAGAAGAAATAAAAATTTCTTTTTGAAAAAAATTAAAGAAAGTTTAGAGATTCTAAATAAGGAGTATGACTATGTTATTATGGAAGGTGCTGGAAGTTGTTGTGAGATAAATTTATTAGAGGATGATATAGCAAATCTAAGAATTGCAGAAATGGTTAATGCTAATGCAATTTTAGTTGCTGACATTGATAGAGGAGGAGTTTTCGCCTCAATCTATGGAACTATAAAACTACTTCCAAAAAAATGGAGAAATCTTATTAAAGGTATTATAATAAATAAATTTAGGGGAAATATTGATGTTTTAAAAGATGGAATTGAGAAAATTGAAGAATTAACGGGAATTCCAGTTTTAGGCGTTATGCCTTATGATGAAAATCTTGTATTACCAGAGGAAGATAGTCAGGCATTACAAAACATAAGAAGTTTTGGAAATGCTAAAAGTGGAGTTGAAGTTAATGTTGTTAGATTTTCAAAAATATCTAATTTTACTGACTTAGACCCTTTAAGATACGACGCATTAATAAAATTTATTGACTTCAAAGATGATATTTCTGGGGATATTTTAATTCTCCCAGGGTCAAGAAGTTCAACGAAAGAGGCATATTATTTAAAAGAAAATAATTTTGATGAAAAGATTTTAGAATTTTTAAAAGATGGTGGAATAGTTATTGGAATATGTGGAGGTTACCAAGTTTTAGGGAAAAAACTCATTGATAAAGATTTTAAAGAGTCAGATGTTGGAAGTATCGAAGGTTTAAATATTTTTGACGCTAAAACATACTTTGGAAATGACAAGGTCGTTAAAAACTCTTATGGTTATTTAAGTATTGACAATAAAACATTTAAAGTTTATGGTTATGAGATTCACGAAGGAATTACATACAGTAAAGAAAAACCTCTTATAAAAATTGAGAGAGGTTTTGGAAACTGTGGTAATGGATTTGATGGCTCAATTAAAAAAATTGGTGGTGGTTTAGTTATAGGAACTTACTTCCATGGAATTTTTGAAAATTGTGAATTTAGGAACTATATTATTAACAAAATTAGAGAGAAAAAAGGTTTAGAGAAAATTGAAGGAGATTTATATAAAGATAGTATAGAAAAAAGTTTAAACTACTTTGCCAAAGTTTTAGAAAAAAATGTGGATTTATCTCAAATAATTTAGTTTTTTAGAGGGATTAATATGATTAATTTAAGAGAATTAAAAAAATATGCAAATCCATTTTTTTTAACAATAAGAAAGGATAAAATTTTAGTCAATAACAAAAGAATGGCTAGATTATCAAGAACTAAAATGAACAAAATTGAAGAAGATTTTGGAATTCCAGTAATTTATTCAAAAACTTATGAATATGTTTCTACAAAGGTTGGGAGATTTATCAATAGGCATAAGATTATAGCCCCAAGAGATGTGATTATTGTTGGGCTTAGCGGAGGCAAAGATAGTTTATTATTGTTACATCTTTTGGAGGTTTATAGAAGGAAGTATGGAATAAAGTTAATAGCGGTTACTGTTGATGTTAATATAGGTGGAGTGAGACCTTGGAAAGAAGATAGTGAGGGAGTTAAATTAATAAAACACCACTGTGAAATGCTAAATGTTCCTCATCTATTGTTAAAAAGTGATTTAGATGTAGTTGAACTCTCAGAAATTTTAACAAAAACTTCTAAAGGAATGGAATTTTCTCCTTGCTTTTCTTGCTCTGTAATTAAAAGGCATTTATTAGGAAAATTAGCAAAAGAAATATCTGAAAAAGAAAATATTCCTTACGAGAAAGTTAAAATAGCTTATGGACATAATTTAGATGATAATTCAGATACAATTTTAGCAAATATCTTTAAAGGAGAGAGATTAAAGTTTATGAGACCTTTAACAAAATTTAAGAGTAATGTAGTTAATTATAAAGATTTAAAGATTCAGTTAGAGGAATGTACAATCATTAGACCCATGCTTCCAGTACTGGAGGAGGATATAATAAAGGCTCTTGAGGAGTGTAATATAGAGTATTACAAAGATAAAGATATTTGCCCATATAGTAGAGATAGAGGAGATAGCATTAGGAGAAGATGTCACGAGATTTTAGAAAAATTGGAAGAAGAGATTCCAAATATTAGAGAGATGGTTGTAAGTTCTGCTATAAAAACAGTTGAATTTTATAGTAAAAATCCTTATAACATTGAGGAATAAACTTAATTATTTTTTATTTTTTATTATTTCAATCTCGAAATAACAGGCATCATAACCCTGAGCCATACACTTTATTTCATTAACCACAACAGTTTTTTTTAATATGCATTCCATAGCCCCAGCAAGTAGTCCAGCATCAAAGTGACACATTGGCTCAGTATCTTCCAAACCTCCACACATTGCACATTCTTTAACTTTAATAATTAATGGTTTTCTACTTTCAATTTCTAATATTCCTAAATTATTTTTTCTGAAAAATTTTTTTAACTCTCTAAAATTCTTTGGCTCTAAGAATTTACCAAATTCATATCCCATTTCATATAAAGTTATCTCTGAACCCCTCTCCTTAATCTTTTTCATTAATATATAAATCATAATTCTAAAAATCTCCAATGGAATGTATCCTTTAATCTTTCTATCTGTATATTTTTCCTCATCAAATGTCATTTTTTCTCTATTGAATCCTTTTTTTAAATGTTCAACAACCTCACAAACTAATTCATCGTCATTTGGAAATTTGTTGTCAATATTATCCTCTTTACATAAAATATCTTCAAAAAATTCTCCCAACTCTTTATTAAATTTTAGATGAATCTGCATAAATATCACCTCATAAATATAAAAATTAAAAATTATATTTTTATTTTAAAGATAATAATCTTTGTCATCCTATTTTCGTATAAAATAGTCAAAAAATTTACGAATTTTGAAAAAATTTAGAAAAATTTTAAAAGAGATAATCTATTTTTTAATTAGTTTATCTTTATATTTAAATAAATCAAAAATACTTAAAGTTCCTACGAGTTCCTCTTTATCATTAATAACAGGATAAGCAATTATTTCATTATTAACCATTTCATCTATCAATTCATTAGTTAATTCATCATTTTCATTTAAAATTTTTATTTCATCAATTAATAACATCAAATCTTCAATTTTTGAATGCTTACATCCTGCAAGTAGATCTAAAGCAGTAATCCATCCAACTAATTTACCATCTTCTACAACTGGTGCATAATATTTTCCTTCTTTATATAATAATTGAACGACCTCTCCACCAATATCATTTGGAGAAACAACTATTGGATTTTTGTTCATAACATCTTTAATTTTCATATTTTCAACCTCCATATAATATACAATAATTCTAATTACAAATAACAAAATATAAATATTATAAAGAATAAAATATAAGTTAAAAATATATTGTGGTGAATTAAAATGGTCTTAAAAACTAATGAAATATTTGATAATAACTTTATAAATGAAATAATAAATACAGGTAAAGACATTTTAGATGAAAATCATGTTGCTTCTTTTAAAGCATGCTATCAATGTGGAACCTGTACTGGTAGTTGTCCTAGTGGTAGAATAACAGCATTTAGAACAAGAAAATTAATAAGATATGCTCAATGTGGTATGAGAAAATTTGCTGTGGAAAGTGAAGATTTATGGATGTGCACTACATGTTATGAATGCTACGAAAGATGTCCAAGAGAAGTAAAAATAACTGATATTATTAAAATCATTAGAAATATTGCTGCAAGAGAAGGCAGAATGGCTGAACCTCATAAAAAAACTGCTCTATATGTATTTAAAACTGGGCATGCAGTTCCAATAAATGATAAAATAAAAGAAGCAAGAAAATCTATTGGTTTACCTGAAATTCCTCCAACAACACATAAATATCCAGAAGTATTAGAGATTATAAGAGGTATTATGATTGATTTAAAATTTTGTGATATGGTAGGTATCTGCACAGAGACTATGGAATTAAAACCAATACAATGGAAAGATATGTCAGAATAAATATAATAGGTGACGTATTATGGAATTTGTTTTTTTCTTAGGATGTATTGCTCCTAATAGATACCCAGGAATTGAAAAAGCAACATACATTGCATTAGAAAAATTGGGAATAAAATTACATCCCTTTGAAAAAGCATCCTGTTGTCCTGCTCCAGGGGTATTTGGTTCTTTCGATTTAAAGACCTGGCTTACAATTGCCGCGAGAAACTTGTGCGTTGCTGAAGAAATGGGATTAGATATATTAACAATATGTAATGGGTGCTATGGTTCTTTATTTGAAGCAAATCATATTCTTAAAGATAATGAAAAAGCTCGAAAGTTTGTTAATGAAATTTTATCAAAATATGGATTAGAATATAAAGGGACCATTAAAGTTAGACATTTACCTGAAGTATTATATTTTGATTTAGGAGTAGATGCAATAAGAGAAAAGGTAAAAAAACCTTTAAATATAAATGTTGCAGTTCATTATGGTTGTCATTACTTAAAACCAACTGATATAAAAAAGTTAGAAAGCTCTGAAAGGCCTAAATCTTTTGATGAACTTGTTGAAGCACTCGGAGCTAAATCAATAAATTATAAAGATAAAAATATGTGTTGTGGAGCAGGAGGAGGTGTTAGAGCAAGAAATCTTGATGTTGCTTTAAAAATGACTGAAATGAAATTAAAAAATATAAAAGAAGCAGGTGCAGATTGTATTACTGATGTTTGTCCATTCTGTCACTTGCAGTTTGATAGAGGACAAGTAGAAATAAAAGAAAAGTTTGGTAAGGAATACAATATTCCAGTAATACACTATTCTCAACTGTTAGGATTATCTATGGGTATGTCACCAAAAGATGTTGCTTTGGATTTACATTTTGTCTCAACTGACAAACTCATCGAAAAGCTTAAATAGATGTAAGAATATAAAATTATATATCTAAAGTTAAAAAAACAATTGATTTTTTGGGTGTTATTATGAAAAATGAAGTTTTCTATGGGGAGGGAATGAAAATAGTCAAAGAAAAGTATCCTGATTTGTATGAGGTAATAGTTAAATTAAACGATGTAGCATACACTGGAAAAGTTTTAGATTACAAAACTCAGAAGTTAATCGCTATAGCAATTGTTGCTGCAAAATGTGATGAAATTGCCACAAAAAAACAAATGATAAGTGGAATTAAAGAGTTAGGAATTACAAAAGAAGAAATTATAGATGCTTTAAAAGTTGTATTATTAACAAGTGGTATGCCAGCATTTACAAAGGCTATGAGAATTTTAAATGAAATTGAAAAAGAATTATAAAATATTAATAATGTGGGGGAGGGACATTATGAACTATTTTTGCAGAATAAATAGGATAAAAGAGGGCAACGATTTTGAAAAAAAGCACACTCCTTTTATTGAATGTCCAGACATTGTTAAAAGTGAAGAGTATTTTGAAGTTAAAATTTCTCCTGGAATTCCTCATCCTATGGAAGATAGTCATTTTATTCAATGGATTGAGTTATATATGGGTGATATTTATTTAGCAAGGGTGGATTTTACACAATTTATGAAGCCTGAGGTAAAGTTAATGGTAAAAGCTCCTTCAAAAGGTCATGAAAATTTTACCTTAAAGGCTTTGATGAGATGTAACTTACATGGAGTGTGGGAATATATAAAAGAGATTAAATTAGAATAATTTCTTTAATTTTTTAACGAATTTAGTCAGGTTAAGTATATGTATCAAAATTATAATAAAATTATAATAGCATAATATCAATTGACAATAAAAAGGTTAAAAAGGTGAAAAAATGGCAAAATATCAATGTATGTGCGGTTGGATTTATGATGAAGATGTGGGGGAACCTTCTCAAAATATACCTCCTGGAACAAAATTTGAAGATTTACCTGATACATTTAGATGTCCACAATGTGGATTAGGAAAAAACGCTTTTAGAAAGATAGAAGAATAGGTGATAAACTATGATAACAACAAACCATCCACTATATGAGGCTTTGAAAGATATTCAAGACTTTAAATTAAGATTAGTAGAGTACTTCAAAGATAAAGATGTTTTTCCTATAAAAAGTAAAGTAGAATTAGCTGAAGCATTACCTTGTGGTTTATCATTGCCTTGCGGAACTATTGAGGCAGGAGAGTTGGTTAAATTATTAACAGACAACGACTTTCCAATAAAAGATGCAGAAGATTTAGCAATGAAATTAGCAAATAAATGTCTAATTGAAAAGAAAGAATAAGTTGGTGAATATAGGATGATTAAAGAAAATATCTTAAATGCCTTAAATAAACAAATAAATAAAGAATTTTACTCAGCATATCTCTATTTATCCATGTCAGCCTATGCGGAATCTCTTGGTTTAAAAGGATTCGCCCAGTGGTTTAAAGTTCAAAGTCAGGAAGAATTAGACCATGCAATGAAGATATATAGTTATGTTATAGAAAGGGGTGGGAGAGTAAAATTATATGCCATAGAAAAACCAAAAAATGATTGGATGTCAATTATTGAAGTGTTCGAAGATGGATACAAACATGAACAACTCATGACCGAATCAATAAACAATTTAATGGATTTGGCAGTTTCTGAAAAGGACTACGCAACAGTAAATTTCCTACAATGGTTTGTAAATGAACAAGTTGAAGAAGAGGCATCTTTTTCAGAAATTTTAGACAAATTAAAATTAATTGGTGATGATAAAAGAGGATTATTTATGCTCGATAAAGATCTTGGACAGAGAGTATATACTTCTCCAATAACAGAGAAAATTTAATTCTTTAGGTGAAAATATGACTTGGTGGAAGTGTTCAAATTGTGGTTATGTTTTTGAAGCAGACAAACCTCCAGAAAAATGTCCAAATTGTGGAGCTAAATGTACATTTTATGATGTAACCTGCTACACTCCTGAGTGTGGATTTAAAGGTTACGATCCTAAATTAGTTGCAAGAAATCCAAATGAAGAAAGTAAATTATAAATATTAAAATATTTAGAGGTGAGAAAATATGTGTGAAGGAAAAATGCCAGTTATTGGAGAGAAATTTCCAGAAGTAGAAGTTAAAACTACTCATGGAATTATTAAATTACCAGATTATTACGTAGAAAAAGGTAAATGGTTTGTATTATTTAGCCATCCCGCTGACTTTACCCCAGTTTGTACAACTGAATTCGTTGGGTTCCAAAAGAGATATGATGAATTTAGAAAATTAAATACTGAATTAATTGGTTTAAGTATCGACCAAGTATTCAGCCACTTAAAATGGACTGAGTGGATTAAAGAGAAATTAAATGTAGAAATTGAATTCCCAATTATTGCAGATGACAGAGGAAAATTAGCAGAGAAATTAGGAATGATAAGTCCATACAAAGGAGATAACACAGTTAGAGCAGTATTTGTTGTAGATAACAAAGGAATTATTAGAGCTATAATTTACTATCCACAAGAAGTCGGTAGAAACTTAGATGAAATCGTAAGGTTAGTTAAAGCATTACAAGTTTCTGACGAAAAAGGAGTGGCAATGCCTGCAAACTGGCCAGAAAATGACATAATTGGAGATAAAGTAATAATTCCACCAGCATCATCATTAGAAGAAATTAAGAAAAGAAAAGAGGCCTGTGAAAAAGGAGAAATTGAATGCTTAGATTGGTGGTTCTGCTATAAAAAGTTAGATTAATCCAAATTTTTTATTTTTAAATTTTATTGAGGCTGATAACCATGGTAGAACTTAAAATTGCCTGTAAATTAGATGGTACTTGTGAAAAACCAAAATATAGAAAATATAGATGTAGAGTTTGTGGATGGGTATATGATCCATTAAAAGGAGATCCTTCTCAAAACATACCACCAAAGACCCCATTCGAAGAACTTCCAGATGATTGGGTTTGTCCAGTTTGCAGAGGAAAAGTAGGTAAAGAATACTTTGAACCATTAGATGAATGGGTAGAATTCGATTAAAATATTTATTATTTGTTTGGTGAATTCTTATGAAACAAACTTTAATAAACTTAATAAAGGCACATATTGGAGAGAGTTTAGCAAGGAATAGATATACCTGCTATGCAAAAATTGCAAAAAATGAAGGTTATGAAATTATATCTGATATATTTTTATTAACTGCTGAAAATGAGAGAGAACATGCTAAATGGCTATATTACCTAATAACTGAATTGAAAAAGAAATACAACATTAATGAAAATTCAATAAAAGTTGATAATGTAGAAGTTCCTATTGTTTTAGGTAATACTGCTGAAAATCTAAAGGCTTCAATTGAAGGAGAACATTATGAATATACAGAAATGTATCCAAAGTTTGCAGAAATCGCAGAAAAAGAGGGATTAAAAGATATTGCTGAAAGATTGAGAGCAATTGCAATAGCAGAAAAGCATCACGAAGAGAGATTTAAAAAATTGTTAAAAGAACTTGAAAACGGAACATTATATAAGAAAAATGAAAATGTAGAATGGGTTTGTAAAAAATGCGGCTATGTTCATGTAGGAAATGAACCACCAGAAGAATGTCCTTCATGTTCTCATCCAAGAAAATACTTTATGGTTAAATGCGAAAAATATTAAAGTGGGGGATAAAGATGAAAGTTGCATTTTTAATTTTCTCATATTTACATAAAAACAGTCCAAACATCCCAGTAATGTTTCATACATTGTTATTTGCAAATGAGTTAAAAGAAAAAGGAGATGTAGTGAAGATTATATTAGAAGGAGAAGGGGTTTTATGGACAAAGGATTTGTTAAGTGAAAACCATCCATTGAAAAATCACTTTGAAAAATTAAAAGATGACTTTGTAGTATGTGAAGCATGTGCAAGTATGTTTAACATTAAAAATGAAATTGAAGGAAAATTAAAGTTAGAAAATGATCTATTTGGACATATAAGTTTAAAGAAATATTTAGATGAAGGTTATCAAATCATTGAACTTTAAAAAGTGATTATTATGGTATTAGAAATTAAAAAAGATATATTCTGGGTTGGAGTAATTGATTGGGAAGTCAGAGATTTTCATGGATATATAACGCAGGATGGTTCTACATATAATTCATATTTAATAAAAGATAATAAAAATGTTTTAATAGATACTGCAAAAAGTTATATGTTTGATGAACTAATTGAAGGAATTAATAAAGTCATTAATCCTAAGGAAATTGACTATGTCGTTGTAAATCATGTGGAACCTGACCATAGCGGTTGTGTAGATAAGATTGTTAGACTCAGTGGAGCAACAGTAATTACGAATGAGAAGGGAAAGGAACATTTATCTATATATTATGATACAGAAGGATGGGACTTTATTATTGTAGATACTGGAGATGAAATAAATATTGGAAATAGAACCTTAAAGTTTATAAAAACTCCAATGCTCCACTGGCCAGACAATATGCTAACATACTGTATAGAAGATAAAATTTTATTCTCTAATGATGCATTTGGGCAACATATTGCAACATCTGAAAGATTTGATTATGAAGTTGGAGACATAATTTTTGAATATGCAAAAGAGTACTTTGCAAATATATTAATGCCTTATAAAATGTTAATTCCTAATGCAATAAACTCCTTAAAAGATTTGGATATAGAACTTATCTGTCCTTCTCATGGAGTTATATGGAAAGAGATGAAAGATAAGATTATAAAAAAATATATTGATTGGGCAAGTGATAAAGTAGAAAATAAGGCTGTTATTGTTTATGACACAATGTATAATTCCACAAAGATGATGGCACATGCAATAGCCAACGGTTTGATGGAAAGGGGTGTAAATGTAAAAGTATATAGAATCTCAGAAACTCCTATGAATACAATTATCAGAGAGATGGTTGACGCTAAATATATACTCATTGGCTCTCCAACTCTAAATCAAAATATCCTGCCAAACATTGCTAAATTTTTAGCATATATGGAGGGATTAAGAATCACAAATAAAATAGGAGTTGCATTTGGTTCTTATGGATGGATGGAGATAGCTACTGAAAAAATAAAAGATGTTTTCAAAAAATTAAATTACAAGATAGTTGAGGATGATTGTTTAAAAGTAAGATTTGCTCCAAAAAAAGAAGATTTACAGAAATGTTATAAATTCGGTAAAAAATTGGCAGAAGAGGATTTATAATATTTAATTAATCTTTTTTATTTTTATTTTATTGTTTATTTTTTTATCTATATAATTTTTATATTTTTAGTTACCTATAAATTGGTGAAAGTATGAAGGTTTTTGGAATCAGTGGAAGTCCAAGATTACAAGGAACTCATTTTGCAGTAAATTATGCCCTACAATATTTAAAAGAGAAGGGAGTAGATGTTAGATACTTCTCTGTTCATAAAAAGAAAATAAATTTTTGCATTCATTGTGACTATTGTATAAAAAAGAAGGAGGGTTGCATACATAAGGATGATATGGAAGAGGTTTATAAAAACCTTATCTGGGCTGATGGGGTTATAATAGGAACTCCAGTTTATCAAGGAAATGTAACAGGGCAGTTAAAGACTTTGATGGATAGATGCAGGGCTATCTTAGCTAAAGACCCTAAGATACTGAGAGGAAAAATTGGAATGGGTATTGCTATTGGTGGAGATAGAAACGGAGGGCAAGAGATTGCTTTAAGAACAATACACGACTTTTTTATAATAAATGAAATGATTCCTGTAGGAGGGGGCTCTTTTGGAGCTAACTTGGGAGCTACATTTTGGTCTAAGGACAAAGGAAAAAAAGGGATTGAAGAGGATGAGGAAGGGTTGAGAGTTTTAAGAAAAACACTTAAAAGATTTTATGATGTTTTAAAAGAAAAGGTAGGAGAATAAAAAGGGGATAATAATGTTAAGAATTGCTTGGGGAATTACTGGATGTGGAGATAAACTTCCAGAAGTTGTTGAAATAATGAGAAAATTAAAAAATAAATATAATTTAGATGTAGATGTTTATTTATCAAAAAATGCAAAAATTGTTGTAAAATGGTATAAACTTTGGCAAGTTTTAGAGGATGAATTCTATGATTTAAGAGTTGAAGTCAATGCTAATGCTCCATTTTTAGTTGGGAAATTACAAACTGGAAAATACGATTTATTTTTAGTAGCTCCTGCAACAGCAAACACTACAGCAAAAATTGCCTATGGAATTGCAGACACTTTAATAACTAACTCAGTGGCACAAGCAATGAAGGCAAGAGTTCCTGTCTATATATATCCACCAGACAATAAAAAAGGGGAAATAGAGACAATACTCCCGGGAAATAAAAAATTAACATTATACATAAGAGATGTAGATGTTGAAAATGTTGAGAGAATTAGAAGAATGGAAGGAATTGAAGTTCTATATAAGCCAGAGGATATAGAGAAGGTTATTTTAAAGCACATAGAAATGAAAAAACAGAAAGTAGAAAAATAAATTTTATTCCTATATTTTATTTTTATTTTTTAATCATTTAATCAATTAATTTGAATATATGACTGAAATCTGAATATCGTTTTTATTAAACTCTTTAATGACTAATTTCGAACCGTTAATGATATTTATTCGTTACTATATTATTGATTATCGTAAGCTAAGTTAAAGAAACGTGGTGATATGTATGAAAAATTGCATTGCCGCAATTCCAGAAATTAAGGAGATGGTTGAAAAGGCAAAGTTAAAAGGGATAGAAACTCCTCATACAAGATTCCCAAATCAATTCCCAAAATGTCCTTATGGATTAAAGGGGGTTTACTGTATATTATGTGCTAACGGACCTTGTAGAATTACTGAAAAAACACCATATGGAGTTTGTGGAGCAACAGCAGATGTCATTGTAGCAAGAAACCTATGTAGAGCAGTCGCCGCTGGAACTTCTTGTTATGTCCACTGTGCTGAAAATGCCGCAAGAGCATTATTATCTGCTGGAAAAGGAGAAGGTTCTTATGAAATAAGAAATGAGAAAAAGTTAAGATTTTTAGCAAAAAAATTGGGCTTTGATGCAAATAAAGATGCTAAGCAGTTGGCTGTTGAAATTGCAGAGTTCATATTAGAGGATATGTATAAACCAAGATGGGAAAAGAGTGAGTTAGTCCCTAAATTATGTCCAGAAAAGAGATTAGAAGTATTTAAAAAGTTAGATATCCTTCCAGGAGGAGCAAAAGGAGAGATTGTTGATGCATTAACAAAGACTTCAACAAACTTAAACAGTAATCCAATGGATTTATTGGTTCATTGCCTTAGATTAGGATTGCACGCAGGATTTACAGGGCTTTTGATGACATGTTGGTTAAATGACATATTATTTGGTTCTCCAAAAATCACAGTTGTTGAGAATGGTTTCAGTTCAGTCAAACCAAACAATGTAAATATTATGATAACAGGACACCAGCATGCATTAATTCAGCCATTATGTGAGGCGGCAATGGATGAGGAATTAATAAAGATGGCTAAGGAGGCAGGAGCTGATAGTATAAAAATTATTGGGGCAACATGTAACGGGCAAGATATGGAGACAAGAATAGCCCATTTACCAGAGAGTTTTGTTGGTTATATAGCAAATAACTTCACAACTGAGCCATTGGTTGCTACTGGATTAATTGATGCTGTTGTTTCAGAATTCAACTGTACATTCCACGGCTTAAAGTTTGTTGCTGAAAAAACCAAAACAAAATTAATCTGTATTGATGATATGGCATTTGTTGAAGGAGCTGAATACATCCCATGGGAGCCAGAAAATGCTTATGAAAAGGCAAAAGAAATAATTAAGAAAGCAATTGAAGCATTTAAAGAAAGAAAGAATATACAGAAGGATTACTACGATGAAAAAGTTAAATCAGTTGTTGGTGTTGGAGAAGAATCATTAGTTGAATCCTTAGGAGGTAGTGTAAAGCCATTAATTGATTTAATAGCTAATGGAAAGATTAAAGGAGTTGTTGGAGTTGTTGGATGCTCTAACTTAGCAAGTGGAGGACATGACAATATAATTGTAACATTAACAAAAGAGCTCATCAAGAGAGATATCTTAGTCTTAGCAGGTGGTTGTGTAAATAGCCCATTAAAACACGCTGGCTTATTTAACCCAGAAAGTGCTGAATTGGCCGGAGATAACTTAAAAGAAGTTTGTAAATCATTAGGAATTCCTCCAGTATTAAACTTTGGAGCATGTTTGAGTATTGCAAGAATTGAGCAAGTTGCTGTTGCAATTGCTGAAGAATTAGGAGTTGATATTCCAGATTTACCAGTTGCAGCTTCAGCACCTCAGTGGTTAGAAGAGCAGGCATTGGCAGATGCAACCTATGCAGTAGATATGGGCTTTACTGTCCATGTTTCACCAGTTCCATTCGTAACTGGCAGTGAATTGGTAACAAAAGTTTTAACATGCGATGTTGAGAGCTTAACAGGTGGAAGATTAATTCCAGAGCCAAACCCATACAAAGCCGCTGAGATATTAGAAAATGTAATTATGGAGAAAAGGAAAAAACTCGGAATTTAATCTTTAATATTTTCTTTTATCTTCTAATTAATTTTTATCATGCCAAATATTGAACATCAAAGTTAAATTTATGGGTGGAATTATGAAAATAAGGGGATTTGAAACTTCAATGATGGGTAGGGATATAGATTTTATTGTCCCAGCAATGACAAGGTTATGCTATTTAAATGAAATATCTCATGCCTTGGCAGGAGTTACTGCTGTTGAGAAGGCATATAATATAACAGTTCCTAATGAAGGGCAGTATTTGAGAGAAATCGCAAGATTGGGAGAAATTATTGAAGTTGATGCAATAAAGTTAAGTGAATTTATAAATACAAAGAAATTGGAAGATATTGGAAATGAAATAAAGTCAATCTTAGGAAAAAAAGGTAAATATTTGGCAGTTGGTGGAGTTTTACAAAATATAAGTGATAAAAGAAAAGAAAAATTATTAAAATTAGCTAATGAAGGTTTAAATTTAGTAGATAAAGAATTTATAAACTTAGTTGAAGAAAGAAAGAAGAAAATCTCTCTCCCAGATGTTGAATTAATCGATGCCTATAACTTTGACATAAATAAGGTAGAAACTAATGGATATCCAAAAACAGCCCTATATGACGGTAAAGTTGTCTATAGTGGAGCATTATCAAGAATGTATAACAAAGGATTAATAAAATCAAAAAATCTTTGGGATGTTCTCTCTGCAAGAGTTATTGAAATAGAACACTCTTTAATGGAAATTAAAAACCTATTAAATAAATTAAAATTAACTTATCCATATATGGAGCCAATTATAAAGGATGGTAAGGCCGTTGGAGAGGCAGTTATAGAAGGAGGAGAGGGAATAGTATATCATAGAGTTGAGTTAATTGGAAGAGAAATTTTAGATTACACAATATTAACGAGTGAGAATTTCAACAAAGCTGTATTAGACAGTGTAAATAACGATGAAGGTAAAAGGATAATCCAACTCTGTGAAAGATGCTATTACTTATAAAATTTATTTAAGGTGATTTTATGGTAGGTTGTGGGTATTGTGGAAAAATTATCAAAAGTATTGAAAAAAAATATTATGACAAATTAAAAGAAAAAAAGATTGCATTAGTTGGAGGGGCTGTTAATTTAGACGATGAGGAAGAGGTTAAAAAAATAAAAGAAATTAGAAAAAATTCAGATATATTAATAGCTGTTGGAAGTTGTGCTGTAAGTGGTGGCTTCCAAAGAATGCTAATTGGCTTAGAAAATGGATTTCCTCAGAGATTTGTAAGAATTGGGGATGTTGTTAAAGTAGATTACGCAATAATAGGATGTCCTCCAGATGAAGAAGAGGTTGAAAAGGTAGTTGAAGCTGTTTTAAACAAAGATAAAGAAATTGTTGATTCATATTTAATACTAAAACCTTATGAAATAATTGCTGGAAAGCCAATTATTGACGCGTATATGAAGGTTAATGAAGTTTTACTAACCTCAAATAAAGAACTATGTTTAGGATGTGACGATGCTCCAATAAATTACGAATTCTGCACTGGTTGTGGAACATGCGTTGCTAAATGTCCAGCAAACGCTTTAACAATTGATGAAAAGCCAAAAGTCAATATAAGTAAGTGCATTAAGTGTGGAACTTGCTTCTTCAACTGTATAAGATTAAAAGAGACACTACCGAGCGAAGCGAGGTAGTGCATCCTGAGTATCCCAATAGGGCAAAGCCCTATGGGTGTTGGAACTAGTTTCTCAACTGTATAAGGGTAAAAGAAGTTCTATAATTAAATTTTAATAAAATTCTTACACTGGGGTGATGATAAATGAAATATCTTTCAGCAAAATCAAAGTTAAATATTGATGCCCAAGATGGTGGTTTCACTACAACATTTTTAGGTTATTGCTTAGAAAGTGAAATATTAGATGCAGTAGTAGTAGTTAAAGATAAAAATTGGAAACCACTTGCTTATTTAGCCACAAACACTGTTGAATTATTAGAATCTCCAAAAAGTAAATACTCTATCTCACCAAACAACAAGTTGTTAGAATATGCAACTGAAAATTATGATAAAGTTGGATTGGTTGGTTTGCCTTGCCATATATTAGGAGGTTTGCAATATAGTTTAGAATTAAAAGTTGGTTTATTCTGCACTAAAAACTTTTCCTATGATGTGTTAAAAAATATCATAAAAGAAAAATTTAATATTAGTATAGATGAAATCATTAAAATGAACATATCAAAAGGTAAGTTTATCGTTGAAACTTTAAAAAGGTCTGATTTATCTCATTCAGAGAAAGTTGTTTATGAAATTCCAATAAAAGAGATAGAAAAACTATGTAACTTAGGATGTAGGTTATGTATAGATTTCTCTGCCAAATATGCAGATGTATCAGTTGGAAGTGTTGGAAGTGAAGATGGATGGAACACTGTAATAGTAAGGAACAAAAAAGTTGAAAATATAATAAATGAAATGATTGAGAGAGATTTAATTGAAGTTAAAGAAACAGTTGATATAAATATGGTTAAAAAATTAGAAAACATCAAAATGAAAAATGAAGAGATAAATAAATGCTCAGCATACTTTGCAGTATGCCCATCTTTATTTTAAATAATTTCTAATTTTTATTTTTAAATATATCCATATATTTAAATATATAGTTATAGCATAAATTTTATAAGACAATATTAATATAATTAGTCTTAAAAAAATTAAGATTCGTGAAAGAATGGTTAATGTTGAAAGAATTAGTATCTCATTTCCAAAGTATCTTTTAAAAGAGATTGACAAGATTGTTAAGAAGAAAGGCTATTCAAGTAGAAGTGAATTAATAAGAGACGCTGTAAGAAAGTATATTTTAGAAAATGACTTAGATAAAGATGGGTTAATCAGTGGGATTATTACAGTTGTATATACTCCTACAAAAGAGTCAATGGAAAAAATGAGTAAGTTATATTTTGAATATAATGAAATAGTTAAAACAATAAATCAGTCATATATAACAACATCCTGTGGAAAAAATAAAAAAGTAGAAATTTTTGTTGTTGAGGGAGATGCAGAAAAAATTTATGAATTTTATGAACAAATATCAAAGATTGACAAAAAAATTTACGATAAAATTGTAATATTTTAGATTTATTTTTATTACTTTATCTAATTTTATTTGAATTTCTTCATAATAATTATGCTAAAAGATTATATTAATATATATACTAGTTATGTCTCCTATAAAATTTAAAATTATCAAAAATCTTTTTATATAAATTAAATTATAAGATATAATCAGATGTAAAAGAAATAAAAAATCAAAAAGAAATGGTGAAATCTATGGAATTTACTCCAAGACCTACAAAGATGTTCTGTTTCCAATGCCAGGAGGCTGCAAGAAATGAAGGATGTACAGTTGTGGGAGTTTGTGGAAAAAAAGATAATGTAGCAAACCTTCAGGATTTGTTAATTTATACTATAAAAGGTTTATGCTATGTATGTAACAAATCTAACTACTTAGATGATGAAGTTATGGAATATATTCCAAAGGCTTTATTTGTAACAATAACAAATGTCAATTTTGATGATATGGATGTTATTGATTATATAAAGAAAGGAGTAGAGTTGAGAGAAAAAGTTATTGAAAAAGCTAATTTAAATAAAGAAGAACTTCCTCACTGTGCTACATGGACTTATAATGATGAGAATGACATAATAGAGTTATCAAATGCAAAAGAAGTTAGTGTTTTAGCAGAGGATAATGAAGATATAAGGTCTTTAAAGGAACTCATAACTTATGGAATTAAGGGAATTGGGGCTTATTTAAGCCATGCAATGCATCTTGGTTATAACAATGAAGAAATCCACAAATTTATAATTAAAGCATTGGCAAAACTCATTGAATGCAATGATGTAGATGAACTTTTCAATTTAGCAATGGAAACTGGAAAGTATGCAGTAGATACATTGGCATTATTAGATAAGGCACATACTGAAACCTATGGACATCCAGAAATAACAGAAGTTAATTTAGGAGTTAGAGACAGACCAGGAATATTGATTAGTGGGCATGATTTAAAAGATTTAGAGCAGTTATTAGAGCAAACTAAAGATACAGGGGTAGATGTCTATACACACTGTGAGATGTTACCAGCACATTACTATCCATTCTTCAAGAAGTATGAGCATTTCGTTGGAAACTACGGAGGTTCATGGCCACACCAAACAGAAGAGTTTGAGAAATTTAACGGTCCAATAGTCATGACAACAAACTGTTTAGTTCCACCAAAAGATTCATACAAAGATAGAGTTTATGTTACTAATGAAGTTGGCTACCCAGGATTGAAGAGAATTCCTGTAAAAGAAGATGGAACTAAAGATTTCTCAGAAGTCATTGAACATGCTAAAAAATGCAAGCCACCAACACCACTTGAAAATGGTAAGATAGTTGGGGGATTTGCACACAACCAAGTATTAGCATTGGCAGATAAGATAATTGAAGCTGTTAAAAGCGGAAAGATTAGAAAGTTTGTTGTAATGGCTGGATGTGATGGTAGACATAAAACAAGAGAGTATTATACAGAATTTGCTAAGAAATTACCAAAAGATACGGTAATATTAACATGTGGATGTGCAAAATACAGATTCATTAAGTTAGACTTAGGAGACATTGATGGAATTCCAAGGGTATTGGATGCTGGGCAATGTAATGATAGTTACTCATTAGCAGTAATTGCTCTTAAATTGAAAGAAGTCCTTGGATTAAATGACATAAATGAACTCCCAATAGCCTATAATATTTCATGGTATGAGCAAAAGGCAGTTGCTGTATTATTGGCATTGCTATACTTAGGAGTTAAAAATATAGTGTTAGGCCCGACAATTCCTGCTTTCCTATCACCAAATGTGGTGAAAGTATTAGTTGAAAAGTTTGGAATCTCAACAATCTCAACAGTTGATGAAGATATTAAGAGATTAGTTGGATAAATTTTTAACATTTTTTAAAAATTTTGATGAGGTATATTATGATAGAAAAAGTTTATGAATTTAAAAAGATTCTACAGCAAAGGTTGTTGAAAAAATTGTCAATACCGAGCATGTTCAAATTAACCATATAGTTTTACCAAAAGGAGATCAAATGCCCAAACATTACTCAAACTCATACGTGCATTTAATAATCGTTAAGGGGGAGATGACTTTAACCTTAGAAAATCAGGAATCTCACAACTACAAAGAAGGAAATATTGTTTATATTCCATACAATGTAAAGATGCTCATCCAAAACTTAAATTCTGATATATTAGAGTTCTTTGTTATAAAGGCACCTCATCCAAAGAAATTAAATGCTCCAGAGGAACCTATTAAGTGTGAATAATTTTCTCTCTTTTTTAAATATTTTTTATAAAAGGTGGAATTATGGAGGTAAAAGAATTAATGGAGAAAATAATTTCAAATAAAATAAAACTCTTCTTAATGTGTAAATTTAAATCAATAGAAGAATATAAGAATGAATTATATGAAGATATTGCAAATAGCCAAATGAAGGATGTTGAGACACTTTATGAAAAATACCTTATGTATATTGGAGAAAAACCAAATATAAAAGTTGAATTAGATGGAGACATAAAAGAGATTTTAAAAGAGACTATTGAATTAGAGAAAAAACTTATAAAGGAATGTGGAATGACCTTTGGAATTAGACAGACAACAATACACGCCCTTACAAGTGATGAAAGATTCTATTTCTATCTAAAATAAAATAAATCCAAAAATTATTTTTTTATTTTTATTTTTTAGATTAAAAACTTTAAGGTGAAATAATGATGATTGATGCCCACACACATTTAGATGTTAGGAGTTTTGAAGATTTGGAAAAAATGGCATTATGTGGAATTGAAACAATTATAACCTGTGCCCATGACCCATACAAAATGAGCTCTCCTGATGTCTATTTAGATCACTGGGATAGATTAATTAATTTAGAGGTAAAAAGAGGCAAAATGGCTGGTGTTAGTGTTAAAGTAGCAGTAGGAGTTCATCCTATGGGATATCCAAAGAATTGGATGCCCTTAATAAAAAAACTTTCTGAATTTTTAGAGAATGAGAATGTAGTTGCCATTGGGGAGACAGGACTACATTATTTAACAGAGGATGAGAAAAATCTTTTAAGAGAGCAGTTGATTTTGGCTAAAGATTATAAAATGCCTATAATTATTCATACGCCAGAGAAAAATAAGAAAGAGGCATTAATTGAAATTTTAAAGATATTAGATGAGGTTAAAATAAAGGATGATTTGGTTATGATTGACCACATAAACAAAGAGACTGTAGAATTAATAGATAGGGATGTTTTTGTTGGTTTAACCGTCCAACCATCAATGAAATTAAGTCATGAGGAAGCGGCTGAAATTATAAAAGATTATGATAAAAAATTCATTTTAAGCAGTGATTTAGGAAGTTTAAAAGCAGATATATATGCATTACCAAGAACTAAGTTGTATATGAAAAAAATTAGTGTTGATGAAAAAAAGATAATTAATTCAACATTTAAAAACGCAAAAGAATTTTATAGATTGTAACTTATACTATTAATTTATAATATTTTGAATCTTTAGGTGAATTGATATGAAAGCTATATTTATTCACCACAAAGGAAACGAGAGGATGGAAAAATTCTATAAAAATTTATTAAATGAGCCAGATTTTTGTAGGATTTGTGAAGATTGTTATAATTGTAGAGGAGATTGGAGTTTTAAGAATGATGTAAAAAATGTTGTTGTTGAAAATGTTTATGAGGAGTTTGTTGAAGATCCTTATGAATATCTTCCAGATCTTCCAGAGGGTGATATTTGCATAGCTCAATTGCATGAAGATCTATTGTATGAATTACCATTATTGTTAAAAGAAAAAAATTACAAAGCCTTAATAGTTCCTTCTGAAACTCCTCATGATTTATCTCCTGCACTAAGAAGAGATTTAAAAAGAGTTTGTAACGAACTCAATATTGAGTTCGAAAACCCGAAACCCTTTTGCTCATTAGAAAAAAAAGAAAACAATAAGGTTATAAATGAATTTATTGACTATTTTAGAATAGGAAAGCCAAAATTAACTGTTTATATTGAAAATAATATTATTAAAGATGTTAAAGTTGAAATCTCTGCTCCCTGTGGAGAAACATACTACATAGCTAAAAGATTAAAAGGGATTTCTTTAGACGATTTAAAAGAAGAGATTGCTAATGCTCATCACAACTATCCTTGCTTAGGTAGTATGGAAATAGACAAAGAATTAAATGACACTATTTTACATAAGGCAGGATACATTGCTATTAATAGTGTTGAAAAGGCTATAAGAGAGTTTTTAAGTAAAAATAATAAATAAAATTTTTAAGATATAAATAAGTTTCCTAATGCCAATATAAATAACATTCCCATTAATGCCAAATGAGCAGAATATATTCCAGTATTTTGAAATTGAGTTTTTAATATGTTACATATTGTATTACAAATTGTTAATGGCGTTAATATTTGAAAAGCTATTGCTAAGTATCCAACTATGTCATTATTTATTATTAGGGATAGTAAAGTTAATATAAAAGCTATAATTAATGAAATAAAGTGTGGCATTAACCTCATTCCTGTCAATCTAAAGGTAGCAAATCCTGAAAGCATCGCCCCAAATATTACAGATAATGATATTAAAAAGATTATTTTGTCCATAAATTATCCCTCCATTTTTTATTAACAATTTATTTTTTTAAAGACTACTTTTATACTATCTGATTGTGAGTCAACTTGCTTTAATGTTAATTTAAATCTTCCATTATTAATTTTTTCATAAATGTCAGCAAGTAAATAGATAAATGGTGATACATAAGGTTCAATCTTTTCGTCTTTCATCTTTTCACGATATATTGTTAGAGTAGGTTTTATTATTGTAAATATAACCTCTTTTCCATTATCTTCTATTGATAAATCTTCTGATAATTCAAATTCATTAACATATAACTTTTTAATATCATCAAAACTCATGTTATCTTTTAATATTCCTTCATCTTTTAGAAAATTAACCATTTCCTTAGATGCTCTTCTACCAACTACCATTCCCCCTGGACCTAAAACTTCACTAATTGCTTTGTTTATTCCATAATATAATGCTGATAATAAAATATTCTCACCCTCTCTCATTTTTTATTCACCCTTATAATTTTAGTTAAATTTCTCTAAATATTTTAGGTTAGTTAATTATTTAATATATAATTTGCTAATCATTTAATATATATAGTTTATGGTTATGATAATTAAATAATTAAAAATGAGATTTAGTTTATCTTTTTGAATATTAGCTTTACAGTATCATATTCTTGCTGAACATCGGCAAGCATTAATCTAAACCTATGGTTATTAAGTTCTTCATATAGATATGATAGAAGATGAATAAATGGACATATATAAGGTTTTAAATTATGTTCATTAATTTTTTGTAAAAACTTTGAAAGTGTGGGTTTTATTACATAAAATATAACACTATCCTCTTTATTTTCAATCTTTAGATCTTCTGATAGTCCAAATTTATTAACAAATAAATTTTTAATATCCTCAATGTTCATATTTTCTTTTAATATTCCTTCATCTTTTAGGAAATTAATCATTTCCTTAGATGCTCTTCTACCTAAAACCATCCCTCCAGTCCCAACAACTTCTCCAATAGATTTATTTATTGAATAATATAAGGCAGATAAAAATAAATTAACATCGTCTTTTTTTAAATATTCTTTGGACATATTTATCACCACTTATAACCATACAGGTCTAACATTTGGTTTTGATAGATAGTTTAAGAATGTTGGAGCTCCTGCAATTTCAAAACCTTCTTCTAAGTTATTTTCATTAATTCCTCTAAACTCTGCACTTAATTCACAAACATATATTTTTACTCCTTTTTTTAGAATATCTCTAACTAAATCTCCTAATTTTGGAAATGCTGGATGCTTAACTTTATCACATTCCCCCTTTAAAGCTAAACTTGCACCATCCATCATTAAGAATATTGTTGGCTTTAAGTTCATTTTTAAGGCTACATCTGCCATCATGAATGTTGCATAAGCCTTTTCAGCGTTTCCAGTTCCAGTAGTATTGATTATAAATAGTTCGTTAATTTTTGTAATTGCCTTTTCTTCTTTTTCTTTCTTTTCTCCTTTTTTAACTAATATTCTATATGTACCATCCCCTCTATCTTCAACTTTTATTATTTCATTACCCATTCCTTTTAATCCTTCTGTTAAATCTGTTAATGCATTTTTTCCACAGATAATCTCTAATATTTCTCCATTCTTCATTTTTGATAACATATCAGAGACCATCATTATTGGTCCTGGACATGTAGCTCCTACAACGTTAATAGTTTTATCTGCTTGAATTTCCCCAACATAAATCTTAACGGTATTTCCTTCAACTTCATATTTTAGGTTGTATTTCTTTAATAAGCTTTTAATATCTTTTATTTGTTCTTCTCCATCAGTTTCAACTATTAAAATACCTTCTTTTGTGTCACTTAATATCATATCTATTAATAAAGATGGACTTCTTAACCCTTTAACTTTAAACTTTCTTATCATTTATACCACCCTAATAATCATAAGACAATTTTAGATATTCATAGTTGTGTATTATCTACGAACAAACATTATGTACCTACCACATATATAAACTTTTCGATTTTACAGTATATAAACTTTTGTTGTTTTCACATAGATTTTTAACATAATTTTTATGATAAATTTATCAATATTTAATAACATAGTTTTATATAAAATAAGATAAATAGTTAATACACAATCACACACAACCAGTGATATAATGAAAAAGTACATACTATCTATATTAACATTCATTTCCATTGGAATTTTATTTTGTGGATGTATAAATATCAATGAAAACGTAGAAAATAAAAAATTTGATTTCAATGAAACATGTATTGTAGAATTTACTGCCGAGTGGTGTGGCTATTGTAAAAAATTAGAACCAACAATTGAAGAATTAGAAAAAGAAGGATATAAAGTGATTAAAATAGATATCGACAAAAATAGAGATATTGCCGAAAAATATGGAATTAGGGCTATGCCAACAATATTTTATGTAAAAGATGGAAAAATAATTGATGTAACAGTTGGATATAATCCAGAAGAAATTAAAGAAAAAGCAAAACAGTTAAAGGGATAAATGTGAGAATATGGACTTACTTTTAATTTTTTTATCTGGGATTTTTACAGCTTTAGGACCGTGTGTTTTAAGTATTTTGCCGATATCTCTTGCATACACTTTTAGCATATCAAATAATAAAAAAGATGGGTTTTTTGTGTCACTATTTTTTGTTTTAGGATTAGCAACAATATTTAGTATTTTAGGTGTTTTATTTTCACTATTTGGTTCAGTATTTAATTTGTATAGACTAAAGTTTATTGCTGGAATTTTAGCAATTATTTTTGGAGTTTTGATTATTCTAAATTATAACATAAAAATCTTTAATTTTAGTGCTAAAGGAAAAATCTGGAATAAAGCTCTTTATGTGATAAATAAAAATAGAAAATTTAAATATTTTAGTTCTTTTTTATTTGGTTTCTGTTATGGAGTTTTAGCAAATACATGTGCAGATCCAGTTTTAGTTAGCATTTTATCATATATTTATTTCAACAAAAGGTGATATATTATATGGATTTTTTGCATTATTTGTTTATGTAATTGGTTTTGGTATTCCAATAATTATATTAAGCTCTTTAGGTGTTGAAGGAAAAGAGATATTATCAAAAATTAATCCTAAAATAGTAAATCTTATATCAGGGACAATATTAATACTACTGGGAATTTGGATTCTAATCTAAAGTTTTTAATATTGCAAAAATTTAATATAGTGGAACTATATAGCTTTGTTCAAAATAAAATAAACATTGGAAAAATTTGAATGCCTTCCTTTTGGAAGGAATTCTTTAATGCCTTATTTTATTTAAGATACTTTTGTACAAAGCTATAATAGAACTTTCGCAGGAAATGAACACAATAATGACCTTTGATGCCTTTTAGGCATCTAAATTCCTTAAAATAATATATAAACTGCAAAAGTCCTATAAATTAACTACCCAAAAATATGTAGATGTGGTTTATATGATTAAAGAAAAGATAAAAATAGAGGTTATTGGCTTAGAACTACCAATATTTAAAGGTAATGAAAATGTGAATATAGCAGAATTAATCTCTCAATATCCAATTGAAGATGGAGATATTATTGTAATTGCAGAAACGTTAATCTCAAAATTTGAAGGAAACATAATAGATAGAGACAAAATAATTCCATCAAAAGAAGCTATTGAATTAGCAAAAAAAACTGGTAAAGATCCAAAAGTTGTTCAAGTTATATTAGATGAGGCCAAAGAGATCGTTAAAGTTGGAAAGAATTTTATTATTACGGAAACTAAGCATGGTTTTGTTTGTGCAAATAGCGGAGTTGATGAAAGTAATGTGTTAGGTATAAAAACCCTACCAAAAAACCCTGACGAAAGTGCTGAAAAAATTAGAAAAGAGATTGAAAAATTAACAGGAAAAAAAGTTGGGATTATAATATCTGATAGTGTTGGAAGACCTTTTAGAAAAGGTTCAGTTGGTATAGCAATAGGTGTTAGTGGAATTATAGCATTGTGGGATAGAAAAGGAGAAAAAGATTTATTTGGAAGAGCGTTAAAAACTACTGAAGTTGCTATTGCCGATGAGTTGGCAAGTATGGCAAATGTTGTTATGGGAGAGGCAGATGAAGGAATCCCTGTTGTGATAATTAGAGGGGTTAAAGTTCCTTTTGGTGAAGGAAAAGGAAAAGATTTAATTAGACCAAAAGAAGAAGATGTTTTTAGAACATAATTTTTTGGTGGATATAAATGGTAGAAAAAGTTTATGGAGTTGGAGTAGGTGTAGGTGATGAAAAATTACTAACCTTAAAGGCATTAGAAGTTTTAAAAAAAGTTAATAAAGTATTTGTTCCAATATCTAAAGAAGGAAAAAAATCTATTGCCTATGAAATTGTAAAGGACTACATTAAAGATAAAGATGTAGAGGAACTATTATTTCCAATGATTAAAGATAAAGAAAAATTAAAAAAATATTGGAACGATGCACTAAAAAAAATTTTAAATGAAGATGGTGAAGTGGCGATAATTACTATAGGAGATCCAACTTTATATAGCACATTCTCATATATATGGAAACTTTTAAAAGAAAATGGTGTTAAAGTGGAAATAATTAACGGAATATCTTCAATATTTGCCTCTACCTCTGCTTTAAACATTCCATTAGTCGAAGGAGACGAAAAACTTTGTATTCTTCCACAAGGAAAAGACTTAGAAAAATATATTGATGAATTTGATACTATTATTGTAATGAAAACAAAAAATTTAAAAGAGGCCTTAAGTAAAATAAAAAATAAAGATGATTATATCATAGGCTTAGTAAAAAGAGTTACATTTGATGATGAAAAAGTTGCCATTGGAAAATTTGATGAATTAAATTTTGATGAATTCAATGATTATTTATCCTTAGCAATAATAAAAAAGGTTAAAAAATGAAAATTGTAAAAACAGTTCCTGAGGAATTTTTAAATGGATTGTATTTAATTCCAACTGATAGATACAACTTACTAAATTTGGATGAAAATGGAGAATTTATAGTAGCTAAGAATATACCCATAATTAGAATTTTAGCCACTCCTAACTTAAAAAAAACAATATCTAAACTAATTTATCAAATTAAAGATAAATATTACTTATTTAGGAATTATAAGAATGCTCATTGGCTAAAAAATCTTTTAGAATATATTGATGAAAAAATAAAATTTGATAAATATTATAGGGCAAAAAAAGCGTGGTATAGAGGAATAGGTGATCTATTTAAAAATATAAGGAAATGGGAATTTGAAAAAGTAATAGGAAAAGTAATTTCTTTATTAAGAGCTTTAAATCCAATATTAGTTTTAGAAATACATGATATAAGAATGTGGCACTATAAAAAGAGTTTTATAAACTTTGTTAAAGTATTGAGAAAAAACAATATAAGTGTTGTTTTAAGGTATCCAATTGATTGCCATAAAATAATTAAAAGGATTTTCCCAGAAGGTATTTTAAATACTGAGGCAACAATAAAATATTTTGCACAAGTTCATGGATATTATATAAGTAAAAAAGTAGCATCCTACTTATTAAAAATAACTAACGGAAACTTAGATATGATTTATATTATATTAAAGCATTCAAAAAGAAATATAAAGACACTTAGAGAATTAAAAATACCTTGGCTTAAAATTTTACCATATATAGTTAATTCGAAATATAGAAAATTGGTTGAGGTTATTGTTGAACTAAGAAAATTTAAAATTGAAGATATTATATATAAAGTTAATTACAAACTATCTACATTATACAAATATTTGGATGATTTAGTTAAATTAGGGATTTTAACAAAAATAAAATACAAAGGAAAATTAAGATTTAGATTTAAACTAAATAGAAGCACTCTTTTGGATTTAATCCAAAAATATAAAGAATATTATAACTCATGGTTTTCCATTTACTTATTAGACAGCATACCTTGGAATATACGGATTTTCGAATTTTCGAGTTACATATAACAAAAATTTTACAATCATACAAAATAGTTATATTTTATTATTATTTATGTATTGTGCATAGTTATGACACTTTTTTGTTTTTCTTTTTTGACATAAATTTTATATTTTTAGAAATTAATTTAAATATAAATTTCTTATAAGATTTTCGAATTTTCGAATTGCATGTATGTATATACTTCCAGATGGTATACCTAATTAAATTTTAGTTAGATTATCACAAACTAATGTTTTACATAATTATATTATATTTCTCTATATATGTTAAAAACAAAAAATAAATAAAGATAAAATTAATTAAAAAATAATATTAAAATATTTAATAAAAATATTATTAAACTTCTAATATTTATAAAAAATAACAATAATAAACTGCTTATTCTAATGAAAAATCTGATTATTACTATCTATTCTACAAAATAAAACATAATTACTACTATCTTATTCTTGTGATAATTCTCAACTTATAGAATTTTTTCAAATTCAATGACCCTATACATACATGCAATTCGAAAATTCGAAATTTATTTATTTTGATCTTCCAATATTTTATAAAGTTTTTTCAGATACTCAATATGTTTGCAGTTATCACACTGGCAGATAACACACCACCATTGCCCATTATTACTTCTAAAAACATCTCCTAAATGCTCTCCATTGGAATCAAAGAAGGAAAATATGTATCCACCAAGTTTATCCTTCTTCCATTTGACTTCAAACCCTATCTTACTTAGTGGGTAATACTTAGTGGCAATTTTCTTTTTATGTAAATGTTCGAAAACATTCGAAAAACTCAAATCGAATACTTCTGGGGCTAATCTTTTTAATATGGCCAATCCTTTGGTTGTAAATGAATATAATACTTTATGTCCCGCCCTTTCCCTTTTCATTACATTTAACGCCGAGCATAGCCTTAAAAAAGAACAGGCAAGACCTTTCGATATATTCAAATTTTTTGAGAGTAATTGTGGATAAGTTGTGCCACGTATTAACACATAATGTAGAATAGCCTTTCTGAATATAGTTGATACTAATTCGTATGGAAGTCTTTTCATATCTAACACCTTTATTTATTATTTTATAAAATTTAAATCAAAATTTTCATATTTACTCAATTATTTTTAAACTAATCATTTATAAAGTTTTTGATTCATGACTTTAATTTCCCCCAGTATTACGCAATGTAGTATTACTAACCTTTGGAGAATTTTTAAGTTATATAATTCTTTTATCTCAAATATATATCTCTTTTTTGGAATATATCTCAACTACTATTCTAATATTATTTTCTATCAAAATTTTTAAGTATTGTTAATACTATATATAATTTTTGGTTCATAGTTATTTTATCTAAAATTTTTAGATTCACGATCTTTTAAAGTTCAAGTTTTTATTTTTATTTCTATGAGAAAAATTCAAAAAATCTTTATATCATAGTAATACTATATATATAATTTGGATTTTTATTCAAGTTTAATTCTGAGAATGTTCGATTGTGATTTTACATAATTTAAAGTTAGATTCATAATATTTCTTATATTTTATTATTAGATTCACAAGTAATTTAAAATTATCTATACTTATAGTTAATTTATATATAAAAATTAATTAAAATTTGGAAGATTCTAACTTTCGAAATATATATAAAATAGTCAAAACAAAAATTCGAAAAACATACATTTATTTTGGTGAGAGGGATATGGACCCAATACAGTTTATACAAATGTCTGCGAGTTCAATAGCGAGTACTATGCACAAGTTAAAATTAAAGTATAATCCATTTTCTGAAAAGCCCATAAGAGGAAACACTAAGTTTTTTGTAGGGAGAGTTAGTGAGTTGAGAGAAATTGGGGAGATTTTAGGATCAGCCTTACATGGAAGTGTGGCAAATGCGGCAATAGTTGGAACTAAGGGTATAGGAAAGAGTTCAATGCTTAACATTATATACTATGCAACAAAAAAGCAGGGACATTGGGTAGTAGAGATGACTGCATCTCAAGTAACACCAAGACAGTTTTTGATACAACTACTATACAATATCTTAACTGAAAACATTATTACGATGAGTGGAACTATAAAAACTGATTATATGGAGCATTCTAATAGAATCTTAGATATGTATAGAAAATTAAATAACTACGGAGATAAGGTTCCAATACATTATCCAAGAGAAAGAATAGAGAGAGATTTAGAATATTTAATAAATGAAGTTAAAAGTCCAGATAGATTATGTATAATATTAATTGACGAGGCAGATCAATTCGCAAAAAAGAGTTGTCTATCATTATTACAATTTTTCCATTCATTTTTATATGAGGAGGGAATATTGACATTTATGGCAGGATCTCCAACATTAATGGATGATTTAACAAAAATATCTCCTCCAATAAAAGATAGAATCCCAAAAATAATAAACATGCCTCCTTTATCTAAAGATGAATCTTACGATTTAATTATAAGAAGATTAGAAGATGCTCATATTGAAGGGGCTGATGAATTAGACCCATTTACTGAAGATGCTATACATAAAATAGTTGAAGAATGTGACGGAATTCCAAGAAAGATAATAATGACATGTTCAGAATCAATCTCTATAGCAATAAAACATGGCTTAACAAAAATTGATGAAGATGTAGTAAAAAAGGCAATACATTCTCTTGGAATTAGTGTAGGACATCAGATTTTAAATCACTTAACTCCAGCACAGTCTGAAATTGTTAAGGCCATGGCAAAACTTGGTGGGTCTGCAACAGTAACTCAACTTTCAGAGTATCTAAAAAAATCTCCAAGCACTATTGGAACCCACTTATCTGACATTTATGAGATGGGATATATTTATAAAGAACGGGATGGAAACAATGTTTATTATAGACTATCTAAAGAACTTAGGGATGTTTTAATAGGTGAAGACAATGATGAATTGGAAATGTGATATTCAGAATTTTGAGCCAGATGTTAAAATATCATTGACGAGAGTGGGAATTACAAACTTAAAAAAACTCGTTAGATTGAAAAGAAAAAATAAAAGACCTATAATTTTATTATCAACTTTTGAGGTTTTTGTTAATCTTCCAAGTTCTCAGAAAGGAATACATATGTCAAGAAATCCAGAAGTTATAGAGGGAATAATTGATGAAGCCTTAGAAATGGATAGTTATGAGATGGAAACTATTTGTGAAGAGATTGTTAAAAGATTATTTGAAAAACATGAATATGCTACAGAGGCAGAGGTTTTTATGGTTAGTGACTTTATGACAAAAGAAAAAAGTCCTATATCTGGGAAATATTCTCAAGAAATTCATAAAATTATGGGAGGAGCAAGAGGAATAAAAAAAGGAGATAAAATTGAATTAACAAAAATTGTTGGAGCTGAAGTAGTAGGAATCACAGCCTGCCCATGTGCACAAAATTTAATAAAAGAAATGTCTATTAAAAGATTGAAGGAGAAAGGTTTTTCAGATGATGATATAGAAAAAATCGTTGATTCTGTTATTTTTGCTACACATAATCAGAGAGGGATTGGAAGAATTATATTGGAGGTTCCTACAGGTTACGACATAGAAATTATGGAGATTATTGATATAATTAAAAAATCAATGAGTGCAGAAATTTGTGGGATTTTAAAGAGGACTGATGAGGCTTATGTAGTAGAGCAGAGTCATAAAAATCCTAAATTTGTTGAAGACTGTGTTAGGGAGATGGCTAAGAGAATTGTGGAAAAGTTTAAACATCTACCTGATGAAACAAAAGTCTTAATTAGACAGATTAACATGGAAAGTATCCACAGGCATGATGCCTATGCTGAAAAAGTATCTACACTTGGAGAACTTAGAAGAGAAATAGAAAATGAGTAAAGATAAATTTTTATTAATTTAAATTTTTATTTTCATAATAGGATAAGAAATAAGAAAAACAATTTATGAATTTATGAGTGATAATTTGAAAGCCTTAGTTGTTGGAATAAACACAAGATCAGTGGTTAATTCTTTAAAAAAATTAGGATTTTTTGTATATTCTGTCTCATACTACTCACCAGAAGATTTAAATGCAGATGTAAAATATTATTTTATAAATCCTTACAATCATGGAAAATTAAGAGAAAACTATGATGAGAATAAATTAATTGAAAAGGCAGATGAATTAATTGATAATGTTGATTATGTTTTTATAACATCAGGTGTTTTTGAATCTGAAAATTCGAAAATACCAAAGTGGGATAATGTTGTGGGAAATGAGCCAAAAAAGATAAAAGAGATTTCTAACAAATTCAAAACATACAAAAAATTAGAAAAATTAGGATACAATATTCCAATAACTAAAAAAATCAATAATAAAAATCAATTATATAAATTTTTAGAAGAATTTAACTGTTGTATATTAAAACCAATTTATGGGAGTGGTGGATATTTATTAAAACTAAATTTAAATGATTTCAAAAAAGAGATAATCAATAAAATTAAATTTCCAGTTATTGTACAAGAATTTATTGAAGGAAAAAGTTTTAGTGCTAACTTCATAGACAATAAATTTATAACCTTTAACAAACAAATTATTATTAATGGAATGTATGCTGGAAATTTAACTCCATATTTAAAATTATCCCATAATTATATTAATATATTTAAAGATATTATAGAAGTTTTTGGATTAAAAGGTATGAATGGCATCGATTTTTTAATTAGAGATAATGAGCCATATATCGTTGATATAAATCCTCGAATTTTAGGAACTTATGAGAGTATAGAGATGAGTTCATCAAAAAATTTAGCAAGATCTTTATTAGACAATAAATATCTTAGTGAAATTAGATTAAAAAAGAGATATATAAAGAGAATACTGTTTGCTAAAGAAAAAATTATTACTAATATATCAAAAAGAGACTTTGTTTATGATATTCCCAAAAAAAATGCAATTATCGAAAAAGGGGAACCAATAGTTACAGTAATTGCAAAAGAAAATATTAAATCAATAATAAATAGCGTTTATAAGGAGTGTGTAGAGTATGAAAAAAGAAAAGAAGATAAAAAAAATATATGAAATGCTAAATGATCCATTAATACAGGAAGTTCTATTTAACATATTTGAAGGAGATGAGAGAGGATTTGATATTATCTATATTTTATTAGAAAAGAATGAAACAACAGAGGAGGAAATAGCAAAAGAATTAGGAGTAAAACTTAATGTAGTTAGGAAGTTACTTTATAAGTTGTATGATGCAAGATTAGTTGATTATAAAAGATGGAAGGATGAGGATACTAATTGGTATTCCTATACTTGGCTACCCACACTTGAAAAACTTCCTTATGTTGTTAGAAAAAAAATAACTGAGTTAATAAGTGACCTTGAAAAAAAATTGGAATTTGAAAAAAACAACATATTTTTTTACTGTCCAAAGTGCAATATTAGATTTACATTTGATGAATCTATGGATTACAACTTTGAATGCCCAAGTTGTGGAAATATGCTACAACAATTTGATAATAGAGAAATAATTAAAGATTTAGAGGAGCAAATAAAATTTTTAAAGGATGAATTAAAAAATAATCCTTATTTAAAAAATTTATAATAAAAAATAATAAAACTACGGGAGATTATGAATTTTGAAAAAGCATTGTCTATTTTAAAAAATCTATGTCCTAAGAATGTTGTAGGGCATTGTTTAGCTGTTTCTGAATATGCCTATGAGTTAGCTTTAGATATAAAAAACAATGGATATAGTGTTGATGTTGAACTGGTTAGATTAGGGGGTTTATTACATGACATTGGAAGGAGTAAAACTCATGGAATAGAGCATGGAGTTGTTGGGGCCAATATTTTAAGAATGTATGGATTTGATGAAAGAATAGCATTAATAGCTGAGAGACATATAGGGGCTGGAATTACTAAAGAAGAGGCTATAAAACTTGGACTACCCCCTAAAAATTATTTGCCAATAACCTTAGAAGAAAAAATTGTAGCTCACGCAGATAACTTAATATTTGGAACCAAGAGAGTAGAAATTGACGATGTTATAAAAAAATTTGAAAAAAGACTTGGAAAAAATCACCCATCAATTATTAGAATAATTAAACTAAATGATGAAATAAATAGTTATTTAAAATAATTTATTAAGTAAATAATCCAGAAGCTACTTTAAGAATTCCATAATACACTAAAATACCAGAAGTCATAGTTATAGAGGATATTAAAAACATTCTTTCAATTTTTAGTCCAAATATTGGTATTGCAAATAGCAGTCCTATTATTACAGTTCCCATCTGTATAATTTCTAAACCTCTTGAGATGTCTTCAGGAGTGACTGGTGGTAAGGGAGACATTCCACTTAACATTTTTGATGTGGCTATAAAATATGCACCTAATAATCCACATATAGCAGGAACAACACCACATAATATAATAAATCCTAAAGCTAAGCCAGTACCTGTAACACTTAATAACTGCCTTTTATAAAGTTTTAAATCTTCAAGAGTTTTTGCTAAAATTTTTAAGGGTTCTGCTAAATCTCCCCCGTATTTTCTATTCTCAATTAAAATTTTAGATAACATTTTTAAAACATCTGAACCGTATAATGTGGAGACAACTGTTATAGCTTCTTCAAAACTTATTTTCTGTTTTTCCATTAAATATAAAACTCTTTTAAAAACAGTGCTAACTTCTTTTATATTACTTTTTACGACTTCATCAAGTGCTTCGTTTATAGATCTTCCAGACTCAAGAGCTAATATCATAACATACAATGCTTTTGGAATGTTATTTTCAAGTGCCTCAATTTTATTTTCATATAAAATTGTTGGTAATGAAATAGCTGTTCCAGTATATAGAAAAGATAATATTGCTATTCCTTTTAAGGATAAATGGAAATAAACTCCAATAAAAACTGAAATACATAGAACAAATAATATAAACATTAAAAACATTTTTTCATCAATATTTCTCCCAAGTTTCCTTAAAATTATAATATTCCTTTTAATAGTTTTATAATATATAAATTCTATATATTTGTTCATAAATATCACTTTACTATTCATTTTTTTATTCAACTTTTAATTTAACAAATATTCCAAATATTAATGTTAACATTGGGCCAATTTTTGTTAATAAGAGGTCTATGGTATTTAATATTCCACTAAATCCTTGGTTTGACATCATAGCTGATATTATCATTCCACTAAATGGTAGAATTAACCCCACACCAAATGCTAAGTTTCCTAAATTTTGAATTAAAAATTTTGATGTATCTAATTTAGCTAAGGAAGTTCTAACAATATCTTCATATAGTTTTTCTAATAATAAATCTAAGTTACCTTTATTGTATCCTATTATTAGTTGGTCATATAGTTGTTTTAATATGGGTATTTCTGTTCTTAATTTAGCTCTCTCTAAAGCTTCTACTAAGCTATATCCAGAAACTGTGATATCTCTAATTATACTTCTTACTTCAAAAGAGACTATTCCATATTCATTACTTTTTGAGATAACTTCAAGAACTTCTGGAAGAGAAGCTCCAGACCTTAGTAAAGATATCATATAAATTAGAGCGAATAATACTTGGATTTTTATTTCTCCTTTAAATAATATTAACCTAAGTTTTGGATAAAATATTGAAACTATAAATACAATTAATGACCCGATAATTCCACTGATTAATCCTCCAAAAATATTTCCATCCAAAATTCCCAATAAGAATAATCCTATAAACACTGCAATCATATACACGATAACTTTTTTAAAATAATCAATCTCATTATCATATCCTATATATCTTAATAAATTCTTTGAAAAAAATTTTAAATTTTTTAAAATATTTGATAAATATTCAGCTGGTTTTTTAATAAATTCTTCTTCATAAAATAAAAATTCATATTCTTTATATTTATCAGATAGAAATAATTCTTCAGGTTCAACATACACCTCATGAAATATAGGGATTTCTACACCCAAATCATGGCTTTGTTTTTTCAATTCATTAATAATAGAAGCATCTAGTGGTTTAAGCCCCCATCTATAGAGTAGAATATTAATTTTTATTCTGAGTTTTTTGAAATTTTCTTTTAAATTTGACATCTAAATCCCCAATTACTAATATTTTACTATTTTTATAATGATTTTAATAAATTTTCAGGATCTATTTGATATTTCATAATATATTCTGCAACATCTTCTAATTGTCTAATATTATTAATATATAAGTACTCTAAAACTTTCTTTCGATTCTCTCTATCTCTCAATAATTCTTCTCTTGATATTCCAGCAATTTCACAAACTTCTTCTTCCCACATACATATCCCTACTCTTTCTAAGGAATCCTTTAAACCATTATATTCATAAAGTTTAGTTTTAGCTATTTGATGATTTTCTCCCCCTCCTTTAACAATTTCAACAATTTCTAAGATCCTTCTAACTGTTTTTCCAGCTCTTCTAATTCTCTGCTGGTGGATGATAAAATCTAACGCTGTGAGCATAATTTCGGGAACATTCATTGGGGGACTTGTTAATCTTAAAATTGCTTCCTCAGCACTATTTGCATGTAATGTTCCAGAACATCCATCATGTCCAGTGTTCATTGCTACTAAAAGTGAGTGTGCTTCAGATCCCCTAACTTCTCCAACATATATTCTATCAGGTCTCATTCTTAAAGCATTTTTAATTAAATCATCCATAGTAATTTCATATTCTTGCATTCCAGGCCTTGCAGGTCTTGTAACCATTTTTATAACATGTTTGTGGGGAATTTGCAATTCAGGAGTATCTTCTATAGTGATAATTCTCTCGTTATACATTGAAAATAAGGATAAAACATTTAGTAATGTTGTTTTCCCTGAACCAGTACCTCCGACAATTAATGTATTAGCTGGTTTAGCTCCAAAGTAACCTTCAACTGCCTGCCATAAAAAAGCGGCAGTATCTAAATCTAAAGTTCCAAAGTTTATTAAGTCTATAACAGTTAGTGGATCTTTTAAAAACTTCCTTATTGTTAAAGTAGCTCCATTCATTGTAATATCATGTGTTGTAGCGTTGACTCTACTCCCATCTGGTAAAAATGCATCAAGCATTGGATATCTTGAATCTATAGGTCTATTAACTAAATTTGCGATACTTTCAATAATTCTATTTACTTCGTTTGTATCTAATATAATATTTGTTTCACACATTTGATGTTTTCTATGGAATACATAAACAGGAAGATTATATCCGTTAACCATAATTTCTTCTAATCTATCATCATTTATTGGTATTTCTAATAAACCTAATCTACCGGATATTAAATAAAAATATTTTGCTAAAGAATTTATATGAGGAATGTGTAAGTTATATTTCATGGAAAAATCTGAAATATAGTTTCTTATTTGGTTATATGTTGTTAAACCCAAATCACCAATCTGTATTTTTATTAGATTTATATAATCTTTTGTAAGTGAAGACAAGGCTGCATTTATTTTCTCAATTTCAGGGATTATATAATATATATATCCTTTTTCTTTTTTTATTAAAATATCTATAGTTATTTCATCTACAGTTACTGTATAATAATCTAAAACCTCTCCCTTACTATATTCATCACTTTTTAATTTTTTTTCTTTTAAATGTTTTTTTAAATTTATATCTTTTGATAGTGGTTTTTTAATATTTTCAACATTTTTTTTCTGGATTTTATCCAATAGTCCCATAATCTTCACCTAAAATAATAGATAGGATGTTAAATACTACTATACTATTAAGAAAATTGGAATTACAATGTCACATCAATATCTAAGTGTTCAGTTAATTCTTTATATCTGTTTCTTATTGTTACTTCTGTTACTCCTGCAACTTCAGCAACTTCTCTTTGAGTTCTTCTACATCCAAGTAAGACACTTGCGATATATATTGCTGCAGCGGCAACTCCTGTAGGACCTCTACCACTTGTTAATCCTTTTTCAGCAGCTTTTTGCAATATCTGTATTGCCTTGGATTCAACTTCTCCGGGCAAACCAAGTTCAGATGCAAATCTTGGAACATAATCGATAGGATTTGTTGGAGTTAATTTTATACCTAATTCTCTTGCTAAAAATCTATAAGTCCTTCCAATTTCTTTTCTATCTACTCTTGAAGCTTCAGCGATCTCATCTAATGTTCTTGGTACTCTACATCTTCTACAAGCTGCGTAAATAGCAGCTGCAACTACTCCTTCTATACTTCTACCTCTTATTAGTCCTTTCTCAACAGCTCCTCTGTAAATTATAGCTGCATTCTCCCTGACGTGTCTTGGCAGTCCAAGTTTTGATGTAATTCTATCTAATTCTGATAAAGCAAATGCTAAATTTCTTTCTGCAGCATCACTGACTCTAATTCTTCTCTGCCATTTTCTTAATCTATAGAGCTGAGCTCTTTTGTTTGCGGATAAGTCCTTTCCATAACTATCTTTATTTCTCCAATCAATAACTGTTGATAAACCTTTGTCATGTATTGTGTTGTGTAATACAAATCCACCAAATCCAGCAACGAAGTTTTCAGCATTAGGCACAGTTAAATCATAAGCATAGTTGCTACTTGGTTGAACTTTATTAATTTCTTTAATCTTTAAGAATACGAAATCAGAGTTCATTAGTTTTTCGAGTTTTCTATCATTGTATTTTTTGGCAATTTTCAATGCAAGGTCTCTACTTATTTTGTCCCTATCTCTAAATTTCCATTCTCTTCTATACTCATAAGGAGCTGGAATTAACTCAGAAATTGGAGGTTTTTTATTTTCTTTCTGATAATTGCTTATATATCCTAATTTTTCTATGTCTTCAGGATTTGGTATTATTAGCATATATGATTTAATTCCTTTAATAAACTCTTCTCCATAGTTTGCATTAATTCCTAACTGCAATAGTAAGAATGCTAAATCTTCAATAAGTTCTTTTGATGCAGAAACCGCTTTTAACTGAACTGTTGAATACTTCTCATTGATGTATAGATTGCCATCTCCATTGAAGTATCCTATAAGGAAGGCTTTCTTTAAGTTTGCTGGGAATTTGAATACAATTGATGGCACTCTTTTATTCTTTGCTCCACTTTTTATATTTAATTTTTTGAATAACTCAACCAATATTTTGCTGTTTATCTCAATTTTTACATTTAAGCCCTTATCATAAACGATTGGATTTAAGTTTAAGGATTTGAAGTAATCAACAACTTCTTTTATATACTCTTTCTCATGAGAGCCAAATGAAAATACAATTTTTCTATCATCATAATGTCCTTCAGCAATGAAATATCCTAATATCTTAGCAAATTCCTCATCTACCTTTATTTTTATATTATTTAACTTAATCTCAATTTCTTCTTCAACATTTGGCAATTCTTTTGCTAAAACCAGTATATCTCCAACTTTTAGCTCATCAACTCTTATTGGAACAACCTCTTTATTTTTTATGGTGAAGACACTATGGCTTCCAGTAACTCTAACTTTTTTATTTCCTTCAACAACAATTTCAAACATCTCATTAACTGGATGTCTTGAAACCTCTGAAACAGGCATGAATTTTAGTTTATAGCTACTATCAAAGGCAATAACTTCAATTCCTTTACAATTGGCAATCTCTAAAATTCCATCTCTTCTAACATTTTCTGCATTTTCAATGATTTTGTCTATAAGTTCTCCAATTTTAACGACTTTTATCTCTCCATTTTCTCTAATTATGATAGGCTCATTATAATCTACACTGTAAGTCATTGGAGCTCCAACTCTACATCTCTTAATCTTTTGTTCATGGTCAAATGCTCTCCACTCTGGTCCAATATCAAACAACTTCTCTTTAATAACACATCCACAATTAGCACAAACGATTTCTGCTCTTTCATAATCTATAATAACCTTAGTACTTCCACAAATAGGACATAATATTTCATTATTAGAAAGATTTTCCTTATTTTCTTTGGAAGTTTCAGATTTTTTAATAATTTTTTTTTCTTCTTTTTTAGTATTTTTATTGCTGTCTACTTTTTCAGAAGTTTTTAATGTTTCCATATTCCTACACCATTGATTTTATTTTTTTCTTTTTTTATGATTTTTATATTTGGATTTATCGTTTTTAATATATACAATCTCAGGAACTTCAATATCTTTATTAATAGGGCGTATTTTTATGTAAGGATTAGTAATTGGTCCAAAAATGTCAATAACCTTACCAATTTTTTTATTTTTATAAGTAACAACTGAATTAATTTTTATATTTCTAATGCCTCTTCCTATCAAAAAACCTTTAGGAGTTTTGTGAAGTATTTTTATTTTCAAATTACTCCCTCTATATATTCTGATATTTCTTTATTACAAACATGATATATATATCTTATATATAGCTTTCGAAAACTTTATATATTAGTATCTTGGAGGGTTATATATACTTAACTGATATATATTTAAATATAAAAATGCAAGGATGAATTATAATGGTGTAAAATATGAAAATCTTAGATCTGACTCAGCCATTAATTAACTTTCCATATCCTGGAGATCCCGAATTAAAAATCACTGAAAAAAAGATGGATGGGTTTATAATATCAGAGATAGTTATGGGTTCTCATCTCTCTACTCATGTAGATTATCCAAAACATATTGGCTTAGAAAATATAATTTTTTCTAAAGATTTGATAATTAAGGGGATGGGATATTGCATATCTTTGAATGATTTTGAGAGAAATAAGTTACCTGTTTGTGATATATTACTAATTTATACAGGATTTTCTAAATATTGGGGAAAAGAAGAGTATTTTGAAAAAATTCCAGATATTTATTTTTTAGATGATATTATTAAAAGCAATATAAAATGTGTTGGTATAGATGCATGCACAATTGGTGGATTTGAGGAGCATAAAAAGATATTATCTAAGAATATATTAATTATTGAAAATTTAAATGAAAATTTAAAATTTTTGATTAATAAGGAGTTTTACTTTTTAGGATTGCCGTTAAAGATATATGATATTGATGCTTCGCCTATAAGATGTATTGCTATTAAGCCATAAATTATTACAATTGGTATTAATAATTTTATTAACATATAATATTATTTTTAATTACTATGAATATTATTTTTGAAAAAAAATAGTTAATTTTATATATTGCCTCATTATCATTAATTATTAACAGATACTCCCTAATAAAAACCCTGATAAAACTTAATAGGTGATAGAATGAAGATAGCAATACTTGGAGCAGGATGTTACAGAACTCACGCAGCAGCAGGAATTACAAACTTTATGAGAGCATGTCAAGTAGCTAAGGAAGTAGGTAAACCAGAGATTGCATTAACCCACTCATCAATAACCTATGGAGCAGAGTTATTACACTTAATTCCAGAAGTTGATGAAGTTATTGTTTCAGATCCATGCTTTGCAGAAGAGCCAGGATTAGTTGTTATTGACGAATTTGATCCTAAAGAAGTTATGGAAGCACACTTAAGTGGTAATCCAGAAAGTATAATGCCAAAAATTAGAGAAGTCGTTAAAGCAAAAGCAAAAGAATTGCCAAAACCACCAAAAGCTTGTATCCATTTAGTTCATCCAGAAGATGTAGGTTTAAAAGTAACAGCAGATGATAGAGAGGCTGTAGCTGATGCAGACATAGTTATAACATGGTTACCAAAAGGAAATAAACAACCAGAAATTATTAAGAAATTTGCTGATGCTATTCCAGAAGGAGCTATTGTAACTCACGCATGTACAATTCCTACAACAAAATTCGCTAAAATATTCAAAGACTTAGGAAGAGATGACTTAAACATAACTTCATACCACCCAGGATGTGTTCCAGAAATGAAAGGTCAAGTTTATATCGCTGAAGGTTATGCAAGTGAAGAAGCAATTAATAAATTATACGAAATAGGTAAAAAAGCAAGAGGACAGGCATTTAAGATGCCTGCAAACTTAATAGGTCCAGTATGTGACATGTGTTCAGCAGTTACAGCAACAGTCTATGCTGGTTTATTGGCTTACAGAGAAGCAGTAACAAAAATTTTAGGAGCTCCAGCAGACTTCGCTCAAATGATGGCAGATGAGGCTTTAACTCAAATACACAACTTAATGAAAGAAAAAGGAATTGCAAACATGGAAGAAGCTTTAGACCCAGCTGCATTATTAGGAACAGCTGACAGTATGTGCTTTGGTCCATTAGCAGATATTTTACCAACTGCATTGAAAGTATTGGAGAAATACAAAAAAGAGTAAATAAAATAATTATTGTTAATTTTTTACATTAATAAATTTATTTTTTTATTTTGTGTGAAATATTTATTAATTTAAAGATTTTAAGTTATATTTTAAATTATGCACATTATTTTTCTGAAAATGGTGGTTTAATGATATTTGAAAAGATTTATGAGAATTTTAAAGAATTAAAAGAGGGAAATAAGAAAATAATTAAGGAGGGTTTAATTGACAAAGATGAAGCATTGAAATTATTTAAAATAGATAAATGGAGGGATTATTTAAAATTATTCGATATTGCTTCACAGGTTAGAGATTATTTTAAAAAAGAGATTGAAATTACTTCAACAATTCACATAACTAACATTTGTAAAGTTAATCCAAAATGTGTATACTGTGGATTTGCCGCGGGAACATCAAAAGAGGGATACTATAAACCATTTAGGTTGAGTGACGAAGAAATTAAAAAATCGGCAATAGCAATTGAGAATAGTGGAATTTGCAGAGTAAGTTGTTCTTCTGCACATGGTTATGAAGGGAAAGAAGTTTTAAGAGCTTTAAAAATAGTTAAAGAAAATACCAACTTGGAAGTTTTAGTAAATGCAGGGGCTGATTTAACTGAAGAAACAATAAAGGAACTTAAAAAATATGGCATTGATACAATATGTTGCAATTTAGAAACTACAAATGAAAATCTCTTTAAAAAGGTAAAACCAGGAGAGGAATTGGAGGATAGAATAAGAGTTTGTAAATTGGTTAATAAATATGATATTGAGTTATCATCTGGTTTGTTAATAGGGATTGGAGAGAGTTATGAGGATAGAGTAGAGCATTTATTTTATTTAAAAAATGAGTTAGTTGTTGGAGAAATTCCAATAATGGGCTTCAATCCTTACAAAGGAACTCCAATGGAGAATCATCCAAGATGTTCTGCATTAGAACAGGCAAAAACTATTGCAATAACAAGATTGCTATTTCCAAATATAAGAATAACCTCACCAACACCAACAATTGGATCTGAATTAGTTCAATTTGCTTTATTGGGAGGAGCGAGTAATGTGGCAACAGTAATTCCAAGAAATCATCCTATAAACATTAAAGGTGTTGGAAATCCAAAAACTGGGAATTTAGAGAAGGTTGTTAAGTTAATAAAAGAATTAGGCTTAACTCCAAAGTTAAATTGGGAGAAGTTTAAGAAATATTTAGAGAGATATGGAAATAAAATGATAGTGAAATTATGAAAATAGGAATAACTAAAATGTATAAAGAAATATCTGAATTGATTGGCTTAAAAGATTGCAAAATTGTTAATCCTTACAATGAGAAAGTAGATTGCAACTTATTAATTATATCTAAGGGATACAAAGATAAAGTTAAGAGATTAAATCCTAATTCAGAAATTTTTGAAGTTAAGTCAGCGACTTTCAAAGATTTACTTGAAACCCTTGAGGATATAAAAAAATTAAAAATTGGTAATGAGGATAAAATAAATGACTCAATTAAACTTCTAAAATACAAAGAAAAGAAAATAAAAGAATTGGCAAAGAATTTATTAAAAGATTTAAATGTGGAGGTTAATCCAATAACAGAGTTTGTTAAAAAAATTGTAGAAGATTTAAATTTGAAAATATCTGAAAATGGAGTTTTAATAATCCCAGATTACTATTTATCAAATCAAAATAATAAGAATAATAAAAATAATGCAAATGTCATAATTTTAAAAACTCATAATTATGATTTAGGACTAATTGAAAGAATTGAAGATAGATATTTTCAGATTATAGAAAAGTTGAGGGATTTTCATGAGAGAACTTATCAAAGACGCAGTAAATGATTTAAATTCAGCATTAGAGTTAAGAAAATTAGTTATAAAAAAATTAATGGAGAAAAAATTAAAAGAAAGTGACATAATTGAGATTATTGATGCAGTTGATGATTTATCTTTAAATGAGATTCAAAAATTGGGAAGTAACTTAAGAAAATTTCCTATGGGATGTGATTTGATTGAGGTAGCTGTAGGGGCATGTGCTTCATCTTTAACACTAACTCAATTCATAGAGAACTGTATCTTAACTGACTATATGGGATTAACTCTACATGTTTGTGCTTATGCATTGGCAGATATTGGTGAGAAAGAGGGGATTACACCATTAGAGGTTTTAAAAAAGGTTTATGAAACTGTTGATGTTCCATTAGATTTGGATCACTTTGGTAAATATGGACCTATGAGATTTCCAAGGGAGATAACGCACTGTATGGGAGAGTGTTACTATAATGGCCCACCATATAAAGGATGTCCAAGAGGAAGGATCCACAAGAGGTTAATAGATAAAGAAAAACTATATGCTCATGAATTTGAAGATTGGATAAAGTTAGTATCAACGGTATGTATAAATGTGGTTGAAGAGCAAGGAGGAGAAGAGCATGCAGCCCCATTAGAGGAGATGGCTATCGTTGCAGAGGCGGCAAAAAAATATGGAAAAGGGTTGGAGGGAATTTTTCATGTTGGAGATGGATATGATGATTTAATATCTGGATTAAAAGCATGCATTGACTTAGATGTAGATGTTTTGGTTGTTGAGGGAGCTCCATTTAATAGGGCTAAGGATAGATTAAAGGCATTTGCTAAGGCGATAGCAGTTTCAAGGATTTTAGTTAAAGGAGGAGTTGTTGCCACTAATGGGGCTTATGAGGATGAATGCAGAATTGGTTTAAGAAGTGGGCTTAATGTGATTATAAGCGGATTTAGTGGAAACCATCATGGTTATATGTGCGGTTATTCTCCTAAAACAGCGAAGAGGGGTAATTTTGGTTTGCCAAGAGTTATGAGAATAATTAAAGAAGAATTAAAAAATATAAATGATGTGAATTTAGTAAATAAAAATGACTTAATTGCCTTAGCAAGGAGTAGCAAGTTTTTAGGCAATGTTATATATCCAGAAATGTTTGGGGGAATGTTTATTGGAGATGCTCATTGGGTTGCAGTTAAAAACAGCAAACTGCATGATAAAGTTAAAATAAGAAAAAATTTGGAAGATGTTGAAAAAGAGTATAATGGAGAAAAGTTGGGTTTATTGGGAGGGAGATACATAGCATGGGGTATTGTAAAAAGAACGATGCCAGAAGAAGTTTATGTTAGCGATGCAAATAAGTGGGTTGAGGAGGCAACAGTTAAAATATTCAATGAATTTGGAATAAATACCTACAAATGCAATGGGAATGATGAGGAAGTTGTTAAAAATGCAGATAAAACATATATATGCTCTATGATTCCTGAGATAATTTTGAAGATAAAGAATAAAGTTAATGCAGAGAGCTTTATTTAAATTATTTTTATGCCATTTAACACAGCCATTCTGTGAATCTCCAAAGCCTTCTGTTTTTTACACTCTTTTCTAAATAATTTTATTTTTCCAGCAACGCAAGGGTATCTTTGTATAAACATTGCAGATTTCCTGCTTAGCTCTTCTATATCTCTTGCATCAAGTCCTTTCATCAACTTAGCCATAAATAAAGTTGAGCCACATATAGATGTTCTAATAACTTTAACATCTTCAACTTTATTATTTTTTATATATATTTCAACCTTTGGAGAGCCAAATTCTTCTAAGAACTCTTTTAATTTTGGATATTTGTTTATTAAATCTCCAACCATGTTTTCATCTAACAGGCACATCTCTTCTGGACATATAGCGTCAAATTTACATAATTCTTTTTTCTGCCCCTCACCACTACAGGTAGCAACAATTATAGCAATGTTTGGATTCTTTTCTCTTGCATTTCTACAAACTTCATAAGTATTGTCAGGATGTTGAGTATAAACAAGTAAAATATCTGCTTCTTTGAATTTTTCTATTAACTCTTCAGGAAGTTCTATTTCATCTACTATTATATCTTGTGGTTTTTCTATTTTATATATTCCTATAAACTTATTTTTCTTCCCAAATGAATTTACTGTCCCCTGAATTCTATATCCATATGCTCCATCAGTTACTACCAATATTTTTGCCATATTATTACCATAATAAGTTTTTTTAATACTAAATTCAATATATATAATTGTATTTAAAGGTATTTAAACCTTTTGATATATTGATTAATTTTAATATATTTTAAATGAATTTAAATACATAAATTTATGTAAAATTTGAATTGAACTTTTTAGAATAATTTTGAATATGAGCCTTTTTGTAAAAGAATATACAGTCTTATATATGTGCTTTAATCATACTTAAAAATTCATCAACTTTTTTAAAATCTTTTTTTCCCCCATATTTTTCTAATGAAGAAGATACATCTATGGCATAGGGTTTAACTGTTTTTATAGCATCTAATACATTGTCTTTGTTTAAACCTCCTGCTAAAATTAAGGGTTTTTTTAAAGATTCCCTCAACTTCTTAGACACTGCCCAGTTGTGAGTTTTTCCCTCAAATTTTACATTTTCTATTTTTGTATCTACTAAAATTGCATCTACATATTTTTCATAATCTTTAGCAATGCTTAACAAATATTTAAATTCAATTTCTTCGTCTTTTGGGATATGAATGACTTTAATTATATATGAATCTAATATACTATTATTTTTTAAATTTCTAAGCTCTTTAACAAATTCTAAACTTTCAAAACCGTGTAGTTGTATAGCATCTGGTTTTAAAGCATCATATACTTCTAATACTTTTTTTATATCATTTGGCATTAATACAGAAACTAAAGATGTAAATGGAGCCATATATTTCTTTAATTCTATAGCTTTATCTAAGGATATTTTTCTTGGAGTTTTTACAGGAACATCTATTATAACTCCAACTGCATGAACTTTTTTTGATATATACTCCATATCTTCTTTGTTTGTAATTCCACAAATTTTTACTTTCACCAAAAGGATTCACCATAAATAAATTTTAAAAATTATTTATTATCATTTGAAACTAACTATTTTTTTTACATTCTTACACTTTTTGTTGTTTATTTGACTATTATTTTTAATTTTAGGAATATTTTCATTAGTAACTTCATTAATTATTTTTAGTAAATAATCTACGAGTTCCCTTAAGGTAGAGATAATTTCAGGAGTAATATGTATAATATCTTCGTCAGATATCAATCCGATAATTTTTCCTTCTTCATCAACTATATACAATTCATTAGTTTTATGCTTACTCATAATTTTTAATGCTTCGTCAATAGTAGTATTTGAAGAGATGGTTATTAATTTATCTGATGATATGTCTTCAACTTTTATTTTGCCAGGATGTAGTTTTTTAATTAATACTTTATTTATTATGTCTCTATCTGTAGCAACTTCAATTTTTTCATAGTTTAATTTATGAGTTAATACAAGAACAGAATGAATATTTTCCTTAACCATGAGTTTAGCAACATCATAAACTGATATATTTCCACCAACAACTATAGGTTTTTTCATTAAAACTAAAACTGGAATATCTCCAATCATTTTAATTCCCCTTTGTTTATAGTGCATAATTTAATTATATCTATTAATTTAATTATTAATAATTTACTAAATATATAAACATATATATAAACATACAGAATTTATAATTTAAATATAAACATAAAATAATATACAGAAATTATTATGGAGATATTAAAATTATTTAATTTTTAATTAATGAAAGTTAAATATATATAATATTAATGTAAAAAACTAAAAAATATAGATTTCGATAGAAAACTGATTATTATAATTATTGTGTAATTTAAATTTAAAAATAGTTAATATAGTTAATTTAAATTTAATTCAAGGATGATAATTATGAAACTTGTAAAAGATGCTTTATCAAGAAATGATACTACAAGATATTTGAAGGATGAATTTGGAGAGGCAAGAATTGTAGTAGTTGGATGTGGTGGTGCAGGAAACAATACAATTAATAGATTAATGGAAATTGGAATTCAAGGAGCAGAAACAATAGCGATTAACACTGATAAACAACATTTAGAAGTAATACAGGCAGATAAAAAAATTTTAATAGGTTCTACATTAACAAGAGGTTTAGGTGCAGGAGGTTATCCTGAAATTGGTAGAAAAGCAGCTGAAATGGCTAAAAATATATTAGAAGAGCAGTTAAAAGGGGCTGATTTAGTATTTGTCACTGCAGGAATGGGTGGAGGAACAGGGACGGGATCAGCTCCAGTTGTTGCTGAAATAGCCAAAGAAAATGGAGCAATAGTTGTAGGAGTTGTCACCTATCCATTCAAAATTGAACGAGCAAGAATGAAAAAGGCTGATGAGGGTATTGCAAGAATGTCTGAAGTTTGCGATACTGTAATTATAATTGACAATAATAAACTCTTAGATTTAGTCCCAAATTTACCAATAAATGATGCGTTTAAAGTGGCTGATGAAATTATTGCACAGGCAGTTAAAGGAATAACAGAAACTATAGCAGTTCCAAGTTTAATAAATATTGACTTTGCAGATGTCAAGGCAGTTATGGGTGGTGGAGGAGTAGCGATGATAGGTGTTGGAGAAGTAGATAGCAATGATAGAGGAGACAGAGTTCAAAATGTAGTAAGAGAAACATTAAGTTGTCCCTTATTAGATGTTGATTATAAAGGGGCTAAAGGAGCTTTAATCCACATAACAGGAGGGCCAGATTTAACATTAAAAGAGGCAAATGACATTGGTGAAGGAATTACTAAAGAACTTGATCCAGATGCAAATGTTATATGGGGTGCAAGGATAGATCCAGAGATGGAAGGGTGTATAAGAGTTATGGCTATAATTACAGGAGTAAAATCTCCAAATATCATAGGCAAAGATACAAAACCAAAGAGATTAATACCTAAAACAAATAATAATAAAAATACTAAAAAAGAATTTAAAAAATGCAACATAGACTTTATAGTATAAACTTCTAATTTACAGACTATTATTTAATTTTTTGACTATTAGATACTACTTTTTTATAAAAATTTTTATTTACAGATTTTTATATAAAGTATAAAAATAAAATAACTAATTTGTTTGTTAGTTTTTGTTTATAATTTTTGTATTTTTTATGTTATAATGTTGTTTCGATAATTTTTTAAGATTTTAAGATAGGGATTTATATGAAGGCTTGTGAGAGATTGTTATTAAAGATAGAATCTCCTGAAAAATTTGTAGAAGAGTTTAAAAGGATTTTACTTGAGATGGGTCTAACTTTGAAGGAGTTTTCTGAGATTTCTGGAATACCATACAGCACATTATATAAAATAATTCAAGGAAAAGATTTTAGAGTTTCAACCCTTGTAAAAATTTTAAAAACTATAAAATCCTTTGAGAAAGAGGAAGATACTAATACTATAGCGATTATTGCAGCGAGACCTGCATTAAATAGAATTACTACGAGAAAAATTGAAATTAATGGAAAAAGTTATTTACTAAAAGAGTATCCTGCAGGTTCTTTAGAAGAGTGTATTGTTGCCGCAGTTAGGGCAGAGAGAGAGGGAGTTAAAGGAATAGTATGTGCTCCTATCGTTAGTGCTACAATTGAAAAAATTGTTAATATCCCTGTTGCAGTTATAATCCCAGAAAAAGATGCATTTATGAATGCATTGGAAATTATTGTAAAAAAAATAAATGAATAAATATTTTTAATTGTTTTTATATTTATCTTTTTATATATTTAATTATTTTTTCTAAAAGTTTATCAGATATACTAACATCTGAAAGTTTAGATAAACCTCTCCAAGATGGTGTAGAATTAACTTCCAATACTTTTAAACCTTCATCTGACTCTATTAAATCAACTCCTGCATAAAATAAACCTATAGCATCTTTTGCTTTTAATGCTAAATCTTCAATTTCTTTAGTTATTTTACATTTTTCTATCCTAGCCCCCTGCGAAACATTATTTTTCCAATTTTCTCCACCAATTCTATACATAGCACTTACAACTTCATCATCTATAACAAAAACTCTTATATCTCTATAATATTTCCCAACGGGCTCTATAAATTCCTGAATATAGAATGTTTTGTATTTTTTCTGAAATTCATTTAACATCTGTAGTTTAGTTAATATAGGCATATCTTTTTTGATTCTAATAATCCCCTCTCCTCCACATCCAAATATTGGCTTTATAACTACATCTTCAAAAGTGTCTATCCAATGTAATGCCTCATTTATATTCTCTGTTACAACAGTTTTTGGCTGAGGAAGATTATTTAACTCTAAATACATTGATGTTAAAAACTTGTTTGAGGCAATATCTATACTATTAGGAGGATTAATAACAGGAACATATTTATTTAAATATTTTAAAACATCAAATCTAAAAAAACTGTCCCAACCAAGATTTCTAACAAAGAAAACATCAAAAGTATTTAACAATGATCTATAATACTTTATATTAAAATTTAGGTTAAACCCTGCCACTATATTTTTGGGATTTATGACTCTATAATCTACTCCAAACTTATTACAAGATTTTATTAAATCATTAATAATGTCATCTCTATCTAAACTAATAATACCAAGTTTCACATATATCCCTCCTTAAAAATTAAATAAAAAATACAATAAACATAACAACTATTAAGTTTAAGTATTAGTTATAATTAAACTTTTTATTAATCTTAGAAAATGAATAATATGATTCAATTATTATGGTTATGGTGAATGAGATGAAGAAAAAAACATTGTCACTTTGTCCTGTATGTTTAAAAAGAATTCCAGCAATAATTACTGAAGAAGATGGAAAAATTATTATAAAGAAAACCTGTCCAGAGCATGGAGAATTTAAAGATGTGTATTGGGGAGATGCAGAACTATATAAAAAATTTGATAGATATGAATTTATAAACAAAGTTATAGTGACCAATACAGAAATAAAAAATGGCTGTCCATTTGATTGTGGATTATGTCCAAATCACAAATCAACGACTATATTGGCTAATATAGATGTAACTAATAGATGTAATCTAAACTGTCCAATATGCTTTGCCAACGCCAATAAATCAGGGAAGGTTTATGAGCCATCATTTGAAGATATAAAGAGAATGATGATAAATTTAAGGAATGAAATTCCTCCAACACCGGCAATTCAATTTGCAGGGGGAGAGCCAACGGTTAGGCATGATTTACCAGAGTTAATAAAAACAGCAAGAGAATTAGGATTCTTACATATTCAATTGGCAACGAATGGAATAAAATTAAAAAATATAAATTACCTTAAAAAATTAAAAGAATCTGGTTTATCCACCATTTATTTACAGTTTGATGGAATCTCTGAAAAACCTTACTTAGTTGCAAGAGGTAAAAACTTACTACCTTTAAAACAAAAAGTTATTGAGAATTGTAGAAAAGTAGGTTTTGATAGTGTTGTTTTGGTTCCTACATTGGTTAGAGGAGTTAATGATAATGAGGTTGGAGGAATTATAAAATATGCTACTAAAAATGTTGATATAGTTAGAGGAATTAATTTCCAACCAGTTTCATTTACTGGAAGAGTTGATGAAAAGACGAGGTTAGAGGGAAGAATTACAATTCCTGACTTTATAAAGTTAGTTGAAGAACAAACTGATGGAGAAATTTGTGTAGATGATTTCTATCCTGTTCCATCTGTTGCTCCAATTTCTGTGTTAGTTGAAAAACTAACCAACGATAAAAAGCCAGTATTAAGTTCTCATCAACACTGTGGAACATCAACCTATGTTTTTGTTGATGAAGATGGAAAATTAATTCCATTACCAAGATTTATAGATGTTGAAGGATTCTTAGAATTAGTTAAGGAAAAGATTGATGAAATTACTGATTCAAAAATACATAACGCCAAAGTTTTAGGAGAAATTGCTTTAAAATTACCATCTTTAATTGATTTGAGTAAGGCACCAAAGTCAATAAATATCAAAACAATAATTGAGTTAATTATAGGAGTTTTAAAAAGTGATTATAACGCATTGGCTAAGTTACATTATCATATGCTAATGATAAGCTGTATGCACTTTATGGATCCATATAACTTCGATGTAAGGAGAGTTAGTAGATGTTGTATCCATTACGCAACTCCAGACAATAGAATAATTCCATTCTGTTCCTATAATACAATATATAGACCACAAGTAGAGGAGAAATTTTCAATTCCTTTAGAAGAATGGAAGAAAATGCATAAAATGGGAAATTATGGAGATGATGAAGAAGATTATTAAAGAAAGTAAAGAAGGAATCTTAATTGACATAGATGTTCAAGCAGGATCTAAAAAAAATGAGATTACTGGAATAAATGAATGGAGAAAAAGGTTAAATGTAAAAATAAAAGCTCCTGCAATTGAGGGAAAAGCAAATAAGGAGATAATCAAATTCTTTAAAGATATCTTTAAAAAAGATGTTGAAATTGTCTCTGGCAAGTTAAATCCTCAAAAAACTATATTAATTAGAGACATTAAAAAAGATGAAGTTATTAAAAAATTAGAAGAGATATTATAATTTTATTTTTATAAATTTTTATAACCTGCTAATATTTCTTTAAGATTTTTATAAACATTTTCATTTACGACTTCATATAAACTGTTTTCATAGGTATCCATTGCCACAATTAACGGACCAAAGTTATTAACTTCTAACTCCCAAACAGCTTCTGGCATTCCTAACTCTTCTAAGAAATATACATTATTAACTTTTTTAACTGAATTAGCCAACAGAGCGGCACATCCTCCCGGAGCGGCTAAATATACTGTTCCAAATTTTTTAAAATCTCTTAATAACTCTTTTTTCATTCCACCTTTCCCTATAATAGCAGAGATATTGGTTAATCTTATAAATTCTCCCTCTAAGTTATTCATTCTTGCAGATGTAGTAGGACCTATAGAGATACACTTCCAAGAATCATTTATTTTTTTCATTATTGGACCAGCGTGATATATTATTGCCTCATTTAAATCAAAAGGAAGTTTTTCATTATTTTTTATCATTTTAATAATTTTTAGATGTGCCTCATCTCTTGCAGTATATATTTTTCCATTTATATATACTATATCTCCTACTTTTAACTTTTTAACATCCTTTTTTGATAACCCATTAAACACATATTCCAATAAATTCACCTCACATAATTGTTTTTAATCTTATAATTTTTACCATAATTTATTTATAATTAATTTATTGTAAAAACTAAAATCAAAGATATTTTTGGTGGTAGCAATGATATGTATAATAATGGGTAGTGAAAGTGACTTAAAAATAGCAGAAAAGGCTGTAAATGTTTTAAAAGAATTTAATGTAGAGTTTGAGGTTAGAGTGGCATCTACCCATAGAACACCTGAGTTAGTTGAAGAAATTGTAAAAAATTCAAAGGCAGATGTTTTCATAGCAATAGCTGGATTAGCCGCCCACTTACCAGGAGTTATAGCAAGTTTAACAACAAAGCCTGTTATTGCCGTCCCTGTTGATGCAAAGTTAGATGGTTTAGACGCTTTATTAAGTTCAGTTCAAATGCCACCTGGAATTCCTGTTGCAAGTGTAGGAATTGATAGAGGAGAAAACGCAGCAATATTGGCTTTAGAAATTTTATCTCTAAAAGATGAAACTCTTGCAAAAAAATTAAAAGAGTATAGGGAAAATATGAAGAAAAAAGTCTATATGTCTGATGAAAAAGTTAGAGAAATGTTTAAATAATCAAACCATTAAATTTTTATTTTATAACATTTTATTAAAGATTGTTAAAATCTTAAAGAGGGATTTAATATGCAGAAAGTTAATCCTACAAGAATGGAACTATTAAAGTTAAAAAATAAAATAAAATTAGCAGAGAAAGGACATAAACTATTAAAGCAGAAAAGAGACGCTTTAATTATGGAGTTTTTTCAAATAATAGAGCAGGCATCAGATTTAAGAAATAAAGTTGAAGAAAAATTGGCAGAGGCTTATAAAGATTTAATAATGGCTCAAACTGTTATGGGGACATTGGCAGTTAAAGAGGCGTCATTTGCCGCAAAGAATGATAAATTAGAAGTTGATATGGATACAAAGAATATAATGGGAGTTACTGTTCCTACTTTTGAAATATACAATGTTAGAAGAAAAGTTGGAGAAAGGGGATATTCACCTTATGGCGTTAGCTCAAAATTAGACGAAGCGGCAAAGAAATTTGAAGAATCTTTGGAATTAATTACTGAATTAGCAGAAATAGAAACATCAATTAGATTATTAGCTGAAGAGATAATTACAACAAAGAGAAGAGTTAATGCTTTGGAGTATGTTATAATTCCAAGGTTAAAAGAATTGAAGAAGTATATATCTATGAGATTGGATGAAATGGAGAGAGAGAACTTCTTCAGATTGAAGTTAATTAAATCAAGAATCGAGAAAAGAGAAGCTGAAGGAGAGACAGTATAAATGAATTAAAAACTAAATAATTAATAATAATTTTCTTATTTTTGGTGGTGTTTATGGTATTTAGAATACTTGGAAGGATAACTGAAATAGAGAAGGAAATTAGAGAAGAAGAATTAAAATATGATTTAATAATTAAAAATGAAGCAAAAATTGAGCCAATAGTTGCAGATGAAGACAAAGAATTCAAGCAAGGGGATATAAAGCCAATAAGAATTAAAAAGATTAAAATACCTCCAATGTCAGTCCTTTTAATTTGTCCATATGGAAGGCATAGAGTAGGGCATGTTATTGCTGTTGGGGAAGAAGTTCCAATGCCTATAGAAGCTGAAAGAGAAGTAGATATGGCAGCTTTTGCTTGTGGATTTGATGGAGAAGTAAAGAAAGGAGATTTAATTGGAATGTTACTTATAGTTGCATCTGAAAAGAAGGAGGAGTAAGAAACTTTTAATTTTTTTGATTATATATTTTATTTTTTTAAGTTATTTTTCCAAAAATAAAAACTTATATTATGCTAATATTGTAATATTAGTTCAGGTAGATAATTGTGAAATTCTTCAACAGAGAAAAAGAAATTAATGAAATTCTATTAATCTTAGAGGGAGAGCCAAATTTTATTTACTTTGTATATGGTCCTATAAATAGTGGGAAATCAACTCTAATAAGGGAGATTATAGCCAATAAATTAGACAAATCCAAATACATTCCATTTTTTATTGATTTTAGGACAAGGAATATAGTAAATGTAGATAACTTTATTGAATGCCTATTTGAAGTGGATGAAAAATCTAAAGTAGATGATTTTAGAGAGTATGCTAAATCGTTGGCTGATTTATTAATTAAAGGTTCAGAGGAATTAACTAACTACTACTTAGGCATGCCTATAAAAATCCCAAAACCATTTTTTGATAAGATTTTTAATAAAAAAGATAAATCTGGGGATGTTTATCAGTATATTGAATATTTATTTGCTAAATTAAATGAAAAGGGAAAAAAGCCAATACTAATATTTGACGAACTGCAGATGATTAAAGAAATAACATTAAATGGGAATAGATTGTTATTGTGGAGTTTATTCCAATTCTTAGTTACCTTAACTAAAGTCCAACATCTATGCCATGTCTTCTGTATCTCTTCCGATAGTTTGTTTATTGAGTATGTATATAATGCTGGTGAGTTGGAAGATAGAGCAGATTATATATTAGTAGATGATTTTGATAAAGAAACTGCTTTAAAGTTTATGGACTTCTTAGCTAAAGAAATATTAAATAAAAATCTCTCTGATGATGAGAAGGAATTAATCTATAGTTATGTTGGAGGAAAAGCAAAGGATATAAAGTATGTTGTTGAAGAAAGTAAATTTAAGGATTTGAAAGATGTTTTAGAGTATATGCTAAAAGATGAAATTCAAAAATTAGATATGTTTTTAGATATGTTAGATTATTCAAAACCAAAAGTAGATATTGACGGAGAAATTATTGAAATAAAAAAAGAAGATATAGTAAATGCTTTAAAGTTATTTAAAGAGAATTATGAAATCTCGAAAAAAGAAATTTCTCATCCTGTATATATCTATTTGATTAAGAAAAATATCCTTTTCTTAAATCCAATTGAAGGAACTTTAAAACCTCAAAGTTATTTAGTCTGGAATGCTATAAAAAGAGTTTTATAGATTATGTTCCTATTAAAAGAGGTGTTTAAATGAAACTAAATGAGAAAAATATAATCCTTTTTGCTTTAACTTGTTTTGTAATTCTATCTACTACATATCTATTTTTAAATCCTATACAACCAAAAGAAAGTAAAATATGTGATATTAAAGAAGGGAACTATGTTATTATAAAAGGATATATCCAAGATTTAAAATTAAAGAGAGACAAATATAGGCATGTAATTAATATTTCAAGAATCGTAATAAATGATGGAACTGGAAACTTAGATATTGTAGCGTTTGGTAAAACAAGAGAGGATTTATTAAATTATATATTGAGTTATAATCCAATGATTAAAGAAGGGGATTATGTAGAAGTTAGAGGAAAGGTTACAGTATATAATGGAAAATATCAAATTATTTTAGATAATATTAATAACTTTAAACTAATTGAAAAGAGAAACTTTAATAGAGACATTTATCTATCTCCAACTCCAACAAATATCTATGCCTCAAAGTATGGTAAAAAGTATCACACTTTAAATAACTGTCCCTATGGGAAAAGATTAAAAGAAAGTAATATTATATATTTTTATTCTGAAGAAGATGCTAAAGCATTAGGCTATGAGAAATGTAAATGGTGTGAATCTCATGAGACATCTAAATAATAAACGGTGAATATCTATGAAGTATAAAAAATTCTTTGCTATTGCTGTTTGTTCATTATTGTTATTTACGGTTTATTTTAATAGAGATCCAGATAGGGATATAACTAAAGGTAATAATATTATTTTATCTCCAGCAGATGGAACTGTAGAGTATATCAAATACTACAAAGATGGAAATGCTGAAGTTTTTAAAGATGGTAATTGCTATGTTTTAAATGTTTCAAAATACTTTCCTAATGGTTGTTATATTGTAGGCATTTTTATGTCTCCTTTGGATGTGCATGTAAATAGAGCTCCAATAAGTGGAAAAGTTGTATATATAAAGCATATAGACGGTAGTTTTTATCCAGCATTTTTAGATGATGTTGAAAAAGTTAATGAGAGAAACATTGTTATAATAAAAAATGGTTCTGACTATATAGGAGTTGCACAAATTTCTGGCTTTGTAGCAAGAAGATGTGTCTTAAATATAAAAGAGGGAGATTATATATACGCAGGAGAAAGAATTGGTAAAATAAAACTTGGCTCTCAAACATCTGTAATAATCCCAACTAATTACACTATAAAAGTTAAAGTAGGAGAGAGAGTTTATGCAGGACAGACAATTATCGCAGTCAAAAATACAAATAATTAATGAAATTAAAGAGAAAGTCTTAAAAATTAGAGAAAGTTTAGGGTTAAATAAAACTTTTTTTGAGATAGTAGATATAAAAATTGATAATAATATATTAACAATTTATACAAAAAATAGAAGTGACAAATCTACGATTATAGGACCTGGAGGTTGGGTTGTTGGAAAACTAAAAGAAGAATTAAAAAATTTTGAAATTATAAAAGTTGAAGATATTACTGACTATATGCTGTTTAAAGAGAGAGTAAAATTAATAAAATCCTTATTTAGAGATGATGAAGTAATTCAAGATATCTGTAACTATTTTTTATACAATGAAATCCCTAAGAAAAAGAAGGATATAATATGCTTAATTCACTGTCAGTATGACTTACATACTCTTAATATTTTAAATAATATTTTTAATGTTAAAGTAATAATTTACAATTTTCCTGCCTTAGTACCTAATAAATCTAAGGAGAAAATTTTAAATTTTTTAAAACAAAAAAATGTTAATTATGAATTTTTAGACTTAAATTTAACAAAAGAAGAAATTAAATCTCTTATAAACAAATTTCCATGTGGATTTTTAAAGGATAGAATAATTGAAAGTAATTTAAAGGGGTATATTTTTACTTCCTGCTTAGAGTGTGAAGTATTTAAATATTCTAATGGAATAATTATAAACTTTTTTGAACTCTTTCCAATGAAGATGAAAAAAGATGAATTCTATTTAAACTACTGTCCTCTATGTATTCAAAGTTGTAAAATTAAAGAAAATAAGATTAAATTTATAAGGAAAGTAGTTAAAGATGTATATAATGGATTTAAGGAACCTACGGATGCTTCTGAGGAGATAATTTCAATATTATAAAATTTTTATCTTTCATTCTTAATATTTTATTAAAAATTCACTTATTTCTTATTACTACCTTTCTATCATTGGATGGAATAATTTTTATTTTTGCATTTTCAAAATCTCTATAAAGTGTTTTTCCTTCAAATAGTCTATCTAAGAAAATTGCTAAAGCGGCTACTTCAGAATGAGGTTGATTGCCAATAGATATATTGTAATCTGCCAACTCATAAACATCCTTTGGAACTTTTTCTGCACCAACTATAACTAATATATCTTTATCTTTACCCAACTCCCTAATTTCTGGCATTATTTCATTAACATTAGCTCCATACATCGTTAAATGAACAACAATTCCTCTATTTTTAAATTCTCTAATATATCTTCTCCAATTCTTTTCAACTGTAAATTTAAAATCACCACCCCAATTTTCAACGACTTTTTTAACACTACTTTCAACATCTTTATCTTCAACTGTAAATATTATTTTATAAGCCCCTAAAGCTCTTGCAGTTAAGGCAACATGTGTAGATATCCTCTTATCTCTATCTCCTCTATGTCCTAATCTTAAAACCTCAACAACCATATTAATTCCCCTTTAAAATCAACTTATATAAATCTTTTAATGGAATATTATATTTCTTAGCAATTTTCTTTAAATCTTCATATTCTGGTTTTTCAGAAATTATTTCATCATCTATTTTTCCTATTTTTATTCTGACATCATCATCAAATACTTTGACTGTTTTAAATTCTCTATTTGCAATTATTCTATTTATTTTATAAATTCTAATGCCCAAAGTTCCTGTCTCTCTCATTATAATTTTAGAAACCTCATTAACTAAATCTTCTTTAACAATAGCTCTTATTGTATAAGATGGTCTATTTTTTTTCATATATGTGGGAATAAAGTGTAAATCTTTAACCTTCCCTTCTAAAACTTCATATAGATAACCTAAAATTTCTGGCGAAACATCATCTACATTTGTTTCTAACAATACAATTTTCTCCAATACTTTATCTTCTATTTTAAATACTCTTAAAACATTTGGAATATTTAGATCTTTATCTCCGGCTCCATAAGAAATCTCTTTTACTATAAAACTATCTTCAATTAATTTTGGATTTAGATATTTTATTATTGCCGCTCCTGTAGGTGTAGTTAATTCCTCATTAATATCTGAAAAAAATATCTTCAATCCTTTTAATATTTCAGATGTTGCTGGAGCAGGAACTGGAAATAAACCATGTTCTGTTTTTACAAAACCATTTCCAACATTTATTGGTCTATAAAAGCAGTTATCTTTTAATTTTAATTTATTTATAATATAGGATGCTCCAACAATATCGGCAACCGTATCATAATTACCTAACTCGTGGAAATGAACATTATCAATTTTAACATTATGAACTTTACTTTCCGCCTCAGATAATATTTTTAATATATCTAATGAAATATTTTTAATATCCTTTGAAATATTAGCCCCTTTAATAACTTTAACAATTTCTTTGTAAGAGTTCATTTTATAATCTTTATCTTTTGGAGTTATATTAACTTTGTTTGCAATAATATGGCATTTTTTAACTTTTTTTATTTCAATATCTACATCAACAACTTTTTTAATAGTATTTACAAGTTCTTCTTTATTAACAAAGGTTATCATAGCTGATAAAAACATGTCTCCACTAATTCCTGAAAAAGGATCCAAAATATACATAAAATCCCCTCTATTTTTTAAATAAATAAAAAAGTAAAAATTTAAAATAAAATTTTAAAAAATTTAGAAGATTTATTTTAGGTAGTCAGTTCCATAATCTACTTTATATATTTTAAACCCTGGCTGAACTCCAAAGTTTGTTGGGTCTATTGTTGCTTTAACCAATTTTATATGCTTCAATCCATATCCATCTAAGAAATGTAACTTAGCATAGATACTATCTTCTAAGTTTCTTGTTGATAACCACGCCCAACCTCTACCGTATGGTTCTATTCTAATAAACTCTGATAACTGTCCATCTTTATTTATTATAAACTCTTTTACACCGTATGGAGTTTTAATATACAATTTATGGATTTTGAATGTTCCAACAGGTTGAGGTTGTCCATTAATATATTTAATGATAATTGTTGTTATTTTTGTACCATTTATTAGGGTAATATAATCATATCCATTTAGATTTACCTTTGCAAGTATTACAGTGTTGTTATGGTTATTTAATACAAATGATTTTCCCTTAAAGAAAGCTCCTTTTTCTCTTTTATCATTTGGTGTATTTGGTGGTAAAGAAAAGTTCCAGAAACCAAACATACTCCAAACTGGGGCAATATCAGTCATTCTATTGTAAGTTATTAAATAATCAGGATTAGGATGCTCTGGATGAGTAGCATTTAAAACCATCTTAGCCTCTTTATCACTTAAACCATACTTTTTAGTTAATATTTCATAGGCATAACTTCTATTTACAGGTAAAATTTCGTTCAATATTTTTACAACCTTTGAAACATTGTTGTGAGTGTAGTTCATTAAAATGCTACCTTTTTTAAATGCTTCATCTCCACTTGTAGCAAGCATTCTAATTATTCCAATAGATAGGTTTTCGTTAGATGTAGCGAAAGCTCTTCCGACCCAGTAAGCTCTTGGGCTATTTTGGGAACCTCCATCAAATGTTACCATCCTTCGAGCCTCGTAAGTATAAATATGCCCATTATCCCACCAACATGTTATTACTGAATTTTTTGAAGTAGTTTCTTTTATCCAATCTAAGCCCTCTTTCCATCCATTGTTGAATGTTGGAGCTGGTGAAAATGGAACTGCGTTAGCGAGAGGAGGGATTACCACTCCAATACATAGTAATATTGATAATATTTTAATTATAGCATCTTTTTTATTGTTTATTGAAGTATAGATGTCTAAAATTTTATAAATAGCCAATAAACCTAATACTATTAAAAATCCATAGGCAGTTATTGGAACATAAGTTGTTGGTACTAAGATTTCAGGAATTTTGTTAATGTATTTTAATAATACTATTGATCCAAATATTCCTACTGGGATTCCCAATCCAAACAATGCCATTTCATTTTTCATTTTTAGTAATCTATCTATCTGTCCTACAAGGATTCCTAAACCAATAGCCAATGGAGGAGTAGCCAGGGAGGCAAATCTAATACCCTTTGTTGCCGCATATAGTGTTACACCCAACCATATTGCCAATAGAATTGCATATTTTATATCAATTTTAATTTTTTCTTGTCTTAATGAAATAAATGACAGTATAGTTCCAAGAATTCCAGCAATCGCTATAGTTGTTGACCCAATAGCATTTATAAATATTTCATTAAATGAACTTGGTTTTGCAAGCTCTGCAACTGTAGTATATACATTGGGCCATCCAGTTGTTAATGAGTAAGTTGAAAGAACTTGACTCATACTTAAAGGCATTGTAATTGGAGAAATTGCTATATTTAAACCATAAGTTGCCGTTAATAGAATAAAAGAACCACCTATGTAGAGGATTGATAAATAAACGACATTTTTAAAGTTTTTAATATCTATAATCTCTTTTATAGTAGTTTGATATTTTAATAATATCAACGCTATTGTATAAACTATTAAGAAAGCTGTTATAACATCAAATCCATACCACCATGCACCCCACATTTTTGGTGCCACAACTGTCAATATTAAAGCCATTGTAGCAAATAATTCAAAGCCTACCTCTTCATTTTTTAATTTTTTAATTCCAGATACTATTAAACCAACTATTACAAATGCTAAGGATACTGCGTAGAATAGTATTGATGCGAAGACTATGCTCTCTCCAGTAGTTATATTTAGATAAAACCCAACAATTAATTCAAATAATATTGCAACAATTACGAATAAGGAAATAGGTTTTTTTAAATTATTTTTTATATCTCTATTGAATAATATTGTATTTCCTTGATTATGGATTGCTTCAAGAATAAACCACACTATGAATAATATTGGAAGTACTTCAAATATTGGAGTGTCTGCAAAGCCAGCACAAGTTTTGTATAGTAATGAAGGAGAGGATATTAAGGCAATAGCCCCTACTATACCTCCAATATTGCTGTTTGTAACTCTCCTAACTATGAAATAAATTGGAATACCCAACAACATACCTAAGACAGCTGGAACCCAGAAAGCGGCATTCATAATTGTTACTGTTGCGTCGATAGAATGCCACATATAATAGATAAATAGCGTAGTTAAACAAATTACTGGAGGTTCCCAGGAAATAGGATGCCCTGGTGGAGCATATTGATATAAGTCATAGGGCATAGGTTTTCCATCTATTATTTTTATTGTTTCGCCACAGTGTCCATGATTATAGAGATTTTCAGTTAGTCTTAGATAGTAGTAAGGATCCAACGCTAAAAGATACATCCTTCCATGCTCATCAGAAAACATCTTTTTTAAAAATTCGTTATCTTGGGCAAATTTCATATCTGCTGGCTGTGCCCTTAGTTGAAAACTAATAAACATTAACATTAATACAATTAATAAAATTTTTATCCAACCTTTTTCTTTAAATAAATTATTTATTTTCTCCAACATTTTGCTCATAATTTTCACCTTTATAAACATATCCATCAGTTATTACTATTAAACCATTTTCTTTTATGATTTCATATAGCTTAGGTAAAACTTTATTTATGTTTTCTTCAATATCAACACATTCTATGACTACTGGTAGATTTATTGATAATCTAAATATGTCAAAGTCACTAATTCCTCTAACACCATAACCGTATATCCCTCTATATACTGTAGCTCCACTAATACCCTCTTTTTTTAGCATACTAACAATATATTTATACATTACTTTTCCTTCATATTTATCCCCTTCTTTTAGAAATATTCTTAAGATTTTTGCATTTATTCTCACAAATATCACCTAATTTAAGTTAAGAATATTTAATTATTTAAACAATTATTTAAAGATAGCTAAAGCTACAACTCTTCCAAAATAAACCATAATTAGACATCCTAAGACATTGACTGATATGTTTATTAAAGCATTTAAAAATAAACCTTCAGAGATTAAATTAAAAGTCTCATAAGAAAATGTTGAAAATGTAGTTAATGCTCCACAAAAACCTGTTCCAAGTAACAATTTATATTCGTTAGGAATAGGAAGGAGTAAAGAACTATACATTAAAAAACCCAATATAAAACTACCTACTAAATTAACTAACAATGTTCCTGTAGGTAAATTAAATTTAGTAGGGATAATCCCAGAAATTAAAAATCTAAATATCGCTCCAAAAAATCCACCAATTCCTATTAATAATAACTCTCTAACCATCTTCTCCCCTATATATACAAACTGTTAAATAAGAAAAATCCTCTTTGGTAATATCTTTTAATGACTTTAAACTAATTTTCTCATTAGGATATGTTATATTTTCAAGAATCCAAATTTTAGTATTTGGGTCTATTCCATTTTCTATTAAATATTCTACATCTTTTTTTAAATTATTTGGTAGAAAAATAACTTTTTCTTTCTTTTTTAACAAATTTAATAGGTTCTTTAAGTTTTCTTCTTTTCCGTGAAGAGTTATTATATGGTAATCTTCCCATGATATTTTTAACCTTGCAGCTGCTATTTGTATTGATGAAATTCCCGGAATTACTTCAATGTCTTTTTCACTAACTCCAATTTTCAATAATGTTTTTAGCAATCCACTAAAGCCTGGATCTCCTGTAGATAGTATAGCAATTTTTTTGTTTTTTACATTTTCATCTTTTAAGATATTTTTTAATTCCTCAATTAAATTTTTTGATAGAGTTATCTTTTTATTCTTATCTATATTGAACAACTCTAAGGCTCTTTTACTTCCTATAACCAAATCAGCATTTTCAACAATTTTTAATGCCTTTAGAGTTAAAAACTCTCTATCTCCTGGCCCTATTCCAATGATGTAGATCATAATTTCACAGGTATTTTAATTTTGGTTTATAAAAAATTAAGTTTATAATGAATTAAAAATATAAATTAATATTTATTTCCAGATGATTTATTTTTAAGTAATATATCTGCCAAAGGTTTTGCCCAAGAAGCTTCCAATATAACGCTAACTATTATCGTCATAAAAGTTGCCACCAATATAGTTCCAGCCAATTCTGTAGGGGGCATCAAACTTGCCACGCTCTTTGGAACTATATTGGGATGCTTCATAATTTCAGTATAAACCATCGCTGATAATGTTGCTGGAACAACCCCCCTTGGTCCCTCTAAGGCTATGTAGATTCTTTCAGCAAGTGGTCTAATTGGTGGAATAGCTGTAGCTATTAAAACCCCAATTGGTCTTGCTAAGAGTATTGAACCTAACGCACATATAAGTGCTGGAACAGCGTATTTTTCTAATAAAGGCATTGAGATACTTGCTCCTAATAATATAAAGATTAGTATTCTAATGAATATTGATAACTCATCCAAAAATATTGAGACTCTTTTCATATCTTCTTTATGTTCTTTTTTAGTTGCTATAACATTTCCAATATAAAGTCCCATTATAGCCACAGCCATAAATCCACTAATTTCATAGCCAGTTATTGATGGAAATATTCCCTCAGCAAAATACCAAAATGCTATTGCCAAACCCAATGTAAATGGAGCAATATAATCTTCAAACTTAATTTTTGATATAATACATTCATAAAACTTACCAGCAATTAGTCCCAATATAATTCCTCCAACAGCCAATGAGATAAATTCAAGAATTGGATTCTCAGATTTAGCTAAACCAAGAGCTGATAGACATATTAACGTTACAACAATTCCTAATGGGTCGTTAAAGACACTCTCTGCTTCCAATGTTATTGCTACTTCTGGATTTATATCCATCTTGGAGAATATTGGTATTAGAGTGGCTGGGTCAGTGGCAGAGACTATAGCACCAAACAACAAACCAATTAATGATAAAATTGGAAGATGGAAGACAAAGTTAAATACTATTCCAGATAAAATCCAGACAATTAATAACGCTAATATATCAAGTTTTAAAATAACATCTAATACTTTCTTCATAACATTCCATTCCATTTCAAAAGAACCTATAAACAATAAAATTATTAACCCAAAGTTTCCTATAAAGTCAAAAGAACTTGCAACAATATTCTTTGGAATAACATTTAAAGCTGATAAAATAAGTCCAAATATTAACAATAGAGGAATATCTGGAATTCCTATCTTTTTAGCAATTTTTGCTATTATAGAACCCCCAGCAAAAAGAACTGACATATATCCAAGAAATAGAGCAATATCCATAATTTCACCATTTAAATAATTTTAGGTAATCTTGGATTTTACTATTAGAACTAAATTTAACTATAATATAAATCTTTCTATGCTGGTGATAAATTTGTATAAAGAAGATTACGATGTTGTTGTTATTGGTGGAGGTCCAATTGGCTGTATAACAGGAGAAAACATAAAAAACTATAAAGTTCTTATTGTTGAGGAGCATCAAAGTATAGGAGTTCCTCTGCAGTGTGCAGGTTTGATAAGCAAAAGAGGAGTTAAGGAATTGGGAAATCCAAAAGGTTGCGTTAATAAAGTAAGAGGGGCTTGTGTTTATTCAAAAAATAATATGATAAAAATAGGAAATGAAGAGATTAGAGCCTATGTTTTTGAGAGAAAAGTTATGGACAAAGATATTGCTATAAGAGCGTCAAAAAAATGTGATTTTTTATTAAAAGCTTATGGTGAGATTGAAAAGTGTAAAAATAGTTATTATGTCAAAATAAATCACTTAGGAGAGGAAATTAAATTGTATCCAAAAGTTATAGTTGGATCTGATGGCTCTAAAAGTATAACAGGAAAAAAGTTAGGTTTGGTTAATAATAAAAAAAGGGAGATTTTGTCAAGTTGTCAGTTTGAGATGGTTAATGCTAATTGTGATGATGATTTTGTCTATGTTTTTTTGGATAAAAAGTATTCAAAAAATTTTTTTGCCTGGATAATACCTATGGGAGATGATAGAGTTAGAGTTGGGTTAGTAGATAAAGGAAACTGCTACAACAAACTTTTAAAATTTATAAATGAAAATGAAGTTGCAAGAGAGATGTTGGAGAAAGCTACAGTAACTGAATTTTCTACTGGTTCTTTACCAATTGGTTATTTAGATAAAACAGTTAATGACAATGTTTTGTTAGTTGGAGATGCCGCATGCCATATAAAACCTTTGAGTGGGGGAGGGTTATGTTTTGGAGCAATTGGAGGAAAAATTGCTGGAGAAGTAATAACTAAGTATTTAAATGGAGAGATTGAGGGGTTAGAGCTTTATGACGAACTGTGGAAAGAAAGTTTTGGAAAAGAAATAAAAAGAGGATTACTTCTTAGAAATGTTTTTTTAAAGTTAGAAAATGACACATTAGACAAAATTATAGAAAAATTAGCAAAAAGTGATTTAATAGATTACATCAATAATTATGGAGATATGGACATACAAACTCCTTTGATTATGAAAATTTTTAAATCTTTAAGTTTTGATTTAGGTTTTAGGATTTTAAAGGATTTGTTTTAAATAGAAAAATTAAAATAAAACTTAATAAAATGGGAGAACATGGCTGAATATTATTTTGATATAAAAACAAATATTCTTTTTTAATACTAAGGCACCTGCCACTCTGCGAACCCTCTTTGGGAGCAGGTGGCGAAAAAAGACCCAAAGGCTTCCCAATTACAAAAATAGAAAGTTGGTGATAGTTGTGGAATTAAATATTGTTCATACAATTTGTCCATATTGTGGAATAGGTTGTGGAATTGATTTAATTGTTAAGAATAATAAAGTTGTAGGAACTTATCCATTCAAAAGACATCCTATAAATGAGGGGAAAACCTGCATTAAAGGAAATTACTGCTATGAATTTATACATAGCAAAGATAGATTAAAAAAACCATTAATTAAGAAGAATGGAGAATTTATTAAAGCTACTTGGAAAGAAGTTTTAGATTTCATTGCAAGTAAGTTAAAGGAATATTCTTCAGATGAGATTGGTTTTATCGCATCTGCAAGATGCACAAATGAAGACAACTATGTTTTCCAAAAGTTTGCAAGAACTGTTTTAAAAACTAACAACATAGATCACTGTGCAAGGCTTTGACACTCAGCAACTGTTAAAGGTTTGGGGGAAGCCTTTGGGTCTGGTGCCATGACTAATTCAATTGAAGATATTGAAGATGCCAACTGTATATTAATAATTGGTTCTAACACCTTTGAACAACACCCATTAATTGCAAGAAAAGTTGTTAGAGCAAAAGAAAAAGGAGCTAAGATAATAGTAGTTGATCCAAGAAAAACGATAACTGCAAAAAATGCTGATTTGTTCCTTCAAATAAATCCGGGAACAAATGTAGCACTTATAAATGGCTTAATGAATGTTATAATTAAAGAGGGGTTAATAGATGAGGAATTTATAAAAAATAGAACAAAAGGATTTGAGGAGTTAAAAAAAGTTGTAGAAAAATACACCCCAGAGTATGTTTCAAAAATATGTAATATTTCTCCTGAATTAATTATAAAAGCAGGGCAGATGTATGGAAGTGCTGAGAGATCTTCAATACTTTACTGTATGGGAGTTACACAATTTACACATGGTGTTGATGCTGTTAAAGCATTATGTAACTTGGCAATGATAACAGGGAATATAGGAAAGAGAGGAACAGGAGTTAATCCACTAAGAGGGCAAAACAATGTTCAAGGAGCTTGCGATTTAGGGGCTTTACCTGATGTATTCCCAGGTTATCAAAAAGTAAATATTGCTTATGAAAAATTTGAAGATCTGTGGGAAGTTGAGTTAAATAATGAAATTGGTTTAACCCTAACAGAAATGATTGAAAAATCTGGAAAAGAAATAAACTGTCTTTATATAATGGGAGAAAATCCTATGGTCTCTGACCCAGATATAAATCATGTAGAAAATGCTTTAAAATCTCTTGATTTCCTAATAGTTCAGGATATATTCTTAACTGAAACTGCTCAACTTGCTGATGTAGTTCTTCCAGCGGCATGCTGGGCGGAGAAAGATGGGACATTCACAAATACAGAGAGAAGAGTCCAAAAAATTAATAAGGCTGTAAATCCACCAGGGGAGGCTTTGGAGGATTGGATAATAATAAAAAAACTTGCTGAAAAAATGGGATATAAAGAGTTGTTTAATTACAATTCTCCAAGAGATGTATTTGAGGAGATTAGAAAAGTAACTCCACAATATGCAGGAATCACTTATGAGAGATTGGGAGTAGATGGAATACAGTGGCCATGTCCAGATGATAATCATAAAGGAACTCCAATATTACATACTGAAAAATTTTTAACTCCAGATGGTTTAGGAAATATATTCCCAGTAGAATACAAAGAACCAGCAGAGTTGCCAGATAAAGAATATCCATTTATTTTAACAACTGGAAGAATAATATTCCATTTCCATACAGGAACAATGACAAGGAAATGTGAGCATATAACAAATGAGATAAATGAAGGATTTATTGAAATAAATTCAGAAGATGCTAAAAAATTAGGCATTAAAAATAATGATTTAGTTAAGGTGTCATCAAGAAGAGGTGAAGTTATAGTAAAAGCAAGAATAACTGAAGATATTAAAAAGGGAGTTGTATTTATGCCATTCCATTTTGCAGAAACTCCTGTAAATAAATTAACCAATCCAGCCCTTGATCCAAACTGTAAGATTCCAGAGTTTAAAGTATGTGCTGTAAAAATTGAGAAAATTTAATGACATTATTCCTTAGAATGTAGTTAAAAGAGAAATTTATGAATATATTCCAGAAGTTGATTATAAACAGCCATTCTATTCTTTGATTTTTTATGTAAAATCAACTTTTTTAATTACACTCCAATTATTTTCATCAATTATATGCATTTCATTGTTTGAGAAAGTATAGATATAATTGTTAATATACAAAGACCTTAAAACATTTGATTTATGTTTATCATCTTTTACCATTGTTATTCTATCATTTTCAATTTTGAATATATAAGCGTGAGTTTCTACTGGAATTACCATTATATTTTTATCTTCATCCCATAAAAACGCATGATGATTGTAAAGGGCTGGAGACCAATATTCAGGAAGTTTGTATTTATCTAACTCTTTTGGATTACTGTAATTGCTTACATCAAATAAGGATATTTTTATTCTTCCATCATCATCCTTTCCTATGCCTATAAGTTTATTATCCCCTATTGGATGTAAGTATGTTGAATATCCAGGAATTTTCAATTCCCCAAGTAGTTTTGGAGATTTTGGATTTTTCAAATCTATCACAAGTAATGGATCTGTCTCTTTGTATGTAATTATAAATGCCTTATCTCCTAAGAATCTAACTGCATATATTCTCTCTCCTTTTTCAAGATTGGTGAGTTTTCCAACTATATTTAGATTTTTATCGAGAACATATATGTTATTTGTCATTTTATCTCTGAATCTCCAATAGTTTCCTATTGTTGTAGCCACCCTTAAATAATTATTATGTTCATCCATTGCAAATTGATTTATTAATCTTCCGGGAACGCTTCCACTTTTAACTTCGAATGTATTTATATCTATTTTCATTATTCCAGTTTTTTCCAATTCTTCCCAATGTTTTTCAAGGTATATTTCATAATCTTTGTTTATTTTATTTATTAAGTTTAATCTTTCTTCACTTGGGAGTGTTTTGAAGTATGCATTCAATATTGTTCTAATTTCAACAAACTTTGCCTCATCGCCAAAGAGTTTATCCTCTATAATTTTATCAATTAGATTGACAATATTTTCTGGAAAGTATTTATGAGAATTTTCTTTTAAAAATTCAAGGAATAGTTTGTTTTCGTTTGGTGTTAGATGATATGCAAAGTATATATTATTTTTAGACATATACACTGTTGTATCATAAGTTCCAGATGTGGCGATTACATTATTTATTTTCCCGCTATCTATTTCAATTGATGATATTATATAGGTTTTATCAAAATTATTTAATATAGAGTTTGGAACTATTGGAATGTAATATTTAATATAGTTTATCTTTGCATCGTTCCAAATGATTGGGCAGATTAAATCATTTTTTGATACAATTAAATACAACTTTCCATTATAAACCCTTGAATCCACATAAGAGCCATTTAAATCCATTTCCCATTTTAATACTGGATTTTTTGGATTTGAGACATTGTAGTTTAATATTTTGTTATAGTTAATTATTATTAGATTATCTTTGTATAGGTATAGATTTCCACCTTTTGAAATGTTATTAATAACTTTTGCTGATTCTGGTGGAAGAGCCTTTATTATATATGTTACTCTGTATGAATAGGGATAGTTTAGATTAGATTTTACAATATAACTCCATAATGGTGTGAAATAAATATAATTTCCATCAGTTTTTATTATATCTGCTTCATCAATTCCTTCTACTTGCACATTGGTTTTTGAATATCTTTCTACAATATTTGAATCTGGAGAAACTCCAAATTTTATATCTTCTATATTTACATCTTGTTTTACATTAGTTGCCGCTACTTTAAAACCACCGAGTGTATTATAAACTCCATAATAATTATTATTTATTGATTTTTTAACAAATTCTTTAAATAGTTCCTCATTTGCAGGAACCACCTTGAATTCACTATTTTCCTCTACATTATTGTTTTTGTTAAATGTGCATCCACAAAAAGCTACAAAACAAATTATAAAAATTAAAAGAAAAACTTTCCATGTCATATTATCACCAAAAAATTATTCAATATTAAAATAGTGTTATATTAAATTATTTATTATTTTCATTCTAATTTTCTTTTAATTGCTATAAATAAACTACCTAACAAAATCAATGAGATGATTCTTATAACAGGCTCCCAAGAGTATAATGTTTTTAATTGTTGTTTTAGTATTTTATCAGATGTTTGATTTATAGCATCATAATTAATTCCTAACTGGAAAAATGCTCTTAATGTTTGTTCATGTAATGTGTCATAGTATAATATTGAGTTTTTAAAAGGCTCTAATGAAAGGTGAATATAATAATTTGGCTTAATTATGAATTTTATACAATTACTAATTACTGACCCTAAACTAATATTAGACAATAATATTGGGCATACAATAAAAATGAAAATTATCGATATAGAAATTGGTTTTGCTAATGATTCTCCATAATCAGATATAAACCCATATAGGTTGATAATAATTTTCTCTAATAGTCCAGATTTTCCTTTTATTAATTCCATTTCTTTTTATAAATAAATTAGATGCTTCAATTTAATTTTGTTAATCTTATATATAAATATTTCATTTAAAAATTTTATTGCTCTAAAAATATCATTAAAAATTCTTTTCTTCTGTTAAACCAAAAAAATTAAAAATTATTAATCACATAATATTTATAAAAACTAAAGAATAAATATTTTGTTTATTTAATAATCAGAGAGTGATAGATATGGAAATATTACTACCAGAAATTGAAGAGATAAAGTTAGAAGATGTCTTATTAAAAAGAAGGTCTATTAGAGAATACAGTTCTACTCCATTAACTTTAAAGGAACTATCCCATTTGTTATTTGCCGCATATGGAATAACTGACAGTAGAGGATTTAAAACAGTCCCATCTGCTGGAGCTACATATCCATTAGAAATTTATGTAAATGTTAGGGATGTTATTGGTTTAGAGGAAGGGGTTTATAAATACATTCCTGAGAAACATTCAATAGTTAGAATTTTATATGAAGAAGTAGGGCAAAAATTAGCGTTGGCGTCATTAAAACAGATGTTTATTGCCGTAGCTCCAATTGTTATAATAATAGCCGCTGATTTTGAGAGAACTACAAGAGTTTATGGAGATAGAGGATTTAGATATGTTCATATGGAAGTGGGGCATGTAGCTCAGAATATTTATTTAATGGCTACATCATTAGGATTGGGAACTGTGTCAGTAGGAGCATTTTATGACAATGAAATAAAAAATATATTGGGCATTGATGAATATCCATTACTATTAATGCCCGTAGGAGTTCCACTTTCAGAGGAATAAAATGTATTTAAAAAAATAGGTGAGAATATGATAGACACTCACATTCATTCAGATACAAGAGGATTGGAAGATTTAGAGTTAATGGCTATATGCTTAGATGCAGTTATAACATTGGCACATGATCCATTTGAAATGAAAAATGTTAAAGTTTGGGAGGCTCATGTTGAAAAAATATTAATCAATGAGTTGGAGAGGGCTAAAAAGGTAGGATTAAATTTATTTATTTGTGTTGGGGTTCATCCAAGGGCTATTCCTCCAGAGATTGATGAAGCATTAAATAAAATAAAAAATGAATATGTAAAATATGATAAAGTTGTAGGAATTGGAGAAATTGGTTTAGAAAAAAATACTAAAGAGGAGAAAGAAGTTTTTATAAAACAGTTAAAATTATCTGAAGAATTAAATATACCTGCAGTTGTTCATACTCCAAGAAGAAATAAAGAGGAAGTAACTAAAATAATACTGGAGGAAATAGATACTCTAAATCTAAAAAATAAAAATATAGTTATAGAACATTGCAATAAAGAAACAACAAAATGGGTTTTAGACAATGACTACTATGTAGGATTAACCATCCAACCAGGAAAATTAACTCCATTAGAGGCTGTTGAAATAGTTAAAGAATATAAAGATTTTGCAAACAAGATATTGTTAAATAGTGATTGCTCTTCAAATGCATCTGATGTCTTAGCAGTTCCAAGAACTGTTTTAAAAATGAAGATTAATGGTATTGAAAAAGAGATTATCAATAAAGTATCCCATAAAAATGCTGTAGAGTTGTTTAAGTTAAATATAGAATAAATAACCATAGAGGGGGTGAAACCCCCTCTATTGGTATACTCCCCATAAGATTGTATTAGTTTAATAAAAAGAGGCATTGCTTCCTTTAGGAAGCAATACATCGGGAGTATAGCAATAGAGGGTCTCCCTCTATGCGGCGTATACCAATAGGGGGCAGAGCCCCCTATGGTTGGGATACGCCTCCATAAGCTTGTATTTTTATTTTTTTAATAAATATTCGGGTGGAAATAATGAAATTCTACGATAGAGAAAGAGAAGTAAATTTTTTAAAAAATTATTGTTTATTAGAACCAAACTCTATATTGTTCGTTTATGGACCAAAATCTTCTGGAAAGACATCTGTAGTGCTTAAAGTTATAGAAGAACTAAATAAAAGAGATGATGTTATATTTTTTTATTACGATTTAAGGGAATATGCAACACCCACAAAAGAGGAATTTTTAGAAATCTTTTTTGAGAAAGGAGCTAAAAAATACTTACTAAATAAACTAGAAATTGATTTAAAAATTTTCAAATTTGGGGTTGAAGAACAGTTCGATTTCAAGAATATAATGTTAAATGATGTTTTTACCAAAATAAAAGAAAGTATTAAAGATGTTGTTAAAGAAGGAAAAAAGCCAGTTTTAATCATTGACGAACTACAAAAATTAAAAAATATATACTTCAATCATGGGAGTGAAGAGGGAAAATCATTATTAAATGAGTTATTTAATCTATTTGTCCATTTAACAAAAGTTAGACATCTCTGCCACGTTATTTGCCTAACTTCTGATACCTTATTTATCGAAGAAATCTATAATAATTCTACTTTAGAAAAGACATCTAAGTATTATTTAATTGATTGGTTGAATAAAGAAGATATTAAAAATATTCTAAAAGAAGAAGGTTTTAGTGAAGAAGAAATAAAATATGCATCTAAATATATATCTCTACCTTATGAAATAACTGAGTTAATTGAGAATAAAAAATTAGGCTTAACTGTTGAAGAAACAATAAAACAATGGATTAACATAGAGGCGGATAAGATAAAATACTTAATAGATAACACTGAATTAGATGAAGAAATGATTTATAAGGTATTATCAAAATTTAAAGACAGTATATCCATTAACTATAAAAAAGATGTTAAAAAAACTGAAATGCCTTATTTAAAATTCCTTATTAAAAATGAAATCTTATTCTATGATGTTATTAATGGCATTATTAAACCAACATCTTTAACCAAATGGTATTCCATTAAAGAACTATTGAATAATCTAAAACTTTGAAATTTATGAGATTCTACTAACCATATGGGGCAAAGCCCCCTATTGGTATACACCGCATAGAGGGAAGCCCTCTATTGCTATACTCCCTAACACCTCTGCTTTTAGCAGAGGTGTAAATTTTTGGTATCCCGAACCATAGGGGCGTAACCCCTATTGGTATACCCCAAAATTTTTTGATGAACCTTTTTCTAAAAGGTTCATACCAATAGGACGAAGTCCTATGGTTCGGGATACTCCATAATTATTAGGGTGAAATAATGAAATTCTACGATAGAGAAAGAGAAGTAAATTTTTTAAAAAATTATTGTTTGTTAGAGCCAAACTCTATATTGTTCGTTTATGGACCAAAATCTTCTGGTAAATCAACAGTTATGAGGAGAGTAATTAAAGAATTAGAAAACAGTGATATTGTATTTTTTATTATAACTTAAGAAAATACGCTACTCCTACAAAAGATGAATTTTTAAGTATATTTTTTGAAAAGGGAAATAAAAAATACCTTCCTAATAAGTTAGAATTTAATTTAGGCGTATGCAAATTTGGGATTGAAAAGAATTTCGATTTCAACAATATAATATTAAATGATGTGTTTGCTAAAATAAAAGAAAGTATTAAAGATGTTGTTAAAGAAGGTAAAATGCCAGTTTTAGTTATAGATGAACTTCAAAAATTGAAAAACATATACTTCAATGGAAATAAAACCCTTCTAAATGAGTTATTTAATCTATTTGTTTCCTTAACAAAAATGGAACATCTATGCCATGTTATTTGTCTAACATCCGATACTTTGTTTATTGAGGAAATTTATAGAAACTCTACATTGGAAAATACTTCAGAATACTATTTAATTGATTGGTTAAGTAGAGATGTTGTTAAAAGCATTTTAAGAGAAGAAGGATTTAACAAAGAAGAAATTGATTATTGCCTAAAATATATCTCTCTACCTTATGAAATCTCTACACTGATTAATAAAAAGAAACCTGTTAAAGAAATCATAAACCAATGGATTAATATTAAGAAGGGTAAATTAAAAAATACTATAAGAGAAAATTTAAATAAAAAAGATGAAATCTTAAAAATCTTATTAAAATTCAAAGATAATATTATAATAGAAAATGAGGAAATTGAAGATGAGTTATATGCTACTTTGAAAATATTTATTTTATGATGTTATTAATGATATTATTAAACCAACATCTTTAATTGAATGGCATGCTATAAAAGAGCTATTGGATATAAGTTTTGAAAAATAAATTTATAGAATATCCATTAACTGGAATTTACACAGTTATAGATAATATTTTTAAAAAATTTACAGAATTGGGATTTTTATGGATTTTGAAAAATATATTATGGAGAAATTTCCTTATCCTAAGATTAGAGAGCCACAAAAAAGAATGATGCTAAAAATTTATGAAAGTATTTTAAATAAAAAAAATTTGATAATTGAGGCTCCAACTGGTGTAGGTAAAACTTTGGGTTATTTAATTCCTGCCATTTATTTTGCTGAAAAGGGAAAAAAAGTTGTTATTTTAACTGAAACTATTGACCAACAGGTTAGAATTTACGAGGATTTAAGTTCTATAAAGCATAATTTAAAGGTTGCCTATCTGATGGGAAAAGGTAACTATATATGTAAATCAAAGGGTGGAAAAGCAAATAGGTTATACTGCCAACTAAACAAAAAATGTCCTTATAGACCAAATAAAAGACCTATATGCTACTGTGGAACTAAAAAACAGGCAATAAATTTAGGAAATAAGACAATTTACCACTGTCCTTATTGTGTTTGTGAGTATCAAAAGGCAAAAATTGATAGTATTTTGGCTGATATTGTTGTAGTAAATAATAGTATGTTTTACTATGCAAAGGAAGATATTGAAAGTAAAAGAGATATAGATATAATTATCTGTGATGAGGCACACAAATTAGAGAACAGTGTAAGAAATGCTTCTACAATAGTTATTAATCCAGATATGGCTATTAATAGATTGAAATATATGGCTATTTATTACGCTCCAAATATTTTAAAAAAGAGATTAAATGTTGAGGATGAAAACTTCTGGGAAATTATTGAGAATTATTTAGTTAATAAAAATGTAGATTTAGATATCTGCAAAGAAACGATTATTTTTGATGGAGAATTACACTCTTGGAGATATAAGACAGAATTGGCTATATTAGGATCTATATTAGATGGATACTATCAAATAAACAATATAAAAAATAAAATTTTAAAATTTAATGAAAATGAAGAGATTGATAAAAATGAACTTAAATTTAATATTGATAATAGAGCTTTAATTTCTATAGAACTCGATTTTATTCATAAGAGGAAATTGTCTGATATGCACATTCTTGAATTTATTGAAAATATCAAAAATTTAAAATATATTAATGATAATTATGTAATCTATAGAAGTGAAAATTCCTTACTATGTGAGCCAGTTTTTGTTAGTTCTCATTTAAAAGAACTTTATAATAATGCAGTAGTTATTCATTGTTCCGCCACCATAGGAAACTTAGAAATGCACGCTATAAAAACAGGAGTGGATAATCCAGATTTTTTAGTTTTAGAGAGCCCATTTCCAAAAGATAGAAAGATAATTATAGGTTTAAAAGATGGAGTTGATATGAAGTATGAAAAAAGAGATAGAGAAAAGGCTAATAAAAACTTATTAAAAATATTGGAGGCAATAAATGGAAACTCCTTAGTTTTATTTAAAAGCTATGAAGATTTAGATAACTTCTATAAATATCTAAAAAGAGAAATTGACAAAACTAATATTAAAAATAAAAACATTCATGTATATGAGCAAGGAATGGATGGAAAAGAGGCTAAGGAATTAAAAGAAAGATTTGAGAGAGTTGGAGGAATTTTATTAGCAACAGGAAGATTTGCCGAAGGGGTAGATATTCCCGGCGAGGCGTTAGTTGGAGTAGTTATTGACACACTACCTTTTCCAGTCCCTACTCCTTTAATATTAAGAGAACAAAAAATATTAGAAGAAAAATTCAAAAAGAGAAATATTAAAAATGCTCATTGGAGAGCTTTTTTAATGACATCTTTTGATAGAATGGCAAGAACCTTAATTCAAATGATTGGAAGGTTAATAAGAACAGAAAACGATTATGGAGTTGTAGTTATACAAGATAAAAGATTTTCAGATTGGGTTGGAAGAGTTTTGAAGGAAAAAGGGTATTTAAAAGATGACTATGAAATTATGAGTTTAAATATGGCTATAAAATACATTCCTAAATTTATGAGTCAGTTTAGAAGATAATTTTTTATAACAAAATTAATTTATATATTTAAATTAATAAATATATTATTTAAAAATAAAAAATGGTAGGGCGGCGGGGATTTGAACCCCGGACCACTCGGTTATCAGCCGAGCACTCTAACCAGGCTGAGCCACCGCCCTACAAGAGCAAAAAATAGATAATAATAACCTATATATATAGTTTTCGTTAATTAATTAATTTAAATTTTAATATTGATTTATTGGCACAACTCTGACATTGTCATAATAAGCTTCTCCTCCACCAATACCTATTCCTCCTTTGAGTATTGGTGAATCATTATCAACATACTCTATATATTTCTGTCCCCCTGCAAGAAAGATTATCTTGTTCCCTATTGCTATAACTTCATACTTATAAAAATCAGTTCCTGCCGGAGCTGCATAATAAGATTCATCTAATAATTCAGCTTTAGATCCATTAAACTTGTAAAGTTTATATCCAATATCATAGCCCTCTATTTCTATGTAATATCCAGCGTTTGCATTGTTCATTAATCTAAAGTATATTTTTGGAGTGTCGCTATCTTTAAGTCTTTTTATATCAACATAAAATTTAAAGTCAGTATAATTTTTATCAATATATATTATTCCATTGTCTATTGGAACTGCAACATTATTTATTGTTTTTTTATCTTCGCTTAAAATACTAACAATTTTAAATCCTCCTTCCTTAACTTTCCATTCACCAAATGGAGCTTTTTCTCCATCGTAGTATGAAGAAAAATCATCATAAAATTCTTTAGGGACAATTTCAAAGCATCCACACAATCCTATCAATATTATAGGAATTAAAAAAATAAAAATTATAAATTTATTAATAAATTTATTAAAATGCATAATATCACCTTACTTTACTACATCTATACATTACATCAATAACATCTTTTAATGTAGCATTAGTTTTTATTCCTTTTGGATTGTAGTGAGTTACTGTGGCTTTAAAACCAAGCTCTTTTAATTTATTTATAATATTTTTTATTGGTGGGACTGATATTTTTAAAATCTTTCCTAATTGGTGAGTGTCGTAACAACCAACTTGATTTATTTCCGCTTCCTCACTAATGGCATTTAAAATCTTTAAAACTCTCTCATTTAATTTTCTTTCCTCAGATATTTTTAAAGCTTCATCAACGAGAGTTTTATCGTATAAATTACCTATGTATAAAGGCCCTGAGAATCCTTTTTCATAACCTTCTTCAAATTTTTTAATTATTTTAATTCCATTAATATCTTTAACATAGCCAAGCATTTCAAATATTTTATCAGATCTCTTAGCTCCTCTATCAGTAACTAAATAAACTCTAACATAATGGTCAGTTGCGTGGCAAAATATTGGTTTTAGAGAAATTTCATATTTTGTAGCCATTCTCATAACATAACCTACCAAAACTCTCAAAGCAAATTCATGACAGTCTTTACCAAATAACGGATATGCTAAATATTTCCTTAGGCAAGATTTCTTAGCTCTTCCACATAAAGCGGCTGTATCTGTTGCAGTTATACATAACAACCCATTTCTTGTTACTAATGCCCTAATAGCTTGGTCAATATAAGGAGATGGAGAGCCAAATGGATCTAAATCTATAATATTGAAAAATCTAAAATGTTTTGATAAAAATGTGCTTGCATCTTCATTAAAAACTTTTATATTCTCAATTTTATTCATTTTAGCATTATTTATTATTTTTTCATAAGCCTTTGGATTTATGTCATTTAAGAAAACTTGTAAGTCTCCACGAAATTCTATTTCTTTTGCATATCTAAGACCTCTAATCCCACTACCTGTCAAAGCGTCACATATATAGCATTTATCAACTTTATGATATAAATTTAAAAATGCTTGAACTATAACTATACTCAAATCTCTACAAGTTTTCATTCTTGGGTTGTAAAAAACCTCATCCTTTTTTGTAATTGTTAATTTATCTGGAACTTCAAAAATAACCTCTCCCTCTTTTAAAATCATAATCTCACTCAATTTTAATTATTATTAATCCACCTTATTAATCCATTCTCTTTTTGCCTTTCAATTTCTTCTAATCTTTTTTTTGCAAATTCATAATATTCCTTAACTATTTCAAAACCTAAATAATGTCTATTTAGCATTTTTGCAACAACACAAACCTGTCCAGATCCAAGGAAGGGATCAAAAACTATATCTCCTTCATCACTTCCATATAGAATAATTTTTTTAACTAATTCAGTTGGCAATTTTGTTGGAGTTTTAACTTTACCTCTCCAATACTCCCTATTTATTATCCAAACATCTTCTGGATAATGTTCTATTTTATTAAATTTGTATCTTTTTTCATCTTTAACAACAAATAAAATGTGGTAGTGGGATGTAACAAATTTCCTTTTTGTAAAAACTCCAAATTGATATTTCCAAATAATGTGGTTTATTGTTATAAATCCTACATCATCCAATGCATTGAGAACATCCTTTAAATTTGTCCAACCAGAAAATACATACATACTCCCAGTTGGTTTTAATATTCTATATGCCTCTTTCATCCAATTATAAGAAAATTCATAATATTTTTCTTTGGGAATCTCATTGTAACCTTCTAAAACATTCTCATATTTTCTATTGTAGTTATTCTTTTTACCTTTAAAGTTAATTCCATATGGAGGGTCTGTAACAATTAGATCAATACTATCATCTGGAATGTCTTTCATTAAAACTAAACTATCTCCTAAATAAATATTGTTTATCTCAAATTTACCCAATTTCATAATTAAGTCACCATAAATTATTAAATTTAATTATAAAAGTGTTTGAAACAAAAAATAAAGCAAAAATAAAATAGAAATTAATTAAAAAACTAATAAAAAATTAAATTTATTCCTTATTTATTCTTTCGATAGTTATTTTAACTCTATATATTTCCCCATTTGGAGTTTTTATTTCCCAATCTTTTGTATAGTCCTCTTTTATATCATCTACAAATATTCCCCTTACTTCTCTTTCTATAATTTCCTTAAACTCATCTATATCTACTCCTTCAACTTTAACCTTAATTTTTTCTTCAATATCTAAATCCATGTCTTTTCTCATTGCTTGAATTCTTCTTATAACTTCTCTCATAAGTCCTTCTTTTATTAAATCATCAGTAATTTCAGTGTTTATAAAGACAGTTCCCTTTGAAAATTCTACTCCAGATATATGCTCTGGAATCTCTAATCTAATTTCAACATATTCTGGTTTAATCTCATATCCATCCAATATTACAGCTCCTTCTTTCAATTTTTCCATTAACTCCTTAGCATCTGCTTTATTCAATGCTTCAACAACCTTTGGAACTTCACTTCTATATCTCTTACCTAACTCCCTGTAGTTTGGTTTTATTATGTATTTGCTACCTTCAACTTCTCCAAATTTAATATTTTTGACATTACCCTGCTCTTTTATTATGTATTCAAATCTCTCTACAGCTTTTTTAACCTCTTCCCCACCAGCAATAGTTATTTCTTTTAATGGATATCTTAAGGTGTATTTTATTTTATCTCTTCCTCTGTAGATTGCATCAACTATATCTCTAACTATTGCCATATCTCTCTCTAACTCTTCATCAATAAACTCTTCATCAACTTCTATTTTATTCATAAATATACTTTCTTCCATATCTTCTGTCTTTAAGTTTTGATATATTGCCTCAGCAGTGTGTGGAGCTACTGGAGCCATTATTGTAGCTAACTTTAATAAAACATAGTAGAGTGTTTGATATGCCGCTAATTTGTCAGTATCATCTTTTTCTTTCCAGGTTCTGTCTCTAATCAATCTAATATACCATCTACTTAAGTCATTTAATATGAAATCTTTTAATGTCCATGTGTATGTGTGAAAATATGGAATATCAAGGTTTTCAATTGCTATTTTGGCAACAGTATTTACTCTACTTAAAATCCATCTATCTTCATCTTTTAGATATTCAAAGTATTTTTCATCTGGTTTAAAGTTATCTAACACCATGTAATTTACAGCGAACATGTAAGCATTCCATAGAGTGTTGAATAAGCTTAAAACATCATCCATTTCACTCCATACAAACCTTAAATCCTCCCAAACTTTGTTTGCACTTAAAAGATAGAATCTTAATAAATCAGCTCCATATTTTTCAACGACATCATCTGGATTAACTATATTACCCAAACTCTTACTCATCTTGTCTCCATGCTCATCCAAAGTAAAGCCGTGCATTAAACATTTTTTGTATGGGATGTCATTGAATACAATAGCTGAAAGTGCATGTTGTGAATAAAACCACTTAGTAACTTGGTCATGCCCTTCTGTTATAAAGTCAGCTTTTTTTAATGTTTTTGAACCAATTGAAGCATAAGGTGCTAAACCAGAATCAAACCAAACGTCTAAGACATCTGGAACTCTCTCCATTATTCCTCCACATTCACATCTCAATTTTATTTTATCAACTGTTGGTTTATGCAAATCTTTAATCTCTCCAACTTTATCTTTATTTATCATTCTTTCCTCTAATTCTTCAACACTTCCCACAACTATATATTTTCTACATTTCTCACAAACCCATACTGGTAATGGAATTCCCCAATACCTTTGCCTACTTATATTCCAGTCTCCAACAAACTTAACTCCATTTATATATCTTGTCTCAACCCAGTGAGGTATCCAACTAACTGTTTTTGCATGCTCTATAATATTATCTTTAATTTTTGATATTTCTAAGAACCACTGCTCAGTAGCTCTAAACAAGAGAGGTGTTTTACATCTCCAACAGTGTGGATAACTGTGTTTTATTTTTCCAGCATAAACTAACAATCCTTTATCTTTTAGAGTTTCTATTATTTTATTATCTGCATCTTTAACAAAAACTCCTTTCCATTTTCCTTCGATGTATTTACCTTCATCATCTATTGGTGAATATATTGGCAGATTGTATTTTTTACCAACTTCAAAGTCCTCTTCCCCATGTCCAGGGGCAGTATGAACTAAACCAGTTCCTCCCTCTAAGGTTACATGCTCCCCTAATATTATAGTATGAGCATTTTCTAATTTAGCAAATTCTTTCTGCCTCTCATTCTCATCTAATAATGGATGAATATATTTTATTCCTTCTAATTCTTTTCCTTTAACTTTTTTGATTATTTTGTAGTTTTTGATGTTATTAGCTTTCTTAGCTTTGTTTATAACTTCCTCAACTAACTTTTCAGCAATAATCCAAACTTCTTTTTTGTCATCAAGTTCAACTTCTACATAAGCGTAATCATAGTTTGGATGTACTGCAACAGCTAAGTTAGCTATTAAAGTCCATGGTGTTGTTGTCCAAATTACAACATAAGTATTTTCCTCATCTTTTAATTTAAACTTCACATAAACTGATGGGTCGGAAACTTCTTTATACTCTCCTCTAACTTCGTGCTCTGCTAAGGCAGTTTCACATCTTGGACACCAATAAACAACCCTCAAATCTCTTGTTAATAATCCTTTTTCATGAGCAACTTTTAATGTCCACCAACCTATTTCCATATACTCCTTAGTTATTGGCATATACGCATTTTCCCAATCTAACCAAACTCCTAAGTTTTTAAACTGATTTTCCATAATTTCTTTGTGTTTTAAAGCAAATTCTTTACATTTTTCAATAAATTGTTCTATACCAATTTTTGTTTCAATCTCTTTCTTGTTTTTTATTCCAAACTCATTTTCAACTTTAACCTCTATCGGTAAGCCATGCATATCCCATCCAGCTTTATCTAAAACATTATATCCTTGCATTCTCTTAAATCTTAAATAAGTATCTTTAATTATTTTATTCCATGCAGTTCCAAGATGTATTGCCCCAGAACAGTAAGGAGGTCCATCAACAAAATAAAATTCTTTATTTTCTTCATTCTTTTTCTTTACTTTTTGATATATATCATTCTCTTTCCAAAACTTTTTTATCTTCTTATCCAACTCTCTAAAATTAACTGGCTCTACACTTTTCATTTACTCACCTCAAATTTCATAATTATTTATTATTTTATTCATTAAAGATAACACACTAAATAAAAATTCTTCAAAAAATAAAAATAACTATAATTAATTATAAGCAATAAGCAATTACTAAATTAAAAGAATTATTATTAAAAATTATGTGCTATTGTTTGTAAGTTCTTTTAATTTTTTAATTCTTGAGATTATTTTATCCAAATATTTGTTAATCTGCATATATGTATTTTCAGAAACTTTTTGGCACTCATCATCTGGTAAATTTTGAATTTTATTTAAAATATCTTTGTCATCTATGTTTGCAATATTATACAACTCCATACAAACCTTTTTTACATTTAACCCCTTTTCAGCAACAATTTCTAATAACTCATCATATGGTATTTTTTCTTCTATTATTTTCCAATAGTCTCTAAATATATTGTTCTCTATAATAAATTCTATTACTTCTAATATTTTTATACCCAAGTCCAATTTTAAAATTTCAGTAGCTAAATAATTTTCTTTTTCTTCAAGTTCAGTAATTTCGTCTAAATTCTCTTCTTCATCTTTCCTCAATTTTTCTAACAGTATTCTAATATTAGTTAATTCTTTAAGCATTTCTTCTCCTTTTTCTATCATCTTTTCTTTATTATTTTTTATCTCAACTAATGTTGGATACCCATTTTGATTCATAAAATCACCTTATTAGATGCAAAAATATATATTATTATATTTATTTATATTTATTTTTTCTTTTTTTTGATTTGTAATAACCTTTTAATATTGGTAATTTGGGAAAGTCATCCAACAACTTATAATAAATATCACCATATCTTTCGCTAATAACTACTATATGAGCAGGAGGATGAATTTTTCTAATTCTATCTATTGCTTTTGGAGCCTTTTCAGCAATCTTTGCAACGCATGCTGTTTTACATGGTTTTTTTACTTCTCCAAGTATATACCCTAATATTTCATCTGCCGCCTCTGGAACTATAATTTTAGGTTTTCCTATAATTGTTAATTCTGCGTGTCTATCTACATCTGCTAAGGCATTCTTTAATTTTTCATAACTATCTCCTCTAATTAATAGTAATGTCATAACTATCCCTAATTATTCGTGTTTTTTATTATTTTTATTTAAATAATAAATAATATAAATTAATATTAATTAATATTATTAAAATAATATTAATTAAATTAATTTCCAACTTATTAAAATTTTCTATGTCTATCAGCGTGTCTTAAGTATTCCTCAAGCATAAACGGAAAATTAACTGCATTTACAAATCTTAATCCCAATCTTTGAGCCCATTTTTCAATTCCCCCATCAGTAGCCACAACTGCGGCATCTAACTCTTTAGCCAATAATAAGACATCCAAATCTGGAGCACTGTCTAAGGTTCCTACTCTTAAAGCACTTCGATATTTATTTCTAAATGTATTTATTGTTTTTGATAGAACTTTATTTATAATTTCATCTTTTCTCATTTCTGGATGTCTTTTTGATAGTTCATAAACCATATCAGAAGATTTTATTATATGCTCTTCTCCAATTCTCATTCCTTTATTAATCCTCTCTCTCAAATCCTTAACATATTCATAAAATATCTCTGAAGGAATTTTTATCTCATATCTGTTTGGAGTTTTTTTAACGAGCCAAGTATCTACCTTTATTATAACATCTTTTGGGCAATTTTCACTCTGCAGGAATCCAATTAACTCCTTATATACACTTGGATATGGTATATGACAAGAGATATTTAACTTTATCCTTGCCTTTGCTATTAAATCCATCAATTTATCTGTTAATTCAGTAATTGTCTTAACATTCATTGCTTTTCTAACCGAGGGTTCAGTAAATGCACTTGTATCTAAGCAAAATCTCTGTTTCTGCATGATTCCACATTTTATCTTTATATGAATATTTATTCTTTTATTTCATCATTATCTTTAATTGCTAATATTCTTATCTTAGAAGGATAATTATTTATATATTTTGAAATAGTTTCATTTGGAATTCTCGCCTCTAACTTGGATAAAATTCTTTCTTTAAAATGTTTTGAAAATCCATTGGGTAAAGTATTTTTTATCTCATCTATATTATTGTATGGTTTATTTTTTTCTAATATTTCAGCAACATTGTTAGGAACATACTTATAAATATCATATTCATTTACAGTTTTTAGTATTCTATCTTCAAATCTTTTTAATATTAAGCTATTTAGTTTTCCACTATTTGATAGTTCTTTTAATATCTCAAGGGTTGTAGAAGGTAGCATATCCTTAACATCATCAAATTTATTTTTAAATATAGCCTCCCTTATCTTAGTTCCACTAATTCCTTCCAATCTTTTAATAAACACAAATTTTGGATGAAAATTTAAATCTTCCTCCTTATTTAATTTATAAATCATCTGCGACATTGAAGCAATTACATAGTTGTCTATATTCAATTTTTCTCCTAAAACTTCTCCAGTCTCCACACAGATAATTTTATAGGGCTTAACTTTTATATGATACCCTTTATTTATGCAACTAATAACTCTCTCTATGGTTTCCTCTGGAATGTAACCTCTTGGTATAATTTCAGCCCCTAAGTGGTAGAACATTTTTATTAAGCATCTCATATACTGCCCTGAACCCATAATTCCCATTGGTGGTCCTTCAACAACAATATCAGCCCCTGCCTTTATAGCCATCTCTGCCCTTATATATCTGTTTAATAAATATGGAACTCCCCTACCACTCCTTTCTAAGGGTCCAGGTAAAACACTAATAAAAATCCCATACTTTTTTCCCACACTTAGTGCATATTTATGCCCCCTATGTAATGGATTATATTCTGTAAAATCACATACAATTTTATCTTTATTTTCTTTTTCTTTGATTTTTTCTACAATTTTTTTAAATTTTTTAAAAGATAGTTCATCCTTTCTCTTAGAGTCTTTAATTATCTCTTCTCTATCCTCCAAAAAATTTTTTAAATTCAAATCCATAATTTCACCAATAACCATAAAGTTTATATATGAGTAATTAGATTTTTATAGATGCTGAGGGCCCATGGTCTAGCTGGCTATGACGTCGCCCTTACAAGGCGAAGGTCGCCGGTTCGAATCCGGCTGGGCCCACTATTTCTATTTTTTATTTTAGAAAGATGAATTTATTGATATGAATATATAAATAAATAGTTAGACTATTAATTTAATTCAATCAAAATAAAAAATTAAATTAAAAAGAGTATTCTTAAGTTTTATTGTTTTCTGTATTCTTTTCCTGAGATTTTTGAATAGATTCTTGTAATTCTTTTCTTAGTGTTGAGATTACTTTAGCCAATTCCTCAACTTTTTTCATACCCTCTTTTTCAGCTTTATTTAAATCTTCAATAGACTTTTTTAAATCTTCAACTACCTCATTAAATGATTTCTCCATATAAATATCTGACTTTACTCCAACCAACGCTTTATCATCAACTATTTTTGCTTTTAAAAAAACACCTGGACCTACAGGAATTAATGTTTCAGAATCAACATTTATATTTTCAAGAGTTTTGATAGACTTTTCTATTTCTAATTTTAAAGTTCTTATTGATGCCAATTCACTCTGAATCATTTGCAATTGTTGATTATACATTTCTAAAGCTATAGCTTTTTGTCTTAAATCTTCGTTCATATTACTCATAATCTTCACCTCTGTAATCATCAATAAACAATAATGAACATAAAGAAATATATAATTATTCCTAATAAATTTTATGTATGTTTATTAAATTTGTTTATTAAATTAAAAATTTTAGGGGTTTATTATGAGAGTGTTTGGAGTTATTGGATACGTGGCTGTTTTAATTAAGGCAATTACTGAATCTTGGATTGATGTAGTTAAAAGAAGCATAACAGGAGATATAAAACCCGAAGTTGTGGAAATAGAGTCTATTATAAACAATCCAACTGGTTTAATTTTATTATCATGGTCTATAACAGCCACTCCGGGAACATTAGTTATTGATTTAATTCCAGAAGAGAGAAAATTAAAAGTAGCCACAATAAGTCCAAGGAGTAGAGAAGATATTGTTCCATTTGAACCATACATTAAAAAAATTTTTGATTAAGTTAAACTATATGTAAATAATGAATTAAAATATATAAATCAAAGCAGTTGCTAACACAAATATCCAATACTGGTCTGAATTTAAGATAACCGTCTCAGATATTTTCTTATATTTTTTAATAAGTATAAATTCCCAATATAGGAATGTTAGAATCATAATAACTAAAAATGAGATAATAAAGGAAGTATAAAATAAATTCTTATTAACAAAAATGGATAATAATAAACTAATTAATAAACTTAAAATAACTGATAAAGAAAATACAACAACTTTTTTCTTAAACTGAACTCTCAGTGGGATAATTAACAGTATATAACTTACAATCAATACAAATAGGTAAATGCTAAAGTTATTTATCTCCATATATAACCACTTTTAATTTGCACATATAAAAGTTTTTACTAAACTTCCGAAAAATAATCCAATATATGAGATAATAAACATAATATATGTTAATTTCCTTCCAAATACATAATACATTTTTTATGCATACCTTTATGTAGTAAATAATTTAAATAAAATAATATTATTGCATTACCAATTTCCAATTTCTATAACATAGGATAATCTTAATTCTTTTATGAATTTAGTAAATATTAAAATAAGTAAAATTATTCCAGAAATCCAAAAAATCTTAGATAGTATTTTATTAAAATCATCCATTTACCTCCACCAACTGAGATTTTTATCTATAATATATTTTTTAAATATATAATCAGATATAAATATAACAATACCACCAACAATCAAAATAACTATAAATTTATTTAAAATATATTCATAAACAATAATTCCCACTAAAATTCCTCCAACAATTATTAGTATCAATTTTTCTTTGTTACCTAAAATCTTATCCAAGTATGTAAGTGATTGAATAAAATTTATTTTTCTATTTTTTAATATAATGTAATTAACTATCCAAGGAAGTAATAGAGCATATATCAATATAAGAATAATCATCTGTAAGGTGTTCATTCTATCACCAAATAAATAAAAGAAACTAAAATTCCTCCAAACAATCCAGCGAATAATGTTAAAATAATTCATTATTAGTCGGATTATCCAATCAAAGATATTTGCAGTAACAATTATAAATACTAAATATATTATCAATAAATTTTTATCATTTAACACTCTTTCTTTTAACCTAAATAGACTCATAATTAAAGTATTAAAAATTATTCCAAAGATTATTAAAAATGTATTAAAAATTAAACTCAATGTGTTTGTTAATCCGTAGTATATTTGCAAAATTATTACAAAGTATGATAATAAAATAAATAAAATACCAAAAATTAAAAAATAAGATATATTTTTGTTACTTGTATGCATAAATATCACAACAATACTAAACTTAAATTTAATTATTATACATTAGATTTTCTAATCTCCAAAAAAATAATATTATCTAATAATATCTATATGTCCATTATTCCATTTAACTTTCATTATATTTTCATCATTATATTTTGTTAAGAATGCTAATATTGCCGCTTTTGTACCGTATCTATTTGAACCTGCTAAAATATAGATATTATAATTTTTGTTATAAGGATTTTTTATTTTTTGAATTATTCCAATATTATTTCCAGGATAATCATCAGATATATTTACTAATAACAAAGATTTACTTTCAAGATATTTAACAAATTTATTTACCTTTGGACCTCCAACAAGTATTATATCTTTGTTTATATTCAAAATATTATTTGTATCAAGCATACTTAATGCATTAATATAAACTTTTTCATTATTTTTAATTTTATGCCCTTTATAGTATAATTGAGTAGAACCATTTACTTTAATTGTATAAAATCCTTCTCCAATATAAACTATATCTTTATCTTTAATATTTAGAGTTTTACAGTGTCTTTTAATTACTTTAAATAGAACATAATTTTTATAAATCTTTACTGGAATTATTCTATAATTAAATATACATATATTTTTAGATAAATTATTTGGATATTTATATTTAAGAACTAATTTGTTAGAATCTATATCTTCTACGACAAAACTATTATTTAAAGGAAAATCCTTATCTTTTTCAATTTTTATTATATCCACTACATCAAACACATATTTTTTATTTGAATAGTTCTTATATAAGATTTCTAAATTTCCATTTTTTAAGTAATACCATTCTCCTTTAACTAACTTAGGTGATTCTAATAAAGTTCCATTTTTATATATATTAATGTATAATGTATTGTAGTTAAGAGATACCATTTTTAAAATGATTTTATATCCGTTATACTCAAAACTTCCATTTGTAGTTATTTCTTTTTCACTATTTTTTTCTTTTAGTATTATATATTTTGATAAAACATCCTCAACTTCGTAAGTTCTATTAAAGAAATTTATTTCCCCATCTCTTTCAAAATTTGTGTAGTATTTATATAATATGTCCTCATACTCAATTTCATTATTATTCTTTGTAAATTTTATAATAAGCTCTCTATCGTTCTCTTTAATTATAAGAGTGTTCTCTGCTGGAATATACACTATATCTTTAATATTAAGTGTTATGTTATTACCATTAACATTTATAGTTCTTGAAGAGTAAAAATTATCTAACAATACTTTAGCATTTTGATAATCTACTGTACTTTTATTTACAAATATTAAAGGCTCCGTTGGTAGGGAATAGTTTAAACTTAAAATCAAAAAAATTAGCAAAGTATTTATAAATATATTTAAAGACCTCAATATATTCACCTCTTTAACTTTTATAAAATAAATTAATAAATGAATATTCCATATCTGATTAAAAATATTTTTGGTTATAAATTTTAGGTGATATATTATGATAGATAGAAAAGTTAGAGATGTCGTTAAAAACTTAAAACCTTATGTTCCTGGGAAATCTAAGGAGGAAATAGCAAGAGATTATGGAATAAAACCAGAAGATATTATAAAACTTGGCTCTAATGAGAATCCTTGGGGAGCTTCACCAAAAATAAAAGAAGAAATATTAAAAGAGATTCCTAAGATTCATCAATATCCAGAGCCAGTTAATCCTATTTTAATGGAAGAGTTAAGCAAATTTTTGAATGTTGGTAAAGATAATATTATTGTTGGTGGTGATGGAGCTGATGAGATTATAGATACGATATTTAGAACATTTGTTAATGATGGAGATGAAGTAATAATTCCAATTCCAACATTTACTCAATATAGAGTTTCAGCAACAATTCACAATGCTAAAATAAAATATGCAAAGTATGATAAAGAGAAGGGCTTTAAATTGGATGTAGATAGCGTTCTCAATAATATAACAGATAAAACAAAGGTTATTTTTTTATGCACTCCAAATAATCCAACAGGAAATATAATAGATAATAGAGATATAGAGAAGATTATTAAAGAAACTGATTCTTTAGTTGTTATAGACCACGCATATATTGAGTATGCCAAAAAAGAATATGATTGGACTCAAAAAGCCCCTGAATATGATAATGTTATTGTTTTAAGAACATTTTCAAAGGTTTTTGGTTTAGCAGGGATGAGAGTTGGTTATGGTGTAGGAAATAAAAAAATTATTAACTATATGATGAGAGTTAAGCCAATATTTAGTTTAACAAGATTAAGTCAAGTTTGTGCTATAACCGCCTTAAGAGATAGGGAATTCTTTGAAAGATGTGTTAGAGATGGAATTAAAAGTAGGGAAATGCTATATAATGGTTTAAAGAAATTTAAAGACATTAAAGTTTATCCTTCAGAAGCTAATTATGTATTAGTTGAATTAAAAACAATGAAAGCAAAAGAATTTTGTGAAGAACTATTAAAAAGAGGAGTTATTGTTAGAGATTGTTCCTCATTTGATGGTTTGGGAGATAACTATGTAAGAGTATCAATAGGGACATTTGAAGAAATTGAAAGATTTTTAAAAATTTTAGAGGAAATTATTGAATAAATAAAAATTAAAAGATAAAAAATAAATTTTTTAGTTTTCTTTTATTAAATTATAATTATTTGTTATAATTCATTGTTTTTTTAATTGTTATAAATTGTAGTTTATTCTAATAATATATCTTTTGCTACTTCTACACCGCTATCTTTAATCTCGTATCCTAACTCTTTTAAAGCCATCTCAACACAAGCTAATGTTGCTAAAACTTCTTTCTCTCCACAGATTCCCATGTGTCCAATTCTAAATATCTTTCCAGCCAAGTGTTTCTGTCCTCCAGCAACAACTATGTTATATTTATTGCTTAATATTCCTCTAAAGTCACTATCCTTAATTCCTTCTGGATATTTTGCTGATGTAACTGTTACTGACCTTGCTCTTTCTTTAGCAAACAATTCTATTCCCATTGCTTCTAATCCATCTCTTGTTGCCTTAGCCAATCTTTCATGCCTTTTAACTCTATTCTCAATCCCTTCCTCTAAAACTAAATCTAAGGCAACATTCATTGCATAAGTTAGATTAACTGAAGGTGTATAGGGTGTTTGTTTTTTCTCTTCATAGTATTTTTTATATGCTAATAAATCTAAGTAAAATCCAACTTTCTCCTCATTTTTCTTGATAACTTCCCATGCTTTTTCACTAACTGTTATAGCCGCTAATCCTGGTGGAGCGGCTAAACATTTTTGTGATCCAGTAACACAAATATCAATGTGGAATTTATCAACATTTACATAATCTCCTCCTAATGATGAGACAGTATCAACAATGTATAAAGCATCATAGTCCTTAACAACCTCTCCAATCTCTTTTATTGGGTTTTTCGCTCCAGTAGATGTTTCATTATGCACAACTGTAACTGCTTTAATGTCATCGTATTTATCTAAAATCTCTTTAACTGCTTCTGGCTCAGCCATATCTCCCCATTGTATATCTAATCTAATTGCCTCTCCTTTGTATGCTTTAACTATATTTGCAAATCTCTCTCCAAAGTTTCCAGTAACAATATTTAAAATCTTATCTCCTTTTTTAATTATATTAGATATTGCCATATCCATTGCTGCAGTTCCTGAACCTGTAATTAAGAATGTGTCATTTTGAGTGATAAACACTTTTTTTAATTTTTCTATAGTGTCTTCTAATAACATCCCATATTCTTTTGTTCTATGTCCAATTACTGGCATTGCCATTGCATTTAAAACCTCTGGTGGAACTATTGTAGGACCTGGAAGCATTAACAATTTTTTCGCTGCATCTAATTTCATAATTTTTCACCTATAATTATTATTTTAATACAATATACAATCAATAAATAAAGGAAAATTAAATAAGATATGTTGTTATTTTTTGTGATTATTTAATTTTTTATTCTTTTCTACTTTTTAAATAATTATCCCAATCTTTTAAGAATCTCTCTAAACCAATGTCAGTTAATGGATGGTTAAATAGTTTATCCATAACTGATGGAGGAATTGTTGCTATATCAGCCCCTATTTTTGCCGCCTCTAATACATGCCATGGATGTCTAACTGATGCTACTATAACTTCTGTTTTAATGTCATAGTTTTTGTATATTTTTACAACATCTTCAATTAATTTCATCCCTACATGCCCAATATCATCTAATCTTCCAACAAATGGGGAAACATACGTAGCTCCTGCCTTAGCAGCTAATAAAGCTTGCAATGGTGAGAAAACTAAGGTTACATTTGTTTTTATTCCTTCAGCTGATAATATTTTAACTGCTTTCATTCCATCTTTTGTCATTGGGATTTTTATAACTATATTATCAGCTATTTTTGCTAATTCTCTCGCTTCTTTAACCATCCCTTCAGCATCTGTTGAGATAACCTCAGCACTTACTGGACCTTCAACAATTTCACAGATTTCTTTAACAACTTCGTAAAAATCTCTTCCCTCCTTAGCTACTAACGTTGGGTTTGTTGTAACTCCATCAACTAAGCCAAGCTCAGCATACTTTTTAATTTCTTCAACATTTGCAGTGTCTAAGAAGAATTTCATTTTTATCCCTCTTACTTTTGTAATTAATCCTAAAATTTTACTCAAATCATATAATAGTGTTAGTTATTAAAAAGTTATCTATTAGACAAATTTAAATATTTATATTTAAGATGGAAATTAGAAAATCTTTAAAAAATTAAAATTTTATTGGGGAGAAATTATGTTTGTTGGAGGTTTAAAGTTTCCTATGAAGGATGAAAAATGGGTAATAAAAATTATAATTGGAAGTGTTTTAATATATATTCCAATTGTTAATTTTATAGTACTTGGTTATATTGTAGAAACTTTACAATCTGTTATAAAAGGAGAAGAAAAACTCCTAGAGTGGGATAATCTAAAAGACAAATTTATTAAAGGCTTTACCTATTTATTTTATTGGATTATATTACTAATTGTCCTTTTTGTAATTGCTTTATTATCCCGCTATTTCAATTTTAGTAAAAATCTTATAGACACTCTTTTATTATTATGGATTTGTATATATCTTGTGCTTTTGTTTATCTATCCAATGGCTATTGCCAATTATGCTATAAAGAAAAGATTTTCTGCATTATTTAAATTTAAGGAAATACTAATGAGAATAAAGTCAGTGTTTGGAAGATATGTATTAGCATATATTATACTAATTCTTGTTGGTGTTATATTTGGTATAATATTGGCAATAATATCAATGATTCCCATAATTGGATATATTTTATATATATTTGGAGTAATTTTTGGGACTTTTTATTTATCTTTGGTATCTGCATATTACTTTGGGATTTTGTATAGAGAAAGTTCTAATGGATTATATATATTTAAATATTCAGAGATTTTATTTTAATTTTAAATAATACAATATCCAATACTAACATATATCCAAACACTACTAAAATTTAAAGAATATTGTATTTAAATATTTTAAATTCAAAATAATTTACGTGATACTATGGTAAACTTCGACGAAGAAGTTTTTAGATCATATTATGAATACAAAATAAAGAGTTTTATTAAGGAAGAGTTAGCAAATAATTTAATCAAAAATAATATTTTTGAATTTGATATAGAAAAGTTTTTAATGCACTTTCCTGATGCATGTGAAGTTAATGATTTAATTATAGAAAGACCTAAGGAGATTGAAGAAATAATTTTAGATATTTTTAAAGAAGCTTATGTTGAGTTATTTGGAGAGGATAAAGAATTGGAAAAAATACAGATTGCATTCAAAAACCCAAAAGGTTGTGAAAAATTAATTGAAGATATATCATCATCTGATATAAATAAGTTAGTCAAATTTGAGGGTGTAATAGTTAAGGCTGGAAAAGTTTGTGCTTTATTAAAAAGAGCCTGTTATGTCTGTCCAAGATGTGGAAATATAAAATATAAGACAATACATAACTACTTTGAACTTCCTAAGGTTATTTGTAACAATGGAGATTGCAAAGAAGAAATGGTTATTGATTACGAAGAATCTACATATATAAATATACAGGAGTTAGAGATTCAGCAACCAATTGACTTAATGAAAAACCCTGACGACCCTCCAAGAAGTATAAAAGTATTCTTAGAAAACAGCCCAGGAATCTATTCTGGAAGAGTGGATGTTGTAGGAACAGTTTTAAAGAAGAAAACGAAGCCAAAAATACCAGTATTTGAAATTTTTGTTAAAAGTAACTATGTTAAAATTGCAGAGAGCTATCAAAAAATTGAAGTTAGAGATATTTTAGGAAATGAGGAATTGATAGAAACTTTAAATGAAATAGGAAAAAAGAAAAATATTATAGACATTTTATCAAACTTTATGATTTCACAGATAAAAGGTTATGACTTGGTTAAAAAAGCAATATTTTTACAGCAAATTAAAGGAGCATTTAAATTTTTACCTGATGGAACTCCTTTAAGAAGAGACAGTCATATTTTATTAATTACAGACCCTGGAATTGGAAAAACTACTATGCTTAGAAGAATTGCAAGGTTGTTTCCTCAAAATGCTTATGCCTCTGTAACAACAGCCACTGGTGGAGGTTTAACTGCAAATGTTATTAGGGAGGCTACAGAAATTGGAGATGGTTGGGTTGTTAAACCAGGAGTGTTTGTTAGGGCTAATGAAGGAACTGCTTGTATAGATGAATTAACAGTTGATAAGAATGTAATGAAATATATATTAGAGGCAATGGAAAGCCAAACAATACACGTAAATAAGGGAGGAATTAATGTTAAACTTCCTGCAAGGTGTGCAGTTTTAGCTGCGTGCAATCCAAAGAGGGGAAGATTTGATAGAAATTTAACTGTAATAGAGCAGATAGACATCCCTGCTCCATTATTAAGTAGATTCGACTTAATATTTCCACTGATGGATATTCCTAACAGGAAAGAAGATGAGGAGATAGCAGAGCATATATTAAACACTCATATAGAGACTGCAACAAAAGATTACAAAATCTTGGGATCAATTGACATTGATGGAATTGTTGTAGATGAGAAACTACTAAAATATTATATTATATATGCAAGAAGTTGCGCATACATAGAAGAGAATCAAGATTTATACTTGGGAGAGTTTGACGAAACTAAATTAATTATGCCATATTTAACTGAAAAGGCAAAGAAGATGATTAAAAAGTATTACTTAGAGATGAGAAAGTTGGGAGAGGGAGATAACCCAATACCAATAACTGCAAGACAGTTAGAAGCTATTATAAGAATTGCTGAGATGCACGCAAAGGCAAGATTATCAGATAAAGTTGAAGATATCGACGCTCAAGTGGCTATAAATATTATTGATGATTGCTTAAAGCAAGTAGCCTATGACCCAGAAACAGGAACTTTAGATTTAGATAAAATAGCAGGAACTCCAAAATCAAGAAGAGATAAGATGGATGCTGTCCTAAATATTATTAGAGAGATTGTTAGCTTAAGGGATGATGGCTTAGCCCCTGAGGAAGATATTTATGAGAAAGCTGAAAGTATTGGTTTATCTGAAAAAGATGTTGAAAGTGCTTTAGAATATCTAAAAAAAGCAGGGGATATATACAACCCAAGAATTGGATTCTGGGGGTTGTTATAATGAGCATAGAGGTGAAACCCCCTATGGTTCGGAATTCCCCCGAATATTTGTCTTTTTTGTTTAATTTTAGGTATACCAATAGGGCAAGGCCCTATGGTTCGGGATACACTACGTCCATTAAGTAGCTCATAAAAGGAGCAATTAATGTCCATTATGAGGCATTGCCTCGCTAACGCTCGGCAATGCATCTTGGGTATACCAATAGGGCGAAGCCCTATGGTTCTAAAAGTTTCAAGGTGAAAATAATGAAATTTTTTAATAGAGAGAAAGAAATTCATAAGATTTTGTCAATTATAGAAGGAGAGCCAAATTTAATATATTTTATTTTTGGACCAATAAATTCTGGAAAAACTGCCTTAATTAATGAAATAATTAACAATAGGTTGGATAAAAATAAGTATTTAGTTTTTTATATAAATCTTAGAGGAATTTTTATCTCCAAATATGAGGATTTCATTGAAGTGTTGTTTGAAGAGTATGAAGAGCCATTTATTGATAAGATAAAGAGGTTATTTTTATCTTTAATTAGAGATTCCCCAGATGTCGTCAAAAGTTATGCATTGTTAAACATTACTGGCGTTGTAGATAGCATTCCAATCCCAAAAAATACTTTAAATGAATTTTTAAAAAATAAAAATGCTAAAAATGTCTTTAGATATATAACTACCATTTTAATAAAGTTTAAAAAAGAAGGAAAGCAACCTATTTTAATTATTGATGAACTTCAAAAAATTGGAGATATGAAAATTAACGGCTTCTTAATTTATGAGTTGTTTAATTATTTTGTCGATTTAACTAAAGAATTGCACTTATGTCATGTTTTTTGTTTAAGTTCAGATAGTTTATTTATTGAGAAGGTTTATAATGAAGCAATGCTTAATAATAGAGCTGATTATATTTTAGTAGATGATTTTGAGAAAGATAAAGCTTTAAAGTTTATGGACTTCTTAGCTCAGGAGATTTTAAATAAAAAACTATCTAATGATGAAAAAGAGTTAATATATAGCTATGTTGGAGGAAAACCAATACTAATAAAAACGGTTATTAACAGCCTAAGATATGAAAATTTAGAGGATATCTTAGAGTCAATGCTAAATGATGAAATAGCAAAATTGGATATGTTTTTGGAGGTTTTAGATTATTCAAAGCCAAAGGTAGAGATTGGAGATGAAACTATAGAAATTAAAAAAGAAGAAATAATAAATGCTTTAAAATTGTTTAAAGAGAAGTATGTAATTCCTAAAAAAGAGATTACCACACCAGTTTATGTTTATTTAGTTAAGAAGAATATATTATTTTTAAATCCACAAAGAAGAATTTTAAAACCTCAATCCTTTTTAGTTTGGAATGCTATAAAGAGATTATTTTAATGTGAAATCATGAAAAAGTTCTTAGAAAAAAAACTAAAGAAGATAGCTTATGAAAGAATTGACATATTAATGAGTTTAGCTGAAGAAGAGGCAAAAAAAGGAAATTGGGATAGAGTTAAAAGATATGTTTATTTGGCAAGAAGAATATCTATGAAGATGAGAATAAGATTTCCTAAAAAATGGAAAAGAAGGATATGTAAAAAATGTGGAACTTTTTTGTTGTATGGAAAGAATGCAAGAGTTAGAGTTAAAAGTAAGAGGTATCCTCACGTTGTTATAACATGCTTAGATTGTGGGGCAATATATAGAATTCCTATGATTAAAGAAAAGAAAGAAAAAAGACGAAAGAAGTTAGAGGAAAAATTGAAGGCAAAAAATAGTATGGTGGAAGAATGACAGGCAAAGTTATCTTAGTAGGAGCTGGACCAGGAGACCCAGAGCTGATAACAATAAAAGGTTTAAAAGCAATAAAAGAGGCGGATGTTATTGTTTATGATGATTTAATACCAAAAGATTTATTAAATTGTGCTAAAAAAGATGCTGAATTGATTTATGTTGGTAAAAGAAAGGGGAAACATTCATTTAAACAGGAAGAGATTAACAAAATATTGGTTGAAAAAGCTAAAGAAGGGAAGTTAGTTGTTAGATTAAAAGGAGGAGACCCATTTGTTTTTGGTAGAGGAGGAGAAGAGATTTTAGAATTAAAAAAGCACAATATACCTTATGATATCATCCCAGGAATAACTTCAGCAATCGCAGTTCCAGAAGTTGTTAGCATTCCAGTTACTCATAGAAAGGTAGCTACTTCATTTACAGTAGTTACTGGGCATGAGGCAGAGGATAAAAAAGAGAAACAGGTTGATTTAAGCAAGTTGAATGCAGATACTATTGTAATCTTAATGGGTATAACTAATTTAGAAAATTTAGTTAAAGAGTTGTTGCAAAATCCTAAAAGGAGTAAAGATACTCCTGTGGCAATTATTATGGAAGGAACTACTAAAAATCAAAAAGTTATTAAAGGAACTTTGGGAGATATTGTTGAAAAAGCAAAAAAAGAAAATGCAAGACCGCCGGGAGTTATTGTTGTTGGAGAGGTTGTTAATGTCTTAGAGAAATAATTATATATAAAATATTTTGGTGGGGTGCTATAGATATTTTAGCATAACTTTCAGTTAGTGGCTCTTTATTAATTCTTGGTTTAATAGTAATTTCAATTTTGGTTATTTATTATTGGAAGATACAAAGCATATAAAAATACCGAAGAAATGAAAAAAAAGAAATATGTATCAAAACCAAACTTCAATAAATAACAAAATTAAAATAACAAAAAATATTAAAATATGCTTATAATATCCAATTATAAATATCATACTATAATATTATAATATAAAGAAGTTTTATTTATGAAAACAATTAAACGGAAGAGAATTTAAGAACACTAACTATAAACGACACATATATATAAGATGTGGGATGAAACTCTTACAGAAAGATTGGAAGGAATAAGATTAATATTGCCAGAATCTTATAAAGAAGAATTAAAAGAAAATACATAACCACTATTTTTCTTCACCAAAATTTATTTAATTTATTTCTCTTAGTTTGCCTTTTTTTATTTAGAAAATATCGGTGATAATAATGAAATTTTACAACAGGGAAAAAGAATTAAAATATCTAAAAATCTACTGCCAATTAGAGCCTAACTCTATCCTATTCGTTTATGGTCCAAAGTCATCAGGTAAAACAACAGTAATGCTTAAAGTTATAGAAGAACTAAATAAAAGAGACGATATAGTATTTAAGTATATTTTTCGAAAAAGGAGATAAAAAATACTTACTAAATAAATTAGAAATTGATTTAAAAATATTTAAATTTGGGGTTGAAGAACAGTTCGATTTCAAGAATATAATGTTAAATGATGTATTTGCTAAAATTAATGAGAGTATAAATTCTGTTATTAGAGAAGGTAAAAAACCTATCTTAGTTATAGATGAACTCCAAAAGTTAAAAAATATATACTTCAATGATGGTAAGTCATTATTAAGTGAGTTGTTTAATCTATTTGTTCATTTAACAAAAGTTAAGCATCTTTGTCATGTTATTTGTTTAACTTCCGACACTTTATTTATTGAGGAAATTTATAATAACTCAACATTAAAGAATGCATCAGAATACTATTTGATTGATTGGTTAAGTAAAGAGGTTATTAAAATGATATTAAGAGAAGAAGGTTTTAGTGAAGAGGAAATAAATTATGCTGTAAATTACATTTCCTTACCTTATGAAATTACTCAATTGATAAATAATAAAAAATTAGGCTTAACTGTTGAAGAAACAATAAAACAATGGATTAACATAGAGGCGGATAAGATAAAATACTTAATAGATAACACTGAATTAGATGAAGAAATGATTTATAAGGTATTATCAAAATTTAAAGACAGTATATCCATTAACTATAAAAAAGATGTTAAAAAAACTGAAATGCCTTATTTAAAATTCCTTATTAAAAATGAAATCTTATTCTATGATGTTATTAATGGCATTATTAAGCCAACTTCTTTAATTGAATGGTTTGCTATTAGAGAGTTATTACAACCATAACAAACTCTTATAAGTATGTTTTATTAATTTAGTGAAACTATGAAATTTTTTGATGTGAATATTATAAAGGCATAGAGTTTTTAGTTTAGAAAGCTATAGAGTTTTATAATTTTGTATTTATAATATCCAGTGATATAGATGATAAAAAATGTTGCTATAATCTATCCAAACAAATTTAAAGCTGGAATTTCTTGCTTAGCTGTGCATGTATTAGCTAATCATTTAAGTAAGTATAAAGATTTAAATGTAGGTGTTTATTTTTTGGAGAATTATGAAAGGATAAGAAATTTTGATGCAATTTTTATAACTTTGCAGTATGAAAATGATTATTTTAATACAATAAAAATAGTTAAAGATTTAAGAAAAACTAATCCAAACGCTGTTTTTGTTGCTGGAGGGCCTTGTGTAATGGAAAACTTTTATCCTATAGCTGAGTTTTTTGATGCTGTTATAGTTGGAGAGATTGAAGATAGCGATGTGATGCTAAGAGTTATAAATAGAGAGTTTGATGCTGAAGGAGTTTATTCAAAACATATAGATAAAGATGTTGTTAAAAGGATATATCCAAAAAAATTAACCACAGATGATTATCCAATATATCAACCAACTTCTGAAGAGGGGGCTTATGGAAAATCATTTTTGTTAGAGCTTGGAAGAGGCTGCCCAAGAAGATGTAGATTTTGCTTAGCAAAAGCCATATATTATCCACCAAGGTTTAGAAAGCTTAATGATTTAATGTATTTGGCAGAAGAAGGAATTAAAGTTAATAAAGTTAATAAAGTGGCTTTAATAGCTCCATCAGTTGGAGATTATAAGTATATAGTTGAGCTATGCAACTTTTTGGACGATTTAGGAGTTCAAATATCTCCATCATCTTTAAGAGCTGATACATTAAATAGTGATTTAATGAAAATTTTAAGGCCAAAAACATTAACAATAGCTCCAGAAGCTGGAAGTGAGAGGCTGAGAGAATTTATAAAAAAAGATATTAAAGAGGAAGATATATTTAACGCGGTTGATTTAGCTAAGAAATTTAATGTTGAGAAAATTAAACTCTATTTTATGGTTGGTATTCCAACAGAAACAGAGGAAGATATTGAAGAGCTCATAAATTTAACAAAGAAGGTAAAAAGAGAAATTAAAAAAGTTGAAGTTTCTATAAATCCAATGATTCCAAAGCCACATACAGATTTTGAAAATGAAGAGTTTGATTTAACATCTAAGGAAAAAATCAAGTATATTGAAAAAAATCTAAGAAAAGAAGGAGTTAAAGTAGAGTATGAGAACTTCAACTCTATGATTTGCCAGTGTGTATTGGCAAGAGGTGATGAAAATCTTAGTAAATATTTGGATGTTTCAAAAAATCCAACAAACTTAATTAGTGCATTAAAAAAAGATAAGTTATTAGATAAATACTTAGGAAAAATAGATAAAATACCTTGGAAAAATATCGTTATCTAAAGTTTTTTGTTATATTTATAGTATTAATAGTATTAGTGTATTATCTTCAACAATCTTAAACCCCGTTTCTCTATCATAATATTTTTCATCAATTTTATCCAAATGGTTAAATAAAATATTCTTTCCTTTTATACTATACTCAAGAACACTTATAACATACTCATAAAACTTCTTTTTTATTTCTAAAAATTTTTTTCTTCTTTCATAAATATTTTTTATTTCCATTATAGTTTCATATTCTTCCCAAACCTTTTCTGCTTCATCTTCAACACAAACAAACAAGTCAATAGATGGAGGATTTTCAATTAGCTTAAATTTATTATTAATTTCATCATATTTAAAGTTCTCAATTATTTTTAAGATTTCTTTTGATTTATCCTTATAATTCCTCAATTTTTGGAAATATTTGTTATTTAATTTTAAAAATTCTCTTTCATCAATCACATCATATTTATTTAGCAACTCTTCTGTTTTAGTTATAAGATGCTTTTCATAAATGTAAGAAGCATATTTTCTCCCTTTATCATCCACTAACTTAACAATATTTACTATTCCCCTTCTACCTTCATTATGTCTATTACATCTCCCAGCAGTTTGATTTATAGCATCAAGAGGAGCAATATCTCTATAAATCACATCAACGCTTATATCAACTCCAGCCTCAATTAATTGAGTTGAAACAATAATCTTCCTATTCTTATTTTTGTTAATTTCTTTAATCCTTCTTAACCTCTCTTTTGGATAGATGTTTGTTGATAAATAGTAGAAATCTCCATCTAAATCCATTTCTTTTAATGCATTATAAACCTCTTTTGATGATTTTATTGTATTTAAAACAATGAGATAATCATTATCTGGGTTGTTTTCTATATCCTCGCTAATTATATCAATGAACTCATCTAAATCCATCTCATTTTTGTGAATTTTTAATTTTGTTCTATTCATTTTGTTGAAGTATTCTTCTTTATTATCTAAGAGCTCTATATTATCTTCAAAAATCATTGATAGTGTTGCTGTGCATAATATAAAGTAAATGTTGTATTCCTCTGCCAAAAATTTGAAGATTTTATTTATAGCATGCCAATACTTATAAGGAATTGCCTGTATCTCATCTAAGATAATTATTGAATTACTTAATGCATAAAATTTTTTTAAATTTTTGTTTTCGTTAGAGAATATGCTATAAAAAAGCTGTATAAAAGTTGTAGTTATTATTTTTGAGTTCCATGTTTCTATTAAGTGGAGAGATTCATCAACATCTACATCTTCCTCTATTTTATAAGAAATATCTGATAAGTGGTGATGTTTTAAAAGAATATCAGATGTTATTTGATTTTTTAAAGTTTTTTCTAATACTTTTTCTAAAACAGTATAATTTTGGTCTATGATACTTAAAAATGGCAGGCAATAAATTATTCTCATATTAATGCCTTTTTCTCTTCTGATTCTATTAGCCAATTTTAATGCAAAATTGAAGATAGTTAAAGTTTTTCCCATTCCAGTTGGAGCATTCAAAGAGTAAATTCTATGATTCAAATCAATTTCATCAACCTTTTTATTTACTTCAAGAAACATTTTTGTTCTTAGATAGTCAATGTCATTTTTCTTTGGGAGATTTTTGATGTAATTTTCTATGCTATATGGTAGTGTTGGATTGCTTTTTACAATTCTACCTTTAAATATTGCATCTTCTTTGTCAGAACATACTAATAATGAGAATAAATATAGGTAGAGTAAATAGAACTCATATTTTAGCTCATTATTTTCATCATACAAATCTTCATAAATATCCTCCAAATTATAAAATTTTTCTAAGATATTAGAAAAGTCATCTTCAATTACTGGTAAATTATTTTCTTTCAAAATATTGTTTATAAAATCAATGTCCAACGAGTTAAACTGCTCTTTTAGTAAGTCTTTATTTTCCTCTACACTACCTAAATCGTGTATTGGATTGCTTATAAAGGAGTGGTGATTTTTAACACACAAAGAAAATAGTTGATAATAGTTATTTTTTATGTTGTAATTATTTAGAAACTCTTCAATTACATAGTTTGTTAATAAAAATGAAATTGTGAAATGTTTTTTTTAAAAATTTTTGACTTTTTCTTCTCTAATGTATTTTTGAAAGTAAATTGTTGCTTTTTCAAAATCGTGTGATAATGTTATGATTTTTAAAATTTCTCTTATTATTTCTCCATCAAAATATTTTAATTTTGGAGGTTTGTATTTTTCCAACGCTCTATTTTTTGTATTAATCAGATGACTTTTTAAAGGATAATTTGGATGAGATAGTAGCATAATATCACCTTTAGCATAAGTTTTTTATGTATTATTGTATTTAGTTTTTGTTATTAACTTTTTTAATATGCATATTAATAATATTAATTTTACTTTCTTGCATTTATTAAGGGGTTGTTTAGATTTGGTACTAGAAAATTGATAAAAAGTATTACTATTTTTTTCTATTAAAATTTAGATTTTTTAGAGATTTTAGTTATTTATTTTTATTTTTATAATTTTAAGTTTAGTTTTATTTTTAAAGATATAAAATAAGGTTTGATTATTGAGATTTTTATTTGTGGTTGTGTATTGGATTTATAAATAGTTAGCACAACCTTTCTTAATTTTATAAATACTTTGATAATCAGGCAGTCAGAAAAATCGAGTGTTAAAAGAAAGATTTATATAGGAGTTCGAGTATAAAATAAGCAATAGTTGGTAGGGTTTGAATCGTTAGTCCATTAAAATAAGGATGGAAACTATTCCAATAGAGGAGGTTTCGCCTTTCTATGGCTTAATAAAAAACTTTTTTTGTTTTTAAAACACTCTACCAATACTTTTAAATATTTTTAAAACCTATATTATAATTTTGGTGATACTGTGAAATCTAAAGTTAAGGTAACTTTAGAACTTCCTGCTTTAATATCAAAAAAAGAGGCAATAGAGATTTTAAAAAAAGAAGCATTAAAAAAGAAATTTAAAAAAACTAAATTATTTGAAAAATATTCAAAAAATAAAGATATTGCCTTTGAAATTGCTGAGTATGTTGAAAAGTATTTAAAGAAATATCATAAAAATTTAAATTTTAATATATTATTAGATTATGATTTAGATGATGAAATGAACATAATTTGTGTTTTGGTTAAAGATATTGATTCAAATGAAAAAATTATACTTGAAAATAAGTTGTATTCTCTCATAGATTCTAAATTTGAAGATGCCCCTCTTTATAATGCAGTAATTATTATGAGGGAATACAATGAATAAAAAATTTAATGTAAATGAATTTAAAGAAATTGCTGAAAAACTTCCTAACTTTGAAACACTTCCAAAAGAGGGGAAATATAGAACTGCAATTGGAAGATACTATTATTCAATCTTTTTAACTCTTAGAGAGATTATATGGGATATAGATAAAAGAGATGAACTTGAGAAATATTACACATCTGGATTAGTTCATAAAATAATTAGAATTTACTTATACAAGCTCTCAAAGTTAATAAAAAGTCGAGAATTGATGGAAATATCAAATATGTTATACAATCTTCACAATTTAAGAAAACTTTCAGATTATAATATTATTCATAAAATAACAATATTTATTAAATATTGTTGAATTTCAAAATGTTAAAGGCTTTGAAAATATTTTAAGGCATTTAAAAAAGATTGGGGAACGAGAAGGTGACGAATATAAATATTTCCCAAAGATTTAGAAAAGAGGTTTTTAAGTTTGAATCCTTAGTCCAAAGATTCACTCCAACAAAATAAGGAATAAAACAGATTCGCTACTAAATTATATAAAAACAATATTTTCATTTTATTGAAATTTTTTTCTTTACAATTTGTGCATTTTATTTATAAAATTATTGCATAATCTTTCTTACTTCTTATGAGCGTAGCGAATAAGTTTTAAAATTCCGAAGGAATTTTAAGATTATAAATGGTTTGATAAATAGGCAGTCAGAAAATTCACCTAAAAAAAGAAAATTATATATAGGAGTTTGAGTATAAAATAAGCAATAGTTGTGTTGTAAGGGTTTGAATAGGTAGTCCATTAAAACAAGGATGGAAACTATCTATGGTATTCTAACAACACTTCCAAAGCCCTTAGAAACTTTTCTACCAATTCCTAAATAATTTGGAATATTAAAGTTAATTAAAAATTCTCCAAAAAAGCCAATAAACTTATTGCCTTTGTATTTAACAACTAAATCATTAAATTTTAAAAACTCTGCTTTTAGTTTTTCTTCAACAGTGTAATTTAAATACTTACTCATTGACAAAACATTTCCAATTAAAATCCTTTCTAACAATTCTTTTTTTCCTTCATCATCCAACTCTTTATATTTTAAATAATTTTTCTCATTCAAAGCAATCCATGGGGAGATAAACTTATATTTTATCATCTCATCTGTCACTCCAAATTCCTCAAATTTAACCTTTGCATAACCATTTACAACCTTATAAACTTCCCCTTTCAAATTCAACTCTCTAATGTCTAAAATAATCTCTCCTAAGATATTTATTCCTTCTTTTATACCAATTAAAACAGCATTTCCACTAATGATTTTATACTGTATTTTTGGATAGGTATAGACAAAACCATTTCCGCTATGATTATGCAACTCCACATAATTTTCTTTACCAAATATATTTAAAATATAACCTCTCAAAAATGGTGTTTGTGATTTTTTAAGTGGTTTATCTGTTTTTAAACGAACTATTAAAAGTGGAATTTGCACAATATCACCATAAAATAATTTAAGATATTTTATAAACTCCCTTTTATTATTTGGTATATATGCTCCACAAGCAAATTTATGCCCTCCTCCACTACCGCCAACTTTTTTAGAAGCGTATTTTATTGCTTTAGCTAAATTTACATTATCTGCAAAACATAAAAGTCTTGGACATATTGGCTTCATCCAATCTACTTCTTCAATAAAATTAGGAAGTTTTTCAGCAATCCTTCGATTGAGAATACTTCCTCATTTTTCTATCTTATTACACCGTTTTCATCCTTATTTTAATAAACCCATAAGAGGGTTCCACCCTCCTATTGGTATACCTCCCATATTAAGCTTGATTTTTTAATTTATTTTTATTTTTATACAGGTTTCCATCCTTATTTTAATAAACCATAATCATTCAAGTAATAAAATATTCTCCCTTGGGTCTGCTTCAAAAACAATTTTGCCATCTTTAAATATTCTAACTATTCCACCACTTTGAGATACTGTAACGGCAATGGCATTTGTATTTTTTGTTATACTTGCTGCAGCTACGTGTCTCGCTCCTAATCCTTTTTTAATGTTAATATCTCCTTTACATTCTATAAGTCTTCCAGCAGAAACTACTTTTCCTTCGTCAGTAATTATAAATGCTCCATCTATTGATGAGAGTTCTTTTATAGTCCCTTTTACATTTTCATCAAAGATACTTGCATCGTGTCCTGCAAATGGATTTAATATTAAAGGTTTTGACATACTCATAACATTTAAAGTATCTCCAATAACAAATATTGTTCCTACATATTTTCCTTCTCTTCCCTCTCTCCCGATCTCCATAGCTAATTTTAAAATTTCTTTTAATGTTTTTTTCTGTTTTTCATCCAACTCTTCAAAGAGTTTATATAATTCTAACGCTTTTACATGATCTTTTACATTAACAACCATTATAGTATCTAACTTACCAGGAACTTTTGGCTCTCCAACTACAGCTACAATTCTATAATTATCTTTTAAAATATTTAATTGAAGGGCATGAACTATCCCGCTACTTATTATCATGCATCTGTTGTCTTCTCTATGCTTAATATATAAAGGATAAACACTGTCAATATTTTCTTTGGTAATTTTTTTGTAAGTTGCTTTATTTGGAGTAGCTACAATTATTTTTAATTTTTTGTGTATATTCAAAATATCAAATATTTTTGTGTTATTGCTTTTTTTTAGTAGTTTTTTTAGTATTTCATAAGAGTTCCCAGTTTCTGTAAATATCATAAATGCATCTGCTTTAATGTCATGTGCTAACTCTAATCCATGCTTTATTATATACTTAGCAATCATAACTCCACCTTATTGTTTAGCATATCTCACTAATGCCTCAGCTATTTTTTTATCTGCATTTATTCTTAAATATTTAAAACCTTTAGTTCCAGGAGCAGAGTTTAATTCAATAACATAATAATCTTCTTTAGTTGGTAGAATATCTACTCCTAATATTACAGCCTCAGATAAGTCAGCACATTTCAATGCTAATTCTTCGAGATCTTCATCTATTTTTAATTCTTCAACATAGTTTCCTAAGTAAATATTAGTTCTAAAATCTCTGCTAACCCTCCTATATCCCCCTACAACTTCTCCATCAACAACTAATATTCTCATGTCTTTATATAAATCTCCTTCTTTAAAGTTAATAAATTCTTGTATTAATTTACCTTCCCATATAGCATTTTTTGTAAGATTTTTTAACTCATCAAAATTTCTTGCTATAAATACTCTTAAACCGCACTTTGAAAATGAATCTTTTATAACTACTGGAAAACTTAAATTGTATTTTTTTATAAATCTTACAGCATCTTCGTAATCTCTAATTAACGCTGTTTTTGGTGTAGGTATTTTATGTTTTGCAAGTAATTTAATACTCTTAAATTTATCTGAAGTTAAATAAATAGTTTTGAGGGAATTAACAAATTTATAACCTTCAACTTCTAAGGCATTTATAAATTGCCAAGAATAAAGAGTTAATCTGTCAAAATAACATCCAATTCCACATCTTGAATGAATTAAATCACAATCCAATTTAAAATCATAACTCATTAATGCTTCAGGATGAGAAAGTAAAAATATTTCCGCCTTATATCCCAATTTTTCAATTTCATTTTTTAAGTTCCAAACGCTACAACTCTTTCCCTCTGGAGATATGATTGTTATCTTTACCATAAACATCTCCTTAAAAATAAAATAGGCTTAATAAAGAATGTAGATTGTAGTATAATAATATCTATAAAAATTTTATGGTTGTTTATACTTTATGTGACGTCCAAATATAAGGAATAAAAAGATAATTTTAGATAATTTTTTAACAATAACCTCATTTATGGTTCATTGCATTGTTTTGATTATTTAATTTTTACTTTAGAAAAATTAATAACATAGTGAGATAATGAAATCGTTAATTATTGACTGTTTAGCCTCTACAGATGGAAAAAGAGTTTTAGCGAGAGATGTCATAGGGGCGGGACCAAGAACAGTAAAGGGAATTTCACAAAATGAAGGTATTAACGCCAAAATTATACCAATAGAAGATTTAAACATTAATGAAACTAAAAAATACGATGTAATTTTTATCAGTGCGATGACATCAGATTTTAAATGTGTTAAAAGGTTAGTTGAAAAACTTAAGTTAAAAACTAACAGTAAAATAATAATTGGAGGCCCAATAGCCAATGATTTATATCTTTTAGAAAAAATAGAGGGAGATATTAGCATAGTAGGAGAGGGAGAGATTACTATAAGAGAACTGATAAAAAAAGATTTCAACGCTGAAGGAGTTAAAGGAACTACATACTGGGATTATGATAATGATGAACTAAAAATAAATCCACTAAGAGAAATTTTAACTGATTTAAAGTTAATTACACCATCAACTGAGATTAGAGATTACAAAAACTATTTTTCTGCAAGAGTATATGTGGAAGTTGTTAGAGGTTGTAGTAATTTTAAAAGACCTCTATTACTATGCACCAATAAAAAATTTAATTTATGTAAAAATGGAACATTAAAATGTCCTTTAAATATAAATCCGGGTTGTGGTTTCTGCTCTGTCCCATCAGTTTTTGGTTATGCAAGGAGTAGAGATGAAGAAGATATATTAATAGAGATAGAAGAGTTATTAAAAGAAGGTGTAAAAAAGATAGTTTTATCTGCTCCTGATTTTTTAGATTATCAGAGAGGAGAAAAGTTAATAAATCCATACTATCCAGAACCAAATTATGAGGCAATTGAATCATTGTTATCTAAATGCAAAGAATTGGCTAATAAGTATAAGGCAAATATATTAGTTGAGAATGTAAAGGCAAATTTGTTTAATGAAAGAGTAGCAAAAATTTTCAGTAAATATTTAAAAACTTCAATATATATTGGCTGTGAGAGTGGAGATGAAGAACATTGTAGATTATTAGGAAGGCCATCTACTCCAAACGATGTTTTAAAAACTGTAAAATTAGCAAAAAAATATAATTTAAAGGCACAAGTTTATTTTATTTACGGACTACCGGGAGAGAATGAAAGAACTGTAAAGAATACAATTAATTTTATGCACAAAATTAAAAATTACATTGATAAAATAACCGTCTATAAGTTTAGACCTCTTCCAATGTCTGCATTTCAGAATTTTAAGCCGAACATTTCAAAGTATTCATTATTAATTAAAGAAACTGCCAACAAAATAAACTTAGAGATAAAGAAAAAATATATTGGGAAAATTTTGGAGGTTATAATATCAGAAAGGCACTTTAAAAACAAAAATGACGCTATTGGCTATCTCCCAGATAGTGGATTAATGGTTGTTGTTAAAAATGGGGCAAAATATATTGGAAAAATAAAAAAAGTTAAAATAATTAAGGCATATAAAAAATATTTAGAAGGGATATTATGGGGGGATTAAATTGCTTCCTGTTTTATTATCTTTTGAAGGTAAAAAAATTGCTATATTTGGATGTGGAGAGGTTGGAAAACGGAGAGCAAAAAAAATATTAAAAAATGGTGGCATTGTTGATATTTATTCTAAGGAATTTGATGAAGAAATTTTAAAGTTAAAAGAAAATAATAAAAACTTGAAGTTAATTAAAATAGATATTAATAAATTAAGTGATGATGAACTAAAAAACATTATAAGTAATTATGACTTTATAGTTTCTGCTATAAACGATGAAATTAATAGAAGAATAGTTAAAATTTCTAAGGAGTTAAATAAGTTCGTAAATTCTTCAACAAATGTTGAAGGAGTTAATTTTATAATCCCTGCATACACAGAAGTGGATGAAGTAATATTTAGCATATACACGAAAGGAAAAAGCCCTCTAATTGCAAAAAATATAAGAATTTTCGTTGAAAATTATTTAAAATCAAAAGATATTGATTTAATAGCAAATATTAGAGAATTTTTAAAAGAAAATTATCCAAATCAAAAGGATAGAAAAAAAATATTAAAAATGATTTTTGAAGATGAAAGATTTAGAGAAGAACTAAAAAATTTGATAAAAAAGTGGGAACGGGAGAAAAATGATAATATTAAAGGCAGATTATAAAAAATACAATGTCTCTGAGTTAGAAAAACTTAGATTTGATGAAGAGGAATTTTATAAGATGTTTGACAACGCTATACTCTTACAAACCTGCAATAGAGTTGAGCTAATCTTTGACGCTGACAGTTTAGATGAAATTAGAGGAATTGAAAATATTGATTTGGAGAAATTTGACATTCTATATGGAGATGAAGCAATAAAGCATATTTTTAGAGTAGCCTGTGGCTTAGAGTCAATGATTGTGGGAGAAGACCAAATATTAGGACAGTTGAAAAATGCATATCTAAAGGCAAAAGAGAAAGGAAAAATATCAAAAAAATTAGAGAAGATAATTTTAAAGGCAATTCATACTGGGCAAAGGGCGAGAGTAGAAACAAATATAAATAAGGGAGGAGTTTCAATAGGTTCTGCGGCTGTTGAACTGGCTGAAAAAATCTTTGGTTTAGAGGGAAAAAATGTTCTATTAATAGGAGCTGGAGAAATGGCTACTTTAGTTATTAAGGCGTTAAAAGAGAAAAATATTAAAGCTATAATTGTAGCAAATAGAACTTATGAAAAGGCTGAGAAATTGGCAAAAGAACTTGGAGGAATTGCTATAAATTTTGATAAATTGGAGGAGGCTTTGAGATATGCTGATATTGTCATCTCTGCCACTGGGGCTCCACATCCAATTTTAAATAAGGAGAGATTAAAAAACGCTGGAAAGACAGTTATTATTGATATAGCGAATCCAAGAGATACAACAGATGACATCAGAGAACTACCAGATATATTTTTATTTACAATAGATGATTTAAGATTGGTGGCAGAGGAAAATCTAAAAAAGAGAAAGGATGAGATTCCAAAGGTAGAGTTAATTATTGAGGAGGAATTAGAAAATTTAAAGGAAATTCTCGACAAAATGAAATTTGAAAAAGTAATACAAGAATTTGGGCAGTATATTGAAAATATGAGAAAAAGAGAGGTAGAGAAGGCTTTAAAAATACTAAAAAATAAAAATAAGCCTGTTGAGGAAGTATTAGATAACTTTTCAAAGGCAATGTGCAAAAAGATAATTTACGACTTAATAAAGATATTTGAAAACATTGAAGATGAAGAAATTTTTGAAAAGTTAGCAAAGCATTTAAAAAATGTTAATAACTGAAATTAATTTTATTTAACTCTTTTATCCATTCAATATTTCCCTTTAACACACTTCTCGCAACAGATACAAAGTCAGAATATTTTAGCATTTCCAAGGCTTTATTTAGTGAATCAACAGAATTGTTTCCAATAATTATTTTATCTTTAAAATACTCTGATAAGATTTTTAATGAGTTTAAATCTGCATAAGGTTTTCCTGGATAAAAACAGTCAATGTGTAATCCTTCAAAATAGTCTCTAACATAATCTAAATTTTCTATTAATTTGGTTAAAGGAATATAATTTAATCTGATTTTTAAAAATATTGGTTTATTTAAATTATTCATTCTATATAAAAATTCTTTTAAAAGAGATTTGTTTCTCATTAACTCCTGCCCAATTCCTAATGAAGTTATCTCCTTCTGCCTACAATGGCAATTTAATTCTATGATATCTGCATACTTTGAGATAGTTAATAATCTATCATATGCTTCGTCTATATTGACAAATCTAACATTAACTGACACTAACGAATTACTATTTCTTGCCTTTTTTATTTCATTTATAATATAATCATTAAATTCATCCAAATCTATTACAAATTCTTTTCTTCCTCTTTTTTCCATTTTTATACTTGCCTCATATGTTAAGGAATCTAAATTATACCCTCCAATTGTCACAATACCAAACAAACCCTTAAATTGCATACAAAAATCTCCATCAGTTATTCCAGCCATTGGTGCTAAAACAACTTTTTTATTTAATTCAAGTAGTTTATCAATTTTTTTCATTGTAATATTCACCTTTGTAATTCACATAACTTTTTAGTTGATAAATTTTGTTCTATAATATCTTCTTGTCTTAAAACGCATATATTTTTATTTACTAACTTCATTCTGATTTTTTCTAATCCAATATCTGCCAAGTTTGAAGCATCCTCAGCAGTTTTTCCAATTCCAATTCCTGCCTTTAATTCAATATTGTATTTATTTTTAATTTTCTCAAAAATCTTTAGGAAATCCTCTTCATCCATACCATTTGATGGAGCCATAAAGTTGTCTCCACCTATAAAAAACAGTAAAGCCTTATGTTTTAATAGTTCCTCCATAAGATATAATTTAACCTTATTTACATTTATATAAGTGTCATAAGCACTAACGATGTCTGTGAAGGTTCCTGTGATGTTGTTTATGTCAATATGGGCTATTTGAACATATCCATCAACAACAAACTCATTGGCTACATCTAAAACCTCTTTTCGATTCTCATCCTGAGCACTTCCATACTCTTGTAATGTTTCTGTTGCCAACTTTTGAGCCTCATAGGGTGTTTCTGCTGATGCAATAGCCATACTAACAGTAAAAGGATACCTATTCCTTATACTCTCTTGAATTCTTTTGTGAGTAATTAAATCAATTCCATTTGTTATGGCAATTAAGTTGTCAAATCTTGTATAAAATACAATTCCTTTATGTGCTCCAAACATAAGATTTAAATCTGCATATAATCTACTCTGTAATGCCTGTAAGTCACTTTCTCTCCTTGGATTTGGAGTAACTGTCCAAGGTCCGTAATTGTCTATCTGAATAACAGTTATTTGAATCATCATCTCATCTCACATAATATATTTGGTGATAATAGAAATTTAAGTCTGTAACTTAATTATAACCTTTTCTAATTGTTAAATTGTAATTGATAAATTTATAAATAAAAATCTATAAGAATATTTTTGTTATTTTTGCACATCAATAGATATTGCCTGATCTGGACACTGTAATATACATAAGTTACATAATGTGCATTTATCAGCATTTACAGGGATTGGAGGATAGACACCTCTTTTATTTAATTTTTTTGACTTCTCATAAACTTTTTTTGGACATACTACAATACAAATCTCACAACCTTTACAAAAATCCTCGTTTATCTTTATATCCACCTTCATTTTTACCCTCCATCAAGTTTTCTTTAAATTTTAAATTAAATTTTAATATTATCCTGTTTTATTAAAGCTTCAATAACACTCTTTTTAACGGCTTTTGCTATCATCTCTCCCATCTTTGTATGTCCTCCAGTATAATCTACTCCTCTTCCAAAACCTTTAACAACAATTATATTGTCAGTTCCTGTTCCTGTGGCTAATAATTCAGGATGTTTGGTACTCCTAATATCCAATTCTTGGAATGCATTAGTTTTTGCCTCTGTAATGGTTATTATTGCCCTTGCCATAGCTCCATCTGTTAGATTAGCATTGGTTATTAAAATAATATTAACTGTTCCTATATTTTCTTTTGGAACTATCTTACCATTTACTATTTTGTATGTTTTAAAATCTTTTTCTATATAATCTGCCTCTTCATCTCCCAATCTAATTGCGTTATCTTTTGCCCCAGCAGTGGTAAAGGCAATTACATAAAACTCATCAAACTCTTCTTTTGCAACTGCTAAATTATCCATATTTGCCCCAGTTGATAATAAAGCAATATCTTCTTTTTTTATTCCAATAGTTTTTAAAACTTTACTTTCATAATTTTTATAGTGATGAACTTTTTCCCAAAAAACCTCTGGAATTGAATGATTTCCAACATATTTTACTATTTTAAATCCTTCTCTTGTAGATAAAACTCTTCTTCTCTTTTTAAATTCAATTATTAAGGTTTTTGTTTTTTCTACTAAACCATCAACTTCCACATTATGGGGAACTTTATATGCTCTCCAATCATCCATTGACAATACATTTTCTATCTCCATATACATCACTTTAAAAGTTCTTTTAAATTTTGTATGCATATATCTAAATCATTTAAACTTTTCTTTTGTAATTCAATCATTTTTATGGCGTTAATTCTTTTTAAATCTTTCTTAAAATCATTAAAGTTGATTTTTCCTTTTCCAATACATAGATGTTCGTCAAACTCTCCATTATTGTCGTGGATATGAATATGAGCAATTAAATCAGACAGCTCTAAAAAATTTTTGATATTATTATTTAAAAAAGAATGACCTATATCAAAAGTTATTTTTAACTCATCTAAATTTTCTATAATTGATTTTTCTGGATGTCTAAACATAAACATATCGTATAATGGCATATTTTCAATAGTTATCTGTATCCCATACTCTTCTTGAATTTTATTTAATTCCTTTAAACTTTTTATTAAAGATGATAAAGATTTATTGTAGTCACTTTTAAAAACAGAATATCCCGGATGTAAAACGATTAATTTAGCGTTAATATCTATTGCACACTTTAAAATATCTTTAATAAACTCTAAACTAACTTTTCTTATTTTTTCTCTATATGATGATATATTTAGATCTGTTATAGGACAGTGCAAAGTATATCTTAAATTATATGATTTTGTTATTTCGATATTTTTATCTGACATTATATTTAAATTTCCATCGCAACCTAATTCAACATACTTAACCTTTTTCTCTAAGATATTTAAGGATTCCTCTAAATTTTTATCAGTATCTAAAAATATACAAGTTGAAACTCCAATCTTCACATTCTCCCTCTCTATACTTTTACAAGAATTAAAGTATAGTTTAATTAATACTTCAAATATTCAATAAATAACTATATAAATAATCTTCTGAAATACATCATCTTAATTATACGAGGTGAGTAATAATGATACAAAGATGCATTAAGTGTGGAAAAACTTACGATGTGGATGAAATAGTTTATACTTGTGAATGTGGTGGATTGTTAGAAATTGTTTATGATTATGAAGAAATAAAGGACAAAGTTTCAAAAGAAAAATTTAGAGAAAGGGAAATTGGTGTTTGGAGATATTTAGAATACTTACCAGTAAAAGATAAAAGTAAAATTGTAAGTTTATGTGAAGGAGGAACTCCCCTATATAGATGTAAAAACTTAGAGAAAGAGCTTGGAGTTAAAGAACTCTATGTAAAAAACGAAGGAGCTAATCCTACTGGAAGTTTTAAAGATAGAGGTATGACAGTTGGAGTTACAAGGGCTAATGAGTTGGGAGTTGAAGTTGTTGGTTGTGCATCAACAGGAAACACATCTGCATCTTTATCTGCATATTCAGCAAGATGTGGAAAAAAATGCATAGTTTTACTACCAGAGGGAAAAGTGGCATTAGGAAAATTAGCTCAGGCAATGTTTTATGGAGCCAAAGTTATACAAATTAAAGGAAACTTTGATGATGCCTTAAATATGGTTAAACAGTTAGCAAAAGAAAAATTAATTTATTTATTAAATTCAATAAATCCATTTAGATTGGAAGGGCAAAAAACTATTGCATTTGAGATTTGCGACCAACTAAATTGGCAAGTCCCAGATAGAGTTATAGTTCCCGTAGGAAATGCTGGAAATATTTCAGCAATATGGAAAGGATTTAAAGAGTTTGAAATGACTGGAATTATTGACGAACTTCCAAAAATGACAGGTATTCAAGCAGAGGGAGCTAAGCCAATAGTTGAAGCATTTAGAAAAGGGGCAAAGGATATAGTTCCATACAAAAATCCAGAGACAATTGCTACTGCTATAAGAATTGGAAATCCAGTAAATGCTCCAAAGGCATTAGATGCTATTTATTCCTCAGGAGGCTATGCTGAGGCAGTTACAGATGAAGAGATTGTAGAGGCACAAAAATTATTAGCAAGAAAGGAGGGAATATTTGTTGAACCAGCTTCAGCCTCTTCAATTGCTGGACTTAAGAAGTTGTTAGAAGAAGGGATTATTGATAGAGATGAAAGAATTGTTTGTATAACAACAGGACATGGATTGAAAGATCCTGACGCCGCAATAAGGGCTAGTGAAGAGCCAATAAAAATTGAATGTGATATGGAAATTCTAAAGAAATTATTGAAGGAGATATAATCTTCACTAATTATCTCTCCTATATATTAAATACTTAAAAAATATATGGAGTCATAAAAGTATTTATTATACTTTGAATCTTTTTTTATTTTTAATAGAACTTTATAAGGTGAGCGTTATGCAGAGTATAATAAAAGGAAGAGTTTGGAAGTTTGGAGATAACATAGATACAGATGCTATATTGCCAGCAAGATACTTAGTTTATACAAAACCTGAAGAATTAGCTCAGTTTGTTATGACAGGGGCTGATCCTGACTTTCCAAAAAAAGTTAAGCCAGGGGATATAATTGTTGGAGGAAAGAACTTTGGATGTGGTTCAAGTAGAGAGCATGCACCATTAGGATTAAAAGGGGCTGGAATTAGCTGTGTTATTGCTGAAAGTTTTGCAAGAATATTTTATAGAAATGCTATTAATGTAGGTTTGCCTGTAATTGAATGTAAAGGAATTTCAGAGAAAGTTAATGAAGGAGATATTTTAGAGGTTAATTTAAAAACTGGGGAGATCAAAAACTTAACTACTGGAGAAGTTCTACAAGGAAACAAACTTCCAGAATTTATGATGGAAATTTTAGAGGCAGGAGGATTAATGCCTTACTTAAAGAAGAAGATGAAAGTAGAAGGTTAAATAATAATGGATAAAAGTTCAACAAAATTATTTTTTCTTTTTAAATTAGTTTTTAAATTTCATTAATAGCATTAAGCTTAGCATTTAAGTTTTTTTAAAGGTGGATAAAATGATAAGTGATAGAGTAAAAAAAGGGCTAAAAAGAGCTCCAAATAGAAGTTTGTTAAAGGCTTGTGGATACACGGATGAAGAATTAGAAAAACCTTTTATTGGAGTTGTTAATAGCTTTACTGAAGTTGTTCCAGGACATATACATTTAAGAGACATTGCTGAAGCTGTAAAAAAAGGAATATATGCAAATGGAGGAACTGCCTTTGAATTCAACACAATGGCAATATGTGATGGAATTGCTATGGGTCATGAGGGGATGAAGTATTCTTTACCTTCAAGAGAGATTATTGCAGATACTGTAGAGAGTATGGCAAAGGCTCATGGATTTGACGGCTTAGTTTTAATACCAAGTTGTGATAAAATTGTTCCTGGAATGATAATGGGTGCTGTAAGAACTGGATTACCATTTATAGTAGTTACAGGAGGGCCAATGTTTCCTGGAGAGTTGAGAGGGAAAAAATATGATTTAATTAGTGTATTTGAAGGAGTTGGGGCTTGTGCATCTGGGAAAATTACAGAGGAAGAACTTAAAGAAATTGAAGATATTGCATGTCCAGGGGCTGGAAGTTGTGCAGGTTTATTTACAGCTAATACAATGGCTTGTTTAACTGAGGCTATGGGATTATCTCTACCTTATTGTGCTACATCTCATGCAACAACAGCAGAAAAGATAAGAATAGCTAAGAGAAGTGGTATGAGAATAGTTGATTTAGTAAGAAACAATATATCTCCAGATAAGATTTTAACTAAGGAGGCATTTGAAAATGCTATATTAGTAGATTTAGCTTTGGGAGGTTCAACAAACACAACCTTACATATCCCAGCAATTGCAAATGAAATAAAGCCAAAATTTATAACGTTGGATGACTTTGATAGGTTGTCTGATGAAGTACCTCACATAGCTTCTTTAAGACCTGGTGGAGAGCACTTTATGATTGATTTACATAGAGTAGGAGGTATTCCTGCAGTGTTAAAAGTTTTAGAAGAGAAAATAAGGAAAAACTGTCTAACAGTTAGTGGAAAGACCATTGGAGAGATAATTAATGAGGTTAAGTATATTGATTACAATATCATAAGACCAATTGACAATCCAGTCCATGAAACAGCTGGTTTAAGGATATTAAAAGGTAGTTTGGCACCAAATGGAGCAGTAGTTAAAATTGGTGCTGTAAACCCAAAGATGTATAAACATGAAGGGCCTGCGAGAGTATTTGATAGTGAGGAAGAGGCTGTTGATGCAATATTAAATGGAGAGATAGAAAGAGGAGATGTTGTAGTTATTAGATATGAAGGTCCTGCAGGAGGGCCTGGAATGAGGGAGATGTTAGCTCCTACATCAGCAATATGTGGAATGGGTTTAGATGATTCAGTAGCATTAATTACAGATGGTAGATTCAGTGGAGGTAGTAGAGGGCCCTGTATTGGGCATGTTTCACCAGAAGCTATGGCTGGAGGACCTATAGCGATAGTTAAAGATGGAGATATAATTAAAATAGATATGATAAACAAAAAATTAGATTTAGATTTGGATAAAGATGAGATAAAAGAAAGATTAGCTAAATGGAAAAAACCTGAACCAAAAGTTAAAAAAGGTTACTTGGCAAGATATGCTAAACTTGTAACATCAGCTGATGAAGGAGCTGTATTGAGATACTAAACATATACAGAACGAATTGTAGAGGAGACTGTTTCCCATTTCCATACCATATTATAGCATTTAACAACTTAATTTATATAAACCGATATCTATGGAAATTTCATCGAGAATATCAATCTCTCTGCCATAGGTTCATTGGACTTCCAGGCTGAACGGATACAGCCCCATAAAATCTTTTTATCAAAGGTATATCAACCTCGAAGGCAGAGTCCTCTCATCGGTTATATAACAATATTGTCCCACTGATATTTAGAAGCTGCTACAAACCCTTCCCGCCTCCCAACTACATCGGCTGATGATCGGGGAACGGAAACTCTCCACATCTTCGATTTAATAGCAGTCCCATTCGGATATTTTCTCTCGCTAAAAATTTTTATTTTTTAATTTAGGGGATTTTAATTTAATATTTTTAAATTTTAAAAGATTTTATTAAATTTCGGAGGGTCGTCTATTTTGATTAATTTGAATAATTAAGTTTATTAAATTATTGAGATTTTTAGGAGATTTTGATAGTTTATTTTTATCTTCAATTTTCCCCGATAAAAAGGTTGATATTAAAAATTTAAAGGATTTTTAAGCAAATAAATAAAAATAGAAAAGTTTATATATAAGTTCGGAGGTATATAAATAACAAGGGTTACTAACCCTCCAAACTATAACCCCCCAACAAAGAAGCATAATAAAGTAATTTTAAAAGTTTATTTCTTCAAATTATGCCCTGTCTAAAATCAGACCCCTAAGGGGATGGAAATGAAAAATACAAAGAGATGCTAAGAAACTACGCAAATGGTCTAAAATCAGACCCCTAAGGGGATGGAAATTTATGCGAATTTAAATGCTCCATTGTTGAATTTATTACGTCTAAAATCAGACCCCTAAGGGGATGGAAATAATTCTTTCATTAACTTGCATAGTTCTTTTATGATTTGTCTAAAATCAGACCCCTAAGGGGATGGAAATATAGTTGAAGAAGGTATAGCTCCAAATGCGTGGGGGTCTAAAATCAGACCCCTAAGGGGATGGAAATTTATGTATTACTATTTTGTTATCTTGTATAGTGATGGTCTAAAATCAGACCCCTAAGGGGATGGAAATTTTTCTTTTGTTTATGATAGTATCAACTTCATTTTTTGTCTAAAATCAGACCCCTAAGGGGATGGAAATTCAAAGAAGACATTTTTAGACATAAAATTAGTTGATTTGTCTAAAATCAGACCCCTAAGGGGATGGAAATAGTAGTAATCTATGGAATGATTGTCCCAAGTGGAACAAAGTCTAAAATCAGACCCCTAAGGGGATGGAAATCATACACTATCTTACCTTCTTTAACAATCTTTACATAAGTCTAAAATCAGACCCCTAAGGGGATGGAAATTTGTAGTGTTCTTTGTAGCTTCTTCTCATTTTATCACCGTCTAAAATCAGACCCCTAAGGGGATGGAAATAAATTTAGTTGCAGAGGTCTTGCTGATTTTGAAGGATTATTGTCTAAAATCAGACCCCTAAGGGGATGGAAATGTAAGAATTGGAAACATAATAAAAAGAATAGGATGGGGGTCTAAAATCAGACCCCTAAGGGGATGGAAATATAACTATTATTGTATTTGACAGTTCATCATAACTGAGTCTAAAATCAGACCCCTAAGGGGATGGAAATTAGAGTGTTTGACGAACCAATAGATCCATACAAAGCAATTTGGTCTAAAATCAGACCCCTAAGGGGATGGAAATTTGCATTTCATACTATCCCTCTTTTAGATTTTTACCTCAGAAGTCTAAAATCAGACCCCTAAGGGGATGGAAATATAGAGGGGATTAAAATGGAAATCATAAAAAACTGTAAGTCTAAAATCAGACCCCTAAAGGGATGGAAAAACTATATCCAAACCATAACCCTTATTTAGCAAATCTACGTCTAAAATCAGACCCCTAAGGGGATGGAAAATCGGCGGCGGCTGTCTAATGGTTCGCTGTGATTACTGGTCTAAAATCAGACCCCTAAGGGGATGGAAAAATTATGATTTTTAAAATCTCTTTTTTGTTAAAATACTTGTCTAAAATCAGACCCTAAGGGGAAAATAATATTAATTAAGAGGCATTGCCGAGCATTGCGAGGCAATGCATCCCGGGTATCCCAATAGGGCGGAGCCCTATGGGTTTAAAACTCAGACCCCTAAGGGGATGGAAATAAAGTGATATAATTGATATGAATAAAATTACTTATGGGTTTAAAAGATAGAAATTTTATTTTTAATTAAATTTATATATTTATTAATTTATATACTTTTCAAGAGTAATAACGACTCTCGGTAAATTCTAAAATCTTTATTATAAAATAATAAAAATGTTAAAAAATCATTATAATAATTCTAAATATTTATAGAATTTTAATATATAATAAGAAAAATTTAATTTTTTTATGATTTATTATTATATTTCCTAAAAATTTCCAAGATTGAGTATTAATTATTATGAATAAATTTTAAAATTTTATGAGTTTAATTTTTATTTCTTATTTTACTGGCTTATATTCTTCTTTCATTTTAACAACCACAACTGGAGTATGCTCTAATTTTTTTAGTATATCCTCTGTTATAATATAAGTGTTGTATTTTTCAAAAACTTCATTAATGTTTTTTATAGTTTTATGAACTCTATCGCAAATATACGCTATCCTTACAAGCTCTCCAATTGTATATTTTTTATAATCTCCATATACAGCCAATGGTGTGCATCCAGCAAATCCTCCAATCTTTAAAACATCTGCTAATCTTCCAAGAATAAAACCAAAAACGCCTACTCCACTTATTATTCCTTCAATAGCATAAGGCAATGCAGTAATGTAAAAATTTAAAACTTTATATGTTGCATCAGTGTCAGATATCATAACTACTACATCAACTCCTAACTCTTTTTTTATCTCCTTATACAATTTTTCAGCCCATTTTTTTGGATTTTTTGGTAAAGGGCAGGCATAAGTTCCAGGAACATTAGTTAAATCTACTCCACCCTCAGCATAAGGTTTTAAAGCATATCTCAACCCCACAGCTTCTATAATTGCCTGCTTATGTTTTAAAGTTTCTTCTTTTGGCAATTTCCTTAAATTTTTTATTTTATCCTCTTTAACTTTCAAAATTTTTCCAAGAACATAGCCCCAAACATATTTTGACCAATAATAACAAAAATGAGCTAAAACTCCGGGTTTAAATTTACTTTCATCAATAAAATTTCCTTCTGATGTAGAAACCATCTTCTCACTTAATACAACAAAATCCCCATTCTCTAATTTAATTCCACTATTTTTTATTGCCTCTATAACAATTGGGATAAAATTTTCTCCTTTTCTTATGTATCTTGTTTTAATAGGATATGCTCTCATGCTATCACAATAATATAAATTAAAAAATAGATTAAAAAATTACATTAATAAAAAAAGATTATTATTCTTTTTCTTCAATTCTTTCTTCTAATTCTTCTTCTTTTATTCTTTCCCCAGTAATCATATAAACTACTCTATCCCCAATTGAAGCAACAATATTCCCACTTCTTTCTAAGTATTTTGCCGCAAATATTATTTCTGTTGCCAAGGTTAGATTTTTAGGATCCTCTAAGATTTTGCTAATCATACTCCTATATAACTGTTCATATAAATCATCCAATCTTTTATCCATTTCATAAACTTCTCTCGCTAAATCTTCATCTCTATTTTTAAACGAAATCATTGCATTCTTTAACATAGTAATTAAATAGTCTTTCATTACTATCAATAATTCATTCTTTCTACTACCTTCTATTTTAGATTTTAACAATAATTTACAAATTTTTGAGGCATTGTCACCAATTTTCTCCAATTTTGAAGATATTTTAATGGCAGTTATCAACTCCCTCAAATCTCCAGATACTGGTTGATATAATGCAATTGCCTTAATACATTTATCTTCTATTTCAATCTCCATTAAATCTATTTCATCATCTTTCTTTCTAACTATTTTAGCTAATTCTCTATCTCCTTCTGTAAATGCCTTTATAGAATCTTCAATTTGTTCAATACACATATCAGCCATATTCATTAAATCATTCTCTATTTCCTTTAACATCATTTCAAATTTTTTAACCATTTTAACCCTCCTTTAAATAATTTAACCAAATCTACCACTAATATAATCTTCTGTCTCTTTCCTTTTAGGGTTTAAGAATATATCCTCTGTCTTTCCAAATTCAATTAGTTTTCCCATTAAGAAAAATGCGGTATAGTCAGAAATCCTACTTGCCTGTTGCATATTGTGAGTAACAACAACAATAGTATAATCTTTAGATAATTCAACCATTAACTCCTCTATTTTTAATGTTGATATTGGGTCTAAGGCAGATGTTGGCTCATCCAATAATATAACTTCTGGCTTTACCGCTATAGCTCTCGCAATACACAACCTCTGCTGTTGTCCTCCCGACAATTTTAAGGCAGATTTATTTAAGTTATCTTTGACCTCATCCCAAAGAGCGGCTTTCTTTAAAGCCCATTCTACGATTTCATCTAATTTTTTCTTATCTTTAATTCCGTGAATTCTTGGACCAAAGGCGACATTGTCATAAATACTCATTGGAAATGGGTTTGGCTTTTGAAAAACCATTCCTACCCTCTTCCTTAGTTCAACAACATCAACATCTTCATCATAAATATTTTTTCCATCTAATAAAACCTCTCCCTCTATTTTTACTCCATCAATTAAATCATTTAACCTATTTAGACATCTTAAAAATGTAGATTTACCACAACCACTCGGTCCAATTAAAGCAGTAATTCTCTTTTCATAAATTGGAAGATTTATATCAAACAATGCCTGTTTTTCACCATACCACAAACTTAGATTTTTAGTTTCTATCTTTACTTTTTCCATAATCTCACTATCTATATTTTTATTTTTTGAGTTAGAGTTTTATGTCATCTTTCAAAGCATATCTTATTGGAATGAATATTGCTAAGAAGATAATGAGCATAACTAATGCTGCTCCCCAAGCTATTTTATGGTCTTCGGGAGAAGGACTTTGCACCAGTGTATATATTAATAGAGGAATAGCTCCAATTGGTTGAAGTGGATTTGTAGGATAAACTTCATATAATCCACCAGCTGTAAATAATAAGGGAGCAGTTTCCCCAGAAACTTTTGCCATACCTATTAATATTCCTGTTAAAATTCCTTTTTTAGCCATTTTTGTAATAATTTTAAATATTACTTGCGCTCTTGTACATCCTAACGCATAACCTCCCTCTTTATATATTTTTGGAATTTCTGACATGGCCTCTTCTGTATATACAGCAACATAAGGAGTTAATATTATTGCAAGAGCTAATGCTCCTGCAAGGGCGGAAAATGTTCCCATGGGAACAACCAATAATCCCATAACAAATGTTCCCACCAATATAGTTGGAAATTCTAACATTATCTGTAACAACATCTTAGTAGTCCTACCTATAAAACTATTTGAAAATTCATAAATATACACTCCAGCCAAAAATGCTAAAGGTAATCCTATAAGAGTTGCTAAAAATGTTAGCATCAATGTTCCCACTATTGCTGGCCCTATTCCTCCTTCACTCAAAGTTCCAAATATAAATGTTGTTCCTTTTTCCATTATAACTGGTAATCCCTTTAATACAATTGAAACAATTATATGAAATAGAGGGAGTATAGCAATAAATGTTAAACTACCAACTACTATTAAAAAGATATAATCTTTAATAGTCCTAATTTTTTTATGAAAATTGTTATTTTTAGTGGGATACATTTTCTCTCCACCTCTTCAAATAATAAAGCCCTATAATATTCACAATCAAACCAATTACAAATAAAACGAGCCCAGCAGAATATAAGACAGAGGTCATATATTCATATAAGATAGCATTTCCAAACTGGTTTGCTATAAGGGAGGATATTGTATATCCAGGAGCAAATAACTTATAAGTTAAGTTAAATGAATTTCCAATAACCAATGAGACAGCAACGGTTTCTCCAAGAGCCCTACCAAATGCCAATATAAAGCCAGATATTATTGCAGGCTTTATAAATCTAATTAAAACTTTTGTAGTTTCATATCTTGTAGCTCCCAAAGCAACCAATCCTTCCCTATATACAGAAGGAATCATCGCATAAGCCTCTCTTATTATTGCAGATGCAAAAGGAACAACCATAATCCCAAGGAGTATTCCAGCAGATAAATAACAGTATCCAGAGAGCGGAGGATAGTCAAATAAAGGAATAAATGAAAAATGCTCATACAAAAACTTCATTACATGGTCTCTTAAAAGAGGAACCAATATAAATGCTCCCCAAATACCATAAATTATTGTAGGCAATCCAGCCATTATGTCTGATATAATAATAAGGGGATACTTTAAAGGCTTTGGAGCATAGTCATTTACAAATATTGCATAACCTATAGATAAAGGAAGTGCTATTAAAATAGCAATTGTGGCAGTGTAAATACTTCCCCAAATTGGTGCGGCTAATCCATAAACTTCCTTTGCTGGTTCTTCAGCAGCCTGCCATATATTTTGGATAAATAAATTTAATCCATACTTTTCAATGGCTGGCAATGCATTATATAAATAGAATCCTACCATTAGCGCAAAGAGTATGAAAACTATTATTATTGCTGGTGAAGTTATTATTTTAAATCCATCTATTTTTTTTAATAGTTTAGATATATCCATAGTTTTCATCCTCATTATGGTAATTTTTTATTTTTTAATAATCTTAAATTTTATTTTATTATCGATCATTAATTATTTTTATTGATTGCTTAATTATTAAATTTTATTTTTAAATTTTCGTTATGTTAAAATAGATTGTTACTAAGTTTTTAAATTTTTCTAAAAAATAAACAAAAAATAGGAAAATTATAGAATTTAAAAAATCTTACTCCTTTATTCTATTTACAGCGTCTAAACCAATTTTTGCTACACTTTCAGGTAATCCAACATAACCAGGAGCTAAATGTTCTGGCTTCTGCCCTTCTGTTAATACCCATGTTAAGAAATCCTTAATTGCCTTTGCCTTCTCTTTACTGTAATGCTTACCATTTTTATTTTCCCAAACTAACAAGTGGGTAAATGCTACTATTGGATATGCATTATCTCCCGGAGCGTTTAACAGTTGTTTTAAATCTTCTTTATAACCCTCTGTTGGATTTGGAATGTATGCTTTAACATTTTCAACAGCCGCCTTTATTGTAGTTTCATTTGCTTTAACATATTTTCCATTTTTATTTTGTAATTCAGCAGTTTGAAGTTTTTCTTCGATTGCATATGACAATTCAGTGTATGTTATTGAGTATGGAGTATTCTTTAATATAGCCACTACTCCAGGATTTCCTTTTCCAGCTGCTCCTCTACCCATCTGATCAACAGGCCAATTAACTGTTTTTCCAGCTCCAACTTTATCTGCCCACTCTTTGCTTATTAAACTTAAGTATGTTGTAAATATTGCAGTTGTTCCACTGGCGTCACTTCTGTGAATGACAATTATTTCTTTGTGAGGTAATTTATCAGCAATTTTTGGATTACATTCTTTAATTTCAGGATCATCCCAGTATTTTATTTTACCTAAGTATATATCTGCTAACGCATTATTACTTAACTTTAACGTTGTATTTTTAAGTTCTGGAATATTATAGGCAACAACAACAGCCCCTACGATTTCAGGGAATTGCAACGGTTGATCTCCTGTTCCCAAGAATTTTTTCCACATTGCCTCTTTAACTGGAGGATCAGTCCTTCCAATATCAGTTAATCCCTTTAAAAATGTTTCTTGTCCGTAACCTGATCCTCCACCCTCATATTCTATTTTTACATTAGGGTGGGTTTTTTGATAATCTTCAATCCATTTTTGTATCTGATACTTTGGAAATGTTGCTCCTGTAGTTCTTATTATAATGGTTTTTGAATTTGAAGGAGTTTGACTATTCTGAGAGTTTTCTCCTACACAACCTGCCAATGAAACTATTGGGAGTATTAAACAGATTCCTAATATTAAAGCCAATATTTTTTTCACACTCTCACCATTTATCTATAACCCATATTTTATATATTTACAGTATCTAATATTGCATAATATACCTATATAAAGTTTTCTATTTGGAATTAAAATTCATATTTTATGAACTAACTATATAAAAATAAAAATTCAAATATTAAAATTTAATCTCATTCAAACCTAAGACATCGAATGTATTATAGATTCCTTCCTTTTTATCTTTAATAAATCTTATAGATAATATAACTCCATTAACAAACGCCTGCCTACTACTTGCCCTATGAGTAATTTCGATTCTCTCTCCATCTCCAGCAAATATAACTGTATGATCTCCAACAACATCGCCTCCCCTCAATGCGTGAATTCCAATCTCCTCCTTCTTTCTTTCACCAATTAATCCTTTTCTTCCAAAAACAAAAATACTGTCAGTTCCTCTATTTTCTTTTATAATTTCAGCCGCTCTTAAGGCAGTTCCCGAAGGAGCGTCTTTTTTGTATCTATGATGCATTTCAATTATTTCTATATCATAATCTCCAAGTTTTTTGGCTAAGAATTCTAAGGTTTTGAAGAATATATTAACGCCTATTGCAAAGTTTTGTGAAATAACTGCCGCTACTTTATTCTCTTTTATTGCTTTTTCTATTTCCATTTTTTGTTCATCTGTGAATCCTGTAGTTCCTATAACTAAATTAACTCCATTTTTAGCGGCTATTTTAACATTTTCTACACATGCATCTGCTATGGTAAAATCAACTAAAACATCTGGCTTTGTAGATTTTAAAACTTCATTTAGTTCATCTGAAGTAGATAATGGAACATTTATTTTTCCTATGCCAATTAATTCACCTACATCTTCTCCCTTTTTTGGATGATTTGGAATTTCAAATGCCGCAACTACTTTCATATCTTCTTGTTGAGATATTGTTTTAATTATATTACTTCCCATTCTACCCAATGCTCCTGTAACAGCCACTTTAATCATTTTTATCACCTAATTTTCTATTAAACACCTTTTATGTTCTACAATATTAAAATCGATTTTATAATATTTATAAATTTCAGATGCAAGATTTTCAGCAAATTTCTTTGCCTCTTCCCTACTCTTAAAACCTAAAACCCAAAGACCCCACGGAGTCTCCCAACTTGATGATAATTTACAACTTTCTGTTATAGGATTTTTACCATTAAATTTATGAATTATTATTTTTTTATTTTTCCAGTCAATATATAAAGCATAATTTATTCCATCTATTTCAATGTTTTCAATGAAATTTCCATAAGTTTTATTTTTAAGATTCCTCTCTAAATATATTTTTATAAATCTGCTTAAAGGCAATTTTGAAATCTTAATTCTAACATTATCCATCTTTTTTTCTAAGATTTCTTCTATTTCCTCCAATTCTATCCAATCTAATGCATCTGGGATTAGAATAGTTATATATTTATCTCCTTCAACCTCTATATCTAATATTTTTAAATATTCACTATAAATTCCAAATTCTTTTAATATTCTTATTATATCGTCCATAATTATTCCTCTAACATAATGTAGAGTTTTAATAACTTCTCAATAATGTCCAGTTTTTCAACGATAATGCATATAAGTTGATTATGCCTATAATTATACAGTTCCTGCTTCAATATGTGCAAATAATGGAAAAATTTTAATTTTAAATAACTTTCTCTAAATTCTTCCCAATGTTCATCATATGATTTACCGTGCTCCAATCTTTTAGATAAGATATAATCTGATGCATGCCTATATAACTTTAAATCTATTAAAAAGTTCCTAATTTTTTTACTAAAATTAATATATCTCTCTTTATTGTGCCAGTCCTCTATATCTTCCCTAATATAAAATTCAAATGCATTTAATAAATATAGCATTCCATAATAAAATCTTGATATAAATGTTCTTAAATCAAACTCTTTTAAAGCATTTATACAACTATCAAAAAAATGAATACACTCCTTTAAATATATTTCATTTAATTTATGCATTTTTCCCATCACCTAATATATATACTTTAAAACCTTCTTTTTTCCATAAATCTTTGTTTATTACATTTTTAGTGTCAAAGATTATTTTATTTTTTACTTTTGAGGAAATATCTTTTATAGTTTCTTCTTCAAAGTTTTTATATTCATCGTGATCAGCCAAAATAACTATTATATCTACACCATCAACAGTTTCCTCTAAACTATACAATGGAACTATAAAGTTTCTTGCATACTTATCATAGCATTTTACTTCAAAACCATCCTCTATTAACTTTCTAACAACTTTCTCTGCTGGACTTTCTCTTGTGTCATCAACATTTCCTTTATATGTTACCCCAAATATAGCTATTTTTCCACTATCCTTATTTAATATTTTTTTAATCTTTTCTACTACAAAAAAAGGCATAGAATCATTTAAAATTCTTGCAGTTTTTATAAGAACCGCATTTTTTGATTTCTCAACAATAAACCAGGGGTCTATACTTATACAATGCCCACCTACTCCTGGACCCGGCTTTAAAATATTAACCCTTGGATGTTTGTTAGCCAACTCTATAGCTTCCCATACATCTATTCCCAACTCCTCACAAATCTTCGCAAACTCATTTGCCAATGCAATATTAACATCCCTATAAGTGTTTTCCATTAATTTTACCATCTCTGCTGTTTTAGTATCTGTTAAATATATTTTTCCATCTACAAATGTCACATAAATCTTTTTAGCCATTTCTTTTGATTTATCGTCTATTCCACCAATTATTCTGTCATTTTTAACTAACTCCGCTAAAATATTTCCTGGCAGAACTCTCTCTGGACAATGGGCTAAATATATCTTCTTCTCCTTAGACAATTTTTTATAAATCTGTTCAGAAGTTCCTGGGGGAACTGTACTCTCAATAATTATTAAATTCCCATCTTCTATGTATGGTTTTATGTCTTCAATGGCCTTATTTAAATAACTTAAATCACATTTTTTTTCTCCATCAATCTCAATACATGGTGTAGGCACGCAGATAATAAAAACATCAGCCTTTTCTGGCTTTGTTTGAACTTTTAAATTTCCTGAATTTATTGCCCCTTTGACTAAAGTCATTAAATCCTTTTCTGTAGTTTTAAAATTTAATTTTTTAATCTCCTCTACTCTTTTTTTGTCTATATCTACTCCTATAACTTCATATCCATATATTGCTAACATTGATGCTGTTGGTAGTCCAATATATCCTAAACCAACTACACATATCTTTTTTTTATCGTTGTTATCGTTATTTGATGTTGCTGTCATCGCTATCCCCAAAATTTTTTGTTATTGAAAGACAAACTTTGTGTCCAAATAATATAAAAACTTTGTTTATACTATTTAAAATTAATAAATTCTTTTAGGTTAGTTTTAAATATTCATTTTAAAATAGTTTCGTTAAGAACATAAACATAATAAACATAAATACAACCCATTATGAATAGCTATGGTTAATTATAAATACAACTTCGTAATAAAAGTATTATCAATATTATTTTTTCTAAGTCTTATTTTTGAGATAATTTGCTTTTTATTTTTAATATCTTCTAATTATATTTTTATTTACTTCTATATTTAACAAAATAAACTCAAAATAAGAGGTGAATTTAATTATGTATAAAATATTAGAAATTGCTGATGTCGTTAGAGTTCCCCCAGAAGAGTTTGGAAATGATTTAAAAGAAACGATAAAGAAAATTCTTATAGAAAAATATGAAGGAAGATTAGATAAAGATGTAGGTTTTATTTTGTCAATAGTTGATGTAAAAGAGATAGGAGATGGAAAAGTAGTTCATGGGGATGGTTCAGCCTATCACCCAGTTGTATTTGAAACTCTTGTGTATATTCCAGAAATGTATGAACTTATTGAGGGAGAAATAGTAGATGTCGTAGAATTTGGAAGCTTTGTAAGGTTAGGGCCTTTGGATGGATTAATACACGTCTCGCAAATTATGGATGATTATGTATCTTATGACCCTAAGAGAGAGGCGATTATTGGAAAAGAGACTGGAAAAGTTTTAGAAATTGGAGACTATGTTAGAGCAAGAATCGTTGCCATTAGTTTAAAAGCTGAAAGAAAGAGGGGAAGTAAAATAGCTTTAACGATGAGACAGCCATACTTAGGAAAATTAGAGTGGATTGAAGAAGAAAAAAAGAAAAATAAAAAAGAGGGAGAAGAATAACTAAAAAGGTGAGGTTATGAGAGCCTGCTTAAAATGTAAATATTTAACTAACGACGAAATATGCCCTATATGTCACTCTCCAACAAGCGAAAATTGGATTGGGTTGTTAATTGTTTTAAATCCAGAAAAATCAGAAATTGCTAAGAAGGCAAATATTAAAATTAAAGGTAAATATGCATTAAGTGTAAAGGAGTAGATTAAGCATGTTAATACTCCCAGAAAATTTAAGAGAAAAATTAAAAAAACCCTTTGGAAAAGTATATAAAACATTACCAAATATAGATGGTGATATAGTAACTGTTGGAGATATAGTAACTAAAACAGTAATTGAAAACAACATAATTCCTAAATTATCCATTTTTGATCTAAAAACTCAAAGAACAATCCCTATAAAAATAAATCACAATTTTAAAAAAATTATTAAGATAAAAAATCCTCCTGGTTGTATATCTGATGAGGCAATAGAAAGTATTAAATACCTCTCTACCATAAATGATAAAGACATCGCTCTATTGGTAGATGGAGAAGAAGATTTACTAGCTCTAATTGTTATCAAATACTTTCCTATTGGAACTTATGTTTTATATGGATTGCCAAATAAAGGAATGGTTATTATAAAAATAAATGAAAAAATAAAAAAAGAAATTGAAAATTTATTAAAACAATTTATAAAAATATAAAAATTTAATATTAAAAAAACAAAAACTAACAAAAAAATGATATGAGGGATAAAGTATGGAGATAAGGATATTATCAGAAAGGTATAACCCATTATTAAAGAGAAAAGAATATAGATTTATTGTAGATTATGAAGGGGCAACACCTACATTCAAAGATGTTAAATTAAAACTTGCGGCAATCTTAAACGCAAATAAGGATTTATTAATCGTTGAAAAAATTGTTGGAGAATCTGGAATGCAGAGAGTTAGAGGTTATGCTAAATTATATGACAATGAAGAAATGTTAAAGCTAATTGAAAGAGAACACATTTTAAGAAAGAATAAAATTGATGAAGAAGAGGAAACAACTGCTGAGGGGGGAGAGTAAATGACAAAAGGTAAAAAAACAGCAAAATACAAATATTACAAAATTGAAGGAGATAAAGTTGTTAGATTAAAGAAGTTTTGCCCAAGATGTGGGCCAGGAGTTTTTATGGCTGAGCACTTAAACAGATACTCCTGTGGAAGATGTGGATATATGGAATGGAAACAGCCTCAAAAGAAAGAATAAAATTTAATTTAATGTTCTAATTCCTCTTTTAATTCCAATATATTCATAGCTCTCAATATGTCTGTTTTTGATATTATCCCTTTTAATTTGTTATTTTCATCTACAACAAAAACCCTATCAGCATAAACCATCTTTTTTAAAATGTCAGTTATATCAGTATTTTCATCAACTATTACTGGTTTTTCCATATAATCTCTTACAGTCCCTTTTTTACTGTGTATATTACTTATCCCTATACAACCAATTAATTTTCCATTTTCAACTACTGGATATCCAAAATATTTGTGTTTAAGCATAAAATTTAAAAATTCTTCGATGCTAATATTTGGATCTACGCATATTGGATTTGGGGTCATAATGTCTTTTGCCCTAATATTTTTAAAGATTGTTTCAACTTCCACCATTCTACTCTCTTGTTCAGCACCAAAATACACAAACAAACTCACTAAAATTAATATAATATTCATTGATAGTAATCCAAAAATTAACATAGCCAAAGCTAAACTTTTTCCAATATTTGCCGCTATTTTTGTAGATTTTAAATACCCATATTTTTTTGATAATATAGCCCTTAACACTCTACCTCCATCCATAGGAAAGGCAGGAATTAAGTTAAAACTACCAAGCATTAAATTTAACAATCCAACTGTATATATTAAGGGATAACCACCTATATTTATATCAAAAGATTGAGATATAATTAATAAAGTTATCCCAATGATAAAGCTAACTATTGGACCAGCCAAACCTATCTTTAGCTCTCCTTCTCTTGGAATTTTATCCATCATCGCTACTCCGCCAATTGGTAGAAGTAAAATTTTCTCAATTTTGACACCATACTTTTTAGCCACATAACTATGCCCTAATTCATGTAAAACGACAGAGACAAACAATAAAATAAATAAAATAGCCCAAAATATATTTTTATTGATTACAGATAGCCCAATTATAATTATTAAGAATAGAATAAATGTTATATGTAGCTCTATTGGAATTCCCATAACTTTAAATAGTCTTATTGAGTAGTTCATAACTTCCCCCTATTGCAATTTTTTAATTATTAAATCTTCAAATTCAATTATGTTATTACCTACTTAATATACTTACTAAAATTGGTGACATTATTATGATCCCAGACAGTGAATTTATAAGAAAAGATAAAGTTCCAATAACAAAAGAAGAAATTAGGGCTGTAAGCATTGGGAAATTAAATTTAAATAAAGATGATGTTGTTGTTGATATTGGCTGTGGGAGTGGAGGAATGACAGTTGAGATAGCCAAAAGATGTAAGTTTGTATATGCAATTGACTACTTAGATGAGGCTATTGAGCTAACTAAACAAAATTTAGCCAAATTTAATATTAAAAACTGTGAAGTTATAAAAGGTAGGGCAGAGGAAGTTTTGGAAAAATTAGAGTTTAACAAAGCTTTTATAGGTGGAACTAAAAATATTGAAAAGATAATTGAAATTTTAGATAAAAAAGGTATAAATCATATTGTTGCCAATACAATTGTTTTAGAAAATGCCGTTAAAATTATGAATGAATTAGAATGTAGAGGATATAATGTAGAGGCGATTAATATTACAGTTTCATACAGCAAAAAAATCTCTTCTGGACACATGTTTTTAGCAAAAAATCCAATAACAATAATAAAAGCTGTCAGGTAGATTAAGTATGGAGGAGAAAATAACTCTCTCAATACAAAATCCAGAAAGTGTTTTAATTACCTATGTTGATATTTATTTAGGGGATAAAAATGTTTCATTAGAAGTTTTATCTAAAGACACTGCTAAGATAAATCTACCATTTGATAAAGATGATGGAGAAGGAGAGATTATTGTTAAAATTAGATATAAAACTCTCCCTCATCCAAAAAATAATAAGGATAAAAAAGATATTAAAAAACAAAATTATAATATGATGCAAAATCTTAATAAAATTACTAAAAAAACTAATGATAGAAAAAATGATAACATTATAATAGCAGATTCTAAACCAGTACCATTAGAGGATCTTAAAAAGGAAGAGAATAAGAGAAAATTAAGTGATATAATAATTGTCTAATTTATATTTATATCTTTTCTCTAATTGGCTCTAAAATCTTTATAAGTTCCTCAGCTACAGCATTTTTTAAGTCCATTGGATGTAATTTTTTATTTATAAACAGATTTTCCAATTCTTCATAGCTATTTACAGTTATATCTCCTCCAAATTTTTCAGGTCTCTTTATAGTTAAAGGATATTCAAGGAAATATTTAGCAATTTCCATTATTGGATTTTTTTCAACAACTCCAGCAGGACAGTATGCTTTTCTAATTTTTTCTTTAATTGTTTCTGGTGAGTCATCAACTGCTATAAAGTTTCCTTTTGAAGAACTCATCTTACCTTCTCCATCTAATCCAGTTAAAACAGGATTATGAATACAAACTACTTTTTTAGGCAACAATTCTCTTGCTAACATATGGATTTTTCTCTGCTCCATTCCTCCTACTGCAACATCAACATCTAAGTAATAAATATCATTGACTTGCATTATTGGATAGATAACTTCAGCAACCTTTGGATTTTCATCCTCTCTTGCTATAAGTTCCATACTTCTTCTCGCTCTTTTTAAGGTAGTTTTTAGGGCTAATTTATATACATTTAAAGTATAATCTTTCTCTAATTGAAACTCACTGCCATAAATATATTTAGCCTTTAAACCCATAGCCTCAAAAACTTTCTTATTGTATTCTCCTATTTCTCTAATCTCATCTAACTCTCCTTTTTGATTTAGATATGCGTGTAAATCAGCCAATAATATTATAATATCAAATCCAGCATTTTGTAAGTCAATCATCTTTTTAATTTGTAAGTAATGCCCTAAATGTATTTTACCACTTGGCTCAAATCCAATGTATGCCTTTTTATTTGTTTTATTTAAAACTTCTTTGAGTTCTTCTTCACTAACTATTTCAGAAGTGTTTTTCTTTATCATCTCAAATGTATCCATCATTACCACCAGAAAATATTCTAATGCAAAACTTTATTATATTAGGCAGTTATATTTTATAAACACTTTATACTAATTAAATGTTATTCCATCGTTGGTGACAATATATGAGAAAAATAATTTCATTTAAGGTTAGTAGTGACCAAGAACTTTTAGATCTTTGTGAAAGATTATCAAGGCTAAAGGTTGATTGCACAATAGAATCAAAAGGAAATCATGTAAAGATCTTTGTATTTGGATTTGATAAAGATTCCTTAAATGAAAATTATAGGACTATAGTAAATTTAATAGAAAAAGTAAGGAGAATGTATAGAAAAGACAAAGAAGGCTTATATAAATATGTTTTATCAGAACTTAAATATCCAGTTAATAAAGATTTGATAATAGATACTCTTAAGACTTTAGGATATAGAGTTATATACTTAGAAGATGAAAATGCAATAAAAACAGACATTGACATTAATAAATTTAATGATATTCTAAAAAATCTCTTTGAACTTTATCAAGAGTTGAGATTTTCAAATCTTGGTTCAAAACCTGTAAAAAATTTAGTAGTTTTAGTATCTTTTATAAAAAACAAACCTATTGAAGAGGTAATTAAAGAGGCCTTAGAAAAAGAATTCCTTAGAGAAGAGGAAGATGGTAGAATAGTATTAAACAAAGATATAAACTTAGCTAAAAAAGATCTATTGGAGGGAGAATATGGAGATAAAGATATTGGAAAGGAAGAATAATTTAGTTGAAATTGAGTTAATAAATGAAGATCACTCTCTACCAAATTTATTGAAAGATATTCTATTAACAAAAGAAGGCGTAAAGATGGCTTCATACTCTATAGATCATCCATTGTTACATCCAGAAACTGGAAGATATATATCAAATCCAAAGATAACTGTAATAACTGAAGATGGTGTAGATCCAATAGAAGTTTTAAAAGAATGTTTGAGAGATATTATAAATATGTGCGATACTTTACTCAATGAATTAAAAGAGAAAATGAATAAACAATAATTTATTAAAATTTTCAATGTTTTCTTTTCAAATCCAGTATACCGAAAATTTTATATACTGTGTATAGTATTTTCTATATACAAATTTTTAATTTTTGTCTTAGAAATTTAGTGAATCTCTCTCTTTTAACTTAAATGTAATGTAATTTCAACTGTAAAATATTTATATAAGATGTCATATAATATTGGTGATTTTCATCAAATTTAAATAATTAAACAAGAATTAAACAAGTTAAACCTCAATAAAGTTATAAGGAGGAGTGAAATATGGACAGAGAAGCGCTGTTGCAAGCGGTGAAGGAGGCTCGCGAACTCGCGAAGCCGAGAAACTTCACACAGTCCTTTGAATTTATAGGAATATTAAAAGAAATTGACATGAGGAAGCCAGAGAACAGAATAAAGGCTGAAGTGGTGCTTCCTCATGGAAGAGGTAAAGAAGCCAAGATAGCAGTTATTGGAACTGGTGATTTAATTAAACAAGCTGAAGAGTTAGGATTAACTGCTATTAGAAAAGAAGAAATTGAAGAGTTAGGTAAAGACAAAAGGAAGTTAAGAAAAATTGCTAAGGCACATGACTTCTTTATTGCTCAAGCCGATTTAATGCCTTTGATTGGTAGATATATGGGTATGATATTAGGTCCAAGAGGTAAAATGCCAAAACCAGTTCCTGCTAACGCAAACATAGCCCCATTAGTTGAAAGATTGAAAAAAACTGTTGTTATAAACACAAGAGATAAACCTTACTTCCAAGTATTAGTTGGAAACGAAAAAATGACCGATGAACAAATAGTCGATAATATAGAGGCTGTTCTAAACGTTATAGCTAAGAAATATGAAAAAGGTCTCTATCACTTAAAAGATGCTTATGTTAAATTAACTATGGGTCCAGCTGTAAAAGTCAAAAAAGAAAAAGCTAAGAAAAAATAATCACTAAATAGCAAAGGGGATAAAAATGGAAACAAAAGTGAAAGCTCATGTGGCCCCCTGGAAAATAGAGGAAGTTAAAACACTCAAGGGGCTTATTAAAAGTAAGCCTGTAGTTGCCATAGTAGATATGATGGATGTCCCTGCCCCTCAATTACAAGAAATTAGAGACAAAATTAGAGATAAAGTCAAATTGAGAATGTCAAGAAACACCTTAATCATAAGAGCCTTAAAAGAAGCATCTGAAGAATTGAATAATCCAAAGTTAGCTGAATTGGCAAACTATGTAGAGAGAGGGGCAGCAATATTAGTTACAGATATGAATCCATTTAAACTTTATAAGATGTTGGAAGAGAACAAAAGTCCTGCTCCTGTAAAAGGAGGGCAAATAGCTCCATGTGACATTAAAGTCGAAAAAGGTCCTACTGGAATGCCTCCAGGACCTTTCTTAGGAGAACTCAAAAGTGTAGGTATTCCAGCGGCTATTGAAAAAGGTAAAATTGTAATTAAAGAGGACAAAGTAGTTGTTAAAAAGGGAGAAGTAGTTTCACCAAAATTAGCAGCAGTATTGGACAGATTAGGAATAAAACCAATAAAAGTTGGTTTAAACATTTTGGCAGTTTATGAAGATGGAATTATATATACTCCAGATGTATTAAAAGTAGATGAAGAAAAATTATTGGCAGATATTCAAACTGCCTACCAAAATGCATTTAACTTAGCATTTAATATAGCATATCCAACAAAAGAAGTGTTACCATACTTGATACAGAAAGCATTTATTAATGCTAAGGCATTGGCAATTGAAACAGCATTTATAACAAAGGAAACTGCTGGAGATATATTAGCAAAGGCTCAAGCGCAGGCATTGGCATTGGCTTCCAAGTTGCCTGAAGATGCTTTAGATGAAGACATTAAAGCTAAACTGTCATCAGTAGAAGTTTCAGCTGCTCTAGTATCTGAAGAGGAAAAAGAAGAGGAGAAAAAAGAGGAAGAGAAGAAAGAAGAGGATACAGGAGCCGCAGGATTGGCTTTATTATTCTAACCGAAAAATATAAATAATTAATAATAAATAGTGAATTGCAAATTAATTATAATATTTGTAGTAGAGATAAAACACAATACTAATTAAACAAATATAAAAACAAAATCTAATATAAACAAATTGAATGAAAATGGAGGTGTAAAATATGGAATATATTTATGCGGCATTACTATTGCACAGTGCAGGAAAAGAGATAACAGAAGACGCTATTAAGGCAGTTTTAACTGCTGCAGGCGTAGAAGTTGATGAAGCAAGAGTTAAGGCATTAGTTGCTGGATTAGAAGGAGTTGATATTGAAGAGGCTATAGCAAACGCTGCTATGCCAGTTGCAGCTGCTCCTGCACCTACAACAACTGCAGCTGCTGAGGAGAAAAAAGAAGAAGAGAAAAAAGAAGAGAAGAAAGAAGAAGACACTGGAGCAGCTGTTGCTGGATTGGCCGCTTTATTCGGATAAATTCCTTAAACTTTTATTTTTTATTTTTTAGTAATATATTTATTAATTTAAATATATAAATATTATGTTTATGTTTTTAAATAATCTATATATATGTGGATATTTACTATAATATTTAAGCTATCTACTAAAAAGGTGAAAGTTATGGAACCCGATATAAAGATAGTCAATGTTGTAGTTTCAACAAAAATTGGAGATAATATTGATTTAGAAGAAGTCGCAATGATTTTAGATAATGCTGAATATGAACCTGAACAATTTCCTGGATTAGTTTGTAGATTGTCAGTTCCAAAGGTAGCGTTGTTAATATTCAGAAGTGGGAAAATAAACTGTACAGGGGCTAAGAGCAAAGAAGAGGCTGAGATTGCTATTAAAAAAATTATAAAAGAATTAAAAGATGCTGGATTCGATGTTATTGAGAATCCTGAAATCAAAGTTCAAAATATGGTTGCTACTGCAGACTTGGGAATTGAGCCAAACTTAGATGAAATCGCCTTAATGGTCGAAGGAACTGAGTATGAACCTGAACAATTTCCTGGATTAGTTTATAGATTAGACGACCCAAAAGTTGTTGTCTTAATTTTTGGTAGCGGTAAAGTAGTTATTACTGGATTAAAGAGTGAGGAAGATGCTAAAAGGGCTCTAAATAAAATCTTAGAGACAATAAAAGAAGTTCAAGAACTTTAAAATTTAGTGATGAAAATGATTGGGATAATTGACTACAATGCAGGGAACTTGAGAAGTATTCAGAAGGCAGTTGAACTTTATGACAGAGCAATAATAACAAAAGACAGTGGAGAGTTATTAGCGTGTGATAAAGTAATCTTACCAGGAGTTGGGAATTTTGGGAGTGCTATGGAAAATTTATCAAAAATAAAAGAAACATTATATAAAATATTTGATGATAAAGTTCCTTTTTTAGGAATATGTTTAGGTATGCAGGTTTTATTTGAAGAGAGTGAAGAAAAGAAAGGAGTTAAAGGTTTGGGAGTAATAAAAGGTAATGTTATTAAATTTAGAAATGTTGAAAAACTACCTCACATGGGTTGGAATAATGTAAAAATAGTTAAAGACAACCCATTATTTGAAGGTATAAAGGATAATAGTTACTTTTATTTTGTTCATTCCTACTATGTAAATCCTTTAAATAAAGAGTATATCATTGGCACAACTGAATATGGAATTGAATTTCCAAGTGCTATAAATAAAGACAATATTTATGCAACACAGTTCCATCCTGAAAAAAGTGGAAAAGTTGGATTAAAAATTATAGAAAACTTTGTTGAATTATTATAAGACTCTTTTATTAATTTCTTGACGTTTCGTTTAAAAAATCATTTAAAAATAATAATCCATCACCATAATTTACTGCCTTGGGATGAATTGATAAAAAATAAGGTTTGTTTTCAATTTTACTTAATTTGTAATCAATCAATGCAATTAGTTCAGCATCTTTTACAAATATTTTTGGAAGATACCAAGTATATTCTCTATTTATAATGCTAATTACATAAATTTTTCCATTATTCTTTGTTATAATTTTGTTATTTAGAATTATTGTTATATTCCTCTCTAAGAATAATTTTTCTGCATCTTTTGATATTATATATCTTGGCGGAATAAAATACTTAATTTTTTTAGGGTTAAACTCACATTCTTTTAATATTTTAAAGGATTTATTTAGTTTTTCCTCTGCAACTGTTTTATTACAGTTAAATTCATCTCCTATATGATTATATGCGTGATACTCAATGTGATAGCCCTCTTTTTCTAATTGATGCAGATATTTAACAAATTCAGGATAGTTTTTTAAATTATGCTCATTTGCATGATTGACAATCAAAAAAAGATAAGTTCTATTTTGATAGTGATATTTATTTATTATTCTTACAATTTCTTTTAAATCTTTAAAATAAACTGGACTAACATCGTGAATTAATATTATTGGCTTATTTTGATTTTTATATAAATTATAATTTGTATTTATTAAAGATGGCAATATAAGAATAAAAACCATAAACAAGATTGTAATTAATTGACGTAAAATTCTCATATTTTCCCAATTTTATTAAAAATAAAATTTTATTCTTTTTTCTTTTTAAATCTTGGCATACATAAAATTTCTCTCGCCTCAATATTAAAGAATGTGTTCATGTTAGCTGGTTTTATAACCATTGCGGTATCTGCCCCTCTTCCTGTGCCTCCAATAGCTATTACCTCTTCTTTAGCTTTTATTAATCCAGCATCACAAGCCATAATAGTAATTTCATAACAAACTTTAACACCTTGTCCAAAAGTTCTCAAAGTTTCTGCGATAACTTGAACAGGACCATAGCCACCTAATTTATTTGATATTCCTCTCTCAACTCCACTCAATGCATGAGTTCCTCTAAATACCTTAGCTCCTCTCTTTTTTAATTCCTCCTCAACTTCTTTACTCATTGAAATTTTATCTTCCCCATAAAATCCTTGGTGATATGTTACAACAACCACATTTAAATTTAAATTTTCTTTCTCCAATAAATCAAGTAATTTTTTAGCAGTTTCTCCAGTAGATGATGCTACTACAATACTTTTTATGTCTCCTTTTTTAGCTCTTTCAACTGCTATTTTTAAAGTTTTATCTGTATTTTCTTTTCCAGGATATTCAAAAAGTCTCATACTATTCACCCTTTCTCTTTTTTAAAACTTCATCAACAATTTCTTTAAATACTTCATCACTTATAAATATTCCCTCTTCTCTCTTTTCTTTAACTTTTTTAACTATTTCACATAGCATATCTTTATCATATTCTATACCCATAAGTTTCAATTTATATGCCACTGCCCTACAACCAGAATGCTTACCTAATACAATATTTCTCTTAATTCCAATTTTTTCTGGAAGAAATGGCTCGTAAGTTAATGGATTCTCTATGACGGCATCTACGTGAATCCCACTTTCGTGAGAAAATACAAGTTCTCCAACTATTGGTTTATTCTTTGGTAACTTTATTCCAGAATATTCTTCAACCATCTTACATAATTCTGGCAGAACTTCCAAATTCAGCCCTAAATCAACATCATATAATACAGTTAAAGCCATAATTAGCTCTTCTAATGCGGCATTTCCTGCTCTCTCCCCAATACCATTGACAGTTGTTGAAACAGCCTTAGCTCCTCCAATTAAACCATATATAGAATTTATAACTGCAAATCCAAAGTCATTATGGCAATGAACTCCAATATGAGCCTTTTTTAAATTTTCTTTTAACTTTTTACATATGAACTCCATACTTTGGGGAGTAGCACACCCTGCAGTGTCTGCAATATGAACTCTATCCGCCCCAGATTCTTCAGCAGCTCTATGAACTTTAATTAAATCTTCTATAGGAGTTCTTGTAGCATCTTCTGCTGAAAAAGCAACAAATAATCCATGTTCTTTTGCATATTCAATTGCTTCAACTCCCATCTTTAAAATGTCGTCTAAACTTTTACCATTGAATTTATATTTTAAGTGCAATGGGGAAGTGGCTATAAAGGTTATTATTCCATCAACATCACAGTCAATTGCCTTATCTATATCTTTTTTTAATGTTCTACATAATGCTAAAATATCTGCATTCAATCCTTCATTTGCAATTGCTTTAACAATTTCCGCCTCTCTTTCAGAGACAATTGGAAATCCTGCTTCAATTTGTTTTATTCCAAGTTCATCTAATTTTCTGGCTATATTCAGTTTCTGCTCCTTAGTAAAACAAACCCCTGGAGTTTGCTCTCCATCCCTAAGAGTTGTGTCATATATGTAAATATCCTTCAAATCTAACTTTGGATTGTAAGGACAAACAGCCTTCCAATTATTTTCAAATAAAAAGTCCATATATCCCACCATACTATTAAGTTTTTCTATGTCACTTCTATATTTGCTCCTATACTTTTCATCACCTCAACAAAGTATGGGAATGATATTTTTACAGATTCCTCATAGTCAATTATTGTCTCTCCCTCTGCCTTTAAACCAGCAACTGTAAATGCCATAACTAACCTATGGTCATTGTATGTATTTAATTTACATCCTTTTAATTTTTTTACTCCTTTTATTATTAATCCATCTGGTTTTTCTTTAATATCTGCTCCCATCTTTCTTAATTCTACAGCACATGCTCTAAGTCTATCACATTCTTTTAATCTTACATGTTCTCCATTAAATATTTCTGTTTTCCCTTCTGCAAAGCATCCAAGAACTGCTATGGTAGGAACTAAATCAGGAATGTCTTTAACATCTATATCAATACCTTCTAAGTTATACTCTCCATTAATAATAACCTTATCTTTTTTGACTTTAATATCTGCCCCCATTTCTTTGACAATATTAATTATTGCCTTATCTCCCTGTTTTGAATCTGAAAATAAATTTTCTATTGTTAAATCTGAATTTATTAAGACCCCTGCGGCAATTAAATAAGAGGCAGAGGAATAATCCCCCTCAACTATGTAATTTATAGGTTTATATTTTTGATTTCCATAAACTAAAAAGCCATTTTCTGTTTTATCAATTTTTATTCCAAATTTATTTAATATGTCTATTGTTACATCAATATAGGGCTTTGATTTTAATGGAGAAGTTAAAATTATTTCAGTGTCTTCATTATTAAGTGGAAGTAGCATCATTAATGATGTTATAAATTGAGAACTTATATCTCCTCTAATCTTTACAACATTTCCTGAAATTTTAGAACTTTTAACTATTACAGGGGCAGTTCCATCCATTTTTGATGAAAATGCCTCTATATTGAGTTGTTTTAATGCATCTAACAATGGTTGCATTGGTCTCCTCCTAATTGAATCATCTCCAGTCAAAATTGCATATCCTTTTGGTATTTGTGAAGATATAGAGGTTAAAATCCTTAATGTAGTTCCACTATTTCCAACATCTATTACATTATCTGGTGTCTTTAACTTTCCGCCTTCAACAATCCACTCATCTTTTTCTTTATCTAATATTATATTGGCTCCAAGCATACGACATCCATTGACAGATGATAAGCAATCCTCCCCCCAGAGAGGATTTTTTATTATACTTTTACCCTCTGCTAAAGAAGCTCCAATAACTGCTCTATGTGTATATGACTTTGAGGGAGGAGCTTTAACTGTTCCTTCCAATCTCTCAGTTTTTTTTACTATTAACAAAATATCACCATATAACGATTTATTAATTAGTTTTTTATAATTAATATTAACTTTAACTATTTAATATTTAATTTTGGTTTTTCAAAGCTTTACAGAAATAACTTAAATAATTAAAAAATGATTAGATAAAAATAGAAAGTTAAATGTCTTAACAACTATATTGTCAATAAGTTAAATTTATATACTATTTGTGAATAAATATCTAAAAATATCTAATTAATAATACAAAATAAAGCAAAAGGTGATTTTATGGAGAACAATAAAGTAACTGTAAGTGTTATAAAGGCAGATGTTGGAGGGTTGTGTGGACATACTTTAGCACCAGATGAGTTATTAGAAACTTGTGAAGGTGTTTTAGAAGAGGCTGTTGATGAGATAATCTTAGATTATTATGTTACAAGATGTGGAGATGACATTGATTTAATTATGACTCATAGATTAGGTTGTGACAATGAAAAAGTTCATGGATTGGCTTGGAAGGCATTTGAAGAAGCTACAAAAGTTGCTAAGGAGTTAAAACTTTATGGTGCTGGGCAAGATTTATTATCTGACAGTTTTTCAGGAAATGTTAGAGGTATGGGTCCAGGATGTGCTGAAATGGAATTCGTTGAAAGAAAGAGCGAGCCAATAGTCGTTTTCTGCTGTGATAAAACAGATCCAACAGCATTTAACTATCCATTATTTAAAATGTTTGCAGATCCATTTAATACCGCTGGTTTAGTCTTTGACCCTTCAATGATTTCAGGATTCAGATTTGAGGTTCATGATGTTGTAGGACATAAAAAAGTGTTCTTAGAAACCCCAGAAGAAATGTATATGCTCTTAGCATTAATTGGAGATTATGAAAAATATGCTATTAAGAGAATTTATAGAAGAAAAGATAATGAAATTGCAGCCGTTGTTAGTACTGAAAAATTAAACTATATAGCAGGAGAGTATGTTGGTAAAGACGATCCAGTAGCAATTGTTAGAGCCCAAAGTGGATTTCCAGCAGTAGGGGAGGTTTTAGAACCATTTGCCAATCCACACTTTGTTCCAGGATGGATGAGAGGTAGCCATTGGGGTCCATTAATGCCAGTTGGAGAAGAAGATGCTACTCCAACAAGATTTGACGGACCTGCAAGAATTATTGCATTAGGGTTCCAAATATGTGATGGAATGTTAATTGGACCAAATGATTTATTCGCAGATAAAGGATTTGATAAGGCAAGAGAAAAAGCCTTAGAGATGGCAGATATAATAAGAAGAATGGGTCCATTCCAACCACATAGATTACCAGCAACTATGATGGAATACACAACAGTTCCAAAAGTTTTAGAGGCATTAAAAGATAGATTTATACCATTAGAAGGTTTAGAGTTAATTGAAGAAGGAGGAGTTAAAAGAGAAGATAAAGGAGATGTAGAATAAATTTAAATTATCTCTTCCTTATATACAATTCCTTCGTGTCCAGTAATTACATTCTTTTTTAAACTTCTAATATATTTTAAAGTTTTTAGGGCTAATTTTTCATCTACATTTAACCTTGGTGGAATTAATTTTATCACATTATTTTTTAAAGGAGAGGCATCTCCAACAACGATATAATCTTTATAAATAACTGAAATACTACCATAAGTGTGCCCTGGAGTTTCAACTATCTCAATCTCTTTATCTTTAAATTTTTTAAAATCTTCAAAATATTCATTAAATCCAAATTCTTTTGGAGAGGCATAAAATGTGGCATTTTTAAATATTGAATTGTTCTCAATGTGATCGTAATGTAAATGAGTATTTATAGTAATCTCAATATCTTTTGGAGATAAATTTAATTTTTCCAATTCTTTAATAATTAGTTCTCTCTTATCCTTTGTTGAAGTATCTACAATTATATTGTGGTTTTTTGTTTGGATTAAAGTTACTGATGAAGATGCTTTTTTTATTATTCCATTTTCTCTTATAAGTTCTCCATCATATAGGAGTTTTATCATGTTCTTTCCCCATTTTATGAATTTAAAAGAAAAATTTATTATAAAAAATAAAATTTAATCTTTATACTTAAAATAATACTTAATAATAAAAAATTAATAAAAAATATAATTATTATACTTTAATATTTTACAATTCTGTCCAGCCTAATGATTTTTTAAGTACTTCAACATTAATTTTTCCAGATTTGTATACCTTACCGTTTGTTATATCATTAATTATTACAACTGCTGGAGCAAACATACCTTTGTCTATTTTGTAAAAGTCATAATCAGCTGATTTAAAAACTTCCATAAATGGTTTTCCATAATCTTTTGATGAACATGAAGGTAATGCCTTACAAAGAGATTCAATATCATCATTTTCATCACTTTTAATGTGATAATAGGTTATTCCTCCATATAACACCATATCGTTTGTAGCACCCATCATAGCAAAATCATCTCCAATTATTGGGGCAATTGGAGCTAAACCAGCGGCATATTTAACCTTTGTAACATCAAACTCTAAACACTCTAACATTTTATATGTTCCATTCTCTACAACTCTACCACTGATTTGTATAGAACCTACCAATGAAGATGTAGGAGCCACTAATAAATAAACATTTTCTGGCTCAACATTACATTCTTTTGCTACATACTCAGCAACTTCTTCATTAGGTAATTTTGATGCCTCTAAACATAAAACAGCAACATCTGCATCATCTTCATATTCAATTTCTTCGTAAGTTTTCTTAGGTTTTTTAGCCAATGCTCTTGCTGGTCCTGAACCCATTGCAAAGTATTTGCCAACTTTTACTGCCCAACCTGCCTTTTGAGAACCTAATGTAGCAATGGCTGGATGAGATGTTTTTACTTTAACAAATGGAAGGTTTATATCTTCAAAACCAGATGAAGATAAGGATATACCAACATGAGCTAAACCACCAAGGCAAACCTTTGTAAATAACTTTCCTGCTGCCCAACTTCCGGGGACATTAACTCCACAATCTAAAACAGTTGCTCCATTTTCTAATTTTATAACTTCTATATTTAACTCCTCTTTTTTTGAAATCATATTATTTACGATTTCCAAGGCTTTTTTATTTACACTTAACATATATACCACCAACATAATTTATAACTTTTTATATAGAATAGAATTTATTAAGGAGACATAATCTATTATTAAAGTCAATATTGTTTTTATAATTTATGATTTAGTTTTGAATAGGACTTTAATATAAATAATAATTACTCAAATGTGATAATATGGATATGAAAGAATGGGAGATATTTTATAATAAAATTATTAAAGATTTTGGGTTTGATAAAAATAAAGATATTAATAGTGCAATAATATTAAATGATCTCTTAGAAAATGCTGATAAAATTCCTATAAAAAACCTTAAAAATATCATTGAAGGGAAAGAAGTTTTTATATTTGGTGCAGGTCCTTCATTAAAAAAACATATAAAAATTATAAAAAATTTAAATAAAGATATTCCAATAATTGTTGCTGATGGAGCATCAAAGGCTTTTTTAGAAGAGGGAATTATTCCAGATATTATCGTTTCGGATTTAGATGGAGATTTAAATGCTATATTTGAATGTAATAGAAAGGGAACAATAATAGTGGTTCATGCACATGGAGATAATATCGAGAAAATTAAAGAGTATGTCCCAAAGTTAAAAAATGTTGTAGGTAGTTGCCAAATTCCGAATTATATAGAGTTAAATCTAAAAAATTTAGTTAATTTTGGAGGATTTACAGATGGAGATAGATGTTGCTTTTTAGCATATCACTTTAAAGCTAAGAAGTTAATATTAGGGGGAATGGATTTTGGAATTTATATAACCAAGTATTCAAGACCAAATATAAAGAGTGAGATAGAAATTGGTGATGAAATAAAAATAAAAAAATTAAAATATGCTGAAAAATTAATAAATTACTTAAAAAATAGGATAGACATTGAATTTTTAAAATGAATAAACATATTTAAATTTATAGGTGAATATAGTTATATATTGCAAAATTTCTATTTCGATAAATTATATATAGCCCCATAGTAAAAGTAAGTAAAATTAATTATAGAGTCTATTCTAAGGATCATAAGAAATTTTATATTATCTAAATTTCTTTTTCCTAATTAAATATGATAAAATTAAAATTTAAATTTTTGTGATAACTATGATAACCGTAATAGGATATGGAACTTTTGGTAAAAAAGTTGTAAATTTAATAAAAAATAAAGAACCTATAACCATAATCGACATAAAAATTGATGATATAGATGATTTATTAAAAGAAGGTATAAAAGCAATTGTTGGAGATGCTACTGATGAAAATGTATTAAAAAAAGCAGAAATAGATAAAGCAGATATTGTATTAATATTAACAAACAATCCAGATATTAATAGAAAAATAGCAGAAAAAGTTTGTGAATTAAGTCCTAAATCTTATAAAATTGCTCGTGCTATACCTGGCTATCATGAAATTTATATGGGTTTAAATATAGATAAAGTTATAAACATATTAGAAAGTGGTGCTAAAGACATTGCAAAAGAAGTTGAAAGTGCAAAATTAAAAAGAAAATTGATGAGGTTGAAATATCTACTATTAGAAGGTAAGAAAAAATGTATTAATGAAAAAGAAAATGAAGAAGAAAGTAAAAGACCATTATTAATATTAACTCATATAAATCCAGATCCAGATGCAATTGCCAGTGCTATGGCTTTAAAAACAATATCTGAAAAATGGGGAGTAGAGGCAGAGATAGCATATGGAGGAAGTATTGGATATGATGAAAACAAGGCAATGATAAATTTGTTAGGTATTAATCTTTTAAATATTGAGAATGTGAATTTAAACAATTACTGCATAATTGCTGTTGTTGACACCTCTACATCAAAACAGTTACCGATACTACCTTCTAAAATTGATATAATTATAGATCATCATAACAGTTCTGATTTAACTGCTGAGTATGTTGATATAAGACCAAATGTAGGTGCAACATCTACGATTTTAACTCAATATCTTATGGAGCTAAATATTGAACCCTCAAGAAACTTAGCAACCGCTTTATTTTATGGAATACAGTCAGATACTGACTATTTTAAAAGAGAGACGTCAAAATTAGATTTTGAAGCTGCTGCTTATTTACAGGGCTATATAGATGCTACATTACTAAATATGATTGAAAATCCAGAAATATCAACTGAAGTTATGGAAGTATTAGCCAGAGCTATAATGAACAGAAAAGTAGTTAAAGGTAACATAGCCTTAGCCTATGTAGGAGAGATTAGTAATAGAGATGCCCTACCAAAAGCCGCTGATTTCTTACTAAAAATGGAAGGAATATCTACAACATTCGTCTTTGGTATAGTTGGTGATGAAATACACATATCTGCAAGAACTAAGGATTTGAGGTTAAACTTAGGAGAAATATTAAATAAGGCATTTGGTGGGGGAGGGCATCAAACAGCTGCAGCAGCTAAAATTCCTTTAGGTATATTTAAAGCAGTATCTGACAAAGAGGCTCTAAGAAAGTTAGTTGAAGAAGCTATTAGAACTAAGATATTAGAGGTTATTGGAATTAAAGAAGAGGAAAAATAAAATTAATAAATGGTGAGATTATGAAATGGAAAAGAACACACTATTCAGCAGATATTAAGCCAGAAATGGATGGAGAAGAAGTAATTGTAATGGGCTGGGTGCATTCAATTAGAGCGTTAGGTAAAATTATATTTGTTATTTTGAGAGATAGAGAAGGATTTTTACAAATAGTAGCACCAAAACAAAAGATTGGAGAGGAGTTATTTAAAAGAATAAAAAAACTTGGAGCTGAGGATGTTATTGCAATTAAAGGAAAGGTTATTGCAAATGAAAAAGCACCAAATGGATTTGAAATATTACCATTAGATTTGGAAGTTTTAAATACTGCTCAAAGACCTCTTCCTTTAGATCCTTCTGAAAAAGTTCCAGCAGAGTTAGATACAAGGTTAGAAAACAGATTTTTAGATTTAAGAAGGCCAAAAATACAAGCAATATTTAAAATAAGAAATGAAATGTTAAAATCCATTAGAAAAACGCTATATAATGAAGGATTTATTGAAGTAAATACTCCAAAGCTAGTTGCATCATGCACTGAGGGAGGAACTGAACTATTCCCAATATCTTACTTTGAGAGAGAGGCTTTTTTAGGGCAGAGTCCTCAACTCTATAAACAGATGTTAATGGCTACAGGTTTGGATAGAGTGTTTGAAATAGCCCCTATATTTAGAGCTGAGGAACATAACACAAGAAGGCATTTAAATGAAGCTACATCAATAGACATTGAAATGGCATTTGCTGATGATAATGATGCTATGGAAATGTTGGAAAAGGTTGTATATAATGCATTTGTAGATGTCTATGAAAATAGAAGCAAGGAGATTGAGATATTAGGAATTAAATTTGAAATACCTCCAAAAAAGTTTGATAGAATTACATATGATGAAGCTATTGATATTGCGAACTCTAAGGGCGTTGAAATTGTTTGGGGGCAAGATTTGAGTAGAGAGGCTGAAAAGGCTATTGGAGATGAGATGGGAGGATTATACTTTATAACTGACTGGCCATCTGAGACAAGACCATTCTATACTATGCCAAAAGAAGATAATCCAGAAGTTTGTAAGGCATTTGATTTAATGTATAAAGATTTAGAAATCTCTTCTGGAGCTCAAAGAATTCATCAGTATGATTTATTAGTAGAAAATATTAAGAAAAAAGGACTAAATCCAGATGGATTTACTTATTACTTAGAGGCATTTAAGTATGGAATGCCTCCACACGCTGGATGGGGTTTAGGGGCAGATAGATTTACAATGGTTTTAACACAGCAAGAAAACATTAGAGAGTGTGTCCTATTCCCAAGAGATAGACAGAGATTAACTCCATAATTTTATTTAGGTTATGATATTTATTTTAATAATTCATTTTATTATTTTTTAGCCCCGGTGGGGTAGCGGATATCCTTTGACACTGCGGATGTCAAGACCCGGGTTCGAATCCCGGCCGGGGCGTATTTTTTATTCCATAGGGGGAAACCCCCTATTGGTATACCCCACGTCCATTAAGTTGCCCCTTTCAGGGGCAATTAATGTCCAAGTTTTGCTAAGAGACATTGCCGAGCGTTAGCGAGGTAATGCATCCATTTTGATGAACCTTTTACTAAAAGGTTCGTTTGAATCCCGACCGGGGCGTATTTTTTATTCACATGAACCTTTTAAAAAAAGGTTCATCAAAAATTTGGGTATCCCAATAGGGCGAAGCCCTATGGTTCTAAAAAGTTTCAGGTGAAAAGATGTTTTTAGGTAATGATACAGTAGAGATAAAAGAAGGGAGATTTTTTATAGATGGCTATGATGTAATAGAATTGACTGAGAAGTTTGGGACTCCTTTGTATGTTATGTCAGAGGAGCAAATTAAAATAAATGTAAATAGATATTTTGAGGCGTTTAAAAGGTGGGAAGAAGAGACTGGAAAAGATTTTATTCTTGCCTACGCATACAAAGCAAACGCTAACTTGGCTATTACAAGATTATTAACTAAATTAGGATGTGGGGCTGATGTAGTCAGTGGGGGAGAGTTATATATAGCAAAGTTATCAAATGTACCTTCAGAGAAAATAGTTTTCAATGGAAATTGTAAAACAAAAGAAGAGATTATAATGGGAATTGAAGCAAATATTAGAGCCTTCAATGTTGATAGCATAAGTGAATTAATTTTGATAAATGAAACTGCAAAAGAGCTTGGAGAAGTAGCAAATGTTGCTTTTAGAATAAATCCAAATGTTGATCCAAAAACACATCCAAAGATTTCAACAGGTTTAAAGAAGAATAAGTTTGGTTTAGATGTTGAGAGTGGTTTGGCTTTGAAGGCAATAAAAATGGCTATGGAAATGGAAAATGTTAATGTGGTTGGAGTTCATTGTCATATTGGCTCTCAATTAACAGATCTAAGTCCATTTGTTGAAGAAACAAGAAAAGTTATGGATTTTGTCGTAGAATTAAAAAATGAGGGTATAGAAATAGAAGATGTTAATTTGGGAGGAGGTTTAGGAATTCCTTATGAAAAAGATAAAAAAATACCCACTCCAAAAGATTTGGCAGACGCAATAATAGATACAATGTTAGAATATGAAGATAAAGTAGAGATTCCAAACCTAATATTAGAACCAGGTAGAAGTATAGTTGCCACTGCTGGCTATTTATTGGGGAAGGTTCATCACATAAAAGAAACACCAGTAACAAAATGGGTTATGATTGATACTGGAATGAACGATATGATGAGACCTGCTATGTATGAGGCATATCATCACATAATAAACTGTAAAGTTAAGGATGAAAAAGAAATTGTTAGTATAGCAGGAGGGCTTTGTGAAAGTAGTGATGTTTTTGGTAGAGACAGAGAGTTGGACAAAGTTGATATAGGGGATGTATTGGCTATATTTGATGTTGGTGCTTATGGAATAAGTATGGCTAACAACTACAATGCAAGAGGAAGACCAAGAATGATTTTAACAAGTAAAAAGGGAGTATTTATAATTAGAGAAAGAGAAACTTATGCAGATTTGATTTATAAAGATATTGTTCCCCCTCATTTATTGTAATTTTCCATTTCTATTTTTATTTTGATTTAATTTGTTTTAAATTTACCTTAATTTTTTATTTTTACAGTTGTGATTAATATTTAAACAACTCCGTAATATATAAATATATGTTGCATAACATAATAATGTGTAGTAAAAATACTACATATTGTTAAATAATAAAACAGATATTAATAGGGGGAATAAAATGACACTTTTTAAAAGTAAAATGCTAAAAGGTATCGTTGCTTTGGGGGTTCTTTGTTTGATAGGCGTTGTATTTGCATTGGTTCCTTATGGATATTGGGGCTATCATGCCTATCCTCCAAATTATTACTATCCTTCTCATTATTACCCTTACCCAAATGATAATTCAATTAATGATAACATTAGCGACTACTACCATTCACCTTTTGATAATTACCATCCTCCATATGGTTATGGTCCTTGCTGTGGTTATTGTAGATGTGGATGTTGTTGGGGATGGTATAGATAAAAATAAAATATAAACAATAATCGGGTGATAAGCCTATGATAATAAAGAAAATGGCAGTTCTATTATTATCATTAGTAGCTCTGCCAATAGTATCGACAAATACTGTTGTTTTAGTAAGTGACAACTGTGCAGATCAGGCAACTGCTCTTGAATTAGCAAAGACATTAAATGCGACAATTGTAACAACAACTTGGGGAGTTTATGACGAAAATGTAGTAAATGAAATATTAGCATTAAATCCTGATAAGGTTATAATAATTGGAGGCCCATTAGCAGTTGTTGAAAACTACACAACAACTTTGGAAAATGCTGGAATTACTGTTGAAAGAGTAGGAGGACAAACAAGATATGAAACTAATGCTAATGTAACTTTAAGATTCCAAAATCAATTTAAAAACGCTTTTGGAAATAATGTATCAGCATGTGTTTGCTATGGATTAGATGACATAGCATTAAATGAAAGTATGGAAAAAATTAGAGATGGACATTGCTTACTATTATTAACAAATGGAACAAACTTATCAGTTGAACCAACAAGATTACAGTTAAGAATACAAAATATTGAAGTTATTGAAAATCCAATTAGTCCATTTTGTAATTATTCAAGAATCACAAATATGTTAATGCATAGAGGATTTAAGGTTAATGTAACTAAAATTTCTGATGAGAGAGTAAAATTAATGTTACAAAATAGAATTAGATTAATGGAAATGAAAATTGAAACATTAAAAAATCTTGGCGTAAATACCTCAGAATTAGAAAACAAATTGAATGAAGTTATACAACTAATGAATCAAAACAGATACCAAGAAGCATACAGAATTATGGTTCAACTTCAAGAAATGCATATGGTAATGGTTAGATTGCATTTACATCCAATGTGGCATGGCGGAATGGCAAATGGTATGAGAGGATTTAACAATCAAATAAATAAAATGAATGAAACTGTATCACATATAAACTATCATATAATTAACGCTTCAAAAGGTTATGAAAAAGCTCCTCACATTTATTACAAAAATATAAATAATAATAACACCATAAATACTCAATAAATTAAAATTCTTTTTTTATTTTCTTATTTTAAATTTTATTTAAATTTTATATTATTTTTTAGTAATTTAATAATATTACATTTTATATACGGTGGTCTATTTTATTGCAGAAGAAAACTATAAAATTTAAATAAAATTTAAAATTAAAACTACGATAAGATTTTTTAATACTGATGGTATATTTAAATATATATTTAACCAGTTCTTTTTAATAATAAGATTTATTTATTTCTCTGAGGTGGATACAATGCCTTATGGTGCAGGAATGAGTCATTTTGTTGTAGAAGATACTACTACGCATACAACAATTGGTCATATATTTGTAGGATACGAATACATCGTAATACTTCTTTTAGTAATTATCATACTAATGTTAGCATATTTGATATTCAAAAAACCCAATAGTGAAGTAGAATTAGCAAAAATAGAGAAAGATGTAGAAGAAATAAAAGAAATAGTTAAAGATTTGAAGAAAAAATGGGAAGAAATTGAGTGATTTTATGGATTTAGAGAAAACTGTTAAGATAGGAACAGCATTATCTAATCCCGTAAGGATTAAAATATTATATCTTTTGAATAAAAAACCGATGAGTATTTATGAATTAGCTAAAGCTCTAAATCTATCGAGGCCTGTGTTATATACCCATTTAAAAAAACTGGAAGAGGCTGATTTAGTGGAAAGTTATTTAATATTAGATGATGCAAGGGCTAAGAGAATGTATAGAGCAAAAAAATTTAAATTTTATATAGACAATGATAAAATAAATGAATTCTTTGAGAAATAATTTTTTGGTGATATTATGATTGAAGTATCTATAATTGGAGCTACTGGATATACAGGGGCGGAACTCTTAAGATTGTTGTCAAACCATAAGGAGGTTGAGGTAAAGTATATAACTTCAAGAAAAGAAGAGGGAAAAAATGTTTTTAAAGTTCATCCTTATTTAAAGGGAATTAAAAAGTATGAAAATTTATATTTTACTAATGATTTAGATAAAATTGATGTAGATTTAATATTTACTGCAACACCACACGGAGCTTCAATGAATATAGTTCCAGATTTTATTGAGAGGGGAATTAAAGTTATAGATTTAAGTGGCGATTACAGATTTGAAGATATATCATTGTATGAAAAGTATTACAAAATAAAGCATAAGGGTCTTGTAGATGCAAAAATTGCCTATGGATTGCCTGAATTACATAGAAAAGAAATAAAAGAGGCTCAATTAGTAGCAAATCCCGGATGTTTTCCTACTGGATGTATTTTAGCAGTAGCACCATTGGTAAAAGAAAGAATTATTGAGGAGAGAATTATATTTGATTCAAAAACTGGAGTCAGTGGAGCAGGAATAAATCCAACAGAAACTACCCATTTCCCTAATGTGAATGAAAATATAAACCCATATAAAATAACAACTCATAGGCATACACCAGAAATAGAAAAAGAATTAAAAAAACTTGGAAATGTTAAAGTTTCATTTACTCCTCACTTAGCTCCAATCACAAGGGGTATTTTGACAACAGCACACACATTTTTAGTTGAAAATTTGGATAGAGAAGATATAATTAAGATTTATGAGAGATTTTATAAAGATGAAATTTTTATTAGAATATTTCCAGAAGAGATTCCTAAATTAACTTGGGTTAGAGGAACGAATTTTTGCGATATTGGTGGGTTTGAGATAGATGAACACAATAGATTAGTTATTATTTCAGCAATAGATAACTTAGTTAAAGGAGCCAGTGGGCAAGCAATACAAAACATGAATATAATGTTTGGATTTGATGAAAAAGAAGGGTTGTTTAATGTTGGGTTACATCCTTAAATTTTAATTCTTATTTTTAAATATTTTTAGGTGATTATAAATGGATGTTGCTGTTCTATATTCAGGAGGAAAAGATTCAAATTATGCATTATATTGGGCATTAAAGGAAGGTTTTAATGTGAAATATCTTGTAAATGTAGAGAGCGAGAATAAAGAAAGTTATATGTTCCACATACCAAATGTGCATTTAACTGAACTCAGTTCTAAGGCTGTTGGAATACCTCTTGTAAAGATTTATACAAAGGGTGAGAAGGAGAAAGAAGTTGAAGATTTAAAAAAAGGCTTGGAAAAGTTAGATGTTGAGGGAATTGTTACAGGAGCTGTGGCAAGTGTCTATCAAAAATCAAGAATTGATAGAGTTTGTGAAGAACTTGGATTAAAATCTTTTTCTCCATTGTGGCATAAAGATCCAGAATGGATTTTAAGAACTGTAAGTAATCTTTTCGATGTGAGAATTGTTGGAGTTTATGCCTATGGATTAGGTAAAGAGTGGTTAGGAAAGAGAATAACAAAGGATAATATTGATAAACTACTAAATATTTGCGAAAAGTATGGGATACATAAGGCATTTGAAGGAGGAGAGGCAGAAACATTTGTATTTGATTCACCTGTTTTTAAAAAGAGAATTGAAGTTGTTGAAGCAGAGATTGAGTGGCATGAAACTTGGGGAATATACAATATAAAAAAAGCTAAATTGGTTGATAAGGAATAAAAATGGGAAACTATGATAAGAATAGGAACGAGAGGCAGTAAGTTAGCATTATATCAGGCAAATAAAGTATCTGAAAAACTAAAAAATTTAGGTTATGATGTTGAAATAAAAATAATAAAAACTACTGGGGATAGAGTTTTAAATAAAAAACTCTCAGATATTGGTATTGGTGTCTTTACTAAAGAGTTGGACTTGGCATTATTAAATAATGAGATAGACATAGCTGTTCATAGTTTAAAGGATATTCCAACTGTGTGGAATGAAAACTTAATAATTGGAGCAGTTTTAGAAAGAGACAGTTACTATGATTTGTTAATATGGAATAAAGATAAAGATTTTGATGAAGATAGTGAAATAGTTATAGGAACTTCAAGTTTAAGAAGGAGAGCTTTTTTAAAGTTTCTATATCCAAATGTAAAGTTTAAACTCCTCAGAGGTAATGTAGATACAAGATTAAGAAAACTAAAAGAAGGTTTATATGATGCTATTGTCTTATCTGAGGCAGGAATAATAAGATTGGGAATTGATTTGAGTGATTTCAAATATAAAAGGCTAAATATTCTTCCAGCTCCTGCTCAAGGGATTATAGCCGTTGCTTGTAAAAAAGATGACAAAAATTTAAGAAAAATATTAGAAAAAATAAATGATGAAAAAACTTACTTAGAATCGACATGTGAAAGAACAGCTTTAAATGAATTTGGTGGAGGTTGTAGTGTTCCGATGGGTGCATTAGCAATTTACGATGAAAAAGATGAGTTATTAAAATTAGATGCAGGGGTTATTATTAACGATAAAATAAAAAAAGCCTGTGGAGAAATAAAATGTAAAGTAAAAGATATTGATAAGGCAGTTGAATTAGGAAAAAAAATTGGTAAAAAATTGAAAGAATAATTATTTATTATTCAACTAAATCCTTATGTTCCTCCATAAATATCTTTAATTTTTTCAAAACTTCATCAGACATTGCATGTTCTAATTTACACGCCTCTTTTGACGCCATTTCTTTATCTATTCCTAAATATTTTTCTAAAAATGTCTGTAAAGTTTGATGTTTATCTAAAACTTTTTTGGCAAGATCTAATCCTTTTTTTGTTAATGTTATTCCTATATATGGCTCATACTCAACATATCCTAACTTACTTAATTTTTGTGCCATACTTGTAACTGCTGATGGCTTTATATTTAACAACTTTGCTAATTCCGTAGTTTTTATAGGTCTCTTATTTTCTTTAGTAAAAATATATATTTTTTCTAAGTAATCTTCAATACTTTGAGACATAGTATCACAGAAAGGTATTTATACCCCTATATAGTTACTTAATATTTAACCATACTTAAAAAATTTAATTATAATTAAAAATTTTAATCATATATAAACGTTGTGGTAACTATGTATCCGTTAGCGTTTGCTAAAGAAGGGGAAACAGTTATTGTAAAGAGTATTAATGCAGGATTTGGCGTAATTCAAAGATTAAGTAGTATGGGATTGAATATTGGGAGTAAATTAAAGGTTATCAGAAATCAGAATGGCCCAGTAATTGTCTCAGTGAGAGGTTGTAATATAGCCATTGGAAAGGGTTTGGCTATGAAAATAATTGTTGAGAGAGTTTAGTTCAAAAAATGGTGAAAATGTATGTCTAATAATGAAGATAAATATGAAATTGCCTTAATTGGAAACCCAAATGTAGGTAAATCTACATTATTTAACGCCTTAACTGGAGAGAATGTATATATAGGAAATTGGCCCGGAGTAACTGTTGAAAAAAAAGAAGGAGAATTTACATACAATGGAAAAAAATTTAAAGTTGTAGATTTACCCGGAGTTTATAGTTTAACTGCCAACTCTATTGATGAGGTCGTTGCAAGGGATTACATATTAAATGAAAAACCAGATTTAGTCGTTAATATAGTTGATGCCACATCTTTGGAAAGAAATTTATATTTAACTTTACAGTTAATGGAAATGGGCACTAATCTATTGTTAGCATTAAATAAAATGGATTTAGCAGAAAAATCTGGAATAAATATCGATATAAATAAATTAGAGAAGCTATTAGGGGTTAGAGTTGTTCCAATATCCGCCGCAAAGAAGATGGGAATTGAAGAGTTAAAAAAGGTTATTTCAGAAGCTGTAAAAAATAAAAAATTTACTAAAATTGAATATCCTAAATTAGAGCCATACATAAAAAAAATTGTCTCTATCTTGCAAAAGGATGAAAATTTAAAAAAATACAATTTAAAGTATCTTGCTATAAAATTCCTTGAAAGAGATAAATATATAGAAGAACTAATAAAAAATAGCAAAGTTTGGAATGAATTAAACTCAGTTTTAAATAAAATAATGGAAGAATTATCTAAAAAATATGAAGAGCCAGAGTTGGGAATAGTTGAGGAAAGATATAAGATTATTGATAAAATCATCAGTGAGGTTGTTAGGAAAACTTCTGGAAAATTAACAACTACTCAGATGCTTGACGATGTTTTAACTGACGAAAAAGTGGGAATTTTACTGTTAATTCCAATGCTATGGATGTTGTTTAAATTTGCCTTTGATGTTTCAGCTCCATTTTCTGCTATGATTAATTATGGATTTGGAGTTTTAGCAGACATTGTTAAATCATCTATACCAAACAAATTTATTGCCTCCTTGTTATCTGATGGAATTATTTCAGGAGTTGGGGCTGTTTTAACATTTTTCCCAATATTGGCATTTTTGTTTTTTGCTCTCTCTCTATTGGAGGAAAGTGGATATATGGCAAGGATTCCATTTATTGCAGATAGGATTATGAACAAATTTGGTTTGCCTGGAAAGGCAATAATTCCATTAGTTATGGGTTTTGGATGTAATGTCCCAGCAATTATGGCTACGAGAACTATAGAAAACGAGAAAGATAGAATTTTAACCATTATAATAAATCCTTTGATGTCTTGCTCTGCAAGATTGCCAATTTATGCCTTCTTTGCAGGGGCGTTGTTTCAAAAGTATCAGGGTTTGGTTGTTATAAGTATGTATGCCCTTGGATTGTGTTTAGCGTTAATTTTAGCAGTTTTATTTAGAAAGTTTATTTTTAAATCATCTCCTATGCCTTTAATTGTAGAACTTCCTCCCTATCATCTCCCAAATTTAAATGTAGTTTTAATGAACACGTGGGATAGAGTTTATGACTTTTTAAAGAAGGCAGGAACTATTATAGTATTTGGAGTTATGTTAGTTTGGTTTTTATCTGTATATGGTCCTTCAGGATTCTTAGTAGTTGATGCATTACAAAATCCACAACTTATTGAAAAATCTTATGTAGCAATTATTGGAAAAACTTTAACTCCAATATTTAGTCCGATGGGTTGGGATTGGAGAGCGTGTTCAGCATTAGTATTTGGATTCATAGCAAAAGAAGTAGTTGTAGGTTCTATGGCTGTCTTATATGGAGTAGGAGAAGAAAATTTAGTAAGTATTTTATCGAAAGTATTCACTCCAGTATCTGCCTACGCATATATGGCATTCTGTTTAATATATACCCCTTGTTTGGCGACATTGGCAGTAATAAAACAGGAAATCGGTTGGAAGTGGGCAGTATTTACTTTAATCTATGAACTTGTATTGGCTTATATTGTGGCATTAATAATAACAGTAGTAGGCTCAGGAATTTTGCAACTCTTTTCAGTTATTTAATAATTTCAAAGGTGTTAAAATATGGAACTAAAAAATATTAAAGAGGTTAAAAATACTTTACTGGCATTATCTTTAATCTTTGGAGCATTGTTTTCAACTTCAGGAATAATTGAAATTTTAATAGGTTTTTCTAATTCAATACTTAATATAAAGATAGAATTTCCATTATTTGTAGGAGATGTATTTGGAGGATTTGCATTATTGGCAATAGGAGTAACTTATTTTTTAGGAGTAAAAAAAGCAGTTATTGGAGATATAAAGGCAGTTTCTTATTTATTTACTGCTTCAATCATTGGTTTGGGTATAGGAATAGTATCTATTTTGTTGTTATTATCTAATGCTATTGGATTTTTGGTTGGATTGGAAGATTGGAAAAATTGGAGTTTATTTAAAGATATAACTATATATTTAATTTTAGGAGTTTTATCAATAATCCCATATAAAATTGCTAAATCTTTATAAAATTAAATTACCATCCTAACAATGCAAATATAAATCCAATAACTCCAAATAGAGTGGCTATAAATGAAATAGGATATATTTGTTTAAATAACAATAGAGGGGAAAATGCTCTAACAATTGCCGCCAATATTGGGAATATTAATGCAATAGCAAAGTTTTCAATTATAGTTATTGGATTACTAACATCTGGGGCTATTCCTAAATATAAAGTGGCAAATAAACTACCCAATGTTATTAAAAGAAGTTCATAACTTGCTAAATATAATGCCCTATACTTAGCCATTAACTCCAGTGTTGGACCCTCAATAACATCTGCCTTAGTGTGAGTTATTGAGAAAGGATATTCTTTAACCATAATAATATACCCAATGAAATAGCATATAGCCCCAAATATTCCTCCCAATGAAAATAAAAATGGCTCTCCAACAATATCTTTTAAAAATATACTATGCTTATTTATAAATGGTAAAAATGTTGCTAAGTAAAATGGAAATGAACCAATAGTTATCATTTTAAAACATCTTACAGCCCCTAACTGCTCTAATGATATTTTTAAAGTTTTTATAAATGGAGTTCCTTTACATTCATCTATGTAAGGCATTCTCCAACCCATAATTGAAAATGATAGAGAGCCGAGAATTATATACATCATTTCCTCTAACTTTAAAAGTCCTACAATTCCTATTTCATTTGAAAGAATATGAAAACTTGTAAGTGAAGTTATAGCCAATATAGTCCATAAAACAACTATTGATAGTAATGGTAATCTATTATACAAATTTGGTAAATTGGCATCTGGATTATCAACTTTTTTAAATAAAAACTTAAAAAATGCCCAAAATCCAGGGGCTAATATACTTGGTCCTATTCTTTGTTGAATTCTTGCCTCTATCTTTCTCTGAATTCCAGGAATGTATGTTGATATAACAAACGCCAATGAAGGAATTCCTAAAATTGAAATAACTTCTTCAATCATAATATTTCCCCCAAAATATTTTATTTCATCCTTCAACAACTTTATGAATTGCCTTAGCAATTCCAGCAATAATGTCTTCCGGTCTTGGAGCACAGCCAGGCACTTTAACATCTACTGGAATTATATTTTCAACAGGTCCAGCAACAAAGTCAGAAACTCCCAAATCTCCTCCTATATTTTTATAAACTCCACCCATTAACGCACAGGAACCAACAGCAACAACTGCCTTAGGCTCAGGAATTTTTTCATAAATCTTTCTTAAGGATTCTTCAACAAATTTAGTTACACATCCAGAAACTACTAAAATATCTGCCTCTCTTGGATTAAAAGTTAAAAAAACATTATATTGTTCAGCATCGTAAAATGGAGAAAATACTGCATTAACTACTTCAATATCACAACCATTGCATCCGCCAGTATAAACGAGCATAATGTGAATACATTTTTTTCTTGCTATTTTTTTAATCATAATGCCACCAGTAATTTATCATTATCTTTAATGATAAATTATAATTTAAATATAAATAAGTTATGCTTCCTTAAATTTTATTAACTTTTTTAATATGCATATTAATAATATTAATTTTACTTTCTTGCATTTATAAAGGGGTTGTTTGGATTTGGTACTAGAAAATTGATAAAAAGTATTACTATTTTTTTCTTATTAAAATTTAGATTTTTTAGAGATTTTAGTTATTTATTTTTATTTTTATAATTTTAAGTTTAGTTTTATTTTTAAATATATAAAATAAGGTTTGATTATTGAGATTTTTGTTTATGGTTGTGTATTGGATTTATAAATAGTTAGCACAACCTTTCTTACTCTTATAAATACTTTGATAATCAGGCAGTCAGAAAAATCGGATGTTAAAAGAAAGATTTATATAGGAGTTCGAGTATAAAATAAGCAATAGTTGGTAGGGTTTGAATCGTTAGTCCATTAAAACAAGGATAATAACTAAAAATAAATGGGGTATACCAATAGGGACGAAGCCCCTATGGGTTTATTAAAATAAGGATGGGAACCTGTATAAAAAATAAAAATAATTAAAAATTAAAAAAGCATGCTTAATATGGGAGGTATACCAATAGGAGGGTGGAATCCTCCTATGGGGCGGGATACCAATAGGGGGCGGAGCCCCCTATGGGTTTATTAAAACAAGGATGGATACATGTTATATAGAGAGGTAAAAATATGGCAACAACTTATGAGATAATCATTTATGGGAAAGTCCAACATGTTGGATTTAGGGATAGGATAGAAAATATAGGCAGAGGTTTAGGTATTAGTGGCATAGTATATAACTATAAGGATGGGACAGTTAGGATATTAGCAAACTTTGATGATGAGGAAATAAAGGATGTCTTTAAAAAGTATATCGAATTACTGTCTAAAAAAGATAACCTTATAAAAATAGAGAAGATTGAGGAAAGAGCATTGAATACCTACATCGAGTTTCCAGAGGGCATTAATAGAATATCGGCAGATGATTTAATAGAGTTAAATAAAAAGTTAGATGAGGGAGTGAAGTATATTAAGTTTATATTTAGCGAGTTAGAAGAACATAAAAAGATTTTAATTGAGATGAAAGATACGCTATATGAAATAAAGGAAATTCTTAAAAATAATAAAAACACGCAATAATTCCTAACCTATTTTTTAACTTTTTTCCCAACAGCCACATATATATTATTATTACCAATTTTATCTCCAAACTTTGAAATAATCTCAATATTTTTACTTTTACAAAAATCTTCTACTTTTTTCCTTCCAGTATCTTTAGTTTTTTCTCCAAAGGATATAACAACAATATTCCCATCTATTTTTTCAAAACCTAAAACAGGTTTTTTTATTCTCTTATATAGTTCTTCAAAGTCTTTTAAATGAGTGATAATCATTTTAGCATCTTCAATAAATGGAAAATCTTTTAAATACTTTGTTATAAATGAAATATCCTTATCTCTATCTTGTCCATACTTCTTTAAATCTACTTTGTAATAGTTGAGCTTTCCATCTTGGTATTCTTTAATAATTGTTCTAGCTGTTCTAACTAAATCTACTTCCCCTCCTTTTATTAAATAACCTCTTTTTTCTCCTATCTTTTTTAGTGTCTCTTCATCAATATTATCATAATCTATGCTGAAATATTCTCTAACTATTGACTTATCAAAATTATCTATTCTTTTTAAGATTTTTAAGGCAGGAGGAATTGGATTCTCTACCTTTTCTAATCTCAATGCTCCACTTATAACTAAGTCATCCTCGTCCTTCATCTCTAAGACTCCGGGAGTGTCCATAAGTTTAATATTTTTTGTTAATCTAACCCACTGCTCTCCTTTTGTTAAACCAGCAATTGAACCAGTTAATGCCTTTCTCTTTCCAGTTAATGCGTTAATTATAGATGACTTTCCGACATTAGGATAGCCAACAATTCCAACTTTTCCCTCTTTTTTATTCATCTCTCTTAGAGATTTTTTTATCATATCTCTTAGTATCTTAGTTCCCAATCTTCTTTTAGCAGAGATAAATACAGTATTTTCTCCAAATACATTTTTCCATTTTTCTAAAATCTCCTTAGGAACTAAATCTGCCTTATTTAATACATAAATTAATTTTTTCCCTTTGTTTTTAATTTTATTTTCTAATTCTCTATTCCTTGTCATCTCTGGATCTCTTGCATCTAAGACCAATAAAATTACATCACACTCATCAATTATTTTATTAACAATCTTTTTAACTGGAACTTTCTTGTATCTCATAATTATCACCTATTTTTAGTTCTATTTTTAATATTTCTCTATTTTTACTATTTTAAACCTTTTAGCATTTAATATAAATATATAAATTAACAAATTATAGAAAAGTATTTATAGAACTTCAAAGACATATACATTTTGTAAATATATAAATAAAATTTAATTAACAAAATTCAATAAAAGGTGATATATTGGTTGTTGATGCAAAAGAAGTCGAAGTTGTAAATACTTTAGTTTTTGAAACTCTTGGAAATCCAGAAAGAGAAAGAGAGTTCAAATTAAAGTCATTGAAAAAATGGGGATTTGATTTAATATTTGGTAAGATTGATGGTAAAGAGACATACTTTACTGTAGAATTAGATGAAAGAAAGGCTGGAGATAAATTTACAAAGGATGGAAAGGAGTATGAAGTTATTGAAGTTCTTGAAGAGTTACCAAAGAATAGGGAATTATATGCACATATTGAGATGGAAATGGGTAGAGCATATATAGTTTGTCAGTTGAGAGATGAAGATAACCAAAATATAGAAGTTTTAAGAGTTCCAGCGGCTTCTTTATTGTTGGCATTCTTTAAAAAGAATAAATTAGGAAACTTAATAAAAGCTATAAAAAATGTTGGAATTAGTTCAGAGTTGTATATGCAGAATGGTGTTGGAGGTAAGCCATACAGTTATGAAGAACTTCCAAACATTGCAAGGAGATTTTTAAGAAGTGCGAGAAAAGTTGAAAAAGAAACAGGATTTGGTAGATTGTCATTTGCATACTACGGAGAAACTAAGGATGGAGAGCCAAGATTTTGGTTCTCTTGGTTATTGCCAACAATCGCACTGTTTGACTTAGACATTGCAAAAAAGACAAATGACACATTAGGAATATTAAAAACTTCAGAATAAAATAAATATTAAAATATTATGATGAGGTGAAATGATGATTTATGGAATCTTACTAAATATTCCTGAAAAACATGCTACTAAATATGAAGATTTAATTAGAAGAATTATTGGAGAAGGTATTGCAAGAGGAGATATATTGTCATTTACGGAAGCAAGATATCAAGGAGATATTGCTTTTGTCATGCTTGCAAGATCCAGAAGAGCCGCTCAAAAAGTTTATGAGCAATTAAAAGAGCATCCAATATATGTAAAAGTCATAGAAATTGAAGGTAAAGGTGACTAATTTTTTATTAATATTTTTTTATAATATTATTTTAATTAAATTATTATTTAAAAACTCCTCATAATAAAGTTATTTATAAAGCTTTTCAGCGTATTCTTTTGCCATTCTTTCAGCATCAAAGTATTCAACAATATGATTAACACAGTTACATGCCTTCATCCACCATTTTTCAGTGTCATACATATCAGCAACTTCTTCCAATAAATTATAAATGCAGTTAGCCACATAAGGATCATCATCTCTAACTCCATCTCCAATTGTAAAACTATCATCTGGATACATCTTAGCCCATTCTACATGCCAACCGTCTAAAGTGCTCATATGTATTGATGCATTCATTGATGCAGTCATTCCAGAAGTTCCTGAAGCTTCGTGATTTAATTTTGGAGTATTAAGCCAGATATCTGAACCCTGTTTTAGCAATTTGCTTAATTTTAACTCGTAACCTGTTAATATTGTAGCCCCTTTCATATCTCTTGTCTTTGATACTATCCAGTTGAATGTGGCTATCATATTATGGTCATTAGGATGTGGCTTCCCAGCCCAGATAACCTGTATCTTTTTCTTTTTTAATAATTCAAGTAATCTCATTTCATCATACAGTAAAATATATGGTCTTTTGTAAGCTACAAATCTTCTTGCCCAAACAACAGTTAATCTATCTTTTTTAAATATCTTACCTGTTTGATCAGCTACTTCTTCAAATAATATCTCCTTTAGCTCCATTTTTCTCTCTCTCAACATATCAATATCATACTTTTTTGCCGCCTCTCTTATTATAGGATCTTGCCAGTAATGTCTATCTTGAGCGTTCGTTATTGCAACTATCTCACATTTGTCTTTAACCCAACTCCACATTTTATCGCAAACTTCTTTATGTTTCTTAGATACTGCATTAGCCCTCTTACATGTTCTTAAAGCACATACAGTATAGTTAAATGGATTACCTCCTAATTTTTCAGCTAATTTTATATCCACATTTCCAAAGAAACCCATAGATTTTAATAAATTAATGTCCTGAGTTTCATTTCCCTCTGGTAAAGGAGTGTGGGTAGTAAAAACGACATGATTTTTAGTGTATTCAAGCCCATAATCCTCTATAAGTTTAAAGACAAGAGGTAGAGGATGAGGTTCGTTCATATGATAGAGTTTTACATTTTCACACTCTTTTATAACCTTATAACCTCCAACTCCTAAAACTATCTGTTGAGCAATGTGTAATATATTGTTAGCATCATACAACCTATGAGTTATTGTTCTTGAAAAGTCATCGTTTTCTGGAATGTCAGTGGTTAAGAAATATATTGGACATGTTCCAAAGACATCCTCTTCCAATTTATATGCCTTAACCCACACTGTATTATTGTTTATAGTAACTGGAACTTTTAGATTAATATCCTCTAAGAAATCATAATACTTCCTTATGTATTCAACTTTCATATTACCTTCTCTATCTCTCAACTGATCATAGTATCCATAACTCCACAATATTGAAACTCCTACAAGAGGTTGATTTAATCTTTTAGCCGCTCTGAAATGAGAACCTGCTAAGAAACCTAAGCCCCCTGCGTAAGTTTTTAAAGGTTGATGAATAGCAAACTCCATACAAAAATAAGCTGTTGGTTTCATAAATATCCCCACAATTTTTATTATATAATAAACACTATTTGCCTGTAACTATATATAATAATTTACTCAAACCTATATTTTTTCTCTGAGCTATATATTAAATAAACAACTAACGCTCCACCTAACAAATCTAAAATTGATTTTACAGGAACTACTTTTGGAGCAAATATCTTTATAGATACTAAATAACATAGTAGTGAGATACACATTCCTATAAGCATTGACGCAGGAATAGTCCATCTATGGTCAGATGTTCTCATAATAATTCTGGCTATATATGGAGAGGCGATTCCAATAAATGGAATTAAACCTACAAATGGAATTATAGATCCTACAATAAAGCCAGAAAGTAATAGAATTAATATTCTAACCCTCTTAATATTTAAACCAAAACTTTTTGCATAAGATTCTCCAAAAAGTAGGGCATTTAAGTGTTTTGATAATAAATATGATGAAATTAAAAAAATTAAGGAACATATGACCATTAATTTTATATCATTCCATCTAACGCCAGTAAAACTTCCCTGTAGAAACATCCAAAATTCTTGAATTTGCACATTTTCAGCAAATGTTATAAGATAACTCTCAACACCATAGTAAAAGTATGAAAATAGTAAAGCACAAACTAACACTCCAGTAACTTCTCTAACTTTTGAAGCAAGTAATAATAAAACAACCAATGCCAAAGCTGCTCCTACCCAACCACCAACTACATAGTTAGATTTAGAAATATCTAAAAGAAAACTTAAAGAGGTAAATGAAAATCCAAGAAATATGGCAATTGCTACTCCAAGAACAGCTCCACTCGATATTCCTGTCGTATATGGGGATGCTAAAAGATTCCTAAACAATGTTTGAAGTTTTAAACCTGAAACTGCCAAAACTGCACCAACTATTAAGGCAGTTATTAGTGGAGGGATTCTAACTTTCCAGATTAACATATCTTTAAAATCATTTTTAGTAGTTCCATATATTAAAAAATTTTTTACATCTTCAATACTTATAGATTTTGCATTTCCTCCTTTAAAAATTCCATAGAGAAATAGAGAAGAAGTTAATAATATTAATATAAGAATAATAAGGATCTTTCTCATTTATAACCCCATCTTCTTTCTTTTTATATAAATTATTATAGAAATTGGAGCTCCAATTATCGATAAAGGACACATTAAGGGTAATTCAGTACTCGTTGTAGGAATTACAACTCCCGGTCTAACAAGAATGTCTGCTATAATTAAAAAAACTGCTCCAATTAACATAGCACTTGGAATTACATAGATGTGTTTTGAAGTTCCGCACAACAATCTCGCAACTATTGGACACACCAACCCAATAAATCCAATTGGTCCAGCAAATGCTACAACAGTTGCTGTAATCATACAAGATATTAAAATAATAAAAATTCTCAATTTTTTTATATCAACCCCAACACTTTTTGCATACATTTCCCCAAGTAAGTAAGAATCAAGGTATTTTGACAAAAGGTAAGTTATAGAGCAACATATAACTACAAAAATACTCATAATTATTGATTCCTTCATAGTTAATGGGCTTAAAGAACCATATCCCCACATTATAAAACTTGCTAAGATTTCATTATTAACACCAACAAAATCACTAAATGCAATGACTATTGTAATTAACCCAGATGATATATAACCAAGCATAAGACCTACAATTAAAAGCGTGGTAATTTGTTTAACTTTCCTTGCTAAACTTAATACTACAAACATAGACAATAGCGAGCCTAAATATGCAGATATTATAAATCCCCATATAGATTGCGGTATCCCAAACTTAAATAGTAAAGAGGTAAAAACATAAATAGCCACTCCAAGTGATGCTCCACTTGATACTCCTATTAAGTAGGGATCTGCAAGTGGATTTCTAAATAAACTTTGCATTAACAAGCCTGCAACAGCTAACCCCATTCCTGCAAATATAGCTCCAAGAGTTCTTGGCATTCTACACTTTTCAATAATTTTATCATAAATAGGATTTTCAGTCGTTCCCTTTAATAAATAATTATAAAATTTTTTTGGTTCTATTTTAATAGTTCCTGTTATTATACTTAGTATTGATAAAGAAAATATTGATAATATAAGAAACGATAAAAGCAAAGTTATTCTAATTTTTGAAATGTTATCACCCTACATTCTCTGTAATTTTATATTTGACCTTTTAGTTATTTTCAACTTCGATAATTATATTAATGACTTCCAAGTTATTAGCGATAGTAATACTTACTATTCTACCATATTATTAATTAAAGTTATCTTCAACTAATATTAAAATTAATATTAATAAATAACCTTTAAAGTTTATTAAATTAAGAGGGATAATATGATAGTTAAATGCCCTATTTGTGATGGAACTGGTAAAAAAATAGTTAAATATAGAACATGTCCTGTATGTGAAGGAACTGGATACATAGATGAATTTTCACCAAAACAACACATAAAAAGAGTTTCTAAGAGAGCAAACTATGACTTAGATTATGGAGAAATAGAGTGTCCAAAGTGTAAAGGAACGGGAAAAGTTCCAATTTATGCAAAATGTGATTTTTGTGGTGGTAGTGGAAAAGTAGTTAAATGTGACAGATGTGGAGCAATAATTGGAAAGTATCCTGACTTTAAAGATAGGACTTTATGTGATAAATGTTTAAAAGAGGAAGAAGAGAGAAAGAAAGGATTAAGAAATGTCTATGTGTTTGATGAGTTAGCTACATTTTACGATGTAGAGCCGGGTAAGTTTTACAAAGGAGTTGTAACAAGAATTGAAAAGTATGGGGCGTTTATTAACTTAAACGATCAAGTTAGAGGACTTTTAAGACCAAGAGACATGATAAGTTTAAAATTAGAGGATTTAAATATTGGCGATGAGATTATTGTGCAAGCAATAGATGTTAGACCAGAAAAGAGAGAAATTGACTTTAAATATATCCCACTGACAACTTATGATTTAGTTAAATATGAAAAAGAAATTCCTATCTCTCAAATAAAAGACATAACTAAAAATTTAGTTGAAATGAGAGATCAAGTAGTTCATATAAGAGGAGAAGTAGTCCAAATAGTTCAAACTCCTGGACCTACTGTATTTACCATAACTGATGGAACTGACTTTACATGGGTGGCGGCATTAGAAATTGCTGGTTTAAGGGCTCATCCAGAAGTTAAAGTTGGTGATATAGTTGATGTTATTGGTAGAGTTAATATAAGGGAAGGTAGATTACAAATTGAAAGAATAAAACTTGTAAAATTAGAAGGTAAAGAGGCAGAAGAAATTAAGAAAAAAATAGAGGAAGAAATAGATAAAAGAGCTGAACCAGCCAGAGATATAGAATTCTTAGTTAAAAGTGAGGTTTTAGAAAAATTAAGACCAAAAATGGCTGATGTTGCTAAAAGAATTAGAAAGGCAGTTTTAGATGGAAGACCAATAATAATAAGGCATCATGCAGATACAGATGGTTACTGTGGAGGAATTGCCTTGGAGAAGGCTATACTGCCAATAATTGACCAGTTTGCTATAGATGTCGATGCAATATGGCACTTCTTTAAGAGAAGACCTTCAAAAGCCCCATTCTATGAGTTAGAAGATGTAACAAAAGATTTAGTATTTTCCATAGAGGACTCTTTAAAATTTGGGCAAAAACTACCTTTGATTGTGTTAATTGATAATGGAAGTACTGATGAGGATATTCCTGCTATATCAAAGGCAAAGGCTTATGGTATTGAAGTTATAGTTATTGATCACCACTTCCCTGGAGAGGTTGTAGATGGAAGAGTAGAAGTTGATGACTATGTCGATGCTCATGTAAATCCTTACTTAGTTGGTGGAGATAGCAATTTAACGGCAGGTGTTTTAGGAACTGAGATAGCAAGGATGATTAATCCAGATGTTGAAGATGAAATAAAACATATTCCTGGAATAGCTGTTGTTGGGGATCACGCTAAAGGGGAAGAGGCAGAGCAGTATGTAAAAATAGCAATTGAGAGATTGACTGAACTAAGTAAAAAGTATGGTAAAGGAAGAGAATATAATAGAGAATATTTAGAAAAAATATCCTTATGTATGGATTTTGAGGCATTTTACTTAAGATTTATGGATGGAAAGGGAATTGTTGATGATATATTGGCAACAAACATAAAAGAATTTAAGAGACACGAGGATTTAATTGAGATATTATATGATCAAGCTATGAAAATGGTTGATAGACAGATGAAGGCAGTAATTCCTGCCCTAAAAACAGAGTTCTTAGAAAATGGAATTATATTGAATACCTTAGATGTAGAGAAATATGCTCATAAATTTACCTTCCCACCACCTGGAAAGACGACAGGGTTTGCTCATGACTACATAGTTCAAAAGTATGGTGAAGACAAGCCAATTATAACATTATCCTATGGTCCTGACTTTGGAGTTGTTAGAGCAACAGACGCAGTTCATGAAAAATACAACTTTAATTTAAATTTAATAGTTGAGCAGTTAATGGAAGAGATTCCTGAAGCATCTTTAGATGGAGGAGGTCATGAGTGTGCAGGTAGTTTAAAATTTGTGGAGGGATTGAGAAATAAAGTAATTAGTAGATTTATAGAAATTATTAGAAATATGAAGCCAAAAGAGTAAATTAAAAACTTTTTTATTTAGCTCTATTTATTGATTTAATTGAATATTCAGTTTTTAAAGTCTTTTACTCATTTCATATAAAAAGATTGATAAATTCCCCAATGCTCCAATTTCATTTTCTACAATATATCTTCCTAATCCTTTTTCTAACTCTAACTGCGTAAATCCTGTTGATGCTCCACAGAAAACAATTAAATCATTTTTTCCAACTTCGTCAAAATTTAGTTTTTCTTCACAAATATTTTTATTTCCTATTAAAAATACTTTTTCTGGTCTTAAAACTTCTATAGCGTCATCCAACTCCTCAAAGAATAAAACATTTTTACCTAATTTATATGCCATCTTGTGCAATGTAGGAACTCCACTTTGTGCCGCTGAAGCCGTTGCCTTCGTTACAACTATTGTGTTTATGTCAAACCCATATGCAATTCTACCAAACTCCTCTACTTGCTTAGCACTGTATGTATTATGTAAGCAGATAAACATTTTTTCACCTTTATTCTTTTTTAGTTTTTTATTATTATAAGACAGATTATTTATTCTAAAATATTTTATTTTAAGTTTTCTTTAACTACCTTAGCTATAGCTCTACTCAAAGATACTGGAACACTCTCTTCCGAACCTTTTAGTAAAAGCTTCACCAAAACATAACACCTCCTCGCTTACGCTCGGAGGTGTAACTTTATAAATTATTTTTAATTTCTCGTGCTATAGCTCTACTTAAAGCTACAGGAACACTTTCTCCAATCTGATTATAGCAACTTCTTATACCTCCTGCAAATAGATGATAATCAGGATAACTCATTAATCTCGCTTGTTCTCTTGGTGTTAATAATCTATCTTCATAAGGATGGATAAAGAATCTCTTACCCATAACAGTTTCAGACAATTTAAGAGGATGTAATCTTATATAATTACCTAATCTTCTATTTGCCCCTTTGAAATATATAAAAGCATCTCCCCAACCTAATTTATGAACTCTCTTCCTAAACCTTGCTGGTAAAGCGGCAAATTCATGATTTGGGATGTCTCTACCTTTATACATTAAATCTCCTATTGCCTCAATAACAGTTTTTGGTTCTTTCTTTTCAGGATTAATTTCTATATTTGATACAAAAACTCTTCTTCTTACAGATGGATTTCCATAATCTTCTGCTCTTAAGATATTGAAATATACATCCTCATAGCCAACTTCTCTAAACTCCTTTATTATTTCTCCTCTAACTTCTTTAATTCCAGGAACATTTTCCATAACAAATATTTTTGGTTGTAAATCTCCTACTATCCTTATAAATTCTAAAACTAACCTTCCAGTTTCATCTTTATACAATCTATCATAGGGATTTTTTTCTCTCTTAGGATTAGCCCCTGTATATCCTTCACAAGGAGGTCCTCCAATAATAACATCTACTTTTTTATTTTTACAGAATTTTTTTATATCTAAGGAATGTATCTCCCTAATGTCATCGTTAATAACTATTGGCTTTAATTTTTCAGTTTTCTCATTTAATGTTCCCAATCTTCTTAACCACTTTATGTCTTCCTCTTCAAAAGGAAATTTGAATGGGTAACTTCCTACATAACCTTTTAATTCCTTTAATCTATATTCTCCATCTCTAACTTTTTCATATATTTCTCCATTAAAATTTAATACATAGGAAAAAGCAGCATCTTCATCTAATTCAATAGCCACCAATGGTTCAAAACCTTCTTCTACAAAACCTCTTGAAAATCCCCCACATCCACAAAATAAGTCTATAAATTTCAAGCTTATCACCAAAATAAATATTTTCCAATTTAAAAATATAAAATTAATTAGATAAAAAATTAACACTAAATAAATAAAATATCAAAAAATATATCTTAAGTTTAAATTAATTTTAAAGTAAAATAGGAAAAAATTTTATAATTTGGTTGTTATAGTTTTTTACTCTTTTGCGGCTTGAGCTTTCTTTAACTCAGCTTTCATATCTTGATAAATCTTAGTCCATTTTAATTTTCTTGGATTTCTTCCCATTCTATAACTTTTCTCACACTTTGATGAGCAGAAATATAATACTGTTCCATCTTTTTCTACAACCATTTTTCCTTTTCCAGGCTCAATTTCATATCCACAGAAACTGCAAACTCTCCACTCTGGCATAGTTCTTCACCTTAAAATTAATTTTTTAATGTTTTATCTTTTTCTGTCTAATGGTCTTGCTTCTCTTTCTGTTTCTCTTAACATAATTATATCTCCTACTTTTACTGGCCCTTTAACGTTTCTAACTAAAACTCTACCAGCGTCTTTTCCACCTAAAATTTTACATCTAACTTGGATAATCCCTCCAGTAACTCCTGTTCTACCAATTACTTCAATAACTTCAGCTGCTACTGCCTCTTTATATACAAATTCGTCTTCCATCCTCATCACCTAATAATAAAAATGTTAGTATATTTATATCTTAAAAGAAAATTTAAAAGTTTAATATAAAAAATCTATAAAAAAAGTGATAATTCATACTTTTTATTTTTTAACTTTATATCATCGTGTTTTTATTATTTTAAAGCATTTATTTTTTCAATTAGCGCTTTAAATTCTTCTGGATCTCCTTCGTTGATAATAGCCACGGATGATGCTGCAACTTCCAATCCAGCAGCTTTACCTAAATCTTGTTTTGATGCTACATAAGCATAAGGAATTCCTTTTTCTTCACATAAGTATGGTAAATGAGCAACAACTTCTTCTGGTTTAACATCTTCAGCGATTATAACTAATTTTGCAATTCCTCTCTCTACAGCTTTAGTTACTTCATTTGCTCCTTTTTTGATTTTTTGAGCTTTTGCTACAGCGTCTAATAATTCTTTTTGAATTTCTTCTGGAACTTTAAACTTTACATAAACTGCCATATTTTCGACCTCCTTCATCTTTTTATTTTTCAGTCATTGGTTAAGAAGGTATAACAACTTAATTATTTTTAGTATATAAAACTTTTGGATTTATAAAATTCTTTCAATTGGCACTATTAATATATCTCTTGCTCCTAAGGCGTTAAGTTTAGGAACTAAATTAAATATTTCATCTTCATTAACAACTGCGTGAATAGCTACCATATTATCGTCAGATAAAACCTTTGCCACTGTAGGGCCACTCATTCCAGGAATTAACTTTTTTATTTCTTCAACTTTATCCTTAGGAGCGTTCATCATAATTAATCTCTTAGTCTCTGCAAATAATGCACTTTTTATCGCTAATACAATTTTATTTATTTTATCTCTCTTTTCTTTATCTTTTAGACTATTTTTATTTGCTATTAACCTTGTAGTTGATGATACAATTTCTTCAATAACCTTTAATCTATTTAACTTTAACGTGGTTCCTGTAGATGTTAAATCACTTATTATATCCGCTACTCCTATAAATGGGGCTATCTCTGTGGCTCCACTAAGTTCAATAATTTCAACTTTTTTATTTAATTTTTCAAAAAATTTTCTTGTTAAATTTGGAAATTCTGTTGCTACTCTCATACCATCCTTTATATCATCAACACTGTTAATATTTGAGTTCTCTGGAGCGGCTAAAACTAATTTTGCAAATCCAAAACCAAAATCTAATAAAAACTCAACCTTATCTTCTACATTTCTCTCTAAGACTAAGTCATATCCAGTAACACCAACATCAGCAACACCATCAGCTACAAATTCTGGAATATCTCTTGCTCTTGCAAACATTACTTTAATATCCTCATCTACTGTATTTGCAAATAAACTTCTACCTTGAACAGTAATTTTTAAACCTGCCTTTTCTAAGACCTTCATAACTGGTTCTGAAATCCTTCCCTTATTTGGTAAAGCAAACATTATCATTCTATCCCATTTTACTTTTTAAATTTATTTTTTATTTTTAATCTTTTTCTCTGGATTTCTTTTTTTACTTCTTCTCCACTTATTCTAAGCAAGTTTGAAACACTTCTAGGAATTTTTCCATTATTTGATAATATTTTTGCGATTATTGTAGAGAGTAAAAATATCGCATATATATGCTCTGCTTTAGTCCTATGAATGTGATGGGGATAAATATTTAAGTCATCATACTCTTTAAATTCATCATTACTACAGTTATATTTTTTTTCAATGTATTTTCTTAAATAAACAAGTAGTTGATGTAACTGAATAAGTTCATCTTTATGCATTTAAATCACCAAAAGAGATAATTCTCAAGTTTGCTGGCTTTTTTATTATTTTGGCATCATTACAAAAAATTAAGTTAGTTTTTTCATATAAAATATCTACTAACTTTTGATTTACAGTTCCTTTAATTATAATGGCATCAAATAGGTCATAGTGAGATATATTAGATATCAATTCATTAAGATTTACAATTTTCTCTTCACCATTATAAATTACTAAAACTTCAGAATCTTTTAAATTAACAAATTTCTCATAATATTTTTTATATTTTATATGTTTTAATGTTTGTGGATATTTTTCTATATTATTTTCTATATCAGAATCTGTTTTTACTGTTGAAATAATATCAACATTAGTATTATTGTTATTATTATCAGCAGCATATAAAAATTTTTCATATTCAAGTTTATCCCTATTTTTCTCACTACATAATTGTTGGGTTAAAAAATGTTCTACTGGAATTTTACTTCTTAAACATTTTATTATCTCCTTTTTAGAAAGTTCTTCAACTTCTTTTCCAGGAGGAGCTCTTGCTATAAAATCAACATCACAAACTTGTAGTAATTCTTTTAAAATAAGTTCTCCTCCTCTATCTCCATCTGTAAAGATGGTTACTATCTTTTTTTTACTAAGCTCTATTATGGTTTTAGGAACTGATGTTCCCTCAACTGCTATGACATTTTTAAAACCACATCTTAATAAATTTAAAACATCCGCCCTTCCTTCAACTACAATAATATCGTCAGATATATCAACTGCTGGTCCAGCAGGTAGTTTTTCAGGACCATATTCAATAATTTCTCCCATTCTTACGCTTTCTTTAACCTCCTCAATTATTGTATTTACATCAATATTACTCATTAACTGCTTTAATATCTCCTTAGCTCTTTCAATAATATATTCTCTCTTTTTCTTTCTAATATCTTCAATATCTACTACTTTAACAGTAGCTACACATGGCCCTACCCTATCTATTGTCTCCAAGGTAGCCGCCAGTATAGAAGTTTCTATTCTATCTAAACTTGAAGGAACAGTAATTTTAGCAATAGACTTTCCGTTTATATTAGTTAATTCTACATCAATCCTTCCTATTCTCCCAGACTTTTGTAATTCTTTTAAATCTAATTCATCTCCTAAAAGTCCCTCTGTTTGTCCAAATATTGCTCCAATAACGTCATGTTTCTCAACATAACCATCAGCAATAAGTTCAGCATGAATTATATACTTAGTAGTCCCCAAATTATTCATAATCATCACCAGTAATAATTTTGATTCTCACCAAGGAATAGTAATCTCTCAATGATATTAATAAAACAAATCAAAGTATAAAAAATTATTTTTATGTGTATAAGTGTTACTAAATTTAAGAAAATTAAATAAGTTTTATAAGATGTTTTAGTACACTATTACAGTCTATTATGCTAATAAACGACTAAAAATATTTTAAAAAATATTTTAATATTACATTTTTATTTAAAAACTTTTATATATTTCAATCTTATGACCGAAAATTATATATATAAGTTTTGAGTATGTTATTCTTGCTTACAACCGCTCAAATGAGCGGCCTTGGTGTAGCCTGGTAACACACGGGCCTGCCACGCCCGGACCCCGGGTTCAAATCCCGGAGGCCGCACCACTGAATTTGAGTATCTGTTAAATAAGCGCCGGTGGTGTAGCCTGGTATCACTCTGGCCTTCCAAGCCAGCAACCCGGGTTCAAATCCCGGCCGGCGCACCATTTTTTATTTTTGAACAATATATTTATAGAATTAAATCAACAAATTAACTTTTTTAATTCTTTGTGAGATTATGAGGGTCAATTTAAAACTTAAATTAGACATTCCAAAAGAAGTTTGTAAAAGTTTAGAGGTTGATAACTATATTAAAGATGATATTACGATTAAATTACAATGTGAAAAAGAGCCAATATTATATGTTAAAACCCATTCTATCGGTTCTTTAAAGTCAATTTTAGATGATTTTTTCAGATGTTTAGATGTCAGTATGAAAACTTATTATTTAACAAAAAAAGATAAAGATGAAAAACTTGTAATAAGAAATGTAATTAAGGATGACTTAGATAGTTTTTTAAATTTATATTTTAAAGCATATAGAGGTTTTGATAAATACTATTACAAGACAAGAAGATGGGCTAAGTGGTATTTTAAGTGGTTAATGAAAAGAGATAAGGATGGATTTTTTGTCTGTGAAATTAACAATAAACCAGTTGGATTTATAGGTTGTGATTGTAATTGGATTAGTAATATAGAGAAAAGAGATGTTGCTGAAATCCACGAGATATTTGTAGATCCAGATTATAGGGGTAGAGGAATAGGTAAATTGTTAATGAACAAGGCAATAGATTATGCTAAAAAAAGAGGAAAAGATTTAGTTGAACTATGGGTTGGGGTAGAAAATAAAAATGCAAGAGAATTTTACAAAAAATTAGGATTTGAAGAAAAAGAAGTGGTTAAAGAATGGCTAAGAATGATAAAAAGGCTATAAATGATTGTAATAATTATGAGGATTAACTTTAAATATAAAAATTTAATCTTATCTTTTTTATCTATTGTTTAAGGTGATACATAATGAGAAACATAATTGTAAAAAAATTAGATATTGAGCCAATAGAAGAAAGAGAGGTTGAGATCGTTGAAAGAAAAGGGTTGGGACATCCGGATTCAATTTGTGACGGTATAGCAGAAAGCGTTAGTAGGGCATTATGTAAAATGTATATTGAAAAATTTGGAACTATTTTGCACCACAATACAGATCAGGTAGAACTTGTTGGAGGTCATGCTTATCCAAAGTTTGGTGGAGGAGAACTTGTAAGTCCAATATATATTTTATTATCTGGTAGAGCTACAATGGAAATCTATGATAGAGAAAAGAACGAAATTATTAAATTGCCTGTTGGAACTACAGCAGTTAAAGCCGCCAAAGAATACTTAAAAAAGGTTCTAAGAAATATTGATGTTGATAAAGATGTAATTATTGACTGTAGAATTGGACAGGGTAGTATGGATTTAATAGATGTTTTTGAAAGGCAAAAAAATAAAGTTCCTTTGGCAAATGATACATCATTTGGAGTTGGCTATGCTCCATTATCAACAACTGAAAAATTAGTTTTAGAAACTGAAAGATTTTTAAACAGTGATGAATTGAAGAAAGAAATTCCAGCAGTAGGTGAGGATATAAAAGTTATGGGTTTAAGAGAAGGGAATAAAATAACTTTAACTATTGCAATGGCTGTCGTTGATAAGTATGTTAAAAATATTGAGGAGTATAAAGAAGTTATTAGAAAAGTAAAAGAAAAAGTTGAAGATTTGGCTAAAAAAATAGCAAATGGATATGAAGTAGAAGTAAATATAAATACTGCAGATGATTATGAAAGAGGAAGTGTCTATTTAACTGTTACAGGAACTTCTTCAGAAATGGGAGATGATGGTTCTGTTGGTAGAGGGAATAGAGTTAATGGATTAATAACACCATTTAGACCTATGAGTATGGAAGCGGCGAGCGGTAAAAACCCAGTAAATCACGTAGGTAAGATTTATAATATATTAGCTAACTTAATAGCAAATGATATAGCAAAATTAGAAGGAGTTAAGGAGTGTTATGTAAGAATATTGAGTCAAATTGGTAAGCCAATAAATGAACCAAAGGCATTAGATATTGAGATAATTACAGAAAATGGCTATGATATAAAGGATATTGAGCCAAAAGCAAAAGAAATTGCAAATAAGTGGTTAGATAATATTATGGAAGTTCAAAAAATGATAGTTGAAGGCAAAGTAAATACATTCTAAATCTAAAAAATAAAAATAATTTTTTATAATTTCTTAGAAATTTCTATAATATCTTCAACAATTTTTTCAAAATGTTTTGCTTTTTCTGTTTCTTCAAAGTCCTTTTAGGAAATATATTCCATCAAGTTCGTATTCTAAAATTATCCTCATTTTTTTAGGCTTTCCATTAGGACATTTATATGAAATTTCATTATCTTTATAAAAATACCTTTATATGGGAAGTTACAGGAGATTCTTTTAATTTTAGTTTCCAATATGTTGTTTCGAATTCTCTTTCTCTAAAAGAATTTTTAACTGAAATAATTGCTATTATTCTCACATTATTATTTTCAACTTTATAAATGATAATATCTGCATCTGGAAGGAATAAGTATTTGCCGTAACTTACTGCTATCAATCATTTAACTTTATCTAACTCTTCAGATAGATTTTGACTACTTAAAACTTTGTCTGTTGTTACTTTTAATTCACTATTTTCTAAGAATTTTTTGAGAAGATTATAAATTACATCTTGAATTCTATGACCAATATAGGTTCTCCACGATTGATTTGCCTTATTTATCGCATCATCTTTGGAAAAACCTTGTTTTAAATATTCTTCAACTTTATTTTTGATGTATTTTTCTCTTTCTTTTTCTAAAATCTTAGATATGTTGGTTATCTCCATAATATACCCTCCAAAGTGCAACATTCTCTTGTTATTCTTTTTATTGCTAATTCAAAATATTTTTCGTCTATTTCCACACCAATAGCTTTTCTTCTTAATTTATATGCAGCTATTGCTGTTGTTCTACTACCTAAAAATGGGTCTAAAACAGTATCCCCCACATAGCTAAAAAGTTTAATACATCTTTTTGGGAGTTCTAATGGAAACGGTGCAGGATGTCCTATTCTTTTTTTACTCTCTCCTGGAAAAGTCCATAAACCATTTGTCCATTCAATAAATTCTTCTTTTGTTATATCAGATTCTCCTTTTGAAATCTTTTTCCAACTTTCTTTATATAATACTACAATAGTTTCAACTGGGGTAATAACATAAGGGGCAGAGGCACTCATAAAGCTGCCCCATGCTGTTCTTCTTGATATATTTTGTTCATTCCATATTATTGTTGTTTGATATTTAAATCCAACATCTAAAGCAATTTTGACTATATCCGCATAAACTGGTTTTATACCTCCCTTATTTTTATCTAACGGAATGTTCAAACAAAGTCGTCCATCTTTTTAAAAGTGTTAATGCCTTCTTTAACCATTGTTTTGTCCAATCTAAGTATTCTTCATAGGGAATTGTATCATCGTGTTGGTTGTAGTCAATTCCTACATTATAGGGAGGAGAAGTAACTATTAAATCAATACTCTTCTTAGGCTAATTCACATTTAAAAAATCATCATTTATTAGAGTTATTCCATTGATTTTATTCCAGATTTTCACAATAATCACCATTACTTAAAGATTAGAACTAAAAATGGATTTAAATTTTTAATAAAATGAGGAAAATTTAGCAAAATTAAAAAGAGAAGATAATATCTAAAGTTAATTGTTTATCCAATGTATCTTAAATCTTCATCACTTGGTGGTTTTGCTTGAGCTGCCTTTAACATCTCTTCTTCAAACTTCTTAATCTTTTCAATAAACTGCTCCATACCCTTAGCCCTCTTCTCTAACTCTGTCATATCAACTTCTATATTTTCAAGTTTGCAAAATTTTTCTAAAACAGCCTTTGCTGCATTTGGATCAATTAAATAACCAGGAGTTTCTCCCATTAAGCAAATTCCTGGAATTCCATTTAAATCTGCAAACATTAGCATTAAACCTGCAGCTCCAACAATCCCTCCTCCATCTGTTCTGAATAAAATTCCATGCTCTTTAAGCTTTTCAGCAAGCTCTTTTGATGTTGTGGCTCCATAAACTTTAATTTCTTCACATAACTTTCCAACTCCAAAACCACCTAATGTATAAACGAAGTTAGCTCCATACTTTATTCCAATTTTTACAATTTCTTCTGCTAAATGATACTGCCCTATAGGAGATAATGCCTGAGTATTACCTAAAACAACTATCATTGGCTTTGGTTCTCTTATAGCATAGAATTTAGCACTCATATACTCAATTGTCCCATCATCCTTAACTAAAACTTGTGGAGGGAAATCATAACAGAATAACTCTAAAAATAATTCTCCATTAAATTCATGAACTAAATGCTCAGCCGCTAATCTACCAACGTGTCCAATTCCAGGTAATCCTTCAATTAATAGAGCATTTTTTAGAGGTTCAATCTCTTTTATAACTCTTGTAATAATCTTAACCATATGACATCACCTTAATAATTTTATTATCCTTAAAGTTTTTTATAAGTTTTTGCAAATTTTCTTATGAAAGTTATTTCATCATTATCAATATTCAGCTTTTCCCTAATTGTTTTTGATATTTTACTTTCACCAAATAATAATGCAATTGCCCCAGTAAAGTTTTTAGTAGTTTTTTTTATCTTTGCCTTATCAAAGTCAATAATGTAAGTTTTTTCATTGGTTATTAAAAAATGTCTTCCCCCTTGAATTTCTTTATGCTCTATTCCAAGGTTGTCAAGTTTTAAAGTAATCCTTAATATATCTTCAACAACCTTCAATAATTTATTTTTTTCTAACTTATCTACTGCAGATTTTAACTCCTCCCCATCTATAAATTCCATAATTAAATAATCTTCACCATAGTCATAAACTTTTGGTGCAATATTATATTTTTTTAGCATATTTAAAATCATTGCCTCATTTTTTATAGTATTTTTTGGACTATCTTTTCTTGGAATTTTTATAGCCACCTCTTTATTATTGTATATTCCTTTTAATACAACCCCCCTATGTCCCTTTCCTAAGACATCTATAATCTCTACTTTTTTAATCTCCTCTAATCTATTCAATGTTTCTATATTTAATATATTTTCTGGAATTTTTTTTAAAATCTCCTCTTTAATTTTCAATCACCTATTAAAGTGTTTAATTAAACCATAGATTGCATATATTAAACATAATAACAAGGCAAAGTGAGGAATTCCAAAAATTGCTAAAATTAAAGATATTGCAAACATGTAAATAAATATTTTCTTTGGATATTTTGGGTATTTTACATCACTAATCATTAGTAATCCCACAAATATGGCAAATATTGAATCTATCATTTTATTGTTAATTAATTGACAAAAACTTACAACTAATAAAGCCCCAGCTGGTATTGGTAGTCCAATAAAGCCCTTAACATTCAATATTCCAAATCTCGCCAATCTCAAAGCACCGCAAAGGCAGAATATTATGGCAGATATTAAAGATAATGTAGATTCATAATTAGTATATAATAAATATGCGGGAGCCACTCCAAAACTAACAACATCTGAAATACTATCAAGTTCAGCCCCGAAGTCAGAGACTGTATTTGTTTTTCTCGCAACATACCCATCTAAGGAATCAAAAACAACTGCTAAATAAATAAAGGAAAAACTATTTAAAAATATTGCTAAGAGACCAGAGATAATATTTAGCATTGTTACATAATCTGATACTGTTAAGATTTTTCTAATATTAAACATAAGTATCCCATCTAATTTTTTAATCCTCTAAATTTTCAATAAGTTCAACTATATTTTTAAATCCTTCCTCTTCACTAATAACTCTCCCTCTGACTTCTCTCAATATTCTTTGGATTGAAAATTTATATCCTCTATTGTATTTATGATAAACTTTTAGCAAAGGGCAACCATAAGATGATTCTATAAAAATTTTATTATTTTTTAATATCTCTCTTTCTTCATCCTTAGTTAGAGCAAAAAAAGAAGGTAAATTAAACCTAAAAATATTATTGTCTATCTTATATAGTGATAGATATCCAAACGCTAATAAATCTCCAAATATAACAAATTCAGCATTAACTTTCTTTGCATAATTTAAAACAGATTCTTCAATGATTTTGTGACATCTACCGCAGGGATGAAATCTCCCCTCAACAACCTTTTTATAAACATCTTCTAAATCAATGTCTATAAATTCCAAATCTACCTTTAAATGTTTAGCCAAACTTTTAATATTTTTTTTTATATCATCAGTTATTATGTACTTTGAATAGCAAGAAACAGCCTTTACATTAAATATTTGTTTGGCAATTATTAAGGATGTTGTGCTATCAACTCCGCCACTGAATGCAATTATAGCCTTTGGTTTCTCCTCTTCATCAATAGAGATTTTATAAAAATCCTTTTCTTCATTTAATCTCCTTAAAAGCATATTTTTTAAAGCATATTTTACATTATTACTTAAATTTAATTTTTCTAAAATTTCCAAAGAATTTTTTAATCTTAATTCACTCAATTTTTTATTTATTTTTTCTTCAATAATTTTTTCTATCTCCATATTTATAACCTACAAAAACCTAAGAATAAAATAATATTTGTGTGTTAATAATAGCCTCATATTTATATATCTTCCATATCTGTTATAATGTAATTTCCTTCTTTTCCTTCAAATCCTCTAACTAAAAATGTCTTCCCATGTAGTTTTATACAAATCTCTCTAATTGTATCCTCAATACCATACTCATCAAGCATATCTATAATTCCAGGTATAAAGTTTTCTAATGTTGCAGGAGGGATGTAGCATCTTTTTGATAACGTTCCAAAATGTATTTTTCCAAATACTTTTATTTTTACATCTACATCTTCTGGGTCTATTTCTCCGCAGTTTCTACATATATAAACCATACCTCTTGGTTTGATTTTTGCATCAACTATACCCTTACATATTTTACAGTAATAATTTACAAATATAGTGGATGGAGAAACTTCTAATATAGCAGGGACTTTTACATCTAAAACTTCCCCTCTGTTATATAATTTCTCTTCAGGAATTTCTGGAATTTCTCTTGGATATTTAACACCCTTAATAACCTTTTCAATAATTCTAACACTTTTTTCTTCAGTAATCCTTCCAAATATTTCGTAACATTTTCCTTTTTCTAAGGGAATCGTTGTTATAAAATTTGCTACTCCATCCCTATCCACCATAATTCCAATGTAAAATACAGAACCTTCCTCACTTTCCTTCTTTCTTATATCTACAATTTTAACTTTTGTTAAAATCTGTGAATTTGGTAATAGTGAAGATATTTTTCCCAATACCATAGTATATCACCAAATGATATTTTTAACTGCTTGCTTCTATTTCTTCTTCCTCAGATTCTTCAATGTCCTCATCTTCTTTTGATTTTATCCTTGGCATAATGACTTCATCTATAAACTTTTTATGGACAAAGTATTCTTTTGGTTGGACAATTACTGGCATATCATTCAATGTTAAAGATATTGCCTTTCTAATTTCTCCTTCTTCAGTTCTAAACTCCATATATCCAAATCTTACAAAACCTCTTATAAACATTCCTGTAAAGATCTCTGGATTTGCTTTTATACCAAATAATCTCAATCTTCCCCAACCATAACCATCAAATACTCTAAATATCGTATAATCTTTGCCGGTAGATGTTTTTCTATGCTGAACTCCTACAACGATACCTACAATAATACCTCTTTGAATTGGAGCTCCATTAATATCTAAATATGTAATTCTCTCATCTTCCTCTTCAATTCTTTTTAAATATTTTGCCTTACATATAGATAATGGAATTGGAACCGCAGTTCTCATTTCTTGTCCTCTAACCACTTTTAAATCATCTAAGTTACCTACAAATCTAACATCTTTTTTTGGAAATGGTTCATATTTTCCTAAAATTCTTTCATAATCATCTGCTTTAATTAACATATATGTCTCTTCCAACTCTTCAACACCTTCATCAGTATATACTGTTGAATATTTTACAATCTCCACATTTTCATCATCAATTTTTATTCCATACTTTACCATAATTATCACCTAACAATAATTTTAAGTTAAGTATAGTAATAATATTTATTTTATGTAATTATTTTATTTATATATGCTTATTAATTTAGGTTAAATATATACTTTGTAGTTTGTAAAAATATTATCTATTAAGTTTTGATCCTAAAAACTTCTTTATTACAATTATTTTTTGTAGAGAAAATTAAACATCATCTTCCAGCATTCCCTCCAATTCAAGATATTTCTTAATTATTTTATCAATCACTTCCTCATCTGTTTTCCAATAACCTCTTCTCTCAGCCTCTATAAGTCTTTCGAGGATTTCTTTGGTAGCATAGATGTTATTTTCCCTCAACCTCTCAAAAATTTCTTCATCAAATACAAATTTTTCAGCAACCCTATCCCAAACCCAATTTTCAACAACATTAGTTGTTGCATCTAATCCTAATAGATTCTCAATTCTTTCAGCAATTTTCTGGGCTCCATGGAATTCATGTTTTAACATCTCATTAATCCATTTTAGATTGAGGGTTCTTGTTATAGTTCCTCTCTCTATTGAATCTTTGATATTCTCAACTTTCACAACCTCCTTTGTAGTATCTGCTATGAGCATTTCTGGTTTCTTCCCTCTCAAAATTTCAACGGATTTTGATAAACCTCCAAAGAACTCGTAATAGTGGTCTAAATCAGTTATATCATAGTCGTGACAATCTCTAACTTGTGAAACAAGTTCAACATTTTTTAAGAGATTTTCAAAAACCCCTCTTGCTTCTTTTGAATAATGTCCCTTTGTGTATGCATAGCACATTGATGAAATATATGCTTCGGCCAAATCTCTCTCATCATTCCAAGCACTATCTTCAACAAGTTGGAGGAGTCTTGTGTTATATTCTGTAGCAGTAGGTCCAAAAATCCTTGCCTTTGCCAAATCTCCATAATCAGCCATCTCTTTTACATGGTTTTTAATAAAATTCATATCTTCTGGTTCATCAAGTTCTGCAACCATTCTAAATGCCTTATCAAGCAGTTCCATAACATTTGGGAACATCTCTCTAAAGAAACCACAAATTGTAACAACAACATCAATCCTTGGTCTTCCAAGTTCTTCAAGTGGAATTACTTCAAGTTCCTTTTCCCAAGGGGTTTTGTGAATAACTCTAACTCCAATGTATTCTAAGATTTGGGCAATTGTCTCCCCATAGGTCTTTGCTGTCTCAAATCCCCAAAGAACCACACCAACAGATTCAGGATATTTGTTGTATCTCTTTAAATATTCTTCAATGGTTTTTTTGGCTATATATTTTCCCCTTTCAACAGCAGATTCTGTTGGGACTTTTAATGGGTCAAAGGCATAAATGTTTCTTCCTGTTGGTAATACCTCTGGATTCCTTATCACATCTCCACCAACAGATGGCTCAATATAGAATGAGTTTAAACCCTCAATTAAATTTTCGATTTCCAAAGAGTTATCTGCATATTTTTTAGCAACATTATAAGCATATTTTAATGTTTTTTCATACTCTGGGAATCTTTCTCCATTTAAGAATCTTTTTACAATTTCTTTTGCCTCTTCATCAATTTCTTTAAGTTCTTTAGGTGTTAATTCCTCATATTTTAATCCTTTCTTTTCAGCAATTAATCTATTTAGTGATTTTATTTCTCCTCTATCATATCTTGCTATAATGGTTATAAATTCCTCTAAATCTTCCAAACTGTATTTTTCCCCAACTATATGCAAACCTTTTGGGATTATTGCCCTCTTATATTCATAAAGTTTTGCCTCTATTTCATCTAAATTATTTCCAAGATTCAACTTCTTTGCAAGCTCTAACGCTTTTTTCTTTGCTATCTCTGCCCTTGGCTTATCTTTTATTAATGCATCCCTATATTCATTTAAAAGCTCTTCAAGTTTTGCATATTCATCATAAAGTTCAGATGTTGTGTATGGTGGGGAGTTGTAACTTATCAATGTCCCATATAACCTTCTCTTTGCTATTGTTGCCTCGGAAGTGTTAATGACATGATAAACATATAGATGTGGCATTGTTCCAATTAAAATGTCTGGGAAGCATTTTGAGCTCAGCCCAACCTCTTTCCCTTTCATAAATTCTGCTAATCCATGGGTTCCAAGGTGAATGATGCAATCTGCTTTAAAAATATGCTCAATCTATTTATAGAATGCAATATATTGGTGATGAGGTGGCTTAGTTAGGTCGTGAATTGCTGAATTTATATCCTTATTATCTAACGGAGGTCTTGAAGGTTGAACTCCAATGAAAATATTTCCTAAAATAACGCCGGGGATTAAAATGCCCTTGTCATCAACCATTATATTTCCTGGTGGTTCTCCCCAATACTTTATAACATCTCTTTTGCATTCGTCTGGCAATTCATTGGAATATCTTAGATATTCATCAACACTCATCCTTGGGCATTCAATTTCCTCTGGAGGATAAAATTTTGGATTGAAGAGTTTTCTCTCTACAAATATATCCTTTATTTTTTTGGTTTTCTCAACATTATAGCCTTCCTCTTTTAGTCTTTCAAGAATTCTTTCAACACTTGCAAAGGTATCTATATATGCTGCATTACCAAGATTCTCCTCTCCTGGAGGATAGTTGTAAATGATAATTGCTATTCTTTTATCTTTATTTGGCTTCCTCTTCAAATTTATCCATCTATTTACTCTACTAACAAATTTATCAACCCTATCCATTATTGGAACTACGTCACAACCTTCTACCCCACAAATAGGAATCGGCTCAACCCCACCATCCATTTCTGGCATCTCAACGGTAGTTATTGTTTGAAGAATATTTAATCCCCTCTCACTTCTCTCCCAATCCTCTATTTCTTGCATTATCATCATTGCTGGACAGAATAATTTTGCTTTCATTTCTTTTAAAAGTTTAATTGTTGGCTCTGGATTTCCACCTAATGGTCCTCCATTTAACCTAAACCACAATAAACTAATTATGGCATCTAAATCCTTATCTTTAAAATATTCTCTCATTGCCTTTAAATTTACAATTCCATCTGAACAAACAGGGATAACATTAGCATTTAATCTATTAATAATTTCTTTGAGTGTTGGCTCACAAGACTCTAAATGCATCCCACCATAAAAGATTATCCCAACAGTTGGCTTATTTGGGTCAATTTGAGGTTTATAATTATATCCATAATCTGGATGATATAGCCCAATTTCTGGATATTCTATTGGGTCCTTAATCTTAACTTTAATATTGGCCCCTTTTATTTTGCAAATGAATAGAAACATGTTTTTGTAATTCTCATAGCCCCCATTTGCCCAATACCTTACAATTCTAATGTAATTTCTCGCATCTTTAAAGACACCGAAAGGCAAAATTTTCCCTGCAGTTTCTATAATCTTTTGCATTCTGTTTATCCATATCTTCACACTTTCAGGATTTCCTCCATAGGACATATTGGCTCCTTTCACTTTACTCATCTTAAAACTGCCAAGTTTTGCAATGGAAAATAAAGAAGAACCTCCAACTAATGCAATAACATCCCTATCTTTATAATCAAGTTCAGTAAGTGCTAATGCATCGCCCCTAACATCAATCAAAACAATATCAGCCCAATCGATAAGTTCTTGGAGGTTGTATTTGTTCATCTCATGGGCAAATATTAATTTAACATCTGCATATTCTTTAACATCTCCAATAGCCTTTACAATACTTTTATTTACAACAGTTGAAATGAGAAAGATCTTTATTTTTTTATCTGCCATGCGTATCACTATACTATTTTTTAATTTGGAAATTTAAATATTAAATAATCTTTAAAATATTTTGAATTATTATTAAAAATTTAGATAAATGTAATAATATTTAAAAATTGTGCCATGGTTCTATAATAAGTTAATTGCTAAGTTTATAGTTTCATTATCTCTATTTTTATTTCGTCTCTAAAATAAACTCCGAACATTCGTGCTATTACAATAAGAAGATAAAAAACAATGAAAGATTTTAAAAACATTAAATAAATAGCAACTTTTAGAAGAAATAATAAATAAATCAGAGACATTCCAATAATTAAAACATACTTAGGAAAAATTAAAACTTTAACTAAGTTTTTAATTCTTATTTTTTTGTTATATAATTTAAAAACTATTAGCGGTAAGAAATAATAAAAAATTGCTAAGATTATAAATAACTTAACATCATAGTTTTGAATAAATAAAAGTGTTTCAGTAGAAATTGGATATGGAAATAACAGACAGACAAATATAAGTAGTATTAAAGATAATAATATATAAATCCAGATTAAAAATTTTAGAATATATGACTCTACCAAAAATAGACATATTAATAAACTCGGAATAGATAAAAATAATATAACTACAAAAATTTTAAAACCATTAGAAAATATTTCCTTATTTTTTAAGGTTGGAAGAGTGTCTATATTTTTAAGAGTGTATATAAAAATGGTAAGGCAGTATCCTAATATAAAAATTCCAACAATACCACCAAAGAAGATATAGCATAAAATATTTGGAAATAAAGTTAAGACCCAGAGAGAAAGAATTATTAAGCCACCCAATAATGTTTTTTTATAATTTTCTCTATAAAAAGGATAAATTAACGGATCTATAATAAGTTTTTTAAGTGTTTGGTTCATAAATCTTTCTTTATGAAAAAATTATAAAATTTAATATACATTTAGTACATTTAGTATTTATAATGTGATGGTATTAAAAAATTGATGAATAAAATTCTTTTTGTGAGAGTATGGAAGATAGAAAGTTCAAAATAGCAATATTAGGACCTGAAAATTCCGGAAAATCTTCTATAATGAACGCTTTATTTGGAAGGTATGTCTCATTAGTTTCTGAAGTTGGGGGAACTACAAAAATGCCAATAAAAAAATACTGGGGAAAGTTAAAGATTGGGAGAAGTAAAGAAAATCCAGAGTTTATAAATATAGTTTTTGTAGATTTAGGAGGTTTATATACAACATCAGATAAGCAATCTCCAATTATGACGCCAAAAATCTTAGAAAAAACTTTTAATGAGATTAATGATGCAGATATGATTATCCATGTAATTGATGGAAGTATAGGATTATTAAGAAGTTTTGAAAAACTCCACCACTTATTAAAATTTAGATACCAAAAACCTATTATAGTGGTAATTAATAAATGTGATTTATTAAACAATATTGATAAAGAAATATTAAAAAAATATGTAGAAAATAGATTAAAAAATACTCCAATATTTGTATCTGCAAAAACTTTTGAAGGAATTCCAGAATTGTTAGATACAATAATAAGATACTTAAAAAGGTGATTTGATGCTGGAAAAAATTAAAAAACTTTTAAAAGGTGGTGAAGGGAAACCAATATCTACTCCTCCAATACCTATAGATGATTACTTAGGAGAAATTGAGGAGATCCCAATAACCCCAGTAGAAGAAGAAAAAATAGTTATAAAAGTTTGTAGCATTGAAGATGATAAAGATGCTGTAACCGCCATAATCTTAGCTGAGGCTGGATATATAGTAATTGCAAAAACTCCAAACTTAGAAAAAGAAATTGATGATGAATTTATTGAAATAATTAAAAAAATTAGAAATGAAGTTTTAAAAAATGGTGGTAATGTAATTATTTTAGGAGACGAGCATTTGTTGATTACTCCAAAAAATGTCGTTATAGAAAAACAGAAAGAAGAACCTAAAAAAAATAAAATATTAGATAAATATATTAAAGAAGAAAAAGATACAAAAGAAGAAAAAAAGGAAACGGAAAAAGAAGAGTGATCAAGTTTTTCCAATTTTTAATTATTTTATTTTTAATTTATGTTCAATTATATTTAAATTTAATTAATAAAATTAATTTTTTAATTTTAAGTTTTATTCAATCTATTTGAAGGGGTAATTATGGATGTCTTAAAAAAAATTGTTGCTGATAGAAAAAAAATGATTGAATTAGAAAAAAGGAAAAATATAATTCAAGATTTAAGAAGTTTTATTGAAAATAAAGATATAGATATTGAAAAAAAGAAAAAATTAAAATTATCTAAGAGTATAAAAAAGGTAAAAGAGATAAAAAATCCTATAATAACCGAAATTAAACCGTCATCTCCATCAAAAGGAAATATTAAAAAAATCACACTTGAAGATGTTGAAAATATAGCAAAAGAGATGATTGATGGAGGATGTTGTGGAATATCTATTTTAACAGAACCAAAATATTTTGATGGTAGTTATTATAATTTAATAGTCGTGAGAAAATTTGATATTCCAATATTGATGAAAGATTTCGTTGTTGATTTTTATCAGATAGACATTGCCAGTGAAATTGGAGCTAATGCTATTTTGTTGATGGTTTCTGTTTTAGGAGAAGACATTGGAGAATTCTTAGATTATGCTAAGGAGAATGACTTAGAGTGTTTAGTTGAGACACATAATGAGGAAGAAATAGATATTGCCTTAGACTCTGGAGCTAAAATAATAGGGATAAACAATAGAGATTTAAAAACATTGAAAATAGATTTATCTACTACTGAAAAATTAGCCCCATTAATTCCAAACAATAAAATAAAAGTTGGAGAGAGTGGAATTTATAATAAAGAAGATTTAAACTATATATTAAAATTTGTAGATTCTGCACTAATTGGCTCTTCTATAATGGAGAGTGAGAATATTAAAGAAAAGGTTAATGAATTAGCTAAAAAATAAAAAATAACTTATTTTACACCAAAACATCTGTTTAATTTATCATAAAAACTCTGTCCTTTTACAAAATATGCGTAACTATCTGATTTTTTAAATATTAATTCATCATCTCTATTTATTTCATATTCAACACTACCATCTATCACCAATAGAGCGGGTTTATCTAATTTAAGTTTTAATTTAATTTTATCTGAACTTGGAACTACTAAAGGTCGAGAAGATAGTTTATAAGGGCATATTGGAGTTATTATAAAGCAATCTACATTTGGAGATACTATGGGACCACCAGCACTTAATGAATAAGCTGTAGAACCCGTTGGCGTCGATATAATAATTCCATCAGCTCTAACATTTTCTATGAGGTTATCATTGATATATAATTCAAACTCTAAAATTTTCGCTGGATTTTTGGTAATAACCACCATCTCATTTAGGGCAGATGGAGTTTCTATAACATTATTATCTTTTATAATTTCACATTTTAATTTACTTCTTTTTTCTATATCATAATCTCCAGAGATTACTTTATCAATTACTTTAAAAATTTCATCTTTACTAAATTCAGATAAAAATCCAACTTTTCCCATATTTACTGCAATTATTGGAACTACTTCACCATTAACTAACCTCGAAGCTCTCAATATAGTTCCATCTCCCCCTATTGCTATGATGTGAGATATTTTTTGAATATTAAAAGGTTCTCCTCCAGCTATATCTTTTAAAAATGGCTCAACACAGTAAGGTATATTTTTGTTTTTTAAATACTCACAAACTTTTATAGCCAATTCAATTGCCTCTTTTTTATCTTCTCTAACTATTATCCCAAATCTTATTGGCTTTATAACCCACTTATTTCCAAAAAGAGATATTAACTTTTTATGTAAATATTTATTACTAACAATTAAAGAAGTTTTTTCCATCAAATCTAACTTTATATTTAACTCTTTCCCATTTTTGTTAGTTATTACAGCATTTCCTTCCTTACATATTACATAAGCTCCTGCAATATCACATAGTCGAGAGTTTTCATTAACATTTATATAGGCATCTAATGCACCACTAACAACATAACACATTTCTAAGGCAGTTGAGCCAAATAATCTAATCCTCCTAACTTTTCCCTCTTTTAAGAATTCTAAAAGGTCATTAGATAACCCATAAACAAATAATCCAACTGATGCCTCACTTAAACTCTTTATATTATTAGTTTTGATCTTTATTTTTTCTTTATCCTTCTCTAAGAAACTTCCATAGCCTTTAATACCATAGTATATATCTCCAGTAGCTAAATTTTTTACAATTCCGATATATAAATCGTTTATATTATATCTACTTGCTATAAAATTTTTAATCCATTTTAAATCGTTAATATTCTCTCTAATTGATTTTTTATCTTCACTTCTAATTTTTGTAACGGCAATAGATGTTGAATAAATAGGAATAGATTTCAAAGAGTTGTATGTTCCATCTATTGGATCTAAAATAAATATATGCTCTAAATCGTTACCAACTACTTTTAAACCAATTTCCTCACTTATTAAAATGCCTCCTCCATACTTTTCTAATATACTTATGGCAATATTTTCTGCAATAAGATCTATTCTCTTAGTTGGAGTTCCATCTGCTCCTATTTTTACTATTTCGTCAGCTTTTTCCCAACCAATTAATGGCTTTATCTTTTTGTCAATCTCTTCAATAACTTTCATTCCAATTTTTAAACCTTCCATAACTATCACACAAAAAATTATAAATAAATATAAATTAAATAAACATTAAATAAAATTCTTTAATTATAAGGTGAAACTATGGCAATTAGAGTTAGTGATTTATTAGACAAACCAATCTATACAACATCTGCAATATACGTTGGAAAAGTTTATGATGTGATGATAGATTTAAGCAAAGGAGCAATTAGTGGTTTAATAGTTTCTGATATTCAAAATGGATGTTTAAAAGAATATGTTACTGATCCTTCAAAGAAAGTCGTTTTACCATTTAACTTAATCACAGCCATTGGGAATATAATATTAGTTAAACCTCCTGCAGAAGCTAACTATGGATTTTTAAAGAAATAATTATTAAAGATAATTTAATATAATTTATAACTATCTATAAAAATAAACCCTAAAAGTGTATTAAAAGTGAATAATATGACCAAAAAAAAAGGAGATAAATTATACTTGATAGTTTATTTTGAGGGCAGTAATAAATTAGAAGGTGAATTTGATTTTGACTCAGTAACTCGATTAAAAGATACAATAATGAAGTACTTATGGACTGGAAAAAAAGATCCTATAATTATTTGGAATACAGATACTAAGTCATTTGCTATTATTGATCCATCTAAAGTTTGTTGTGTAGAAGTTTATGGCTCCTTGATGATTTTAGATGATATTCCTGATAGAAATATGAAGTAAAAATTAAAAATAAGGTGAGAAAATGAGAAGAGTAAAAACTGGAATTCCTGGAATGGACGAAATACTATATGGGGGAATACCAGAGAGAAATGTTGTATTATTATCAGGAGGTCCAGGAACTGGGAAGTCAATATTCTGCCAACAATTTTTATACAAGGGAGTAGTAGATTACAACGAACCAGGAGTTTTAGTAGCATTAGAGGAACATCCTGTCCAAATTAGAGAAAATATGAGGCAGTTTGGATGGGACGTTAGAAAGTTAGAAGAAGAAGGAAAATTTGCTATAATAGACGCATTTACCTATGGCATTGGAAGTGCCGCAAAAAGAGAAAAGTATGTTGTTTACGATCCTAACGATGAGAGAGAGTTAGTAGATGTCTTAAAAACTGCAATAGATGAGATAGGCGCTAAAAGGATTGGAATAGATTCTGTTACTACATTATATTTAACTAAGCCAATGATGGCAAGAAAAACCGTATTCTTACTAAAAAGAGTTATTGCTGGATTAGGTTGTACTGCAATATTTACTTCTCAAATATCAGTTGGAGAAAGAGGTTTTGGAGGACCAGGAGTAGAGCATGCAGTTGATGGAATTATAAGATTAGATTTAGATGAAATTAATGGAGAACTTAAAAGAAGTTTAATCGTTTGGAAAATGAGAGGAACAAGCCACTCATTAAAAAGACATCCATTTGAAATAACTGATAAGGGAATAATTGTATATGCTGATAAGGTTTTAAAACTTAGATAAGTTGTATATTCAATCATTTTTATTTATTAATAATTTTATTTTTAATCAAAAGATTTATATAGAACTTTAACGGTATATATTATATGTAGACAATAAAAATTAAAGTGGGGGATAAAATATGATTCCATTGGTACCAACATCAAGAACAGAAATAGACAAATTAGAGCATGTTTTAATTTTAGGAACTCTTTTTAGACCAGAAATTTTGGATTTAATAAAGGATCCTATTGAAAAAGTTACATGGGTTGATTCATTAGCAATTGCCGCTGGAGCCTTAGCAAGAGAAAAGGCAGGTTACACAATAAGAGAAATTGCTGATGAGTTGGGAAGAACTGAACAAACAATTAGAAAGCACTTAAAAGGAGAAACTAAGGCAGGTAAATTAGTAATAGAAACTTATGAGATGTTAAAGAGAGGAGAATTGAATATTGAAGAAGTTGAGAAATTCTTAGAGGCTGTTGTAAGAAAAGAAGACATAGAAGAAAAATTGGCAAATATTAAGAAATTAGAAGAAGAAATTGAAAAACTTAAGAAAGAGAATGAAGAGTTAGCTAAGAAATTAGAAAAAGTTAAAGAAATCTTAAAAGAAGCATTAAAAGAATTAGAATAAACGCTTTAATTTCTTTTATTTATACTATCTCTTAAAAATTTTACATCTATTTTTGTTTTTATTAGGTGATAATTGTGAGAAAAGTCGTGGCAGAAGTTTCAATAATCCCATTAGGAAAAGGTGCAAGTGTTTCAAAGTATGTTAAAAAGGCTATTGATGTTTTTAAAAAATACAACTTAAAAGTTGAAACAAACGCAATGGGCACAGTGTTGGAAGGGGATTTGGATGAAATTTTAAAAGCATTTAAAGAAGCTCACTCAATCGTCTTAAATGATGTGGATAGAGTTGTAAGTAGTTTAAAAATTGATGAAAGAAAAGATAAAGAAAATACTATTGAGAGAAAGTTAAAGGCAATTGGAGAACTATAATTTTTGGTGTTTATATGATTTTAGGGTTATGTGACGGACATAACGCAAGTGCCTCATTAATTGATAAAAATAATATTTTATATGCAATTAGTGAAGAAAGATTTACAAGAAAAAAAAATCAAAGGGGTTTCCCAGAAAACTCTATAAATTATATATTAAGTAATGTTGATGCTGAAAATATTGAATATGTTTCTGTTGGGGGAGTTTTTAGGAGAGGAGAAAGAATAAAGAAATTAAAAAATTTTCAAAATAAAATAAAGAAAAAATTTTTATACATTTATCATCATATGGCTCATTCATATCTATATAAATTATCAAATTTTAAAGAATCCATAGTTATTTCAATTGATGGGGGAGGGGATGGACTCTCTTTTTTGGCATCGATTGCTAATAAAAAAGATTTAGAAATTATTGCTCAGAGTGATTTAATAGATTCAGTTGGAGATTTTTACGCATCAATAACTGAACTACTATGTTTTAAACCAATGAAAGACGAAGGTAAGGTTATGTCATTATCCTCTTTTGATTGTGAAGATAATATAAATTTAAAAGTTATTGATTATATTGAGGGGATAAAATCATTTAAAAACTATTTAGGTGTTATTGGTTATGAAGCTACCAAAGCATTAAAAAAACTTATGATTCCTTATCTAAATAGTAAAGATAAATTATCTTTTGAAGATAAAGTAAAAATATCAAAATTTGCTCAAAAAACTTTGGAAGATATTGTTTTAAAGGCTATAAATAGTTTAACTTATGAATATAATATAGATAATGTTGTATTTGTTGGAGGTGTGGCACAGAATGTTAAGTTAAACTCAAAAATTGCTGAAAAGTATAATTTATTTGTCCCTCCTTTTATGGGTGATGAAGGGCTTTGTTTAGGAGCAAGTTTAGCTGATAAAAGAATAGACAGAATTAATTTAATAAATACATACTTTGGATATGAAATTAAAAATGGATATATTAAAAAAATATTGGAAGATATAAAAAACAAACTTAAAAATTACAAAATAGATTTTATTGAAGAAAAGGACATTCCTGAGGTTGTTGGTAATTTAATAGTTGAAAATAATATTGTATGCATAGCAAGAGGTAAAATGGAATTTGGTCCAAGAGCTTTAGGGAATAGGAGTATATTGTCTTTACCTACAAAAGAAAATAAAGAAAAAATAAACAAAAAATTAAAAAGAGATTGGTTTATGCCATTTGCTCCTACAATACTTTATGAGTATATAGAGGATTATTTAATAAATCCAAGATATTCTCCCTTTATGACGCAAATATTTAAAGTTAAAGAAGATAAAATAAAAGAAATTGAAGGAGTTGTTCATGTAGACAAAACTACAAGACCACAAACATTAAAAAAAGAATCAAATGAGACATATTATAATTTAATAAAATATATATATGACATAACTGAAGTTCCAGTAGTTTTAAATACATCTTTTAATATACACGGAGAGCCAATAGTTTGCAATGAAAAGGATGCAATAAAAAGCTTTTTAACGGCAGATTTTGACGCTCTATTATTAGGCAATTATTTAATTTCTAAGATTAAATAGTCAAAATATTTGGTAGTCCAATCTACAATACCCTTTCTCTCTTTTTTATGTTTTATTGCTTCAATAATCTCATTGACAATATCATCAACATCTCTATTTGTCGTATCTATCTCATAAACTTTGCCTTTACTTTCACATAAACAAACATCTAATATTTCTGCTTGAACATTTTCCAAAACCTTTTTTGGCTTATATCCTCTCTCTTCTAATCTTTTTTTAATAATCACTGGATTGCATCTAAGAACTATCGTGTAATCAGGATTTAATAAGTGAGATACATGTCCATCTAAAATTATAGTTTTTTCTTTATCTTCAATTTTTTTAATAAAGTTTTCTAATTTTTCAAAATCAATAACATAAGAGTCCATATCTATATCTTTTTCCTTATATAGTTTATATTTTTTAACAAACTCAGTTATATCTATAACTTTTATTCCTAATTTATCTCCTAAAACCTTAGATACTGTTGTCTTTCCCACTCCCGGAGTTCCAGTTATAGCAATTCTCATTAAATCACCGAAAACAAACGAATACATTAAAAATAATATAAAAATAATATAACTTAAAATAAAAATAATATAAATAAGACTGAGAAATTATAAACTAATAAAAATCTAATAGAAACTAATAAAAGTTTATTCTATATTTTCAGCATCGTCAGAAATTTCTGAGACATATTTATCTAATATAACATCATCCTTATATGCTAATAATACATTTTCAGCGATGAATCCCAATCTGTAATTTAAAACATTCATATAATCTCTAAATTCATTGAGTTCTTTGATTATGGATTCAAATGGAACCTCTTCTAAGTTTACTATTATAACATCATACTCGGGAATATTATCCTTAATCTTTTCGAAGTCTAAGGGATGTTTAATTCTAACAACGTACAATTTAGGTAAAATTTTTTCAATTTTTACGACTTCCTTAACTTCAACCTCTTTTATGTTTTCTGTTTCTACATTTTGTAGTTCTTCTTTTTTTTCTTCTTCTAATATATAAGCAGGTTTTTCTTCTCCAATGACAATATATTCTTCCTCTTCAGGAACTTCAACGGGTGTAGGAAGGTCTTTATTTCCTCTAATTTTTTTTATGATTTTTTTTATAACCATAACACAACCCTCGTTAAATTTTAAAGTAAATATTTAGAAGTAAATATTTAATAAAAACTAAGTTAAATATTTAACCATAATTGTATTTAGTAATTATTAAATTATTATTTATTTAACTTTTATTATTTGATAAATTTATTTAATGCATCTTCTACGGCTAAAGATAAAGGCTCATACACCATAGAAACTGGTGGAGCATAGCAGAATTCCATATTAGCAAGTTCTTCAGCTGTAACTTTTTTAAATATTGCAATTGACATTGCGTCAATTCTTTCAGCGACTCTTTCTCCTCCAACAATTTGACATCCAACAACTCTACAATCTTCATTAAATATCATTTTAATATCTATTCTCTTTCCTCCTGGATAGTATCTTGCTCTTGTTAATGCTGTTGCTTTACCAATAATTATAGGTATTCTTTTTAAATTAGCAGAAAATGCTGTTAATCCAGTTCCACCAATTTCTAAATCTCCAATTTTACTAACTGCTGAATTTAAAACTGGGTAAAATTTTGCTTCAATTCCAGCAATGTTTTTACCAGCAACAATTCCCTGCCTTACAGCAGTTGATCCAAATGGAGATAATGTTTTCTCCCCAGTTATAAAATCAGTTACTTCAACACAGTCTCCAACTGCATATATATTTGGAATTGATGTTTGCATTTTTTCATTGACTTCTATAGCATATTTTCCTATTTTACATCCTGCCTTTTTTGCCAATTCTATATTTGGTCTTACACCAGTAGCCATTACTACCATATCAACATCATATAATTTATTATCAACACAAACTGCTTCAACTCTATCTTTTCCTACAATTTTTTCCAAAGGTTTTGACAATATAATTTTAATTTCTTCTTTTTCCAAATATTTTTGGACAATTTCAGCCATGTCTGGATCTAAAAATCTTGGTAAAACTTGAGGTGCCATTTCAATAACTAAGACTTCTAAACCTCTTTTCTTTAAACCATAAGCCATTTCTAAACCTATTGCCCCTGCTCCAACAACAGCAACTCTTCTGCAATTATTTTCTTCAATATATTTTAATATATTTCTTCCATCTTCAATAGTTCTAACCTTAAATACTCCCTCTAAATCTTTTCCTTCAATTGGTGGGATAAATGGAACTGCCCCAGTAGCTAAAACTAAATAATCATAATCTATTTCAAATTTATTTCCATCTTTATCTATGCACATTATTTTATTTTCCTTTGAATTTACATCTGTAACGGTAGTTTCTGTCAATACATTAATGTTTCTTTCTTTTTTGTAATATTCCGGTGTGTGCATAACTATATCGTCAAAACTCTTTATAACTCCTTCAATTACATAAGGAATAGCACAAGGAGAATAGGCAATCTCTTTCTCTTTGGTTACTACAACTATCTCAATATCTTTATCGTATTTTCTAATTGTTGATGCCGTTGTTAAACCTCCTGCTCCACTTCCTACAATTACTGCCCTCATCTCTTCACCATTATAATTTTTAGATTTTATTTTTTTAGTTCATCAATACTTTTTGCCACACAAAATTCGCACAATGAATATTCATTAAGTTGTTTATTTTTAACAGGACAATAATAGATATTACCTTTTTTAACAATTTTTACATTTCCTGGAAACACTAAATATGTAGGATGCAAGGGTTTTTTTGCAATGAAAGTTAAATAAGGACATAATATTTTAGAAAGATTTATAAATGTTTCCTCATCCTCAGTATTATAGTTTTTAAAATTTTCAATCCTTTTAAGCATTTCATTTAATTTTTTTTCGTCTATATCTTCATCTTTAATTTCGTTAGTTTTTTTCCTTTTAATTTCATTAAATGTTTCAATTAGGTATTTCATCATTGATTCAACATAATGATTTTTATATTTATTTGGGAGATATTTAGCATCTTTTTCAATATAACACTTAATTTTCATTATGTCATATATACTAAACTTATCAAGTTCTTTTTTTAATTTTTCAAATAACTCCTTAGCTTTCATAGTTTCCCAATCTATATTTTAAAATGCTTTTTCTATCATAAAGCATAGGAATGTTACAATTATCGCCCCTATCACCATTTTTATTCCTGAAATTACAACATTTTCCTTGGAAATGTTTCCAATAAATACACCCAATATAAATAATAGTCCTACAGTTATTGCTACTGCTAAATATAAGGCAGTTTTTATATCAAATAAAAAAAATGGAATAATTGGTAGTGCAGATCCTACTGTTGTAGATATTCCATCAATAAGCCCACAGATCATAGTTTCTCTAATAGCCCTTTTGTAAATTATAGATTTTTTTAAATATCCATTATGCTTTAATAAGTTTTTTTCCTTTTGAATTCTGTCTCTCTCTAACGATGCCTTTTCTGCTGTGAATGCCCCTAAGATATTAGATAAACCATTAGCCACTCCTCCTCCAAGCCCTGCAGCTATAATAACTGACGGATCTGAGGAACCACTGGCTCCAATAACTACTCCAAGAGCTGATAAAGTTCCATCTATAAGTCCTCTAACAATATATCTCGTTCCTGATTCTTTATTTAGTATTTCTAAAACTAACTTCAAACTACGCGGAATTTTCAACACATATCACCTTTTAAATATTCTATCATTTTAATATATCAATTAAATTTATTATTTAATTTATTTTTATTTTAATTTTAAAATATTTCTTAAATCTTCGCCTCTTAAAATTCTTTCCTTTATTTTTTTCTCTTTTTCTTTTATATATTTTGCATTTTCAATAATCTCTTGGAGATGTTCTTTTTTTATAATTACCACTCCATTGTTGTCTCCAACAGCAATATCTCCCGGATTAACTAAAACATCTCCACAAGTTATAGGAACATTTATCTTACCACAATTTAAAGGTTTTCCTGCACTTGGACAAAAGTTTTTTGCAAAAACTGGGAACTTTAATGATCTTATATCTTCCAAATCTCTAACACAACCATCTATAACTACTCCTTTAACTCCTTTAATTTTAGCGTTTAGAGAGGCTAATCCTCCCCATACAGCAGTTTCATATTTTTTTTCTCCTACAACTTCAACAACTATAATTTTATCTTTAGCAAAACTTATTGATTTAATTAAAGTTCCCCAGTCATTATAATTTATCTTTACAGTTATTACCTCTCCAAAAATTAATTTTTGATTCTCTAAAATTGGTTTAATGTCTTTTAAAGGTATTGCCCCTGCATCACACAAGTTAGGAACTGAAAAATTTTTTAATATCTTCATACTATTCCCTTAATGTTTTATTTAGAGTAATTTTTCAGCGGCATATTTAGCCCAGTATGTAATAATAAAATCAGCTCCAGCTCTTTTTATACTTAACAGTATTTCATAAATAACTTTATCCTTATCTAACCATCCATTTTTAGATGCCGCCTCAACCATTGCATACTCTCCACTTACTGAATAACCACCAATAGGGACATTAAAGTTATTTTTAGCTAATCTTATAATATCTAAGTAAGATAATGCTGGTTTTATCAATATCATATCTGCCCCTTCCTCAATGTCTAAGGCAATTTCTTTTAAAGCCTCTCTTGAATTACCAATATCCATCTGATAACTTTTTCTATCTCCAAACTTAGGGGCACTTTCTGCAGCTTCTCTAAATGGTCCATAAAATGAAGAGGCATACTTTGCTGAATAGCTCATTATTAATACATCATCATATCCATTTTCTTCTAAACTTTCTCTTATTACTCTAACTCTTCCATCCATCATATCTGATGGGGCTACTATATCAACTCCAGATTCTGCATAAGATAAAGCTATCTTAGCTAAAATTGGTAGTGTGGCATCATTTAATATTTTACCATTTTTAACAATTCCACAGTGTCCATGGGAAGTATATTCACATAGACAACAGTCAGCAATAACTAAAATCTCATCCCCTAACTCCTCTTTAATTCCCCTTATAGTTCTCTGAACTACTCCATTTTTATCGTAGGCAGAACTTGCAATTTCATCTTTATACTTTGGAATACCAAATAATATTATTGCTGGAATTCCTAAATCTGCAATATTTTTTGCTTCTTCTATTGCCCCTTCAACACTAAATCTATACTGGTTAGGCATAGAATTAATTTCTCTCTTTTCATTTCCTTTTAAATTTTCATCAACAAAAATAGGCATAATTAAATCGTTCTTTGTTAAAGTTGTTTCTCTAACCAAATCTCTAATTTTTTGATTTTTTCTCAATCTTCTTGGTCTTATTAACATTAATATTCACCATCTTCAACTACTTATAATAATTTAGTTATACTATATCTAACAAAAGTTTAAATAAACTTATGGGTTGGTTGTTATGAGAGTTTTATTAATGGGAGGTACTAAAGATAGCGTAGAAATTGGGAGAAAATTAAAAAATTTAGATAATTTATTTATTTTATATACTTCAACAACAGATTATGGAGGGAAGTTAGGTTTAGAATTTGCTGATAAAATAATTGACAAACCTCTAAACAAAGATGATTTAAATAAAACAATAAAGGAATATAATATTGATGTTTTAATTGACGCTACGCATCCCTTTGCTGTAAATGCAAGTAAAAACGCTATGGAGGTTTGTAAATCTAACAATATAGAGTATGTAAGATTTGAAAGAGAATGGAAAAAAATAGAGCATCCAAATGTTATTTATGTTAAAGATTTTGAAGAAGGGGCGAAATTAGCTAAAAAATTTAATAAAATCTTCCATATGGCAGGAATTAAAAACTTAAAAACTGTTGTTGATATAGTTGGAAAAGATAAAGTTGTTGCCAGAGTTTTACCAATTTCAGTGAATGAGGCTTTAAAAATTCTACCTCAGCAGAATATTGTAGCAATGTATGGAACATTTTCTAAGGAATTAAATAAATATTTAATAAGAGATTACGGATGTGATGCTATTATAACCAAAGATAGTGGGAGTAGTGGAGGATTTTATGAAAAAGTTTATGGTGCCTTAGAAGTAGGGACTAAGGTTATAGTAGTTGAAAGACCTAAATTGAACTATCCAATATGTTTTAGTGATATAGATGAGCTTATTAATTATTTAAAAAATAAAAAATAAATTATAAAGAGTTGATAAAATGGAAGATTACAAAGAATTTTTAAGAAAATTTAGAGAAAAAAACCTAAAAAAAAGAAAAGTGAGAGATAAAAATAAACCTATTGCAGTGTGGATTCAAGATGACATTTATAGAGATTTTACAATTGGTAAATCATTAACTATAATTTTAAGAACAGAAGGATGTTTCTATGCAAAAGAAGGAGGATGTTTAATGTGCTCTTACCTAATGGACTCATCTCCTGAAAAAATAACATCTGAAAATATAATAAATCAATTTAATTATGCAATTGAGAAATATAAAGAAAAGTTAAAGGATTTAAAAGATTTCAGTGTTAAAATATTCACTTCTGGAAGTTTTTTAGATGATAGAGAAGTTCATAGGGAGGCGAGAGAGTATATATTTAAAAAACTTAGTGAATTTGAAAATTTAAAAGAAGTAGCTATAGAATCAAGACCAGAATTTATAACTGAAGAAAAATTAAATGAAATTAGAAAATATTTAAATATTAATGTGGAAATAGGGGTTGGAATTGAAAGTTTTAATGAAGAAATTAGAAATTATGCAATAAACAAAGGAATAACTAATGAAGAAATCATTAAAGTTATAGAATTAGCAAAAAATTATGATATTGGAATAAAAGCCTATTTATTAATAAAGCCTCCTTTTATAACTGAAAAAGATGCAATAAAAGATGCTATACAATCAGCAAACGAATGTATAAAGTTGGGCTGTTCAAGAATATCATTCTGTCCTACTACAATTCATAAAGGAAGTTTAATAGAATACTTCTGGAATAAAAATCAATATAGACCACCATTTTTATGGAGTATTATTGAAATATTAAAAAATGTAAAAAAAGAAAATAAAAATGCTTTGATTATGTGTGATACTTCAGGAGTTGGTAGTGAGAGAGGGGCACACAATCTATATGGATGTAAGTGTAATAAAATAATTAAAGAAAGATTAGAAAGATTCACTTTAACGCAAGATATAGATGTTTTAAATGTAGAATGCGAATGTAAAAAGTTGTGGGAGGCATATATAGAAGTTGAGAGTAAAAATATAGTTCCGTTAGGAGATGAGAGAAAAATTTTTAGTTCAAATTAATATATTTATTCAGGAATATATCCCCCTGGAACCATAACACTTAATTTAACTTGTTTAACTCCTTTTAAGGCTGTTAATTTATCTGTTAATTCTCTAATTCTTTTAGCATCTCCTCTAACTAATATAGACTCCAAACAGTGGTCATGGTCTAAGTGTAAATGCAAAGTGGCAACAATAATATCGGTATATTCATGTTGAATCTCAGTAATTTTTTCCATAACATCAGACTCATGGTGATTATAAATTACGCTAATACTCCCCGCTCTTTCTCCCTCTAAACTGTGTATCCACTTGTGTTTTATTATATAATCTCTAATAGCATCTCTAATAGCTTCACTTCTACTTGCATATCCTCTCTCAGCAATTATTTCATCAAATTCTTGTAAGAGTTTTGTTGGGAGAGATATACTTATTCTATCCATCTCAGTCATAATCCCCCTCATAAAATTTTTAAGTAATAATTATTACTATTTAATAACTAATATATAAGATTAACTATGACAATAATACTAAGGAATTATTAATAAACGATTTCAAAAAATACATATAGAGAGTTAAACTTAAATTTTAGAAATTTTTAAGTAATAATTATGGTGAAAAAATGACATTAATAATATGTTATTATGGAAATAACGGGGCTGTTATTGGAGGCGATCGAAGACAAATATTTTTTAGGGGCAATGAACAAAATAGAAAATTATTAGAAGAAAAATTATACAATGGAGAAATAAAATCAGAAGAAGATCTATATAATTTGGCTGAAAAACTTAATATAAAAATTATAATTGAAGATAATAGAGAAAAAGTTAGAAAATTATCTGATTCAGTTGTTGTCGGAGAAGTTAGAAGTTTGGGAATAGAGGCAAAAAGAAGGAGAGTTTATGCTACTAAAGGAAAATGTGCAATTTTAGAAATTTTAAATGATGAAGTCATAAATCAGATACTAAAAGAAGGCTTTGGAATTGTCATTTTTGGAAATAAATTTTTAAAAAAGAAAGTTGAGGAAGAACTAAAAAAAACTGCTAAACTTTTCCCAATGATGCCATTAGAAAGTATTGAAGAAACTATAAAAAATATTTTTGAAAAATTTAAGTGGAATCCCACACTAAGTAAGGAGTATGATATATATAGTGTAAATAAATATGAAGAAAATTTTGAGGAAATTATTAAGAAGGACATAGAAGAATTATTTAAATATAGAGACCAATTAAGACAGCAGTTAATTGACTTTGGAAAGGTTATGACTATAGTTAATAGAATTGTAAAAAATGGAGAAATCGGATGTATTAAAGATGGAAAACTACATCTTTATGATGATTATATAGCCATAAACAAAATAGATCCTAACCCAAATGTATTTAAAGTAATAGAAGTCGAAGGAGATTTTAAAGATGGTGACATAGTAGTGATAGAAAACGGAGATATGAGAATAAAAGGAACTGATAAAAAAGTAATGACAAATTATATAATTTGTTACAAATTTTGAATAACCACATGACTAATGATTAAAGTTATATACTAATTATTACATTAGTAAATTAAAGTGGTATATATTTTTGTAACTTTTTAAATTATAGAGATTAGTAAAAGGTGACATTAATGGCAATAGCTATTGCAATAGCTTCTGGAAAGGGTGGAACTGGAAAAACTACAATTGCGGCTAATCTTGCTGTGGCTATGGCAAAATTTGGAAAAAAAGTCGCTGTTTTAGATGCAGATATAGCAATGGCAAACTTAGAATTAATTATGGGTTTGGAAGGAAAGCCAATTACATTAAACGATGTTTTGGCAGGTAAGGCACATATTAAAGACGCTATTTATGAAGGTCCTGAAGGAGTTTTAGTTATTCCAGCAGGTATATCCTTAGAAAAGTTTAGGAGAGCTAATCCAGAAAAATTAGAAGAAGTTTTAAAGACTATACATGATTTAGTTGACATATTGATTATTGACTGTCCAGCAGGTATTGGAAAAGAGACATTAATTGCTATATCATCAGCAGATGGTTTAATAGTTGTAGTAAACCCTGAAATATCTTCAATATCTGATGCTTTGAAGATTATAGCAATCACAAGAAGATTAGGAACAGATATTATAGGAGCTATTGTTAACAGAGTTTCTAATGAGAGTACTGAGTTGAGTGTTAAGGCAATAGAAACTATTTTAGAAGTTCCTGTTATTGGCGTTGTTCCAGAAGATCCACATGTTAGAAAAGCGGCGGCGTTTGGAACTCCTTTAGTTATATTATATCCTGACTCTCCAGCAGCTCAGGCAATTATGGAAATAGCGGCAAAGCTAATTGGAGTTAAGTATGAAGCAAAAATTAAGCAGAAAAAAGAAACCTTTATCTCAAGGTTCCTTAAAGGATTGTTTGGGGGGAGATAATAATGGATCTGACGATATTATATGTTATCGTATTTATTAGCTTACTTTTAAACATAATATTGGGTATTAAAGTAATACAACTACAGAAAGAATTAGAAAATGTTAAAAGAGCTACAAGATTAACAAAAGAGGAGGTTGAGAAACTAAACGAGAGGTTGAGAAAATTAAAAATTGAGGGATAAATATGAAAAAAATAATTTTTGCTTTCTTCTTCTTAATCTTTTTAATTTCAGAGATTAGTTATGCTCTAAATACTCCAGAAATTAGTATTGTTCCAGAAAAATGTTTAATTAATGACTCAGTATATGTTATATTTCAGTGGAGAACTCCATATCCTATAGAGGATTTTAATGTTACAGTCTATTCCGATGCTATAAAGTTTAAAAATTCAACCTTACACTATGCAGGAGTTGCTGAAGATGTTAAAATATTTTATATTTTTAAGGGTAAAGCAATTAAACCAGGTAATCATACTATAATAGTTAAAATGCAATATTTTGGTGAAGGGATTTATATAAAGAGAACATTTTTGAAAAAAATATCGATATTATCTTTAACAATAAACAGCAATATAAATTTGTCTACGACTACTGAATCAAAAACAAATATAACTGTTATTAGTAATGCTACAATTAATAATATTATTTCAAACAACGTATCTAATAATATATCTAATTTGGGTAATGTTGGTTTGAATACATTAAATGAAACTAAAGAAGTAATTAATATAAATATATCTAATAAAAATCAGATGGAAAATAATAGCAAAAATACGTCCTATGTCTTAAAAAACAATAATAGTAATACTAATATAGAATATCAACAACAGCAGAATGATAATATATTACTCTATGGAATTTTAGGTTTAATATTAGGAGTATTATTTGGATTCTTTGTAATATATATAATTAAATTGTAAATCTTCATTACTACATTTACTACTATTTTCTCTTTTAAAATTTTAAATATAGTGATAAATTATGATTGCAGTAATTCCTGCTTATAATGAAGAGAAAAATATTTTAAAAGTCTTAAAAGATTTAGAAAAGTTGAAAATAGATGCTATAGTAGTTGATGACGGTTCTATAGATAATACTTCAAAAGTCGTTGAAGATTTTGCTAAGAATTGTAATATTAAAGTTTATTTGATAAGAAATGAAAAAAATTTAGGTAAGGCAAAGGCTATAGAAGTTGGAACAAAATTTGCTTTATCTTTAAATAAATATAGATATATTATATATGTTGATGGGGACTATCAGCATAAGCCTATGGATATTCCAAAGCTATTAAATAAATTAAAAAAATATAATGCAGATGCTGTTTTTGGGGTTAGAAAATATAAGCATATCCCTTTCCATAGAAGAATCTCTAACTTCTTTGCATCAATTTTAACTTCATTGGCAGTTTTTATATATGCAAAGAGAATCTATTTTTTTAGGGATGTTCAATGTGGATTTAGAATTATAAAGGCAGAGTTATTAAAGGATATCCACTTTGGAGAGGGTTACGCTGTTGAACACTTTATAGCCTTACAGTTGGCAAAAAAAGGGGCTAAAATCGTTGAAGAGTATGTAAATGTTGAATATCACGATGAAGCAGTTTCATATATAACAATGAGAAAAATCTTAGAAGTCGCTGAGAAGGTTATAAGATTTATTTTTTAAGTAACAGTAAGGTTTAAATATTATGTTAAAAATATAAGGTCAAGCATAACATAATATTAAGATAAAACTCTTTTGAAATTAAAAGTAAATAAGTAATATTTATTTATATAGCAAATTTATTCTATTGAATAATGATTAAAAAAACAGGTGATGATAATGGCTACATTAAGACCAAATAGATGCTACAGAGATGTAGATAAGCCACCATACACAAGAAAAGAGTATGTTAAAGGGGTTCCACAACCAAAAGTAGTTCATTACATAATGGGTAATTTATCTGCAGATTTTCCAGTTAAAGTTAATTTAGTATCTACAAAACATATTCAAATAAGACACAATGCTTTAGAGGCTGCGAGAGTTGCGGCAAACAAATATTTAACAAAGAAATGTGGAAGATTAGGATATAAATTTCAGATTAGAGTCTATCCACACCAAATTTTAAGAGAACACAAGATGGCTACAGGAGCTGGGGCAGATAGAATTTCAGACGGTATGAGATTGGCATTTGGAAAGCCTATTGGAACAGCGGCAAGAGTTAAGGAGGGACAGGCAATAATGACAGTATGGGTTAACCCAGATAAATTCCAAGATGCTAAGGAAGCATTAAGAAGAGCGGCAATGAAATTACCAATGCCTTGTAAAATCGTTGTTGAGCAAGGAAAAGAGTTGCTCAAATTTTAAATTAACTATTTTTTATTATATTTTGAATCAATATATTTAAATTTATAGAAATAAAAAGTTTATATAATTCTTTAATTATACAAATAATTTATATAACATTAAAAAGGGGATAGAAAATGAAATTTATCGCATGGTTAGATGAACTTTCAAATAAAGATGTTGATATAGCAGGAGGAAAAGGGGCTTCATTAGGAGAAATGTGGAACGCTGGTTTACCAGTACCTCCAGCATTCGTAGTTACTGCTGATGCTTACAGATACTTTATAAAAGAAACTGGTTTAATTGACAAGATAAAAGAGATTTTAAAAAATTTAGATATCAACGATACAGATAAGTTAAATGAAGCTTCAGAAAAAATTAGGAAGATGTTTGAAGAGGTAGAAATGCCAGATGATTTAAAACTTGCTATAATTGAAGCATACAACAAATTGTCAGAGATTTGTAATGAAGAAGATGTAACTGTTGCAGTGAGAAGTTCAGCAACTGCCGAAGATTTGCCAGATGCAAGTTTTGCAGGACAGCAAGACACTTATTTGAATATAAAAGGAGCAGAGAATGTAGTTAAATATGTTCAAAAGTGTTTTTCATCATTATTTACACCAAGAGCTATTTTTTATAGAGAGCAAAAAGGTTTTGATCACTTTAAAGTAGCGTTAGCTGTTGTTGTCCAAAAATTAGTCAATTCTGAAAAAGCAGGAGTTATGTTTACCGTTAATCCAATAACAGAAAACTACGATGAGTTAGTTATAGAGGCAGCTTGGGGTTTAGGGGAAGGAGTTGTAAGTGGTTCTGTTTCTCCAGACACATACATAGTCAATAAGAAAACTTTGGAGATTATTGATAAATACATAGCAAGAAAGGAAATAATGTTTGTTAAGGATGAAAAAGGAGAAACAAAAATAGTTGATGTTCCTGAGGATATGAAAGAAAAGCAGGTTTTAACAGATGATGAAATAAAAGAACTCGCTAAAATTGGTATAAATATTGAGAATCATTATAAAAAGCCAATGGATGTTGAATGGGCTTATGAAAAAGGCAAATTCTATATGGTTCAGGCAAGACCAATAACTACATTGAAGAAAGGTAAAAAAGAAAAAAAGACTGTTTCAGAAGAGGATATTGAAAGTAAAATATTGTTGAAGGGTATTGGTGCCTCCCCAGGAATTGCTACTGGACCAGTTAAGATAATTATGGATGTAAAAGAGATAGATAAAGTTAAAGAAGGAGACATATTAGTAACAAAGATGACTACACCAGATATGGTTCCAGCAATGAAAAAGGCTGCAGCAATAATAACAGATGAGGGTGGATTGACCTGTATAGAAGGAGACGCAAAAATACTTACAGACAGAGGCTTTATGAAAATAAAAGATATCTATAAATTAGTTAAAAAAGGAGAAAAATTAAAAGTGTTGGGATTAAATTCCAAAACATTAAAAACTGAATGGAAGGAGATTATTGACGCACAGGTAAGGACTGCTGTTAGGTATGAAGTTGGAGTATATAGAAAGAACAAGAAAACAACAGATACTATAAAGATAACACCAGACCATAAGTTTCCAATATTTAAAGATGGAGGATTGCAAAAAATACCATTGGAGGATGTAATAAATAACAACTACTCAGTGTTAAGCATTGACTATATTCCAATGATTGAGGAGAAATATGAAACTCTATCTGATATAATGTATTTGTGTGGAGCAATTTTATCAGATGTAGAATATCAAACAAGTAAAAAACAGCCATCAGAAATATTGGGGCATGTTGAAGATAACATTAATACAATTCCATTATATGCAACAGAAAGTGAGTTAATAGATTTTTTAGCAGGTTATGTTGATGGTGATGGTTGTATAAGCAGAAGTAGATTAGAGATATATGAAAATGTAGAACATAAAAAGAAAATTGAAGGAATTATTTTAGCGTTGTATAGAATTGGAGCAATACCAAGAATGAGAGTCAAAAAAGATACAAAAACCGCAGTTATATCAATAAAGAACAACATTGAAAAAATACTATCAAAAACTAAAAGAATTTCAATTGAAAAATTGAATGAATTTGATTCTAAGATAAAAGTTGATGCAAAATTAATTGACATTGCTCAGATGCTTCCAGAGTGTAAAGAATATGATTATAGAGGATATTTATACAAGTATTTCAAAAATAAATCATTTATTGGAGTTAATAAATTATATACCTACTTAAAAGAGTGTAAAAAAGTAGATACTGGCTTAAAATCTCTATTGAAAAAAGTAGAATTAATAAAAGATTCTGATATACATAGCATAAGATTAACAAAAATTAACGAAGATTATGGTGAGGTATATAACATTACTGTAAAGGCAAACAATGACTTTGACCACAACTATGTAGTTTGGACTAAAAATTACACTCCAATAGTAGTATTTAATTGCCACGCGGCAATTGTTTCAAGAGAGTTGGGAACTCCTTGCGTTGTTGGAACAAAGAAGGCAACAGAGATTTTAAAAGATGGCATGATAGTTACAGTTGATGGGGAAAAAGGAATTGTTTATGAAGGAGTAATTAAAAAAGTTGAAGAGGAGAAAAAACCAGAGGTTAGTACAACAACAATAGTTCAACAAGTTCCAATTATTACAGCCACAGAGGTTAAAGTTAATGTTAGTATGCCTGAGGTTGCCGAGAGAGCGGCGGCAACAGGAGCAGATGGGGTTGGTTTATTAAGAGCAGAGCATATGATTTTAGGTTTAGGTAAGCATCCAAGAAAGATTTTAGAAGAAGAAGGAGAGGAGGCTTTAATTGAAGCATTAATGGAAGGAATTAGAAAGGTAGCAGATGCATTCTATCCAAGACCTGTAACTTATAGAACATTAGATGCTCCAACAGATGAATTTAGGGGATTAGAAGGAGGAGAAAACGAGCCTATTGAACATAATCCTATGTTAGGTTGGAGAGGTATCAGAAGAGGTTTAGATGAAGTAGATATTTTAAAATGTGAGTTAAAGGCTATTAAGAGATTGAGAGAGGAAGGTTATAAAAATATAGAAATCATGATTCCATTAGTAACTCATCCTGATGAAGTTAAAAAAGTTAAAGAAATTGCAAGAGATGTTGGTTTAGAATTAGGAAAGGATATTCCATTTGGAATTATGGTTGAAACACCAGCTGCAGCTTTAATCATTGAGGACTTTATAAAAGAGGGAATTAACTTTGTAAGTTTAGGAACTAATGATTTAACTCAATACACAATAGCAATAGATAGAAACAACGAGTTAGTTTCAAAATACTACAAAGAAGATCATCCTGCTGTATTAAAATTGGTGGAGTATGTTATAAAAACTTGTAAGAAACATGGAATAAAAACATCAATATGTGGGCAAGCTGGTAGCAGACCTCACATAGTTGAGAAATTAGTAGAGTGGGGAATTGACAGTGTATCGGCAAATATTGACGCTGTAGAAACAATAAGAAGAGTAGTAGCAAGAACTGAGCAGAAAGTAATATTGAACTTTATTAGAAAATCTTACTTAGAAAAAGAGTAAATTTAATGATTCCTCTTTTATTTTTTATTTTAGTTATTTTATATTAATTTACTTTATTATCTATTTTTGGTGATATGTTGAGAGGGTTTATAATTGGGAGATTTCAACCATTTCATAAAGGACATTTAGAGGTTATCAAAAAAATATCTAAAGAGGTTGATGAAATAATAATTGGAATAGGTAGTGCTCAAAAAAGCCATACCTTAGAAAATCCATTTACTGCTGGTGAAAGAATTCTTATGATTACTCAAACTCTTAAAAATTATGATATAACCTATTATCCTATTCCAATAAAAGACATTGAATTTAATTCAATTTGGGTTTCTTATGTTGAATCTTTAACTCCTCCTTTTAATATTGTATATAGTGGAAATCCATTAGTTAGAGTTTTATTTGAAGAAAGAGGTTATATAGTAAAAAAGCCAGAGATGTTTAATAGAAAAGAATACTCTGGGACTGAGATTAGAAGAAGGATGCTAACTGGTGAGAAATGGGAGCACTTAGTCCCTAAGGCTGTTGTTGAAGTAATTAAAGAGATTAATGGAGTTGAAAGATTAAAAAAATTATCTCAAACTGATAAAATAATAGAATGAGGTTAATAGTATGATAGAGGAATTTATTGACATTAAAAATCCTGAAGAAATCTTTGATTACTTTGAGAATATTGATTATGGAGAGTATGTTGAAATATACTTTGGTAGAGTTCATGTTGAGGGAAAATTATTACACTATGATGAAGGATTTTTAAGGATACTCAATAAAAAATTTGGGATTATTGAGTTAGACCTCGAAAGTATATTAGAAGACATTTTAGAGGTAGTACATACTACACAAAATAAAAGGGTAGTTTTAAGATTCTACTAATTATTAATATTCTAATGATTATTATTACTACATTTTTGCATAAATATATGTTTTGCTAAGATTGGAGTTATTATAGAGGTTATTATAGAGAGAGTTACGATTGTTACGAATATACTGTTATCTATTAAACCAAACTCTTTTCCAATTGATGCCGCAACTAATGAGGCTGAAATTTTTGGAATTGTTAATAAACTTCCAAAGATACTTCTTAGTTTATCAAATTTTAGTAATTTTAACGCAAATAAACCTGAAATAAATTTTAAAGATATTGCTGAAATTAATGTAATTAACAATAGTTCCAAATTGCTTAAATTAAAAACTACTTTAAGATTAGTTTCCATTCCCAAAACTAAAAAGAATATTGGAATAAAAAATCCATAACCAATTGCATTTAAATTTTTATTTAATAGTTCGTCGTGTTCTTCTTTAGTTAATGCCTCACTAACAGCAACTCCACATATAAAAGCTCCAACTATTGGATGAATTCCAAGGATTTCTCCAATTATTATTGCTATAAATATAATAAATAAAATATAATGAATCCTCTGTGCGTGAAGTTTTTCAAATAATTTAAGAATATACTTAGATACATAAGGAATTGCCAATAATAATACAGCAATGTATAAAAATGCTTCTAATAGGAATATTCCTATATTGCTTTCTCCAACTCCTAACTTTATAACTACTGAAAGTAGCAATAAAGTTAATAAATCAACAACAATCGTAGCACTTAATATTATAGTACCTAATCTTGTTTTAACCATATTTAACTCGTTTAGAATTCCATAAACAATAGCTACAGAGTGTGAAGCAAAAATTACTGCATACAATAAACTTCCAATAAATCCAAGGTTCAAATATTCTCCAACCAAATATCCTCCAATTCCTGGAATTATTAAAGAAAATAATGCCAATAATAATGAATTTTTTAATTCCCCTCTTAAAGTTTCGTTATCTACTTCCAATCCAGCCAAAAACATTAACATAATTGCTCCAAGCTCAGATAGAACTTTTAAAGTTTCATCTAATTGTAAAATTCCTAATCCATAGGGTCCAATAATCATTCCTGCAATCATTATAGAGGTTATAACTGGGATGTTAAATCTCTTTAATAAGTTTGGAACAATAAAAATTATCGACAGTATAATAAAAAATATGTAGTAATAGCTCTCCATTACCTCACCATTAAGGATTATAGTAATATAGTAATAGTAATTAATTTAAATTAACTTAAATTTTAATTAAATTTAACATAGGTCTATAGTTTTTTATGTTTATTAATTTATCGTAGGTGATATTAATGATAGTCTTTGCTGGATTAGGATTATATGATGAAAATGATATGACTCTAAAAACTTTAAAATTTGCTAAAAAGGTAGATAAAATTTATGCAGAATTTTACACATCTGTTTTAACTGGCACAACTATAGAAAAAATAGAGGAAGTTTTAGGTAAAAAAATTATAGTTCTTAGTAGAAAAGATGTGGAATATGATGGCTATAAAATAATAGAGGAAGCAAAAGACAAAGATATAATGTTTTTAACCGCTGGAGACCCTATGGTCGCAACAACCCATATAGATTTGGCAATTGAGGCAAAAAAGAGAGGAGTCGAAGTTTTAATTATAAATGCTCCATCAATTTATTCGGCAGTAGGAATCACTGGATTACAATTATATAAATTTGGCAAAACTACATCAATTGTCTTCCCAGAGGAAAATTATTTCCCAGAAACTCCATATAATGTAATAAAAGAAAACTTAGAGAGAGGATTACATACTCTCTGTTTATTAGATATAAGGATAGAAGAAAATGAAAAAAGATTTATGACTGCTAACGAAGGATTAAAAATTTTATTAGAATTGGAGAATAGAAAAAAAGAAAATGTATTGAGTGAAGAAACTAAGGTTGTAGTAGTTGCAAGATTGGGTAGTTTAAAACCAAAATTAGTTTACGGAAAAATAAAAGATTTAATTAATTATGATTTTGGAAAACCTTTACATTCAATAATAATTCCAGGAAAATTGCATTTTATGGAAGAAGAGGCATTAAAATACCTATGTGAAAATATTTAATTTTTTAATTAATTTTTTGATTTTTATGTTGTTGAACTTTCGGCATCATTATATAACTCATCTCCAATATCTACTTCCTCTTCAAAACCTCTACTATCTTTTAATGTTTCTATTCTAAACATATATGACTTATACCAAATATCTTTTGGTTTTTTCTTTATTGGAGCCAACTTCCACGCTCTTGTTTCCTCATCATAGCCCCAATTTACATAGTGATTGAAATTTCTAATTATATCAGTTATAACTACATTGAACTCATTTATTAATGTTCTTTGAATTTCTCTCCACTTGTCTAAGGAACTCTCTCTTCTTGTAATTCCAAAGTATCCTGCTCTTCTCTCTCCTTTTAATGCTGAAATTCCTCTACCAATAAATGTTTTTATTGCATATACAGTTTCAGGAGGGTCTGTAATAAATGTATCAAATGCTCTACTATACTTTTCTGGAAGTGGTTTTCTTAAATCTAATGTGATAACTTCAATATTTTTATAGTTTAATTCTTCAGCAACTTCTTTTATGAAATTAATTAATCTCTCATCAATATCTACAACTACTATTTTTCTTGGAAGATTTGAAAGCATTAAGGCAATACTTGTTAAATCATCGTCTCCTAAAACTAAAACATCTTTATTGAATAAATCACCTCTTGAATTCATTAAAGCGATTCTCGAAACTGTGCATTCTGGAGTGACAAAACCTTGGTCATATTCGTGTTTTGGCAAAGGTCTATTTTTAACAATCTCTTTAAACTTTTCTAATAAATCTTTATAGTTCTTTAAAGAAACTCCTCTCCCTTCACAACATTCACATATATCGTCCATCTTTTTACTAATTCCATACTCTTTTACAAACTCATAACCTTTTTCAGTTAATTTTATACTATCTTTTATTTTTAATAATCCTTCCTCTTTCAAAACTCTTATTATATCAGCTACTAAAGGAAGAGGTTCTTCACTTAAATCAACAATTTTCCAAAAATCTTCTGATGTCAATATTGCTGATAAAACATTCTCTATAGATTTATCATATACTGGAATCTCTGATCTCTCTTTAACCTTCTCTAATATTCTATCCATTATTTCACCTCTCATAACCATAGAGGGGGCTCTGCCCCCTATTGGTATACCCCCGAATATTTGCCTTTTTTGTTTAATTTTAGGTATCCCAATAGGGCGAAGCCCTATGGAAATTAAAAATATACAAGCATATGGGAGAGTATACTAATAGAGAGGGTTTCACCCCCTCTATGGTTTTAAATACATTCTATAGCAAGCTCCCTGTCCTATTCCTTCGTTGATAGAAACTTCTATCCAATTTATATTAGAAAAACCGAGATCTTTTAATTTTTTTGAAATTTCATTAGCAAAATATATTGCTAAATCCTCAGCAGTGGTGGAAGGAATAGGTAATAAAATCACATCTTCCACAGGGATAGAGTATTCTTTGTTCTTATATTTAAAATATAGGGTTGTGTCTCTCAACTCATAATAAACATCTTTATGATTTTTTGGAAGTATTAATTTATGATCTATACTATCACAAATCTCTTTTACAATTTTTTTAATTATTTTAAAGTCACAGACAAAGTTGAATTCTCCAAATCTTTCTCCATTAATTTTTACATCAACATAGTATGAATGCCCATGAATAACCCCACAAGTTGGATGTCCAAATACAATATGGGCAGATGAAAACCTTAAACCTGCGTGTAATCCATTTAGTTCTAAAAGCATAGTTTAGCACCTTTTTTTCTTTTTAAAATAATTTACTAACCCTCCTGCATTCAGAATTTCCCATTCTAAACCTTTTGGAGCTTTACACTTTATGGTCTTGTTTTTATTAATTATTTTTATAACTTCTTTATCTAAGTCGATTTCTATTATATCTCCATCCTCAATTTCATCAGTATTTGCAATTATAGGAATTAGACCAATATTTATGGCGTTTCTATAAAAAATTCTTGCGAAACTCTTTGCTATAACCGCTTTAATACCACAGTATTTTATTGCTATTACAGCTTGTTCCCTACTTGAACCACATCCAAAGTTTTCTCCTGCAACTATAACATCTCCTTCTTTAACTTTTTTTGGGAAATTTTCATCAATCCCTGCCATACAGTATTTTGCCAATTCGTAAGGGTCTGTAGTTCTCAAATATGGACCAGGAATAATAGCATCAGTATCTACATCATCCCCATATTTATGAACTCTACCTTTAATTATCATTTTATCACCAAAAAACCATTGTATTTTATAGTGATTTTGATTTTAAAATATAATTTACTATAAGTTTAAAAATTTTAGGACTTTTTTATTTAAAATTATTTAAAAAAGATAAAAATTTTAATATACAATATTATTTATTATAAATTATTTATTATTACTAATTTCCATAATTTTCTTTTTCATTGGAGGAGTTATAATTGGTTTTTCAGGGATTAAACCAGACGGCTTATAGTAAAGAATGAGAAGCATTAAAACTCCAAATAGTATATAAGATAACCAAACAGGCTCAAATGGAATATTTAAGGTATATTTTAAGTCATACTTATAAACATCTAATAATACTTTAACTATAACATAACACAAAACCCCTAAAGCAACTCCTTTATTATTTCCTTTTCCTCCCAATAAAACCATTAAGAATGGGAAAAACGTCCATTCAACCCTTGTAAATGCATTAGCTACTATATTTACTGTATATAATGAATACAAAGCTCCTGCAATAGCACCAATTGCAGAACCAATTGCCATTGTTTTTATCCTCAACTTCATTATATCTCTACCAAATGCCTTAACAGTGTCTTCATTTTCTCTCATTGCTTTCAATATTCTCCCAAATGGTGTATTTAGTAATCTTTCAAAGAATAAATAAACTAAGAAGGCAATAAATAATACTATTCCTGTAAATACCCAACCTCTATACTCCCCAGAGACAAACGCTAAAATATCTGGAGTGGAGATTCCATAATATCCACCAATTATATTTAAATCATAGGTACAAACTAAAAATACTGCCTCACTTATTGCCAACAATGTAATCCCCAAATAGTCTTCTTTTAACTTAGCACTTGGTAGAATAAAGATAGCTCCAACAATAAATCCTAAAATTGAAGCTAATATTATAGCCAATATTAAAATTCCAATCCCAACTAATGGATTTGAAGCAATTACATCATTTATCATAGATGTTGCATAAGTAGAGCCTTCAATCAATCCTCCTCCAACACCGAAATAAAGCATTAACAATCTATCTAAAATTCCTCCAACTGCAATTGCCCCAACTAAAACAGATAAAGCTTTACCAAAGTTAGGGATTCCAGCATAACCAAACTCCATATTTAAGGATAAAGACACTATATAATAAATCCCAAACCACAATAAGATTAATGATATAAGCTCAACAATCATTTTTTCACCTCATAAAAATATTAAAAATTAATTTATCAAAATCTAAGATGATACTAATTTAGCTTTAACCTTCTTCCAATCAACCCCTGTAATTCCATAAGGTGCAACTAACAATGTTATTATCATTATAATTAGGGAGATGACCTTTCCATAAACTAAGAATCCAGTACCAAATACTGATGCCAAGTAATAGGTTATTAAACTCTCAGATACTCCAATTATGTAACCCCCAATTAAAGCCCCACTTATATGTCTCAATCCTCCAACAATACTCGCTGCAAAGATTGAAATAATTATTAAACCTCCTGTAGCTGGAACAATTTCTTGCATGAAAGGTAAAAGTCCTCCAGCAACTCCAGCTAAAGCTCCAGATAGAATCCAAGAGAATAATCTTGTTTTTTCTACATCAATCCCCATTGTTTGAGCAAGGGAAGGATTTTCCATTGATGCTCTTAAAGCAATACCAAACTTTGTTTTATACAATAGAAGATAAAGCCCAAGTAATAGTAAAATAATAACAAATGTTGAAACGAACAAAATTCCTTTAAATCCAAATGCCGTAAAGTCTAAGTTTGCAAAAACGAATTTTGCCTGAGTAGAGCCAACAATTGCACTTAATATTTCAGAATAAGCTCCAATAACTCCCAACAATATCAAATCAATTGCCAATGTAGCAATCATTAAAATCTCTACTGAAGCTCCTCTTTTTATCAATGGCTTTAAAGCTAAGTAAGTTACTAAACCAACAACTGCCCCAACAACAAATAATACTGGCAGAGAAAGATAAGGACCTATATCAAACAACTTTAACATGGTTAAAGCAACATAACTCCCAACTATTGCATAACTTCCCTGGGCAAAGTTTGGAACGTTTGTTGTTATATAAGTTAGAGTTAATCCTAAAGCCAATAAAACTAAAAGGTTGGAATAAATAATTGCTCCCTCTAAAATCATTATTTTCACCTTAAATTGCTGTTATTCCTAATGAGTATTCCTTAAACTTCTCGTGATTCAATAATTCCTCAGCAGTTCCTTCAAATGCCACTCTTCCACTAACAAACATATATCCGTTATCACTAATCTCTAAAGCTCTCTTTGCATTTTGCTCAACTAATAAAATTGTTAATCCAAAATCATCTTTCATCTCAATAATCTTTTCAAAAATCACTTCTGCAAGTTTTGGCGATAGTTGGGCAGTTGGCTCATCCAACATTAAAACTTCAGCATCTCTAACTAAAGCCATTCCCATAGCTAAAAATTGTCTTTGCCCTCCACTTAGTGTTCCTGCTTTTCTCTTTAAAATATCTTTAAGTTCTGGAAATACATTTAAAGCAATTTCTATCCTCTCTTTAACTTTATCTTTATTTAGCACATAGCCTGCAATCTTTAAGTTTTCTTCAACAGTTAAATTAGCAAATACGTTGTTTGTTTGTGGTAAATAGGCTATTTTCATCCTTGCTTTTTTGTGAGGAGGAACTTTTGCTATATCTTTATCTTTAAATATAATCTCTCCAGAATATATCTTTGTTAAACCAAACAAAGTTTTTAAAAATGTAGATTTTCCACTACCATTAGGTCCTACAACTGTTGTAATCTTCCCTTTTTCTATTTTTGCATTCACATCAAATAGTATCTGTAATTTTCCATATCCAGCATTTAGGTTTTTTACCTTTATCATATTCATCACCAAATATTACTCTCCAATATAAATTTCCACAACTTTTGGGTCTGATAAAACCTTCTTAATCTCTTCTTCTCCTCTACCTTCAGCAATAATCTGCCCATTGAACATAACATATAAATGGTCTATATAGTTCAAAACAATATCCAACCTGTGTTCAATAATTAGGAAAGTTATTCCCTTCTCTTTCAATTCAAGGACATGATTAAATATATCATGAGCTAAACCTGGAGCTACTCCAGCTATTGGCTCATCCATAACAATCATTTTTGGATTTGTCATTAAAGCTCTTCCAATTTCAACAAGTTTCATCTGCCCTCCACTCAACTCTCCAGCCTTTCTATCATATAAGTGAGATAATTTCAAAAATTCCAATATTTTGAAAGCCTTTTCAACCATCTCTTCCTCTTTTGGAATCCATTTTTTATAAAACAGCGCTTTTAATGGACTTTCTCCAGGATTAATTTCTCCTATTAACAAATTTTCAAGCACTGTCATTTCTTTTAAAGGTTGTGGCGTTTGGAAAGTTCTAACAATACCATAATGATAGAGTTCTGCTGGCTCTTTGTTTGTTATATCTTTATTTTCAAAATAAACCTTCCCCTCATCTGCCTTTAAAAACCCAGTGATGACATTTATTAGTGTTGATTTTCCACTCCCATTTGGCCCTATAATTAATGTAACATCTCCTTTATTTACACTTATAGACACTCCATTTAAAGCTCTAAACTCTCCAAAATACTTTACAATATTTTCTGTTCTTAAAATTTCCATTTTATCCCTCAAAAAGTAAGTAGCATTAAAACTCTATTTAAAAAATAAAAAAATTATAATTTTTATACTTTATTGATAAAAAACTAAAAAATAAAAAATAGGTTTTAAAATTATAGAAGCAAAAACAAAAATTAAAAAATTAGAAAAAAGAAAAAAGAGATTAAATTTATTGCCAGCTGATTTTTCCAGTTGTTGAGTCCCAGATTCCAACTAACTTCCATCCATCTTCTGTTACTGCAAAGATTCCATAGTTTCCACTTGCTCTATCGTTCCATTCATTTAATTTTATGTATCCAGTTACTGACTTAACTCCAAACTGCCCTTCGGAATATTTTATTGCGTTCTCTTTTATCTTCTTAGCTAATAAATCGGCATCATATTTTCCAGATTCATTTAACATTTCAGCGTATGAAATAGCTCCAACCCAAAACGCATCATAGACGTTTAATGCATACTGGTCTGGTTCTCCATAACCTCTCTTTTTAAATTCTTCTTTTAACTTTTCTGCTTCATCTGTTTCAGAGTAGAACATTGTTGAATATAAACCAACTTTTATGGCTTTATCCTTAACTTCTTCTAAAACTTTTTTACTGTTTGCTGTTCCATCACATCCAACCCACGTGTAGTTTAATAAAGGTGAGTCATCTTTTATCTGAGCTAAGAGTGTTGCAACTTCTTCATAACCAATGAATATTATTCCTGTATCGTTTCCTTTTCCACTAATATCATTTGTTGCTGTTTGAATTATTGGACTCCAATCACCAATGTTAGGGTCGTAAGGTATTTCATCTATAACCTTTATTCCATTAGCTTTTAATTTCTCAACAGTAGCTTTCTCTAAACCATCTCCCCACGCATCTTTTCTATAAATAACAATAACATTCTTTAAACCAAGTTCTTTAGCTAAATCACCTATAGCATTTCCTTGGAAGTTATCTGTTGGGACGAATCTAAATATATATTTCTTATCTTCTGGTTTAGCACATCCAATATCTTCTGGTGGTGCTGTGGATGATGGTGATATAATTACAAGTTTGTTTGAATTTACGAAGTTTTTAACGTTCTTAACTTCTCCACTTGCCATTGGACCTAAGAAAAAGTTTATTCCCATAGCATGAAGTGCTTGCATTTTATCTAAACAAACCTTTGGATCTGCCTTTGTGTCTTCAACATAGAGCTTAACTTTGTAAGGCATTCCTCTCTCTTCAAAGTATTTGTTTATTTTCTCTTCAGCAATTTCACAAATATGCTTTTCATTGTTTCCATAGGTTGCTAAACCTCCAGATAAATCAACCAACAATCCAACTTTAATAACATTTTCTTCTTCTTGTTTTTGGGTACATCCTGTTAAAAACACACTTCCTATGAGAATAGCCCCCAATAATATGGCGATTATCTTTTTAATAGTATCACCTCATTAAAAGCTATGGTAATTTCATTTTTTATGAATGGACAATATTTAAGTTTTTCGAGATGAGTTTAGTTAATAAATATTATTACTATTTTTAATATTACATTACTATACTATATTTTAATGAGAGGTTGTCAAGATAAAAATTTAATAATAAGGATGTATAAAAAAATAGAAAACTATGAAGCTTACAGAAGAATATTTTTAAGAGGAATAGGAAGTCGATAAAGATTAAAATCTTGGAAAGAATTTTGTACTACTTAGGGTTATCGTTGAGGAAAGTTAGTTTGTTCCTTTCTCAATTTGAAAGTATAAGCCATGAATCTGTTAGAACTTATTATCATAAGCTTAAAGAGATTTTAAACGAGCCTGAAATATTGAACAAAATCACGTCGTGATTTTGTAGATCTCCGTTCGCTTCGCTCACTCCGAAAGACAAGAAACTTAATCGCTATCGATGAAACCAAACTAAAGTTTGGTAACGAAACTATTTATGTATGGTCTGCCATCGATGTAGAATCTAAGGAATGCTTGAGTATTTATGTCTCCAAAACTCGAAGTAGTCTCGATACTATATTATTCGTAAGAAGTATATTAAAATAAAGCATAGTACTATAAAAAATATAATTTAGCTTTTACCTTTGAAAATTAACTATGGGATAGTTATGAAAGAAAGGACATTCGTAGCTATAAAGCCAGATGCTGTAAAAAGGAAATTAATAGGAAAAATTATAGAGAGGTTTGAAAACAAAGGTTTTGAAATTGTTGCTATGAAAATGATTAAGTTAAATAGAGAGTTGGCTGAAAAATATTATGAAGAGCATAAAGGAAAAGAGTTTTATGAGAGATTAATAAACTTTATGATGTCTGGAAGAATGGTAGTAATGGTTATAGAAGGAGAAAATGCAATATCTGTTGTTAGAAAGATGATTGGAAAAACTAATCCATCTGAGGCAGAGCCAGGAACTATTAGGGGAGATTTTGCATTAACAACTCCTGATAATGTAATTCATGCTTCAGACTCTAAAGAGAGTGCCGAAAGAGAAATAAAACTATTCTTTAAAGATGATGAAATTTTTAGTGAGTAAAATACAAAATAGAAGGTGTAAATATGAATGAGAACGATTTAAAATATATAGAGAAAGTTTTAGGGAGGAAACCTAACCACATAGAGTTGGCAATGTTTGAAAACCTTTGGAGTGAGCATTGTGCATATAGAACTTCAAAAAAATTATTGAGGATGTTTGCTAAGACAATCAATGAAAAAACTAAGAAAAACATTGTTGTCGGAATTGGAGATGATGCCGCAGTAATTAGATTAAAGGATGATATCTGCTTAGCAATAGCTATGGAAAGCCACAATCACCCTTCATATATAGATCCTTACAATGGAGCTGCTACTGGAGTAGGGGGAATTGTTAGAGATGTTTTGTCAATGGGTGCTAAGCCAATTGCATTAATGGATCCTTTGAGATTTGGAGATGTCAATGGAAAAGAAGGAGATAAAGTTAGATGGCTAATTGATGGAGTTGTTAGGGGAATAGGAGATTATGGAAACAGAATAGGAGTTCCAACAGTTGGTGGAGAGTGTGAATTCGACAGTTCCTTTGATTACAACAACTTAGTGAATGTCGTATGTGTAGGTTTAGTTAAAGAAAATGAAATCATTACTGGAAAAGCCAAAGAACCAGGTTTGTCTTTAATATTAGTTGGCTCTACAGGTAGGGACGGAATAGGAGGGGCTTCTTTTGCGTCAAAAGATTTAACTGAAGAGAGTGAGGAAGAAAGACCTTGTGTCCAAGTTGGTGATGCATTTGCTGAAAAATGTTTAATTGATGCTGTCTTAGAGGCTGTGAAAACAGGAAAAGTTAAGGCAATGAAAGATTTAGGAGCGGCAGGACTTTCAGGGGCGTCATCTGAAATGTGCTACGGTGGAGGAGTAGGATGCGAACTTTACTTAGAAAATGTTATATTAAGAGAGCCACTAACTCCTTACGAAATTATGGTTTCTGAAAGTCAGGAGAGAATGTTATTGGCTGTTGAACCTGGAAGTGAAGAAGAAATAATTAAAATCTTTAAAAAATATGAATTACCTACATCAGTTATTGGGAAAACTATTCCTGAAAAGAGAATTATAGCAAAATATAATGGGGAGATTGTAGTTGATTTGCCATTAGATTTATTATGCGAAGCTCCACTATATGATAGAGTGGGAAAAGAGGATATTAAAGAAAAAGAAGACGATAAAGAAAAAATAAAAATGCCTGAGGATTTAAATGAAGTATTGTTAAAATTGCTCGAAAGTCCAAATATTTGCTCAAAAGAGTGGATATATCAGCAGTATGACTACGATGTTCAAATTAGAACAGTTATAAAGCCAGGAAAAGATGCGGCTGTGTTAAGGATAAACGAAGTATATCCAATGGGCATAGCATTAACTACCGACTGTAATTCAAGATACTGTAAGTTAAATCCTTATGTTGGTTCAATAAATGCAGTTGCTGAAGCAGTTAGAAATTTAGCAACAGTTGGATCTGAACCAATAGCAATGCTCGATAATTTAAACTTTGGAAATCCTGAAAAACCAGAGAGATTCTGGCAACTTTCAGAATGTATTAGAGGTCTATCAGATGCGGCAGAATTCTTTGAAATTCCAGTTGTTGGAGGAAATGTAAGTTTATACAATGAAACTATTATTAATGGAAAAGAACATCCAATAAATCCAACTCCTGCAATATTTGTGCTTGGTAAAATAGAAAATGTTGAAAAAGTTCCTTCAGTATTTAACAAGATTAAAGAAGGAGACCTTTTAATTATAACTAATGAAACTAAAGATGAAATGGGAGGTAGTGAGTACTACAAAGTTATACATAATACTGAAGATGGAAAAGTTCCAAGAGTTGATTTAGAGAAGGAAAAGAAAATATACTCTGAAGTAAGGGAAGTTATAAGGGAAGGTTTAGTCAATGAGGCAGTAGATTGTTCAAGAGGTGGATTGGCTGTAGCATTAGCAAAGATAGCTATAATAAACAATGTTGGCTTAAATGTAGATTTAACTGAATACAATAAAAATAATTTAAGAGAGGACATATTATTGTTTTCTGAAACATCTGGAAGAATTATATTAGCTGTTAGTGAGAAAAATTATGATAAAGTTTTAAATAAATTAAGCAATGCTTATGTAATTGGAAAAGTTGAAAAAGACAATAAATTAAAGATAATTATTAACAAAAAAGAGATTATCAATTTAGATGTAAGCGAACTTAAAAAGAGGTATTATGAGGCATTTCCAAAGATGATGGGAACTTATTAAAAATTAATAAATTTTTATAAAACTCTCTTTATAGCGTTCCAGATTAAATAACTTTGAGGTTTTAAATTTCCATCAATTGGATTTAGGAATAAAATATTCTTTTTAATTAAAAACTCTCTAATTTTTTTAGGGATTTTAACATCTTCAATTATATAATTTTCTTTAAATAAACTTAAATAATTGACAACTTCTTTATAAAATTTTTCATTATCCTCTTTTACATCTTCTAAAAAGTATTTCAATTTTGAAATTTCTATTTTTAACATCTCATTTAGTATATTATCTAATTCCTCATATCTCATTTTATCAATAACTTTATAGATTAAAACTGGCTTCCCACCAACATAACTATAGATTAATTCCTTCTCATCATCAGAGAGATTTTTATTTAATATTTCTTTAGCTAAGAAATCCATAAACTTTAAGGCAGTTTCTTTATCAAAATCATCTACTAATATGTATTTAGCTCTTCCTTCTAACTCTCCAGTGTTATAAACATACTCAATAAACAAACTATCTAAACTTAAACATAAGACATGGCAAAGATGTAACTCTTTAGTTAATCTAACAAAAAAGTTAAAAAGTTTATAAATTAAAAAACCGTTAATTTTTAAATCACCAATAACTTGCAGTTCATCGATAATTAAAATAGGTTTTTTACCTTTTTTATTTATTTCAATAAAATACCCATCCAAAAATTCAAAAACATCCTCTATATTATCTTTTTTCAATAATAACTGTGTTAATAAATTTTTGGGTATTGGTATTCCGCTAACAACTCCTCCTGATAATTTGGATATTATAGTTGATTTTATAACCTCTGGAAGGTCTTTTACTATAGATAATAAAGCAGTTCTTATCTTATCAATTAATGGTTCCTCATAAACATTAAATAAAACCTTTAAAAACTTATCGTAATCATCTATAAACCTCCCCCTAAGGTTTATATAAAATACTACATACTTATTTTTGTCTAACTTATTGTTTATTACCTCCGTAATTAATGCAGTTTTTCCACTGTTTATAGGTCCAAAAATAAAATAAATAAAATTGGGCTCCCCTTCTAAAATAGATAAAATTTCCTTTATCTCCTCTTCTCTATTGAAAAATTTCATGATTTCACCTTAAAATTTAATTAAAAAAGAAATTAATTAGGTTCAAAAACTAATTAAGATTATGTTGTTCCTACACTTCCTGTTTTTTTCTTTTAATTTAATTCTTTTGTTTTTCTTCATATTTTAATTAAATCTCTGGTGTTGGAGGAAGAGTTCTCTTATGCTCATTCTTTTTAATTAAATTGAAGACATACTCAACATCTTTTAAAGGAACATTGAGTTCTTTAGAAATTTCATCTGGATTTTTTCCTTCTTCATACAATTTCAATATTTTATCTAAAGTTTCATATTTAATGCCAAGTTCTTCCTCATCAGTTTGCCCCTCCCAAAGTCCTGCTGATGGTGGTTTTTCAATAATCTCTTTTGGAACACCAAGATACTTAGCAAGCTCTCTAACCTCTGTTTTAAATAAATTTCCAATGGGTCTTATATCACAAGCAATATCTCCATGTTTTGTACCATAACCAACATAAATCTCTGACTTATTAGATGTTCCTGCAACTAATAGATTATATTTGTTTGCAAAATAATAAAGAATACACATCCTAATTCTTGCTTTTAGATTTCCATCAGCAATTTTATCAAATTCTCTCGTAGGAACATATCCTCCAGTACCAAATGCCTTTAAAATATCTGTTATCTCTGAAATAATGTATTTTATATTTAACTTTTCAGCAACCATTTTCGCATGTTCAACATCTTTAGGATTTGTATTTTTCTCTGGCATTATTATACCTAAAACTTTATCACTTCCAAGGGCTTTGACACATAGATAGGCTGTGACTGTAGAATCAATTCCCCCACTTAGTCCAATAACTACACCGTTAGCATTAGCCTCATTAACTTTTTCTCTAATAAAATTTGTTATTTTCTCAATAACGTCATTAATATTATTCATTGTTATCACCCTTAAAAGAATCTTTTTTCTTTTTTATAATACTCTCCAAATACTTTAAATTCTCCTCAGTTCCAAACGCATATATTATATCTCCAGGTTTTAAAATAAATTCTGGATATGGATTTATATAAAGTTTATTTCCTCTCTTTATTCCTAAAATTGTAGCTCCAGTTATAGCTCTTATATTTGACTCTTTTAATGTTTTATATGCCAATTTAGAATCTTCTTCAATGACATATTTTTTTACATCAATATCTTCTTTATATTCATTTTTAGCAACTTTAATAAATGTGCTTAGGAAGTCTAAAATTCCAGGTCTAACAGAGACTTCTGCCATTCTTAAACCGCCAATTAAATAAGGAGATACTACTCTATTAGCCCCTGCTATTTTTAATTTTTTTATAGCCTCTTTTTCATCCGCCTTTGCAGTTATTAAAATATTTGGATTTAATTCTCTCGCAGTTAGTGTAATAAAAACATTGTCAGCATCTGTTGGTAGTGTGGCAATTAAACCCTTAGCCTTATCAATTCTTGCCTTTTTTAGAGTTTCATCTTTTTTAGCATCTCCTACTATATATAAAAACTTATCAGGATGCTTTTCATATTCTTCTTTTAAAACATTTTCATTAATGTCAATTACAATAAATGGAATATCTTCTTGAATAAATTTCTCTCCTATAACTTTTCCTAATCTTCCATATCCACAAATTATATAATGATCTTTTAATGTTTTAATTTTATGCATCATCTTTTTCATTTTCATAAACTCACCAAACTTCCCTTCAACTATAAATTCTGCTATCAAACTAAATAGATACATCACTATTCCAACGCCAACACATAAGTAAATTACAGTCAATAACCTACCCCAAAATGTTTTTGGAGTGAAATCCCCATAACCTGTTGTAGTTATTGTAATAATACTGAAATATAAAGCTGTAAAATAGTCAACTGATTCAATAACACTTATTAAATATGCATAAGTTAAAATTAATGCAATTGAAAGTATAACTACAACTATTATCTTTTTTGATGCTTCCATACTTTCACATTTTTAAGGATTTTCTATCCTTTCCTTTAATTTATGGACTTTTTCTGCATACTTTTTATTAAATATATTAGCAATTCTTTCTATGGCATCCAATAGATTTAAAAGTTGCTCTAAATAGTAATAAATATCTCCAGAGTATGTTTGAATCTTATAATCTATATATAATGTCTTAGAAATTTGTCCGGGCGTTTTTTTGCTTAATCTTAAATTAATAATTAACTCCAAAATCTTTTCTTCAACATTTACTCCTTCGAATTCAACAATTATTGAAATTAAATCATCCTTTAATTTTTTGTCTCCAATCTTTTCAATTTTTTGCATATTTTCTCTAATAACCTCTAAGGCATCAAAGAATCTCGAAGGAATATTTATATTTAAAATTTTTGAAAGTTTTATTTTTAAATTATTTGATATATAGACATTTTCAAAAGGCATTATTTCTGTTATTAATTCAAGTATTGGCTTATTTTCTAAAACTCCTTCTTTAATTTTTTCTGCTATTTTTGGATATAAAAATGAAATAGCAGCAGATTTTCCATAATTTGTTAGTTTTACTTTATCCTTGTATATTTTTATCATAGAATAACTCTCTAAACTATTCAAAATTTTATTCAATTGAAAAACCCTTCCAAGATATGGAACTCTATCAATATCTTTTATATTTTCAATTCCCGCAGAAATTGTAGCTAATATTTGCTCTTCCTCTTCATCTTCGCTATATTCAACTTTTACATCTTCTGGAACAGCGTTTAATAATTTAAATGCCACTTCATCCTCAGTATTCTCCATTTTCATGTGATACTTTTTCCCAATCTCCACTAAAAGATAAACCTTTCCAATTTCGTGCATTCCTTTTCTTCCAGCCCTTCCACACATCTGCTGAAACTCTGCTGGATTTAACCACTCAGCCCCCATAGCCAAACTTTCCAATATAACCGTTGAGGCTGGAAAATCAACACCCGCAGATAAGGCAGCAGTTGTAACCACACATTGAATTTTTTGATTAGCAAAATCTTCTTCAACTTTTCTCCTCCTTAAATACTCCATACCTCCGTGATAAAATTCAGCCTTAATCCCCTTAGATTTTAAAGATTTTGCTATATATTCAGCCCTTTTTCTTGAATAAGTAAAGATTAAACACTGTCCCCTATAACCAAACTTTGAGATTGTTTGCCACTCTCTTTTAACTATATCTCTAATTATACTTAATTTAGCAAACTCATTTTTACAGAAAATTATGTGCCTCTCTAAAGGAACAGGTCTTCCATTGTATAAAACTAATTTAGCATTTAATTGTTTAGATAACTCCTTAGGATTTCCAATTGTTGCAGATAAATATATCTTTTGAGCATCTTTAAATAAAAATCTTAATCTACCAATTAATCCATCCAATCTCGCTCCTCTCTCCTCCATATTCAAAGAATGAATCTCATCAATTACAACAGTTCCAACATCCTTTAATTTTTTAGTTCTAATTAAATAATCTATACCTTCATAAGTTCCTACAATAATATCTGCATCTAACGATGTTTCAATATCATCTGACTTTTTTCCTATTCTTCCCAAACCTACTCTTAAACTTACTTTAAATCCTAATTTTTCATATCTTTCTTTAAATTCTAAATATTTTTGATTTGCTAATGCAACCAATGGGACTAAAAATAGAAACTTCTTTCCCTTCTCTATCAAATTTTTAATTCCAGCCAATTCTCCAATTAGCGTTTTTCCCGAAGAAGTTGCTGAGACAATTAATAAATCCTCCCCTTTTAATAAACCTCCTTTAACAGCCAATGTTTGGACGGGCAAAAGTTCATAAATTCCTCTATCTTTAATTATTTTTCTAAGTTCTTCAGGTATATTCAATTCATCTATCTTATAATTTCTAATTTTGTCCTCTTTGCTACAAATTATTATGTCATATCTTGTTAATTCTGGATTATTGAGTGGATTTCTTATTCTTAGTAAAGATAAAACTTTATCAACATCTTTAAATCTTCTTAAAAGTTTTTCTATAAACTCTTCATTAATTCTAACTTCCTCTCTAATCTCTCTAACTCCACAATCAATACATATTTCTAAATTTCCATATTTGCATCTATTATTTCTTGTTAATCTCTTATAAATGTTTTTTAATAAACAAAATGGACATAATTTTATATAATCAAACTTTAAATTGTAAGATTTTAAGAGTTCTCCAATCTCTTCATTTCCTTTTAATATAAATATATCCTCTCTTTTTAGCAGTTCTATAACCTTAGATGGCTGAATTAACTTATCTCCTAATCTACATCTATACAATTTATATTTATTACCAATCTTCTTATAGTTTGCAAATATTTTTTGATTATCTTTAATCTCTACTCCGTCTTCTATCTTACCATTAATTTTAACTATTTCAATTTCATCTTTTTTCTTTTTTGGTTTCCTAATAATAATCATAATAAATCACCATTAAAAATTTATAAAAATAAAAACAATAATAAAGAATAATTGAAGATAATAAAAATTATTAGCATTAGCTTTTATATATTATAATATCAACAGTTTAGGGGGAATACTATGAAAATTATAAAAATTATAAAATCAAACAGAGGACAAATTTCTTTAGAATTTTCTTTATTAGTTATGGTTGTTATAGTTTCAGCTTTAATTGTTTCATATTATCTAATATCTTCTGCTATTGATGTACGAAAGGCTGATATGGCTACTATTAATGCCACATCTAATGCGGCTAAAGATGCTTTAAGTACAGTTTCATAATTAAAAAATAACCATATAATAAGGGAAAGATATGTTACTAATAGGGATTACTGGAATGCCCGGAGCTGGAAAAAGTGCAATATATGAAGTGGCAAAAAAATACAACTTGCCAGTTGTGTCTATGGGGGATGTTGTCAGATATGAGACAAAAAAAAGAGGTTTAGAACTAACTCCTGAAAATGTTGGAAATACTGCTATAAATTTAAGGAAAGAATATGGAAATGAGGCTATTGCTGTAGTGTGTTTAAAATACATTGAAAATAATTTAAAAGACAAAGATATTGTTGTAGTTGAAGGAATTAGAAGTTTATATGAAGTTAATTATTTTAGAAAACATTATCCATTAGTTTTAATAGCAATTCATTCTTCTCCTTTAACAAGATTTAATAGATTGGTAAATAGAGGTAGAGAGGATGATTCAACAAGTTGGGAAGTGTTTGTAGAGAGAGATTTGAGAGAACTTAACTTTAGTATTGGGCATGCCATTGCCTTATCTGATTTTGTTGTAATAAATGAGAGTAGTTTTGAAGATTGTATAAATCAATTGGATAATATTTTAAAAGAGATTTTAAGCAATATTGAAAAATATAAAAAATATAATTTTATTTTTGAAATCCTAAAATAATATTGACTTTTATAATATCACTCAATAACAATTGGAGGCATATAAATAATCAAATATATCCCTACTGCTAAAAAAACTAACGAAATAAACAATAATAATAAACCAATATATATATTTATATCAAATATTCCAACAAATATATAAACTGAAATTTGTGATAACACAATAGATGTTGATATTAAAAATGAACCAATAATTAATCTTTTTTTTCTCATATTTTTAATTTTTTTTAACATTTCTAACAATTTTTTATCATTTTCAGCCATTATTTCACCTTCTTGTTAAAAAAAGGATATACTTCAAGACCTATCTTTAATGCTATCTCCTGAGCTTTTGCATCACTTAAAAAAACTCTACCCCCATATTTAATACCTAGTACAATAGCTTTTGCAGAATTTAGGGGAATATTGTAAATTTCATGTAAATCTCTTGCAAGGTCTTTTTCGACCTCGTTGAGTTCAACAATAACAATTCCTCCAGGTAAAAAATTTCCCAATTCACAACCTTCTGGAACATACACTGTGGTATGTAATTTTTCAAGATCTTCAATGGTAAAAATCCCATTATCAGCTATATCTGGTGTCCTTCTAAATAGAGGAGGAATAAATATTATCATTAATGTAGAGGCTGTAGTTGTCGTGACAATAATAGCATCTTTTACTTTTTTTTTGTCAATTACTAAAGGAAATTTCATTATCTCTATTTTTTTATTTTCTGAAGTAGTTTTTGTATTAGAGGTTTTTTGTTTCAAATTATATTTCGAAGATCTACTTTTTATTTCTTCTTTGTTGATAACCCTAATTTTTTCTCGAGTATTTTTCTTTTTTGTTGGTATTTTATTTATATTATATCTTTTCATTTTTTTTGAAAATGACGTAGTAAAATTTATGCCTTCTACTTTTGCCAGCCCAATAATGTATGAGTTTCCTACTTTAAGTACAGGCTTTATTGTTATATTTTCATCTATATCTCTCCAAGCGTAAAGCTTTAGGTAAAAAATAGGAACCTCATCTGATATGATATTAAATGATTCACTTATATTTTCATTTGGATTTAATATATAAGTATAATTTCCAAAATTTATTTTTCTATTATTTACTTTGGCCCAATAACTAACATTTATATTTAATGATACTGATTTATCGTTTTTTATTGTATATATTGCTATCCATTCTATTGAACCATTACTTAAAATTCTATTTGACTTTATTATTGAGAATGGTATTGGTAAGGAATATCTTATTTTCACTTTTCCAGGAACATTAAAACTTATGTTATGTTCCCCAAAATATAAAGTTGGAGAACTATCAATTTTTGATAAAACTATTACTTTGTAAGAATTAGCAGGAACTAAAACTGAAATGTTTTTAATGTTAAATCCATCTGGAAATGAAACATTAAATAATATATTATAAGAATAATTATTGATTATTTTATAATATACTTCCCATTCACTTTCACTAATCTTATCTGCAGAAATAGTTATAGATAAATTAAATTTTTTAGGGGGGAGGTTAATGGTTATGTTTTTTGGATAAGGAATATAAATAGAAATATTCCCATAATATATATAAATGTTAAAAGACTCTGGATTTTCATAGTTTATATATAATTTAGAGATATCTACATTTTGAGAACCATTTGGATAAAATACAACTTCTCTATACTCGTATATTTCTCCATAGATTAAAGAAAGCAATACAAACAATGCTACTATCAAATATACTAATTTCATATTCCCCTAAATTACTTTTGTTATTTAAAGTATTTAATCTTTATAGAACAATTTTTAGACATTTTTATTTTGGATCTACACCTATAATAAGCCCTTCAATTGTTGTAATGTTTGTTGTTATTGTAATGTTTTTTGTTTCGTTTGCATTTATTGTATTAAATTCAAACCAATAAACATTATTATAAGTTCCATTTAAATCAAAGTTTCCAGAAATATCTATTACACCTGTATTATTTGGTTTATACCAAAAAACATAAACATCTGTAGCATTTATAAAACTTTTAACAGAAATAAAGTATCCCTGAGGTAACATAGAAATACTTGAAGTTATGTTCATATTCTTAATAGGTGATATTACAGTTATTGTAATATTTTTATAATCATCAAAATCCCAATGTACATAATCATTTGTCGTATTTACAATTAGTGTATAATTACCTGGAATCACAGGAGCAGTTAATGTAAAGTTTATAGCAACTGTTTGATTTGGTAATAGATATGGAATAACTTTATATGTTTCTCCACTCCAACCAATTGGAAGGGTTATATTTACAGATACATTTGATAAATCCATAGTTCCTGTATTTTTAACATATACTGTAATATTAAATGTTTCTGATATATTAACCAAAGTTTTAGTAGAAACATTAACTATTGATAAATTATATCGTGGATTACCTGAGAGAATTCCTGTTTTTGTTGTTGTAGCTATTCTATAAACATTCCCTCCAGTTATATAATCATCATAATTTCTTATTTCATGAACAAAAATTTTCCAAACACCATAATTCTGATTAGGGTTAGTAACATTGACTATATAACTATACCAACTTTCATTTCCATATGCTGTAAATTCTTTATATTTTGTTCCATTTGGTAAGTATATAGAAACATTTATCGCTCCATCTCCATCATATACCGATAGATTAAATAAAGAAAGTCCTTTTGGTGTTGAGATATACCATGTTTTATTTCCTAAATTAGTTGTATCATCACCAACAATCATTGCATCAGGAGTACCATAGTAAGTAGATCCATTTATAAGATAAGTTTTGTTTAATTTCAAAACAGGAGAATTTATAGTTAATAAAGAGTAATAGTTACCATTAGTACTAGGCCAACTATTTTCAAAAATATCTACAATCCACCAACCATACACATTACTTGTATTAATCAAAAAGTAATTTGGAGGTTCTCCAGCTTGAGCATTATTTGGTGCTATATATGAACCATACCATGTTCCATTTGGATAAGATACATTGACAATTAATCCATCTCCATCATAAATACCAACAGTAAAGTTTGATATTCCATAAGGTACTATTACATAGTATCTATGAACCATATTAGTTTGATAATTCCTACATATTGTTGCCGTTCCTGAATCTGCTGAGGATGGAGGTATTGGTATCTTAAACCACAATCCACCTGATAGATTAGTAGCAAGGATTACTTGATTATTTCCAAGATCATCGTCATAATAATCTTGTTCTTGTGTTAGTTCTATTCTCCACCATCCAGTTTGCCCATGAATAGATATATTTTGAATAACCCATATTGGATTGTCATTTTCATTAAATAATGATGATAAAGTATTATCATATGGATAAAATGAATAATATAATGTACCATTAGGGTAATAAACACTAACTTTTAATCTATTTTGAATTACTGGTATTGTAATAAGACCAAATAAATTTATAGATCCGTTTAAGTTATCCGGATCAAATATTGCTATATTAAAGTCAGATGTTGCATAAACATAGAAATCATGATAACTAGAAGTTACTGTACTTCCATAACTCAACAATGTTGCATTAGGAGTACCATAATATGTAGTTCCATTTATAACATAAGTTGTATTTACTTTAAGGTCTAAACTGTTACTACCACTAATATTTAGACCATAAATATTATAGTCAGAAACTGGTGACAAAGTATTATTAATAACAATTTTCCAAAACCCAAAAGAGCCATTTGTATATATTAAAGTGTAGTTCCAATTATTATTTGCAGATTCATTTAATGTTGTATATAATGTCCCATTTGGATAATAAATATTTACAATAAAACCGTCTCCATCATAAACTCCAAAACTAAAATTATTAATCCCCTTAGGTACATAAAGCCAATAAGTATGTACTTGCTGATGAACATTACTACCTATTGCTACATCCCATACATTATAATATCCTACCCATCCAACACCCCCATCATCTTCTATAATACCATTTGTTTTATTATCATCATCTCCAAATTTTCCATCTTCTAATGTTAAATTAACTACAATTTTATTTCTATAAATTTTTATTATTGCAGGATATTTTTTCCACAATAGATTATTTGGATTGAACTTGTAATATACTAATTTTAATAAACTTGTATTTATTGTAAAATTATCTAAATAGGAAAAATTAGATCTTCTTATATTGCTGTTGGTTATAGAAGATATATTAGAGTATTGATATACAATAGAAACATTAACTTTTTCTCCCTTGGAAATATTTGATATTTTAAACTTAATTAAATTAAGTGGCAAATTAATATTAATTTCAACTGGTATATTATTTTTATTAACAAATTTTAGATAATCCAATTTTCCTTTATTTGTAGTTACTGTTATGTTATACAATTCATTTCCTTCTAAATCTTTAACATATAAAATTCCTGTTTTATTATTCTTAAATTCAGTTTTTACATTATACTTTGGAATATAAAATTTAAATGGATCAATTATTATTCCATTTTTTCTTCTATCTTCATCTAATTCCCCACCATCTTTTAATTTAAATATTATAGTTTTTCTATCTTTTCCTATTGTGTAATTTATTAATACAGTTTTATTGTTTATTTTTTTCCAATAATAGATATACATTCCTTCTGGAATTTTAAAAGGTAATTTAACTGTTAAATTAACAGAATCTTCAACTGATAGGTTATCTATTATTAATAATATTCTCCCACCTATAAATTTTAACTCTTTAAATTTACCTTTGTTGATTGAAATATTTATTTTATAAGTTTTATTTTCATAAGGAATTATAATAGTTTTATAATCTGAAATATTCTCCAACTGTTTTATAGATTTTATCTGGATAGTTTTATTAACATTTCCACAATATATTATTACTTTTTCTGTGTTTTTTGGAAATTTAATAATAAAATTGCTATTATTTATTTTTAAAGATTTAGTAATATTTTTAGGAAAAATTGTATAATTAATGTATTTTGGAGGGATATATTTCCAACATATATTACCAACAATTTTAGAACCATTTAAAGATACATTTATACTATAATTATCAACATAAACTTCTTTCGTTATATTATCTACAATAATTTTATAAACTCCTGTCTTATTGGCTTTAAAAGTTGAAACATATTCTTCTTTGTTAAATTTTGAAAAGTTTAAAGTTAAGTTTTTATATGGTGTAATTAGTTTAGCATTTTTTGGTTTGAAATTTGCAAATATTCTAATTTTATTACCTACAAATGCAAATTTTGGAACCTTTAATGATAGGTTTTTAATTTTAATCATTATTTTAGTTATAGCATTTCCACATTTCAAAATTACAGTATAATTTCCCTCTGTAAGATTTATAGGTATGCAAAAACTTCCGTTCTCAACCATAACATTTTTACTTATATTAAATGGCATAATCTTATATTCAACAATCTTTGGCATAACGTAATGATAACTTATATTACCAAATATACAACTATTATTAAATTTAGCATTAATTTTGTAGTAATCTACGATAAATGTTTTTTTAATTCCATTAATTAAAACAGAATAATTTCCTAATATAACATTTTTATTTAGCTTTGCTGATAGATAGTAATATTTTCCTTTTTTATGAATTTTTAAATTTATAGTCTTATTATTTGGAGTTATAATGTATGCTTTATTTGGTTTAAAATTAGTTTTTATAATTATTTTTTCTGATGGGAAATATACTTTTTTTAAGATTATTGATATATTTAAATTATTTAAACTATAATTTTCAGAATAATTTAGAAATATTGTCTTATTTAATGTTTCATTATCAAATTTTGAATAAACAATTAGTGTTGTATTTAATAATAATGGATAAATGATATAAGCATCTTCATTTATTTTTTTAAATTCAACATTTACATCTAAATCCTTATATTTAGCAAATAGTTTTCCATTTGTTTTAACAATTAATTTAAAGTTATTAAACGAGACATTTAAATAGTGATTTACTATTTTGGTATAATTTAAAATAATTGTTTTATTTAGAGTTTCATTACTAAATTTTGCATAGATTTTAATTGGAACATTTAAAATAATTGGTGAAATTACATAAGTTCCATTATTTATTTTAACAAATTTTAGGGAGATATTATTAGCAAATCCATAAGGCATTCCATTGGTTTTTACAATAACTTTATATCCTTTTACTAAAACAATTAAATAATGGATATATTTCTTATTTTCATTTTTTGTTATATTTTTTGAGATATTTATTGTATTATTTATCTTTGTATCAATTTCTTTAAGATTTTTAGTTATATTGTTTAAGTCACTAAAATTAGTTGATAATTTACTAATATTTGAAAAATTTCCAATAGTTGAGTTTGATATATTAAGTGTAGTAGTGTTATTTAATGATACTCCTACATTAATATTTGAACACAATAAAATAATAAATATAAATATTAGGATGTTCCTCATAATAATCCCTTATTTATAAAACAATTTCTATAATTAAAAATAATTTATTTATTTTCCATTCTTTTTTTATTTTTCAAACGTAGTTCAATATATACCATCAATATTACAAAGATCATTAAAATTGTAAGCCAGAATAATATATATCCATAAGTTGGTAATCTTGGCAATGGTAGAATGGAAAACTCTGCTTTAATTATAAATAATCTATCTTTTGGTATTTGAAAATTTTTTCCATTTGGCTCCAAATATGTTAAATGATAAGGTGACTTAAAAATTATATTAAATTTTTTTATATTTAAATCACATCCGACTGGAATTGAAATAGTTTTGAATAAAATTCCATTATTAACTATATTAGCATCATATTCAATAACTAAGGTAATATTTTTTCCACTTTCTATTGGTCTCCATATCTGATATTCTATAACTGTATATGTACCCTTATAACTTACATTGACATCCATTGGATATTTTTGATTTCCAATTATATAATATCCTTTTAAATTTTCAATCTCTACAGGTTTTTTTTCATTTTTAGATGGGATGGGAATTATAAATATCTTTTTTGATTCTTCTTTTTGCAATCTTAATTCCCCAATACCAGGAACTATTGGATATTTAGCAATATTTTTTATTGTTATTACATTTGTTATATGTGTTGGGTTTTTAGTTAGATCTACTATCATTTTATAGTTTGTAATTTCTTCCACATCAGCAAATACAGGCAACATTAAAACTAAAAATATAAAAAATAATATAGCCTTCTTCATTTTCTCCCATTATTTTTTATTTTTTATATTTATTATTTAAATTAGACATATAAAAATTTAGTTAATAAAATTAATAAAATTAAAGGTTTAAAATTAAAAACATAATTATCATGTTTAATTAAAATTTAAAAGTTTAAAAGAGATACTTAGAGAGCATATTTTTTCAATCTTATTATTGTTCCTAATCCAACTATTGTTGTTAGTAAAGCTAATAACGGCTCATAGTTGTTTTCAATAACTCCACTTACAGCAGTTATTTTTGGTGATGTTGTAGGTAGTAGAGAGTTTCTAGGGTCAATACCAACGATGAACACATCACTTGGAGAAAACTTTCCTGTTCCATTTAATGTATAGTGAATTACTACTGTTTGATTGTTTTGTATTTCTGAGGCATTCCAATAACCATCTCCATTAGCACTTGGATAGAGTGAATGTAATGCCCAATAATAACTTACATTATATATTCCAGCTGATACAGCTGTAAATCCAGTATAATTTATAGATGGATTATTGTTGTAGTGTTGTGCTAACATACTTGATTGGTTGACCCAAATATCTGATATAGTAAAGTTATATGGAATCATGTCATAGACATAGACATAATCGGGAGTTTTTTGAGAACCAATGTTTTCAACTACTATATATACTTCATACGTTCCGCTTCCTTTAGGAATTACATGTTTAGTTACTTTAAGTAAATATGATCCAATGACATAGATTTTTTCAACTATTATATATGAACTTCCAAACTCTGGAGAATATTCATTATCACTTTCATTTAATACTGTTATATTACTATTGACAACTCTAAATGAACAGTTAGCCCAAACTACTGGGACATCATCAAATATGAATTCATATTTAGTAGTATTCCAACTTTCTCTTGGACTAAGTAATATTGAACTAAGAGAATGTTCTGATCCTGAGATTATATTGAATGGATTTATGTTATAGCTTGCTAAGTCAAGAGCACTTATATTAGCTGCCCAGATTGTTAAATTAGTAATATTAAAGTAATATTTTGTAGCTTTATTTGTTATATTACCTTGTTCATACCATATATTATATTCTCCAGAAGTTATATTTTTAATAGGCCCCTCTTTGAATGCACTAATACTAATTAATCCAGATGCGTAAGCACTACAAACTCCTGTTCCAGATTTAGTTCCGCTATATTGGAAGAATATAATTGCAAATCCATATTGTGCAAGAATATCTGTTCTATTAGCGTAGGTATAGTTTCCCTGTATTGTAATATTTATAGTTGCATTCTGAGTAGAGTTTAATATAATTCCTGTCCAATTTAAAGAATCATTAGTATTTCCTGTGAAGTATGGTCCATTCCATAAAACAACAACACCCTGAGAAGGTATAGCGTTTGTTATATTTAAGAAATTCCAACAACTATCTCCATAATACTTTGAAATATTACTTAAATACTTTGTTATATTAACATAAACTATCGTATTTGTATTTGGTAATGCAGAGATATTTCTACTTATATTTAAAGTAACAGTCCAATTAACACATTTTCTTGCAGGGATTTTTATTGCATCATAATTTTCATTAATTATCAATGGAACTCCAACTTTAGATTCATTAATGTTGATTTTAAATTCTAAATAGGTATTATTTGGTAATGTTGGTATGTGTATATATGTTAAATTACTGGGTAAGTCAGTATATGAAGGAGCTTTATTATAGATAGAGTAGTTTATATTATATGGGTTGATAGGTTCTAAGCCAGATTCATTATTTGATACATTTATTGCAATCCAAACATCTAAGAGAGTATCATTTGCAGTATCTCCTGTATTGTTAATTATAAGATATCCAGTTACAGTAATATTTTTTATATTTATAACTCCTTCTCCAGTAGTATTTGCAGTAATATTATATTTTTCATGATATGTAACAAATAAAGGTCCGTTATTTCCCCATCCAAATACGGCTGTTAGAGAAACTAGCCCTACCAATATTAGCAAAAATATGCTTCTTTTCATAATTCTCCCTCCAGATAGCTATACAAATTTAAAACATATTCCCGTATAAGATATAGATGAGCAGATATATACTTTATTAGATCTTTAGACACTATTAGTTTTCAAAAATGTCAAAAACTACAGGCTTTATAATAAACAGCTCAAAAATAATAACACCATAATATATAAACATTATTGATATTAAAATTATTAATATCTAAAATTAAAATAATAAATAATATAGGTTAAATATGAATTTTATACTTCATTAAGAAATAATCAACTTTTAGGAGCCTTTAGCTTTAAAATCTTATTACTATATCTTGCAAACTCCTATTAAATTTTAATTTAATAGCATATTAATTCCTTCCATAACAGCATTTACAGATGCCCTAATAATATCTACATCTGATTTTCTAACTTCTACAATTTCAGAACCTTTTCTTAACTTAACTATAACCTCTACTAACGCATCTGTTCCTCCACCAATTGCCTCAACTCTATACTCCTCCAACTTAATATCTGCTACTCCACTTATAGCCTTTTTTATTGCATTTATTGCCGCATCTACTGGACCTACTCCATAGGCAGTTTCAATTAAGAATATATCTTCCCCTATATGATGAAGTTTAACTGAGGCAATTGGAGTTATCTTATTACCAGAAACAACTGTTAATTCATCTAATTTAACTTTTTCTTCTATATCCTTACCTAAAACTTCCCTAATTATAGCTAATAAATCTGCATCTGAGATATATTTACCTAAATCTCCCAATTCTTTGATTTTATTGTATATTTGATTTAACTGCTCTTCATTAACCTTTATGCCCATTAAGTCAAGTTTATACTTTAAAGCCTTTCTACCAGAATGCTTTCCTAATATAATTCTCCTCCTATTTCCAACCATTTCTGGTTTTATAGGTTCATAAGTTTCAGTATTTTTTATTAAACCATCAACGTGTATTCCCGCCTCATGAGCAAATGCATTATCTCCAACAATTGCCTTGTTTGGAGGAACAGGAATTTTCATCAATCTTGAAACTACTCTTGAAACGTCATACAACTTTTCCATTCTTACATTTGTCTCATATCCATATAATACTTTTAAGGCAGTTACAACCTCTTCCAATGAGGCATTTCCTGCTCTTTCTCCAATTCCATTAACCGTTACATGACACTGAATTGCTCCTCCTAAGATAGCAGAGCATGTATTTGCAGTAGCCATTCCAAAGTCATTGTGGCAATGAACGGATACTGGCAAATTAACATTTTCAGTTATTTTTTTAAATAATTCTTGGCTTTTTTGAGGAGTTAAAACTCCTACAGTGTCGCAAACACAAACTCTATCCGCCCCTACCTTTTCCCCCTCATTAAATAACTTTATTAAAAAATTAACATCACTCCTTGTAGCATCTTCTGCAGACAATTCTACTATTAATCCGTGATCCTTAGCATATTCAACTGCCTTTAAAGCAGATTCTAAAACCTCATCTTCTGTCTTTCTTAACTTATATTTCATATGGATTGGAGATGTAGGAACTACTAAATGAACGCTATCCACATCACACTCTAAGGCGGCGTCTATATCTACTGGCAAAGCTCTAACAAATGAACATATTTCAGCGTCTAAACCCTCTTTTGTTATTAATTTTATTGCTTCTCTTTCTCCTTTTGAAGTTATTGCGGAACCTGCCTCTATAACATCTACTCTAAGTTCATCCAATTTTTTTGCTATCTCTAACTTGTCATTTGGTGTTAGAGAAACTCCTGGAGTTTGTTCTCCATCTCTAAGTGTTGTATCAAAAATTCTCACTTTCTTCATAGTAATCCCTCATAAAAATGATAGACAAATTATAGACACATATTAATTATTGGGATATTTAAGAGTTTAGGATGAAAATAAAATAATGTTAATTAGTTTTTGTTCTAATTACTTTCCCAGTAATAGATCTTTTTCCATAATCCACAACTTCTATATCAACAAATTGTCCTATTTTAAGATTTTTGTCTTTAATTCCTACTAAAATAGGATAACTTCCAAACTGTCTTCCAAAATATAAATTTTCTTTATCTTTTAATTCTACAAATACATCCTTTAAAATTGTTCCTTTTGGTATAACTCTTTTAAGCATTTTATTATCTATCTCCTCTCTAATTTTTTCTTTAAACCATAAAAATAGTTTTTTTCTTTTTTCTGCCTTTTTTACATCTTTTAGAGTTATATCAGTTCCAAAAAATGGAACTACTTGCCTTATGTTTATTCTTCTAATCATAAATCCTCTATCATATATCTCTTTTAAGTATTCAAAATTTATAGAAAATGTTCTTTTACTCTCTCCTTTTAAGCCAAACAGTATATTTATTCCCGGTAATAAATAAGGTAATCCTGTCTTTCCTCTTTTTCCTCCAATTTCATTTAAAATTTCTACGGCCTTTAAAACATCTTCTGGTGTAGTTAATAAATTATTTGCTTTAATTACTTTTTCATCAAAACTTTCAACTCCAAAAGCGGCAACATTTCCAGAAGTGCAATATTTAACCAAAATTTTTGTAATCTCTCTACTTTCCTCTTCATGTCTTGCTATTACTGCTGGGCTGGCATTATCAATATGTAAAACTTTAGGATTTGAAACATTCCATATTCCTTCAAACAACTTTTCAATTGCCTCAATATTAGGTTTTGGAACTTCTTCCTTTTCAGAGTCAATTGCTTTATAGGAATAAATACATGGCTGTCTTCCAATTCTAAAATATCTTATTCCTTCATTGTATAATGCCTTAATCTCTTCTATTATAGATTTTTCATCTCTAAATTTTGGAAGTCCAAACCTTCTTGGCTCTGTGCAGAAAGAACATCCTCCTGTTAATGCCCTTGAACATCCTCTATATGTTTCAATCTCTGCAATTATATAAGGATAATTTGGATGTTTTTTAACAACTTTTGCTCCTCTAATGGCATACTCTCTCAACTCTTCATAACTTCTATGCACATTAAAATCAATATTTTCTATACTTTTATCCTCTAATAATTCTTTTAAAACTGCCTCTAAGTCACCCTCTGCAACTACATCAAAAAATTCTTTGTATTTTTTCTCATCAACTATCTTTCCACCAATCATAGAGGAACCATATTTTGTTGCCGCTGGTCCACCTAAAATTTTTATTCCGTCATATTTATATAATATGGAAACAAACTCTTTTAAAGTAGCAGGATTAGCATTTAAATACTTCCCCGGTGTGTGAAAACCGCAAATGCATATTATTGTGTCATATTTATTTAAATCAAAATTATTTCTAATTTCTCTAAATTTATCAATAGTTATATAATCTACATCAACATTGTATTTATCTAAGACACCATAAGCATACCTTGGATATATTCCAATATATGGGGGAACTCCCAAACCTGCTGGCTCATCTGTATATCCATCTAAAATTAACGTTCTCTCTATCATAATAACCCCAATGATGAAGATTGGCTTTGCTGATTGTGTGATGAACCGTATGAGCTCTGAGGGATATATTTTATTTGAGGTTATTAATTAAGTTTTCTTAGTTTTAGGAACAACAATGAAGGTATATATAAGTTTTTAAATAATATTATAATGTTGTTATAAAATATAGGTTGTGTGCAAAATAAAATAAACATGCATTTAGGATGTATATCTAATACAATATTATAGATATAATGTTAAAAATAAAAGTTTTGGGATTTTTATGGAAACTTATGAGATAATCATTTATGGGAAAGTCCAACATGTTGGATTTAGAGATAGGATAGAAAATATAGGCAGAGGTTTAGGTATCAATGGAATTATTTATAACTATAAGGATGGGACAGTTAGGATATTGGCAAACTTTGATTCAGAAAGGAAGAAAAAACTATTCAAAGAATTTATTAAGGAACTTGAAGATGTAGATAAACTTATAAAGATAGAGAAGATTGAAGAAAAGGCATTAAATACCTATATTGAATTTCCAGAAGGAATTAATAGAATATCGGCAGATGATTTAATAGAGTTAAATAAAAAGTTGGATGAGGGAGTGAAGTATATTAAGTTAATTTTTAGTGAGTTAGAAGAGCATAAAAAGATTTTGATGATGATTGTTGATAAGTTAGATAAGCAAACTGAGTTATTGGAAAAAATTAATACAAAAATTGACAAACAGACAGAGATATTATATGAAATAAAGGAAATTCTTAGAAATAATAGTAATGCACAAAAATAATACTTGTCCAATATTTGTATTAATTTTTTACATTTTTCATAAAAAATCATAAGAGCTATATAGGAACTAGCAAAAGTATCTTCAAAATTCTTTTAGATAATATACGAAATCTCGACAATTTCCCCTCTTCATACTCTATGTATATGGACCATAGAGGTAGGCTAAGATAGTGAGATTGAAATAATAAAATAATATAAATATAATAATCTATAAACTAAAAAAATGGGTGAAAGATATGCCAAAGTTAAAACCAAAAAAAACTAAAAAAGATGATGATGAATATAAAAAACCTGCATGGCTTATTAAAGCAAAAAGAAGAATAGAAAACTTAAGTGAGGAAGAGTTAGATGAATTATTTGAGGAAATATGTATAAAATTAGAAAAAGGAGGATTAAGAGAAGCGTTAGGGATTTAATATATTAATTTTGGTGAAGTTAATGAAATATAGAAAAAAGAAAACAAAATATGTTAATTATAATGAACTACCAATATGGATTAAAAAAGTAGAGGATAAAATAAATAAAATGAACCATGAGGAATTTTGTGATGAGATGATAAAATTTGGAAAAGAAGCAAAAAAATATGGTGGAGTTTTAAATTTAGTATTTAAAGATGTTTAATTCACTTCAAACAAACTAAACACATACTTACTCCAATTAGTCCAGAGTTCATTAACTTTGTTATTTACTTTATTTGTTTGCATTATTAAATAGTAATTACCTACTTTTCTATAGTAGCAGTAACTAACTGGTAAATCTTTATTTTTCGGGATAAATTCATAGTAATAATAGTATCCATAAATATCCTTTTGTAAATATTTTTTTACATCATTGAAAATATATGCATTAGAGAAATCAATTGGAGTTAAACTAACTTCAAAGGTAACATTTAAACCATCATTACAATATTTTTTAATAATTAATCCCTCATATTTCCATTCTTCAGTATAATTTAAATTTAAAAACATTTTGTCAATATCGATATTTTTTGAAAAGTTGTATTTTTTTATTTGGGTGATGTTATTAGTAATATTTTTACTTATATTTGATTTCATATTAGATATATTATTTTCCTTCAATTTTATAACTGTTATATTATTGTGTGTGCTATTAACTTCATTACTATTGTTAATCGCAAACTGACTATTATTAGTAATTATAGTAGTATTATTCTCATTATTTAAACATCCGCAACATAATAAAATTAAAACTAAAAACAAAAATATAAATATTTTTTTCATAAATTTCACCCAAAATAATAAATAGTAAAAGTTACTCAAATTACTCAAAAACTACCTTTTCTAATTCTTCTGGTCTATGCAACTCTCCACCAATTTTATCAACTAAAATTACTTCATCTGCCTTTTTACAAACTCTTTCAACTTCATAATATATCTGCCCTAAGTTCATCTCTGGAACTATAACCTTTTTTGCCTTTAACTTTTTCAACAACTCATCTGGGAATGGATAGACAGTTATCAACCTTACATATCCTACATCAACTCCTTCATTTCTTAATTTATTTACAGTATGTTTTACAGTTCTTGAAGGGGTTCCATAACAAACAAACATTATTTCAGCATCTAAATTATTTCCTTCCCATTTAATTATATCATCCTTATTTTTTCTTATTTTATTTACTAACCTTCTAACCAATTTATCATGAGTTTCTGGAGAAACATCTGGGTAACCTCTCTCATCGTGAGTTAATCCAGTTATATGAATATTATATCCTTCTCCAAATACTGGCATTTCTGGAATTAATTTATCAAAAGGATATACTATCTTTAAAGGTTTTTCTTTAGGTTTTTCTCTATTAATAATTTCAAAATTATCGTGTAATATAACTTTTTCTCTCATGTGTCCAACAATTTCATCCGCCATAACAAATACAGGAATTCTATATTTTTCAGCATAGTTAAAGGCAATTATAGTAAAATCATACATTTCTTGAACTGAGCTTGGGGCTAATGCAATAACTTCATAATCTCCATGACTACCCCATCTACACTGCATCATATCTCCTTGACTTGCCATTGTTGGCTGTCCTGTAGAAGGCCCTCCTCTTTGAATATTAACTATAACACAAGGCGTTTCTGTCATGTATCCAAATCCAATATTTTCCTGCATTAAACTAAATCCTGGTCCAGAAGTGGCAGTCATTGCCTTTAAACCACCCCAACTTGCTCCGATAACTGCTGCAATACTTCCAAGTTCATCCTCCATTTGAACATAATAGCCCCCAACTTTTGGCAACTCTCTTGCCATTATCTCTGCTATCTCAGTAGATGGTGTTATAGGATAGCCAGCAAAAAATCTACACCCTGCCTTTATAGCACCTAATGCACATGCATGATTACCCTGAATAAAATCTACTCTCATTAACATCCCTCCAGAATATTATATTTATTCATCTTTATACAAAAATTTCAATAATAAAACCCTACTTAATACTCTCTAATTGTAGCGATTTCTCTTATTTTTTTAATCTCTTCAAATGCAGCTCTTTTAATCTTTGGCTCCACTCTAATTGGTTGGACTATATTTGTCAATTTCCCTCCAGGAGGAACCATTGGTAAAGCCTCAGCAGGATCTATAACAACATCTAAGAGATATGGCTCATTGCTCAATATAGCCTCTTTTAATTTTTCTTTAATTTCATCTGGACTTGTAATTCTATCTGCTTTAACACCATAACTCTCAGCCAACTTAACAAAATCAGGACTCTCTCCTAAATGTACCTCACTCTGTCTCTGTCCATAGTATAAATTCTGCCATTGATAGACCATACCCAATGTTCTATTGTCAAATATGCAAATAACTACTGGAATGTTATATTCTTTAATTGTTGCCAACTCTTGTGAATTCATTAAGAAGCCGCCATCTCCAGTAATAGAGATAACATTAGCATATGGCTTAGCAACCTTAGCCCCTACTGCCGCAGGAAATCCAAAGCCCATAGTTCCCAAACCACCAGAGGCTAAGAAACTTCTTGGCATTTTTGTTTTAAAGAAATGAGCCATCCACATTTGATTTTGTCCTACATCAGTAGTAACAATAGTATTTTTTAATTTTGAATCTATCTCCTGTAAAACTTCCATTAAATCTTTAACAAATCTTTGTGGCTTTATTGGCTTATCATCAAAGTCCATCATAGGAATAGACATCTTTTTTAATTCAAAAATTCTCTCTAACCAATCCTCTTTACTCTTTATCTCTAAAGTTGTTAATACTATTAATAAATCTCTTAATATATTTTTGGCATCTCCAACTATTGGAATATCTGCCCTAACATTCTTTCCAATTTCTGCTGGATCTATATCTATATGTATTATTTTAGCCTCTGGGGCAAAGTGTCTGACATCTCCAGTAACTCTATCGGAAAATCTACATCCAATTGCTATTAAGACATCACATTCTGTAACTGCATAATTTGCAGCTTTGGTTCCATGCATTCCAACCATTCCCAAGGATAGAGGATGATCTTCTGGAAAACTACCTTTACCCATTAAAGTTGTACAAACTGGAATTTTAACAAACTCAGATAATTTAATTAACTCTTCTGATGCCCCACTAATTATAACTCCTCCTCCTGCTAATATTACTGGTTTTTCTGCCTCTGCTATTAACTTTGCCGCTTTTTTTATCTGTAAGGGATGCCCAACAGTTTTTGGTTTATATCCTGGTAAATCAACCTTTGCTGGAATTGGATATTTTTCAATATCAATTTCTCCATCTTGAATATCCTTAGGAATGTCTATATGAACTGGTCCAGGCCTCCCAGTTGTGGCAATTTCAAAGGCTGATCTAAAAATTTCAGGAATTTCTTCTGTCTTTTTTATTTGGAAATTATGTTTTGTTATAGGCATAAATAAGCCAAGAGCGTCAATTTCTTGAAATGCATCATTACCTATTAATTTGGTTGGAACCTGTCCTGTTAAAGCAATAACTGGAGAAGAATCTGCATAAGCTGTAGCTATTCCAGTAACTAAGTTAGTAGCCCCTGGTCCAGATGTAGAAACACAAACTCCTGGCTCTCCGCTCGCTCTTGCAAATCCATCTGCTGCATGTGCTGCAGCCTGTTCATGTCTTGTGAGTATATGAACTAAGTCACTATCATATAGTGCATCGTAAAAAGGTAACATTGCTCCTCCTGGATAACCAAATATAATCTTAACACCTTCTGCTTCCAATGCTTTTATAATTGCTTCTGAACCTTTCATATAATCACCAAAAATTGAGTCAATCAAATTATTAAAAATGATAAAATTGAAATCCTATATATATTTTATAGATGCAAAATTTAAAAAATTATATAGATTAAACTACAAAAAAATACCAAAAATAATTTATAAACAGAAATAAAAAAGAAATTTTTAAATTTTAATGATAAGATTTAATTAAAAATAAAAAATCTATTCTTCACTTGGATTTACTTCACACACTTTTATTGTAAATGTTAATTCTTTCCCAGCCAGTTCATGATTGAAATCCAAGACAACTGTATCGTCAGTAACTTTTATTATCTTTGCAGGAACTCCATTTGCTAAAATTAACATTCCTTCTTCTGGCTCAAAATCAGCAGTGTCAAACATCTCCTTAGGAATTTCTTGGATTAATCTCTCATCTCTAAATCCATAACCTTTTTCAGGAGGAATTGTAACAGTTTTTTCTTCACCCTCTTCCATATTTAAAACTGCCTCTTCAAAACCTTCAATTAAATTTCCTTCGCCAACTATAAAACCTAATGGTTCGTATTCTCTTTCTGGTGAGTATATTCCATTTTCTTTTGCTACGTCTTCAATTGATGTATCAATTACTTTCCCATCTACGACTAAAATGTAGTCAACTTTTACATAATCTCCTTTTTTAATCAAGATAATCAACTCCTTAACCTTTCTATAACTTCTTGTAAAGGTTATATAAATAGTTTTTGTAAGTATATTTTAACATTTAAGAATTTATAAAAAAGGGATGTTTATGAAAAAATTAAAAGATTATTTTGAGTTAATGAGAGTTAAGAATTGCATAACTGCTGGTATTGGAGGATTTATTGGTTATTTAATCTCATCCAATTGTTTTATAGATTTAAAAATATCAATTTTAGTATTCTTAGTAGTATTTCTTATTTGTGCTTATGGAAATGTAATAAACGATATATTTGACATAGAAATTGATAAGATAAATAAACCTTCTCGCCCATTGCCATCTGGAAGAGTTAAATTAAAAGAGGCAAAAACATTTTCATTCGTTTTATTAATTGTTGGTTTAATCTTATCTGTATTTATAAATATCTATGGGTTAATTATTGCCTTAATTAATGCTACTTTTTTATATCTGTATGCAAAAAAATATAAAAGATATAAGTTAATTGGAAACTTTATTATAGGTTATTTAACTGGCTCAGTATTTCTATTTGGTGGAGTTGCAGGAAAAAATATAATTCCAGTTATTATTTTGTTCTTATGCTCTATGTTTGCAATTTGGGGTAGAGAGATTATTAAAGATTTTGAAGATATGGAAGGAGATAAAAAAGAGGGAGTTATATCTTTACCAATAAAGTATGGTAAAAAATCTTTATACTTTGCCTCTATGTTGATACTATTATCTGTTATTTTAAGTCCTCTACCCTATATATTTAAAATTTTTGGAATATATTACCTAATTTTAATAACTATGTGTGATATTTTATTCATACTTTCAATTTTCTTATTACTAAAAAATCCTAATAAAGATAACTCTGCAAAGATTTCAAAATTTTTAAAAATTATAATGAACATAGTTCTACTGTCATTTATAGTGGGAGCAATAAGATTATAAATGATTATTGATTAAGATTAGTAAATTAGTAAGATTAAGAAGTCTGGTGAAAAAATGTTTCCAGGAAGAGTAAATCCGAGAATGTTAAAAAAAATGCAAAAAATGATGAAAGATTTTGGAATGGAGACAGAAGATTTAAACCCAAAAAAAGTTATATTTGTATTTGATGATGAAGAGTGGGTTTTTGATGAGCCAAAGGTTCAGGTTATGGATATTTTAGGGGTTAAAACATACTCAATTACTGGAAAGCCAAAAAAAGTTAAGAAAGAAAATATAGAGGAGGAAGAAGTAAAGATAGAAATTACTGAGGAGGATATAGAATTAGTTGCCAATCAATGCAATGTTTCAAAAGAATTGGCTAAAAAGGCATTGGAAGAATGTAATGGAGACATTGCCGAGGCAATATTAAAGTTAGAAGAAGAGAAAAATTAAATACTAAAAAAATTAAATTGGGTGATATTATGGTAAAACTAAGTGAAGATATGGTAAAATCCTTAGAGAATGAGATAGTATTTTTAGCCACAAGTTCAAAGGATGGAATTCCTAATGTTTCAGCAATTAGGGCTGTAAAGGTTTTAGATGCTGAAAAGGGAATTGTATTAATCGCAGATAACTATATGAACAAAACTCTGAAAAATATCTTAGAAAATCCTAATGTTGCATTAACAACTGCAAACTGTAAAGATGTTCCATATCAATATAAGGGAAAGGCTGAGTATTACACTGAGGGAGAATATTTAAAAATCGCTGAAGAAGTAGATAAAGCATTAAAACCTGAATTAAAACCAAAAGGAGCAGTAGTTATAAAAATAACTGAAATATATAATTTAAAATCTGGACCAGATGCTGGTAAGTTAATAGCAAAGGATGAATAAAATTCAATTTTTTATTTTAATTTTTTAATTTTTAAGATTTTTATTTTTAGATTATTTTTACTTTAAATTACTTTTTATATTGTAATTCAATTTATAACATAAGGTATAAATAAATGGACTATAGATAATCACTTAACCATTAAATTATCCGCAGATTTATTTTTACACAATTGAGAAAAATTGGTGATAATATGGTAGAATGTGAAGGAAAATGTGAATCATGCCAGTTAAAAGATTCTTGCCCAGATACAAAAAAACTCCTTGCTCAACAAGATGCAAAAATTAGAGAAAATATGAAAAAAATAAAGCATAAAATAGTTATTTTAAGTGGTAAGGGAGGAGTTGGAAAATCTACTGTAACCGTTAATTTGGCGGCGGCATTAAACTTAATGGGCAAAAAGGTTGGAGTCTTAGATGCTGATATTCACGGACCAAATATCCCAAAGATGCTTGGAGTTGAAAATGTTCAGCCAATGGCGGGTCCAGCAGGGATATTTCCAATAACCACCAAAGATGGAATAAAGACGATGTCAATTGGTTATCTACTTCCAGATGATAAAACTCCAGTTATTTGGAGAGGTCCAAAAGTTAGTGGGGCTATTAGACAGTTTTTAGCAGATGTTGTTTGGGGAGAACTTGATTACTTATTAATTGATACTCCTCCAGGGACTGGAGATGAGCAATTAACAATTATGCAATCAATTCCAGATATTGATGGAGCTATAATTGTTACCACCCCAGAAGATGTAGCTTTGTTAGATGTTAAAAAATCAATAACTATGGCTAAGATGTTAAATATACCAATTATTGGGGTTATAGAAAATATGAGTGGATTTGTTTGTCCTTACTGTAATAAAGTTGTTGATATATTTGGTAAGGGAGGAGGAGAAAAAGCGGCTAAAGAATTTGGAGTTGAGTTTTTAGGTAGAATTCCTTTAGACATTAAAGCAAGAGAGGCGAGTGATAAAGGAATTCCTATGGTTCTACTTGACTGTAAGGCAAGTGAGGAGTTTAAAAAAATAGTTAAAAGAATTGTTGAAAAAGTTGAAGGTAAAAAAGATTAAATATATTTCAAACATTCTGGAAAGTATTTTTCAATCTCAGTTTTATCTCTATCTATGTAGATGTGGGCATTAACTATAAAATGAGCATATCTTTTTAATTCTGAATTAGTTTTTTCAGCAACAAGTTCCCCTAATTTTATTAATCCTAAAGCATTTGAGTGAAAAGCTAATAATATATCATTACTTCTAAAAACCACGGTCATATATAGATTATTTTTTCTTTTAGTGAAAGTTATATGATTTAGACAAGGTACATCTTTAACTTTTTGGTCAATAAATGGATTCCATAATGATATAACGCATCTTCTTGATGTTGGATTACTATTAAGTTTTTTTATAACATAGTCAATTTGGTCATTTTTTAATTTTTTATCGTAACTTGGATATTCTCTAATCCTCTCGTAATAGTTATAAACGAATTCACCTTCACTTTCAGAACCGTATAATAACTGTTTAGTATAACTTTCGATTGCCTTTTTTCCAAATGGATATTTACTACTTATTGTTTTTAATTTTGGATTGGTTATTTCAACTAAAACATTTAATATCTCCTTACATCTCTGCCCATCCTCCGTTATTATTACATTCCCATTTTTTAATATTTCTTTAACTAAATATTCGTATGCTAAGGCAACTGAAGGTTTTTTAATATACATTTTTAGCCCTCTCCAATATATGTTTTATCCTTTAATTAAGTTCTCAATTGTTTTAACATTGGCCATTCCTTTCTTTTCAGTTTCATCCCATTCTTTTTCTGGAATAGAATCTGCTACAATTCCACAACCTACTTGTATATATCCATTATTTTTTGATATTACAAAGGTTCTTATTGTTATCGCCATATCCATCAAGTCATCCCAACCAAAGTATCCAACTCCTCCTCCATAAGGGCCTCTATAAGTTTTTTCCAACTCTTCAATGATTTCCATAGCCCTAACTTTTGGAGCTCCACTTAAAGTTCCCGCTGGGAAAGTAGCTTTTACAGCTAAGAAAGAGTCATAGTTATCTTTCAACTCTCCAACAACATTACTTACTATATGCTGAACATGAGAGTATTTTTCTATTACCATAAAATCAGTAACTTTAACCGTTCCAAATTTTGATATCTTTCCAATATCATTCCTTGCTAAATCTACAAGCATAACGTGTTCAGCTCTCTCTTTTTCATCATTTAATAATTGTTCTTCTAATTTTTTGTCTTCTTCTTCAGTTTTTCCTCTTCCGATAGTTCCCGCTATAGGTCTTGTTACAACTAACCTCTTTCCATTTACCATATCAGTTCTTACTAAAATTTCTGGTGAGGAGCCAATAATTTTTCTATCTCCAAAGTCCAAATAATACATATATGGAGAGGGATTAATCTCTCTAACTTTTTTGTAAATTTTTAGGTGATTTAAATCATTTAAATCAATTTCAATTCTTCTTGATAAAACTACCTGGAATATATCTCCTGCAAAAATATATTCTTTAGCTTTTTTAACTGCCTCAATAAATTCCTCCTTACTCATATTAGATTTTATTTTTAATTCTTTATTTTCTATAATTTTTTCTTTTTTTTTCTCATCATTATTAATTTTTGCATTCTCCACAATTTTTTCAAGTTCTTTAATTCTTTCTTCATCTTCTGCTATTAAATTAATTACTTTCTCTTTTAAATCAAATGAAATAAAGTCTTTAACAATAAAAAACTCTGCATCTGGGAATTTTAAATCATTAATTGGCTTTGGATTAATATTAGATAAATCAATCCAATATCTGATAATATCATAACTTATATATCCCACCAAACCTCCCTTAAATCTTGGTATTGGCTCAATGTTCCCTATATTTATATATTTGAGATATTGATTTCTAACATCTCTTAAGGCATCTAATGGGCAATCGTATTTCCCTTCTAAATCTTTAGCTTTATCTCCAAATTCTGTAAAGCTTTTAACTTTTAACCTATTATTTTTAAATATTACTTTTCCTTCAGCTTTTCCTAATATTGAATATCTCGCAACCTTTGGAACTCCTTCGGCAGATTCTAATAAAAAAGTATTCTCTCCTCTAATATGCTCATAAACATCTAATGGAGAAATATCCATTTTTATTTTTTTAATTATCATTAAATCACCTACTTTTTTAAAATTTCTTTTATGGCATACCATTTTTTTATTGATGTCGGCTTAATTATCCCATTAATAACATCATAAAACAAAATCTCATTCTCAATTAAAAATTTTATATATTTCGTTTCCTCTTTTTTTACATCTGTTTTATAGTTAATTTTTATTTTATCCTTAAACTTAGAAAGAACACTATAAATCTCTTCTTCATTTAAATCGGAAGTATCTATTAAATATTTTATCTTATCCACATCTATATTAATCCACTGATTTATTGTTTCTTCAACTGACAAGCCCAATTTTTTGTTTTCGATTAAATCAACTATTTCATAAGGTAATGATATAAATTTTGATGCATATTTTGTTTCATCCTCACTAAAGCCTTCTTCTTTTAAAATCTTCTTAATATTTTTTTTATTTAGCCAATCGATTAGATAATATTTTGCAGCGTTTTCTAATGTAGAGTTCTTATAAATCTCTTCAATAAATAAAGTATCAGAAGTTAGGCAGATAACATGACATAAATGCCTAACTTTTGTTAAATGAACAAATAAATTGAATAGCTCATTTAGTAGGGACTTTCCTCCATTAAAATAGATATTTTTCAACTTCTGCAATTCATCAATTATTAAAACAGGTTTTTTACCTTCTTTAATAACAGTTTCAATGCTTTCATAGATTTTGTCAAAAACATCATTTAAAGATAAATTATTAAAGTCAAATTTATTTAAAAGATATTTCTTATCTCCTTTTTCAAAAAATATTTTTAAAAACTCTTCCTTTGTAGGAGTGGCATACCTTCTTAAGTCATAATAGAAAAATACTATATCATCCTTTTTGTTTAGTTCTTCTATAACTTTGAGCATTACTCTAGTTTTACCTGATGATTTTGGTCCATAAACGAATAATATGGAATTCGGCTCTAATTGACAGTAGGTTTTTAGATAGTTGAGTTCTTTTTCTCTATCGAAAAATCTCATAGTTTCACCTATATAGTAGGAAATATTAAACAAACTTGTATGGTTAGTAGAATTCCATTTTATCACCAAACAGTTAAAAAATGTAAAAAAGTTTATTCATCTTTTTTAGGCCATGTTATTAATTTTGGAACTTTAGGCAATTTTTTTATCTTTTTCTTTATTATTGGATGCCAATCATCAAAATCAAATCCATATTGAGCTATATAACCAACAACCCACCTTGTTATTCCATATCCAGTACAACCTGTCCAAACCTTCCTCCCCTTATAATCCTTAATTCTAAATCCTTCAACGAAGTGCGTTCCATGAACATTTGCTGATGTAACAGCAACTCCTTTTCTCTCATCTTTTATATGAGGTAGGAGTACTCTCATCTCATACTTGGGAACTTCTGGAAACTCTATTCCTCTCTCTTCCTTTTTTCTACCTTCTAAGTAAAATGGATCATCTCCAACCTCAGTCCAATACTCTAAATCAAGTTTTTCTGCCAATTCCTCAGCATATCTCAATGTTTTGTCCCTAATTTCCTCAACAAATTCAGGACTTCCAATCCAAACACATTCTATCCTTAAAAATTCATTAACCCTATCTAATCCCTTTGCTCCTCCTCCTTCCCATCTGTATGTCCATCCACTTCTATCAAAGAACATTATTGGCTTATCTACATCTATAATCTCACCCTCAAAGAATTGATAAAATGGCTCACACTGAGCAGGAGCTAAAACATAGCCTGGGTCTCTAAGTAGTGATTTTAATTTTTCTTTTGGAATTTCCTTTTTAATCATCATCTCATTTACAAATTCGTTGAAAAGTTCTGGCTCTCTCTTTGGAGGACAAACATAATACATTCCCTCTGGCAATCCTTCTAAGTATCTCATTTTATACATAATTTCCAAAGGAATTAATTTAGGGAATAGACATTCTTCAAAGCCAATTTTTTTCACAATTTCATTAACTATTAAATCTTCAAATGTCCTAAACAATGCTGTTATTGGTGGGGTATAAAACCACTGACCTCTTCCGGGGAATTTTTTAACCCAACCTAATTTCTCAGCAACTTCTGTAGGATCTTTATCAAAAGTTATTTTTCTCTTTGCTTTGTATTCTTTAACTATAGTTCCAGGTGGTATTTTACAAACTTTAAATGTTAAATCCTCCTCCTTTTCCAACTCAGATTTTACAAATTTTATAGCTCTATCTATAATATTTCTCTTTAATTCACTCTCATCAATATTTTTAAATGTCAATATAATTTTATTCCCTTCAACCTTTGTCTCACACTCTGGGACTTTAATGCCCTCTAATTTTTTAGCTTTATCATCTTCTGTTTCAATTGTTATTATATAATCATCAATTTCAATTCTTCTAACTCCAATTTTAAAGTTTCTTCCTAATTTTTCTGCAATAGGTTTTTTTAGTCTAATTAATCCCTCGTGTGCCCTTGTATATCTTCCAGAGACAATATTTAACTTTAAAGTATTCCCCTCAAATTCATAGTTTATAATTTTTGACGCCTCATCCTCTTTTCCCTTAGGAACTCCTTTTAAAAATATTTGGTCAGCATTTTTTAAAATCTCTTCCACTGCTTTTTTTGCATCTTCATCCAACTCTTTACTAAAAATTAATTTTCCCTTTAAATTAAATGTAAGTTTCATAATCTAATCACCCTATTTATTACTTAATGAAGGAAATATAATACTGTGGGGAATATTAAAACATTCATCATATACGAGGGTTTTGATTTACTATTAAATGTTATTAATCCTATGCATATTGCTGTTATATATACAATAATGTGATAGAATAAATAAAGGTTATAGCTTCCAACGACAATAATTAATGAACAAAATACAATAAAAAATAAGGACAGATATTTTAAACTAACCTTTTTAATAAAAATAAGGACATATTTTGATAAAATCACTAAGATAATTAACGCCATCGTAGAACTAATTAAAATAGAAAATAATAATAGGTTTATATCAACATCTGGCTTTATCTGTTGGATAACTCTTGCTATACCACTCCTTCCTATTCCTATAAAGGTTATAGCCAGTAAGGAAAAAGCCTCATTTGCCAATATAATACTTCCCTGAGATACAATAAAGTTTTTTAAATCTTTTTCTTCCTTTAAAATTTTACTTAAAATATAGTTTATCTGTGCTCCGCTAACTCCTGGCAGAAATATTCTAAAAAATCCAACAGTTGATGCAAAAAATGATGATTTCAAATATTTAAGTTTAAATTCTGGAAAAGTTATTATTTGACTTTTAATGTTGCATTTTTTTAATCTTAAATTGTTTATAAGTAATGGAATCCCAAACATTCCTGTAAATATTGCATTTAGAGTTATGTAATATGCTGGACTGCAATATAAAACTGCAATTCCAAAAATGCCTGATAAAAATATAACTAAGATTTCCCATATTGATTTAGATGTTAATATTTGATAAATGATAAATAAGATTAACATAATTGGAATAAAGAATTTTATTGAAGAATAAAAGGATAAAACATCAAAATTTAATAAAATTAAAAATAAACATATAATAATTGAAAATATTATTCCTAAATAACTACCAAATCCTGCCAATATAACTCCTTCATATCCATTGCCTGATAATGTTAATCTATGCATTGGTAAAACTGAAACTGCTGTTTCATCATCAGGAACTCCTAAAAATGCAGATGGTATAAAGTTCATGAAATAGTGTGTAATAACTAAACCAATTAAAAATGGAATATAGTTATTAACACCAAAATATGGAATAAGTAAGGATGATAAAATTGCAATGTTATTTGGATGAATCCCTGGAAATAATCCTGTAATAATTCCACATAGTACTCCTAAAATTAAATATACGATTGTTATAATAGTATCACCAAACAATTTAACCATAGATAAAAATTTTTAATATCTTACATTCTTATATCATATAATTATCATATAAGAGTTTTTGGTGAATACTATGCTATTTGAGTATCAAATAAAAACTAACAAAAGAAAAGAGTTTGTAGATATAACCTCTTATGTAATCTCAGCAATATCTGAATCAAAGGTTAAGAATGGAATTGCTGTAATATATGTTCCTCACACAACCGCTGGAATAACGATAAATGAAAATGCCGACCCATCTGTTAAGGATGATATAATAAACTTTCTCTCTAAGTTAGTTCCTAAAGATATGGACTTTACCCATTTAGAGGGAAATTCTGACGCTCATATAAAAAGCTCTTTAATTGGATGTTCTCAAACTATTATTATTAAAGATGGAAAACCTTTACTTGGCACTTGGCAGGGAATATTTTTTGCTGAATTTGACGGACCAAGATTGAGAAAATTTTATGTAAAGATAATTGAAAATAAATAATAAATAAAAAACTAAAAAAATAATTATTCTTCTTAATTTTTCTTAATTTTACAAATTTAAAATGATATAAAATCTTTTTAAAATTTATATGGTGAAATTTATGAATATTATTAAACTAAATGAAAATTTTATTTCAGAAATTGATAATTTACTTAAAGAAGATAATATAAACATATTAAAAAATAGAATTAAGGTGATAAAATACAAATTAACGAATTCTGAAGAGTTTTTTAAAAATGGAGTTTATGAAGTTAGTAGAGAGTGGCTTATAAAAAATATTACACATGCAGAAAAATCAAAATCAGTTGAGAGGGTAAAACATTATTTAAAAAAGATAATAAAAGGGCTAACAGAAATAAAAACAACTGGAATAAATGAGATTAACTTAAACAGATGGGAAGAATATACGGAAATAATAACGGATAGTTTGTGGATTATAGATAGAAGGGACAATTCAGGAGTTCATAAAGCATGGTATCATGGAAATTTTATTCCACAAATTCCAAGACAAATGATGCTTAGATATACAAAGAAATACGATTTAGTTGTAGATACTTTTTTAGGGAGTGGAACAACGCTAATAGAGTGTAGAAGATTAGGAAGGCATGGGATTGGGATAGAATTAAATAAAGAAGTGGCAGAAAAAGCTAAGGAATTAATAAATAAGGAGGCGAATCCATACAATGTAATTACAGAAGTAGTTGTTGGAGATAGTAGAGAAATTGATTTTGAAGAAATATTAAAAAAATTTGGCTTTAAATCCTGCCAATTATTGATTATGCATCCTCCATATCATGATATTATTAAGTTTAGTGATGATGAAAGAGATTTGTCAAATGCTAAAACTGTTAAAGACTTTTTAAAGATGTTTGAAGAAGTTGTTGATAATACTTACAATATATTAGATGATGGTAGATTTTTAGTGTTGGTTATTGGAGATAAATATTCAAATGGAGAGTGGATACCTTTAGGATTTTATTGCATGGATGCAGTGTTAAAAAGAGGATATAAGTTAAAGAGTATTGTCGTTAAAAACTTTGAAGAGACGAAAGGGAAAAGGAATCAAAAAGAACTTTGGAGATATAGGGCATTAGTTGGAGGATTTTATGTATTTAAACATGAATACATATTTATTTTTCAAAAGGTGGAAAAATGATTAGAGGACATGTATTTGTGGTTAATGAGAATACTCTTCCTATTCATTTGAAATATCAATTTGTTGGGACAGGAGCGGGAGATAGAGATAGTAATATTTCATTGTTAGCAGACATGCTTAGAGTTAAAGAGGGAGATTATATATTTTTTTATATTGAGGGGAGTGAAAATAAAAAAGGGAGATTTTTTGGTATCTTTAAATCTAAGGATAATAAGGTTTATCATTTAAAAGGGGAAGATGCGAAAAAACCAAATTTACCAAAAAAATTAATATATAGAAAAGATATTGAGCCATATAAAATTTACTCGGAAGGAGTTTTGGAATTTATTGCATTAGATAAATTACCAATATATTCAAGGGAACTGTTATGGATGCTTATTTACAGAAAAATGAAAGGAAAAAGAGGAAATACAATGTTATTTCCTTGGGAAGTTGAGAGATTGTTAAATATGATTAAAGATGAAAATAATGGAAATATAATAACCTGTAAGGATGGATATGATTTTGATAATCAAAACTTTAGAATAATATGTGGAGATAAAAAATATTATAATCATGGAGAGAGTTTTAGGTTAAACTTTAATAAAAGAGATATTAATAGTGAAACAGCTTTTCAAGCATATATTATGCAGGAATTGAAGATAGAGAATAATAAGTATTATCCGGAAATATTTGGAAAAAATATAGCTTGGATAGGTAACGAAGTTTTTGCGGGTGCAGGAATGCAAAAAATAGATATTTTAACTATTGAAAAGGCAGATTGTGATGATATTTTATATAGAATAATTGAGTTAAAATATGTTAAGAATAACAATTTAGATGACATAAAAAGAGCACCAAAGCAATTAGAGTATTATATAAAATGGGCAAGAGACGATATAGGAGGACATTTAAGAAATGCTAAGAGTTATAATACTAAACCAATACTTTTAATATTAGATAAAACTAATAATATATTATCTAATCCAGAGAATTTCCCAAAAGATGTATTATCTGAAATTAAAGATTTAAACAAAATATCTTATGAACCAGAAATTTGGGTGATGGATTTTAATAATAATATTGAAAAAATACTTTAAAATACCTGGGGGAAATTATGACATACTGGCTATGTATAACGAATGAAGATAACTGGAAGGTAATAAAAGAGAAAAAGATATGGGGAGTAGCAGAGAGACATAAAAATACAATAAATAAGGTAAAAGTTGGGGATAAGTTAATTATTTATGAAATTCAGAGGAGTGGTAAAGATTATAAACCTCCATACATTAGAGGCATTTATGAAGTAGTTTCAGAGGTTTATAAAGATTCTACAAAAATTTTTAAACCAACTCCAAGAAATCCTAATGAGAAATTTCCATATAGAGTTAAACTTAAAGAAATTAAGGTTTTTGAGCCACCTATTAACTTTAAAGAATTAATTCCAAAGTTAAAGTTCATTACTAATAAAAAGAAATGGAGTGGGCATTTAATGGGTAAGGCTATGAGGGTAATTCCAGAGGAGGACTATAATTTAATTTTAAATAAAAAACTAAAAAAATAACAATATAAGGTGAAAATATGAAAGTTATAGGAATTAGTGGAAGTCCAAGACCTGACGGAAATACAAGTTTATTAGTTAGAGAATCTTTAAATGCTATTGCTGAGGAAGGAATTGAAACAGAGTTTATATCATTGGCTGGAAAGGAATTAAATCCATGTTTGGGTTGTAACATTTGTAAGGAGATAGGATATTGTCAAATAATTGATGACATTGAACCAATCTTAGAAAAGATGAAAGAGGCTGATGGAATTATTCTCGGCTCACCAGTTTATTTTGGGGGAGTTTCTGCTCAATTAAAAATGTTAATGGATAGATCAAGACCTTTAAGAATTGGTTTCCAATTAAGAAATAAGGTTGGGGGGGCTATAGCAGTTGGAGCAAGTAGAAATGGTGGGCAAGAAACAACAATTCAACAAATCCATAATTTCTTCTTAATTCACTCAATGATTGTCGTTGGAGATAATGACCCAACAGCACATTATGGAGGGACAGGAGTAGGAAAAAGCCCAAGAGATTGTGAAAAAGATGAAATAGGCTTAGAAACTGCAAGAAACTTAGGTAAAAAAGTAGCAGAGGTCATTAAATTAATTAAAAAATAGATATTTTAAAATTTTTATAATTTAATTCTTTTTATTTTACAAAAATATTAAGTGATATTTATGATAGATGCAAGAACCAAAGTTGTTGGATTGATAGGACATCCAGTAGAACATTCTTTTTCTCCAATAATGCATAACGCAGCATTTAAAGATAAAGGATTGAACTATGTATATTTGGCATTTGATGTTCTTCCAGAAAAATTAAAGTATGTAATAGATGGGGCTAAGGCATTAGGAATTGTTGGATTTAATGTAACTATACCTCATAAGGTCGAAATTATTAAATATTTAGATGAATTAGATGAAAGTGCTAAGTTAATTGGGGCGGTTAATACAATAAAAATAGAGAATAATAAGGCAGTTGGATATAATACTGATGGCATTGGAGCAAGATTATCTTTAGAGGAAGAAATTGGTAAAGTTAAAGATAAGACAATATTAATATTAGGAGCAGGAGGAGCGGCAAGGGCTGTGGCATTTGAATTAGCAAAAGATAATAATATAATAATAGCAAATAGAACGGTAGAAAAGGCAGAAAAATTGGCAAAAGAGATTGCTGAGAAACTAAATAAAAAATTTGGTGAGGAAGTTAAATTTAGTAGTTTAAATAATGACTTTAGTGATGTTGATATTATAATTAACGCCACTCCAGTGGGGATGTATCCAAATGTTGATGTTGAACCCCTAATTAAAGCTGATCAGATAAAGCCAGATATGGTAGTTATGGATTTAATTTACAATCCATTAGAAACTACTCTATTAAAAGAGGCTAAGAAAGTTGGGGCTAAAACAATAAACGGCTTAGGAATGTTAATTTATCAAGGAGCTGTTGCATTTAAAATATGGACTGGAGTTGAGCCAAATATTGAAGTTATGAAAAATGCAATAATAAACACTCTTTTTGGAAATAAAAAATAAATTATAAATTAATTGGTGGAATATTATGAAATCCAAATTATACCCTTTTTTAATCCCATTTTTAATATTTTTTGTTATAGTTTCTGGATGTTTCAGTCATCATAATAGTTATAATAGCAATGAGGCTTTTATAAATAGCCATGAACATTTTTATGGAGAGGTTGTAAAAGTAGTTGATGGAGATACTGTTTATGTAGAGTCCAATGGAAGATTGTATAAAATAAGATTATTGGGAGTTGATACACCAGAGACACATAAAAAGAATAATCCATATGAATATTTTTTATTGAATGGAACTCCTATATCTAATACAACATACTTAAAAATTTGGGGCTATAAAGCAACAGATTTTGCAAAGAAAATGTTAGATAATAAAACTGTTATTGTAGTTTTTGATAATGAGGCTCCAAAAAAGGATAAGTATGGAAGATACTTGGCATATATTTTTATAAAAAATGGTAGTAATTATATTAACTTTAATGAAGAACTTTTAAAATACGGCTATGCGAGAGTTTATATAAGTAAGTTTGAATTAGAAAAAGAATTTATAGATATTGAAAGAGAGGCAAAGATAAATAGAGTTGGTTTATGGAATTGGAGCAACAGCTGAGGAGAGATTTATGGAAGGAAATGCTTATGCATTAGCATCAGGGACAATAATAAATGCTATAGCCACTGGTAAGGGTTCAGCCTTTGGTTTAAATTTAAAGGTTTATGCAAGAGTTAAGTTAATAGACGATGGTAAAAATAAAATTGAAGGAAAAGTATTAGATAATCCCAAGATTAAGCCAAATTTAATAATAAGATGTGTAAAAAATACATTGGACTATTTTGGTTTAAATTATTCAGCATATGTAGAGACAAAGACAGAAATTCCAATAAAATCAGGTTTGAGTAGTAGTTCAGCCACATCTAACGCTGTTGTCTTAGCAACATTTGACGCTTTAGGGGAAAAGATTGATGATGAGTTAATAATAAACTTAGGAATAAAATCTAGTTTTGATGAAAAATTAACTGTTACTGGGGCTTATGATGACGCTACAGCCTCATACTATGGAGGAATAACTATTACTGACAATTTAAAGAGAGAGATATTAAAAAGAGACAAGATGCCAGAAGATTTAAATGTTGTAGTTTTAGTTCCAAACTTTGAAAAGAATGTGGATGTCAATAGGATGAAACTAATTAAAGATTATGTTGAAATAGCCTTTAATGAAGCTATTAATGGAAACTATTTCAAAGCTTTGTTTTTAAATGGAATTTTATATGCTTCAGCGTTAAACTTTCCTACAAAAATAGCAATAGACGCCTTAGAAGCAGGGGCATTAACATCTGGCTTGTCAGGAACTGGGCCGAGTTATATAGCTATAGTTGAAGATGAAAATCTGAATAGAGTAAAAGAAACATTAAACAAGTATGGAAAAGTTATTTTAACAAAACCAAATAATGATGGTGCATCTGTTTTTTAAATTATTAAATTTTTATTTTTAATTATTTTTATTTTAATAAGATCTATCATGATTTTTAATGATAAATTATAAATAGTAATAAAATCTATAAAAGATTAACACTATAGTAGTGATTATAAACTCTTATTATTATGGTGGTATTATGAAAATCACATTCTATATGTGGGCCTCCTATTGCTCAATATTAAAAAAGGCATTGGATGAGTTAAAAAAAGAGGGTTATAATATTGAATATAAAATATATTCTAATAGAAATCCAATCGATAATAGCTTTTTAGAAGATGTTAAAAACTCTGATTTAGTTTTTATATATAAAACATCATCAGATGATATTGATTTAGAGAAAATAAAGAAATTAAATGAAAACATTATAATTGTTTCACAAGACCCAAGTTTTTGGAATTCTGAAAAATCTGCTAAGTGTTATCTATTTACAACATATGGTGGTCTAGATAACTTTAAAAACATGATTTTGTATTTAATGGGCGAAGATAAAGATGTCATAAAGAAACCCTTCCAAGGAATTTACTATAAAGGAAAAATCTATGAGAAATTAGATGAATTCTTAGATGATGTTAATTTTGATAAAAAATATACAGTAGGAGTTTTATTTTCAAGGCATTACTTAGTTAATGACGATATGGATGTAATTAACAAACTTTTAGATAAATTAGAAGAGGAATTTAATGTAATTTCAGTATTTTCTTATGGAGCTAAGTGTGAAGAGTTAAATGCATTAGATGGGGGAGAGAACATTTTAAAATACTTCTTTAAGGATGATAAACCTTTAATAGATGCGTTAATTAACTTATTATCATTTCCATTGGGAACTGTAAAAGATGGAGGAGATTTAAATAAAATCTCTAGGGTTGATATACTTAAAAAATTAGATATTCCAGTATTTCATCCAATAATGAGTTACTATAAAAGCTATGAGGATTGGAAAAATGACAGTCAAGGATTATCTGCAGATATTGGTTGGACTATTGCTTTACCAGAATTTGAAGGAGTTATAGAACCAATTATAATTGGAACTACAGAAAATGAAAATGGTTTTGAAAAAAAATTTGGAATTGAAGAAAGAATAGAAAAAGTTGTTAAGAGAATAAAAAGATGGATTAAATTGAAATATAAACCTAAAAAAGATCGAAAAGTTATATTTGTTTTACATAACAATACCTGTGCCTCCGTAGAGGCAACAATAGGAAGTGCCGCACATTTGGACAGTCTTCAAAGTGTTGTAAATATAATGAAAAAATTAAAAGAAGAAGGATATAATGTAGAAAATATCCCTGAAAGTGGAGAGGATTTATCTAAATTAATCTTACAAAAGAAGACAATTTCAGAGTTTAGATGGACTACTGTTGAGGAAATTATCTCAAAAGGAGGATACTTATATTTAATGGATGAAGAAGAATATTATGAAGACTTTAATAAACTCCCTAAAAATGTGAAAAACAAGATTTTAGAGACTTGGGGAGATTTAAATGGAAAAGATATTCCAGCAGGGATGATATACAAAGTGGATGGCAAAAACAAGATAGTTATAACTGGCTTAAAGTTTGGAAATGTCTATGTTTGTGTCCAACCAAAGAGAGGCTGTGCTGGGGCAAGGTGTGATGGTAGAGTTTGTAAAATTTTGCACGACCCATATTGCCCACCAACTCACCAATATATTGCCACATACAAATACTTTAATGACATTGGAGATATTATAATCCACGTAGGAACTCATGGAACATTAGAGTTCCTCCCCGGAAAAAATGTAGGTTTATCTAACGAATGTTTCCCAGATATCTGTATAGGAGATATTCCTCACCTTTATATTTATAATTCAGATAATCCTCCAGAAGGGGCTATAGCAAAAAGAAGGAGTTATGCTACTATTGTAGATCATTTACAAACAGTTATGGTAGATGCATTTAGTGAAGAGTTAGAAACTTTAAACAGCTACATAGAAGAATATTTAAAGGGAATGGATACTTCAAGAAAACATCAATTAGAACATTTAATTATTGAAGAAGTGAAAAAAACTAACTTAGTAAAAATAAAAGAAAAAATTAAAAAAATGGAAAAAGAAGGAAAAATTCATGAAAACTTTAAAGAATTGTTTGATGAAATAAGAGATACCTTAGAAATGATAAAGAACTCAAAATGCAATGATGGAATGCACATCTTTGGAGAACTTCCTGAAGGAGATAGAAGAGTGGAATTCATAAAAAGTATATTGGAATATGAATATAAAGAGAAAGATTTAAAGAAAAAAATTGAAAATGTATTAAATGGAAAAAGTATTGAAAATAAAAAATTAGAGGAAATAATTAAAGAAATAAATGAAAGAATTGAGAAAACTGACGAAATAAAATCCTTATTAAGAGGAATTGACATAGGATATATAGAGCCTGGAGCTTCTGGATTAATTTCAAGAGGTAATTATAACATACTACCAACAGGAAGGAATTTTTACACATTGGATCCATATAGAGTTCCTACAAAATCTGCCTATAGAGTTGGGATTTTATTAGCTGAAAAATTAATTGAAAGATATTTAGAGGATGAAGGAAAATATCCTGAAAATATTGCTTTATATTGGATGGCTTCTGACATAATGTGGGCAGACGGAGAATGTATGGGAATGATATTACATTTATTAGGAGTTAGACCCATTTATAAAGGAGGAAAAGTTGTTGATTTAGAAATAATCCCATTAGATGAATTAAAAAGACCAAGGATTGATGTCACTATAAGAGTTAGTGGAATAATAAGGGATATGTTTCCAAATTGTATAGAGCTTATTGATGAAGCAATAATGAGAGTAGCTAAGTTAGATGAGCCACTAAATATGAATTTTGTAAAGAAACATGTCATTGAAGGATTAAATAACAAGTTATCTTTTAGAGAGGCAACATTTAGAATTTTCTGCTCACCTCCTGGAACATATGGAAATGGAGTTAAATATGCTGTATATGCAAGTGCTTGGGAAGATGTTGAGGATTTAAAGGATGTATTTGTGTATTGGAATTCTTATGCCTATGGAAAGAATGTGTATGGTAAAAAATCTACAGAAATTTTTAAAAGTTTATTAAAAACAGCTGATTTAACATTTAATAAAGTTGTTACTGATGAATATGACTTACTTGGATGTTGTTGCTACTTTGGAACTCATGGAGGATTAACTAACGCTGCAAGAGTTTTGAGGAATAAAAAAATTAAAGCTTATTATGGAGATACAAGAAATTCAAAAAATGTTACTATAAGAACATTAAAAGAAGAACTTGAGAGAGTTACTTTAACAAAGTTACTAAATCCAAAGTGGATTGAAGGAATGAAAAAGCATGGATACAAAGGGGCTGGAGATATTGCTAAAAGAATAGGAAGAGTTTATGGTTGGAGTGCTACAACTAAGGAAGTAGATAGTTGGGTATTTGATGAGATATTTAATACATTTGTAAAAGATGAGAAAAATAGAAAGTTTTTTGAAAAACATAATATATATGCATTAGAAGAAATTTCAAGAAGATTGTTGGAGGCTTATCAAAGAGGTTTATGGAAAACTAAGAGAGAAAATATTGATGAACTTAAAAAAATTTATTTGGATATAGAAGGAAATATTGAAGAATCTTATAATGACGATTATGGCGAGTATCAAGGTGGAATTATTACTATAGATACTTCTTGGAAACACCATATATTTTATATACAGAAATAAAATATAAATAAAATTAAACGCGATGATGAATGCTGACTTCACTGATTGATGATGACACCTGGGACATCTGAGCGTTATCATTTTTTAATTTAATTAATTTAATAAGGGTTCGAAACAGTTTCTTAATTTCTGTAACGCACCACAATACTTAATTTAATTATATTACTAATTAACCGATGAGAGGGCTCTGCCTTCGAGGTTATTATAAATGCTTATAAATTTCATTTGAGGGGCTGTCTCCGTTCAGCCCGAAGTCCAATGAACCTATGGCAGAGAGATTGGTATTCCCGATGAAGCTATGGGCTGAGGATAACCCATTTCCTTAGATCGGTTTGTATAATTAAGTTGTTATATGATATGCTATGGAAATGGGGAACGGATCTTTTAAATATCGGCTTAGTTCTTTTTCTTTTACTTTTTAAATAATTCGATTCCTACTATCTATACTAAATTTTGAGAATTTAACTATATGTAAAAAAGTTATGTTTAAAAACCAATATTTAAAATTTACTATAAAATTATTAAAATTTTCTTTAATTAGAAAATAATTTTATAAAACTTTTATCTCAAATTGACAAAAATCATCGCCTAAACCTGCACAATGTGTTTCTTTTGCTCTAACCTTTTTGTTTAATATTTTTTCTAAACATCCTGCAATAAATCCTCCTTCAAACCAACATAATGGTTCTCCAACTTCTGGAAGTCCAGAGCAAGAGATACACTCATAAACTCTAATTTGTAAAGGACTTTTATTTATAATTTCAACTTTTCCAATTTTATGTTTTTCACAAAAATTTACTACATCATCAATAGTTGAAGGATTCAAACTTTCTCCCAGTTCTCTACCACATTCATAAATTACTCCATGAGCCCCTCTACCTAAATACCTCTCTAAGTCCATAAACCTCATTATTCTAAAAACCGTAATATTTATCTCTCTACCTAAGGAATTTCTATTGGATTTTGAAAGTACATCTATTGAAAATTTTAGGGACACAATATACCCCCAATTCATTTATTCATTATATTTTTTGTTTTTGTAAAAATAAATATAATAAAATTGTTCATTATTCATAGATATTTAAAATTCTATTCAAATAACTTATTTGAGCTTCTTCTAATCATTCCCTCAACTACATTCTTTCCAACTAATGATGTGGCTTCTTTTATTAAAGCTTGAGGAGCTACTAAATATGTTTGATTAACATCTTTCTCTCCAATAGTTGATTTATCAAACTCTTCGATAATCTTCAAAGCTAACTTTAAATTTTTCTGCTTTTCATCAATTAGCATATTTTTTGCAGATGTTATTAGAGCATCTTTATCTAAAACCTTCATCAAACCTTCGATTCCTGAAGTTTCAATAATTGAAGCAATAGTTTGAAGAGAAACTAATATTTGCTTTTCTATCATATCCTTTGGAGCATTTATTATTGTTTTTCCAACTCTATAATAGTCTAAAACACCAACTAAGGTAATTGCAGTAACTAAAGCGCCCATATCTGCGACTGCTGGAACTACATCTGCAGGAGCTACATAAGGGATTTTTCCTATACTCTCAACTAATTCAACTAATTTATTTATTTGCTCTTCTGTTGCATACTCTCTACCTTCCAAAGCTTTTCCAGCAATTGTATAATATTTCTGTCCTGGAGTTCCTGGAACTCCTGTTGGGTGCATTGAGCTAATTCCTACATCTTTTCTCTTTAATCTTAAAATTCCTTCCAATGTTCTATATAAAACAGGTGTTGGAAGAGTACAAGTATTACAAATAACAGCATTTTCAGGGACATGTTCAATAATCTTCTTTGCAATGTTTATTGTTATTTTTCCAAACGGTGTAAATAAAATATGGACTTCTCCATGCTTAGCTGCTTCTATATCATCACTAACAACTCTAACTCCTGCATCTTCAACAGTCTTCCATAAATCATTGTTCATTATATCTTTATGTGGTTCCGCTAAAACTACATCATGTCCAGCTTTAGCAAACTCTATAGCCATTCTTGCTCCACCGTAGGGAGGTTCTCCACCAAATTTTTCTAAAACATTTAATATTTCTAAATAGAGTTTTTGATTTCCTGCCCCGTAGATTGATATTTTCATTTAATTTCCCTCCCAACATTCTTAATTAAATTAAATAATTTTTAATTTAAACTTTACTAAACTAAACTAATATATAAATTTTGCTATATTTTGTAAAATTATATAGATATTAGGTATAAGGTAAAAAATTTTATTTTCAAAATTCTAAAAGTATATTATTAAAATATTATATAAATCTTATTGTAAATTTTGATAGCTATATTTTAAAAATTAATAAATACCTATTAAATTTTTAAAATTATGTATTAAAAATATTAATTATTTACATTGAATATAAATATAGAATTTATTAAGCAATGAATTTTAAAGAAATAGATGTATCAAAAATACAATAAAAATCCATTTTTGCTATATATTGGTTGTTGAAATATACTCATTGATTTTCTTACACTTTACTAAACAAACCTAAATAAAAAAGTAAATATATGTTAAGATTTAAGTTAAAGTTTAAACCCGCTTTATTTTTATAGTTATTAAGGTTTATGTAATTTCCGAGGTGACAATCTTGAAGAAATATAAAGACATGTATCCAGATGAAAATGGAAAATTTGGAATCTATGGTGGTAAATTCGTTCCAGAAACATTAGTTCCAGCTATAACTGAATTAGAAGAAGCATTTAAAAGATTTTGGATAAACAATGAAGGAAACTTTAGAGAGGAGTATTATGCTTTATTGAGGGACTATGTGGGAAGACCTACTCCATTATATTATGCTGAAAGATTTAGTGAAGAGCTTGGCTGTAAAGTTTATTTAAAGAGAGAGGATTTAGCTCATTTAGGAGCACATAAAATAAACAATGCATTAGGTCAAGCATTATTGGCTAAAAAAATGGGTAAAAAGAGGGTTATTGCTGAAACTGGTGCTGGACAGCATGGAGTTGCTACAGCGGCGGCATGTGCTAAACTTGGATTAGAATGTGTTATATATATGGGAGCTAAAGATGTTGAAAGGCAAAAGTTAAATGTTTTTAGAATGGAGTTAATGGGAGCAAAAGTAATTCCTGTATTTGGAGGTTCTCAGACATTAAAAGATGCTGTAAATGAGGCATTAAGAGATTGGACTACAAATGTTAGAACAACCTATTATTTACTTGGCTCAGCCTTAGGTCCTCATCCATATCCAATGATGGTTAGAGAGTTTCAGAGAGTTATTGGAAAAGAGATTAAAGAACAGATATTAAAGAAAGAGGGAAGATTGCCAGATGTTATTGTTGCCTGTGTTGGAGGAGGAAGTAATGCCATTGGAGCATTTTATGAGTTTTTAGATGATGATATTGAGTTATATGCTGTTGAGGCTGGAGGTAAGGGGATTGAGACAGGAATGCATGGAGCTTCATTGTGTGCTGGAGAAGTAGGAGTTTTGCATGGCTCTAAGATTTATGTTAAGGAAGATGAATTTGGTCAGATTGAAGAGAGTTATAGTATCTCTGCTGGCTTAGATTATCCAGGGGTTGGTCCAGAACTTTCATTTTTAAAAGATGAAGGTAGAATTAAACCAGTGTATGTAACAGATGATGAAGCATTGGAGGCATTTCAAATACTTTGTAGATTAGAGGGAATCTTGCCAGCATTAGAGAGTTCTCATGCATTGGCATATGCTATGAAGTTGGCAGATAAATTGGATAAAGATGATATTGTGGTTATAAACTTATCTGGTAGAGGAGATAAAGATGTTCAAACAGTTGCTAAGGCATTAGGTAAAGATATCTAAAAAATTTTTGAGGGAAATATTATGAAAATATCAGAGAAATTTGAGGAATTAAAAAATAAAAGAGAGAAAGCATTTATAGCGTTTTATGTTGGAGGAGATCCAAACTTAGAGATTTCAGAAAAGGCTTTAAGTGTTATATGTAAGCATGCAGATATTGTTGAGATAGGAATACCATTTTCTGATCCTGTTGCAGATGGAATTACAATACAAAAAGCAGATGTTAGAGCTTTAAACAGTGGGATGAATCCTTTAAAAGCATTTGAATTAGCTAAAAAATTGAATGAGAAGTTTCCAAACACGCCAAAGGTGTTTTTAACTTATTATAATATTATATTTAAAATGGGTGAGGAAAATTTTGTTAAAAAATGTAAAGAGGTTGGAATTGCAGGGATTATAGTACCTGACTTACCAATTGAGGAAGCAGATAGCTTATACAATTACTGTAAAAAGTATGAGGTTGATTTAATATTTTTGGTTGCACCAACAACTCCAGATGATAGATTAAAGAAAATCTTAGAGAAGTGCAGTGGATTTGTATATGTTGTTTCAGTAACTGGAACTACTGGAGCAAGAGAAAAAATATCTGAAGAAACTAAAGAGTTAATTAAAAGAGTTAAAAAGTATTCAAAAATTCCAGTTTGTGTAGGATTTGGTATTTCAAAGAGAGAGCATGTTGAAGAGATCTGTAAAATTGCTGACGGGGCAATTGTTGGAAGTGCTATCGTTAAAATTGTCGAGAAGTATGTGGATGAAAATGGAAAAATTAAGGATGAGAATGAATTTTTAAAAGAGTTAGAAGAGTTCGTTAAACATTTAAAGAAGGGAACTAAAATAAAATCTAAAGCAAAGGAAAAACAGTTATTAAAAATATTTAAGTAAAAAAATATCTGCATTTTCTAATGAAAGTAAAAAATAAATATTAGAAGGGAATATTTTCAAAGATGCATCAGAATTATTTTATTAAGTCGCTATTTTATTCTATTGTTAATTACTTTTATAGATTTCATATATAAAACTTTAAGGGAGGAATGACCTTGAGAGTAACAGACCATGTATTAGTTCCAAAGCATGAAATAGTTCCAAAAGAAGAAGTTGAAGAGATTTTAAAGAGATATAATATTAAAATTCAACAATTACCTAAAATTTATGAGGACGATCCTGTTATTCAAGAAATTGGTGCTAAAGAAGGAGATGTAGTTAGAATAATTAGAAAAAGTCCTACTGCTGGGGTCTCTATAGCATATAGATTGGTTATTAAAAGGATTGTTTAAATAGGTGGCAATTATGAGAGAATTAGTAGATGCCTATTTTAAAGAACATAGTTTAATTGAGCATCAAATAGAATCCTATAACGATTTTGTAGAAAATAGATTACAAAAGATTATTAATGAAGTTGGTTATATAGAAACTGAAATTCCTGGAGGGTATAAGGTTAAATTAGGTAAAATTAGGATTGGAAAACCAGTAATTAAAGAGGCAGATGGTTCTATAAGACCTACAACCCCAATGGAAGCCAGGATTAGAGATTTAACCTATTCTGTTCCACTATACTTAGAAATGACTCCAATTATTGGAGAAGGAGAGAACGAAAGAGAGGAAGAGACTGTTGAGGTTTATATTGGAGAACTTCCAGTAATGCTTGGATCTAAAATATGTCATTTATATGGAAAATCTCGAGAGGAGCTTATAGAGTTAGGAGAAGATCCAGAGGACCCTTTTGGATACTTTATTATTAACGGTACTGAAAAAGTTTTAATTACTCAGGAAGATTTAATTCCAAATAGAATATTATGTGAAAAATCAGAGAAAAGTGGAAAACTTATTGATGTTGCTAAAGTATTTTCAACAAGACATGGTTTTAGGGCATTATGTACTGTCGAGAGACATCCAGATGGTTTATTATACGCTACATTTCCAGGTTTGCCAGGGCAGATACCATTAGTTATATTGATGAAAGCATTAGGAGCAGAGTCTGATAAGGATATTATTGAGGCAGTTGGTGATGAAAGATTTTTCATGGAACTCGTTTTAAATATTCAAGAAATTAGAGAAGAATATAATATAAATACCTCTAAAGATGCTTTAGAGTTTATTGGAAAAAAGGTTGCTCCTGGACAGTTAAAAGAGTATAGATTAAAAAGAGCAGAAACTGTTTTATGTAATTATTTACTCCCTCATTTAGGAGTTTCCAAGGAAGATTTTCCAAAGAAAATTAGATTCTTAGGAATTATGGCAAGATCAGCTTTAGAATTATACTTTGGATATAGAGTAGAGGATGATAAAGACCATTATGCATATAAAAGAGCAAAGTTAGCAGGAGATTTAATGGAAGATCTGTTTAGATATGCCTTTAATCAACTTGTTAAGGATATAAAGTATCAATTAGAGAGACAAACATTGAGAAACAAGAAGCCTTCGATTCAAGCTGCTGTAAGAAGTGATATATTAACTGAAAGAATTGTCCATGCCATGGCTACTGGAACCTGGGTTGGAGGAAAAACTGGGGTTAGCCAACTCTTAGATAGGACAAGTTACTTAGCAACAAATTCTCAATTAAGAAGAATTGTTTCTCCATTGTCAAGATCACAACCACACTTTGAGGCAAGGGAATTACATGGAACTCACTGGGGTAAAATTTGTCCATCAGAAACTCCAGAAGGGCCAAACTGTGGTTTAGTTAAAAACTTTGCTATAATGTGTAAAGTAACAAGAGAAGAAGATGATAGCAAAATTATAGAACTGTTAAAATCCTTCGGAATTAAGTGTCAATACAGTGAATAAATCAGTTCTTTATATCTCATTAATTTTTCCATTCAAATATTTTATTAAATTTGAGTTATTACTTAGAACTTAGAATTTAAGCAAATAATAATATAACTTAGGTGAAAAACTTGGCTTCCAGAGATGTTAATATTTATGTTAATGGAAAGTTGGTAGGAACTACTGACAAGCCAGAAGAGTTGGTTAATAGTATTAGAGAGGCTCGAAGAAAGGGGTTAGTTCCACAATATACTACTGTTGTTTATTATGAAGAAAATAATGATATCTATATAAACACGGATGCTGGAAGAATTGTAAGACCTCTAATTGTTGTAGAAAATGGAAAACCAAAATTAACAAAGGAACATATTGAAAAATTAAGAAAAGGAGAAATTACATTTTCAGATTTGGTTAAAGAAGGAGTTATTGAATATTTAGATGCTGAAGAAGAAGAAAATGCATATATAGCAATATCTGAAGATGAATTAACTGAAAAACACACTCACTTAGAGATCGATCCTCTGACAATATTGGGTATTGGAGCTGGAGTTGCTCCATATCCTGAGCATAATGCCGCTCCAAGAATTACAATGGCTGCAGCAATGGGTAAGCAGTCATTAGGTATTCCAATGAGTAATATAAAATGGAGATTAGATACAAGAGGGCATTATTTACATTATCCACAGGTGCCTATTGTTAGAACTAAGCATCAGGAGATTTTAGGATTTGACAAAAGACCAGCAGGACAGAATTTTGTTGTAGCTATTATGAGTTACGAAGGATACAACATGGAGGATGCTATAGTATTTAATAAGTCAGCGATTGACAGAGGGTTAGGAAGAAGTACGTTTTTCAGAACTTATGATGCATGTGAAAGGAGGTATCCAGGAGGGCAGATGGATAAAATTGAAATTCCAGACTCAAATGTTAGAGGTTACAGATCAGAGGAAGCTTATAAAAACTTAGAAGAGGATGGTATTGCCGCTGTAGAGTCTCATGTAAAAAGTGGAGAAGTAATTGTTGGAAAAACTTCACCACCAAGATTCTTAGAAGAGCATGAAATTTCCATTCAAGTAAAACCACAGAGAAGAGATTCTTCAGTAGTTGTAAGACATGGAGAAGAGGGGTATGTTGATAAAGTAATATTGACTGAAACTAAAGAAGGAAATAGATTAGTTAAAGTTAAGGTTAGAGATTTAAGAATTCCTGAACTTGGAGATAAGTTTGCTTCAAGACATGGACAGAAAGGAGTTATGGGTTTGACAGTTCCACAGGAGGATTTACCATTTACAGAAAGTGGGATAGTTCCAGACATTATAATTAATCCGCACGCAATTCCTTCAAGAATGACTGTTGGGCAGTTATTAGAGATGCTTGGAGGTAAAGTAGGGGCTTTAGAGGGAAGAAGGATAGATGGGACAATATTCAGTGGAGAGGAAGAGTGGGATTTAAGAAAGGCTTTAGAGGCTTTAGGATTTAAAAATCATGGGAGAGAAGTAATGTATGATGGAAAAACTGGAAAAAAATTTGAAGTAGAAATTTACATTGGAATAGCATACTATCAAAAATTACACCACTTAGTAGCTGGAAAAATACACGCAAGAAGTAGAGGACCTGTTCAAGTATTAACAAGACAGCCAACAGAAGGTAGAGCAAGAGAGGGAGGTTTAAGATTTGGAGAGATGGAAAGAGATGTTTTAATAGGGCATGGAACTGCCATGTTACTTAAAGAGAGACTTATGGATGAATCAGATCCTTACGATGTTTGTGTATGTTCAAAATGTGGAGATTTTGCAATATTGGACTATAGAAGAGGAATAAAATACTGTCCAATATGTGGTGAAATTGAGGATCTATATCACTCTAAGAAAATTCCATTTGTTAGAATTCCTTATGCATTCAAGTTATTGTTAGATGAATTAAAGAGTATGTGTGTCCTTCCAAAGTTAAGAATTAAAGATAAAGTTGAATTAGAGGATTTTAAAGAATTTATTGAAAGAATAGAAAAAGAAAATCAAAAAGAGTAAAAGATATGGATTTTTTAACTAATTTACACATTTTATTAATCTTTTTAATCATAAAAAATTTAAAATAATTTAAAAATTAGTCTAAATTAATCTAAAAATAAAATCACATTTATCTCGGTGATTGTCATGGAAAAATACGAAATTCCAAAGGAACTCGGAGAAATAATGTTTGGATTATTGTCTCCAGATTACATTAGACAAATGTCAGTTGCTAAAATAATAACCCCAGATACATACGATGAAGATGGTTATCCAATTGAAGGAGGATTAATGGATCCAAGATTAGGAGTTATCGATCCCGGTTTAGTTTGTAAAACTTGTGGAGGAAGAATTGGAGAATGTCCTGGACATTTTGGACATATAGAGTTAGCCAAACCCGTTATCCACATAGGATTTGCTAAAACCATATATAATATATTGAAGGCTGTATGTCCTCACTGTGGTAGAGTAGCAATTCCAGAAAATAAAAGAAGAGAATTCTTAGAAAAAATGGAAAAATTGGAGAGAGATGGTGGAAATAAGTGGGAAGTTTGTGATGAAGTTTATAAGGAGGCTTCAAAGGTTACAATTTGTCCATACTGTGGAGAAGTTAAATATGAGATAAAATATGAAAAACCTACTACTTACTATAGGATTGAGGATAAAGAAGAAAAAGTTTTAACTCCATCAGATGTTAGAGAAATCTTAGAAAAAATCCCAGATGAAGATTGTATATTGTTAGGATTAAATCCAGAAACTACAAGGCCTGAATGGATGGTTTTAACTGTCCTTCCAGTACCACCTGTAACTGTTAGACCATCAATAACATTAGAAACTGGAGAGAGAAGTGAGGATGACTTAACACATAAATTAGTTGATATAATTAGAATTAACAACAGATTAGAAGAAAACATTGAAGGAGGAGCCCCTAATTTAATTATTGAAGATTTATGGAATCTCTTACAGTATCATATTAATACATACTTCGATAATGAAGCCCCAGGAATTCCTCCTGCTAAGCATAGAAGTGGAAGACCATTAAAAACTTTAGCTCAGAGATTAAAAGGTAAAGAAGGAAGATTTAGATATAATTTAGCAGGTAAGAGAGTTAATTTCTCAGCGAGAACTGTAATTTCTCCAGATCCATGTTTAAGTATCAACGAAGTTGGTGTTCCAGAGGTTATTGCTAAGGAATTAACTGTTCCAGAGAAAGTTACTAAGTTTAATATTGAAAAAATTAAAAAGTTGTTGAAAAATGGACCTAATAAGCATCCAGGAGTTAATTATGTAATTAGGAAAATGATTGGTAAGGATGGAAAAGAGCATGAATTTAAAGTTAAAATAACTGAGAGTAATAAAGATTTCTGGATAGAAAATATACGAGAAGGAGATATAGTTGAAAGACACTTAATGGATGGAGATATTGTATTATACAACAGACAGCCATCATTACACAGAATGTCTATAATGGGGCATAAAGTTAGAGTTCTTCCATATAGAACATTTAGACATAATTTATGTGTCTGTCCTCCATATAACGCTGACTTTGATGGAGATGAAATGAACCTACATGTTCCTCAGTCTGAAGAAAGTAGAGCTGAAGCAGAGAGTTTAATGCTTGTAGAAAAACATATTCTATCTCCAAGATTTGGAGGACCAATAATTGGAGCAATACATGATTTTATCTCAGGAGCTTATATCTTAACTTCAAATTACTTTACGAAAGATGAGGCTACTTTAATACTAAGAAGTGGGGGAATAAAGGAAGAGTTGTGGGAGCCAGACAAAATAGAAAATGGTGTTCCACTATATTCTGGTAAAAAGATATTTAGTAAAGCACTACCAAAGGGTTTGAATTTAAGATACAAAGCAAAAATATGTAGAAAATGTGATGTTTGTAAAAAAGAAAATTGTGAATATGACGCATATGTTGTTATAAAAGATGGTGAGTTAGTTAAAGGAGTTATCGACAAAAACGGTTACGGAGCAGAGGCTGGGTTGATATTGCATACAATAGTTAAAGAATTTGGTCCAGAGGCTGGAAGGAAGTTCCTTGACTCTACAACAAAGATGGCTATAAGAGCAATAATGTTAAGAGGTTTTTCAACAGGTATTGACGATGAAGATCTGCCAGAAGATGCTTTAAAAGAAATTGAGAAAGTATTAGATGAAGCAGAGAAAAAAGTTAAAGAAATTATTGAAAAATATGAAAGAGGAGAACTTGACCTATTGCCAGGATTAGACTTGGAAGAATCAAGAGAGGCATATATAAACAATGTATTAAGAGAGGCTAGAGATAAAGCTGGTCAAATAGCTGAGAGATATTTAGGGATGGACAATCACGCAGTTATTATGGCTGTTACAGGAGCAAGAGGTAATATATTAAACATAACACAGATGGCGGCTTGTTTAGGACAGCAGTCTGTTAGAGGAAGAAGAATATTTAGAGGATATAGGGGAAGAGTTCTGCCTCACTTTGAAAAAGGTAGTTTAGATGCAAGATCTCACGGATTCGTTAGAAGTAGTTATAAAAAAGGTTTAAGTCCAACAGAATTCTTCTTCCACGCTATGGGAGGTAGAGAAGGTTTAGTCGATCAGGCAGTTAGAACAGCTCAGTCAGGATATATGCAGAGAAGATTAATTAATGCTTTACAAGATTTAAAAACTGAATTTGATGGTGTTGTTAGAGATTCAAGAGGAATAATAATTCAATTTAAGTATGGAGAGGATGGAGTAGATCCAATGCTCGCTGATAGAGGTAAAGCTGTAAATATTGACAGAATTATAGACAAAATTAAAATGAGATACAATAAATAATTATTTCCTTGCTATGCTTCTCTAACATTTTCAACAATTTAATTAATCAATTATTATAATTAATTTTACTTTGATTAGGTGATACAAATGGACATGGAAGTTTTAAAACAAAAAATTGAAAATTTAGACTTACCAAGGTCAGTAAAAGATGAGTTATTTGAAAAGTTATCTAAGGAAGATTTAGACGATCAAATTATAGATGAAATCATTGAGGAAGTTGTTAAGGCATATAAAAAGGCTTTGATAGAACCTTATGAAGCTGTTGGAATTGTTGCCGCTCAATCTATTGGTGAGCCAGGTACTCAGATGTCTTTGCCGTATGAGGAGAAGATTATAATAAAAGATGGAGAATTTATAAAGGCCGTTGAAATTGGTAAATTAGTAGATGAAATGATTGAAAAATTTGGATTTGAGAAAGTTGGAAATAGTGAGGTTTGCGATTTACCAATTGAGATTTATGCTTTAAGTTTAGATCAAGATGAAAAAGTGCATTGGAAGAGAATTATAAGCTGTATTAGACATAAAAATAATGGAAAATTAATTAAAATAAAAACAAGATCTGGAAGAGAGATTACAGCAACTCCTTACCATTCATTTGTAGTAAGAAGAGATAATAAAATAGTCCCAATTAAAGGATCTGACTTAAAGATTGGAGATAGAATTCCAGTAGTTAAATATATCCCCGCTAACTGTATTGAAACAATATGTGTTTCTGAATACATTTTAAATAATAATAGTTTAGACATTCCAAAAGAATTATCATTAACTTATGATTTTGGATACTTTATAGGAACTTATTTAGCAAAAGGTTCAGTATATGATGAATTTATTAAAATATCTTTCATTAACGAGGAAATTTTAAAAAATATAAAACTATTCTTAGATAATGTTGATTTAAAGTATGAAATAAACAATAAAGATATTAAAATATATTCACAAGCATTAATAAAGTTATTATTAAACTTTGGATATAACTACAAAAAAATTCCTGACTTTGTACTTGGAGCAAATAAAGATTTTGTTAAAGGATTACTTAGAGGATACTTTGATGTAAATAGTATCATCGATAATAAGGAATTAAAGATATTCTCAAATTCAAAAGAACTTACTGATGGATTGGCAATATTGTTATCAAGATTTGGAGTATTTACAATAAAAAATAGAATAAAAGAAAATTATGTATTAACAGTTCCATGTGAATATTTAAAAATATTTGTTTATAAGATAGGAACAATTAATCAAAAAAGTGCAAAATTAAAAGATATAATAACTAAAACTAAGAAATACAAATCAATAGACATTATTCCATCATTCGGAAATGCTTTAAGTAAATTAGGAGAAAAAGTTGAATTTCCAAAAATAATATTAAAAAGATATAAAAAGAGGCAAGAAATTGAAAGAAATACATTACAAAGATACTTAAATAGAATGAAGGAATTAGGATTAAAGAATGGATTGGATATTTCAACTTTAAAGGAGTATTGGTTATTGAAAAAATCTGTTGATAGTGATGTAATTTGGGATGAGATAGTTAAAATTGAAGAAGTAGATTATGATAAAGAATATGTTTATGACATAAGCGTTGAGGGATTAGAAACATTTACGACATTTGATTGTATAATAACTCACAACACTATGAGAACATTCCACTACGCAGGGGTTGCAGAACTTAACGTTACATTAGGTTTGCCAAGAATGATTGAAATTGTCGATGCAAGGAAAGAGCCATCAACTCCAATAATGACAATCTATCTAAAAGAGGAGTATAAGAATAATAGAGAAAAAGCGGAAGAGATTGCAAAAGATATTGAAAGTATAACCTTAGAAGGAATTGCCGACAGTATAAGTATAGATTTATGGACTCAATCTATAAAAGTTGAATTAGACGAAAATAAATTAGCAGAGAGAAATCTAACATTGGATGATGTTATTGAGGCAATTAGGAAAAAATTAAAAGTAAAGATTGATGTTGAAGGATCTACACTATATCTAAAGGTAAAGACTCCTTCAATAAAAGCACTTAGAAAGAGGTTACCAAAAGTTAAAAATATTCAATTAAAAGGAATCCCAGGAATTGAAAGAGTTTTAGTTAAAAAAGAAGGGGATGAATATGTTTTATATACTCAGGGTTCAAATTTAAGAGAAGTCTTTAAAATCGAAGGAGTAGATACGAGTAGAACTATAACTAACAATATAATCGAAATTCAAGAAGTTTTAGGTATTGAAGCGGCAAGAAATGCCATAATTAACGAAATGAAAAAGACCTTAGAACAGCAAGGGTTAGAAGTTGATATAAGACATTTAATGATAGTGGCTGACATTATGACTGCTGATGGTGTTGTTAAACCAATAGGTAGGCACGGAGTTGCTGGAGAAAAAGGTTCTGTCCTCGCAAGGGCGGCATTTGAGGAGACAGTCAAACATCTATATTCTGCCGCAGAGAAGGGAGAAGTTGATAAGTTAAAGGGAGTTATTGAAAATGTTATTGTAGGAAAACCAATATATATTGGAACTGGATGTGTAGAATTAGAGATTGATAGAGATTATGAAGAGGGTAAGTATAAAAATAATGAAAGTAATGAAGAGTAAAATATATATACTAAAAATATATTTTTATTCATAAGCCCCAAAATCAATCTTATTTTAAAACTATTTTATTTTAAATTTTTAAATAAAATTTGGGGATGATGAGACATCGATGTGCTGAATAAATGATGAGCACGCCCTTCTCTGACCTTTTATATAGTTTAACTCTTCAATTTGCTATTATTTGTTATTCCAAAAAGTATATAAATATAGAGGAACTATTATTCGAAAACTAACATTATAAGATATACAGTGATATATTTTAAAAAATTAATTCTATTAGCTATAACCGGTAGGGATTAGGGCTTTCGCATACATGTCTATTTCAAATTGCGAAAGTCCTAAGAAATCCCTCCGGAGTAAAAAATGAGAAGGAGGGAAAATATGGATGTAAATAGAGCAATTAGAACAGCGGTAGATACTGGTAAAGTAATTTTAGGTTCAAAGAGGACAATAAAATTTATTAAACACGGTGAAGGTAAGTTAGTTGTTATAGCTGGAAACATTCCTAAGGATTTAGAGGAAGATGTAAAATATTATGCTAAATTATCAAACATTCCTGTCTATCAGCATAAAATAACATCATTAGAATTAGGGGCTGTATGTGGGAAACCTTTCCCAGTTGCTGCTCTTTTAGTTCTTGATGAAGGATTATCAAACATTATGGAGCTCGTAGAGAAAAAAGAAGGTGGTGAATAATGGCTAAGGTTAGATTAACTACAGAACAAATTATGAAAATTGGATTTTTTGAAAAAATTGCTAATGTTCCAATACTTGATTGTATATTAAATGATGAAAGAGTTGCTTTCATTGTAAAAGAGGGGGATATAGGAGCGGCAATTGGGAAAGGAGGAGAACACGTTAAAGCTGCAGAAGAAAAATTTGGAAAGAAAGTAGATATAATCGAATACTCTGAAGATTGGAGAAAATTCATAAGAAATATTTTTGCTCCTATACCTTTAGAGGATGTTTGGGTTAAAAGAGTAGGAAAAGATGTAGTAGCATTCATTAAAATAAACCCAAAAGTTAGAAGAGCAGTTTTCGGAGAAAAAGGTAAAAACTTAGAGAGAGCTTTAAATATTTTAAAGAGACATACAAAAATTACAAAAATAAAAGTTATCGTTGGAGATCAAAAAATTAATAGAAAATTTAAAAGAAATGTTAATAAAAAAAGATTTTCCCAGACACAGAAAAATTTAAAAGAATCTAATGAACAATCATCAACTAATGAAAATGTATCTGAAACTGAAACTATTGAAAATACTGAATAAACAAAAATTTAAAAATATTAAAAGGTGACGAGTATGAGTGGAAGTAAATCACCAAGAGGAGAATTTGCTGGAAGAAAGTTGAGGTTAAAAAGAAAGTGGTGCAGATGGCATGATTACAATTATGTTAGAAGAGTTTTAAGGTTAAAAGAAAAATATGACCCATTAGAAGGAGCACCAATGGCAAAAGGTATTGTTATTGAAAAGGTAGGATTAGAGGCAAAGCAGCCAAACTCTGGTATCAGAAAATGTGTTAGAGTTCAATTAATTAAAAATGGAAGAGTAGTTACAGCATTCTGTCCAGGAAATCATGCAATAAACTTCATTGATGAGCACGATGAAGTTATTATTGAGGGTATTGGAGGTCCTAAAGGACCAAGAGCTAAGGGGGATATTCCAGGAGTTAAGTATAAAGTTATAATGGTTGGTAGAAACTCATTGAGAGAATTAGTTAGAGGAAGACAGGAGAAAATTAAAAGATAAATTCCATAAAATCAAAAACTTTATTTTAAATGAGGTGATACCTTGGAACTCGATGAAATTAAGATATTTGGAAAGTGGAGCACTAAGGATGTAGTAGTTAGAGATCCTGGTTTAAGAAACTATATAAATTTAACACCAATCTATGTTCCACATACTGCTGGAAGATACACAAAAAGACAGTTTGAAAAAGCTAAGATGAATATTGTTGAAAGATTGGTAAATAAAGTTATGAGAAGAGAAGAAAACACTGGTAAAAAATTAAAAGCCTTAAAAATTGTTGAGGAAGCATTTGAAATTATTGAAAAAAGAACTAAACAAAATCCAATTCAAGTTTTAGTTGATGCTATAGAAAATGCTGGGCCAAGAGAAGATACTACAAGAATTTCCTATGGAGGTATTGTATATTTACAGTCAGTTGATTGTTCCTCATTGAGAAGAATTGATGTTGCTTTAAGAAACATTGCATTAGGGGCATATATGGCTGCTCATAAAAGTAAAAAACCTATTGAAGAAGCTTTAGCTGAAGAAATTATTGCAGCGGCAAGAGGAGATATTCAGAAAAGTTATGCAGTTAGAAAGAAAGAAGAAACAGAGAGAGTTGCTCAATCTGCAAGATAAATCCTTTAATAAATTTATTCACAACTTCTTTGTCACTAATAACCTTTTTATACTATTTTTAGATAATATTATTAAAAAAATATTTAAATCTAATAGATAATTCCAACAAATAATAAACAACTAATATAAGGTGGATAATTATGGGAAAAAGAGCAAAAATGATTGCTAAAATTAAGGAATTGATGGAAAAGTATGATAGAATTAGAAACATTGGGATATGTGCCCACATTGACCACGGTAAAACTACATTGTCAGATAACTTATTGGCTGGAGCTGGAATGATTTCAAAAGAATTGGCTGGGGAACAGTTGGCATTAGACTTTGATGAAGAAGAGGCTCAAAGAGGAATTACAATATTCGCAGCAAACGTTTCAATGGTTCACACTTACGAAGGAAAAGAGTATTTAATTAACTTAATTGATACTCCTGGACACGTTGATTTCGGTGGAGACGTTACAAGAGCTATGAGAGCTATTGACGGAGCAATTGTCGTAGTTTGTGCAGTAGAAGGAGTTATGCCACAAACAGAGACAGTATTAAGACAGGCATTAAGAGAGAGAGTTAAGCCAGTTTTATTCATAAACAAAGTAGATAGATTAATCAACGAGTTAAAATTAACACCTGAAGAATTACAAAACAGATTTATTAAGATTATCAATGACATTAATAACCTAATTAAGAAGATGGCTCCTGAGGAATTCAAGGATAAGTGGTTAGTAAGAGTTGAAGACGGTAGTGTTGCATTTGGTTCAGCTTACAATAACTGGGCAATTTCAGTACCATTTATGAAAAAGAGTGGAATAACCTTTAAAGACATAATTAAATACTGTGAAGAAGACAAACAAGAAGAATTGGCTGAAAAAGCTCCATTACACGAAGTTGTTTTAGATATGGTTATTAAACACTTACCAAGCCCACCAGAGGCTCAGAAATACAGAATTCCACACCTATGGAAAGGAGACTTAAATTCAGATGTTGGTAAGGCAATGCTTAACTGTGATCCAAATGGTCCATTAGCAGGGGTAATTACCAAAATTATCGTAGATAAACACGCAGGGGCAGTTTCTGTTTGTAGATTATTCAGTGGTAGAGTTAGACAGGGAGACGAAGTATATATGGTAAATAGCCAGCAAAAAGCAAAGATTCAGCAAGTTTCTGTCTTCATGGGTCCAGAGAGAATTCCAGTTGAAAGTATATCAGCAGGAAACATCTGTGCATTAGTTGGTTTAAAGGAGGCATCAGCAGGAGAAACAATCTGTTCTCCAGATAAAATTATAGAGCCATTTGAAGCAATAACCCACATAAGTGAGCCAGTTATTACAGTAGCAATTGAAGCAAAGAACACAAAAGATTTGCCAAAATTAATTGAAGTTTTAAGACAAGTAGCAAGGGAAGATCCAACCGTTAGAGTAGAGATTAATGAAGAGACTGGAGAACACTTATTAAGTGGAATGGGAGAGTTACACATTGAAATTATAACAAAGCTTAAAATTGAAAGAGATGCAGGAATTCCAGTTGAAGTAGGACAACCAATAGTTGTTTATAGAGAAACAGTAACAGGAAAATCACCAATAGTTGAGAGTAAATCTCCAAACAAGCATAACAAACTATACTTCGTAGTTGAGCCATTAGAGGAGGGTGTATTACAAGCATATAAAGAAGGTAAAATACCAGATGTAGATACCAAGAGAAAGTTAGATGATAAAATTGTCCAAGAGTTAATCAAGGCTGGAATGGATCCAGAAGAGGCTAAGAGAGTAATGTGCATCTACGAAGGTAATGTCTTAGTAAATATGACAAGAGGTATTGTTCATTTAGATGAAGTTAAGGAATTAATTATTCAAGGATTCAAAGAGGCTATGAGAAATGGACCATTAGCTGCTGAGAAATGTCAAGGAGTCAAAGTTAAGTTAATAGACGCAGTATTACACGAGGATGCAATCCACAGAGGTCCTGCACAAATGATTCCAGCGGCAAGATTTGGGATTAGAGATGCAATGATGCAAGCAAATCCAGTATTGTTAGAGCCAATGCAATATGTATATATTAACACTCCACAGGACTATATGGGAGCTGCAATGAGAGAAATTAGCAATAGAAGAGGACAGATATTAGATATGGAGCAGGAAGGAGATATGACAATAATTAAAGCTAAATGTCCAGTTGCAGAGATGTTTGGATTTGCAGGAGCTATAAGAGGAGCTACTCAAGGAAGATGTCTTTGGAGTATAGAGTTTGCTGGATATGAGAGAGTCCCAAGAGAAATGCAAGAACAATTAATTAGACAGATTAGAGAAAGAAAAGGGCTTAAAATGGAGTAATTCTTACGTGTTTTCTTAAATATTTCTCAATTTTAACATTCCCTATTATTTTTAAAATTTTATCATAGTAACCAAAAGATATATATACCCCTTAACTAATATTTATATCACCACAAATCACACAAATTGTGTATTCTTATTCCAACTTTGTTAAGTTAAACTTAACACCATTTTGGCAATATAATAAAAAATAAAAGAAAAATTGGTGATGTAATATGGCAAAGCAAAAACCAGTATTAAACGTAGCATTTATTGGACATGTTGATGCAGGTAAGTCAACAACTGTTGGAAGATTATTATACGACAGTGGTGCAATTGACCCTCAGTTATTAGAAAAATTGAAAAGAGAAGCTCAGGAGAGAGGTAAGGCAGGATTCGAATTTGCTTATGTTATGGACAACTTAAAAGAAGAAAGAGAAAGAGGAGTTACAATTGATGTAGCTCACAAAAAATTCGAAACTAAAAAATATGAAATTACAATCGTCGATTGTCCAGGTCACAGAGACTTCATTAAAAATATGATTACAGGAGCTTCACAAGCTGATGCAGCAGTTTTAGTCGTTGATGTTAACGATGCTAAGACTGGTATTCAACCACAAACAAGAGAACACATGTTCTTAGCAAGAACATTAGGTATAAAACAAATTGCAGTGGCAATTAACAAAATGGATACTGTTAATTACAGTCAAGAAGAATACGAAAAAATGAAAAAAATGTTATCAGAGCAATTATTAAAAGTCTTAGGTTACAACCCAGATCAAATTGACTTTATTCCAACGGCATCCTTAAAAGGAGACAACGTTGTTAAAAGATCAGAAAACATGCCATGGTATAAAGGACCTACATTAGTTGAGGCATTAGATAAGTTCCAACCACCAGAAAAACCAGTCAACTTACCATTAAGAATTCCAATTCAAGATGTCTATTCAATTACTGGAGTAGGAACTGTCCCAGTTGGAAGAGTAGAAACTGGTATCTTAAGACCAGGAGATAAAGTTGTATTCGAACCAGCTGGTGTTCAGGGAGAAGTTAAGTCCATTGAAATGCACCACGAGCAAATTCCACAAGCAGAACCTGGAGACAACATTGGATTTAACGTTAGAGGAGTTAGTAAGAAAGATATTAAGAGAGGAGACGTTTGTGGACACCCAGACAATCCACCAACAGTTGCTGAAGAATTCACAGCTCAAATCGTTGTCTTACAGCACCCAACTGCAATTACTGTTGGTTACACACCTGTCTTCCACGCACACACAGCACAAGTTGCATGTACATTCGTTGAGTTATTGAAGAAATTAGATCCAAGAACTGGACAAGTTATTGAAGAAAATCCACAGTTCTTAAAGACAGGTGATGCAGCAGTTGTTAGAATTAAACCAACAAAACCAATGGTTATTGAAAATGTCAGAGAAATTCCACAGTTAGGTAGATTCGCTATTAGAGATATGGGTATGACAATCGCTGCAGGTATGGCAATTGATGTCAAAGCTAAAAACAAATAAATCTTCTTTAATTTTATTTTTAATTAATTTTTTAAATCCATTTCTATATTTTTTTATATTTTTAAAAAGGTTGAGAGGGAGGAGTATGCAAAGAGCAAGAATTAAGTTATCAAGTACAGATCATGTAATTTTAGATGAAATTTGTAGACAAATAAAAGAAATTGCTGAAAAGACTGGAGTAGATATTTCAGGACCAATACCATTACCTACAAAGGTATTAAAAGTTGTTACAAGAAAGAGTCCAGATGGAGAAGGTTCATCAACATTTGACAGATGGACAATGAAAATTCATAAGAGATTGATTGACATTGATGCAGATGAAAGAGCCTTAAGACATATTATGAAAATAAAAATTCCAGATAATGTTCAAATAGAGATACAATTTAGATAATTAAACGGTTTTTTTAAATTGTAAAATCTTCATAAGTTATTTTGCGTTGCAATCTGAAAAGTGAGGATTGCAACGACTTTTCTATTTTTTTATTTTCCATGAAGTCTTTTATACAATCTTACTCTTTCATTAATTTTCTTTTTTATCTCCTCAATACCTATTCCTTTTTTTAATATTGCTGGGACTATAAATTTCCACTGATGCCATGGAGGCTGGCATTTTAAATACTCACAAATACTATCTAAAACTTCATCCCACTTATCTTTTTTTATTTTATCCATTTTATTAGCTACAAGAATAGGACTTATTTTTAAGTCGGTTATAAAATCAAACATCTCTAAATCAATTGGAATCTCCCCTCTTTTATCCCATCTTTCCACTATTTCAATGAATGGTTTTGTATCTATTATTTGAACTGCTGCAGCTATTTCATCAGCATGATTTTCTATGTAATGAACTATCTTATCCTTAATAGCTTCTTGAACTTTTTTTGGAACTCCAGCCATATATCCAAAGCCAGGCATATCAACCAATATATAATCTCCCATATCATACTCATTAATTTTTAATGTTACTCCTGGCTTTTTTCCTACTTTAACATCTTTTCTACCAGTAATTAATCGAACAAAAGTCGATTTTCCTACATTACTTCTACCCACAACTATAACCTTTGGTTTTTTCTTTTTTTCATATTTTTCTTTTAAATTTTTGTATTTTTCAAAAAAGTCATTCATAGATATCCCTTTCATAAATTATAATATTTTTAAAATAAGTATATCAAACAAAAAGAGAGCAAAAATAAAAAATATTAATATCTATCTTGAGGAGTTTTAACTTCTTCAATAATTTTTTTACCAGCAACAACTTCATCTATACTATGTATTGTTCCTCCTAATCTTTCAATAATTTCCTGAATCTCATCAAAATCTAAATTATTTCCTTCAATTGTTACTTTAACATTTTCAGTTTCTTTGTCTATTTCATAAACCGTAATATTTACCCCATCTATATTAGGGAGAGATGTTAATTGTAAAGCCATCTCTGTTATTTTTGGTTCGTGTGGCTTTAGTATATCTAATACTATTCTCCTAATTCCGTTCAAATCTATCCCTCTAAAATATTATTTTTAATTTTTCTAAATTAACTATAGTTACAATTAGGTTATTTAAAATTATTGATAAATTGTCAATATGTTCATATTTTTTAATACATAAATTATTAAAAAATAAATGATAAGGTATTAATAATCCCTAAGTTAAATTACTTATTGTTATTAATAAAAAATAGATTAACATTTCACATATAACATATATATGTTGGAGGGATAGCATGGAAATAAATGGAGTATATATTGAAGATACATTTGCAGAAGCTTTTCCAATATGGGTATCAAGAGTTTTAATAACAGCATCTACTAAAAAGTGGGCAAAAATTGCCGCTACAGAGGCTACTGGTTTTGGTTGTTCAGTTATTATGTGTCCAGCAGAAGCTGGAATTGAAAAATATGTTCCTCCATCAAAAACTCCAGATGGAAGACCTGGATTTATAATACAAATCTGCCATCCTAAAAAATCAGAATTAGAACACCAAATGTTAGAAAGATTAGGACAGTGTGTTTTAACATGCCCAACAACAGCTATTTTTGACGCTATGGGTGACATGGCTGAAGAACAGTTAAAAGTAGGATTTAAGTTAAAGTTTTTCGGAGATGGTTATGAGAAGAAAGATGAGTTGTATGGTAGAAAAGTATATAGAATACCAATTATGGGAGGAGAATTTATAACAGAGGCTAAATTTGGAATTAAAAAAGGAGTGGCTGGAGGGAACTTCTTTATAATGGCTGACACTAACGCTACTGCATTAATAGCAGCTGAAGCCGCAGTAAATGCTATTTCATCAGTTGAGGGAGTTATAACTCCATTCCCTGGAGGAGTTGTAGCTTCAGGAAGTAAGGTGGGTGCAAGTAATCCAAAGTATAAATTTATGGTAGCTACAACAAACCACAAAATGTGTCCAACATTAAAAAATGTTGTAGAAGATTCAGAGATTCCTGAAGATGTAAATGGTGTTTATGAAATAGTTATTGATGGTATTGATGAAGAATCAGTAAAAGAGGCTATGAAACAAGGTATATTAGCAGCTACAAGAGTTCCAGGAGTTAAAAAAATTACTGCTGGGAATTATGGAGGTAAATTAGGAAAATACCAAATAAAATTACATGAATTATTTGAGTAATTATATTTTTCTTTTTTAATATCTTTTTTGACATAAATATTTTATAAATAACAAAAATTTAAAAATATTATATGAGATATTAATTTAAATGAAAAAATTAAATAATAATTAAATTTATAAAAAATAACCATAAAATATATAAAAATAAATAAAACCATAGGAGGTTTTTGGTTTGAGACCAAAATATACATTAAGAAAAGAAATGATTGGTGAATTTACATTAAACAAATCTTTTAATACATATAGAGGGAAGGTTTTAAAGGCTGATTTTAGTGGGCCATTAGAAGGAATTGTAATGAAAAATAAAAAAGATCATATCTATTTTTATCCTCTTTTAGCTTTGCATATGGTAAGGCCATTAAACTGTGTTCCAATAAATGTTATTCCTAAAACCTCCCTCCCTACAAATCCAAAAAATGTACATATTAAGGAAGCATTATCAAGAATTGTTGGTAGAACTGTAAAAGTTTATTATGAATCTCCAAAAACATCTTATTTAGGAAGATTATTAGGATTTACAAGAGGAGTTTTTTCATGGACTTTAGTTTTAGAGATACATGGAGATGTAGTTTTATTATTTAACCCAGATTACATTGTTTATTATGGTACTAAATGGACTTTTTTAAAAAATAATCCTCCATACAAACCTCCAAAGTTAATGAATCTTACAAAAACAGCAAACTATTTAAAAAGATGCCTATTAGAGGAAGTAACTATTGAGCCAGAGTATCCAAGAATAAACATTGAAGATAAAGTTTATGTTTATCCTTATGGAGTAGTTTCTAAGGACGATTATTTAGGAAAGACTGTTGAAAATATATTAAGAGAAAAAGAGTTTTTAGTTTAAATTTAAATATATTTTAGTAATTGAACATTGATATATATACACTTAATGTAACTTTAAAATATAACCTTAAAATTATTTTTTTTTACAAATTTTTTAAATTTAATTAAAAATAAGACATAATTTACGATTTTTTTACACAAAATATTAAAAATTTTCAGTTTATTTTTACACCGAAGAGTTTATATATGAGTAATCCTTATTTACACTAAAAAATCTTATGTCAATTATATATAATCGTTTATAAATTGAGAAAAATTTTTATTCTTGGAGGTGCATCGAATGGTTGGCGAGATAAATCCTTTAAATGCATATTTTAAACTTCCAAATACAGTTTCTTTAGTTGCAGGTAGTAGCGAAGGAAAAACACCATTAAATGCTTTTGATGGAGCCTTATTAAATGCTGGAATTGGGAATGTAAATTTAATTAGAATAAGTAGTATAATGCCACCAAATGCTGAAATAGTTCCATTACCTAAACTACCTATGGGAGCGTTAGTTCCTACAGCCTATGGTTATATTATTAGTGATGTTCCAGGAGAAACTATTTCAGCGGCTGTTAGTGTAGCAATTCCAAAAGATAAAAACCTATGTGGTTTAATAATGGAATTCGAAGGGAAATGTTCAAAAAAAGAGGCAGAAAAAACTGTTAAAGAAATGGCAAAAATAGGTTTCGAAATGAGAAACTGGGAATTAGAGAGAATTGAATCTATTGCAGTTGAACACACAGTTGAAAAATTAGGATGTGCTTTTGCAGCAGCAGCATTATGGTATAAATAATTAAAATTTAAAATTGTCCTTTAAATTTAAAGAAATTTACTAAAATTAATAATTAATTATTAAATTTATTAAAAAAGATAATTTAAAGAATCACTATGATCCAAGTATTATAGGAGGTGAAAACAATGTTAAAGTTCTTAGGAAAGCATTTAATATTAGAATTGTGGGGTTGCAATCCAGAGGCTTTAGATGACATTGAAGGAATAGAAAAGATGTTAGTTGATAGCGTAGAGGCTTGTGGAGCTACATTAATATGCGTAAAAACACATAAATTTTCCCCTCAAGGAGCTACTGGTGTAGCAGTTTTAGCTGAAAGTCACATATCAATACACACATGGCCAGAATTAGGATATGCAGCTATGGATATTTTTACATGTGGAGAGCACGTAGAGCCAGCAAAGGCTATACCAATAATTAAAGAATTCTTAAAACCAAAGCATATTGAAATCTTAGACTTAAAGAGAGGCATAAGACTAAATGAAGGTGATTTAAAGTGAATAACTATAACAACAATTTTAAATGTCATATATGGTTTACGGAGTATCACAACAACAATGTAGCCCTCTCTGTTAGAGTAAAAGACATTTTATATAGGGATAAATCCGAGTTTCAAGAAATTGAAATAATTGATACCTATGATTTTGGAAAAGTATTAATCTTGGATAATACATTCCAAACAACTGAGAGAGATGAATTTATATATCACGAATTAATTTCCCATATCCCTCTTTTTACTCATCCTAATCCTAAAAATGTCTTAGTTATTGGAGGAGGAGATGGTGGAACAGTTAGGGAAGTTGTTAAGCATAAATCAGTGGAATCAGTTGATTTTGTAGAGTTGGATAGAAAGGTTATTGAAGCTTGTAAGAAATATATGCCTAAACTAAGTTGTGAAATGGACAACGAAAAGGTTAATGTTATTATAACTGACGGAATTAAATATGTTGCTGAAACAGACAAAAAATATGATGTTATTATTATAGATTGTCCAGATCCTGTAGGTCCTGCTAAGGGTTTATTTGAAAAAGAGTTTTATAAAAATGTATTTAAATGTTTAAATGATGAAGGAATTATGGTTCAACAGTCTGAAAGCCCATTATATAACTTAGATTTGATACAAAACATATGTAGATATTTAAAGGAGGCAGGATTTAAGATAATTATGCCTTACACTTATTCAATGCCTACATATCCAAGTGGATTTTGGAGCTTTACATTGGCGTCTAAAAAATACAATCCATTAGATGTTGATGAGGAAAAAATTAAAGAGTGTTTAAAAGATATGGAGACAAAATATTATGATGAAGAAGTTCATAAAGGTATTTTTTTAGCCACACCTAAGTTTTTAAAAGATGCTATTAAAAAAGTTCTTGAATAATTTTTATTTTTATATTTTAAAATCTTTAGGGGTGGTTTAATGAAAGAATATTTTATTGATTTATCTAAATTTATGATGTCAAATAGTTCCTTTGAAGAATCTGATGGAGTTATATTTTCAGTTCCATATGATGGGACAACATCATATAAGCCGGGAACAAGAGAAGGAGGGAATGCTATAAGAATGGCTTCATGGGGATTAGAAACTTACAGTCCGATGTTAGATAGAGATTTATCTGAATTAAAATACTGCGATTTAAAAGATTTGGATTTATATGGAAATCAGGAAGAGATATTTAATACAGTTTATTCTGTATCAAAAGAAATATTAAAGGAAGGTAAAAAAATAATTGTCTTTGGTGGGGAGCATTCTATAACCTATCCAATAGTTAAGGCAGTAAAAGATGTTTATAAAGATATTATTGTCATTCAATTCGATGCCCATTGTGATTTAAGAGATGAGTATTTAGGAAATACACTATCTCACGCGTGTGTTATGAGAAGAATTTATGAATTAACTAAAAATATCTTCCAATTTGGAATTAGAAGTGGAGATAGAGAAGAATGGGAATTTGCAAAAAAGAATAACATTTACTTAAAAATGGATTTAATGAGCAAAGAAGATTTGGAATATATAATTGAATTGGATAAGCCAATATATTTAACCATTGACATTGATGTCTTAGACCCTGCCTATGCTCCGGGGACGGGAACTCCTGAGCCATGTGGATTTACGACAAAAGAACTTTTAAACTCTTTATATCTATTAAAAAAGGTTAAAGATAAAATTGTTGGATTTGACATAGTTGAAGTTTCTCCTATCTACGATCTAGCAAACATTACAGCAATAACTGCCGCAAAAATAGTTAGGGAATTGATGTTAATGATTTTATGACACTTTTCCTTTAAGCATAGCAATTATAAATCTTGTCTCTGCCTTATCCAATTCTTTTAAACTGTTGCCTTCAATTATAAAAGTATTATTTACTTTCATTATAGTCGCTTTATTTTGTGTCTTTAAGAGTTTTATAATCATTGTCTTATTGTTTTTCATTAAATATTCACTTTCATTTATTTTTAATTTATCAGTTGATTCCTTACCATTGACAAATATTGCCTTTACAGTTACTGTAGAGTTAGTTCTATTTAACTCAATAGCAATGTTGTGGGGATAGAATTGATTAAACCACTCTAATTTTGTTATTAAATCTACTATTGTTACTCCGCCCTCATCCATCTTTAAACTCATGTTTCCGCAGATATATATTAGTTTTTTAGTATGGTAGTAGTTATAAATTTCTTTATCTGTAGTATTTATTAATTTTACATCCTTTGCTTCTCCAATTGTAGCTCTTAAAGGAATTTTTACCATCGTCGATGTATTTCCATTAACAGAGGCGTTAATGTAAATATAGTTTTTATAATCATTCATATTAATACACATGGACATTGAAGTTATTAATATAATTGAACTAAGTATTAACAGGAATTTTTTCATTATCTCCCTCCTCTAAGATATGAATACAAATAATATAGAACTATAAATAAAACTACTATATACCAATATTCTTTGAGCCATATTGATAGATAGCCAATGTAAGGAATTACTAATGGATGTCCATCTATAACAACAACTCTCTGCCTTATTTGATTAACATTAACAAGTTCAGGGTCATTTATTGGATTATTATCCCCCTTTATTATAAAGTAAGTTTTATTATCAAAATTTACTTTCTCGATTACTCTGTGAATAACTGGCTTAGTTGGGCTTTTTGGAATGTCTAACTCAACTATATCATAATAGCCATTATTAGTTTTTAATTTACCTAAGTATTTTACTGTTATTTTATTAGTGGTAGTCTCATTGAATATTTGTAAGGTTTTTATAGGATTTAATCCTAATTTATAATCTAAGCTATACAATAAAGATTGATAGTAGGGCCAATGAGCTTTATATACTACAATATCCCCAACTTTAACATCTTTTGGATTAAATTCAAAACCTGCATTTTCTACAACTACCAAGTCACCTCTTTTCATAATAGGATACATACTGTTAGATACAACAACATTTACGTGGCTCCATATTAAAAACAATACAATTAAAAATACTATCCACTCAGCAACATCCTTCTTACTAAATTTTAAGTTAATAATTCCACCCCTCTTTATTCAAAAATTTTTGGATTAATTTTTCTATTTTCATTTTGTAAAAGGGCAACTCTACTATCTTCATTGTCATCAATTAATTTATATGAACTATTCTCCTCTAAAATCTTTGCTAATTTCAAAATTTCTTCATGTTGTAACATATTCTCCTTACTTAATCTCTTTTGAGAATAACCAACGTGCATATATGACTTTAATTCAATAAAATGGACATTTGCTCTCTCATAGAGATCAACAAATTTTAAAATGTCATCGTTATAACCTCTAACCAATGTAGTTCTAATACATGTTCTTTTTTTCTCTTTTAAAATGTCTAAGGTATTTAAAATACTCCCCCAATACTCTTCTTTTCCTCTACATATTCTTTTATAACTCTCCAAATCATAGGCATCTAATGAAATATATAGTTGAGTAGGTTCTATTTTTTCAATAACTTCAGTTAATATTCCATTTGAAACTACAAATGTTGTAAATCCTTTTTTGTGGAATATTTTTATTAACTCGTCTAAGTATGGGTAGAGAGTTGGCTCCCCAGATAAAGATATTGCCACATGCTTTGGCTCTAATGCCTCTTTAAATTTCTTTTCTCCAACTCTATCAATAACTCCTCCATAACCCATAATTATTCTTCTATGCAACTCTAAGATTTTCTCATAAACTACCTCTGGCTCTTCCCATTTTGGCTCTTTAATTTTATTTATGTCAATATTTATATCTGTTGGTAAAACTCTCCAGCAGAATATACAATTTTGCTGACACCAAATAACAGAGGGAGTGCATTGGATACATCTATGTGTCTCTATCCCATAAAATTGTGATTTATAACAGTTTTTATCTTCTAACATTTTTTTTCTAACCCAGCCACATAGTTTAACTCCAATATGATTGTATATCTGATATCTCTGTTTTCTTAAAATTTTGTAAATTTCTTCTGGAATCATGTTCTCACTTTTTTAATGCTTCCATAAACCTATATTTTAAAACAACGGGTGGAATTTCTATGTTAGGACATTTTTCATTGTATGGAATTGCCTTAGCAATAATCACTCTACATTTATTTTCTTTTAAAGATTTTTTAAATTCTTTTTCAAACTCTTCTAAGGTATATGTTGTTACTGCTTCTAAACCACAACCTTTTGATACAATCTCTAAGTTAGTGTTTTTACTTGTTTGAGTTTTTTGATTACCAGTAGAGCCATATGATGAATTATCAATTATAACCAATATGTAATTTTTTGGATTAGTATATCCTATTGTAGATAGAGAGCCGAGATTCATCAATATTGAGCCATCACCATCAATAACTATAACTTTATCTTCACAATTTAAAGCCAAACCTAAACCAATAGATGAGGCTAATCCCATTGAACCAAGCATATAAAAGTTTCTTTCTCTATCTTTCACATAATACAACTCCTTAGAAGGAATACCGATATTGCTAACTATTATTTCTTTATCTCCAACATTTTCAACAATCTTTTTAATTATGTCTATCCTTCTTGGAAGCATATTTATCACATATTCATTTTAAATTATTTTTTAAATTATTCTAAGTCATACTCCCAATATAGAGCGTCAAATAGTAAAGCCACAGGATAAGAGATTTTAAACATATATGATGAGGCATATTTTATTAGTTTATATGCTTCTTCTGGAGTCTTTGGTTTATATGTAGGGATTTCACAAACATCCAATAATTTTGTGATCCATCTCCCCATAGGTATTTGAGCGGGGATTTGTTCTTTTAAATCACCTCTATGGCTAATTATCAATAAAGTAGGTATTTGAAAGGTTTTGTATAATGAGGCAATAGCATTTATTGAATTGCCAATTCCAGAATTTTGCATTAATATTGCTGTTTTCTTTCCAGCCAAATAGGCTCCGGCACATATTCCAAAAGCCTCTTCCTCTCTCGTTGTTGGGATATATCTTATATTTTCATCTTCCTCAACTAATTTTATTAGATTTTTTAGGTTTGCACATGGAACAGAGCAAATAAAATCAATATTTGACTCTTTTAATGCTTTGTATATTGCTAAACTACCTCTCATAATAATCTCCTCTCTACTATAGAGGTTTGTTCTATCTATTCAATCACAAAAGATATATAGTTAATCATCAGTAAAACTTTTTATGATTTTACAATAAATTTGTATTATAAGAAAAATTATTTATAAAAATTTTCTTAAAAGATAAGATTAAACATTATGAGGTGAAAAATTTGAAAGCATTTGAATTTTTAAATAATGAATATGATGGAGGTTTAACTGTAGTTTTAGATAAAGGATTACCCCCAAAATATGTTGAAGATTACTTAAAAGTTTGTGGTGATTATATAGACTTTGTAAAGTTTGGATGGGGAACTTCTGCAGTTATTGATAGAGATGTAATTATTGAAAAAATTAAATATTACAATGATTGGGACATTAAAGTTTATCCGGGAGGCACATTATTTGAGTATGCATATTTTAAAAATAAATTTGATGAATTTTTGAATGAATGTAACAATTTGGGCTTTAACGCTGTGGAAATATCTGACGGCTCTTTAGACATTAGTTTAGAGGAAAGAAAATCTGCTATAGAAAAAGCTAAAGACTATGGATTTATAGTATTAACTGAAGTAGGAAAAAAATTACCTGAAAAAGATAAAAAATTAACAATAGAGGATAGAATCAAATTAATAAACTTTGATTTAGATAGTGGAGCAGATTATGTTATTATTGAAGGTAGAGAAAGCGGTAAATGTATTGGCTTATTTGATAAAGAGGGAAAAATAAAGGAAGAGGAATTAAATAAATTAATAAAAAATGTGAATGTAAATAAAGTCATATTTGAGGCACCACATAAAAATCAACAAGTAAGTTTTATATTAAAATTAGGTAGTTCTGTAAATTTGGCAAATATTCCATTTGATGAGGTAATAAGTTTAGAAACATTAAGAAGAGGACTTAGAGGAGATACCTTTGGAATATTGTAATTTATTGCTCTATAATTTCTATTCCTCTTTCAACAATTCTAAATTTAACTTTTTCCTCACCAGCGTATCTATGTTTTTCTAATATTGCCAATCTTTCTTCGCTATTAATTTTCTCTAATCTAACTATGCATTTACTCCAATATTCCAATAAAGAACCTCCAGAAGCTTCAAAGCCATTAACAGTTTCTCTAACTTGATTTGTTATTAAAACTGCTAAGTTGTAGGTTTTAGATATTTTTAATAAAGTTTTTACTTGATTACCAAGCATTTTATTGAGCATAATATTTTTGTTAGCCTCATTACCTAACTCCAACCTATACAAAGAAGTTATGTTATCAACTACAATTAAACTTGCATTTTTAGCTATTAGAGGAACTTCCTTCTGTATAATTTTATCTTGCTCATAAAAATCAAAGACATCGTATATTATCATATTCTCTAAAACTTTTTGGTAATCATTTGGAGATATTTGCTTTATTCTTTCTATTGACAAGCCACCTTCAGTGTCTATATATATAACTTTCCCAAATTTACTTGCATTTATTGAGTTTATAATGCAAATATTTGTTTTACCAACTCCAGGGGGACCATAAATTTGAGTTATTGTCTGTTTTTCAGCATTTCCCAACAATATCTCTTTTAGCATTATAATCTCCCTTTACCTTTTACTTTGAAAATTATTAATTTCCTCTAATACCATCTCTACTGCCTTATCTACGGCTTCAGAAACCTCCTTAGACAATCCTGGCTTTATGTAAGGCATTGTAAATTCTTTTCCTTGACAACCTATAACTACAACTTCTACTCCTTTATTATGTAACTCTTTAAGAAAAGGAGCCAATGGAACATTATGAGCATCAAAAGAGTATTTTCTAAGATTTGGTAGTTCATCAACATCTATCTTTTTCAATGTTCCTGGTTTTAGACCAAAATCAACAGCATCAACTACAATTATTTTTTTTATGTTTTCATCTACCAAAGTCATTAAGTAGTATGCTCCACTCGCTCCAGCATCGATAACCTCAACATTCTCAGGAACAATATTCTCTAATTTTTTTACAACCTCACAACCAAATCCATCATCTCCAAACAACAAATTTCCACAGCCAACTACTAATATATCTTTCTTTTTTTTCATCTTCTCATCCTATTTAATTTTATTTTTATTTAGCTTTTCTTTGAATTTTTTTGCTACATCTTTTGGATTTTCTGATTGATATATACTTCTTCCAACAATTACATAGTCATTTTCGTCTAAAATGTTAATAATTTCTTCAATTTTTCCTCCTTGATAACCAACTCCTGGCGTCATTACTGGAAGTTTTGCGATATCCTTAATTTCTTTGAGTCTCTCTGGTCTTGTAGAGGGAGCAACAATAGCATCAACTTTAAGTTTTTTAGCCATTTTTGCTAATTCATTGGCAATTGGTTGCATATATTGAATAGCCCCTGGATGGCTCATTTCAGTAACCATTATTACCTTTTTATTTAATTTTTTAGCAACTTCTTGGACTGCTTTAACAGAGTCTTCTCCAACGAAGCCATGGACTATTATTCCATCAGCATATTTTAAGGCAATTTCTGCTATTTTTCTGTTAGTTTCAGGAATATCCGCAACTTTAAAATCACATATAACCTCTCTATTACATATTTTTTTTATTTCTTCAACAATTTCCAATCCAGAAGATAAAACTAACGGATATCCAACTTTTACGGCGTCAATATAATCCTTAACTTCATTCACAATTTTTAATGCCTCTTCCCTATTTAAAACATCTAAGGCTATCATTAGCTTTGGCATACTATCACTCTTTTTTTAATTATTTAACATGCTTTAAAATTTCTCTTAAATCTCTCTTTTCAATGCATATATCTGCCTTTTCCTTTAAAATAGGTTTAGCACAAAAGGCTATTTTTAAACCAGCCTTTTTAAACATACTAATATCATTTGCTCCATCTCCTACTACAACGGTATCTTTCAATTTAATACCCTCAATTTTTGCTATTTTCTCTAAAATTTCTCCTTTAGAATCTTCTTTTAACACATCTCCATCTACTTCCCCAGTTAATTTTCCATCTTTTACTATTAATCTATTGGCAAAAGCATAATCCAACCCTAATTTTTCTTTAATTTTATTAACTGCTATGTCAAAACCTCCACTAACAACTCCAATTATATACCCTCTTTTCTTTAATTCCTTAATAGTTTCTTCAGCCCCTTCTGTTAGAGTTATCTTTTCAATAGCCTTCTCAACTTTTTCTATTGGTAAATCCTTCAACAAACTAACTCTTTTTCTTAAAGATTGTTCAAAATTTAATTTTCCTTCCATTGCCTCTTTTGTAATTTTTTTAACTTCTTCCTCAACTCCAGCCTCTTTTGCAATCTCATCAATCGTCTCATTATTAACTAATGTGCTGTCAAAGTCAAATAAAATAAGTTTTTTCCTTTTTTCCATTTGACCACCTAAATTTTAAGATTTTGTGCTATTTTTCGATATAGTAAATAAAAATTTTTATACTTTTAATTCAAATTTTTATATATATATATCCATTATATCCAATACTTATATATAGAAATTTTGAATAAAATATAGTTATAACTAAATTAGGTGGGATATTATGGGGTGTAAAAAAGTATTCTATTATTTCTTAATAAGTATGTTGTTTCTTTTTATTTCTCAAATATATGCTGATGATTGGAATCCTCCAGAAACCTATAGTTTTAATATAATTGGAGGTCATAAGTATTATGTAAATTATACTGCTATAAATTTATCAAACAATAAAATATTTTCGACAGGATATAGCTATATATACACTAATGTCTATAAAATCGGAAATACTACCCATATTTCTGTTTATTTTAGATCTCATGGAACTAATGCTTCAACCTGTCAAAGAATCAGATATCATAATGGAGTGTTTCAGTATATCGTTTCAATATCTAACTCTAGCTATTTCTATATCAATTTAACTAAACCACCAACTGAAAATAAGACCTATATTAATGTTCTTTCAAAAAGAGGAGTAAGAATAATTATATCAGCTAAGGATTTAACAACTAATCAAACTATTCCTTTATCTTTACCCAATAATACAACTAACTCTACTACAAATACTGCAGGTAATACAAAAGCACCAATACCTTTTGAAGTAGTGATATTGGTTTTAATTGCAATTCCACTAATATCACTGAAAAAATTCAAATGAATCTTTAAAATTTTATTTTTAATACATCTTTACATCTATCAATTTAAATATATAAATAATATTTAGATAACTTTTAATTTGATAGATTCTATTTCTCTATTAACTATGGAGGTGAATACAACTATGTATAAAATAGGAATAGTTGGCTGTGGTGTTATTGGTAGTTTTATTTCAAAGAAAGTTGTAGATGGAACTATAAAAAACGCTAAAATAATTGCTGTGTATGATAGAAATTTAGAGAAATCTAAAAAACTTTCAGAACTTACTGGGGCTAAGATTTGCAAAAGTATAGATGAGTTAGTTAATGAAGATTTAGATTTAGTTGTAGAATGTGCCTCAGTAAAGGCAGTAGAAGAAGTAGCTACAAAATCATTAATAAATAACAAAGATGTTTTAATAATGAGCGTTGGAGCGTTAGTAGATAAAGATTTATTTTTAAAACTTAAAAATTTGGCTAAAAAGATTGGTAGAAAGATATATATTCCCTCTGGAGCTATTGGAGGTTTAGATGCTATAAAAGCCTTAAGGTTGGGAGAAATATATAAAGTTGTATTGAAAACTGTAAAGCCAATCAAAGCATTAGAAGATTCATTAAAAAATCTCGGCTATGACATAAGTAGTATAAAAAATTCTATTGTTGTCTTTGAAGGAGATGTTTTTGAAGCAATAAAGAAATTTCCTATGAACATAAATGTTTCTGTAACTTTATCCATAGTATCTGAGTATCCAGCAAAGGTTGTTATTGTCGCTGATCCTAATGCAAAGTTAAATAGGCACGAGATATTAGTTGAGAGCTCAATTGGTAAATTAAAAGTTTGTGTTGAAAACGTTCCTTTTGAGGAAAATCCAAAAACTTCTGCATTGGCGGCATATTCCGCAGTTAGATTAATTAGAGATTTATCTGAATCTGTAAAGATAGGAACTTAAAATATTAAAGTGAGATTATGAATATTGAAAAATTTATAATAATTGATTTAAACAAATTAGAGGATTTTATAAAAAAAGTAAAATGCCCTAAGTGTTTTCATACATTTAACTGTGTTGGGAAAAGGGTAATTTGCCCAAACTGTAAAATCATTATAAAAATAAAAAACAAATAGGGAAATTATGCATCCAACAAAGTTTTTAAAAGGAACTAAGTCAAAACTCTTAGAAAATAAAAAAATCTTAGTTGCTGTTACTTCATCAATTGCGGCGATTGAAACCCCTAAATTAATGAGAGAGCTTATAAGGCATGGAGCAGAAGTTTATTGTATAATTACCAAAGAGACTAAAAAAATTATTGGTAAAGATGCCTTAAAGTTTGGGTGTGGTAATGAGGTTTATGAAGAAATAACTGGAGATATAGAGCATATCAAATTATACAATGAGTGTGACTGCCTTTTAATCTATCCAGCAACAGCCAATGTTATTTCAAAAATAAATTTAGGATTAGGAGATAACATAGTAACTACAACATCCTTAATGTTTAAAGGAGGAAATAAGCCGATAATTATAGTCCCAGCAATGCATGAAAATATGTATAACGCCATTAAAAAACATATAGATGAACTTAAAATGAATAAAAATATTTATATAGTTTCTCCAAAATTTGAAGAGGGTAAGGTAAAAGTGGCAAATATAGAGGATGTTGTTAATTATACAATAAAAATAGTTGGGAACAATTTAAAAAAAGAAGGAAACAGAGTTTTAATATTAAATGGAGGAACTGTTGAGTTTATAGACAAAGTTAGAGTTATTTCTAACTTGTCATCTGGAAAAATGGGGGTTTCTTTGGCTGAGGCTTTTTGTAAAGAAGGGTTTTATGTAGAAGTTATATCTGGAATTGGTTTAGAGCCACCATATTATATAAAGACTCATAAGGTTTTAACAGCAAAAGAGATGCTAAATAAGGCAATAGAGTTAGGTAAAGATTTTGATATAATTATTTCCTCAGCGGCAATATCTGACTTTACGGTTGAAAGTTATAATGGAAAGTTAAGTTCTGATAAAGATTTAACTATAAGATTAAAAAGAAATCCAAAAGTTTTAGAAGAGTTGAGAAAAATCTATAAGGATAAAATAATTATAGGATTTAAGGCTGAATACAACTTAGATGAGGAATCACTTATAAAAAAGGCAAAGGAAAAATTAAATAAATATAATTTAAATATGATTATTGCCAATGATTTAAGTAAATATTATTTTGGTGACGATAATATTGAAGTTTATATAATAACTAACTCATACATTGAAAAATTATCTGGAACTAAGAAAGAAGTTGCAGAAAAAATTGTAGAAAAAGTTAAATATATGGTGAAAAGATGAGTAAGAGGGAAGAAACTGGATTAGCAACCAGTGCTGGTTTAATAAGATATATGGATGAAACCTTCTCTAAAATTAAAATAAAACCAGAGTATGTTATTGGACTAACAGTTGCTTTTATAGTAATTGAAATATTTTTGAACTATGGTATGTTTCTCTAAAATATTTAATAGGAGATTTTAATAAAATTTCAAATATTTAAATCCATCACCATTTTCAAAAGAGTAATGAATCTCACTAAATTCTTTAGCAAATTCAATAACATCTTCTCTTACTTTTTCAGGTTTTTCTTTATCAATTGCAATTCTTTTCATAAATTCAGCAATTATTTCCATATCTTTTTCTTTCATACCTAATCTTGTGCATTCTTGAGTTCCTAATCTAATACCGCTTGGATTATCAGAATTATTAACATCATCCCAAGGCAATAAGTTTTTATTTAAGATAATATTTGCCTCTTCATACATTTTAGCTAAATCACTTGCTGAAAATTTAATGTCTGGAGAACTTTCAATATCAATTACTACCTGATGACTTTCTGTAAATCCTTTATCTTCACATAAAACATCGAATCCTCTTTCATACAATGCCTGAGATAATGCTTTTGCATTCTTAATTACTTGTTTAGCATAATCTTCTCCAAACTCCAACATTTCTGCCAATGCAATGGCTAAACCAGCTTTATGATGCAAGTGGTGGTTACTAACGACCCCTGGAAATACATGAGTATCTATTTTATCAGCATTTTCTTTTTTAGTTAATATAATTCCTCCTTGTGGGCCAAAAAATGTTTTATGAGTACTTCCCATTAAATAATCCGCTCCTTCTCTTAATGGATCTTGGAATTGTTTTCCAGCTATTAAACCAAGAACATGAGATCCATCATAGGCAATTTTAGCTCCTACATCTTGAGCAGCTTCATAAGCGTCAGCTACTGGATGCGGAAACAAAAATAAAGAGCCACCAAATAAAATAAGTTTTGGTTTTTCTTCCAATATTTTCCTAATCATTGCGTCAGGATCAATATTCATCTCTTCAGGATCAAATGGATGATTAACCACTTTTAATCCTCTAATTCCTGCGGCACTAACCTTCCAATGACTTATATGACCACCATCTGGAACATTTAAAGCCATTAACTTATCCCCAGGTTTTGTTTCAGCAAAAAATACTGCTAAATTAGCGACAACTCCACTTGTTGGTTGAACATTTGCGTGTTCTGCTTTAAATAACTCCTTAGCCAATTCTATACAGATTGTTTCAACTTCATCTATATATTTACATCCTTGATATAATCTTTTACCAGGTAATCCCTCAGCATATCTATGCATAAAATCAGTAGCACATGCTTCTCTAACAGCTAAACTTGTTATATTTTCACTGGCTATTAACTTTATGCACTTTCTCATCCACTCGTGCTGTTTCATAGATATTTCTCTAATTAATTTTGGAATATCTGAATATTTCATTATTATCCCTCTTTTAAATAGTAGTTTTGTTGTCTGTGTTAATACAGCTAACAAGTTATATATTTAACTTAGGATTTAATTAAAAGTTAATGTGAAATAATTAATAATATTTTTGGTGTAAAGATGATAAAAGTGTGTGTTATTGAAGGAGATGGAATAGGGAAAGAGGTTATCCCAGAGGCTGTAAAAATATTAAAAGAACTTGGAGATTTTGAAATAATAAAAGGAGAGGCGGGATTAGAATGTTTAAAGAAATATAACAATGCATTGCCAGAAGATACTATAGAAAAGGCTAAAGAAGCGGATGTTATTTTATTTGGTGCTATAACATCTCCAAAACCTGGAACAGTTAAAAATTACAGAAGTCCAATTATAACTTTAAGGAAATTATTTAATTTATATGCAAATGTTAGACCAATAAACAACTTTGGATTAGGACATATAATAGGAAAAATTGCAGATTATGAATTTTTAAATATTAAAAATATTGATATAGTAATTATAAGAGAGAATACAGAAGATTTATATGTTGGTAGAGAAAAGTTGAATAAAGATACAGCCATTGCTGAGAGAGTTATAACAAAAAAAGGCTGTGAAAGAATAATAAAATTTGCATTTGAGTATGCAGTAAAAAATAATAGAAAAAAAGTGTCATGTATACATAAGGCAAACGTTTTAAGAATTACTGATGGTTTATTTTTGGAAGTTTTCAATACTATAAAAAAGACTTATGAGAATATAATAGAAGCAGATGATTATTTAGTCGATGCAACATCTATGTATTTAATAAAGAATCCCAATATGTTCGATGTTATTGTAACAACTAATATGTTTGGAGATATTTTATCAGATGAGGCTTCAGCATTAATTGGAGGTTTAGGATTGGCACCATCAGCAAACATTGGTGATAATAAAGCCTTATTTGAGCCAGTTCATGGTTCTGCTCCAGACATATCTGGAAAAGGAATAGCAAATCCTATGGCTGCTATATTAAGTGTTGCAATGCTTTTTGACTACATTGGTGAAAAAAAGAAAGGAGATATTATTAGAGAGGCAGTAAAATATTGTTTAATGAATAAAAGGGTTACCCCTGATTTGGGTGGATGTTTAAAAACAAAAGATGTAGGAGACGAAATTTTAAAATATGTTAGGAATAAAATTAGGGGATATTAATGAAAATAAAAATTACAAAGTCCCATATAGCCCTTTTTATTAGCATCCTTTTTATATTTGCAATTCTCTATTATATAGGAATAGACAAAATTATTAAAACCTTACTAAATGCAAATCCAATATACATAATATTTGCGTTTATTTTGCAGTTGATAGTTACACTTATTCTTGCTGTTAGATGGAGATTTATTACAAAAATTTTAGGATATAGATCCTCCTTAAAGAATATTTTTTTATTGGTTCTTATGGGAACTTTTATTAACAATATTACTCCATCAATGAAAAGTGGTGGAGAAGCATTTAGAGCCTACTACTTATCAAAACTTGAAAATATTCCAAAAGGTTTGGCCTTTTCAACAGTTGTAGTGGAGAGAGTTTTAGATTCAGCAATATTTTTGTTTTTTACATTATTTGTTATTGGATACTTTATTATTATTGGGTTCAAATATACAGAATATATAATATTATCGTGGGCTTTTTTATTTTTACTAACATCTGTAATAATTTATTTAATAACAAACAAAAAACTACTAATTAAAGTAGTTATAAGAATAGCAGAATTTATTTGTAAATATACCTCATATTCATATAACAAAGAAACCATATTAAAATCAATTGATGATTTCTATAATAGTTTAAAATTTTTAAGAAATATAAAGGGTAAAGATGCGTATACTATAATAATACTATCAGTTGTTTGGTATTTAGTTGATATAGTAAAATTATGGATTCTATTTTTGTCAATTTCATATATGGTTTCAATTTTAAGTGTGGCAGCTGTATATCTTTTAACTTTATTGTCAGGAGTTTTATCTGTAACTCCCAGCGGTTTTGGTACTGCAGATACTGTAATGATTGTTTCCTTTACAGTTTTTAATATCCCTCCCTCAGTAGCAGCTGTAGTTACAATATTAGATAGATTAATATCATACATATTTCCAACGATTCTTGGTTATATTGCCATAATGATTATAAAAAAAGAAATTAAATCTTAAAAATAAAATCATTTTTAGATTTCATTTTATTTTTCCATCTTTTTGATCATTACAATAAATAAAAATAAAAATAATCTTTTAAACCTTATATTCACAAACTTTAAATAAAAAATTTTAAATAGTATTACATATATTATGTATGATGTTAAGGAACATTAGTAATAATAAATAAAGATAGACAAAAAGGTGGTAATATGCACATACCAGATGGATATTTGGGACCAATAACCTGTGCATTTTTTTATCTTATAATGCTATATTTCTGGTATAGAGGGATAAAAGCATTGAAAACGTTACATCCAAAGCAAATACCACTGTTGGGGATATTAACGGCATTTTCATTTTTAGTAATGATGTACAACCTTCCAGTTCCAGATGGAACTACTGCCCACATGGTTGGAGGTACATTGATAGCCATATTAATGGATAATCCATGGGTAGCAACAATAGCAATATCCATTGTATTGTTTATCCAGGCAATTTTCTTTGGAGATGGGGGAATTACAGCGTTAGGGGCTAATTGTTTTAACATGGGTGTAGTTCTACCATTCGTTGGTTATTACACTTACAAATTCTTAAGAGATAAGGTTGGAGATGTTGTAGCAAGTGGTATTGGAGCTTACATTGGAATTGTAGCAGCGGCAATCGTTGCAGGATTTGAATTTGGACTACAGCCATTTATCCAGCCAGGTTATTGTCCATATCCATTTACCGTATCAGTTCCAGCAATGGCATTCGCACACTTAGTAACAGCAGGTCCAGCAGCGGCTGTTGTAACTGCAATAGTTGTATGGTATGTTAAAAAGGCAAGGCCAGATTTATTCGAATTAACGAAGAAATCTATGGAGGTGGGTTAATTGATCGACTTTAAAGATCCATTAGTTAAAAAATTTTTGTATGTAATAATTGCATTAATTATTTTATGTCCTCTTGGAATTCTCTTAGTATGGAACTATGGAGATGCTTGGGGAGAATGGGATGTCAATGATGTAGCAGAAAAAGTTCATGCAGATATAAGTGGGATGGAAAAACTATCAGGAATCTGGAGTTATGCAATCTTACCAGATTATGACATTCCTGGATGGGACGATCCTGTTAGAGCATCGATAGGTTATATAATATCAGCAATCGTTGGAGTTGCTTTATGCTTAGGAGCGTTTTATGGACTAACAAAGGTTGTATATTCAAATCGTACTTAATATATAACACAATATATAACTTTATTTTATTATTTTTAAATTTTACTTTTAATTTTTATGTTGAATATTTAAGTTCTTAAATATTAATTTTTTATTTTTTAAATTTAATAAATAATGGTGAATTCTGTGAAATTAATAAATAAAACAGTTGAACATGTAATAAAATATATTAGCGAGGCAGTATTTTCAGAAAAATTTGCAAGGAATAAGAATGGTTTTTTACAAAAATTAGATCCAAGAATAAAGATAATTGGATTAATTATATTGGTTATAACAACTGTTTCAATTAAGCATATTGAAGTTTTGATATTTTTATATCTTTTATCCCTAATTTTTTGTATTTTGTCAAGAATTCCTTTACTTTATTACATAAAAAGAGTTTGGCTATTTATTCCTCTATTTACAGGAATAATTATATTTCCTGTAATATTCTTAACTCCTGGGCATCCAATTTATGTAATTCTAAAAAAACCTTATTATATTGCTATTACTTATGAAGGAATAAAATATGCTGTATTATTTACTCTTAGAGTGGCTACTGCAATATCTTACACTGTCTTAATAACCTTAACTACGAGATGGGACGAGATAATGAAGGCACTTAATAGTTTAGGAGTTCCAGATATTGTAATAACGATAATGACACTCGCTTATAGATATATATTTTTATTATTAAACAATGTCTTAGAGATGATGTATTCAAAAAAATCAAGATTATGTAGAAATTTAAAGCTAAAAGAAAGTTGGATTATTGCCGGTAAAAGTATGGGAGCACTCTTTATAAAAACTCAGAGAATGGGTGAAGATATTTATTATGCAATGCTTTCAAGAGGCTACTTAAACGAACCAAGGATTTTTACAAATTTTAAAGTTAAATATTATGACATAATCTTCTTATGTTTTATAGTATTAATATCATCTATTTCATTAGGTTATGATAGGTTGATACTATGAAACCTTTGTATGAATTAAAGAACGTATATTATCAATATCCAGATGGAACTATTGCATTGGACAATATAAATATGAAAATTTATGAAGGAGAGGTAGTAGCAATTATAGGTCCTAACGGAGCTGGAAAAACAACACTTTTAAAAATATTAGATGCTTTAGAGTTTCCAAAAAAAGGAGAGGTATATTTTGAAGGAAAAAAATTAGAGGAAAGATTATTAAATGATATAGAGTTTATGAAATACTTTAGAAAAAAAGTAGGATTTATATTCCAAGATCCAGATACTATGCTGTTCAGTCCAACAGTTTGGGATGATGTGGCTTTTGCTCCTCTACACCTTTATGATAAAGATACAGCCATAAAAGTTACTGAAAAAGTTATAAATGAAATGAATTTAAACCATATAAAAGATAAGCATCCTTACAATATCAGTGGTGGAGAAAAAAAGAAATCATCAATTGCGGCAGTTTTATCAATAACTCCAGATGTTATACTTATGGATGAACCTACATCATACTTAGATCCAAAAAGTAGAAATTACATAATAAACTTAATTAAAGATTTAAAAAGTAAGAATAAAACTATCGTATTTGTAAGTCATGATCCAAATCTTATAACGCTTGCTGATAGATGTTATATTCTAAATAAAAAAATTATCGCTGAAGGAACTCCAAAGGAAATATTTAGTAATGTAGAAATCTTAGAAAAAAATAATTTAGATGTTCCTGAGGTAACTAAATTATTTAAACTTCTGTTAGATGATAAAGATTTAATAAGTAAAATAAATATTGATAACTTACCAATAACAGTTGATGAGGCATATAACATATTGAAAGATTTATTAAAGAGTAAAACTTAGATTAGTTATTTATTTTTAATATAATCTTCCAATTCTTTTTTAATCTCTTCAACTGTAGGAATTTTCCCTTCAAATACTACTAAATCATCAAAAGCAACTCCTGGAGGGACAAAAATCCATTCAGAAATTTCATTTATGTCAGTGACTTTAACAATCTCAGCATTTATGCCTAACTCTTCAACAGCCTTTTTTACATTTTCGTATGTTTGATTACATTTTGGACAACCAGTTCCAAAAACTCTAATTATCATTATATCACCATTTTGTAGGTTCTTATTTAAGCTTTTTAGATTTGTATAATTTATAATTTTTGATGAAATTTATTAATTTATGTTTTGTTTTTATAATATCATTCCAGTAACAAAACCTGCTATAGTTGAATATATAACTACAAGCCCAAGATATGTAAATGCTTTTTTGTATCCAAGGATTTTGGAGAGTGTTAAAACTGTAGGAATACTTAAACTTGGGCCTGCAAGAAGCAAAGCCATTGCTGGGCCTACACACATTCCCAAATCCATTAACGACTTTATAATTGGGACCTCTGTAAGTGTTGCAAAATACATTAAAGATCCAATAAATGAGGCTATAAAGTTTGCAATTATAGAATTTCCACCAACATATTTACTAACATACTCAGGAGGAATAAAGGCATTTATCAATCCAGCAATTGCTACACCAAGTATCAATAGTGGAAATACCATTTTACCAAGTGTAAATGTCTCTCTAAGCCATGCTTTTATCTCTTCCAGTTTAAACCATTTTTTAACAACAACTATAAGAACAATACACAATATTGCTGTTAATATATGTTTAACAAGAATTCCATCATAAACTGGAATACTCAGTGTAGGAATCAATTTTGGTGAAGCAGTTATTACTAACAACATCCCCAACTGTATTAGGAAAAATATCGCAGTCTGATAAGCAGGTCTAATTGAAATACTGTCTGCCTTTCCTACTCTAAAATTTCTCTTTTTTTCATCTGATTTAAATATAAATGCCATAGATAAACCAATTAATATTGATAATATTACAGCAAAAAATGCTCTTGTAAAACCTATATCCCACCCAAGAAGTGCCGCTGAGTAAAAGATAGCAAGCACATTTATAGCAGGCCCAGAAAATAAAAATGTTGTAGCAGGTCCTATTCCTGCACCTCTCCTATAAATTCCAGCAAATAATGGAAGAATAGTGCATGAACATACTGCAAGAAGGCTTCCACTTACAGAGGCTACTAAATAAGATATATGCTTTGGAGTTTCTGGACCAAAATATTTTATAATAAAGTTTTTATTTATCATTGAGGCAATACCACCAGCCATAAAAAATGCTATTGTTAGAGCAATAACTCTATTTATATTTAGATAATTTACAATAGTTTTTAACATTACATTCAAAGCATAAATTATTGTTCCAGTTATATCCATTTATCTCACCTTTCTTCTACCTTTTAAAGAACTTATATCGTATGTCATCTTTTCACCACAATCTGGACAATTTGGTAAAGGAACCTCAGAAGCCATACAAGGGCAGACATCAACCTTATATCTCATCCTTTTCCCACATTTTGGGCATATTAAGTTCCAAATTATCATAGGTTTCACCCCTTTAACTCTATACTGTTAATGTGAATAATAAATCACTAAATTTATAGTTTTCGATTAATTAATAAATTGGAATTTATTTAAAAAATATGTAAATATTAAAATATTATTGAGTTTCATAATAAACAAAATATAAAAATAAAATAAATAAAAGAATTGATAATTGGGAAATATTAAAACTTATTAGATGAGGTTTTTTTATGGATATTATAGAGCTTTTAAAAAGTTATGGAATTACTATAGAAAATTTAATAGATGCTGGAATTTCTTTATATGTTGGGGACCCTAAGGAAATAGATAAGGTTAAAGAAAAACTTAAGATAATTTTATTAAAAGAATTAAATAATCCAAATGTTTTTACTCTGTTAATTGCAGCTATATTGTTAGATAAAGAAGGAAAAAATAATAATTTGCCATTTAATTATAGCGAAGATCCTAACTATGTATATGTTGATGAAGTTATTGGTTTAGCCATTGCAAATGAAATTGCAGGAACTAAGGCTATATTTAACTTTAGATTTTACGATGCTAAAAAACCGGGAATTATTGGAGAATTGGATAAAAAAGGATATATGTTTTTAGATGATGCAATTGCTGGATTGTTGGCTGGCTGTATGAGTAAAGTTTTTGAGTAAATAATCTTATTTTTATTTTGCCGCAGAGACAATTTTAATAATGTCGTTATGTTTTAATTCATAATCAGCCCCTATCCTTATTTTTCTCTTTGCGTCTATTGCGTATATAAATTTATCTCCTAATTCAGTGTGAATTTTATATGCCAAATCTTTTGCAGTAGTTCCTTTTTTAACTAAAAAAGCATCTGGTAATACATTCCCTTCTTTATCTGTAAATTTATTTTCATCTTCTACTGGATACACAACTATCATATTTAGTAAATCGAAGTATGCTCTATTTATACACTCTTGAACCCCAGTACTACCATATTTTTTAAGGAAATCTTTTATATAATCAAATGCTTTTCTCATCTGTTCATTTACTTTACTCTCATCAATTATTTCAAAGTCATTTCCTTTTCTTTTAATTATTCCTGCCTTCTCAGCCCTTTTTAGAGCCAACTCTATCTCCGCAGATGTAGGGATAACAATATAATCTTTAAATTCTTTTCTTAATCTTTCAATATTTTTCTCAGCATCTGGATGATCTGCTTTATTTGCTGCTATAATCATTGGTTTAGATATTTTTCTCAACTTTTTAGCTAAATTTAGTAAATCCTCATTGCTCCATTTAATTGGACTTTCATCCATATCTCTTATGGCAATTTTTGTATCTTCCTCACTAATATTTAATCCACTTAATTGTTCTTTCAAAACTTTAACTATATTTTTCTCTTGCTGAGCCTTTCTTGCCAATTTATCCCAATTTTTAGTTAAGATACCATAAATCCACATATCTATTTCGTTTATTAAAAATTTCACATCTTCAACTGGATCATAATCTTCAGTAGGATTTCCCTCAGCATCTGTTTTTCCAGAGGCATCAACTACTAAAATAAACGCATCTGCCTGCCTCAAATCATCTAAAAACTTATTACCCATTCCTCTACCTTCATGAGCTCCCGGAACCAAACCTGCAACATCTATAACCTCAACAGGAATGTATCTAACTCCATCTATACATTTTGAGTTTCTTGGATTACACTTTACTCCCAACTCTTTGCAAGGACATTCAGATGTTACATAACCAATTCCTTTATTTGGATGTATTGTTGTAAATGGATAATTTCCAATTTCAGCAGGTTTTTCTGTTAATGCATTAAACATTGTTGATTTTCCTACATTTGGTTTTCCAACTAACCCTATTATTGCCAAAATCTCACCACCAATAATTATTATTAAAATAATTTTTTATAATGCAAAATATTTATATGACATCATTATAAATTAGTAGAATTATTAATAATATTTAATTGGTGAAACTATGCCTTCTCAAAAGATTCAAGAGATACTTAATGAGTTAGATAGTTTAATGAATAAAGAAAGAAAATACATTGAATTAGTGGCTACTGTAGAATACTTATTAAACTTAGTAGAACCTTCAAAAAGAGAAAAACTTAAAGAGGCATTATATGATGCTGAGTCAGTTGAAGATGTGTATGAACTAATAAAAGCAATAAAATTATTACTTGGATTACAGGGAGCAAGAAAATATGTTTTATCTTCTTCTGAATAATTTTTTATCCTACATTTTTATTCTGAAATACTTAGTAATATTATTCCAGCTAATATAAGAAAAACACCAATCATTTGAGTTGTTGTTAATGACTCTTTTAAAAATAATATTGATAAAATTATAGTGATAGCAGGACCTATTGAAGATATAGGGACAACAATGCTCGCTTTTCCTTTGTATAAGGCGTAATATAAAATTAGAGAACCAACAACTACTAAAATTGCAGATATTATAGCATACATAATAATTTTTTGATCTGTTATCATAACCTTGTATTTAATTATTATAAAAATTGACAAAATAATTCCTACTATATTTACCACAATCCACTGGAATAGAGGATTTTTTTCACAGACAATTTTTGCAAAAAATGTCCCAATGCCATAAAATATAGCTACTAAAAGACCCAAAATTACGGCTATATCCATACTATCCCAAAAAATTATGTTTTAAATTACTCCAAATTCTTAACAAACTCTTTTAAAAATTCTCTAAATTCTGAAAGTTTCTCAGAGCCAATCTCTACATTTGCCTTTAACCAACCTAACACATCTCCAATATCATATCTTTTACACTTAATTTCTACTCCTAAAACTTCTTCCTCTTTTAAAAGTAGATTTAGGGCGTCAGTAATTTGTATCTCCCTTCCCCTTCCTGGTGGAGTTTGTCTTATCTTTTCAAATATCTTTGGTGATAGTAAATATGCTCCAGTTATAATTAAATTTGAAGGAGCTTCTTCCACTTTTGGCTTTTCTACCATATTTTTTATTTTGTAAATCCCCTCCTCAATTTCTTCTCCTTCAACTACTCCATACTTATAAACTTCTTCCATAGGTACTCTCTCCAATGCGATAACTGAGCATCCATATTTTTCATGAACTTTTATTAAATCCTTTACAATATTTTCCGAATAAATTGTATCCCCAACCATTGCTATGAAGTATTCATCTCCAACAAACTCTTCTCCATACAAAATAGCATCTCCTAAACCTTTTTGCTCTTTTTGTCTTGTATAAAATATGTTCCCTAAATTGTCAATTTCTTTAATGGCCTTTAAAAGATCATATTTATTGGAATCCTTTAATTTGCACTCTAACTCATAATTTATATCAAAATGATTCTCTATTGCCTGTTTTCCTTTCCCTGTAACAAATAAAATATTTTTTATCCCTGCCTCAACTAAATCTTCAACGACATACTGAACAATTGGCTTATTAACTACTGGGAGCATTTCTTTTGGCTGCGCTTTGGTTATTGGCAACAGTCTTGTTCCAAAACCTGCAACTGGTATTACTGCTTTCTTTATCATTATTTCCCCCTTAAGTAAATCGTTAGTTGAAGTTTTAAATCACAAACAAATGTAAATAGAAACATAGTTATAAATTTATACTTCATACTATTACTTCTACTTTGAGAATATAAATAAATTTGGTGAGAGTATGAAAAAGTACTTTGAAGAAAGTGCAAATGTAAAATTAAAATTTATTGAAGAAAATGAAGAAAAGTTAGAGAAGGCTATTGAAATTATATCAAAGGCTTTAAAAAATGGTAATAAAATTTTAATTTGTGGGAATGGAGGTAGTGCGGCAGATTCACAGCATTTTGCCGCTGAGATCGTTGGAAGGTTTAAGTTAGAAAGAAAGGGATTGCCTGCAATTGCTTTAACTACAGATACTTCCATTTTAACAGCAATTGGGAATGATTATGGATTTGAAAAGATTTTTGAGAGGCAAGTTGAAGCTCTTGGAAAAAAAGGAGATGTTTTAATTGGAATATCAACGAGCGGGAATTCTGAAAATGTTATAAGGGCAGTTAATAAGGCAAAAGAAATGGGGATTTATACGATTGGTTTATTGGGGAAAGGAGGGGGTAAATTAAAGGACATTGTTGATTTAGCATTGATAGTTCCTTCTAATGACACAGCAAGGATACAAGAATGCCATTTAACTATCTATCATGTAATTTGTGAGGAGGTTGAAAAGAAATTGATGGGATAATTATGATAATAAATGATAGGAATTTGTTAAAGGAAATTGTAGATACACTAAAAAAACAAAATTTAAAGATAGTTTTCACCAATGGATGTTTTGATATAATTCATAGGGGACATGTTGAGTATTTAAATAAAGCAAAAAAATTGGGAGATGTTTTGATAGTTGGTATAAATTCAGATGAATCAATAAAAAAAATAAAAGGAGATAAAAGGCCTATAATTCCTCTCTACTCGAGAGCTTATGTTTTAGATAATCTAAAGGCTGTTGATTTTGTTGTGCCATTTGATGAAGAAACTCCTATAGAATTGATAAAAATCATTAAGCCAGATATCCATGTAAAAGGAGGAGATTATAAAGAGGAAGATTTACCAGAGGCAGAGATTGTTAAAAGTTATGGTGGGGAAGTAAAAATAATTCCTCTTATTGAAGGTTTTTCGACAACAAATATAATAGAATGGGTTTTAGAGAAATATATGGTGAAAAAATGATAATAGTATTAGGGGAGGTAATGCTTGACAAATACACTTATGGAAAAGTTGAGAGGATAAACCCTGAAGCTCCTGTCCCTATTTTAAATGTAGTTGAAGAAAAATATACAGTTGGAGGGGCAGGAAACGTTGCAAATAATATCGCCTCTTTAAAGCATGATGTATTCTTAATAAGTATTTTAAATCATGATGAATTTGGAGAGTGCATTAAAAAACTATGTAATGAGAATAACATTAAATATTATTTTGTGTCAGATGGGAGACCAACAATAGTGAAGCATAGATTTGTGGCAATGGGGTATAATCAACAACTTCTTAGGGTGGATTATGAGCAAATATATTCAATAAATGAGGAAATTTCAAACAAAATTTTAGATAAAATTAAAGAACTCAACAGTAAATCAAATATATTAATAATTTCCGATTATGCAAAAGGTTTAATTACAAAAAAACTTATGGAAAAAATTAAAAAAGAATTTAAGGGCAGAATTTTGGTAGATCCTAAACCTAAAAACATTGAACTTTATAAGGATGTCTATTTGATAAAACCTAATCTAAAAGAGGCCTCTCAAATTATTGGAAGAGAGATAAAAAACAAAGATGATGAATTGGAGAAAATAGGTTTGGAGTTAGTTGAGAAATACAATTCAAATTTTGTTATAACAAGAAGTGAAAAAGGAGCAACATTGATAACCCTCAATGGAGATATCTACCACATTCCTACAAAGGTTAAAGAAGTTCATGATGTTTCAGGGGCTGGAGATACATTTATTGCTGTTTTGGCTTATGCTTTGGATAAAGGTTATGATTTAATTGATGCAGTTAAATTGGCAAATAAAGCAAGTTCGATTGTCGTTGGAAAGGTTGGAACTGCAACAGTTAGTTTGGATGAGTTGTTTAATGGAAAGTAGTGGTAAATTCTGTTAAGTTAATATTAGCTATAGTATCAAATATTTCATTATACTTAATCATAAATATAATTTTTTTTAAAATATTAATATTAAGGTGGAATTATGGCTACTACTTATGAATTGATTATATATGGAAAAGTTCAACATGTTGGCTTTAGAGATAGAATAGAAAACTTAGGACGTGCATTGGGCATTAATGGTATAATATACAATCATAAAGATGGAACCGTAAGAATTTTAGCGAACTTTGATGATGAAGAGATAAAAAATGTTTTTAAAAAGAATATTGAATTACTTTCTAAAAAAGATAAACTTATTGAGATTAAAAAGATTGAAGAGAAGGCATTAAATACATACATAGATTTTCCGGAAGGAATTAACAGGATTTCATCAGATGATCTACTGGAGTTAAATAAAAAGTTAGATGAAGGAGTTAAATATATAAAATTGATATTTGGTTCATTGGAGGAGTTGAATGTTAAAATAGATAAACAATCCGAGATATTGGAAAAACTAAATAATAAAATAGATAAGCAAACTGAGATATTAACCAATATAACTATGGAATTAAAAGATATTAAAGAAGTTCTCAAAAGTATTGAAAATAAAATTTAATAAAATTTAGTTGCTTAATAGTTATTTGGTGGAAATAATGAGTTCAACTATAACAGTTGATGAATTATTAAATAGAATTCAAAAGTTAGAAAAAGAAATAGAAAAATTAAAAGAAAAGAATTATGCAGAAACAAAGGAGATAGCGATAAGTGTAGCGAGAGAAGAGGTTAAACATCAATCATCAATAATAAAGAACGAAGTTAGAGATGAATTAAGGAAAGAATTAGCAACAAAAGAGGACTTAATAATTGTTGAGGAAAAATTAAGAAAGGAAATAAAAGAATTAGAAAAAAAGATAGACTTAACAAACCAAAAAATAGATTATTAGATTAAAATATTAATAATCTTAATTATTATTATCTCCATTTATTCCAGAAGTATTAAAAAACATAGGATTATTATTAAGATAAAGAATAAAAGCAATGGAGGAGCGATTAAAGAGATACACAAATAATAATTTTATTTGTCATTATCGTTACAAATCCTAATGCTATTGAATTAATAAAATTGATTTTTGGATTTAAGTAAAAATAGGGTTTGAAACAGTTTCTTAGTTTCTGTATTATATTATTGCATATAGATACTTATAATAGCTCCTCCGAAAGCTGTAAATATAACAAAAAACTAATAAAACTAATAAAACAAACGAAAAAACTATTTAGAGAATGAAGATGGTAGAAATTATTAAATTATCTAAAACAGTAGTATTGAAGAGTAAGCCAATAACGAGAACAAAAATAAAAATCATAGAAAATACTATAGAGGTTTATAAAGAAATTTTAACGATTGCTCTAAATTTTGGATTAAGAAATAATACAAAAGGACATATAAAGATTAGGAAAGGAATATATGGAGAAATAAAAAATAAATATCCGAAATTACCTACCCACTACATATATACAGCTTCACAAGACGCATCTACGAGAATAAAAAGCTTTATATCCATAAAAAAGAGAGGACGAGCATATACAAAAATTCCTAAAATTAAAAGGGCATCTTTATGGTTAGATGATATTTTATTCAACTACAAAGATTTTAAAACCAATATAGAAAAACTATATTCAATAGATAAAGAAGGGAAGAAAATAATGCATTTAAGAACATCTACACCGAATGGTAGAATAGTTATTCCTCTAAAGCCACATATAACTAACAAAATTGCTAAGGAATTTAAAGAAAATAAAGCAGTTTTAATTATCGAGGATTTATCCTCTTATTTTAATCAAAATATCGCTAAAAAGTCATTTAAAAAGATAAAACATAAACTACATAACATTTCGGCTAAAAAATTTTTAAACTATCTTAAAAATAAGTGCTTAGAATTCGGAGTTAAAGTTGTTGAGGTAAATCCTTCCTACACTTCTATATTATGCCCAAACTGTGGAAATAGATTATCTCAATTATATAGATTGGCTGATGAGAGGGCTCTGCCTTCGAGGCTAATGTATTGCTTCGATTGTGGATTTTATGCCGATAGAGATGTTATTGCTGTCTTTAATCTGATAAAAAGATTTCTGGGGCTGTTTCCGTTCAGCCCGAAGTCCAATGAACTCACAGCAGAGAGATTGGTAATCTCGATGAATCTGTGGGTTGAGGATAACCCATTTCCATAATCTATGTTGCTAAATACTATTTATATACTATAAAAATGGAAAACGGAGGAAAGTATGGTTAATAAGGCAATATTTTTAGACAGAGATGGGGTAATAAATAAAAGATTAATAGGGGACTATGTTAAAAGAATAGAGGAATTTGAATTACTACCAAAAGTTAGAGAGGCATTGATAGAATTTAAAAAAATGGATTATTTATTGATAGTTGTAACTAATCAGCAGGGAATTGCTAAGGGTATTATGAGTGAAGAGGATTTAAAGGTTATTCATGATTATATGCTTAAATTGTTGCCTGAGATTGATGATATATTTTACTGCCCTCATTTAGATGGAACTTGTAACTGCAGAAAACCAAGGAATGGTATGCTTTTAAAGGCAAAGGAAAAATGGAATATAGACTTTAAAAAAAGTTGGATGATTGGAGATTCTGAGAGCGATATAATTTGCGGAAAAAGTGTTGGATGTAAAACAATAAGGATTCTTTATGATAATGATGAAACTGAGGCTGATTTTGTTGCTAAAAGTTTATATGACTGTGTTGAGATTATAAAGAGAGAAGATTTCAAGAATATAATAATTAATATTAACTCTGAGGAATAATTATCTTCTTCATGGTATGTTTAATCCTTAAGGAGCGTTGTTGTTATCAAAAAATATCTATCCAAAAAATTGATAAATGAAATAACGAGTGAGGTCATAAATAAGAATTAAAAATGGTGGAAAGATGCCTTTTAAATTCAGAAGATTGGAAATTCCAGAAGTTATTTTAATAGAACCCATTGTCTTTGAAGATGAAAGAGGATTTTTTATGGAAACTTACAAATATAGTGAATTTTCAAAATTGGGAATTAAAGAGATATTTGTCCAAGATAATCATTCTAAATCTAAAAAAGGTGTTTTAAGAGGATTACATTATCAAAAAAATCCAAAAGCTCAAGGTAAATTAGTGAGATGTATTAGAGGGGAGATATTTGATGTTGCAGTTGATATAAGAAAGGGTTCTCCAACCTTTGGAAAGTGGGTGGGGGTTATTTTATCAGAAGAAAATAAAAGAATGTTATATATTCCAAAAGGATTTGCACATGGATTTTGCGTTTTAAGTGATGAGGCGGAGGTTATCTATAAATGCACTGCGGAGTATTCACCAGAAGATGATAGAGGAATAATATGGAACGATAAGGATATTAGAATAGATTGGCCAATAAAAAACCCTATTTTGTCTGAGAAAGATAAAAAACACCCCCCATTAAGAGAAGCAGATATTAACTTTGTCTATGAAAAAAATAATAAGGTGAGATTATGAAAGGGATTGTATTGGCTGGTGGGTCAGGTACAAGGTTATATCCAATAACTTATGCAGGAAATAAACATCTAATTCCTGTATATAATAAACCAATGATATATTATCCATTATCAATTTTGATGTTAGCCCACATTAAAGATATATTAATAATTTCAACTCCTGAAGATTTACCAAGATTTAAAAAACTCTTAGGAGATGGAAGTCAATTTGGAATAAATTTGCAATATAAAGAGCAGAAAGAACCAAGAGGATTGGCAGAAGCATTTATTATTGGAGAAGATTTTATAGGAGAAGATAATGTTTGTTTAATTTTAGGGGACAATATATTATATGGAAGTGGATTAACTGGAATATTACTTGAAACGAAAAAAGAAATAGAAAAGAATGGTGGAGGAATAGTATTTGGACAGTATGTAAATGATCCAGAACGATATGGTGTTATAGAATTTGATGAAAATAGAAATGTAAAATCAATAATAGAAAAACCTAAAAATCCTCCATCAAATTATGCAATTATTGGGTTATATTTCTATGATAATGAAGTTATTGAGATAGCTAAAAATGTAAAACCATCTTGGAGAGGAGAGTTGGAAATAACTGACATAAATAATGAATATTTAAGAAGAGGGAAACTGAAAGTTAAACTTTTACCAAGAGGAGTAGCATGGTTTGATGCAGGAACTCATGAGAGTTTATTGGAAGCGACAAACTTTGTTGCAGCAATAGAGAGAAGGCAGGGGTTAATGATTGGTTGCTTGGAAGAAATTGCATATAGAAATGGATGGATAACTAAAGAACAGTTATTGGAGCTTGCTAAACCATTATTAAAAACTGACTATGGAAGATATTTAGAAAGATTAGCAAATGAGGGGTAAAAATGAGAATATTGGTAACAGGTGGGGCTGGTTTTATAGGAAGTAATTTTATAAGATATATTTTAGATAAACACAAAGATTGGGAAGTTATAAATTTAGATAAACTTGGATACGGCTCTAATTTGGAGAATTTGAGAGGATTAGATGAGAATAGACATAAATTTATTAAGGGAGATATAACTGATTTTGAATTAGTTTCAAAACTTATTAAAGAAGTAGATGCCATTGTAAATTTCGCATCAGAGACGCATGTCGATAGAAGCATATCTAATCCTTATTCATTTATAGAAAGCAATGTTATTGGAGTTTATACAATATTAGAGGCTATTAGAAAATACAATCCAGAGATAAATGCTGTTTTTGTCTCGACAGACGAGGTATACGGAGATATAGAGAAAGGCTCGTTTACCGAGGAAGATAGGCTAATGCCTTCTTCACCATATTCAGCAAGTAAAGCTGCAGGAGATATGCTTGTTTTAGGATGGGCAAGAACATACAACTTGAATGCAAAGATAACAAGATGTTCAAATAATTATGGCCCCTACCAATTCCCTGAAAAGTTGATTCCAAAAACCATAATTAGGACAAGTATGAATTTAAAAGTCCCAATATATGGTAAAGGGGAAAATGTTAGAGATTGGTTATATGTTTTAGATCATTGTAGTGGAATAGAGTTGGTTTTGGAGAAGGGAGAGAAAAGAGAAATTTATAATATAGCTTCAAATCAGGAGAAAAAGAATATAGAAGTTGTTAAGATGATTTTAAATATTATGGGAAAATCTGAAGATTTAATAGAGTTTGTTGAAGATAGGCCAGGACATGATATTAGATATAGTTTAGATGCCTCAAAAATTAATGAACTTGGCTGGAAACCAAAATATAACTTTAAAGAGGGTTTAAAAGAGACAATTAAATGGTATTTGAATAATGAATGGTGGTGGAAACCATTGATTAATGAGAAAGTTTTACATCCAACACCTTGGAAGTTGAAATGGTGATCTTCAATGGAAAAAGTTGCAGTTATTGGATTAGGTATGATTGGCTACGAGTTGGTCAAAAAATATTTGGAATTGGATGATTATGAAATTTATATTATAACAAGAAGTGATAAAGGATTTTTTAATGATGTAGAAAGATATTTTGTAGATATAACCAATGAAAATAAAATTAAGGAAACAATAAAAAAAATAAATCCTGATTATGTTATAAATACAGCTGCAATGACTAATGTTGATTTGTGTGAAACTGAAAGAGATTTAGCATATAAAATAAATGCGTTGGGGGCAAAATATATTGGAGAGATTTGTAAAGAAATTGGAAGTTTTTTATGTCATATATCTACCGATTATGTATTTGATGGAGAGAAAGGGAATTATACTGAAGAAGATCCTACAAATCCAATAAATTATTATGGCTATACAAAAGCAGAAGGGGAGAGGTTATTAAATGAGTTGGATTATGAATTAGTATCAATTGTTAGAATCTCCGTGCCATACTGTATAAGTCCAGTTAAAGTTAATTTCTTTATGTGGGTTTTAGGGAAATTGAAAAATAATGAACCTATAAATGTTATCATTGACCAATGGAATACCCCAACTTATGTAAATGAGTTAGTTGAAGGAATTGTTAATATTTATGAACAAAATATTAATGGCTTATTACATTTTGGTGGTGAAAAAGTAAGTAGATATGATTTTGCTTTAAAGGTTGCTGAAGTTTTTGGATTTGATAAGAGTTTAATTAAACCAATTAAAAGTTTTGAAATGAATTGGAAAGCAAAAAGACCAAAAGATACTTCTTTAAATAGTAAAAAAGCTGAAAAATTGTTAAATATTAAATTAAAAACTATTGATAAAGCATTAGAAGAAATAGTAACTATTGAAAATAAAAAATCTTGAAGGGATGTATATGAAAAAAATCTCAGTTATTGGGACAGGATATGTAGGTTTGATTCAAGGTGTAGGATTAGCGGAGTTGGGCTTTGAAGTAGTAGGGATAGATATAGATGAAACAAAAGTTAAAGCTTTGAATAAAGGAGAATGTCCATTATATGAAGAAGGTTTAGAAGAATTATTAAAAAAGCATGTAAATAAAAATTTAGTATTTACAACATCATACAAACCAATTAAAGAATCAGAAATTATATTTTTGTGTGTTGGGACGCCACAAGATAAAGATGGAAATGCAGATTTAAGATTTTTATTTTCAGCTGTAGAAAAAATAAAAGAAACAATAGATAAAGATGATTATAAAGTTATTGTTATAAAATCAACGGTTCCTGTAGGGACTAACAGGAAAGTTAAAGAACTTTTAAAGGATTATAATGTTGATGTAGTATCTAATCCAGAATTTTTGAGGGAGGGGATTGCTGTATATGATTTCTTTAATCCAGAAAGAATTGTTTTAGGTTTTGAAAATTTGGATAATAAAAAACCAATAAATATTATGAAACATGTTTATAAATATTTTGAAGAAAAAGGAATTCCATTTATAATAACCAACTGGGAAACAGCTGAGTTAATAAAATATGCTTCAAATGCATTCTTAGCAACAAAAATATCATTTATAAATGAATTAGCAAAATTATCTGATAAAGTTAAAGCAGATATAAAAACTATAAGCTATGCTATGGGGTTAGATAAAAGAATTGGAAATAAATTCTTAAATGCTGGAATCGGATATGGTGGAAGCTGTTTTCCGAAGGACGTTAAAGCATTAATAAAACAGTTTGAAAACAATGATATCGAGCCAATATTAATTAAAGCTACAGATATAGTTAATGAAGAACAGATAAAATGGTTCTTTGAAAAAATAAAGAATTATTATGGAAATTTAAATGGAAAAACCTTTGCTGTCTTAGGATTAGCTTTTAAGCCAAATACTGATGATTTAAGAGAAAGTAGAGCTATAAAATTAATAGATATGTTGTTGGAAAATGGGGCCATCGTTAAAGGCTTTGATTATGTTAAAAAAGCAAGAAAAAATGCCACGAACTTATATAAATTCGATAAATCAATGGCATTTTACGGCTATAATATCTATATCTTAGATGACTTATACGAAACAGTTAAAGATGTCGATGGGATTATTGTAACTGTTGAATATAATGAGTTTAATAATGAAAATTGGGAAAAAATATCTAATTTAGTTAAAAGAAAAGTAATTTTTGATGGTAGAAATATCCTAAATGCTGAAAAAATTAAAAAATTTGGTTTCACATACTTTGGGGTGGGTAGATGAAATACAGTGATATTTTAGTTACAGGAAGTGCAGGGTTTATAGGATTCCATCTATGTAAATATTTATTAGAGAACTTTGAAGATATAAAAGTTGTTGGAGTAGATAATCTCAATAATTATTACAATCCAATTTTAAAGAAAAAAAGAAATGAAATATTAAAAAGTTATAACAATTATGAATTTATAAAGTTAGATTTTTCTAATTGGGATGAACTATTGGAGAGTTTGAAAGATAAAGAAATTGATTTAATTGTTCATTTAGGTGCCCAGGCAGGAGTTAGATATTCTTTAGAGAATCCATGGGTTTATGTTAAATCAAACGATTTAGGAACTTTGAATATATTTGAATTTGCCAGAAGATTTGATATAAATAAGGTTGTTTATGCCTCATCATCATCTGTCTATGGGGGAAATAAGAAGATACCTTTTAGTGAAGATGATAGAGTTGATAAACCGATTTCTCTATACGCTGCAACTAAAAGGGCAAATGAGTTGATGGCTCATACATATCACCATTTATACGGTATTAAGATGATTGGATTAAGATTCTTTACAGTTTATGGGGAATATGGGCGACCAGATATGGCTTTTTGGAAATTTACAAAAAATATACTGTTGGGAAAACCAATAGATGTCTATAATTATGGAAAAATGATGAGGGATTTTACATATATTTCCGATGTTGTGGATGGTATTATGAGTGCTATTAAAAAAGACTTTGAATATGAAATATTTAATTTAGGAAATGATAATCCAGTTAAGTTGGAATATGCCATAAGTTTAATTGAAAAATACTCTGGAAAAAAGGCTATTAAAAATTATTTACCAATGCAACCAGGGGATGTAGAAAAAACTTGGGCAGATTTAACAAAATCAAGAAAACTTTTAGATTATAACCCAAAAGTTTCTATTGAAGATGGTTTAAAAAGGTTTGTATATTGGTTTAAGGAGAACTTTGACTGGGTTAAAGATATATAATTTTAGGGATTGTAATGTGTGGGGTTAGTGGCATAGTAAGATTTCCAGAAAATGTCTCAAAGGAAGAAATTAAAAAGATGAATGATACAATTAGGCATAGAGGACCAGATGATGAAGGGGTTTACATATTTAATACAGAAAATTATTCCATTGGTTTAGGTCACGTTAGATTGGCAATATTGGATTTAAGTGAAAAAGGACATCAACCAATGGGTTATAATATTGAAAATGATAAAATAATTTATAGAGATGATGAACTATATAAAGCAGATATTATTATTGTCTATAATGGCGAGGTTTATAATTACTTAGAATTAAAGGAAAGATACAATTTAGAGACAGAGACTGGAACAGATACTGAGATTATTTTAAAACTTTACAATAAATTGGGATATGACTGTGTAAAGGAATTTAATGGGATGTGGGCATTTTGTATTTATGATAAAAGAAAGAATATACTATTCTGTTCAAGAGATAGATTAGGAGTTAAGCCATTCTATTATTATTGGGATGAAAATGAATTTGTTTTTTCTTCTGAATTAAAGGGAATCTTATCTGTAAAAAAAATAAATAAAAAAGAAAATATAAATAAAGAGGCTGTTGAGTTGTACTTTGCTTTAGGTTTTATTCCATCACCATACTGTATCTACAAAAACACCTTTAAATTAGAGGCAAGGCAAAATTTAATCTTTGATTTAAATAAAAAAGAAATTAAAAAGTATTATTATTGGGAACTACCAAAATATAATCCAATTTATGATAAAGAGAAATTGATTGAAGAAGGTAAAAAGCTGTTATATGATGCAGTTAAGATAAGAATGCGTTCTGATGTGCCTGTTGGGGCATTTTTAAGTGGTGGCTTAGATAGTTCCACAGTTGTTGGAGTTATGAGAGAATTTACCGATTTGAAAAAATTACATACTTTTTCTATAGGTTTTGAGGGAAAATATGATGAGACACCCTATATAAAGATAGTTGTCGATTATTTTAAGACGAATCATCACCATTACTATTTTAAAGAAGAAGATTTTGAAAAACTAATTGATAAATACAGCTGGATTTATGATGAGCCGTTTGGGGATTATAGTGGTTTTCCAACTTATAAAGTTTCTGAGATGGCAAAAGAATTTGTTACGGTTGTTTTAAGTGGTGATGGAGGAGATGAAATTTTTGGAGGGTATAGATTTCATTTAGTTAGTAGAAAGATAGAATATTTAAGAAAAGTCCCAATATTCATTAGAAAATTATTTTTAAAAATTCTCAGTGGCAATTTACTAAAAAGCAATACCCTATTTTTAATTAAAGAGGCTATCAAACTATCACTAATTGAAAATGATGAAAAATTTTATAGTATGCTAGTTAATGGGAAGTTCATTATTACCAAAGAAAGTAGAAACTGGATAGAGAAAAATTTAAAATATTGTTTAAATAAAGTAAATGGCAATTTATCTGAATCAATTAGAGTTTTTGATTTGTTATTTAGAACCCTATCAGATAATTTTTTAGTTAAGGTTGATAGAGCATCTATGGCTAATGCCTTAGAAGTTAGAAGTCCATTTTTGGATTATAGATTTGCAGAATTCAGCCAGAAGATTCCAACTGAATGGAAAGTAGATTTTTTTAAGACAAAAAAAATACTGAGGGAGATTGTTAAAGATATTTTACCAAAAGAGATTTTAAACAGAGGAAAGAGTGGCTTTGAGCCTCCAGTGGACAAGTGGATTTTAAAAGAAAAATATAAAAGTGTTTTAAATAAAGGAATAAACATTTTAGAGACATTAAATTTTAAAGATTTAGCTGAATTTTATAAAAATGAGGTTTTAAATAAGGACAATAAGCTCTATAATATTTATAAAATTAGGTTGTTTTTGTTTGTGAAATGGTGGGAAAGATGGATAAACTAATTTTAAAATATTTAAAAAATTATGGTAAATATATCATTGTTAAAGTGTTGGAATTTCTTTTTTATATCAGATATAAATTTTCTCCCAAAAAGTGCGTTGATTACCAAAAAGAATTTAAAAAAATAGCATTGATATGTACAAAACCAATGGGATTTGGAGATCTAATAATGGACACTCCATTTATAAAAACGCTTAGAAAATATTTTCCTGATGCAGAAATACATTTAATAACTGATAAAGATATTTTTGATAAAGTAAATGAATTAGATAAAATAATTGTTGTTAAAGGGGGAATTTTTAGTTTAATGAAGGAGTTTTACAAATTAAGAAAAGAAAAATATGATCTGGGAATTATAATGAATAGAGGGGTTAATCAGACATTTTATTTAGAAATTCTAAATCCAAAATATAAATTAGGTTATTTGGGTGGTTGGAAAATCCTAGCTAACTTTAAATTAAAAAAAGATGATTTAATATTTACAAGAAATGAACATTATTGGAACATGGCTCTTAAAATTGCTGAAAGTTTAGGAATTGAAGAGGTAGATGAAAAATTAATATCAGTTGATTTCTCTGCAGATGTGAAAAAAAATGTTGAAAAAATAGTAAATACTTTAAAATTAGATAAAAATAAAAAAACAGTAGTTATTAATCCATTTGTTTTGTGGAAAACAAGGATGTGGGATAAAGATAATTATGTTAAATTAATTGAAGAAATCCATAAAGATTTTAACATTATTTTATATGGGGGGCCAGATGCTATAGAGATAGTTAATTATATTAAGAAAAAATTAGAAAAAAAAGGAATTTTTGTAAATGATGTCGCTGGAAAATTAAATCTTAAAGAAGCTATTTATTTTTTAAAATTCGCTGATTTGTTTATAACTTCAGATAGTGGTCCAATGCATTTTGCTTTTTTAATGAGAACTCCTACTTTAGCATTGTTTGGTCCAGTAAATCCACGTCATAGATTACCAAAAAACTTTAAGGAATACAGAATCTATGATTATTTATGGTACAACGATTATAAACCTCTAAAGAAATTTTATAATTATGAATATGAATACATTGATAGAGATGTTGAGGGTTTAAATGTAATTTCAGTAGAAGATGTAAAAAATAAGATTTATAAATTTTTTAAAAATGGGAGATTTTATTAATACTGGTGAAAAAATGAACAAAGAGATAGAATGTCCATTATGTGGAAAAAATGACTTTAAATTAATTCTAAAGAAAGATGATCTAAATAAATATTATCATTTAGTAGAATGTAGAAATTGTGGACTGGTATTTATAAATCCACTACCAACAAATAAAGAGTTAGAGGATTATTATAATTTTGAATATTCAGTGCCAGAGTATCAAAAATTAAAGATTATAAAAAAAGCAGAAAAGGTTTTAAATTTATTAGAGAAATTAGGAGTGAAGAAAAATTCTAAAATTTTAGAAATAGGGGCATCACATGGATTTTTTTTAAATGAAGTTAAGAAAAGAGGTTTTATCCCTTACGGTGTAGAAATATCAAAAAATGCCTGTAAAAATGCAAAAAAATATTTTGGAATTGAAATTGAAAATAGTGATTTTTTAGAATCCAAATATGTAAATAAAAAAGAGTTTTTTGATGTTGTTGTTTTATTAGATGTTTTAGAACATTTGACTAATCAAAATGAAATATTGGAAACTATTAACAAAGTTTTAAAGAAAGGGGGATTTTTAGTTCTTACTCTACCAAATATTGATTCTTACGAATTTAAATTGTGTGGGAAGTACTGGGAGTGGTTATCCCCACCAGCACATTTATTTTACTACTCTCCAAAAACCATTACGAAAATGTTAGAGAAGCATGGTTTTGATATAATTCATTTAGAAACCTATAAAGGAGATTCTGCCGGGAATTTACTATTTCATATTTACTTATCACTAAAGCAATTTCTTTTTTATAGTTTGAAATATTTTGTTGGAAGGGACAAATTATTAAAAATAAGAGAAAATATAAGAAAAAATTTAAGAAATAAAACAACAAACAGTGGAAAAGAGTTCGTTGGTATTGATGAGATTGTTTTTAAAATATCAAATCATTTATGGAAGCCATTTAAATTCATTGACGATTTAAGATTTAAAAAAGGAAAGGGACCGTCAATTTTGGTAATTGCGGTGAAAAAATGAAAAAAATCTTAGTCTTATATCAAGATTTTAATGATTGGTTTTTAAATGATTATGATAAATTTGAACATTGGTTTAAAGAAAAAGATGGCGCCTATGACAAAGATAATGAATACTATATTCTTTCATTAGGTAATCATAATGAAATAATTCATCCAGAAGATAATATAGCTGTTGAACTTTTTAAATCCTCTACTATTAGACAAATTTTTGATTTAGTAAAATTTAGGAGAAGATTAAAGGAAATTATTAGTGAATTTGAGCCAGATTATATATATTCTCCATTTATTTATCTATTGTCAACCGTTCCTAAGGGTGATTATAAAGTTGTTGGATTTTTAAGAGATATAACTTCTGAGATGGTTAAGGCAAAGGGAGGAATTAGAAAGGTTGCTGGGAATATATTTTATATTTTAGATTATTTAGCTTTTAAAAAAATAGACATTCTGTTATATAACTCTCCTTATTTAAAAAATTATGCATTAAAATTAGGATTTAAAGGAGAATTAGTATTTTCCCCAAGGGATGTAGTGGATAAGGAGTTTTTTGATGATGCTGATCCACAAGAAATATTAGAAAAATATAGGTTAGCTAACAAAAAGGTTATATTGACAGTTGCAAGACTAACTAAGGAAAAAAATATTGAGATGGGAATTAAAGCAATGAGATATCTACCAAATGATTATGTTTATTTGATTGTTGGTGAGGGACCGGAAAAGAAGGATTTAGAAATATTAGCAGAGGAGTTTAGAGTTGATGATAGAGTCATCTTTGTAGGATTTGTTAAGCATAAAGAGTTATGGAAATTTTATAAAGTAGCAGATGTTCTTTGGTTATTGAGTAAATCAAATTTTGAAGGAATTCCCAATGTAATAATGGAAGCATGGTATGCCAAATTACCTATAATTGTCTCTAAGATAGGTGCCTTATCATCTATTGTTAAAGATGGAAAAACTGGAATAGTTTTAAAATCATGGAGTGAAAAGGAGTTAGCAAAAAAGACATTAGAATTAATAAACAATAAAAATCTTTATAACATCTTACAGACTGAAGGTTATAATACAGTGAATAAACTTATAAAAAAACATATTCCTGTGAAAAATATATTTGTATAAGATTCTAGTAATTATAAAACTAGGGGAAATTATGAAAAAATTAAACATATTAACTGTAAATTATGAGTCAAAAGAATTTATAATAAATTTAATTAAAAAGATTGATAACGAGGGAATCCCATATGATTTTATAATTGTTAATAATTCTAATGAATCTTTTGATAACATAACAGCAGATAATGATAAAGTAATCGTTATAAAAAATAATCTAAAAATAAAAAATGCATGTCTTTCACACGTGTCGGGACTAAATTTAGGACTATCTAATTTGAATTTTAATAATAAATACACTCTAATTTGTGATCCTGATATCTCTTTTTCTAAAAACACCGTTGTAGATATGATTAATTATATGAAAAATAGGGATATAGATGTTATGGGTATTTCAAAAATAACAAAAAAGGGTAATGTATTAAAATATCCTTATATATGGTTTACCTTAATTAAAACAAAATATTTACAAGATTTTTATTTTTTGTATCTTCCAATCAAAAACAATATTTTAATAAAAGCTATTAGAAAGCTTTGTAGAATTACTGGAATTTTGCCAAATATTGAAGATAGCGGAGATTCAATATATGAGTTAATTCGTGATAAACACTTAAAATACTATTCAATAAAGCCTATCAAAAAAGAAAAGTTACCTAAAAAATATAGTTTTTTGAAAGATATAAATAGTATAGAATATGTTTGGGAAGGTCATATAATATCACATTTTAACTGCGGTAGTAAATCTAGATATAGCAGAATTCATAAAGAAAATGATAAAGACATATTTTTTAGGATATAAATAAATATATATAATAATATAAATGTTATTTATAGTAAAAAACTAACTATAGGGATAGAAACTCTTTGAAAGACTAAGAAAAAACGTCTATCCCATTTAAAGATGAAACTTTTGAAGAAATTTAATTTATGGTGAAATTTTGACAGATGTTTGTGGTATAATAGTAACATACGAGGAAAGAGGACCTCTATTAGAAAAAGTAGTTAATAGGTTAATTGAAGAAGGTGTTAGTAAAGTAATTATTGTCGATAACAATTCTGGAAATAAATCTAAACAAATTATGAAAGATTTGGTAAATAAACATTCTGATAAAATCAGAATAATTCACCTAAAAGAGAGTATTGAATCAGCTGGAGGATTTAAGATGGGTTTACAAGCGTTCTTGAAAGAAAATTGTAAATTCGCATGGTTACTTGAGGATGACAATGTTCCAGAAAAAGGGGCGTTGGATAAGTTAGTTAAGTATAATAACGATCTTAGCAAAAATACTCAGAGGTTATAGTTGTGGGATATAGAAAAATCATATAAGACAATATTTGAAATTCCTCAAAACAAACTAAAAATAGGCTAGATTTGATATTTTTGATAAGGTTGCTACAATATCTATGGTAAAATAATGCAAGATAGGATAAAGAAAAGACTTAATTTCATAAAAAAGGCTATCTCTGATGGAGTATCATTATAATATAATATTAAGTGATTTATATGGGAGGAGTTTTGTTTTTATTAAACTCTGATTTTGGTGTTAAAAATACAATTGGTGCAAGAGCAAAACCAATAGCTGATGAATTAATTAAAAATCATAACTTAAAAATAATTTGTAGAGGTTATGATAAAAATCTTAAAAGTAGATACAATATTATCCAAATATTTTCACATGCTGACATTATTATGAAACTACTTACTGCAATCCCTATATATTTGTCAAAAAGATTTCCAGCCAACAAAATTAAAAATAACATATTTGAACATTTAACTATAAACAAATTAAAAAATATAGATTTAAATGAATACGATATAGTCCATTCATGGGAATTTTTACCAAGAGTTTATAAATATATAAAAGAAAAAAATCCAGAGATAAAAATAATTCAAGATGTTCCTATGGCATTTCCAAATGTTTTAAGAAATTTAAAAGATTACAATATATTATTTACTGGGGAAATACCTGAAATTCCTGATTATGTTAAACAGTCATTAAAATATATTGATTATTATATTGCCCCTTCAGAATTCGTGAAAAAATCGTTAATTAATGAAGGGATTGATGAAACTAAAATTTTTGTTGTTCCATTTGGTGTGGATATTGAGAAATTTAAACCAATTAAAAAAGATTACAATGGAACATTTAAAGTAGCATTTTCCGGAAATGTGAATAATAGAAAAGGTATTTCATATTTAATTCAGGCATGGAAAGAATTAAATCTAAAAAATGCTGAATTAAATATATATGGTAGAGTTTATCCTGAAGTTAAAAAATATTTTAATGATGCTGAAAAATATAATATAAAAATCTATGGATTTGTAAAAAATATTGAAGAAGAACTTCCAAAAAACCATATTTATGTATTTCCATCTTTATTAGAAGGTTCTGCCAAATCAGTTTATGAAGCGTTAGCATGTGGATTACCAGTAATAACAACAGAAAATGCTGGAAGTGTTGTAGAAGATGGAAAGGAAGGGTTTATCATTCCAACACAAGATGTTGAAAGTTTAAAAGAAAAAATTTTATTCTTTTATAATAATAGAGAGGCTATCAAAGAATTTGGAAAAAGAGCAAGAAAAAAGGCAGAACAATATACTTGGGAAAATTACGGAAAACGAGTAGTTGAAATTTATAAGTTGGTGAGTGAAGATGGATAAAATATTATATGTTCATAATGCAGATTTTTCAAAACCATGTGCAAATAGAATTCAGGTTTTGAATATGTGTAAGGCATTTAAAAAAATTGGGCAAGACATTACACTTATGAGCTTTAATTGTGATAAAAACACGATTAAAAGAGTTTATAATGAAGATGTTGATTTTAATACGATTTCTTTAAAACCTTTTGTAAATTATTACTTTAGAAGTTTATTATTATTTTTAAGATTTTTGATAATAAAACATAATTATGACTATATATATACAAGAGATTTACTATTTGCCTTTTTAGTTTCAAAATTTTTTAAAAATAAGAAAGTAATTTACGAATTACATGAAATTAACAAAAGAAAATTATGGTTACTTTTATTTAAAAACTGTTTAAATACATTAAAAGCTGTTATTACAGTTAATACAAATAATATAGAATATTTTAGAAAAAATAAAAATGTTTCAAAAATGGTATTTTTACCTAATGGTGTGGATTTAAATAGATTTGATACTAATCTTTCAAAAGAAGAGGCAAGAGATATGTTAAAGTTACCAAAGGATAAAACAATAATATCATATATAGGAAGCTTGCAAAATTGGAAAGGATATGAAACATTTTTAAAATCATATGAACATCTAAAAGATAAAGAACATATAGTCTATTTAATAGTTGGAGGTCGTGAAAAGCAAGTTAGTAAATTAAGAGAAAAATATAAAAACAAAAATATAATTTTTAGACCTTTTGTTGAAAATTCTAAAGTTCCTTTATTTTTAAAAGCATCGGATGTTTTAGTTATACCAAATTCTTCCAAATATGAAATTTCAGTAAAATACACATCTCCATTAAAACTATTTGAATACATGGCATCTAAAAGACCAATTATAGCAAGTGATTTGCCGAGTATTAGAGAAATTGTGGATGATAATGAAGTTTTATTTTTTGAACCAGACAATGAAAAAGATTTAGCTTTAAAAGTAGAAAAACTTATAAAAGATAAAGAATTACAAAATAAATTGATAAATAATGCATTTAATAAGGTTAAAAATTATTCATGGGAAAATAGATCTAAACAGATTATTTATTATTTTTTAAAATAAAGCCTTAGAACAATAGAACAATATATTATTCTATTGAGGTGTAACAATATGGGCAATCCATATGAAAATAAAAATTTTAATCAATCATATATTGGGTATAGAAAAGATATTTTAAGTATAATTCCAAAAAATGTTAAAAAAGTACTAGATGTTGGGTGTAGTGTAGGGGCTCTTGGAGAACTATTAAAAAAAAGTAATAACGAAATAGAAGTTGTTGGTATTGAAATAGATGAACATATGGCTCAAATTGCTAAGGATAAATTAGATAAGGTTATCGTCGGTGATATTGAAGAGCTTGATTTAAGTAAATTTTTTGATTTAAACTACTTTGACTGCATAATATTAGCAGATGTTTTAGAACACTTAAAAAATCCTTGGGATGTACTAAAAAATCTTACAAATTATTTAAATAAAAATGGTGTAATTATTACAAGTATTCCTAATATTAGACATTATACTACTATATTAAGTTTAATATTTAAAGGTTATTGGCCATATAGAGAACGAGGAATTCATGATAGAACACACTTGCGGTTTTTTACATTGAAGAATATTAAAGAGTTATTTGAATATGCTGATTTAAAAATTGTAACAATTAAAAGGAAATATCGTATTATTGAACATCCTCATCCCTTAAATATATTTGCAAAGTATTTCGCATTGCCTATTGTTAAGGATTTTTTAACATACCAATATTTAATAGTTGCTAAAAAGAAAAGGTGAATATAGATATGAAAATTTCTATACTAACACCTGATTTATCACGTAACTGTCTTGGTAGGGCATATCTCCTAGCTAAAATACTGCAAAAGTATTATGAAGTAGAAATTATTGGACCTATATTTGGAAACGGAATATGGAAACCAGTCGCTAATGATAAAACCGTTACTTACAAATCCGTCAAAATTAATGGTAATTTTAACCTGAAGCATGTTAAAGAGTTAATTAACCTTGCAGACGGAGATGTAATTTATGCTAGTAAGCCAATATATACAAGCTTTGGTGTAGGTTTGTTAATAAAATTTTTAAAGAACAAACCTTTAATCTTAGATATTGATGATTGGGAAATGGGATTTATAAAAGAAAATTTTAAAAATTCACTTTCTCGTTTTAAATCCTTAGCTTACTGGCAAATTTTACTTTTTGAAAAATTATATTTTCTTGCAGATGAAATCACAGTATCAAATAGCTTTTTACAGAAAAAATTTGGTGGAACTATTATATGGCATGGTAGAGATGCGGAAAAGTTTAATCCTGAAAAATATGATTGTAATGAATTGAAAAAAAAGTATCATATAGAAAAAAATAAAAAAATTGTAATGTTTTTTGGAACTCCCCGACCACATAAAGGCATAGATGATTTATTAAATGCAATGAAATTAATCAATGATTCTAATATTATTTTAGCTATTGTGGGTATAGACACATCTAACGAATATTGTAGAAATATAATAGATAAAGCCAAAAATATGTTAGGTGATCGGTTTATATGGTTTGGTTTGCAACCTTTTGAAAAAATTCCTGAGATATTATCTATTGCAGATGTTGTAGTTATACCTCAGCGAGAAAGTTGTTCAACTGTTGGCCAGATGCCTGCAAAAGTATTTGATGCTATGGCAATGGCAAAACCAATAATTGCTACGAAGGTTTCTGATATACCCATTGTATTAGATAAATGTGGATACCTTGTAGAACCAAATAACCCAAAAAGATTGGAAGAAGCTATTAAGTATGTTTTAGATAATTACGAAGAATTTAAAGAAATGGGATGGAGAGCTAGAGAGAGATTTATAAAAAAATATAGCTGGGATGCCTTAGAAAAAAAATTAGTAGAGATATTTAAGAAGTATGAAAAATAAACTATTTTTGGATATATATTACATAAACATTTAAACATTAGGTTCTATAGGAGCAATAATATATCCGTAATTTTATTTTTATTTAATTACTGTCGTTATTATCAGTTCCATATTTAAAAAATAAAAACAATATTATAACTAATGCAAATAATCTACATATAATTCTCACACTAATTGCTCCAATTAATCCATAGTAATGTATAAACATAGGTGATATAACTATTAATAAAATAGCTGAATAATTATAATATTTATTTAGAAATTCACCTTTTTTTTCTTTTATTAGATAATTATATGGCAGAACAGATAAAAAACTTATAAAGCTCATATGAAAAACCATACTCAACCAAACATAGTCATAATATTGAGGATAAAACCATTTAAAAATAAATGGAGCAATAACTAAATAACCTAAAATTAAAAAAATTACTATTAAAAAAAACTTTTTAAAATGTTTCATTAAATCTTTTTTAGTCATATGTTGAGAAGATATTTTAGGAAGTAGCATAGGTGTAAAAGTATTTGCCAACATCTTAATCTGATTAGGTAATAAAGTAACAATCTTAAAAATAGCTAAATCCGTAAATCCTAAAAAATAGGCAATAATTAAACTATCAAAGTTATTAGCAATATTTGAAAGCGCCATAGCTCCACTAATACTTTTTCCAAATTTAATACTATGTTCATCAATTTCATTATTTTCAACAAATTTTTTAACATAAAATAAACTAAAATATCCATTAATTAATATTTGGGCTAACACTGTAATTACAACTATCCAAAATACACTTTTTGTAAAAAATACAACACTAACAATTAGAATCATTGATACAATATTAAAAAATGATGATAACTTAGCCAAAATATCAAATCTCTTTTTACCATTTAGTAAATTTGGATAAAATCCAGAAATAGAATAAAATGGGAAGATGGAAGATAATATTAAAAAGATTATCATTAAACTAAATCTTCCATAAAGATATTCATAAATGGAAAATCCTAACAATAATAAACTTCCCAACCAACTCCATTTAAAAACCTCTTTTAAAGCTTTAAAATATGTTCCTTCATAACCTCTCGCAACTGCTTGAACAACTGCAACACCCATTCCTGGAAGTGCAAAAATCCCTGCAATACCTAAAACTGTCATTACAAAACTATATTCACCAAAAACTTCTTTTGACAACCAATTAGCAAAAACTATACTTAAAATAAATCCTTTCAATAAACTAAAAAACTGATTAACACCTAACCAAAACCCACCTTTTATAAAGTATAGTAAATCTAATTCTAATTTTTTTGAATATTTTTTTGCTAACAAATAAATCTTTTCTTTTAAATTGTTATAGTATCTCTTTATCATATAAATCCCGATTTTTAAATTTTATTTTTTCAATAATTTCTCAAAAATCTTTTTATACTCTTCAACTGATTTTTCCCAGTTAAAATTATCTTTTATAAATTTTTTTGCATTTTTTCCGTAAATTTCTATTAATTCTTTATTTTTAATTAATTTAATAATTCCATCTTTAATTTGCTCTGAACTATTATCTTTTAAGAGAATACCATTATATCCATCTATAATTACCTCACTTCCACCCTCATAAGGACTTGCGACAACTGCCTTTCCACAACACATTGCCTCTAACAAAGCGCTTGACAACCCCCCACCTTTATAAGAAGAGTGTATATAAACATCACATGCCTTTATTATGGATATTGCCTTTTCAAAATCCACCTTTCCAGTAAAGTAAATTCCATTATTTAAATAATTTTCTGATAATTTTTTTAATCTTTTTAAATCTTCTCCATAGCCAACAATTATTAAAACAACACTATTTTTTATATCTTCTGGTAGCATTATGTATGCTTTTATGATATTTTCTACTCCTTTCCACTTATATAATCTTCCAACAAAACATAATTTTATTTTATTTTTAAATTTTTCTTTAATTTCTTTATCTTCCTCAATGCTTTCCATTTTTTCAATCTCTAAACCTCTATAAATTATTGGAACCTCCTTATCCTTAATAAAATTTTTTAATATAAAATCTTTAACTGCCTTAGATATTGCAATTATATAATCTGATTTTTTAAATATAATTTTTCCAATAGTTTTATCATAAATATAAGCCAATTTATTTGTAAATTCATTTTCTACTTTAACAAAAGCACTTCCATGTTCAACATGTATTAAAATCTTTTTATTAAGACGTAATTTTGCAAATATAAAACCTAAAAAAGTATTAGAAAAAAATCTTGTCCTTGTCATTACAATATCAAAATCTATCTTATACAAGTTCAGAAACATTTTCCAAAATTTAATATTAATTAAATTAGGAACTGGATAATTTGGGATAATCTCAAACGCAGGGTATCTATAAACCTTAACATTATTATATTTTATCTCAAACTCTTTATATGTTGGAATATTTGGTGCAAATATATAAATATCATAATTGTTATCTTTAGATAAGTATTTTACAAATTCATCAACGTGTGTCTCTAGTCCTCCAATATGTGGTACATAATAACCCGGGAATATAATTAGCTTTATTTTTTTCATAATATACGCCATATATTGTGACATTTTTAGTATTTAATAAAATTTATTGTAATATATTCTCTTTTAATATATACATTTATAACTCACTGTTCTTTTTTCTGTAATAAAAGATAATAATACCTATCAAAATTAACGTTAAAACATTGCTTCCAAAACTTATAGGACTTTTTGTTGGTTCTTTAATTTCAACATTATCTAAAACATAATAAGGATGATAAGTTTCATTTCCTTTTAAATTTATACCTTCAACCTTTAAAACATTTTCTCCATCTTTTAAATAATTAGTTAAGTCAATAGAAGCATTTTTCTTATAACTTCCTGAGCCATCAATAGAGTCATCAATAGAATAAACTAACTTTCCATTTAAATAAATATTTATTTGCATATTCTCTTTTATATTTCCATAATGAATAAAATGAAGTTTGTAAGTATAATTTTCAACATTTATATAAAATCCTTTTTTATAGGTAGGAGACTTTTCATTTACTTTTATATATCCAAAGTAATAACCAAAAATACAATTTAATAATAATAAAGACAATAAAATCAATAATAAAGTTTTCATAATTTTCCCTTTTCTATAAAGTGATAAAACTTATCATTATCCCAATTTCCAAAATATACATATTTTCCTTTTAAATTTAAATAATTTAATGTTAAGTTATCTTTTAAATAAATTAGCTTTGGAACTTTTGCATAAACTGAAATATCTCCCTTATTGACAAATATAAAAAATGGTTTTAGAAAATCAACTTTTTTATATGAATAGGCAATATTAACCAAAGTTGGATAATATTTTAGTTCAATTCCTTCCCCAAACAAACCAAGGACTTTATCCCATATCGACTGTTTAATATAAATATACTGACATTTAAAGTTTTTGTTATTAAATTTTAAGTTAAAGTAATTTATTTCATAGTTATCTAATTTTTTCTTAAATAAGATAATTTTCTTTGCCAATTTTTTCTTATACTTTTTAATATCTCTCTCATCAGGTAATTCTCCATTAATTATCAATTTTTTTACTTTCTTTTTCTTACCAATTTTGTACATTCCATTTAAAGCAGAAACATATTCTTTTAAATTCATTTCTTTAAAATAATACTCTTTTCCAAAAATCAAATAAGGAATATACCTAACATATTCTTTTGGAACTATACCGATACATTTTTTTATGAACTCATTACCTAATTTTATTTTCTCCTTGTAGTTTAAAGAGTTTAAAGTATCTTTTGGAGATTGCCCAATACTCTTTAAAAATAATATACTCTCTTTCTCTTCCTTAAATACAGGAATTTCATTAAAAAATAGCAAAGTTTTAAATAATGGATAATTCTTTCCATAGAATAACAAATCATCTTTCTCAATGATATCAAATTTTTTAAGATTAATATTTTTAAATTTGTCAAATTCGTTCAAATAGACTAATTTTAGAATATAGGCAAAATCTTTAGCATCCTCATAGTTCAATATAATCTCATCACAAAGTTTATCAAAACTCATGAATTTCACTTTATTTATTCATATAAATACTAAGTAAGTTAAACCTAAGTCAACTCCAAAATATTTATGAATTAGAATATCCCTCATTCCAGCAATTTCTCTCCATGGAATATGATTATAGTTGTGTGCAAAAGTGTTTATAATAAATAAGGCATTAAAGAATGCCTTCCTTTTGGAAGGCATTCAAAATTTCCTTTTTAAGGTTTATTTCATTTTGCACACAACTATATATTTGTCTTTAAATTCAGTAGGTAAGTTTTTAACAGCCTCTCCAATAATCTCAAGTCTTCTAATAACAGCATCCTGTAAAAATTTTGATGTAAAAAACTCTTCCTCACTTTTATCTTCTGTATACTCTTCAATAAGTTCAATACTTTCTAAGATATGGTTAAGATAAACTTTTACATCCTTATTCATAATATATCCACCGCTTCTTTTAAAATTCTATCTTTTAAGAGGGGATGAATTGAATTATAAGTTAATAAATCAACTTTTTTTCCTAAAACCTCTTCAAGTTCATATTTTAATCTAACCAAATCTAATAAACTTTTTCCTTCTCCAAATTCTACTAAAATATCCACATCTGATGTTTCTTTATGCTCCCCCCTTGCATAACTACCGAATATTGATGCCCTTTTAACTCCATGCTTTAATAAAATTGGAATAATTTTTATTTTAATTTCTCTAACATTCATAGAAATCACTCTTTTTTAATACTTTATTTTCCAGTTATGTATTTGTGAATATAATCTACATTAATATTTTCATCCTCTTTATCAATCTTATACTTTTTGAAGTATCTTATTACATTCCAAATATCTCTCTTTAAGTAGAATTCAGCATCTGGATGATGTATAGGGATAGCTTGAGGCCAATCTATAATAACAAAATCTCCACTCTCATCTAATAAGATGTTGAATTCACTCAAATCACCATGTATATAGCCAATTTCATAAGCTTTTTTAACCTCTTCAATAATCTTCCAGAATAAATCTTTAATTTCCTCTTTACTCATAAATTTAGATAAATCTAATCTCTTTAACTCTTCACCAACGACTTTGCCCATAATTATAGCATGCCTATTCCATTCTATTGGTTCAGGGACTTTAACTACTGGGAAAAGTTCATTTAAAATCTCAAATTCTTGTTGAGCTGTTAATCTTGAAACATAGAGCCAGCTTATATGATGTTTATCAGCTAAATATCCCCTATATCTCTTTCCTCTTGTAAAGCACGTCCTACCATGCTTATGGAATTTTAAAACAGCCTCTCTTTCATCTTCTAACAATACATTATAAACATCCCCCTCCTTACCAACTCCCAACTTATTGCCTATTGCCTTTAAAATACCCTTTTTAACAAACGCATTTACAGCTAAGGCATCATAACCTCCCATTGATACAGCATAACCATATGTGCTTCTAACAACAAATCCAAATTTATTTAATCTTTTTAATCTATACAACACATCCTTTTCTGGCATCTTTGCTTTTCTAACTATCTCATCTAATGGCACCCACTCATGATATCTCATTGACAGTTCTATAATTTTTAATATTTTAAAATCTTCATCTTGTGCCTGTTTTAAACTTTCAATTAGTTTTTTAATTATGATTATCCCCTCCTTTCATGTTAATTTAGTATTTTATAACAATATAATAATTAAAATAAAACTCTTTTTATTGCATTCCATACTAAGAAAGATTGAGGTATTAAAGTTCCTTTAATAGGATTTAAAAATAAGATATTTCTATTTAATAATTGTATAATTTTTTCCTTAAATAGAGACATTGCCTTAACATCTTCATTATATAATCTTTTGTCATCCACTTTAACTTCTTCTAAAAAGTATTTCAATTTTGAAGTTTCTATTTTTAACGTTTCATTTAAAATTTCTATCAAATCCTTAAACTTACCATAAAATTGTTGCTAAGAATGCACCGCAAAGTTATCTATACTAACTACATTCTTCCCTCTAAAATCTATAAAAAATGGTATATACTTATATTTATCCTATCTATTTGCTATAACCTTCCTAATCACTGCTGATTTCTCACTATTTATAGGACTATATACGTAAATAAAATTTCTATAATGGATAGGATTTCTTTTATTTCTTTTTCACTGTTAAAGAATTTCACAATTTCATCAAGATTATTTTTCAAATATTATTTAAAATAAAAATAAATTCATTCTAATCCTCTAAACACATCTTCCATAGCCTTTATTGTCTTATCAACAACTTCATCATTGTGCTTTATTGAAGTAAAGCAACATTCAAATTGTGATGGGGGAACAAAAACTCCCCTCTCTAATAACCCCCAGAAATATTTCATATATTTCTCAACATCACTCATCTTAGCAATTTCGTAATTTATTACTTCTTTATCGTTGAAATATATTTGGAACATTGAAGCAATATTATAAACCTTAGATTTAATATTATATTTGTCAGCTAAATCTCTCAAAGTATCTGCCAATATTTTAGCAGTTCTTGATGTTTCTCTATAAAATTTATCATCCAATTGTTTAAGAGTTTCAATTCCAGCAGTTATTGATACTGGATTTCCGTTGAATGTTCCTGCCTGATATATTGGACCTAATGGAGAAAACTGCTCCATAATCTCCTTTTTACCAACGATCGCTCCAATTGGAAATCCTCCCCCTAATATCTTACCCAAAGTAGCAATATCTGGAACTACCCCAAAATATTCTTGAGCTCCTCCCTTAGCTAACCTAAATCCAGTTATAACTTCATCAAATATTAATAAAATGTCATTTTCCTCAGTTATTTCTCTTAAAAATTTTAAATAACCTTCTTTTGGTAAGATACATCCTACATTTCCCATTACTGGCTCAACTATAATACAGGCAATCTCACCTTTATTTTCATTTATTGCTTTTTTTACAGCATCTTCATCATTAAATGGAATTAAGATAGTATTTTTTGTAGTTTCTTCTGGAATTCCTGGAGAGTTTGGATGTCCATGAGTTAATGCTCCACTACCACTCTTAACTAAAACATAATCATGAGCTCCATGATAAGCTCCATCAAATTTTATAATCTTTTTTCTTCCAGTAACTCCTCTTGCCAATCTTATTGCTGACATCGTTGCTTCAGTTCCAGAATTGACAAATCTCACAATTTCTGCACAAGGAACCCTCTTAATAACTTCCTTAGCTAAAATAATCTCTTTCTCTGTAGGACATCCATAAGCACTACCTAATTCAAGTTGCTCTTTAACAGCTTCAATAATCTTTTCATTTGCATGACCTAAAACCATAGGACCATAAGCTAAACAGTAATCTATATAGCAGTTTCCATCAACGTCAAATAAATAACAATCTTTAGCTCTCTCAACAAAAAATGGATATGGCTTAAAATATCTAACTGGACTATTAACTCCCCCTACTAAGTATTTTTTTGCCTCTTCAAATAATTCCTTTGATTTTTCCATTTTTAATGCCATATTTTCCACCATATAATTTTTATTTTAAATTAAGCCGTTAAACTTCAATACCCAAACAACAATTGCCACTAAAAAAAATGGCAGAACTCCACAGCCAAGCCACTGTTTTTGTGTTAAACTTTCACTACCAAATAATTTAGCAGAAATGTGTCCAAAAATTACAGCTCCAATAAATAAAAATATTAAAGTGGCAATTCCGCTAAACATTCCTAAACCTGCGGTATATACATAATTAGCAAAATAACCAAAAATAACCCCACCAATAGCATGAATTAAACAACATTTTCCTTCTAAATCCATATTATTCCCTCTCTATATTTTCTATTGTATAAATTTCAATTTTTTCCTTAGGTCTTTTAGAATTTGTAAAAGAGTAATCTACAACAACTTCAACATCCTCATTAGCCCAAAATTCTTTATTTTTTAATATTTTATCCCCTATTTCTAACAAAAATGCAAACTTTCTCTTAGTTTTTAGAGAACCTTTATCTATCTCAATAACTTCTTTTTTACATTTTGGTTTTATTATAGAGTAATGCATATATATCCCTTTTTGCTAATTAAAACAAAAAATTAAAATAAATTATAATATAATTTACTCGTTGTATGCTTTTTCTAATGGAGGAACAACCTGTTTCTTTCTTGACATTACTCCTTCTAAGAATACACTGTTTCCTTCTAATTTAACATTAAATGCTTTCTCAAACATCTCCTTATTACCAACAACCAATGCCTCACTACCCTCTTTCATAATATCAGTTATCAAAAAGACAATCAAATCATAGCCCTCATTTTTCAACTTCTCCTCTAATAATTTATATATATCTTCTTTTTTACTCTCAACCTCACTGACATCTATAACCTCTACCTGCCCAATTCCTACCTTCTTTCCATTGAAATTAAAGTTTTTGAAGTCCATATTAATAATTTCTTCTGGTTTCAATTTACCAACAACTGACTTAGCCTTTAAAATTTCCATTCCAAATTCTTCGATGTTGCTTATTCCAGCAATCTCAGCTAACTTCTTAGCCATCTCTTTATCTAATTCTGTTGTTGTTGGTGATTTAAATAAAACTGTATCTGATATTATTGCACTTAACAATAAACCTGCTAAATCTGGCTTTAATTCTTTTTTCTTACCTCCTATTAAATCTATTGCATCTTTGAAATAAAGTTCTGCAATAACTGTTGCTGTTGAGCCAACTGGCTTAGCATAGTATAAAATAGGCTCAGTAGTGGTTAAACCAACTTTGTGATGATCTATAATTCCTATTAATTTCCCTTCCTCTAAGTCATCAAAACTTTGACTCTTTTCAGAATGATCTACTAAGATAATTTCTTTTCCTTTGGCAGATGTTATCAACTCTGGCTCCATAACTCCAAATTTTCTCAAAACAAACTCTGTTTCTGGATTTATATCTCCCAATCTTGCAGGATAACAATCTAAGAAGTAAGCTAAAACAATAGCTGATGCTATACTGTCAGTATCTGGATTTTTGTGCCCTACTACGTATCTCACATTATCACCCTTTTATACACTTTGTTATAAATGCTAAATTTTATATAACAAATTTTATGATATATATTTATCCCCAACGAACCGACCCAAATGGAGCACATCCATAAGAGGTTGCGATGATAGAGGGTTCGATGTTGGGGGAACAGATTAAGGGAGGTCTGGGCGAGTCGTGGGAGAGAGCCCTTGCTCGATGAAGATGAACACGATACAGCACGACCTCCCACAGTTTAAAATGTTTTACTTTACGGTTTTACTTTATTGTTATTGTTTATCTTTATTTTTGATTTATTTTTATTTGTTAAATAACCTTACTCAACTTTTCAATAACCTTATAGATATCCTCTTTTTTAACTCCAATAGCTGAATTTACTACTATATAGTTGTAAGGATATCCTTTTAAATAGCATGTTCCAAATTTATCATTCTTTCTAACTCCTCTTGGCCCAGTTACTCTCAAATTATACAATTTACCAGCAACATCTAAAGGATCTTTTTTTGTAGTTATGCACGAAGAAATTGGATTTTCTACATTCAAAACCTTCTCTCCTTTTTTATTTGCCAAATCATTTAATAATTCATCCAATAGCTTTTTACATTCTTTTTGTTCTTTCATTAAATCTATATAATTTTTAGTTCCTATTGCTAAGAGAGAAATTAAAATATTTACAATTGGATTTGCTGAGGCTCTTCCAGGATATGTTAAAGAGATTTCTTTTAAAAAACTCTCATCCTTTGTATAAACTATTCCCCCACCTATTGGAGTAAATAGATTTTTATCAGATGAGCTAACTACAGCATCAATTCTATATTTTAAAGCTTTTTTTAACTTTTCAATGTAATAAAAATTTTGAATTGCATAAGCACCATTTATAATATGTGGAATATTATAGTCTTGGCAAATTTTTGCAATTTCTTCAATATTGTCACTTTCTCTTGGTGGGAAAAAAGTTAAAGTGCTTAAAACTACTGGGTTATTTTTATTATTAATTTCTCTTTTTATGGCATCTTCAATATCTGAAACTTCAACTTTAACAATATCTCCATCTAAAACTGTCTCAACCAATCTCATCCTCATTCCTATAAAAGAAGTAGCCTTTATAGGGCTTTTATGAGCTGCATAGGGGTAGATAACAATATCTGAATTGTATTTTTTCCTTGCTGCTGATAAACATAGAGCAATACTCATTCCTGTAGCTACAGGTGTTGCTATTGCCTTAACTTTCAATCCTAAAGTTTTTAAAAAACTTTCCAATAATTTGTTAGTTAATTTATACATCACACTTGCTCCAGGTGCTTTTGGTTGAGGGTCTATTAAATTTCCACTCCTTCCAACTCCATGGCAAAAATCAAAAACTCCTTCTCTTTGAAGTTTAGTATAAACTCTCGCCTCTCTCTCACCAATTTGTATAACATTCGGATCTTTATCCGTATCCATAAAGGATAAAATTCTTAATAAAAATTTTATATGCTCCTCACTTATTCCTCTTTCAGGAACTTTTCTTTGCTCTAAAATATTTTCAATAATTTTTAAATTTTCCTTTAAAGTTAATTTTCCTCTATTTTCCATGTGTTTTGGAATTAATCCAGAGATATCTATATCCAAAAGCATCACCTTTTTATAAAGGTTTAATTAAACTAATTATTAAAAATTCTATTGAGGGAAAAAATGATTAATTTTTTATTAGTTGGAATTTGCATTTTAATGTTTGTTATTAGTTTTTTTGTTCCCCAGTTATATTATTATTTTGCATTATGGCCCAATCTTGTTATATATATGCCTTGGCAAATAATTACGAGTATTTTTATGCATGCGAATATCACTCACTTATTGATAAATATGTTTGTATTGTTTTTATTTGGAACATACTTAGAGAGAATGATTGGCTCAAAAAAATATCTTTTAATTTTTTTATTGTCTGGAATCTTAGGAAATCTATCTTATATTGTCTATGCATATATAACTGGAGATTTTATTCCTTCTGTTGGTGCCTCTGGGACTATTTTTGGGATTTTGGGAACTTTAGCAGTTATCGCTCCAAATTTAAGAGTTGTTGTCTTTCCTCTACCAATACCAGTTAGTATTAGAATTGCTGTTGTATTATTTGCACTTATAGATTTAATTCTTCTACCATATTCTATGAAAACCGGAATAGCACATATTACTCATTTAACTGGATTAATAACTGGAATTATTTTTGGTTTATACTTACATAAAAAGTATAAGCATATAAATGATTTCATTTAAATTTAAAATAAAAAATTATGTGGTGAAGTGAATGGATGATATTTTTAAATTCTCAAAAAGGGAGATTATTGATTTAACTACATCAGTCATTGCAATAGCAATTATTTTCTCTTATCCTTTTCTCTCATTGTATATTTTTATAGTCAGTTTAATCTGTGTAGGTAGTGGATTTATATTCCACGAATTAATGCATAGAACTGTTGCAAGAAAGTATGGGGCTTGGAGTGAATTTAGAGCATGGTATGAAGGTTTAGCATTGGCGTTAATATTAAAAATTGCTATAGGAGTTACATTCATAGCCCCCGGAGCAGTTTATATTTACAAAGATTATTTAACAGTTGAAGAAAATGGAAAAATTGCATTGGCTGGACCTTTAACAAATGTTGCCTTAGCATTTATATTTTTAATAATTGGAATGATTTTTAATCAAATACCATTACTAAGTTTAATAGGACTATTTGGATTTCATATAAATCTATTTTTAGCAGGATTTAATATGCTCCCAATTCCTCCATTTGACGGAGAAAAAGTATTAAGATGGAATCCATTAGTTTGGGCAGTTGTAGGAATTCCTCTAATAGGTTATGTAATTTATAAGATGTTCTCTTGGTGAGAGTTGTGAATATTAAAGAAATGTTTCAAATAATATCCCTACTGTATTTATTATTTTTATTATATGGATTTTTAGTAATATCTAATCTTAATCTTTATTTAACTTTATTTTATAGTGTTCCAATAGTTTTTTGGGTAATCTGGGCAAAAATAAAAAAAGAAAGTTGGGATATATACAATAAAAACAATAGAATAGTCCCTTTAACTATTACAACTTTATATATATTTTTATTATCATTGTTTTGGCACAATATTTTTAATTTTATTTTTTTGGGGAATGTTTTATTAATTCTGATAATTACAAAATTTTGGAAGATTAGTATGCACTGTTATGGACTTTCAGCAATGAGTTATTTAATTTATAAATTTACAGGCAATGTTTTTTTATTTGTAATATATATTTTTCTTTTAATTATTACAATATATGCAAGGATTTATCTAAAAAAGCACACATATTCTCAGGTTTTAGTGGGAACATTATTGGGTTTTCTATTTAACTATGTCCTATTAAATGTCCTAAGGTGAAAATTATGGAAAATATAAAAGACAAAAAAGATTTAACTATTTCAATAATTGGAGGAACTGACGGTTTGGGAAAATGGTTTGCTAAATATTTAAAAAATAAGGGTTTTAATGTTATAGTTACAGGAAGAGATGTAGAAAAAGGAAAAAATGTTGAAAAAGAGTTAAATGTTAAATTTACTAACAATAATATTGAAGCAGCTAAAAAAGGGGATATTGTTATAATTGCGGTTCCAATAAATGTTACTGAAAGAGTTATTAAAGAAGTAGCTCCTCATGTTAGAAAAGGTTGCTTATTAATGGATATAACATCTATTAAAGAAATTCCTACAAAAACTATGGAAAAATATGTTAAAGAAGGAGTTACTGTTATTCCAACACACCCTATGTTTGGTCCTTCTACCCCCTCTTTATTAAGGCAGGTTGTTATTCTAACACCAACTGAAAAGCATAAAAAGAGCGAATGGTTTGAAAAAGTTTATAATTTTTTAGTTAAAGAAGGGGCTAAGGTTATTGTCATCCCATCTGAAAAACATGACAGAATTATGGGAATTGTTCAAGGTTTAACGCACTTCGCATTTATATCCTTAGGATCTACTCTAAAAGAGTTGAATGTTGATATAAAAGAATCGAGAAAATTTGCCTCTCCAATTTATGAGTTGATGATTTCAATTATTGGAAGGATTATAGGACAAAATCCTTATTTATATGCTGACATTCAAATGTTCAATCCAAGAATACAGGAAATTCATAAAACATTTATAAATCAATGTATGGAAATTAGTAAAATCGTTGCAAATAAAGATAGAGAAGGTTTTGTAAAAATAATGAAAGAGGCGGCTAAGCACTTCGGTAGTGAGGCAAAGAGAGGGGCTTATTACTCTGACAAGGCAGTATTTGCTTTATCATCAGAAATTGAAAAATTAAATAAGTTAATAGGAAAAGAAATTGCTGTAAAAAATCTAAATTCAAATAATGTTCATTTTGGAATTTTAAAAAATATTGAAGATGATTATTTAGTATTAGAAAAAAATGGAAAAGAATTGAAGTTCAATATATTGAGAGTTGAAGTATTTTCTGGAGAAGAATTAAAGAACTTAAAGAAAAAATTTTTTGAGAGAAAATATTCAGATATATCTGTTTTATTTAAAAAATCTGTTGATGAAAATGTTATTTTAAATTTACTTAAAAAACTTTTTGATGTTGAAATAATTGACGTTTATGAAGGAGATAAAATTGAGGAAGGATATAAAAGTATCACATTTAGAATTTATGGATATAGTAAAGCTGAGTTAAAAGATATAGAAAAAGAATTTTTAAATATCATTAAAAATATTGGTGGAAAAGAGAGATTTAAATAATCTATGGCTTCATATAAAATAGGTGACTCTTACAGTTGCAGTCAGAACATCCAAATCTTTCTATATAGTCGAATTCCTTTATAAACTCATTTGCCACTTCGCACTCAACTCTTTTGTTTGTTATAAAGATTTCTTCAACTTTACCGTATTTTAATAAATAATCTATGTGCCAGTGCATTTTTTTGTCATCTTTTAAATGTCTCTCTATTCTGTTTTTTAAGTTTATTGAATTTCCATAAGCAGAGCCAACATAAAAATAAATTCCTTTTTTAAAGAACTCCTCTTTCTTACCAAACTTTATTTTTTTACCTTCTTTTAGTTTAATCTTTAAAATATAAGTCCCTTTTTCATTAGGAATTTTATTTTTAGAAACCTTTTTAAAATCAAATTTTTTTAAAATATTTTCAAAAACCTTAATTTTTTTGTAATAAGGGCATTTTAATCTAATCTCTTCAAAACATTTATCACATTTTGGTTTTGGAGAACATATTTCTCTACCAAAAACTACTAACAAATTGTTAATTATTTTCCAATATTTTTTAGGAAGTTTTTTCCTTAATTCAAATTCTGTCTCTTCAGGAGTTTCAGTATCAACAATTTCCCATCTATTACAAATTCTATGGACATGAGTATCAACGCAAATTCCATCCTTATCAAATGCCAAAGTTATGACTAAATTGGCTGTTTTTCTACCAACTCCCGGTAATTTTAATAGATCTTCCAATGAGTCTGGAACTTTTCCATTATAATTTTCTTTTAAAATTATTGCCAATTTTTTTAAATTTTTTGCCTTATTTTTATAAAAACCCGCTGGATATATTAATTTGGCTAATTCTTCTTCATCAATCTTTAATAAATCATCGACATCCTTAACAACATTAAATAATCTTTTTGAGACTTCTTCAGTTACTTCATCTTTCGTTCTGGCACTTATTATTGTTGAGATTAAAACTTTAAAAGGATCCCTATCCTTAGATATTTCAGTTACTACTGCATTTTTGTTTATTTTCTTAGAGAGTATTTCAATTAATTCTACTGAATTCATAGTAATCACAAAAAAGTTAAGGTTTGTTTTAATATATGAATTACTCATATTTAAGGTTAGTATGATATATTATAAATATTATATTTAAATATTATATAAAATTTATAATAAAACATTATTAGGTTGAGAAAATGATGACTTTCGAAATTAAAAGTAGAGACGCTATGGGAAGAATCGGAATACTAAATATAAATGGCAAGAAAATTGAAACTCCTACGATAATGCCAGTAGTTCATCCAAATCCAAAAAAACAAGTTGTAGATATTGATTTAATAAACAAGTTGGCAGATGTCATTATCACAAATTCTTATATTATATATAAAACAAAACATTTAAGAGAAATTGCTATAAATAAAGGAGTTCATAAATTGGTAGGATTTGACAAGGTAATAGTTACAGATAGTGGTTCTTTTCAGTTGGGAGTTTATGGAGATGTTGATGTAGAACCATTAGAAATTGTAGAGTTTCAAGAGATGATAGGAGTTGATATTGGAACTATTTTAGATATCCCAACTCCCCCAGATGTAGATAAAGAAATAGCAGAAAAAGATTTAGAAGAAACTTTAAGAAGGGCTAAGTTGTCAATTGAGTTAAAAAAAGATAGAGGATTTAAATTATTGCTAAATGGAACTATCCAAGGTTCCACATATTTAGATTTAAGGCAAAAGTCGGCAAAGGAGATGGCTAAATTGAACTTTGACATATATCCTATTGGAGCAGTTGTCCCATTGATGGAAGAATATAGATATAGAGATGTAGTTGAAATTATAATAAATTCAAAGATGTATCTTCCAACAAACAAGCCAGTGCATTTATTTGGTTGTGGGCATCCTATGTTTTTTGCTTTGGCTGTTGCATTAGGATGTGATTTGTTTGACTCTGCGGCTTATGCCTTATATGCTAAGGATGATAGATATTTAACTGAAAGGGGGACATTACATTTAGATGAAATTAAAGATTTAAAGTCATTTCCATGTTCATGTCCAGTTTGTTCAAGTTACACTCCAAAAGAATTGGCAAGTTTAAATAAAAAAGATAGAGAGAAACTTTTGGCTGAACATAACTTGTATATAACTTTTGAAGAGATAAATAGAATTAAAGAGGCTATAAGAGAAGGTAGTTTGTGGGAATTAGTTGAAGAAAGATGTAGAAGTCATCCTAAACTTTTAGAGGCATTTAGAGTCTTAAAGAATTATATGGACTACATTGAAAAATTTGACCCTGTAACTAAAAAATCAGCATTTTTCTACTCTGGAGTTGAATCAATGTTTAGACCAGAAGTTTTAAGACATAAAAAGAGATTGAAGAGAATTAAATACGAAAAAGTTTATATTACAACTGTCTCAAGTTCCGTAGAAAAGCCATATCATGAAAATTTAAATGTAATTGAAACAGACATTGACATTTTAATAAAACATCCAGTATTTGGTTTTGTTCCATACTATATAGATACTATGTATCCTTTATCTCAGAACGAAATTCCTGAGCTTTATGAATTTGAAAAAGAGATAAATAAAAAGTTTTATGATGAATTCATTGATTGGTTAAAGAGAAAAATAGGGGAAGATAATATTTTAGATATAATGACCTATAACTACTATACGAGTTATTTCCAAAGTACTAAGAAAGGATTTAATTCAGACAATTTAAGAATTAAGAAAATGTTACAATATCAATATGGCTATGATATTATCGATGACGATTTAATTGATAAAATTAAAGTTGTTAGAAGTAAAAACACTGGAAGATTGAGACAGGTTTTAGATGAAAATGACAATATTTTATTTACAGTAAGGAGTAATGATAACTTATTAATACCCTCAGAAAGAGGAGCTAAACTATTATGGGAAAAAATACCATATCCAAAATATAGAGTTGTTGTAAATAAAGAGGCAGAGGAATTTATTAGAGAAGGGAGAAATGTCTTTGCTAAATTTGTTGTAAATTGTGATGAAGAGTTAAGACCTTATGAGGAGGTTTTAGTGGTTAATGAAGATGATGAATTATTAGGTTATGGAACTACAATTTTAAATGGCATAGAACTTAAAGAGTTTAATTATGGGTTAGCGGTTAAAGTTAGATGTGGAATAAAAAGGTTTTAAAGTGAGAATTATGGATTCTTTGGAGAATAAAAATTATTATAATGTATTTGCCTATGGAGAGTTGATGAAAAAAGATGTTCTCTTAAAATTAATAAAAAGAGTTCCAAAAATGATTAAAGGTAGAGTTTATGGATTTAAAAAGTTTTTTGATGAGTCAATTGGATACTACGGGGCTGTAAAAGAAGATGGAAGTTATATTGATGGAATTATTTTATTGGGAATTACTGAAAAAGAATTAAAAATTTTTGACGATTATGAAGATTTGGGAATATACTATATAAGGGAAAAAACTACTGCTATTGGAGAAGATGGAAAAAAATATGATGTTTATATTTATCTAAGACCATAGAGAGGACGTGGCTCCGTTTCCCATTTCCATAGCATATCATAGCATTTAACAACTTAATTTATATAAACCGATAGCTATGGAAATGGGTTGTCCTCAATCCACAGATTCATTGGGAATACTATTCCCTCTGCTGTGGATTCATTGGACTTCGGGCTGAACGGATACAGCCCCATAAAATCTTTTTATCAAAGTTATGATGACCTCGAAGGCAGAGCCCTCTCATCGGTTAATTAATAATTAATAATATAACTACTGTGGTATCCCGAAAATATTTCGTTCCTATAAATAATAAAAAAAGAGACATTATAGAGAGAAACAGAAGAAATTCTGAAAATTAAGCGTAGAGATTGAAAGCCAAAGGAAGTATCTAAAGAAGACGTAAATGAAACTTTAAAGCAGTTAAGGAATATATAATAAGGAAAAGTTATTTTTCTAATACTTTCTTTTTTTATTACAAAATGATCTTTAATGGTGATGTCCAATGTTCTCTATTCCACATCCAGGAAATTTTGAATCATTAAAAATTATTGTAGATGAGATTAATAAACATAGAAAAATAAATAAAAAACTAAGAAAGGAGAGTTTTGAGGTTTATATGGGATTTCCAGAGTTAATGGGAACTGGAAGAGCAACTTTATACAAACCAAATTTCGAAGATTTAGCTAAGCAAGTTAATTATGCAAAGAAAAACAACATCAGATTTGAGGTAGTTATAAACGCTTCTTGCATTGGTGGAATGCACTTAACACCAAAAGGCATCAGTTATATAAATTGGATATTTACCCAATTAAAAAACATTGGAATTGACAGCATTGCTCTATCAGACCCTTATTTAATTGATTTGGCCAAAAGTAATGGATTGGATGTTAATGTCTCATGTATTGCATTAGTTGATAGTTTAGATAAAGCCCTATTTTGGGATGAAAAAGAGGTTTATGCAATAACCTTAGACAGCTCAATAAACAGACACTTTGATATAATACAAGAGATTAAAGAGAATGTTAGCTGTAAGTTAAAAATTTTAGTTAATGAATCCTGCTTATACAAATGCCCTATGAGGATTCAGCATTTTAATTTCTTTTCTCATGCAAATACTCAAAATGTTCCTGCTTTGGATGATTATTATTATAACAAATGCATAAATCTAAGAATTAAGAAAAAAGAGCTAATAATAAAAAGCCCTTTCATAAGACCAGAGGATTTGAAATATTATAAAGGTTTAGTTGATATATTTAAAATTTCTGGAAGAAGTCATCCAATTGGATGGATTAAGAGGGTTTTAAATGCTTATTTAAATGAAAAATGGAATGGAAATTTAATGGAGTTATTGGATTGCCCAAGAGAGTTGGAGCATTTTTATTATTTAGATAATAGAACTTTGGATGGAGCTATAGAATATTGGAAATCATGTAACAAATTATGTAGTAAATGTAATTTCTGTAAAGAGTTGGCAGAGAAAGCCTTAAAGGTGAAAACTTGAAAAATAAAATTTTAAAGGATAGGGAAGAGACTGAGAAGTTTTTTATAAAGCTTTTAGGTAGAGAAATCTTTATTTCTGAAATGGATGTTTTTGCTTCAAGATGCTCTTGTGTAGGGATAATGATAACTGTTAGGGGGCTTTTTATTGATGATGTTGAAATATTTAAAGAGAAGATTTTAAATAAATTGGAGGAGTTAGCTAAAAATTATGATATAAATGCTGATTGGATATTTGTTAGAGTGTTACCAGGAAGTGATGATGTAATAAATATTGGAGTTAGAGAGCTTTGTAATATTTGTAGAGAAGAGTATAAATCTAAAAAGCCAAGACCTGATTTAATTAGCTTAAAATAAGATAATTTTATAATAAGCTGCTAATAAATTAATTCTATCATTATTTATTATTAAAAGGTCAAAAACCGAAAACCTTAATAACATTAAAACATTATTCAGTAATTAACTAAATTATAAAATTTATTATAAAATTTTTTATGGGTGATAAATGTGGTTAAAATATTCTACGACAAAGATGTAACCTTTGACGCAGTTAAAGATAAAACTATTGCAGTTATTGGATATGGAAGTCAGGGGAGAGCACAAGCGTTAAATATGAAGGATAGTGGTCTAAATGTTATAGTTGGTTTGAGACCTAACGGAGCCTCTTGGAACAAGGCAATTAAGGAAGGACATACAGTTATGACTATTGAAGAGGCTTCAGAAAAAGCAGATATTATTCACATATTGATACCAGATGAGGTTCAACCATTAGTTTATAAAAAACAGATCGAACCTTACTTAACTGAAGGAAAAACAATAAGTTTCTCTCATGGTTACAATATACACTATGGGTTAATAAGACCACCAGAGAATGTTAATATAACAATGGTTGCTCCTAAGAGTCCAGGGGCAATGGTAAGAAAAACTTATGAAGAGGGGTTTGGAGTTCCAGGATTAGTGGCTGTTGAAAGAGATTATACAGGGGATGCCTTACAAATTGCATTAGGAATGGCAAAGGGTATTGGATTAACAAGAGTTGGAGTTATACAGACAACATTTAGAGAAGAGACAGAGACAGATTTATTTGGAGAGCAGGTTGTTTTATGTGGAGGAGTTACTGAGTTAATTAAGGCGGCATTTGAAACTTTAGTTGAGGCTGGCTATGCTCCAGAGATGGCATACTTTGAAACATGCCACGAGTTAAAATTAATAGTAGATTTAATTTATCAAAAAGGTTTAAAAGGAATGTGGGAAAACGTTTCAAATACTGCTGAATATGGCGGATTAACAAGAAGGTCAAGAGTTATAAATGAAGAATCAAGAAAAGCAATGAAAGAAATATTAAAAGAAATACAAGAAGGTAAATTTGCAAAAGAGTGGAGTTTAGAGAATATTGCAGGGGCTCCACAGTTAAATGCTTTAAGAAGATTGGAGAGAGAACATCTAATTGAAAAAGTTGGTAAAGAATTAAGAAAAATGTGTGGATTGGAGAAGGAATAAGCTTTAATTTTGATTTTTTATTTTTTACTTATTCTTTATAATAATTTCTTTTTTATTTCAATCTCTATTTTATATCTAAATTTTGACTTTTTAAGGTTCTTTTTTGATTATTTTATATTCAACAACTACGACAATTAACAAAATACAATTCAACAAAAATCAAAAATTTTATATATAATTTTAGAACTATTTTAATTTTGTGATTATTATGGAGAAGGTTATTACATACATAATTGGAGATATTGTTTTGTCAGAAAATCCAGGAAATGCTTTAAAAAAATGGAGAAATCTATTCAATATCCAACAAATTGAATTAGCAAAATATTTAAATGTATCTCCTTCTGTTATTAGTGATTATGAAGTTGGAAGAAGAAAGAATCCTGGAGTTAATATAATAAAGAAATATGTTCTTGCATTGATAGAAATTGATAAAGAGAGAGGAGGACATACTATAAAAGCATTGAATAAAATCTTAAATAAAAGTCCTTCTATTAAAGCAATTTTATCAATAAAGGAGTATGAAAATCCAATTCCTTTAAAAGAATTTGTTGATTTAATAGATGGAGAATTTGTCGTAAATACTAACAACTTAGATATTCCAATTTATGGGCATACGGTTGTAGATAGTATAAAGGCAATATTAGAGATGAATGGAGATGATTTTTATCATCTATATGGTTGGACTACTGAAAGGGCGTTAATTTTTTCAAAAGTCTCTACTGGAAGGAGTCCAATGGTCGCAGTTAGAGTTAGTATAATGAAACCAAGAGTTGTAGTTTTGCAGGGAATAGATAAAACGAAGATAGATAAATTAGCTATAAAATTGGCAGAAATTGATAATATTCCATTAATAACTACACAATTAGATTTAAAAGACCTTATAAAAGTATTGAATGAGATAAAATAAAATTTTTCGGTGGAATTATGGTAGGTATAGTTGGCTATGGAGCATACATTCCTAAGTATAGAATTAAAGTTGATGAAATTGCAAGAGTATGGAACAAAGATCCAGAATCAATAAAAAAAGGTCTCTTAGTTTATGAAAAGGCAGTTCCAAGTTTGGATGAAGATACAGCAACAATAGCTGTTGAGGCATCAAGAAATGCATTAAAAAGAGCTGAAATTGATCCAAGAGATATTGGAGCAGTGTATGTTGGAAGTGAAAGCCATCCTTACGCTGTAAAGCCAACTGCCACAATAGTTGCTGAGGCTATTGACGCTACTCCTGATTTAACAGCTGCTGACTTAGAATTTGCGTGTAAGGCTGGAACTGCTGGAATTCAAATGTGTATGGGATTGGTTGAAAGTGGATTAATTAATTATGGCTTAGCAGTAGGGGCTGATACAGCACAGGGGGCTCCGGGAGATGCGTTAGAATATACCGCCGCAGCTGGAGGGGCAGCCTATATAATTGGAAAGTCTAAGGTTATTGCTGAATTCAATGGAACTTATTCATTTACAACAGACACTCCTGACTTTTGGAGGAGGGAAGGAAAACCTTATCCAAGACACGGAGGAAGATTTACTGGAGAACCTGCTTATTTTAAACATGTTATAAATGCCGCTAAGGGCTTAATGGAAAAAATGGGAACAAAGCCAGAAGATTATGATTACTGCGTATTTCATCAACCAAATGGGAAATTTTACATTAGAGTTGCTAAAATATTAGGATTTAAAGAAGAGCAGTATAAAATTGGGCTATTAACTCCATATATCGGAAATACATATTCAGGAGCTGTTCCTTTGGGGTTATCAAATGTTTTAGACAACTGCGAGGGGGGAGAGAGAATTTTAGCTGTTTCTTATGGTAGTGGGGCGGGAAGTGATGCCTTTGATATAACAGTAACAAATAGAATAAAAGATGTTAAAGATAAAGCCCAAAGAACTTCCTATTATATAGAAAGAAAAGAATACATTGATTATGCAATATATGCCAAATTTAGAAAGAAAATTAGAATGTAAATAATAATTCAAAATCAAAATTTAATCTTTTAAAATAAAATTGGGTGGAATAATGAGAGATGTGGCTATTATTGGTTATGGACAAACAAAGTTTGGTGAATTGTGGGAAAGAAGTTTTAGAAGTTTAATTGTTGAGGCAGGAGTTAAGGCAGTAGAATCTGCTGGAATTGATGGAAAGGATATTGATGAAATGTATGTTGGAAATATGAGTGCTGGTTTGTTCGTTGGGCAAGAACATATTGCTTCATTGATTGCTGAACATGCTGGTTTAAATCCAATTCCAGCAACAAGAGTTGAGGCGGCATGTGCATCTGGTAGTTTAGCATTGAGGCAGGCAGTGTTAAATATAGCAAGTGGTCACAGTGATGTTGTCTTAGTTGGTGGAGTAGAAAAAATGACTGATGTTGTTGATGCTACATCAGCAATATCTTCTGCCTCAGATCAAGAGTGGGAGGCATTGTTTGGAGCGACATTTCCATCACTTTATGCTATGATGGCTCAAAGATACATGTATGAATATGGTTTAACAATGGAAGAACTTTCCATGTGGAGCGTAATTATGCACGAAAATGCTTCAAAAAATAAATATGCTCAATTTCCATTTAAGGTTACTTTAGAGCAGGTTATGAATTCATCTCCAGTAGCTGAACCTTTAAGATTACTACATTGCTCTCCAGTTTCAGATGGGGCCGCGGCATTGATATTATGTGAGGCAGAAAAGGCAAAAGAATTTGTAAGTAGTGATGATATAATATATATTAAAGCAAGTGCCCAAGCATCAGACACTATTGCCTTACATAGTAGAGAAGATATTACAAGTTTAAAAGCCGCAAGAGTGGCAAGTGAGAGAGCATATAAGATGGCAAAGATTGAGCCAAAAGACATTGATGTTGCTGAAATTCACGATTGTTTTGCTATAAATGGTTTAATTTTAATGGAGGAATTAGGATTTTGTAAAAAAGGAGAGGCGGGAAAAATAGTTTATGAAGAAAAAATAGCAATTGATTACGATGAGTTTCCAACAATAAACCCAAGTGGTGGATTAAAAGCCGCTGGGCATGCATTGGGGGCTACAGGTATTAGACAGGTTGGAGAAATTTATTGGCAGTTGAAGGGAGATAAGGAGGTTAAAGATAGACAGGTTGAAATTAAAAATGGATATGGAATTACTGCAAATGTTGGAGGTACTGGGGGAACAGTTTGTATCCATATACTTTCAGATAAGAAATAATAGAGGGAAATTATGGATAAATTTTTAAAACTATTGATTAAATTCTTTGCATTACTTATTGGATTTGTTATATTAGATTTTATAGTAGAATATTACTTCATTAATGGATTAACAATACTATTGTGGGTTTTTGCAATAATATTTGCATGCTTTTGCATAGTTTTTGGTTTAATATATGAAAGAATTAAATTAAATATTTCATATTTACCATTTAATAAAGAAGATATGAATGTGAGAAATTGATAGAAAAATATTGTCCCTTTATAAAGGATATATGTAAAAAAGACCGTTGTGTGATGTGGATAGGAGGAGAATGTAGATTAATATTATTAATAGATTTATTAATTTCTTCAAAAATTAACGAACTTTATGCATATGAAAATGGAACTATTGATATAGATGTTGAAGAAAACCAAGATGCGAGTTGATGAGTTATGTGCAGTTGCAACTTATACTTTAATGATGAGTTAGTTATGGAAGATGTTATTATTGTAGAAAAAGAAGGAGATAAAATTATAGCCATTGACATATTTGGAGAAAAAAAAGAATTCGTTGGAGAAATAGTAAAAGTTGATTTAAATAATAACAAAATTTTTATCAGGGGATAAATATGGTAGTAAGAAGTTGGAGGCATATAAAAGAGAGATACAACTTAATTGGAGTAAGATGTAAAAATTGCGGAACAATATATTTCCCAACAAGAGAAATTTGTCCAAAGTGTAGGAGAAAGACAGAGTTTGAAGAAATAAAATTAAGTGGTAAGGGGAAGGTTTATACTTACTCAGTAGTTCATGTAGCCCCTAAGGACTTTGAAAAGCAAACTCCCTATGTAATAGCAATTGTTGAATTAGAGGAAGGACCAAGAATTACTGGGCAAATAGTAGATTGCAAGCCAGAGGATGTATATATAGGTATGCCAGTAGAGGCAGTATTTAGAAGAATCAAAGAAGATGGAGACGATGGAGTTATAACCTATGGATACAAATTTAAACCTATTGAGAATTAAAACCTTTAAATAAATCTTTTATAGTAGGTAGTTTGTATTTTTATTGTATTGTATGTTTGTTAAAGACTATAATATACTATAGAAATGGAAAACTGTTTGAAAATTAACTTTAGTGTCTATTGTGATATTATGTTAAGTATAGCAACAAAACTAAGCCAAATTAACCAAAATACATTAATTGAATTAAACAATAATATATATAAGTTCTTTGATTATCATGTTATAGACGCTGAAAAGACACCACTAACAGATGAGAATATTTTAGAAAATTTAAAAAATGCTGTTTTAACTGTGCAGAGTAAAAGAAAGGATGTTTTTGAGTTATTAGATTTATATACATCCTATGATTTTGATATATGCATTGTCCTTGGGAATAAATCTTATTTGTCAGATGAAGAAAGAAGATATAAAAAATCAAGGATTTTAGATGTTATAAATAAATACTTAAAGATAAAAGATAGCTTATGGGTTGGAACTGAAGGTGTGGAAGATATTGTAAAACAAGTTATAGAAGAGAATGATTTAATTGCCTTTTATCTCTATGGTTGTGAGTGTAATATAAATGCAAAAAAAGCAATATATTTGCCATTTGCAAATGAGATAAATGAAGATGTTTTAAAATCTATGGAAAATTACTTAAAAAGAAGGAAAAATTACAATGGAAATTGGCAAGATTATCTAATTTCTTTAAAAAATATAAAAAAGGATTTCATAAAAAATATAAAAAGAAAAAATGACATAATTGTAGGTTATCCTATAAAACTCCAAATTGAAGAAATTATGTGTTTTAAAGAGGTATTTGGAGAATAATCATTAAATCATAAAAATCTAAAACTATAAACAAAATATATTAAATATTTCTCACTTGGCTAATGTAAATCTTACATCATCATCTCCAACATCGAATAAACCTAACCTAACTCCTGCATCTATCCAGCCATAGGCATAATTTAAAGAGGCAAAAGCAGTTACATAATCTCCCTTTTCTTTAAAAACCTTTGCATCTTCAAAATAACTTTCGATCATCAATAAAAAATCTTTAGCAACATCATATAAAAGACTTCTTTTTGGTGGTAGTCCTTTTTTAATAATTTTTATTGCTTCTTCAGTTCTTTTAAAATAATTTTCTAATTTTTCCTCAGTAATCTCTTTTATCATTATTTTTCACCCTTAAAATATTATATTAATTAATTATTCGTCTTCCTCGTAAATAAATATATCTTCAATCTTAACTCCAAAAAATTTTGCTATTTTAAATGCTAATTTTAAAGATGGGCAGTACTTTCCTTTTTCTATAGCTATAATCGTTTGCCTACTAACCCCCAATTTTTTTGCTAAATCTTCTTGAGTTAGATTATGTAAAACTCTGTAATATTTTAATTTATTTTTCATTTTTTCACTATAAGAACTTTTTAAATGTATAGAATTGCAAAATTAAGAGATTTATAGTCATTATTAATCCCAATGTTGTAAGAAAATCAAAAATATCAGTCAAAATATCCTTATGATTATTTATCCAAAATATATGTAAAAATACTTCCAAAGAAATTAAAAATCCAAAAAATGACACTTATGTTAAAAATCCAGATTTCTGCTTAAGATTTTCCACAAATTCATCTAAAATTTCAAAATAATAAATTATATCTTGGAAATAAAACCAATAAAATAATTAGAAAAGTTAATATTAATAGTCCTTTAACTATAAAAAATACTCTATTATAAACAATACATAAGAATATTAAAATTCCTTCAATAAATCCAATACTTAACGCTAAAAAATTTTCATATAACCTCTCATTTATATCTTTTTTATTAATAAATAACCAAATTACAAACATCACCAATAGGAAAGATAATAACAACTTTAGATTTTTAATTAATAAGGATAAGAGGATAACAACTAAATTATCGATAGCTAATATAAATTTTATTTTGGTTTTTGTTTCCATAGTTTTACATTATCTATAATGTTAATATTCCTTTACATTATGTTAAGTATATTTAACATTTTAGTATAATAAAAAATATAAAAATTTCTATATAAAACAGGTAATTATGCCTAAACAATTTTCGATAATTAACGAAATCTCAAAAAATTTATATATAACTTTAAAGATTGTTAATGATTGATAATGACAATTTAGGGTGAGTAAATGATAGAAGTTAGATTCCACGGAAGAGGAGGACAAGGGGCCGTTACTGCCGCTCAAATATTGGCTGTTGCTGCTTTCTATGATGGTAAATATTCTCAGGCATTTCCGTTCTTTGGCGTAGAGAGAAGAGGAGCACCAGTTATGGCATTTACAAGGATTGATGATAAAAAAATTAAATTGAGGTGCCAAATATACAATCCTGATTATGTTATTGTTCAGGATTCCTCTTTAATTGAAACTATCAATGTTGTTGAAGGTTTAAAGGAAAATGGGGCTGTTGTAATTAATACAGTTAAAGATGACATAAATTTAGGAGTTAAAACATATACAATTGATGCAACAGGAATTGCCTTAGATGTTTTAGGAGTACCTATTGTTAATACTGCAATGGTCGGAGCATTTGCTGGGGTTACTAAACTTGTTAGTATTGAATCTGTAAAGAAGGCAATAATGGAGAAATTTAAAGGAGAGTTGGGAGAAAAAAATGCTAAAGTGGCTGAAATTGCATATAATGAAATGATAAAGAAGTATGGATAAAATAAATTAGTAAATATGGGTAAATGGGGTGTTATAGTTATGGTAACAATTGCCGCAATTATTTATGAACCAGGAAATTCAATTAGAAATAAAACAGGTAGTTGGAGAACATTTAGACCTATTTTAGATAATAATAAATGTGTAAAGTGTGAAAATTGCTATATCTTCTGTCCAGAGGGGGCTATTCAAGAAGATGAAAATGGGAATTTTAAAATAGATTACGATTACTGTAAAGGATGTTTAATCTGTATGAACGAATGCCCTGTAAATGCAATAACTAAGGTTAGAGAAGAGAAATAAAGAAGAAAATAAAACTTAATTAATTAATTTAAATTAAAATATTATTCTTTGGAGGGAAAAAATGTGTGAGGTTAAGGTTATTACTGGAACATCCGCTGCTGCTGAAGCGGCAAGATTGGCTGATGTCGATGTTATAGCTGCATATCCAATTACACCTCAAACAACATGTGTTGAAAAGTTGGCTGAATTTGTGGCAAATGGAGAGTTGGACGCTGAATACATAAAGGTAGAGAGCGAGCATTCAGCAATGTCTGCGTGTATTGGAGCAGCGGCAACTGGAGCAAGGACATTTACAGCAACTGCATCTCAAGGTTTAGCATTGATGCACGAAGTTTTATTTATAGCCTCTGGAATGAGATTACCAATAGTTATGATGGTCGCAAATAGAGCGTTATCTGCACCAATAAACATATGGAACGATCATCAAGATTCTATATCACAGAGAGATACTGGATGGATTCAAATTTATATAGAGGACAATCAGGAAACACTTGATAGTATTATTCAAGCATACAAAATTGCAGAGAATGAAGATGTGTTACTGCCTGTAATGGTCTGTTTAGATGGATTTATATTAACTCATACAGTTGAGCCAGTAGTTATTCCAAAGGCAGAAAAAGTTAGAGAATTTTTAGGTGTTTATGAACCAAAACATGCTTATTTAGATCCAGATAGACCAATAACCCAAGGACCTGTAGGAGTTCCAGATTGCTATATGGAGACAAGAAAACAGATTGAAGACGCTATGGAGAGATCTAAAAAAGTTATTAAAGATGTTAATGAGGAGTTTAGTGAGTGGTTTAAGAGAAAGTATGGTAATGGTTTAGTTGAAGCATACAACTTAGAGAATGCAGATACTGTTTTAGTAGCAATGGGTTCTGTTTGTGGAACTATAAAGTATGTTATTGATGAACTAAAAAAAGAAGGTAAGGAAGTTGGATTATTAAGAATAAGGACATATAGACCATTTCCAAAGGAAGATGTTAAAGAACTTTTAAAAGACGCTGAAAATATTGCAGTATTGGATAAAAACATTTCATTAGGATTTAACAAGGGATCTTTAGGTATTGAGATGACATCAATTTTAAAAAATAAAAAAATCTGCAACTATATCGTTGGTTTAGGTGGGAGAGATATAAGAATTGAGGATATAAAAACAATAATTAATGATGTAGAAAAGGCAGAAGATGATAAAACTGCCTGGATTGGATTAAAAGAATAAATCTTTGTAGGTGAAATTATGCAATTTCCAAGAGAGGAATTCTTTGCTCCCGGTCATAGAGGATGTGCAGGATGTGGAGCGGCAATTGTTGCAAGGTTGTTATTAAAAGCCGCTGGAAAGGATACAATTATAACAACTGCCACAGGATGTTTAGAGGTTATGACCACCCCTTATCCAGAAACATCTTGGAGAGTTCCTTGGATTCATGTAGCGTTTGAAAACGCTGCAGCAGTTGCAAGTGGTGTAGAATCAGCAATAAAGGCATTGAAGAGAAAGAGAGGTAAGTTTGCTAATAAAAAAATAAATGTTATAGCAATTGGAGGAGATGGTGGAACAGCAGATATTGGTTTTCAGGCATTGAGTGGGGCTATGGAGAGAGGACATAATATGTTATATGTTATGTATGATAATGAAGCATATATGAACACTGGAATACAGAGAAGTTCTTCAACTCCTTTTATGGCTTCTACAACCACATCTCCAGCAGGTTCAAAAATTAAGGGAGAAGATAGACCTAAAAAAGATGTTGCTATGATTATGGCGGCACATGGAATTCCATATGTAGCAACTGCCTGTATATCCTATCCAGAAGATTTCATAAGAAAGGTTAAAAAGGCATTGAGTATTGAAGGACCTAAATTTATACAGGTTTTACAACCTTGCACGACAGGTTGGGGATATCCTCCACACAAAACAATAGAAATTGGCAGATTGGCTGTAGAAACAGGAGTTTTCCCATTGTATGAAATTGAAAATGGAGAGTTTAGAATTACTTACAAACCATCTAAGAGAAAGCCAGTTAGAGAGTATTTGAAAATGCAAAAAAGATATAGGCACTTAACTGATGAGGATATTGAAAGAATTCAAAGATATATAGATGAAAAATGTAAATTGTTAGGTTTGTAATCACCAAATATCTATATTTTTTATCTTTATTTTATTTATTAAATTTGATACTTAGGTGATAGAATGAAAAAGATAATTATGACAAACTATATCTGCGATAACTGTGGGGATTGTGTTAAGGCATGTATGGAGAAAAACAAAGTAGGAAGAATTAGTATTATAGAGAAAGATGGGAAGTATATACCAATAGTTTGCCAACACTGTGCTTCAGCCCCTTGTAAAGAAGTTTGTCCAGTTTCAGCAATTGAGCATAAAGATGGTTATGTATATTTAAATGATGAAATTTGTATTGGATGTGGATTGTGTGCCTTAGCATGTCCTTTTGGTGCTATATTAATGGAGGATAAAGCATACAAATGTATTTTGTGTAATGGAGAGGAACCAGCATGTGTTAAAGCATGTTCAAAGAGATGTTTAGAACTCGTAGATGTAAATGAGTTGATATTTGCTAAGAGAGATAAAAGTTTGGAGTTGTTTAGTAAATTTTATAAACCAACAGAAAAAGCAGATAACAATTTACTCTCAAAAATTACAGTAAATGCTAAGATTCAGCCATAAATATTTATGGAGGAGTAATTTATGGTTGTAGTTAATGTTGGCTCTTGTGTAGGATGTAGAAGATGCGAAAGAAGTTGTCCAGTTAATGGAATAATTTTTGAGGAATTTCCAATTAAGTGCATGCACTGTGAAAAAAATCCTTGCTTATATGCATGTCCAGAGGGGGCTATTGAAAGAATTAACAACAAGGTAGTGGTTATAAAAGAAAAATGCATAGGCTGTGGCTTATGTGCCTTAGCTTGTCCTTTTGGGGCTATAAGAATTGATGGAGTAGCAATAAAGTGTAATGGATGTTATAAAAGAGATATTGAAATTTGTAAAGAAGTATGTCCAACAGGGGCTATAAATACAATTGAAAATATTATTGAAAATAAATTATGTAATACAGTTAATAAATTAAATAAACTATATAGTATCTATGTAAGATATTAATGTAATTTTTTATTGTACAATTTTTAATTTAATTACGAAATCCAAACATAAAATATAAATATTCTCCACGATTTTAAAATATTTTATTATTATCTTATTATCTTAAACATTTTAAAATATTTAATTAAGATAGTGATGTAAATGAATCGAACAGCTTTAGATTATGTAATTAAAGCATTTAAATGTGCTGATAAAGGTAATTTTAAAGATGCATTAGAAAATATAGATAAAGCATTATCATTAGATCCAAATAATGATTTAGCCTTGTATCTAAAAGCGGCTATATTAAGGATTATGGGTGATGTTGAAAACTCTATAAAATATTTTGAAGAACTTAAAAAAGAAAAAAAAGAGTCCTCTTTTGGAGATTCTTATTTAATCTGTTTAACATTTGCTAAAGGTGATTACGATAACACCTTAAAACACATTGATGAGCTTTCAAAAATCTCTCCAAAATGTTTTTTGTCTCAGTTTCATAAAGGATTAATATTAATTGAAAGAGGAATGTATGAAGAAGCATTAAAATGCTTTGATGAACTTTTATCTATAAATAATAACTTTACATCTGCTTGGAGACAGAAGGCAATGTTACTTGAAAATCTCAATAGATTTGAAGAGGCTCTTAAATGCTTAGATAAATTAATAGAGATTAATGAAAAGGATGCATATGCTTGGTATTTAAGAGGAAGAATATTAAAAAAGTTAGGAAGATTTAAAGAAGCTTTAGAATCTTTACATCGTGCGATTGAGTTAGATAAAACCTGGATTCTTGCATACAAAGATATCGGACATATTATGTTAAATACAGGAAATTATAAAAAAGCATTGATATATTTAAACAAATATTTAAAGAAGTATCCAAAGGATGTTGAGGCAAAGTTTTACAAAGGGATTATTTATGAACTTTTAGAATTATATGATAAGGCATTAAAAATTTATGATGAAATTATTTCTGAAACTAATGAAGATAACATCCTTTTGGTCATCGATGCACTAATTCATAAAGCAAAAATCTATGAAAAGTTAGGTAAGATTGAAGAAGCTATCAAAATATATAATAAAATATTAGACAATAATAAAATCTAAAAAGTATCTAAAAAATTATATTAAGATTATCTACCCCAGAATATATTATTTGTTAGTTTTTGCATTAACTCCATATATCTTAATAGTGCCTCTTTTTCATCGTTTCTTAATCTATCCATATATTTATGATATAGTTCCCTTACATGCTCTTCTGGAACTGCTACATACATAAGATCTCCTTCATCTACATGCCTCTTTAACATAACTTTTCCTTCTATAGCAATAGATACTGCCTTTCCAGATTTTGCCTCTTTAACATTTTCTCCTCTGTCTTTTATCTCTCTAACATAGCCAAGTTGCATTCCATCTTCTCTCATTAGTGGATACCCTACTTTTAAAGTCCCATATAAAACTTCTACTCCACAAATTGCTGGATCTTTTTGTCTAAATATACAATCTGGCAAAATTCTAACGATTGCTGGTTTAATAAGCTTTTCAAATTCTTCATATTTCATTCTTTCTTCTTCTTTTTTAACCCATTCTGTAAAGTCCTCAACTAATTTGTAAATTATATTATTTAGGAATACTTTTATTTTGTATTTATCTATTTCTTTTTGAGCCTCTGGTAGTATTTTTACATTAAAGCCAACAATAGCTCCATACAGAGGATTACTCTGCTTATATGAGGCAACTTCAATAACATCTTTTTTAGTTATATCTCCAACCTCTGCCTTTTTGATTTTAACTCCTGCCTTTCTCAATTCATTTGCTAAAGCCTCTAAGGAGCCTATAGTATCTGCCTTAATTAAAATTCCTTCCTCATCAACCTCTATCTTTGCCTCTTCAACTTCCTTCATTATCTCCTCTTTTGCCTCCTCTATCTTATCCTTTGGAACTATTCTAATAGGACAACCTGCAATAACTTTATCTAAATCAGGAGCAGCTATTTTTACCCCAGCGGCGGCTACAACTTCATTTACAGGCTTAAATTTATCTCTTGGATCTCTCATTTCATCCAATGGTTTTGGCTTTAATAAGGCTTTAATTCTTGTTACTAAAACACCATCTGGCAATCCTACAACTAAGTAATCTCCTCTTTTTGCAATTCCATCGTATATTATGGCATCTATCGTTGTTCCTAAACCTTTTTCCTCTTTAACCTCTAATATTGTCCCTTTTGCATAACCTTCAACATTGAGTTTTAATCTCTTCTCCAAAAACTTCTGTGCTAAACCTGCCACCATCATTAACAAATCTGGAATTCCTTCTCCAGTAATTGCTGAGACTGGAATTATACAAACTGTCTTTGTAACATCTTGAACTCTTGAATATAAGTCAGCGTCAAATCCAAGTTCATTTAAAGGCTTTATTACATTTTCATATAACCTTATCTCAAATTCAGTTAAAGCATTAGGATGTTGAACTTTTTCATTAAAGTTTAATATAAAGGGAACATCCTTAGAATTCCAACCTGGGATTAGATCAATTTTATTTGCCGCTACAACAAAAGGAGTTTTATACTGTCTTAAAATATTTACTGCCTCAATTGTCTGTGGCTTAAATCCTTCATTTATATCAACGACTAATATGGCTATATCAGCCAAAGCTCCTCCTCTTTTTCTTAGAGATGTAAATGCCTCGTGTCCTGGGGTGTCAATAACTAACAATCCTGGAATCTTTAAATCAGCCTTTAACATCTTTAATAAGTCTCCACATACTCTTTTTATTACATCTATAGGAATTTCACTCGCTCCAATATGTTGAGTAATTCCTCCCGCTTCCCTTTTAGCTACTCTCGTTTTTCTGATTTTGTCCAATAGTGTCGTTTTACCGTGATCTACATGACCTAAAACACAAACTATTGGACATCTTAGTTTTTGAACTTTATCTTTAGTGTTTTTTTTACCCATAGTAAATCCCCTCTTTCTAATTTAGTTACTATCATTATTACAATTAATTTATAAATACTTTAATATTCTTCTATTATTAACCAATATTTTAAAAATTCATAAGTGATTGTTATGAACTTAAGAAATAAAAAATGTGAAATATGTGGTAAAGAGGCAGAAATCTTTTTATTTGGAAGATTTTTATGTAAAAATGAAAAATGTATAGAGGAGGCAAGAAAACTAAGTATGGCGAGACATAAGTTTAGAGTTGTTGCTGTTGGCTCTCTAAATCCAGTGAAAATTGAGGCAGTTAAAGAAGGTTTTGAAAAAGTTTTGGGAACTGTGGAAGTTATAGGTGTTGATGTAGAGAGTAATGTCTCATCCCATCCCATAGGATTGGAAGAAACTTATAAAGGGGCGTTAAATAGGGCAAAGAATGCCTTTAATAAAGTTCAATGCTCTTATGGAGTAGGAATTGAGGCAGGGTTAATAAATGTTGGAGGGCATTATGTAGATATACATGTATGTGTAGTTTATGATGGCATAAAAGAAACTGTTGGAATGTCTCAAGGATTTGAATATCCTAAAATTGTGGCTGAAAATATATTAAAAGGAATTGAAGGGGGAAAAATTGCTGAAAAATTGACAGGAATTAAAGACATTGGGAAAAATGTTGGATTGATTGGCTATTTAACTGATAACCATATAATAAGAAAAGATTTGTGTAGAGAGAGTGTGATAATGGCTTTAATCCCAAGGATGATGAAAAATAGAAATCTTTTTTAGATTATTTTTTCTCTAAGGATAATTAGGGAGTTATTTTTAATCTTATTTTCATCAAATTTGTCAATATACTTTCCATTTAAATATTTATTCAATTCTTTTCCAATTTCTCCAACGAATATATAATTACAATTAAAGTTTTTTAATACTTCAACAAGTTTTTTTATATCTATTTCTTCACAAACTATTCCAAAATCTCCTCCAATATAAATATCTCCTTCAAAAATTGTTAAAAAGTCTCTTATTGCATAATAAATAGATTTCAAATCTAAACCTGGATTTATATTTTTAACTAAAACCTTATTGTTAATTTCTTCCACATACATTCTATTTTTTATAACAAAAGATTCTAATCTACCTTTTATTTCTTCTATGTTTAGCAAATTTTTGCAAATCTCAATGGCAAATAATGAATTTTCAATAAAATGCAATCCAAATATTTTTTTATTAAATTTAAATGTTTCATTCATATATTTGAATTTTAAAGGATATTTACTTAAAATCTTCACTTTGTTAGTATCAATAACATTTAAATGGTTATGATTAACATTTATATTATAATTAATAATGTCATTTTTATTTATAAATGCAATTTCAGCATTTTTTAAAGATGAGAATTTGGCAGTTAATGCATCTCTCAATCCTTTAGCAATTTTATAATTTTCCAAAACATTTGTTATAACTCCATACTTACATCTAATCAATCCTAAGGAAGTCTCAAATATAAAAAAATCGTATTTGTCTATATACAATTTGTTTAAGATAGATAAAATTGTTGGTGGCGCAATTGAACCAAAATTTGAATTGTGTAAGTAAGTTGTATAATCTTCCTTTAAAATATGATTTATTAAAGTCGTAGTTGTTGTTTTTCCTTTAACTCCAGTTACATTTATTATTTTTTTATGTATATTATTATATTTTTTTTTAAAATTTCAGAAACAGCATCAGTAAATGGAATAAATTCAATATCTATTGGACAGTGTATTGGGGCTATAATTTTATCATATTTTTCAAAATTTGGCTTATCATAGAATAAATTAATATTTCTAAATCTTTCTTTTAGTTCTTTATATTTATTGTAAAAACTCTCTGATTTTTTTGTTTTTTGATAAATATCCCAAACATCTACATCATAACCTAAGTTTAAATACTCCTCAGATAATTGTAAAGCTCCATGATTAACATCAATGAGTAATAACATAAATTACACCACTTTTAACTTATAATTTAATTAATAATTAATTGAGATACTAATGATAATATAAAATGATAATGGTATAAAAATAGATTTGTTGATAGTATCTAATGATAAGTTATGACTAAAATAATTGTGAGAAATCTAAATCTAAATTTTATCATCCAAAACTTTAAAATAAAGTTGATTAAATTATTATTAATGCAATTTCTTAATCGCTATTATGAGGTGTCTATTATGAGGAGAGAATTTCCAGAGGAAGGAGATATTGTTATAGGAACTGTAAAGGAGGTTAAACCTTATGGAGCCTTTGTAGAGTTATTAGAGTATCCTGGCAAGGAAGGAATGATTCATATCTCAGAAGTTACATCAGGATGGGTAAAAAACATTAGAGATCACGTTAAAGTTGGGCAGAGGGTGGTGGCAAAGGTTTTAAGAGTCGATGAAAAGAAGGGGCATATTGATTTATCATTAAAAAGAGTTACTGAACAGCAAAAGAGAGCAAAAGTTCAGGAATGGAAGAGATTCCAAAGAGCTTCAAAGATGCTTGAAAGAGCGGCTGAGAAGTTGGGTAAGAGTTTAGAGGAGGCTTGGGAAGACGTAGGATATTTGTTAGAGGATGAGTTTGGAGAATTATATAACGCATTTGAAACGATGGTTATTGAAGGAAAAGAAGTTTTAGATGATTTAGATATTAGTGAAGAATGGAAAAATGTTTTATATGAAGTTGCTAAGGAAAGTATTGAATTAACAAATGTTGAAGTTGAAGGAATAATTGAGATGAAATCCTATGCCCCAGATGGAATTAAAAGAATAAAAAAAGCATTAACAACTGCATTAAAAGCAAATCCTTACGAAGATGTAGAGGTTAAAATAACTTACATTGGGGCTCCTAAGTATAGAGTTTTAGTCATAGCTCCAGATTACAAGAGTGGAGAAGAAGTTTTAAAGAAGGTTTGTGAAAAAGCAGTATCAACGATAAAGAAATTAGGTGGAGAAGGAACATACTACAAAGAAAGTAAGAAATAATTAAAATAGGTGTAGAGATGAAAATGAAAAAATGTCTAAAGTGTGGAACATACACTTTAAAAGATGTTTGCCCAAAATGTGGAGAAAAAACCGTAGTTCCAAAGCCACCAAGATTTTCCTTAGAAGATAGGTGGGGAAAATATAGAAGAATGCTAAAAAGAGCCTTAAAGAATAAGAATAAGGAAACTAAGGATAATTAATCCTAATTTTTTAATTTATTTTTATATGTTCCTATTTTTGTAATCATTAAATTGTTAGTGAGAGTATGCAACTTAGATTATCATCTGGTAATATATTGAATGAAAAAGTCCATAAAATAGGGATTATAGCATTAGGCTCTTTTTTAGAAAATCATGGAGCTGTTTTGCCAATAGATACTGATATAAAGATAGCCTCTTACATTGCCTTAATGGCATCTATTTTAACTGGAGCTAAGTTTTTAGGAGTAGTTATTCCTTCTACAGAGTATGATTATGTAAAGCATGGCATCCATAATAAGCCAGAAGATGTTTATCATTATTTGAGATTTTTAATAAATGAAGGTAAAAAAATTGGTGTAGAGAAGTTTTTAATAGTTAATTGTCATGGAGGAAATGTATTAATTGAAAGATTTTTAAAGGATTTAGAATATGAGTTTGATGCAAAAGTAGAGATGATAAATATAACTTTTACACATGCCTCTACGGAGGAGGTTTCTGTTGGTTATACAATAGGAATAGCAAAAGTCAATGATGAACTTTTAAAGGAGCATAATAATTTTAAAAAATATCCAGAGGTTGGAATGGTTGGATTAACAGAGGCAAGAAAAAATAATAAAATTATAGATGAAGAGGCAAAAATCGTTGAAAGGTTTAGAGTTAAGTTAGATGAAAAACTTGGTAAAAAGATTTTGGAAGATAGTATAAATAAGGTTATAGAAAAAATAAAAGAACTAATTAGGTGAAATCATGGGCTGGGATAATGCTCCTTCTCATATATGTAGAGGTGGAGATTTGAGAGGATTAGCCTTTTGTTGTCCTCCAATAAAATACTGCCCTATCCACACGGCTTTAAAAATTTTAAAGTTATCACCAGAAGAATTTGTAAGAATAAAAGAAGAGTTTGGAAAAAGGACAAAACTTGGCTTAGGGAAAAATACATGTTTTGGTAGTTTAGTATGGTGTTGTAAGATAACTAAACCTTGCCCTTATAGAGATTATGAACTTGCTAAAAACAATATAACCCCTGAGGAATATATGGAATTAAAAAAAGAACTTGCTGAAGAGATTATAAAAAATAGTCCATTTTTTAAAGAGGCTGTTGAAGTTTTTGTTAAAAAAGGAATCCCCAAAGCTGTTGCTGAGAAATGTATATTAGAAACTGGAGATCTAAAAAAGGCATATCAATTAGCTATAAAAATGTTAAACAAAGAATAATTTATAATTTAATAATTTATTAAATTATTGGACTGGAACTTTATTTTCTTTAAAGCCTTTAAATAAATCATACTCCTCCTTTGATAAGCTATATATGTGAAATTTAACATCTTCAACCATACACATACTCTTTATTAGTCTATAACTCCTTTCACCATTATAATTCTCTAAAAAAGCGTAAATAGGCTTTCCATTCTTAGATATAATGTATCCTTCTTTACTACCTTCAATTTTAATTAAAGATGTTCCATAAGATAGAGCATCTAATAATGAAGCGTTTTTTAAGATTATTGGCTCTTTTGAAGACATTATCTTTTTAATAATATCTGTAAATGACTCTCCTCCAAATATAAAACCTTCGGCATATTTATTTTTAAATATATTCAAATCTTTGTTAGATAGGATTTCAATCTTTGCAATAATCTCACTAACAGCAAATGTAGTTTTTAACTTACTAATTGCTTTTTTTCCAAACAATGTTTTTTTTCCAAAATATATAGCAAAAATTTCTTTTGAGTTTTTGTAAATAACCACTGCCTTCTCATCTTTAAATCTCTTTGGTATGAAGGTAACTTTATTACATCCACTCATTAGAAATTTATATATGTCATTATATGAATTTAGAATTACATTATCTCCAAAAACCAAACTTAGCTTTGAAATTTCAACAATAGATTCTTCTGGTTTAAAGTTTCTTAAAGCATATTTTACTTCCTCCTCTGAACCTTCATAAATTTCTATTAAAAAAGTATCTGGAATTATCTGAAAAATTTCCTCTAAATCTTCCTCTTTACCATCTAACTTGGATGAAATTAGCTTTGAATTAATGTAATATAAAAAAGCATTGTCTATTCTAATAATTCCTGTAAAATTAGTTAATCCAGAAATTATTTCCTTTAAATCTTTAATATTTCCAAATTTTGAATATATCTTCTCCATAATCTCACAAAATAATAACGGCGCGGGGGGGGAATCGAACCCCGAGGGCATCCGCCCTCGACGGATCTGAAGTCCGCCCCGGGCTACCAAGCCCGGTACCCCGCGCCACATTAATAATTATTTGAGCAAAAGGTATAATATTATTTTTAATATTTAAAAGTTATTACATACATATTAATATCCCCAATCAATAAAATTGATATTTAAATTTGAATAAGTATAAGATAAATTAAAATATTCTTTATTTTTTGAAAAATTTCCTTTAAAAAAGGAGATAAAATTAAAATAATAATGTTTATATATGAATTTCACTAACTTTAATTTGTAATGATTTATAATGACAAATTGGGTGATTTTATGGATTTGAATTCATTAATAAAAATTATTGAAAAAGTTGGTAAAATAGAGATTGAAAATATTCAAATTACAGCAGATGAATTAATAATAAACATTCCTTCAGCTCCTCCAGTAGTTATTCCTCAAACACCATCAATAAAAGAAAAATTAGTTGAGGAAGGAATAATTGAGATTAAAGATGTTCCTGAATTAGACTGGGAGCCTCCAATTGAAAAATATCCTGGATATATAAGAGAAGTTCAATTTGGAAAGCCAAAATCTGAAGGTGGTAGAGGTAAGGTTGTAAAGATTGGAGGACAAAAAGCTTTATATAGATTTGAAGAACCCCAACCTAATCCTCCAGTAGTTACTTTCGATATATTTGATATGCCAATGCCTGGATTACCTAAACCGATTAGACAGTTTTTCCAGGATGTTATGGAAGATCCCTGCGAATGGGCTAAAAAGTGTGTTAAAGAGTTTGGGGCAGATATGATAACTATCCACCACATATCAACTGATCCAAAAATTAAAGATAAAAGTCCAAAAGAAGCGGCAAAATTGATGGAAGATTTATTACAGGCAGTAGATGTTCCATTTGTTATTGGAGGTAGTGGTAATCCTCAAAAAGATCCGTTAGTTTTAGAGGCGTGTGCTGAAGTGACTGAGGGGGATAGATGCTTATTAGCATCTGCAAACTTAGAGTTAGATTATAAAAAAATAGTAGATGCCGCTATGAAATATGATCACAATGTATTAGCATGGTCTATTATGGATCCAAATATGGCTAGAGATTTAAACAGAAAGTTAATTGAGGCAGGTTTAGATCCTAATAGAATTGTTATGGATCCTACAACATGTGCATTAGGTTATGGTATTGAATTTTCTATTAATGCAATGGTTAGATTGAGATTAAATGGTTTGAAGGGGGACGAGTTAGTTAATATGCCTATGTCTTCTGGAACTACCAACGCTATTGGTGCAAGAGAGGCGTGGATGAATAATCCAGAATGGGGACCAAGGGAGTATAGATTACCATTGTGGGAAATTACAACTGGAATTACAATGATGATGTGTGGAGTAGATTTATTCATGATGCTTAATCCAATATCTGTAAAAACTTTAAAAGAAATTGGTAAAGCACTAACTACCAAGCCTGGAGAAGTTAAATTAAATACTAACAATTACGAGTGGATTGTAGCTAAGGCGTAAATAACTTTGAGGTGATTAAATGCCAAAAAAGATTAGTGTAATGGATATTTATAAACTACTACCAAAAACAAACTGTAAAAAATGTGGTCAGCCATCGTGTATGGCATTTGCCGCTAAATTATTAGAAAAAGAAGCAACAGTAGATCAGTGTCCAATTCTCAATACTCCAAAATTTGAAGAAAATAGAAAGAAATTAATAGAACTTCTATCTCCACCAGTAAAAGAAGTTTGGTTTGGTAATGATAAAAGAAAAGCTGTTATGGGTGGAGACGAAGTAATGTATAGATACCAATTGTCATTTTTTAATCCCACACCAATTGGTGTAGATATTAGCGATGAGTTAAGCGAGGAAGAAATTAAAAGTAGAGCCAAAGAAATAGAGAACTTTACATTTGAAAGAACTGGAGAAAAACTAAAATTAGATTTTATTGTAATTAGAAATGCATCAGGAGATATAGAGAAATTTAAAAAAGCCATTGAAATTGTAAAAAAAGAAACAGATATGCCTATATGTATTGCTTCTCTAAATCCTGAGATTATAAAAGAGGCCTTAAAAATTGTTAAATCAAAAGTTATGGTTTATGCCGCAACAAAAGATAATTTAAATGATATGATTAAAGTTATTAAAGAACTTAAAAAAGAAAAAGATGTTGTTTTAGTTCTATCATCAAACAATGTTAAAGAGTTAAAAAATATGGCGGCAAAGTGTTTAGCTAATGGCATTGAGGATTTAGTTTTAGAACCATACACATATCCTGAAAATATCGCTGAAACATTAGATTTAAATGTAATGATTAGAAGAAGTGCTATTGAGAAAGAAGATAAATACTTAGGATTTCCAATATTAAATTTACCAATAAATGCCTATTATTACGCTTTAAATAATGACTGCCCAATCTCAACATTTTTTGACGATAAAGAAGTTGTTGCTAAAATGTATGAGGCTACAATTGCAGGAACATTACTAAATAGATATGCAGACGCTTTAATTATACACGGATTAGATATTTGGGAGTTGATGCCAATACTAACATTGAGACAGAATATCTATACAGACCCAAGAAAACCACAAGCGGTTGAACCTGGCTTATATCCAATTGGTAATCCAGACGAGAATAGCCCAGTCATATTAACAACAAACTTCTCATTAACATTCTATACAGTAACTGGGGACTTTGAAAAAGATAATGTTACTTGCTGGTTGTTAGTTATGGATACTGGAGGAAAGGCAGTTGATGTTTCAGTTGCAGGAGGGCAGTATAATGGAGAGAATGCTAAAAAATTAATTGAAGAGACAGGAATAGCAGATAAAGTTAATCATAGAATAATTATTCTTCCAGCATTAGCGGCATCAACAAGAGGTGATATTGAGGATAAAACTGGCTGGACTTGTGTAGTTGGAACAAGAGATTCATCACAAGTTGGAGAATTTTTAAGAAAGAACTGGGATAGAATATTAAGAGAATGGAAAGAGAAGCATCAAAAATAAAAAATAAAAAATTTATTCAAAGATTTTTCTTATTATTTCAATAGCTTTTTCTATATCTTCATATTTTGTAGCGTAACTAAATCTTACATAGTTATAGCCATTTTCTCCAAAGGCTACACCTGGAACGCATAGAACTTTATTTTTAATTAACTTTTTAGCAACCTCTACTCCATCTCCATATTCAGACACATCAGGGAAAATATAAAATGCTCCTTCTGGTTTATTAACTCTAAAAATATCTTTTAATCCATTATAAATTAAATCTCTCCTCCTTCTAAATTCATTAACCATATTTTTAATACATTCCTGACTTCCTCTCAAAGCGGCTAAAGCCCCATATTGAGCAAAAGTAGAGGCACATGCAAAACTATATTGATGAATTTTTATCATATTGTTGATTAAATCCAACTCCTTATTTAATTCATCTGAAACTGCCAAATAACCAATCCTCCAACCAGTCATTGCATAAGTTTTGGAAAATCCATTAATTAATATACATCTATCTGTATATTTCATTGGGGAATAATGTTTTTTATCATAAATAATTTTATCATAAACTTCATCAGAAACAATAATTAAATTGTAATCCTCAGCAATTTCTGCCAAACCTTTTACTGTTTCTTTGTCATAAACTTTTCCAGTGGGGTTTGCTGGAGAATTGAATATTATTAATTTTGTTTTCTTACTTATTTTTTCTTTAATATCTTCTAAATCCACATTAAAGTTTTCATCTAAGTTTATATTTACAATTTTTCCCTCAGCAAATTCCACCAATGAAAAATAAGATACAAAAGATGGATTAAATACAATAACCTCATCTCCTTTATTAACTAAACTCATAATAGACAGCATTAAAGCCTCTGATGCTCCACAGGTTATTATAATATTATCCTTATTAACATTTATATTGTAATCTTCCATTAACTTATTGCTAATCTCCTCCCTTAATTCAGTAATTCCGATATTTGGAGAGTAATGAGTTTTACCTTCATCCAATGCTTTTTTTGCTTCCTCAATAATATGCTTAGGAGTTGTGAAATCAGGCTCACCAATTCCCAAGTTTATACTGTCAGAGGTTGCTAAATTAAATATCTCCCTAATTGCAGATGGTTTTATATTTTTGCATCTATCACTTATCATTCTTTCACATCCTTAAAAATCATCATCTATATTTTATTGGACAGTGTCCATATAATAATATATAAGGTTCATTAATTACAAAATAATGTATTAAAAATTTCATATATATAAGGACTAAGGGATGATTATGGCTATTTGTTCCCTCTTTTCTGTTGGAGATTCAATTCCCTCTGTTAAGAAAGAAACTGAAAAGGTTATCAGAGAAAAGTTCAAACTATTACCTCGTTTTGAGGGAATAATCCCTCCAGATGTTAGAGGTTCAAGGGATTATCAACTACTTGCAGATATACAACTTGAAAATGCCCTTATTAATAAACCTTCTGATGCTCTCTTTGTCGTTGCAATAACTCCCTACGACCTCTACTCTAATGGGCTTAACTTCGTCTTTGGAATTGCTTATCCATTTAGAGGATGTATAGTCTCTTACGCAAGGTTATATTCAGATAATGAAGAACTCTTTCTCTCAAGAGTTAGAAAAGAAGTTACTCACGAAATGGGACATGTTTTTGGTTTATCTCACTGTCCTAATCCTAAGTGTGTTATGCACTTCTCAAATTCTCTATATGATACTGACTATAAAGAAGAGGAGTTTTGTTCCAACTGTAAGAAAAAACTCTATCTCTCTATGAAAAATCTTGGTCTAATCTAAATATATTTTATTTATATTTTATTAATTATTATCATTAGATAGATATAGGAGTTAGTTATGGAACTATTTATTTAACAAAGCCTTTAATTAATAAGTAATATTAGAAATTAACCAAAAAATAGGAGATATTTATGAAGAGAGTAGTTATTGCTGGAACATCAAGTGAAGTAGGGAAAACAGTTATATCTACTGGAATTATGAAGGCGTTGTCTAAAAAGTATAATGTTCAAGGGTATAAAGTGGGCCCAGATTATATTGACCCAACTTATCATAATATAGCCACTGGGAATAAATCAAGAAATTTAGATTCTTTTTTTATGAATAATGAGCAAATAAAATATCTTTTTCAAAAACATTCAAAAAATAAGGATATAAGTATAATTGAAGGTGTTAGAGGATTATATGAGGGATTATCTCCTATAGACGATATAGGAAGCACTGCAAGTATAGCTAAGGCTTTAGATAGTCCTATAATCCTTATAGTCAATGCAAAGAGTCTAACGAGAAGTGCAATAGCAATAATAAAAGGTTTCATAAACTTTGATAATGTAAAAATTAGTGGAGTTATTTTTAATTTAGTTAGAAGTGAGAAACATATTAAGAAATTAAAAGAGGCAATGCAATATTATCTCCCAGATGTGGAAATAGTTGGCTTTATTCCAAGAAATGAAAATTTTAAAGTGGAAGGTAGGCATTTAGGTTTAGTTCCTACACCAGAAAACTTAGAAGAAATTAATAAAAAAATAGAGACTTGGGGAAATTTAGTTGAAGAATATTTAGATTTGGAAAAGATTGTTGAAATTGCAGATGAAGATTATGAAGATATAGATGATGTTTTTTTGTGGGAGATTAATGAAAATTATAAAAAAATAGGTGTTGCTTATGATGAAGTATTTAATTTTTATTATTGGGACATTTTTGATGCCCTAAAAGAAAATAAAGCTAAAATAGAATTTTTTAGCCCATTAAATGATTGTGAAGTTCCAGATGCAGATATTTTATACATTGGAGGAGGATATCCAGAGATTTTTAAAGAGGAGTTAAGTAACAATAAAGAGATGATTGAAAGTATTAGAGAATTTGACGGTTATATATATGGAGAGTGTGGGGGTTTGATGTATTTAACTAAATCTATTGACAATACTCCTATGGTTGGTTTATTAAACTGCTCGTCTATAATGGATAAGAAAGTTCAAGGATTAAGTTATGTTAAAGCAGAGTTCTTAGAAAATTGCTTAGTTGGAAGGAAAGGATTAACATTTAAAGGGCATGAATTTCATTACTCAAAATTGGTTAATATAAAAGAGGAGAGATTTGCATATAAAATATTAAGAGGTAGAGGAATAATAAACAATTTAGATGGAATTTTTAATGGAAGGGTTTTAGCTGGTTATTTACACAATCACCCAGTTGCTAATCCTTATTTTGCCTCGTCTATGGTTAATTTTGATGGATAAAGGTTATTTATTTTACTCTTTGTTATTTTTTGTGATTTTATTTTAGACAAATTTTATATATTTTAGTATAATACTTTAATATACAACAAATGTATTTAATTACATAAAATATGAAATTATGTGATAATATGTTAAGAGGTAAAGAGGCTACATTAGCAGGAATCATAAGGGTTATTATTGAAGATGAACCAGAAACACAAGATGAAATAGCTGAAAAACTTGGAATTAGTAGAAGATATGTTGCTAAACTTTTAAAGCCATTAATTGAAGAAAAAATTGTTAAACATCCTTATGTTGTTGATATGAGTAAATTGCATAAATTAAACTTAGAATTTGACGAATACATAATATTACTAATGAAAGAGATAAAAACTACATTGGAAAAGATGAGAGATACGCTCTTAGATAACCTAAATTTAGCATATAACGCTTTAAAAAATAACGATAAAAAATTGGCAGAGGATATTATACTTAAAGATTATGAATTAAACAAGATGGAGGAAGAAATTAGGATGCTTTTAAGTATGAATGCACTAAAATACTTACCGAGAAATTATATAAATGCATTTGCCAGTATTGCATCAAATCTTGAAAGGTTAGGAGATTATATAGCAAACATTGCTGAAGAAATTATTCATGGTCTTAGATTAGATGAAAATATTGAAAATGACATTGAGAGAATTTTTAACATTCTTAAAGAAATGCTAATTGAGGCAGTTGATGTTGTTATAAATAAAAAGAAAGAAACTAAAATTTATAACCTTGAAGAAAAACTACATGAAAATCTTGAAGAATTATTAAACAAAGTTCTACAAAACAAAAAAGAGGACTTAAACTTTTATGTTCAATTTGGTATGTTTTTAAAAGACATTGAAAGATTTGGAGATAGATGCGTTAATATTGTGGATATCGCCTTAGAACTTTATCACAACATTCCAAGAAGTCCAATTCCAGAGAGATTGAAAAGGGGTAGAGTATGAGAGAATTTATATTTAAGGCAAATAAAACAATAACATCCTCAAACATAAATTTAAAAGATTTACCAGGAAGTTGTGGAAGATTGGATTTATTGTGTAGATGTGTTAGCGATGCCTTCTTTTTATCTCATGATATAAGGAGGGATGTAATTTTTTATGCAGTATTGTATGGGCAACCAAATCCACCAGTTTGTATAAAGTTTGTTGGTAGTGAATTAAAGAAGGTTTCACCTGATGAAAGAAATATAGCCATATTTATAAAAAAGGCTCTAAAAAAATTTGAAGAAACTGATGAAGATGAAAAAAATAATTGGATTTTATCAACACCCGGAATTTATGTAAAGAGATTAGGATTTAGAGATTTAATTTTAGAAAAAATCAATGAAGGAAAGAATATTTACTATTTGCACAAAAATGGGGAGGATGTAGAAAATGTTGATATAAAAAATCCTGTTTTTATACTTGGAGACCACATAGGAATTGGAGAAGAGGATGAGAAATTTTTAGATAAGATTAAAGCTAAAAAAATTTCATTATCTCCTTTAGAGTTGCATGCTAATCATTGTATAACTATAATACATAATGTGTTGGATAAAAAGAATACACTAAACTCATTTTAATGGTGAATACAATGAAATTCTTTGATAGGGAAAAAGAGATAGAAGAATTTATTAATATAATAAATAGAGAGCCAGATGACATTTATTTTATTTTTGGACCTATAAATTCAGGTAAAACAGTTCTAATTATTGAAATAATTAATAATATGTTAGACAAAAATAAGTATGTAGTATTTTATATAAATCTCAGAGGGATTTTTATCTCTAAATATGAATTTCGAAGCGAAGCTTCGAGCAACGAAAACTTTCAGTTTTCGTCTAATTGTAGATGTTTTGTTTGAAGAATATAGTGAAGATAAGAAACCATTAGATATAATCAAAGGGATTATTAAAGACATACCAGTTGTTAGTGGAATTCCAATCCCAAAAAATACTTTAAATGAGTTATTAGATAAAAAAAGCCCTAAAAATGTCTTCAAGTATATTACTAATGTTTTGTTGGAGTTAAAAATTAATGGATTTTTAATTTATGAACTATTTAATTACTTTATTAATTTAACTAAAGAATTACATCTCTGCCGTGTCTTATGTATATCTTCTGATAGTTTGTTTATTGAGAAAGTATATAATGAGGCAATGCTTGACGGTAGAGCTAAATATATTTTAGTGGATGATTTTGATAAAGAACTGCCTTAAGGTTTATGGACTTCTTAGCAAAAAATATTTTAAATAAAAAACTCTCAAATGAAGAGAAAGAGAAAATATATTATTATGTTGGTGGGAAACCTTCAGACATTTATAGCGTAATTGATGAGATGAGGTATAATAAATTAGATGATATTTTAAATTTTATGCTTAAGGATGAGATTTCGAAGTTGGAGATGTTTTTAGATATTGATGTTTTTAGATATTTTAGATTATATTGAGCCAAAAATAGAAATAAGAAATAAAGTCATAGAGGTTAAAAAAGATGATATAATTAAAGCATTAAAAATGTTTAAAAATAAATATGAAATCTCAAAAAGAGAAATTCCTCCTCCAGTGTATATGTATTTAGTTAAAGAGAATATTTTATTCTTAGATCCTATTGAAGGTACGTTAAAACCTCAAAGTTATTTAATCTGGAACGCTATAAAAAGAGTTTTATAATAATAAAATTAACCTTTTTTAAATCCTAACCCAAAGCCAATTAAGAATGAGGTTCCAAATGAAAGGGAGTGTATTAAACCAACAAGTTTATTTCCAAAAACTATTAAAGAACTTTCAAAGTTTCCAATTAATGCTAAAAAAGCATCTTTATTGATACTTATAACTCCTATTTTTGCTAAGTAAAGTAAGCTTAATATATAGATACCTATTAAAAACGCTACTATTTTTATCGCCTTTTTTGCAGCCCATCCTACAACAAATCCAATAATAAATCCTCCTCCAATGTCAGGAATAAATTGTGTAATGTCCATAACTACTCACCTTTTTAATAATTATTTGGTTATTATTAATTTAAGTATAAAAAAGTTTCTTTTTAAGTGTGATACTTATGAAAACATATATTGGAAAGATTCACGTGAAGTGGTGTAATAATTGTAATATTCCTTTATTAGGTAGAATCTGCGAAGTTTGTGGCTCTGAGGCTAAAGAGGTAAAATTAACACCTCCAGGAGATCCAAGATTAGGATTTCAGTATGATATTGATTTTATAAACAAAGTCATTGAGGAAGAATTTGGTGCAAAAAATGTATTAAATGGAAAAATAATTTTATTAAATAAACTGCCTGGAAATGAAGAGGCATATGAAGTTATAGTTGATGGAGAAGTTAAATATATCTTATACTTTGATGAAAATAAAGAAAAATGGAAAATTAAATTAAAATTAAGTGGAGCGAGAGATTTAATGGAAAAGGGAGCATATAAAAAAATAGTCAAAATAAAAAACGATATCGTTGATATTTTAAAAAATAGAAAAGGTTCTATTTTAAAGCCCGGAATCGTTGAATTTACTAATGATATTGAAGAAAAAGATGATGTTATTATATTAGATGAAAATAACAGAGTAGTTGGTGTAGGTTTATCTGTAGTTTCTTCTGAAAAAATTAAAGAGATGGAAAAAGGTAAAGTTGTTAAGGTTCGATTTTTTATTAAATCTGATAATGAAAATGAAAATTATAAACCTAAAAAGATTTATAACAGTTTAGAGGATGCATTTAAAATAATGGTTGAAGCAAATAAAGGAGTTATTGAATCCTATGAAAAAAATGCCATTGGATTTATAAAAAATACCTATAAAAAATTAAAAAAGCCAGTTATGGTAGCGTTTTCTGGCGGAAAGGACAGTTTAGCAACATTAATTTTAACTTTAAAAGCATTAGGAAAAAATATTGATGTTGTGTTTATAGATACTGGCTTAGAGTTTGAGGAAACTTTAAAAAATGTTGAAGATGTAGAAAAATATTATAATATTAAAATTATAAGATTAAAAGGCGAAGATTTTTGGGAGAAAGTTAAAGAATACGGAATTCCTTCAAGAGATAATAGATGGTGTTCTAAAATTTGTAAATTGGAACCTTTAAAAAAATTTATTGAAGATAATTATAAAGATGATGTTTTAGCATTTGTTGGAATTAGAAAGTATGAAAGTTTTAGTAGAGCAAAAAAAAGAATGATTTATAGAAATACTTACATTAAAAAACAAATAAATGCTTTACCAATATATCATTGGAGTTCTTTACATGTTTGGATATATTTATTAAAGGAAAATGCCCCTTACAATAAACTGTATGAAAAAGGCTTCGACAGAATTGGATGTTTTATATGTCCAGCTATGGAAATGGGTGAAATGAATAAAATTAAAAAAGAATTTCCAGAGTTATGGGCTAAATGGGAAAATATCTTAAAGGAATACGCTAAAAAGAATAATTTAGGAGAAGAATGGATAAAAAAAGGTTTATGGAGATGGAAGTATAAGATGGTGAATTAAATGAAAATAGGGGTTGTTGTTCATGGTCCAGAGATTGTTGATAGCGGCTACGCATTAAAAATTATAAATTTATTAAAGAAATTTGGAGAAGTTAAGGCCAAGTTAGGAGGAACAATGGGAAGAGTGGCAGTTATAGATAATGAATTGGAAGATATTATAGACATTTCTGAAAAATTAATGCCCTCTCAATCTTTAAAGAAGTTATCTGACAGTGATATTTTAATATTAATGAACTATGGAAAGTCAAAGATTACTGGACATACTTTTGGAAAAATTGTAGTTGAAAGAGCAAATATAGATAAACCAATTATTCAAATTGAAAGACCTGGAGAAAAAGATGGAACAATAATAATTTGGAACGATAATGGCTCAAAAATTGTAAAAGAAATTGCTAACTATCTATCAAAAGAATTAAATTTGAGAATTGAAAGATGCATAAGTAACGGCTTAGAGATTTGGGAGAATGGGAAGAGAGTTTATAGAAAAGTTCATGGTATAGATGTTGGAGAATCGATATTAGTTAATGGTGTCGTTATAGGAAAAGCAGATAGTAATGAAGTTATTTTAGTTTCTGAGAATGGAAAAATTGTTGATATTATTGGAGGAGAATTAAAAAAAGAGGGAGTTGAAAAATTAAAAAATATTGATTTAAAAAAGGCTGTAATAAAAACTGGAATTTTAAGGAGGCATCCAACAAAACCAAAAATTGTTAATAAAGATATAAATGAAGGATATGTTATTTTTGTTAATCACTCGGGAGAAGATGTCTTAGAGATGATTAAAGATAAGGATGTTATATGTGCTATAACTATTGGAGATGATACTACAACAGTATGTGGAGATATATTATCAAGATTTGGAATAAAAATTTTGGGAATTACAGATGGAGATAGAGATGAGATATTAAAAAATCCAACAATATTAAATGGCTCTGTAATATTTTTAATAAAAAATATAAGAGATGATGATGCTGGAAAAATTTTAAAGGATAATATAGATTTAAATAAAAAATATAGTTATGGAGAGATTTTAAACACTGTTGAAAGTATATTCAAAAATAATAATGTTGAGTATGAGAAATATTGCCATTTGAAGCTGTTTAATTTTTCATAGACAAGTATATCTTATAAGATTAGCCATAACTATCAACTTAAGTCCTTTTTAACCGAATGCAGAGAAAAACTAAACGAATGCATAGACATTAATTTGGAATAATATCGAATGGACTAAAAAAAGACAAACCAAAACTACCGAAATCTAATGAATTCAAAAGAAATTTAAGAAACAAACTGCTAAAGAATTGGAATTATGTCTCTCATTATATCGATGGTATTATTAAAACCTCCTATTCTATCCTAAATAGTTGGAAATCGAAGTATAAAAATGGTTATAGAACAAAAACAAAACCGATAGTTAAAAGGTTATTTGTTAGAGTTAAAACAACATTAATAAAATACGATAAAGACAAAAGAGAGATAAGAATAATGATAAAACCAAGAAAAGAATACCTAATTTTAAACATTAAAGATAAATGGTTTTTTGATAAAATTAAAGAATTACCAAAGATATTATGGGTGGCTCGGGGGTTATCTCGGAGTGAAGCGACGAGAACTTAAAAACCATAAGGGTTTTATGTCCATGACAGGGGCAGAGATTTCCATTCGGAAATTGATGACGCCCAATCCCAATGTGGTCTATAAAGTCGATTATAATGAAAAATATCTAACTAAATTTCATAATTGTTTATACTCGCCCATATATTATTACATTGGGTGAATCCCAAGACCGTTTCTCATTTTCATAGCATTTAATAACTTAATTTATGGTAAACTGATAGCTATAGAAATGGGTCGTTCTCAACCTACAGATTCATCGAGATTACCAAGCTCTCTGTAGGTGCATTGGACTTCGGGCTGAACAGAGACAGCCCCATAAAAGGAATTTATAAGCATTTATATTAACCTCGAAGGCAGAGCCCTCTCGTCGGTTAATTAACTAAAGATATTTATATATTGTGGTGTTACAAAAATTAAGAAACTATTTCGGGCCTTCATAAAATAATCAATTAATTTCAAGTATATAAAACTCACGGTGAGATTTGTGAAAATCGTAGGAATTACAGATTTACATGGTAGATTTCCCCCAATAATTAAAGAATTTAAGGATTTTGCAGATGTTTTAATAGTCTCTGGAGATATTACTCACTTTGGAAGAAATATTGAGATTATAGAAAAGTTGTCTGAGTTATCAGACCATATGGATGTTTTTTGCATTCCAGGGAATTGTGACACTAAAGAAGTTATAGATGAATTAAACAATTACGGACTAAACATAGATGGGAAAGTAAAAAAAGTTGAAAATATAAATTTTGTTGGTTTAGGTGGAAGTAATAAAACTCCTTTTAATACACCAAATGAATATACTGAGGAAGAACTATACTGTAAACTTTTAAATTTAGTAAGAAATCTAAAAAATGTATTTTTAATAACTCATGTCCCTCCTTATAACACTATGGCTGATATTATTGATTTAAATAATGATATTCATGTTGGAAGTAAATCTATAAGAAAAATAATTGAAGAGTTTAATGATAATATTATATTCTGTGCATGTGGTCATATACACGAGAGTAGGTGTATTGACAAAATAGGAAAAACAATTATTGTAAATCCTTCTCCCAAGAGTTATTTTATTTATGACACAAAAAAGAACATTGTAGTTTTAGAGGATTTTTCAGGATATTAATATATATTAATATATAAGTAATTGATAGTTTTATGTTTTTCAATTTATGACAATACATTAACTTTATATATATCTATTATTAGTTATCTTAATAGGAATTACAAAATACAAAACATAGGTGAATAATATGGATCCAAAAATAAGTTATTTTCAAACATTTATAGTGGCAAGTAAAACAAAAAGTTTTTCTAAGGCAGCTAAACGATTAGGAATTACGCAGGGTACTGTAAGTAATCATATATCAGCATTAGAGAAATTTTTTGATGCTCAACTATTTTTAAGAACACCAGAAGGTGTAGATTTAACTCCGGAAGGAAAAATTTTATATGAAAGAGCTGAGAGAATTTTAGATTTGTTAAATGAATCTAAAATGCTTATGAGAGCAATACATGAAAATCCTGAGGGGATTATTAGAATTTATGCCTCTACAACTCCTGGAGAACATATACTCCCTTCAATAATTAAAGAATATAAGAATTCATATAAAAATGTAGATTTTGAAATGACTATATCTGACTCTGAGAGATGTTTCAAAGCGTTAGATGAAGGATTGGCTGACATAGCAGCAGTAGGCTACTTAAAAAACAAAAATTATGAATATACGATTATTGGTAAAGATAGATTAGTTTTAATTGTTCCTCCTAATCATCCACTTGCTAAAAAAGGAGTTGCTAAATTAGAGGATATTTTAAAAGAGGATTACATAGATAGAGAAGTAGGTTCAGGTACAAGAGAGGCGTTTATAAAAGCCTTAAATGAGAAAGGTTATTCAATAATGGATTTAAATGTAGTAATGAGAGTAGGTAGTCATTCAGCAGTAATTACAGCAGTATCTGAGGGATATGGAGTTAGTATAGTTTCTGAAATTCCAGCAAAAAAGGCAGAAGATGCTGGTTTAGTTAAAATAGTTCCTGTAGAAGATTTAGACATTGTAAGATACCTATATTTAGTTAAAAGTAGAAGACCTAAAAACCCAAGTGCAGTTAAGTCATTCTGGGAGTTTGTTACAAATATATAAGTTTAAAAAAGTAAAAATATAAAAATAATTTATAAAGAAAAGATTTTTAAGATTTAAGTTGTTTTTTATTTTTTTATTTTCTTCTTCTTTCAAATTCTTGTAATATTTCTTTAAACTCTATATTTTTGTATGCTAACAAAACCATTGTATGAAATATTAAATCTGCCGCCTCATAAATGATTTCATCTTTTTTGTCATCTTTAGCGGCTAAAATTAACTCCGTAGATTCTTCTCCAATTTTTTCACATATTTTATTTATTGCAGATTTCTTTTCATCATCAGTTGTTAATTTTGCCACATAAGAATTTTCCGGCTTTTCCTCTATTCTTTTTTTAATAATTTCATAAACTTCTTCTAAAATCATAAATATCCCAAAAATTTTATTTTTCTAAGGCTTTTAATCTCTTAACCATTTTAACAGCCGCCTCTACAGCCCTTTTACCATAATCTACTCTCTCCTGTGCCTGTAATCTTGTCATTCCTGGCCCTGAAATTCCAAGAGTTACTGGTTTATCATATTGTAGTGCTAAATCTGCTATTTTTCTTGCGGCGTTATGGACAACAATTTCATCATGCTCTGTTTCTCCTTCAATAACGCATCCAATTGTCACAACAGCATCGACATCGTCTTTTTCTAACAATTTTTTTACAGCTAAGGGGATATCAAAAACTCCTGGAACTATAATTTTATATTTTACAGTAGCCCCTAAAAATTCAGCGTGTTCTTCGGCAACTTTTTCCATCATATAGGTTATGTCTCTATTAAATTCGGCAATAACAAATCCTAAATTTACCACAAATATCACCTACAATTTATTTTTATTTAAAATTTTAAATACCTATTATTTATTATTTATGCTCTTTATTTAAGATTTTTAGATAGTTCAACATACCTTAAAGCATTTTCCTTTATACTTTTAATTTCTTCATCTGTTAAAGTTCTAACCACTCTACCAGGGACTCCTAAAACTAAACTGTTTGGTGGAATCTCCTTATTTTGAGTAACTAATGCATTGGCCCCAATTATACAATTTTCTCCAATTTTCGCTCCATTTAATATTGTAGCATTCATTCCAACTAAGACATTATTCTCTATAATACAGCCATGAACTACTGCTCCATGCCCTATTGAAACATAATCTCCAATTCTTACTGGATATCCTTTAGAGCAATGAATTACACAACAATCTTGAACATTAGAATAATTACCAATTATTATTTTTTCTAAATCTCCTCTAATTACAGCGTTGTACCAAACTGAAGAATACTCTCCAATGGTTACATCTCCAACGATTATAGCAGTTTTTGCTATTTTTGCTGTCTTTGAAATCATAATTTCACCAGAAACTTTAAAATAAATTTTCAAAAAATATTAAATATTATATATAGTAATTATTTTATTATGGAGGAATATTATGATTATGAATATTGTTAGTAAAAAAATAAATAGATTAATAAAAATGTTAAAATGGATAAGTATTGCCTCACTAATTGGAATTGTTGGAGGATTAAGTTCTATTATTTTATCAATTATTATAGAACACTTCCCAGAAAAAAATAATATTTTATTAATTCCAATAGTATTTTTTATTTGTGGATTATTTGTAGATTACATTTATGAATTGAAAGGTTCTGGAATAGATAGAGTTTTAAAGGCGTTAAATAACAATATTCCATTAACTTGGATTAAAGGACTTTTAAAAGTTTTATTGGCTGGGATAGTTATAGCAGTTGGAGGTAGTGCTGGGAAAGAAGGACCTTGTGTTCAATCAAGTGCATCCTTTGCTGATGAGCTATATAGATTATTGAAGTTAAGAAATAGAGAGTTAGTTATAATTACCGGAATTGCAGGAGGATTAAGTGGGGCATTTGCCGCTCCTTTAGGAACTGCAATATTAGCATGTGAGATTATTGAGCACGAAAACTTTAGCTATATTAACATTTTACCCCCAATTATTGCAAGTGTCGTAGGTTATATTATTTATTATCTCAGCACTGGAAAAAGACATTTATTTAATGTTTATTTTATCTATACTTTACATCCAATGGACTTTATTTGGTTTATAATTGGGGCGTTTTTTTGTTCTTTTATTGCATATCTTTACATAAAAACATATAGAAAAATATCTTCAACCTTTGATACTATTAAACTACCCTACTGTATTAAAACATTGATTGGTGGAATTATAGTGGCAGTAATTGGCTACTTTATTCCAGAAATTTTTGGTTTAGGTTTAGATCTTATAAAAGATTTATTTTTTATAAAATATTCTTTGATATTATTGGTTTTAATACTTATTGGGAAGATATTTGCAACATCTTTCACAGTAGGTTCTGGAGTTCCTGGAGGTTTGATATTTCCATCTATGTGTATTGGAGCGATTTCTGGAGCAATATTTGGTAGTATTATTGGAGCTAATCCCGTCCCATATATAGTTTTAGGAATAGCTACATCATTATCTGCCTCAACTAATGCTCCTTTGGGAGGAGCTGTTTTATGTACAGAGATTTTTGGCTTTGATTTTGCAGTTCCATCATCGATAGGGGCAGTTATAGGGTATCAAACAACGAAGTTTGATACAATATTTAAATATATAAGATTTTAAATTAATTTTAGAATAAAAAATAAATAATATTATTGAATTAAATATTCACATCTATGTTTAAGGATTTCGCAGTTTGGTATAATTACTTCATCAATATCATATTCTTCTTTTAGTATTTTTATCATTGTTACTATATCTTTTCCTCTACAAACCTCACATTTTATGGAAAGTTCATCATTGTTAGAAATATTTTCATCCTTACACACAATTCTTAACTTCATAGTTTTTCACTTTTTATAATCTTTTCTTAATTGCTTCAACTAATGCCTCTTTTGTTGGAGCCCCCACAAATTCAACTTCTCCATTAATTACAATTGTAGGAACAGCCATTATCCCATATTCCATAGCCTTTTGTGGATTTTCCATAACATTTATATATTCTACTTCAACAGTATCTGGCATTTCACTTGCAACTTCTTCAACAACTCTCTTAGCTGCTGGACAATGAGGACACATAGGTGATGTAAAGAGTTCAATTTTCACTTTTGACATATATTATCCCTCCAAATTTAAAATAAATTTATTTAATGACCACAAGTCCATACTTGTCTAAAGTGTTCAATTGCTTCAACAATGTCTTTTAATTTTTCTGGTGGGAAGGCAACAACAACTTCCTCTGGCTTAATTCCAGCATACTTTCTTGAACCGTTACATCCTAAGGTCATATTTGGTGCTTTTCTTGTATAAACTGCCGCTACACCATCAGCACACAATGACTGAATTCCTGAGAAATCTGCCTGGAACCTTCCTCCTTTATGGTAGAGCATTGCCTGAACCAATCTTAATGCATATAATGGCTCTCCAATGAATATTATTGAATCTGGAACAAAGTCAGTTTCATCTAAAGGAGCATATATTGAGGCATATATCTCTTCTTCAACTTTTGGAATTGCCTCAACTGTTTTTTTAGCAGCTTCCTCATCTTTGAAGTTTCCTAACTTAACATACAATTTTCCTGTTGCTAATGGTTCTGGTGGATTTTTGAAAACACCAATAGCATAAGCTCCTCCCTTACATAAATGTTTATCAACTGTTGCATATAATTTCTTTCTCTCTAATCTTGCAAGTTGAATCATTTCACAGTGTCTTTTTTCTTCTGGTAATTCTTCATATCCTTCAGGTATTTCTTCTTCTGATTTAGCCAATTTTACAGCAACAAATGGTTTATCTAACATCATTAATTCCATTAACTTTTTCCCATATTCTCTGATTTCATTTACATCCATTGTCTCACCTGTGAATAGTTGTGTATAATTCACGCACTATATTTTATCACTTATGAGTATATATATTTTTCGATTTGTATTCAGTACTAATGTACCTAAATAAGTAATCAAAAATATACTCTCGTAGAATGTTAAGTTGGTAAAATTTGATATAAATATGTCTACCTGTTATCTATAATAAAACTGTAACGAGGAATTTTTATGGATTTCTATGTTACATTATCTCCAGGATTGGAAAAAATATCTAAGAAAGAGATTGAAGAATTTAGAGGAAAAATTAGAGAAGTTAGAGAAGGAAAAGGTAGAATATTTTTCAGTGGAGATTTATATTTAATTCCTAAGATTAACTATTTTTCAAGGACTATAAAAAGGTTAAATATTTTATTGCATAAAGAAAAAATTCCAAATATCTCCTTAGAAGATGTCTATGACAGAGTTTATAACATTGATTGGACTAATTATATTAAAGAATTTCAAAGTTTTGCCATTAGACCGTTAAGAATTGGAGAGCATAATTTTACATCAATAGACATTGGAAGAGTTGCGGGAGAGGCGTTAATAAAATCATATCAAAAAGATAAAAATGTGAGATTAAAGGTAAATTTAGATTATCCAGATGTTATTGTTAGAGTGGAAATAGTATTTGATGAATTAATTATTGGAATTGATACAACAGGAGATACAGCGTTAGATAAAAGAGGTTATAGAGTTTTTAATCATCCAGCACATATAGATTCAACTATTGCCTCATCTTTAATTTATTTAAGTGATTGGAAGGATGATGAGATATTATTAGATCCTATGTGTGGTAGTGGGACCATTCCAATTGAAGGAGCATTAATAAAAAGAAATATCCCACCCGGCAAATTTAGAGAAAAGAAATATGGTTTTATATTTGTGAATATGTTTGGAGAAGATCTTTTAAATGAAGTAAAAAAGGAAGTTGTAGAAAATAGAAATAATTATAATATAATTGGTTTAGATAAAAACCAAAAATATTTAGAGGGAGCAAAAGAAAACGCTAAAAGTGCAGGAGTTTTAGACACTATAAAGTTTGTCTGTGGAGATGCTACTAAGTTGCAGGATTTATTTGATAGTGTTGATGTTATTATAGTAAATCCTCCATACGGCATAAGGATGGGAAGTAAAAGAATGGTTAAAAAACTATATAATGAATTTTTAATGTCAGCAAAGAATATTATGCATGGAAATTCAAGGCTTATAGTTATAACAGCAGAGGATAGATTATTCAAAGAGGCAGTAATAAAAAGTAACTTAGAGATTAAAGAGAAGTTTAATGTTATGTTTGGTGGATTAATGACAAAAGTATTCTACTTAACATTATAAAAATTTTTGAGGGACAAAATGATAGAGGAAATAAAAAATTTTATTTACAAATATTATATTTATCCAGCAGAATATGGAACTGGCTATAATATAATTCAGGAAATAACCTATGGAACTATTTTAGCATTGGCATTGTATTTATTTTATAGAGCTTTGAGAAAGTTAAATGTAAATATAGATGAGAAATTTGCAATTCCGGGCATTATATTTTCAGTATTAATTGCCTTAATGAGGGCTTTAGTTGATTGCGGATATATTGAAAGAAGTTTTTTAACAATAACACCTGGAATTATTTTTTTAGTTGGAGGATTTTTTATAGTAACTATTTTAACTTCAAGAATTGTTTTTAAAGAGAACTATTATAAGATTTCAGCAATAGTTGGGTTAATTCCTTTATTATATTTTATTTTCATATTTTTACAACATCTTAAACATTTTGAAGTAATTTTATATATTATAATTTTAGTAGGATTTTTTTACTATTTAATTAAATATTTAGATAAAATATTAAATTTAAACATTCTTCAATCAAAAATTGACAGTTATGTAATAATAGGGCAGTTAATTGATGCATCAGCCACAACAATAGGAATTGGACTTTATGGTTACTGGGAACAACATCCAATACCAAGATTTTTAATGGAACACTTTGGGGTTTATGCCTTTATTCCTTTTAAACTTTTGGTAGTTTTAGTAATTTTATATATTTTAAATAAAGAAGTTGATGACATAAATATAAGGAATATTATAAAACTATGTATAATGGCTCTTGGATTAGCCCCAGGACTTAGAGATTTATTTAGAATGGCTATGGGTGTTTAAAATTGAGATTAAAATTGAGATGATAATTATGATAGATATATTTTTATTTATACCTTTGTTTATAATTTTAGGCTTTATAATTGGGATTTTAGCAAGTTTATGTGGTTTAGGGGGAGGTTTTTTAGTTGCTCCAATTTTAGTAATAGTTTTTAATTATTTAGGAATCCCTAATGGTATAAAATTTGCTATAGGAACATCTCTATTTGTTGTTTTTATAAATTCCATTGTATCATTTATTAGACATATGAAACATTATGAAAATTTTAATATCGAGTGGAAATCTATAATTGCATTAGGAATTACAGGATTAGTTTTTTCAAAACTTAGTAGTTTTTTAGTTGTTAATTATATCAACACTTACATCCTAAAAAAACTCTTTGGAATTTTTTTAATAATAATTGGTGTATATTTAATAAAATCAAAAGAAAATAGAGATCATTACAAATTTTATAATGGAAGCATTGTCCATTTTATTGTTTGTGGGGTTATTGCTGGTTCATTGGCAGGTTTATTTGGTATCGGCGGAGGTATAACCATTATTCCAATAATGTCTTTATTTAAATATCCAATTAAAAGAGTAATAAAAATTACAATAAGTGTAGTCCCTTTAATTTCAATTGGTGGAGTAATTACATACTTAACGGCAAACACTCAAAATTATATTTATAATGTTGGCTATGTGTCAATACCAATAGCATTAATTACAGTAGCTCCAATAATATACTCCTCAAAATTAGGATTACATATTCATCAAAAAATTTCTCCAAGATATTTAAGAATAATTCTTGGCACCATATTGGGAGGAGTAGGATTAGTTATGATTTATTAGATTCTTTAACCTCTTTAATACTCTTTTCAATAAACTCTAAAACTTTATCAAATCCTTCCATAGTTTTTAGACTTAATAAAATAACTTCTGCGTCTGGATTAATTCTTTTAGCATCATTTTCCATCTTTTTTATATCTGCTCCAACAGCCTCTGCCAAATCAATTTTATTAATTATTATTAAATCAGCAGTTTTCATAATTCCTGGATGTTTCTCTATTGTATCGTCTCCCTCAGTTGTTGAAACAATTACAATTCTTTTGTGAGTTCCTAAATCGAAATCTGCTGGACAGATTAAGTTTCCTACATTTTCAATAAACAATAAATCTATATTCTCTAAATTTAAATCCTCTAATGCATGCCCTACTAAGTGAGCATCTAAGTGGCACTCTTTACCAGTATTTAATGGAACTACCTCAACTCCATGCTTTTTCATTCTATCAGCGTCAAATTTTGCTATAACATCTCCTGCAATACATGCAATTCTATATTTATCCTTTAAATTTTCAATTAATTTTTCAATTAATAATGTTTTTCCACTACCTATTGCCCCCATAAAGTCAAAGGCAACAACATTATGTTTATTTAAAAGTTTTCTATTTTTGTCTGCTAATCTTTTATTTGCCTTTAATATATCCTTTGCAATATCTAAAACTCCAACAATATGCATATTTTACCACCTTACCATAAATTGTTGCTAAGGAACTCTGCTTTATAGAAAGTATGTAAGTTCTATATTATTTAGAATTATATTGATTATTTTATGGTATCCCAATGGAACCTATGGAATATAACCTATTTTCATGCTATGAAAATGAGAAATGATAGTAAGTGTCCTCTATGGGAATCTTCGTCCCTTTAGGGCGGAGAGGATTTCAGAGTGTTATTTAATCAAAAGTATAAAAAATTTTATAATTTATTTTCTTTGTTTTCAATTAATTCAATTACAACCTTTTTTAATGACTTTCCATTAGGACAGTTGATTTTTTCATTTATAACATTTTTTATTTTGAATTTTTCCCCCTCTTTTATGAATTCTGGTTTGCAAAAATTATAATACACACAGTCAAAATTATCGCAATTTATTGGTTCGTAGTTTAAAATAACTCCTTCAATAGCTTTTTTTGATTCTACCATAATTGTTAAATCTGCCAAAACTACTTCAACCACCTTAACACCATCTTCATGAACTGGACAAGGATGATTTGCTGACCTAACAGAAATTATTTTATATAATCTTCCTACTTCTAAGTTTCCATGGCATAATCTTTTAAATTTGCAGTTGTTACATTCTTCAATCATTCCTAAGTATATAAATTCCTTCCCAGTTTTTGCTAACCTACTACCTATCAGTGTTATTTTACGCTCTTTTTCCATAATTATCCCAATTTACTATTTTTTAAGTTTTTTTAAGTTAAGGATTTTTGCCGCTAACTCTAAATAAAATTTTCCTAACTCCTCTCTAAAGTAATCTAAATCAAGATAATGAACTTTATGATTTTCTAAATAAATTGCTCTATCTCCCAAGGCTGTTAATAAATCTAAGGAACTCGTAACAATTATAAATGAACTATCTCCTAACTTTTCTCTATTTTCAATAATTATTTCAGACAAAGATTCAACTCCCTCAAACCACTTACTTAAAACTCCACTAACAAGGAGATTTACAGCAGAGTTATCCTCATCAATCAAAATAAGCTTAGTTTTATTTTTTATTGCTCTCTGTATTTGATAAGCCATATACATTGAACCAGAGGCAGTCCCATAAACTGATTTTGGACTTCCTTTAAGTCCTGGTGGCAATTTTTGAAAAAATAAACTTATATCCTGCCCACTCATTTCCATACTACCAGTTGAAGCCTTAGATAAACTTTTAGTAGTAATTATATATTCTCTTCCATCTCCAATTAAGTGATCATCCATTCCACTCTCAATAGCCTGTAATAGTGTAGTTTTTCCCTGAGCATTTCTACCAGTAATTATAAAAATCTCCTTCTTTTTGATTCCTAAACCTTTAACTCTTTTTTCATATTTTAATTCTATTTCTATTGGCTCTAACTCTTTTGGACATTCGAAGGGTATATTTACCTCCTTAGGTCCAGCAATTCTGTAATGCTTCCTAACATCAGTATATTTTCTTGCTGGCTTTGAGTTGTTGCCAATAAAACACACTAAATTAAGATCATCTAAAAGATTTCTAAGATATTTTTGATTTATTATATTTTTTGCTTCTTCTATTAATAAATTAATTGGAATGTTTTTAATAAATTCATTTAGTTCGATACATAAATCATTTATTTGATCAGCAATAGTTTTAGCATCTTTTTCTTTAAAAATCATTCTTAAAAGTAAATATATTTTATCTTTTTCAATGTAATTGTAGTTATCAACTCTCCACAAATCATAACCCAAATTTAAGTCGCAATTAACTACTGTAAGTGGCTCATACAACGCTTTATATATTCTACCAAAATATCCTGCCAATGGCAAAAATCTCTTTTTATTAATTATTTCTTGTTTTATTTCTTCAATAACCCTCTGTGTAGCCCCTTCTATCCCATCTCTATATTCAGAAAGTTTTAAAAAATTGTCATTTTTAAAAATAAAAGGTAAAACAACCTTTACATTACCATCTGGCTGTCTTACAGCATAATATACTCTATTTTTATTACTTTTAGTTAAAAGAGATAAATTTAAAAATTCATTTTCTTTTAAATTGTTTATAATCTCATCTATTAGCATAGTAATTCCCATATACTATATTTTAAAATGGTGCGTCTCAGACAGTGCCGATTTCCTCATCAATGTCAGTGGGGGTAACTTTCATCATCGACGCTTAATAGTATGATTGAATATATTTAATTCTCATAAGAAACTACGATTTCCTGATGAACCTCCGTAATTTTATTTTCAAAGTATAGTTTATTAACATAATGTTTTGATAATTTTATGTTGATTATGTTGATTATTACAATTGGCTTTCCAGTAGAATAAAATATCAATTTTCCAGAGGTATTTTTCAAAACAATCTCATAATATTTTCCATTAGTGTAATAGCCATAATATTCTGGATAGTAGCCTAAGAAATCTTTTGAAATTATTAGGTTTCCAATTGCTCTCTGTTCTATTGTATAGTTTTCTGGATGTTTAACATCATAATATTTTGATAAAACATTAAATAGTTCATCAGTTTCATTTTCAAAAATAAATAATCCATATTTCCCTTTAATCTTTTCAATCTCTTTTGATATATTATTTTTATATTCAATTACAGCTATTTTATATTCTTCATCATAGCCAACCTTTTGCGGAACTAAAATTATAATATAATTTAAAATAATATAATTTAAAGTCCAGTTAGGTTCCACATTATATTCTAATTCGTAAGTATTATTTCCAATTTTTGAAATGTTTGCCTTTATCAATTTTCCATAAGGATAAACTGGGGGATTTTTAAATACACAATACATTGGAAATATTGTATATGCCTTTGGTTCAAGAGGAATATCTATAACTTCAATTATATCATTACTTAGATTAATCATATCTTTGTTCCAATTTACTTTTGAAAATTTATAATTTTTAGGAGCATATTCTTTAACAGTAGTTGGAAGTAGTCTATAATCAACAATTATAATTTCAGTATTATTTAAAATCTCTTCTGGAATTTCTCCAAGCATTGGTGATTTTTTACTGAAATTGTATGGATTATATATTATATATGAGATTAAACAGCCATTGTTATCTAAATGTTGATATTCAACCTTAAAGTGCGTATATGAAATTGCAGGGACTCCTCTATCCATTGGAATTAGTTGAATTACTAAAATAAAAGTTAATGCCATTAAAATAAATAGAATAATAAAAAATAATATTTTGTTATTAACTATCATAATTTTCACAATTTTTATTTATTTTAATAAAATAATTTAATTATTTGATAATCCAACCTTTTATATATTTTGGTTTAAGTCAATAATAAAAAAATAAAAAACTCTGAATTAATTAATCTATCCAAATAACTCCTCTATAGTTTTTCCTTTCTTAATATCTTTTCTATAAGCCTCCAATAACAAATTTTTCTTACCTAAAAATTCAGCAACGGTCTTAAAGTCAATATTTATTCTTTCTCTAAACTTTTTATCTCTTAATAAATGATGGTCAATTATTATTTCAGCTCCAGTATTTTCAACTATATATTTTAAGTTTTCATTGGTTTTCTCTAAGTTTTTCTTTCCATATCTATGCATCATATAGGTTGGAGGTCCTCCAATGTATATTAAATTTGGTTTCTCATTTACAATGTAATCTCTAACATCGTCTGAAAGAATTCCTTGAGTGTCTGATGTGTGCATAAATTTAAATTCTCCCTCTTTAACTGTTGTTATTAAAACATATCCTAACTTATCATTTTTTCCGTGAGGAAATGGAGGAGAGAATTTTATCTCTGTATTTCCAAATTTAAATGTTTTATTGTCAGCATATTCAATTTTTTTTGCAATATCTTTAACATTATCTAAGAATTTTTTTGCTCTATCCATTTGACTTTTATTAATAAATTCAGTTGGATGTTTTATTAACAAAATCTTATCTTTATATATGTCTTTGGCGTAATCTTTTGACTCTAAGTATATATCATCAAAAAATGGAGTATAATGGTCGTAATGATAATGAGATATTGTTATAATGTCTGATTTTTTTGCATATTCATTAATCTTTTTTCTTAATTCTTTTAATATTTTAAATTCAATATCGTTAGGTTCTAAACCAGATCTTTTTGGAGCTATGGCTACCCCTGGGTCTATTAATATACTAACATCCTTTGTTTTAACATAGGTAGCCATAGACCTTACTCCCAAACTTTCGGAGGCTAAAGGTAAAATTTTCATAATAATCACCAAAAATAAAGTTAAATTTAAAATTTAGCTAATTTTGAAGAATTCACTTAACTTAACTTGCTTACTTTTCTCATTCTCAAATATTGAATTTATCCCCTCCCTAATTATTTTTAATCTTTGTTTTATATAATTATTTACATTGTATTCGTTAGCCATCTTCTCAGCAACATCCATATACTTCTCAACGGCTCCTTTTGATACTGTTAATATCAAATTAGAGCCGCATTTTGGACATTTTCCTCTTAAAGGAACTCTTCTAAACTTAGCTCCACACTTACATCTAACTGCCTGCCTTGAAAATGCTCTTAAATTACCGATTAAGTCGGGAATAAAGTGAGATTGAATAACTTTTTCAGCGACATCTCTCTCATCTGTGGCTCTAATTTTCTTAGCCACTGCCAGTTGAGCGGTAGTTTTATCGAGCATAGTATTTAAGGTTTTGTAAGCACAAACTTTTGGACCTAAATCAATTCTACTCGTTTCATGAGTATATCCTATTCCTTCATACTGCTCTACCTTACCTAACCTATCTTCAACAGTTTCTATTAACTCTTTAACGTCTTTTGGAGAGGGCATATCTAATGTTTTCTCGTAAAATTCTAATGGATATCTCCAAACTGTATCCATATTATGAACTTCTCCATCAACCTCCTTTGGATCTAATATTGTAGTTAAAACCAATGGAGCGTCCATCTGTCCTCCTCTTTTATCTGGTAAAAATATCTTGGAGAAGTTCAAAAACGCATCCATAAGCAAAAATAAAGAATCTTCATCGCCGTCACATTGAGATGTCAATATATTTTCCTCTATTATTACATTGTGGAAATTTTTGGCGTTTAATGAATAAATAAAGCCATCATTTGCTTTTATTTTTTCAACTTGTCTAACACTAACCAACCAACCAAATTCCTCCTCAGAAATATCCTCTAACCATTTTCTATCTTTATGTAAATTATAAATTTCCTGTTTTCTTTTGACACTAAATCCAATTTCTTTAAAGAATATTTCATAGTAATAACCAGTAATGTTTAAAGCATAAACAACAGATTTTGGAACTTCTTTTCCTTTATTTTCATAGTATTTCTTCACTACACTCCCTTCTCTTTCGTTTGCATTTTTATCAACAGTCCAATAAGTTTTAATTCCATATCTGTTCAGCAACAAATCAATATCTCTAAGCAATGATTTATTTGCACTATAAACAGATACTCTTGGAGCAGTTTTTATTGCACTTCCATCTCCTGCAAAGTATGTTGATAACATAAGTTTAACTTTCTCCTTTGGCAGTTTAAATATAAAACTTGGAACTCTCTTTGACTTTGCCTTTTTTCCAATCTTTAGAACTCTTGTAAAGAATAGATAAACTACTCTTGATGATAATGTTAATTTTCCTTCTTTCTCATTTTCATAGATTTTAACATTTCCAAATGCTTCTCTTATAGATTTTTTAATATCATCCCTTATTTCTTTCTCTGAATTTGAGAAATTTAATTGATAAACACTTTCTGATTCCCTTGCGTAACCTTCAGAAAGATAGTAGCCAATAACCTTTAATAATGGCTCAATTTTAACAATTCTTTTAATATTTACCTTATCTCTCCTAACGGCAATATAACAATCTTTTGGAACATCATCTAAGGTTAAATTTGATTTTTTAAGAATTTCCAACAATAAATTTAGTGGTATAGTATTATGTCTTAAATAATCATTTAACTTCAACTCTCTAATTAATTTTTTATCAATCTTTTCTCTAATCCAATTACTAATTCTTCTAACCCTCAAAATATTCCATAAATCTTTAAACTCCTCTTTTGAAAATTCTTTCAATAAATCAATTTCCTCTATATCTTCCTCTTCAAACTCAATCTTTGGAATTAGTATTAAGTCCCCTTCTTTAACATCCATAGCTAATTTTTTTATAAACTTATTGTTTTCATAAACCAATACTGGATGGTTATAAGTTGTTGTAAATTCCCTATTACCATCTAATGTTATTTTTATAAGATGGTTTGGAGAAGGCATTTTTAAAACTTCCTCAATATCTGTTAAAACAACTTTTTTATTTTCTACATCAAATGAATAAACTTTAATATTTCTCTTTGGTTTCTTTCTAATATATGCTCCATTTTCAAAAATCTCCTTATTTTCATCAAACAACTCATAAAGTTCTTTAATTGTTATTCTTTCAACATTTCCATCTATATTTACTAAAATTTCAGTATCTGGTGGGAAGCAGTTTCTTCTCTTTGCCGCGTGGAAATATGGATGAGCATAACCGACATTTGCCTTACAATATCCAATAATTCTTCCAACCATTCCAGCAGATGTGTGGGGAGCCATACCAATGACTAAATGACCAATTAAGTCCTCTTTAGTTTTTATATTGTAAAATCTTCCAACTTTATAGAATTTTTCTAATAAATCATCAATAAAGTTTGCTACTTTAACAAAGTATTCTGCACAACTTTCTGGAATTATAACATCCTGTGGCTTTAACTCTACTATCTGTTCTCCATCTACTAACTCATTTCCATATATATCTTTATCATAACCTAACTCTCTCAACTTTTCAACGCTAACATTTATTTCATTTGGCTTAAAGTGAGTTATAGGAACATCAGTACAGTCAAATCTTGCAGTTCCATCTTTGAATACATAAACTCCATTTATAGCCCTTAATATAGCTTTTTCTAATGGTTCTACAATTTTTTTCTTTGATGTCATCCCCTTAATACATTTAACATCTCCTGGCTTATTTATTCCCAATCTTTTTAATGCGATATACCAATAATCTTTTAAAGGAGCAGTAATTTTACCAAACTTGTTTAACTCCACTCTATTTCCACAGTATGGACAAACTCTATATAGGGAAGTTTTTCCACAGTTTGGACATATTCCATAAGAAACTTCAATTTCATCTGTGTTATTTTCATCAACTGCCTTGTTTATTAATCTAACCTGCCCCCCAGCATTACCTATTGGGAACAATCCATTAACTGGAGGTTTCATCTTTCTTGGAGCCGCTTTTTCTGGCCTTCCCATTCTTGCTCCAACATAAACATAGGTGTTTCTTCTAACTTCAAAGGGGGCTAATAAATTAATTAGATGCATACTATTTTTTGCAGTTTTTAAAATTTCATCTATATTTTCAACTAAATCTTTTTTATTTTCAACATCATATCCTAAGGAGTAAAGTAATGGATAATACTCTTCAATAATTACCTTTTTGTTTCTCACTAAGTGGCAACAGCCTATTAACTCTAAAATTCTTTTGGCTTTTTTATCTTCTTCTGTCTTTAAATCAACAATCCAAACTTTTTTATTATCAAAATAATCTTCATATCCTTTTAACAGCCAATTTCTCAATAATATAATTTCTTCTTTGGAAACATCATGCCAATGGTATGTAAATCTTGGATGTAGAGGAGTTTTTGTTTTTAACGCAAATTTTACAGCCTTTTCAGGATTTGGATTTTCTATAAATTTTTTATCATAATCTATATTCTTAGATATTAAAATCTGTTCATACCACTCCTCACACCAACAACTTGGAAGTAGAGGATGATTATTCTCTAAGAAATCTCCATAATTTACTAAAACATCTCCTAAAAATAAGATTTCTTCAACTTTATCTCTAACCTCTATAGCTTTCTCTATTGTATCAACTCTAATAACATCTCCATTTTTTAACTTTACAATTGGCGGCTCAATACTATCAACTGGAACTACGCATGTAGCCTTTCCAGGTCTTTCTGTCTTTAACTGAGTACCAACAGCCATAAATTCATTTACTAAATACATCAATGCTGGGTGAAAGCCTTGAGTAGCAAACCCTGTATTCCTACTCCTTCCATATCTTAATCTAAATCCACCAACCTTTGAAGGATGAGCAAATACTGGTCTTCCAGCAATAACTTCACTTATAAACTTTTTATTAGCCTCTATTTTAATATCTCTCCAATATCCTTCCATTTCAATATCTTCCTCTCCCTCTATACTTTCCTCCTCTTCATCATCTTTTTTATCTTCTTCCTCACTTTCTTCTTTTTTACTTACCAATCCTTTAAGCCAGTCCCATCCTTCTATTCCCAACTTCTCAACGTGCCTTAATATCTTTGGAGCCTTTAATAAAACTCCTTCAACTAAAACTAATAAAGCCCCTCCCCTTAGTTGATTTGTCTCAACTCTTGGTAAATCTCTATGTCCAGAAACTTCAACGTCATCAGTAGCCTCTCCAGTAATCTCAATTGGTATATTTCTTATAGCTGTTCTAATCTCATCAGCCGTTGGAGTATATTGGAAACTACCTACTTCTGATTGATACAATTCAACCTCTTCAACATACCTCTCAATCTCATCCTCAGTTGGCTTATATCTATCCAACTCTAAAGCCTTTCTAACGAAATCTCCTACCAATACTGACAATGCCTGAGCTGTCCCCCCAGCACTTCTTATAGGTCCTGCGTAATATATTGCTAAATATTCAGTTCCATCAGGATTTTTTTTGATTTTTACATCTGCAATTCCCTCCAATGGAGCGGCAACAATACCCTCTGTTAATACTGCTAATGCTGTCCTAACGGCCTGCTCAGCCTTTTTTTCTCTATCAAAATCTCCAAATTTACCTTCTACAATTTCTTTAGCAATTTCTAATGCCGCCGGTTCTTTACCTAACTCTGAAACTAACTCTCTAATTCTCTCAGCAACTCCCTTAGGCCCAACCAATCCTTCAACTCTGTCAGCCATATCTGACGCTAAAGGGATTTCAACGTCATCAACTGGGTCAAGTCCTTTTTTTCTACACTCTTCAGCAATTTTATAGCATCTTTCAACTTCCTTAATAATATTTTCAAAATATTTTCTCATTCTCTCAGAGCATGCAACATGAACCATAATCATCACATAAAAATATTGTTAAACTTAAATAAATTAATTATTGAGTAATTGGATAATCATTAGTCTGATTATAGAATGTTGGTTTTGGTATAAAAAATAGTAGTTGTGATATTGTAATAAAAATTAATCAAATATTATATAAAAAATAATAATTACTTTGATTTAGTTATTAAACTAATCCCTTATCATTCCTCTCTCTTTTTGCCACTTTCTTCTTAAACCTAATATACAACCCCCTCCTCTAACTCCTCCTAATGGAACAGAAGGAGTACCTAAACAGTTCATACATCTTGCCATAACACTTGCTCCCAATGCCAAACCATCCTCAACAAATACAACATTCTCCTCTACACTATCCCAAATTTCTAAGGTTTTGAGTTTTTCAATAATTAACTCTGGTTTTTTTCCTGTAATTCCTGCTCTTCCTGTAATTCCTACTGCTGATTTATCACATATTAATCCTTTTTTATAAGCCAATTCTACCAATCTCCTAACAACTTCACTCATAACATAATCTAAGCAACACATTAATGTAGGAATATTACTTTTTTCAACTAACTCCCTACCTAACTCCTCTAACTTAATTAAATCACTTCCATTTTTACCAACATCACATCCAATAAGTGTAGTTCCTGCCTTTTCTGCAGATTTTGGGTCTACTGGGACAGTTCCAAATCTATCAACATCCTTTGGAACCTCCTTAATAATAATATATTTATGAATCTCTTCTGCATACTCTCTTGCCAACTCATCATTTGCTTTTCCTTTTACATTTGCTAAATCTAATGCCGCCCCTGTTTTTTCATCAATTTTTCCAGAACCTCTTGCAATTGCATCCGCTATAGCTCCCGCCAATCCACACAGATTGCCAATAACTTTTGCATATGGTAAAGTATCGTTAGTAATTCTACCTGCCAATGTCGTTCCAAAGTCAATACTCATACAAGGATTTCTAAAATCTACATTAGTCCATTTACATCCAACTTTTATTCCTGCTGTTACTAATTCTCCTTCCATTTCGTTTGCAACAACTTCTTTTCCTGTTGGTGGAAGAACTCCAGTAACTGCTCCATCAAAAATAATTTTATCTAAGAATGAGTATTTGTCAAAAGGCTTTGGAATTTGTTCTTTAGTCATTGCTGGAGTCATCTTTGCTGGAGGTATTCCAGCTTTCATACAACCTTGGGCTAAAGCTATAATCATCTCTCCGACTTCTTCAGGAGAAGCAAATCCTGCAGTAACTCCAGTACTTCTTACTACAAAGTGTAAGTCATTAACAGTTAAACCAGCTTTCTCTAAGCTTTTTAATAAAACCTCTTTAACCATATCTGCAACAGCTTCCCTTGTTAATTTAACTCCCCACAATGTTTCTCCAAAAACTTCTTCTCCTTTTTTTGGTTTTCTAACATCTCTTGTCATTTTTACATACTTACTAATTATATAAGTTTTTCCAGTATCCATATTTGTGGCTGTAATAATAGATTTAGTTGTTGTATTCCCCAGTTCTACTGATGCCACTATGTAGTATGGATTTCTCTTTAATTCAATTAAATCAACACTTTGTGACTTTGCATAGGCAATTTTTGTCTTCTCCTTTTTAAACATTTTTGAAATTATATCAAAAATTCCCATTTTATAACCCCCTATTTATGGGATGATTCTATCTAATTAAATTTTCATTTTTGAATTTTTTATATTTTTCCTATAATAACATTTCTCTGGCAAATTTTTTAGATAACGCTATTATTGAAACAATTGGTGGAACTCCTAAGGATTCTTTAAATAGAGAGGCGTCACAAACATATAGATTTTCTTTAATTTCAAAATTATCAACAACTAAACTTAAACTACCCCCTGGATGAGAACCTCTGGGAATAGTTGTGTAAATATCATCATCAACACCTAACTTGTATAAATATTTTGTTGCTTCACTTACACCCTTTGCAAGTGTTTTAAAATCCTCCTTAGTTATCTCTTTAACTGTATTTTTATCTAAAACTTCTCCACAGTTTTCATCTTTAATTTTTATCATAATCCCAACAATATCCTTCTCTTCCACATCCTTATAATCTTTTTTTATTTCATTATAGAGGAGTTTTGAGTAATGTGTTGATAGCATAAAATTTTTGTATTTTTTATAAACGAGCATAGAAACATCTTTATTTAAATAACTATCTTTTAAAATTCCTCCAACTGTTACAAAAATATCTACAAAGAGATTTTTTCCAATATTTTCATCATCAATTAATTTTTTTAAAATCCTTGGACTGTTTATTCCACCAGCAGATATAACTAAATTTTTACTTCTAATTTTTTTTCCATTTTCATCTATAATTTCATAGTATCCGCAATATTCTATATCCCTTACATTAAAGTTTGTAAATATATCAGTATTTGAATCTTTTAAGTAATTTAATGGAGTCCATTTTGCTTTACACAACTTTCTTGCACATTCTCCACATTTATTACATTTATCAAAGTCAATAAATTTCTCCATCTTTTTAAACCCTAATTCAATAAATTTTTTGTCAATATCATTTAAGAAATCATCATCTGGAGCTTTAATGTTTAAGTCTTCCCAAATTTCTTTATATATGTCTTTTTTTATTTTGTATCCTTTAATATCAATTTTCATCGCATTGCCTAAGGAATATACTGCACTTCCTCCCAATCCGTAAACATAATTAATTTCAACATTTTTCCCTTCCAAAACATATTTTGGATTACTTCCTTTTTCTAATACAGATACTTTATACTTTTCACTTAATTCCTTAGCTAATGTAGAACCAGCCACTCCCGAGCCTATAATTGCAAAATCATACATAGCTAACCCTACTTTTGGAAGTATTTGTAATATAAGTTTAATATTTTCAATTTCCTGTTTTCATTATATTTATTATTGTTAAACATTGAATTATTAATTAGTCTTTCAAAAGTTCTTCTATCCTTTGAAGGTAATTTTAATGTGCTCATTTCTTTTACCGCTTTAGCACATTTAATTTCAGAATATAGATTCCACTCTTGAAGAATTTCAACATATTTTTTGAATTTTTGTTCATCAATGGCTTCTTTAGTCTATAATTTATCTTGATTAATGAATGGAAATGTATTTATAAAATCAAACTTTTCTTTAAAATCAGGTTTTGCTATAGAATTAATAATTTCCAATATATTTTTCATAGTATTTTTTTCTTCAGATAAAAAACTCCATAATTCTTCTGCAATTAAAACTTCTTTTCTGTCAAAATACTTAGAAAATTCTATCAAACTTTTCATAAACCTTTCTTTGTCATATCCACAAGGATTTTTTGAATTTTCTGTTGGGTCATAAGGAAAGCCAATAAAATAATACACTTTCTTTTTTGGATTTCTTTGCATCATAAGGGCTTTTCCATAAAGAATCTTCTGTTTTTCTCCTCTTGCTACTCCAGAATTAGGCTTAACTGTCTTTAATTCAATCATAACTATTTTATCTTTGTCTTCAAAATAAACATCTGCTGTAAATTCTAAACCAATCACATATTCAGAATCTTCTAAAATTGCCTCTTTTAATTCTTTATTTTCTTCTTCTACATTTGGTAATCTATCACCACTTTTTAAATCATTTATAATTTCTGATATTTTATCTCTAACACTTTTTTTAATCTTATAATTTTTAAATGTCTTTTTTTCACCGTTAGATAAAATATGTGCAATATTTTCGAAATAACTTTGCCCTAACGTTGTGCTTAGCCCATGAAACCACTGTGATAGAGTTAAAAACTTTAATGCTTCATCGTCATCATTTATATTAAGTTTTCCATAAAATGCTCTTAAAAAAGCAATGTGGAAAGGCATATTTCTTATTTTTATATCTTCATCAGGGATTGTTTCAAATCTTGATATTAATACTCTTATTGTTTCAATACTAATTTTTTCTATAATTTCATTACTTAATGTCATAATCATTCCCCTATTCTTAATTCAAAGATACTTTCATAGTATGGATTTCTGTCTCTCTCTGTTCTATTTAGGACAGGTCTTTTAAACTCTTTAACTAAAATAAGATTGCTTTTTTCAAAAATCTCTTTATATAAGTTCTTTTTATCATTAACAACAATAAAAATCTTTGCATCTTCTTTTAAAAATCTCTTCATATTTATTAAAACTTCTGACATACTCTCAATATATTCTTTCTGAGCCTTCTTAGAACTACTTTAAATTTAGGTCCTATTTCTAATTCATCTAATCTTGGAATATCAAAAAGCTCATAGGCATAGGCGTGCTGTTCATGATAGTCAATCTGCCCTAAGTAGGGGGTGAAGTAAAAATACCATCAATTTTCTTTTTTTTATAAAGTTCATAAAAGTTTTTGTGTTTTTTTAACTCTTCTTCAACATCAACGGTTCTTGAATCCCCATTGATGATTAAATAATAAGCCTCTTTTCTAATCTTTGAAAATTCCTCTATTCTATTAATCACATCCTTTGTATATTCCTCCAAGTGTCTTAAAATTGTATGAACAGGTTTGCAAATTTTTTTATGCTTATAGCAATAGTATGGGTTAAATACAGGCTCTTTTAGTGTAGCCAAATCAAAGTGTGTAGTTCCTCTAACAGACCTTGCTGTTCTACTTAAAATTATCATTGCTACTTTTTTTATAGTTTCATCATTGCAATCTTTAATTAAATTTAGATAAAAGTTTAATTCTGCCCTAATTCTTGGAGAATAAAGCAGTTAAATGGAGAAATATCTATTCCTATAGAATGAATTCCCATTTCAAGACACTGAACTAATGTTGTCCCAGAGCCCATAAATGGGTCTATTATAATATCTCCTGCATTAAAATGCTTCTTTAAAAAATATTCTACCAATTGTGGAATAAATTTTCCTTTATATGGATGTATTCCATGAACATGCTTAGTTCTTTCCTTTTCAGATAATAAATCAAATGCTAAATCCCAATCTAATTTAAATCCTAATTTTTCTTCCCATTCCTTCCTTTTTTCAAAAAATAATTTTTTGTAATAATTCTCAACCTCATCAATGTCTACATAAACCCTATTTTTGATTTTATACTTTGTAACTCTTCCATATTGAACTAAATATGAAATATTATGCTCTTTAATTTCTTTACCGAACTTTTTTGTTAATATTCTTGAAGCCTCTTTTATTGTGTAAAGTCTTTTTGTTGGTTGAATATTTAGCCATACATCTAAATTCATAATTCCTCCCCTACATCTTCATCCTCATCAAAATAAAGCCTATAAGTGTCTATATCATAGCCCATCTTATTTATAAACATTCTAATTACTCTTCCAGGGTCTCTTGATTTTGTAATCGCTCTACCAACAATTAATATTTGATATTCTTTCAATAGCTCTTCAACATTCTCTATTCCAACTCCTCCAGCAATTGCTAATAGGCAGTTTCCTTTAAACCTCCACTCTTTTTTAATTCCAAAAGTCTCTTCATCAATACCTCTATGTAAAATAACAACATCTGGCTTTAATTTTAATGACTCATATAATTTCTGAGGTTCAGAGACATTCATCATATCTAAATAACTTATTAAACCACATTTTTGGCATTCATTAATTGCTTTAATTATTGTTGATTTTGGTGCTACTCCACTTATTGCTACAGCATTAGCAGTTGCTTCAAAAGCCAATCTAACCTCAACCCTTCCAGTATCTAATGTTTTTAAATCAGCAACAATAAAGCCATCAAAATACTCTCTCATTATCTCAATAACTTCTAAACCAAATTTTTTAATTAATGGAGTTCCCGCCTCTAAGATGATGTGGTCGCTCTTTGGGATATTTTGCAATAAAAACTCCAAATTCTCCATTGTTGGAACATCTAAAGCAATTTGTAGATATGGAGGATACTCTAATCTAACATCTCTAAACCCAACTAATGGATGCAAAGCTCTATACTTCTCTTTCTTTACCTTTTCTCTTGAAGGATATTCATTTAAAGCTCTGTTTATAGCTAACTTTGTTGAAGCATAAAAGTATTGGAAGATCTTTCTTTTTGTTAAATTTGTTATTGGAAGCTCTGGGACATTGACAGAAACAACAACCTTTAAATTTTCATCTAAATCTAAATCAGCAACAGCCTTAGCAACTGCATATTGAATAACTCCTTGAAATAGCTCATCTTGTATATTGCTCTCAATATTATGTCTTGGAACTACTAAGGTTAATGGCTTAACTATTAAATTAGGTCTCAAATTGGCAAATATACAGTTTCCCCTTGTTAAAGCATTGGTAAATATATTATCTATATCTTTACCTTTTCCAATAGATACATTAACTATTGCTTTAATCTCATTCCCTAAAACTGCCTCGCCAAACTTTATCATACTGATCACAGCATGAAATTTTTTACAAATAATTAAAAACAAAGTATGAATAACCAAATAAATGTTGGAAATTAAGTGAATATTAAATCTTAATAACCTTCCCAGAGGACTCTCTTTTATACTTCCCAAACTCTTTAATGAATTTTAATTTATCTCCCCAAAATACCGGTCCATCCTTACATACACACAGCCCCTCATCATCTACACAACACTGCCCACAGATGCCAATACCACACTTCATATATCTCTCCATTGAAACTTGAACTGGAATATTATATTCATTGGCAATATCTACAACCTTCTTCATCATTATTTCTGGTCCGCAAGTAATGATTAAATCAAATTTCTCTTCTTTAAGAACTTCTTTCATTTTTTCAGTAGTAAAGCCTTTAAATCCAAAACTACCATCATCTGTGCAAATCTCTAATCTCCCTGCTTTTTCAAATCTATCTAAAAATAACAATTCATCTTTAGTCCTTGCTCCCAATATAGTTGTTATTTCAATCCCTTGCTTTGAAAATTCTTCAACTGCCGCAATTATTGGAGCCGCTCCTATACCTCCAGCAACAGCCAAGATTTTATCTCCAACGGGCTCAAAATATGTTCCATAAGGTCCCCTAACTCCTATTATATCTCCTTCTTTTAATTCATGCATTTTTTCAGTAAAATATCCTACTTTTGCTACGCTGAAACTATTCTTTGAAGAAAAACTAAATGGCTTTTCATCAACTCCTGGAATCCAAAGCATTGCAAACTGTCCTGGCTTAAAATCAAAATCTCTATCTATTACAAATGTTTTTACTGTAGGACTTTCTTCTATAATCTTTTTTATTCTACAAATAATTGGCTTTTCCATATAAATATCACCATTAAAATCTTAAAAACGATAAATTTAGATAATTTCTTTTTAAAAATAGGTAAGTTAAACATTTTATTAAATTTACCTTTTGCACACTCACTATTCTTCGTCTTTAACATAATTTCTTAAAATTCCTATATTTTCAATTTCACACTCTACGACATCTCCTGCTTTTAACTCTCCAACTCCGGGAGGAGTACCAGTTGAAATAATATCTCCAGGATATAGTGTCATTATTGATGAAACAAATTCTACCAATTCATAGACATCAAAAATCATATTTTTAGTGTTGGATTTTTGTTTAACTTCATTATTAACTCTACACTCAATATTTAGGTTCATTGGGTCTATGTCTTTAACTATTCTTGGACCTATTGGACAAAATGTATCAAATGACTTAGCCCTCGTCCATTGCCCATCTTTCTGCTGTAAATCTCTTGCTGTTACATCATTTAAAATTGTGTATCCCATTATGTAATCCTCAGATTCTGATTTTTTAACATTTTTACATTTTTTTCCTATAACAATTGCTAATTCAACTTCATAATCAACTCTTTTGGAAATTTTTGGTCTTATAATATAATCTTCGTTGTAAATTATAGATGATGTGGGTTTTAAAAATATTATTGGATATTCGGGAATTTCCATATTTAACTCCTTAGCGTGGTCTATATAATTCAAACCAACGCATACAATCTTTGTAGGATTTATACTTCTTATGTCCATTCAGTTTCACCATGCAATTGATTATTTATCTAAAATTACAACTTTTCCATCTACAACATCAATTTTAGCTAATGTTTTAATTTTATAGCCAGTTTTTTCTTCAACTTCTTTTTTACCATTTCCTCTTTCTATAACACATATAATATCCTTTATCTCAGCCCCTGCTTTTTTTAATGCCTCAATTATAGCAATCATCGTTCCTCCCGTAGATATAACATCATCTACAATTACTACTTTATCTCCTTTATTTATTCCATTTAAATATAATTGCCCTTTACTATAACCAGTAGTTTGAAAAACAGGAATTTCTCCAGGTAATTTGTATTCTCTCTTTCTCATAATTACATAGGGTATATCAGTATATAAGGAGAGAATAGTTGCCAAAGGTATTCCCATAGCCTCGGCAGTTACTATTTTATCAACATCCTCAAAGTTTCCAATTTTGATTATTCTTATTGCAACTTCTCTCAATAACTTTGGCTCTACAATTGGAACCCCATCAGTTATTGGGTGAATAAAATAATGATACTCACCTCTTTTTACAATAGGACAGGATTTCAAAGTTTCTTCTAATAGCAATGTTCCACCTCCAATTTACTGTATTTTATAAACTCCAGGCATTGGTTCAAATATGTCTCCAGATTCTATTAATTCAGATAAATACTTTTCTAACTCTTCCTCTGAAAGTTTAACCATACCAGAGAGTTCTTCAAATGTAATTTCTCCAAATTTTTCAATAATGGATAATATTTTTTCTTTTATAATTTCTGGATCTAAATTTTCAATTTCTATATCTTCTTCAATTTCTTCCTCTTCAGTTTCCTCATCAACCAATTCAGCATTTTCTAATAAATATTTTCTCGTCTTTTTTATTTCTAAATCTCTAAGTTTTATCCACTTTTCATCTCTAACTTTAATAATTTCAGCCATTAAATATTTATCTCCATTGAATGTTCTTGGTCTTCCAATTACATCAACAATATCTCTCTCTTTGATATAAACTGGTTTATCTTCAAAATACTTAACATTTACTCCATCAACATAAAAAGATAAAATTTCTCCAACATTTATATTTTCCACTTTTCCTAAAATTCTTACTCTTCTAACTTTTCTACCCTCTATAATTAAAGAATTTTCAACAACTTCATTTTTTAAGAATTCTTCTGGATAAATTTTATAGGCAACATATCTCATATTTTCACCAAAAATAAAATTAAATTTTTTCTAAACTTAAAAATAGACACTTTAAGTATTCTGTTCCTTTAGAAGTTATTGGATGGTCTGGACTTTGTGAGCCATATTTAATGATTTTAGCCCATTTTTTTGCTTTTAGACATGCATCTATAACTAACGCTTTAAATGCATCTGGCTCTAATGGTTGAGAGCAAGAGCAAGTTACTAACAATCTATCAGCCAATTTAGCTCCAAATCTATTTAACATATGATAGCCCCTAATAGCATCCTTCAAAGCTTTTTTTGATTGAGCAAATGCAGGAGGGTCTAAGATAACAATATCAAATTTTTTTCCATTCTCTATAAACTCTTCCATAACCTTAAATGCATTTCCTTCTATAAATTCATATCTATCTTTTGGAATATTATTTAATTCCATATTTTCCTCAGCAACTTTTAATGCCTTTTTTGACAAATCTACTCCTACAACTTCAGCCCCTTTAATTGCACAATGGACAGAAAATCCACCAGTATAGCAACAAACATCTAAAACCCTATCCCCTTCTTTTATAAACTTCTCTATAGCCAATCTATTCTCTCTTTGGTCTAAGAAAAAGCCTGTTTTTTGTCCATCAAAGGTTACTTTAAATTTTGCATCCCCTTCTTTAATAATTGTCTCTGTTTTCTTTCCAACTAATATACCCTCAACCTCTGGCAATCCTGCTCTTTTCCTATTCCTTCCAGAACTTTTTTCATAAATACTATCTATCCCTAAATCTAAAAGTGTCTCTACAATTACATCTTTCATTTTTTCAATACCGTAGTTGAATATTTGAACTGTTGCAATATCATTATATTTGTCAATAACCAAACCATTTAACCAATCTGATTGAGTATAAACCATCCTATAAGTGTCTTTAAATCCTAAAAAATTTACTCTATATTCATTAGCCTTAATTATTTTCTCTCTTATGTAGTTTTCATCCAAATTTTCTTTTTTTAGTGTCATTATTCTAATTTCTCTTGGATTTTTAAAACCTCTTCCTAAAAATTTCCCTCTCTTTGAATATATATCAACTACCTCTCCAATTTCTATTTTATCAAAATCTTCTTTATTTAGAATATTCTCTCTTGGAATTATTAAATTTCCTTTTTCTATTGCTGAATAACCTCCAAAATCAACATACAATTTCGGAATCATGTTTTATCCACCTTTTTATTTAATTTTTCTGTATATTTACACTTTGGATAATTTGAACATCCTAAAAACTTTCCATACTTTCCTTCTCTAATTATTAACTCTCCTCCACATTTAGGACATTTCTTTATAACCTCTTTATTTATTGATTCAGTATATTTGCACTTAGGATAATTAGAACAGCCGTAAAATTCACCATATTTGCCTTTCTTTAAAATTAAATCTCCACCACATTTAGGGCATTTTCCAACAACTTTTTTACTTTCAGCTGTATTTTCTTTATTTTCTTTTGTATTTGAGTTAGTATTATTAGAATCTAACTTTTTTATAAGGAACATTCCTACATCTTTTTCTTTCTTTTTAAATTCTTCTAAAATTTTCCTTAATTTTTGTTCTGCCTCATCCAAAACTTCATCTTTTTTAATCTTTCTAAACTGTATTTTTTCTAACTTCTCTTCTAAATCTCTCGTCATTTTTTCGTCAATAATTTCTGGACAGAACTTTTTTAAAGTTTCAACGACTGAAATTCCTAAGTCAGTTACTTTTAATGAGCCATCATCAACAACATACCCTCTTTTTATTAATTTCTCAATGATTTCTGCCCTCGTTGCCTTAGTTCCTAACTTTCTCTTCTCCAATTCCTTAATTATACTTGCAACAGTGTATCTTTTAGGTGGTTGAGTTTCTTTTTTAGTTATAGTTATTTTTTGAATAGGTATTAAATCTCCCTTATTTAACTTTGGCAACTCACAGTCATCAAATTTTGGGAAGTAATAAATTTCATGCCAACCTTCTTTTAATGTTCTTGAACCAGATAGTTTAAAAATCTCTCCATTTATGTTAATTTTTATATTTGAATATTCCCTCTCTGCATTATCCCAAAAGGCACTTAATGTTCTTCTTGCAATTAAATCGTAAATCTTTTTTTCTTTTTCTGATAATTCTTCATCTTTTGGAATATCTACAACATGTATTGCAGGATGTGCTGGGTCTTCTTTTTTTCCATCAACTGGCTTTAAATCTCCCTTATTTAAAATATCTTTAGCCCATTTTCCATAAATTGGATGATTCTTTAAAGTATTTAAAATATTCTCTAAATAGTTTTTATCCTTTGGTAATTTTTGAGAAGATGTTCTTGGGTATGAGCAGTTATGCACAACTACACCATTGGCTATAAAGTTGTGGTATTTTTCAACTGTTAAATCATAAACCTCTCCTTCATAATTAATTTCTTCAATTTTTTTAATTTTTTGGATATAAACCTCTCCATAACTAAGTGTTACTACTTGTTCATTTTCTTTCAACTCTCCAGAAGGAACAAATATTAACTTATCCCTATAGACCAAAATTGGATGCTCTTTTGTTGCAATAAGTTCTGTTCCATCATTTAAGGTAATTTTTATTAGTTTCTCTTTTACTGTTCTTTTTAAAAGTTTATATTTTGATTTTGCTAATTTTAGATCCTTATTTAAACATAAAATATTTCCTTCTTCATCCAAATCCTTAATTTTCTTAACTCCATCAGGTAATAAAATTAATGTATCTGGATGCAAACATAAACCTTTTTCATACAAACTTTGGGCAATTTCTTGGGTTTCCTTTGGAGAAAACTTAAAATAGTTGTATGCCTCTCTCTGTAAAGTTCCTAAGTCAAAAGGAGGGAGTGGCTTTATCTTTCTCACAGTTCTTTTTATCTCTACAACCTTCCCAAACTTTTCATTTTTTACTTTTTCATAAACATTTTTAGCTTCTTTTTCGTCCCAAAATTTCTCTTTTTCATGTATTACCTTTAAATTATCCTTTAATAATGCCTCAATAACCCAGTATGGCTTTGGAACAAATTTTTTAATTTCCAACTCTCTCTCAGTTAAAAAAGCTAATGCTGGTCCTTGAACTCTACCAACACTCATTGTTTTCCATTGATTTACTGCCTTAATAGCATTCATTAAAGCCCTTGATAAGTTTATTCCATAATACCAATCTATGATATGCCTACTCTCTCCAGCATCAACTAAACCATAATCTATTTCATCAGGATTTTCAAACGCTTTTATAATTTCATTTTTTGTTAATGAGGAAAATCTCATTCTCTTAGCCTTTGTCTTACCACAACAGTATTTCAATGCGTGAAAACCTATTAATTCTCCCTCAATATCCCAATCTGTTGCTATATATATTTCATCTACCTCCTTAGAAAGTTTTTTTAATGCCTTTATATAGTTATCAACATATTTTTTTCCTTTTTCAACACTTGCTGGCGCCCATTTTACATTAAAAACAGGATAATGTCCAAATTTAGTATTGTTTTTTTCAACAAGCGTAAATAAATGCCCAACTGCACTCGCAACAATAATTTTTTTTCCATTTCTTTCCAATTCGTAGTATGGAACATTATAGATAGTTTTTTTCTTAGGTTTTCCCAAAGCATTGGCTATTTTTTTAGCAACACTTGGCTTTTCACAAATAATTAAAACACTCATAGTTTCACAAAATAATATTTTAAATTAGTATGGAAAAACTATATTATATTAATTTACTTTTCTTTATGCATACACATTTTTAAAATTTATTCATAATAATTAATACCAATCTTGGAAATTTTTAGGAAATATAATAATAAATCATAAAAAAATTAAATTTTTCTTATTATATATTAAGATTCTATAAATATTTAGAATTATTATAATGATTTTTTGATATTTTTATTATTTTGTAATAAAAATTTTAGAATTTACCGAGAGTCGTTATTACTTTTAAAATATATGTAAATATAGAAATCTATGGATTTTTATGATACTAAAATAAAATTAAAAATTTAAATGTTTCCATCCCCTTAGGGGTCTGAGTTTTAAACCCATAGTGATCTCCACACCGCATAGAGGGAAACCCTCTATTGCTATACTCCCGATGCATTGCTTCCTAAAGGAAGCAATGCCTCTTTTTCATAATATCTTTTCTCTCGCTAAAAATTTTTATTTTTTGATTTAGAGGATTTTAATTTAATATTTTTAAATTTTAAAAGATTTTAACAAATTTCGGAGGGTCGTCTATTTTGAAGAATTTGAATAATTAAGTTTATTAAATTATTGAGATTTTTAGGATATTTTAGTTAATTGTCTTTATCTTCAATTTTCTCCGATAAATAAGTTAATAATAAAAATTTAAAGGATTTTTAAGCAAATAAATAAAAATAGAAAAGTTTATATATAAGTTCGGAGGTATATAAATAACAAGGGTTACTGACCCTCCGAACTATAACCTCCCAACAAAGAAGCATAATAAAGTAATTTTAAAAGTTTATTTCTTCAAATTATGCCCTGTCTAAAATCAGACCCCTAAGGGGATGGAAACTCCTCTAAGGTTCTCGTCTTAAAATAGCTATCTGGAAGTCTAAAATCAGACCCCTAAGGGGATGGAAACACATTAAAAAAAGCAACGTCATTAGCAAAGATTTTGTCTAAAATCAGACCCCTAAGGGGATGGAAACGCCTCTTGATTAATAAAAGATTTTTTATATTAAGTCCGCTGTCTAAAATCAGACCCCTAAGGGGATGGAAACTTTGTTGAACTACTTCCATTGAAAGTTGCACTATACCAGTCTAAAATCAGACCCCTAAGGGGATGGAAACGCTGGAGGCTCATTAACAGTTATCGAGGGCGGAAAAGTCTAAAATCAGACCCCTAAGGGGATGGAAACGCATACCACATAAGCATACTGCAAGAAGAACTAAAAGTCTAAAATCAGACCCCTAAGGGGATGGAAACTCTTCTTCAGATTTATTTTTTGTTTTTTACAGTTTATACGTCTAAAATCAGACCCCTAAGGGGATGGAAACTAGTTCTACAAAGTCAAATGGTTTTTGCTCTAATGTCTAAAATCAGACCCCTAAGGGGATGGAAACTCCTCTAAGGTTCTCGTCTTAAAATAGCTATCTGGAAGTCTAAAATCAGACCCCTAAGGGGATGGAAACAAACATAGATGTTGAAACTATAAAAAACCTTTGGGTGTCCGTCTAAAATCAGACCCCTAAGGGGATGGAAACAGTTTTCTATCAGTTAATAAATATCTTTTTGGTTTTCGTCTAAAATCAGACCCCTAAGGGGATGGAAACATAACATAAATGTCCAGTTAGAAACCTTATTTCATTCCGTCTAAAATCAGACCCCTAAGGGGATGGAAACTTAAGTTCTTCTTCACTATTAAAAACAAAATTATGTGGTCTAAAATCAGACCCCTAAGGGGATGGAAACTTAAAAAGTTTTTTAGAAAGCAGGAAATTAACTGTGTTCAATAGTCTAGTCTAAAATCAGACCCCTAAGGGGATGGAAACTTCTTTTGGTGATGTTATGGCAAGGAAGCCTTTGATAAAAAGTCTAAAATCAGACCCCTAAGGGGATGGAAACAAACAAAAACCAAAATTAAAATTAAAATTAAAACCATGTCTAAAATCAGACCCCTAAGGGGATGGAAACATACAGCCACAGAGGTTGGAAACACAGAACACACACACGTCTAAAATCAGACCCCTAAGGGGATGGAAACCTGAGATACATAAAAAATTAGATGAGTTCCACGATAGTCTAAAATCAGACCCCTAAGGGGATGGAAACTTCACAGCAGGAGCAACAAGGCAAAAAACATACATAATGTCTAAAATCAGACCCCTAAGGGGATGGAAACAAGAGATCTTAGAAAATATACATAAAATACTTAAACCGTCTAAAATCAGACCCCTAAGGGGATGGAAACTTAAGTTCTTCTTCACTATTAAAAACAAAATTATGTGGTCTAAAATCAGACCCCTAAGGGAAAATAATATTAATTAAGAGGCATTGCTGAGCGGTAGCGAAGCAATGCATCCCGGGTATCCCAATAGGGCGGAGCCCTATGGGTTTAAAACTCAGACCCCTAAGGGGATGGAAACATTTAAATTTTATCAATTTGTATATTTATATATTTTATTTTTTCTTTATTATTAATCCACAAAATATATATAAAATAAAATCTGTAATAGAATAATTTAGAGTTTTTTTAGTAAAATAATACTATTTTAAGTATAAGCTAATAGAATAACAAAAAATAAGGGTATTTATATATTTAAAGAAAATTTTAAATATTTGTTCTAAAATTTTTTGTGTGATTATTATACGAAACTTTCAATTACATATGTAATAAAACTTTTAAAAATATACTTAATTTTTATTTCAAAATCTAAAAGATTTTTTGGTGTAATTATGGTAACTGTAATGAAGTTTGGAGGAACATCAGTTGGTTCTGGAGAAAGGATTAGGCATGTAGCTAATATAGTGGTTAATAGAAAAAAGGAGGATAAAGATGTTGTAGTAGTTGTATCTGCAATGAGTGAGGTTACAAATGCTTTAATTGAGATTTCTCAACAGGCATTAAATATTAGAGATATTGATAAAATAAGTGATTTTATAAACTTCATAAAAGAAAAACATTACAAGGCTATTGAAGAATCTATAAAATCTGAAAAAATTAAAAAAGATGTAAAAAAAATAATTGATAGTAGAATAGATGAATTAGAGAAGGTTTTAATAGGAGTAGCATACTTAGGGGAATTAACCTCAAAATCAAGAGATTACATTTTATCATTTGGAGAGAGATTGTCATCTCCAATATTATGTGGAGCAATTAGAGATTTAGGAGAAAAATCTATTGCCTTAGAGGGTGGAGAGGCAGGGATTATAACAGATGATAATTTTGGAAATGCAAGAGTTAAAAAACTCAAAGTTAAAGAATCCCTCACTCCTTTATTAAAAGAGGGGATTATTCCAGTAGTTACTGGATTTATTGGGGTTACTGAAGAAGGAAATATAACAACCTTAGGTAGGGGAGGAAGTGATTACTCAGCCGCTCTAATTGGCTATGGATTAGATGCTGACATTATAGAAATATGGACAGATGTTAGTGGAGTTTATACAACAGACCCAAGATTAGTTCCTACCGCAAAAAGGATTCCAAAACTTAGTTACATTGAAGCAATGGAATTAGCATACTTTGGAGCAAAAGTATTACATCCAAGAACTATTGAGCCAGCAATGGAAAAGGGCATTCCTATATTGGTAAAAAATACATTTGAACCTGATAATGAAGGAACTTTAATAACTAATGATATTGAGATGAGTGACAACATTGTTAAAGCTATATCTACAATAAAAAATGTAGCTCTTATAAACATATTTGGGGCTGGAATGGTTGGAGTTAGTGGCACATCAGCAAGAATCTTTAAAGCGTTAGGGAAGTATAATGTCAATGTCATCCTAATAAGTCAAGGTTCATCTGAAACTAACATTTCAATTGTAATTAGTGAGGAAGATGTTGATAAAGCATTAAAAGCATTAAAAGAAGAATTTGGCGACTTTGGAAAGAAGAGCTTTTTAAACAACAATTTAATTAGGGATGTTATGGTAGATAAAGATGTTTGTATTGTTTCAGTAGTAGGGGCTGGGATGAAAGGGGCTAAAGGCATAGCAGGGAAGATATTTACAGCAGTTTCTGAAAGTGGAGCAAATATAAAGATGATAGCCCAAGGTTCCTCTGAGGTAAATATCTCCTTTGTTATTGATGAAAAGGATTTGATAAATTGTGTTAGAAAATTACACGAAAAGTTTATTGAAAAATCTAATCAGTAAATACTTTATAAATTTTAGTTTTGGTGATAATATGGAAAATAACAAAGATAATAATGAAAAGGCAATTTATTATTATAAAAAAGGCGTTGAAGTTGGAAATAAAGGAGATGTAAAAAAGGCATTAGAATATTTTAATAAAGCAATAGAATTAAATCCATTTTATAGAGATGCATATTATAACAAAGCATTAGCATTAAGAATTTTAGGAAGATATGAAGAAGCAAGAGAATGCTTAATAATAGGTTTATCAATAGAAAGATACATTAATTGTAACATTAAAAAGAAATAATTATTCAATAATCTCAATAGCTTTGAATGGACAGGCTTTCATACAGTTTTTACATCCAACACATTCCTCTTCTTTAAAAACTACATTATAATCTTCATCCAAATAAATCACATTTAATGGACATTGTGTTATACAGCATCCGCAATGAACACATTTTTCTAAATCTCTTTTTATAACTTTAGAAATTTCTTCAATCTCTCCAAATTTTGATAAATATTCTAACGCCTTTTCAATTTGTTCTTTACTACCAAATAACTCTAATATTAAAAATGCCTCTTGTGGCTCTACTTTTGCTTTTAAAATATTTATTTTCACTCCAGTGTTTAAAATAGTGTCAGAGATAACTGGTTTATTTATATGCTCTGAATCTGTCCAATAGAATATTTTTTTCTTCATTTTTTCCCCCCAAATAGTCTTGAAATGTCTTCTGATGTAATAATTCCTACAACTACTCTATTTTCATCAACAACTGGAACTCCTGAAATGTTATGCTCACTCATTTTTTTAGCTACATGATCAACAGGCTCATTTTCATAGGCGGTAATTACATTTCTTGTCATAATTTCCTCAATAGTTTTTTTGTTTTGTGCTAATGCCTTAGCAATATCCCAAGATGTTATAATTCCTATTAATTTACCGTACTCATCAACTATTGGTAAGTGGTTTATATTGTGCTTTATTAGGATTTTAGCAGCTTCCATTATTGTTATGTTACTTGGTGCAACTATTGGTGGCTTACTTAGTATATCTCTAACTAAAGTAATTGGAGATTTCATTGGCTTACATTCAGCTCTTCCTAAATTATCAACCCTTTCAGCTAACAAAAATCTTCCATCTAAAATCCATTTTTTTAGTGTTTCAGCAACCTCCCTTGCCATTTTATAACTTGATACTGGTCCCGTCTTTACAGTTTTTTCAACTTCTTTTCCATCTATATTAACCCTTAAAGTTATTTTTCCACTTCTCAACTCTTTATAATTAGTTTTTGCTACTAATGGTCTATCTCTCCTTGGAACTCCATAATCATAAATTGGCACTTCAATATCTTCATCTTTAATTGCACATCTTTCAGCAATTTTTTCATTTAAAACAGGAATTGGAACACCAATTCCAATATACAAAGTGCTTCCATATCTTGGCATTGTAGCGGCTCTTACAAATTTTGGATCCATTGTTTTTAAATCTCCTTTTACCATCAATGTCCCAAATGGAGGATTATGTTGAGTTCCTTCCCCTATTATATATCCAACTCCTCCTCCTAAGAATATTCTTGTCCCAATACCTATGGTATTATATGATTTTGTCTGAGGATCATAGTCATTTTGTAGAGGATTTAACTGCCCAGCCCCTGAGTAATGAACATTACTGTATTCTGGGAGTAATATTCCCATATAAGTATAAATTTTCTCCTCTCTACTGTTTGTTGCCGCCGCGTATGTTTGATAGCAATTCCTTGGATTTACCATAATAGCCTGATTAACATCTTTTAGAGTTATCTTAACATTTACATCTTTTCTTGGATAGCAGTCTGTTGTATATCCTTCTGCATATAGTTCAATTTCCTTTCCTCTAACGAGATCCTCTATGACATGTGCTCCTCCATAATTGATATCAATATCAGGATCTTCATTTGGTTGAGAAGCTCCAATATATGCATCAACAGCCGCTAAACCACCATAAGCTTCAACATTGTTTAAATATATTTTTAGCATTTTTATAGGAGGATCCGAATGTCCAAAGTTTATAAATACACCAGATGAACACATTGCTCCAAATGTTCCTGTTGTAACTACATCAACATAATCAGCCGCTCTTTTGCTACCTTCCTCTTCTACGATTTTTATCATCTCTTCCGCCGTTACTACAACTGCCTCTCCTTTTTTAATTTTTTCGTTAATTTCCTGAATTGTTTTCATAATTCTAACCTCTAAAAGATTTTTAGATTATTTGAAAGTATTTAATATATAGCATATAAAAATTTTCATAAAATATTTTCAAATAAAAAAATAAAACAATAAAATACATCCATAAGGTAGGAATAGATGGAAAATAGGAATAATTAAATGTCTTTATACATTAACTGCCTTAATATTTGACCTAATGGTCCTCCAATTTTGAGCATTTTACCCTTTCTTAATTTATCAACTGCGTTTTTTGTAATTTCGTAATATCTTAAAACTTCTTTAACATCTTTTTCAGAAGTTCCAGAACCTCTTGCTATTCTTCTAATTCTTGAAGATTTAATTATCTTTGGATTTTCTCTCTCCTCTTTTGTCATTGAGCTTATAATTACCTTATACTTTTTTATTTTAGATTCTGTTAAATTTGATAGTTCCTTAGGCATTGCTCCTCCAAATCCTGGGATCATACTTAAAATTTTTTTCATAGATCCCATATTTTCAAGAGCCTCTAATTGATATAAAAGTTCATTTAATGTAAATTTTCCTTTCATTATTGCATCTATACTTTCCTCAGTTTTTTCATCAATTATATTTTCTGCCTTTTCTAATAAACTATCCAAGTCTCCCATTCCCAACAATCTTGATATAAACTTTTTAGGATCAAAAGGCTCTAAATCATCTATTCCCTCTCCAATTCCAATGAACTTTATAGGAGCTTTTGTCTCTGCAACTGCACTTAAAGCCCCTCCCCCTTTGGCAGAACCATCTAATTTAGTAACTATAATACTACCAATCTCTCCAACTGCATCTCTAAAAGCCTTTGCCTGAATTCCAGCCTGTTGTCCAATAGTTCCATCTATAACTAATATAATCTCATCTGGATTGGCTATTTCTTTAATTTGCTTCATCTCTTCCAATAAACCCTTCTCCTCTTTGTGTCTTCCAGCAGTATCTATAATTAAAACATCTGCCTTTTTAAATTTATTCATCCCCTCTTTAACAATCTCTATTGGTGATTTATTCTTACTTTCATCTCCATATATAGGAACATTGATTTTTTCAGCCAGTTGTTTTAATTGCTCATACGCCGCTGGTCTATATGTATCTGCCGCTATTAATGCAGGCTTTAAACCTCTTTTTTGAATATATCTTGCTAACTTTGCGGCAGTAGTTGTCTTACCACTACCCTGAATACCAACCAATAAAATAACATTTTGCTTTTTTGGATCTAACTCTAATTTTTTTGCCTCCTCTCCCAACAACTTAACTAATTCTTCATAAACTATTTTTATAATATGCTCCTTCTTAGATAAACCTTTTGGAGTTTTTTCCTCTAATGCTCTTCTTTCAATCTCCTTACTCATCTTTAAAACTAATTTTACATTAACATCAGCCTGAATTAAAGCCCTTTGAATATCCTTAATAACCTCTTTTATTAATTTTTTATCAACAAATGTAGCCATTTTTAATTTATTTAATGCCTTATTTAAACTCTCTCCTAATTTATCGAGCATAAATATCACCACTATTTTCTTATTTTTTAAAATTATTCACCCCATCTTTTAAATAAATTATTTTCTATCCCTAAAATGTCTAAAACTCTTCCAACAACAAAATTAACTATGTCATCAATGTTTTTTGGTTTGTGATAAAACGCTGGAATAGGAGGCATTATTACAGCCCCTAAATTTGACAATTTTAGCATGTTTTCTAAATGTATGCTATTTAATGGCATTTCTCTGGGCATAATAATTAATTTTCTTCTCTCTTTTAAGGCAATGTCACAAACTCTAACTATTAAATTTGATGAATATCCATTAGCAATTGCTGATAGTGTTTTCATTGAGCAAGGAATAACTATGACTACATCAAACTTATTAGAGCCAGAGGCAATTGGTGAAAAAAAATTATCATTTTCATAATAATTTGTGGCAAATTTTATTAATTCTTTCCAATCAATATTTAACTCCTCTTTAATTATTTTTTTTGCAGAGTTTGATATAATTAAATCTACTTCTACTTTATCCTTTAAAACTTCTAACAATCTCTTTGCATAGATAACGCCACTCGCTCCAGTTATACAAACTATAATTTTCATTGTTACACCATAAAATTTTAATCGTTATTTTATTTATTACATTCACTACTTTATAAAAATTAAAACTAAAATACAACAACTTTAAACAAAAAGATTTTGAAGAAGCCAATAAATTTGTTGATTTAATTTTTGATATTATTGAGAATGAGAAATTCCCTATGGATATTAGAGTTAATAGAAAGAATATGTTGTAAATAAAGTTTTTAGTATATATATTAGATTTTTTAATTTTACTTTCTTGCATTTATAAAGGGGTTGTTTGGATTTGGTACTAGAAAATTGATAAAAAGTATTACTATTTTTTTCTTATTAAAATTTAGATTTTTTAGAGATTTTAGTTATTTATTTTTATTTTTATAATTTTAAGTTTAGTTTTATTTTTAAATATATAAAATAAGGTTTGATTATTGAGATTTTTGTTTATGGTTGTGTATTGGATTTATAAATAGTTAGCACAACCTTTCTTACTCTTATAAATACTTTGATAATCAGGCAGTCAGAAAAATCGGATGTTAAAAGAAAGATTTATATAGGAGTTCGAGTATAAAATAAGCAATAGTTGGTAGGGTTTGAATCGTTAGTCCATTAAAATAAGGATGGAAACCCGTCCCATTTCAATCCTTTTATATCAATAATTTCTCCTTGTCCGTGTTTGAATACTTAGTCCATTAAAACAGTTTGAATTGGTTGTCCATTAAAACAAGGATAATTACTAAAAATAAATGGGGTATACCAATAGGGGGCTCCGCTCCCTATGGCCATAGGGCTACGCCCTATACCCTAAATTAAAAAAGCATGCTTAATATGGGAGGTATACCAATAGGAGGGTGGAATCCTCCTATGGGGCGGGATACCAATAGGGGGCGGAGCCCCCTATGGGTTTATTAAAACAAGGATGGAAACAAATACGAATGGGACCATAATAAGGAGTATTACCTACTTAGAAATAGAAGTAAAAATTATAAAACTCTTTTTATAGCATTCCATACTAAATAACTCTTCTGTGGCATTATAGTCTCTTCAATTGGATTTAAGAATAAGATATTTATTTAGAACTCCTTAATTTTTTTAGATATTTTAGTGTTTCTTTTTATTTTATTGTTATATTCTAATACTCAAATTAACGAATATAATGATATAAAATAAAATAAATGGTGCCGAGGGAGGGATTCGAACCCTCGACCTCCCGGTTTCCCAGGACCCAGGCGTAAATGCCTGGGATATCCGTATGAGCCGGGCGCTATAACCAGCTAAGCCACCTCGGCACGTAATATCGTATAATTCAATAACTCATATATATATTTTTCGGCGTAAGGTTTATATATAGAGGTTATAAAATAAAATTTCCTAATAGAGAGCGGGGGTCGCCAAGCCAGGTCAAAGGCGCCAGATTGAGGGTCTGGTCCCGTAGGGGTTCGCGGGTTCAAATCCCGTCCCCCGCACCATCTTTGTAATTTTAATTTTTTAGTTTGTTCTATTTTTTCAAAATTAAAATTTAAAAAGTTGATTGGGTTTTATTTTTAGATAGTATTTTAAAATTTTTTGTATTTTGCAGTTAAAATTTATAACATTATTTTCATTAATGTAAATATTTAAAATATTGTGTGAGATTATGGTAATTTTAGATCTATCAAAATATAGGATGATTACTGATGTTAAAAACATTGGAAATACTTTAATTTTAGAAATCAATAAAATTTATAAAGTTAAAGTTGATATTCCCTACAATGAGGTTGAAATTGAAAATTCAATAATAAAAATTAACGCCCATCCAAAAAGAGCAGAGAATATTAAGGTTGGAATTTTAAACTTAATCTCTTACAGTATATCTAATAATTTGAAGAGTAAGATAACAAAAAGAAGAGCCATATATATAAATGAGCCAATCCCTTTGATTGGGCATACTGCTTTTGGATTGATTGATAGAGGAAGAAATATAATACAGGTTAGAGGACATTGTGGTTGTAATTTAAACTGCATATTTTGTTCTGTTGATGAAGGAGAGTTTTCAAAAACCAGAAAAAATGATTATTATGTAGATTTAGAGTATTTAATTGAAAATTATAAAAAAATAGTTGAATTTAAAGAAAATAAATTTATTGAGGCACATTTAGATGGGCAGGGAGAACCTTCTTTATATTATCCCTTAGTCGATTTAGTTCAGGAGTTATCTGAGATTAACAAAAAAGGTAAAGGAATAGTTTCAATGCAAAGTAATGGAACTACATTAACTTATAAATTAATAGATGAATTAGAAGAGGCAGGATTGCATAGAATAAACTTGTCTATAAATGCTTTAGATGAAAATATGGCAAAAATGCTCTCTGGTAGGAGAGATTATAAAATAGAAAAAATTTTAGACATTGCAGAGTATATAAAAAATTCTAAAATTCATTTATTAATTGCTCCTCTTTTGTTGCCAAACATAAACGATGAAGAATTTAAAAGAGTTATTGACTATGCTGTTGAATTAGAACAAAAAATTCCTCAAAATATTATAAATCCAATAACTGGAAAAAAAGACCCTATTTTAGGTTGTCAGTTATGTAGAGTTTATCAATTTGGTAGAAGACCAAAAAAAATGAAAGTTTGGGATTTTGAGAAGTTTTATAATTTGTTAAGAAAGTATGAGTTAGATTATGCAAAAAAGGGAATTAATGTAAAATTAATATTAACTCCAAAAGATTTTGGAACTCACAAAAGGAAAAGACTGCCATATCCTTTTAAAGTAGGAGAAGTTATTAAAGCTAATGTAGTTTTAGATGGAAGAATTAAAGGAGAAGTTTTAGGAGTATCTAAAGATAGAGTAATTCAAATAATTAATGTAAAAAATGAACAAAGTTTGATTGGAAGGAATGTTAAAGTGAGAATTTTGAGAAATAAAGACAATATAATTGTAGGTGAGTTAGTTTAAATTAATTTTGAATAATTTTTAATGGTGATATGATGAATTTAATAGATTTGTATGTAAAGAAGTTTATGAAGTTAATTGAAATTGAAAGAAAGTGTGAAATGGATTTTCATAAAAATGAGATAATTAGGTTAGGAAAAAAGAGAGAAAATGTTGGAAGGGCTATTTTAAATTTAAAAGGAAAATTCTTAGGAGAAAGTTTAGGTTGCACAATTGTTAGATTTGGTAGGAAAAAACCATTTAAAACTGAAATCTCTCCCGGAGATGTTGTCTTAATAAGTAAAAATAACCCTTTGGAGAGTGATTTATACGCTAATGTCATTTATGTAGGAAAAAACTTTATAGATGTTGCCTTTGATGTAGATGTTCCAAAGTGGGTTTATAAAGAAAGAGTTAGAATTGACTTATATGTCAATGACATTACATTTAAGAGAATGAAAGAGGCCTTGAGAGAATTTGCAAAAAAGAGAGATAAATTAGCATATATAATTTTAGGAATTGAACATCCAGAAAAACCTTTTAGGGAAGACATTGAATTAGAATTTTATGACAAAAGTTTAAATGAATCTCAAAAGTTGGCTGTTAAAAAAGCAGTTTTAAGTAAAGATTTATATTTAATTCATGGACCCCCTGGAACTGGAAAAACGAGAACTTTAACTGAGGTTATTGTTCAGGAGGTTAGATTTAATAAACATAGGGTTTTAGCTACTGCTGACTCAAACATTGCGGCAGATAACATTTTGGAATATTTAGTTAAAAAATATCCTGACTTAAAGGTTGTTAGAATAGGGCATCCAACGAGAATTTCAAAAGATTTAATTCAACATTCATTACCTTACTTAATTGAAAATCACGAAAAATATCAAGAAATTTTATCTTTAAGAAAAAAAATCAAAGAAATTAAAGAAGATAGAGATAAATTTTTAAAACCATCTCCAAGATGGAGAAGAGGAATGAGTGATGAACAGATATTAAAAGTAGCTAAGAGAAGAAAAGATTATAGAGGAGTTCCAAAAGAAAAAATTATCAGTATGGCAGAGTGGATTATAAGAAATAAAAAAATTAAAAAAATTATTAGCAATTTAGAAGATATTACTGAAAAAATTGTAAATGAAATTTTAAGTGAGGCAGATGTTATTGTTGCAACAAACTCAATGGCTGGCTCAGAAATATTAAAAGGATGGGAGTTTGATGTTGTAGTTATTGATGAAGGAAGCCAAGCGATGGAACCTTCCTGTCTAATACCAATAGTTAAAGGAAAAAAATTAATTATGGCTGGAGATCATAAACAGTTGCCACCAACAGTTTTAAGTGAGAATGAAGAATTAAAAAAGACTTTATTTGAAAGATTAATAAAAAAATATCCTGAATTTTCATCTATATTGGAAATTCAATATAGAATGAATGAGAAAATTATGGAGTTTCCAAATAGAATGTTTTATGACAATAAATTAGAGGCAGATGAAAGCGTTAAAAACATTACATTAATGGATTTAGTCAAAGAGGAAGAAGTTGATGAGGAAGATAGAGATATTATAAATGAAATTCCAGTTCAGTTTATAAATGTTGATGGTTTAGAAAGGAGAGATAAAGAATCTCCTTCTTACTACAATATAGAAGAGGCAGAGAAGATTTTAGAAGTTGTTAAAAAACTTTTGAAGTATAAAATTCCTACAAATGTCATTACTCCCTACGATGCCCAAGTTAGATATTTGAGAAAGTTGTTTGAAGAGAATAATATAGATGTAGAAGTTAATACGGTAGATGGATTTCAAGGTAGGGAGAATGAGGCTATTGTTATATCATTTGTAAGAACAAAAAATTTTGGATTTTTAAAAGATTTGAGAAGGTTAAATGTGGCTATAACAAGAGCTAAGAGGAAATTGATTTTAATAGGTAATGAGAATTTGTTAAAAACTGATAAAGTTTATAATGAGATGATTAAATGGGCTAAATCAATAGAAAATGAGTATAAAAAACAAAAAGAAGATAAAAAAGAAATAAATTAAAATGTTCTAAATCTTATTTCAATGAATTCAGAATTAGTTATAGAACATTTTGCAAAGCCCAACATTTCTACCTTTAATCTCCCAGCAATTACTTCCTTCTCTTCAAATCCAGTAATAATTTGAGGAATTATTGAAACTTCTAAAACCTTACATAATACTCCTTCGCTACCATTTCTTAAATCCTGTTTTAAAGTCGATGTTATAAAAATAAAATCTCCTTCTTTTAGATTTTTTAAAGTTTCTAAGTTATAGGCATTTATTATAGTGAATGTTTTTATGTGATTTTCTATTAACTCATTTATAGCACTCTCTTTAATTCCAAATATTCCATATACTCTCATAATTTCACCAAATAACCCAATAGAAATATTATTTCTATCTTCCTTAGATATTTAATTTGAGAGGCATTATCGAGCGAAGCTAGATAATGCATCCCAGGTATCCGAACCATAGGACTTCGTCCTATTGGTATGAACCTTTTTCTAAAAGGTTCATCAAAAAATTTTGGGGTATACCAATAGGGGTTACGCCCCTATGGTTCGGGATACCCAAAATTAAACAAAAAGGCAAATATTCGGGGGTATACCAATAGGGGGCGGAGCCTCCTATGGAGCAATAGAGGGTTTCCCTCTATGCGGCGTATAACAATAGGGCAGAGCCCTATGGAAATAAAAATACAAACTAATGGGGAAGTATACCAATAGAGGGGGTTTCACCCCCTCTATGGCTAGATATACATAGGATATTCCTTTTTCTTAGACATCATCTTTAAATGTTGTTCAGCCAATTCTTTGAGTTTGTTTTCTATATTTTCTGCCTCTTTGATTAAACTCTCAACATTAACATTTAAATTAAACATTTTATTTAACACTTCTAATAAATTAGCTCCTCCTCTTGGATCTGGACGAACTCCTACAGTTTCTGCCAAGAGTGCAATAGCGTCAAATCCGTTATCATCACATTTTATTAATAAATTTCCACTAATTCCTCCTAAAACTCCAAAATTAAATATTTCAACATAATTTTTTAAATTTTCCAATAATTTCTCTTTGTTGGCTATTCCAAAAACTTTTTCTGATTTCCCAGCAATTAATCCACCAAGTGAAACGAATAACTTTGGCTTATTATCTGAAAAAGTTTTTACTATTAATTCAGCTAATCTATTAATACTGTTTGGTGGTATAATTACATCTGAAAAGAGTATAACTAAATTTTTATTTGCATAAGCCCTTACTGGTGGATAGGGAGTCCCATTTTCAATTGTAGTTATTGGAGGAATTCCCTCTATTTCAAAGTATCCAAAGTATTTTAATTTCAATTCTTTTATTATTTGATAGGCGGCGATACTTCCAACTAATCCAGTTCCAGGAAACGCTTCAATAATTAGTGGTTCATCAAAATCAATATCATTCTTTTTAATAAACTTCATACTTCCACCCAAAACAACAAATTTTTATTTATATTATGTTAGTCAAATCTTTATTTATAGCTTTGTAATTTAATATTTATAAATAATTTAGTTGTTTAATGGGGATATTATGAAAATCTTAATAATAACTGGAAAGTTGGCAGAAAAAAAAGTTAAAAATGCTATAAAAAAATATGAGTTTGTTGATGTTCATATCGCCAATATATCAGTAGCCGCTTTTTTAACTCCTAATTTAATAATTAAAGAAATCAAAAAATTAGAAGATAAATTAGGCAAAAAATTAAAAGATATTTACGATTTTGTGTTAGTTACTGGATTGATAAGGCATGATTTAAAGAAAGTTGAGGAGGAAACTGGAATAAAATGTTATAAATCTACAAGAGATGCCTCAGATCTTCCTTTACTTATAGAAAATTTAGATAAAATAAAACTTTCTACAAAGGATTATGCTGATTTACAACTTTTAGAGATTATTAAAAAGAAATGTGAGGAGGAGATAAAAAAAGCAGAAGAGCAAGAACTGGGAGAAGGAGATATAAAAATTGGTTCTTTAAAAGTTGGTGATAAATTCCCAATGAGAGTTTTGGGAGAAATAGTCCATGCTCCATGGCTAAATGAAAAAGAATTAGAGGAAAAAGTAATATATTACTTAGAAAGTGGGGCTGATATGATAGATTTAGGAATGGTTAGCAATGAAAACAACAGAGATAAAATTAAGGATATGTTAAAAATTGTTAGAGATATTACTGATAAGCCAGTTAGTGTAGATACATTAAACACTAATGAATTAATAGAGGCAATAAATTTGGGAGTAGATATGATTTTAAGTGTTGATGGAGGGAATTTAGATGAATTACTACCTTATTTAAAAGATTCTGACACTGCAGTAGTTGTTTTACCAACAAACTATAAAATAAACTATGTTCCAGAAACTATTGAGGGAAAAATTAAATCCTTAGAAGAGATTATAAAAAAATTGATTTATGAGGGGATAGAAAAAATAGTTGCAGATCCTATTTTAGAGCCAATAAATAACTTTGGATGTAACTTTATAGAGAGTGTAATTGCCTGTAAAGAATTTAAAAAAAGGAATAAAATACCTTTATTTTTTGGTGTAGGAAATGTTACTGAACTTTTTGATGCTGATAGTAATGGAGTTAATGCATTATTATCGGCAATAGCCTCTGAAATTAATGCTAATATATTATTTACTCCTGAATCCAGTGCAAAATGCAAATTCTCTATAAAAGAGTTAAAAATTGCTTCAAAAATGATGTTTTTAGCTAAAAAGAGAAATTCATTACCTAAAGATTTAGGATTTAATTTAATAAATTATAAAGATAAAAGATTTGATGAGGAATTTACATTTAATAGATACAATGTTCCAATAATCAAAGCTGAGGAGGATAAAAAACAAATATTAGACGAAGGTAGTTTTAAAATAGAAATTGATAGAAAAAATAAAGAGATTGTAGCTATATATTTTAATAAAAGAAGAGAACCTACATTAATAATTAGAGGGAAGAAACCAAAGGAGATTTATGAAACTGCAATAAGGTTAAATTTAATAAAAAAGTTAGATCACGCCGCATATTTTGGGAGAGAATTAGCTAAGGCTGAAATTGCCTTAAAAATAGGTAAAAAATACAATCAAGATTTTGATCTATTTTATAATGAATTTTGGAATGAATAATAAATGAATACTTTAAAGGTTTTAAGACAGTTAGATTTATAAATTTGATTTTGAAAAAATAAAATTATAGAATAATTGAGGGAGAAATATGGAAATAATACATTTAAGTGAAGTAGATTCAACCAATGAATATGCTAAAAAATTAGTTGAAGAAAAAAAGAAAAATTTTGTTGTCTTGGCAGATAAACAAAGTTGTGGGAAAGGTAGATGGGGAAGAGTTTGGTACTCTGATGAGGGGGGCTTATATTTCTCAATAGTTATTGATCCTAAGGAATGCAATCCAAAGGTCGTAAATGTGTTAGTTCCAATATGTATAGTTGAAACTTTAAAAAAATATGTTGATAAAGATATTGAAATAGGAATAAAATTTCCAAATGATATCGTTGTTAAAGTTAATAAAGATTATAAAAAAATTGGGGGAATATTAGTAGAACTCACTGACAAATATATGATTATAGGGGTAGGAATAGATGTAAATAATCCAATAAGAAAAGAAATTAGAGAGATAGCAGTATCTTTAAAAGAAATTGTTGGAGGAGATGTTGATAGATTAAAAATATTTAGCGATTTCTTACAAACGTTTGAAAATTACTTAAAAAAACTTGCAAATAATGAGATAGATGAATATGGAATATTAAAGAAGTATAAAAAATATTCAATAACTCTTGGGAAGTATGTTAAAATATTATTATCAAATAATAAAATAGTTTCTGGAAAGGTTTATGATATTGACTTTGATGGAATAATCATAGGAACTGAGAATGGCTTAGAAAAAATACCTTCTGGAATCTGTATTCAATTAAGATAAAAATTTTTATTTTATTCTTATTCCAAAAGCAAATAAAAATATCCAGACAATCATTAATATTGTTATCAATATAGAGAGTATAATTAACCCTGGAGAATTACCAAATACTATTGGTATTGGACCTATCATTATAATTCCAGAATATTCCACATTACTTTTTTCATTTTCATTATTATATTTTTCGTGATTCTGATTTTCTTGTATCTGAGAACTTGGTAGTATTAATCCCAAAGTAATAATAAAGAATCCGATAAACATTAAAATAATTCCTAAAAATATTAATGTTGGCTTCATAAGACTCCCCTTGAAAATAATTTTAGATTTAGATTAAAAAAATTAAGTTTTTATATATAAAAAGATTAATTAAAAGATTTAAAGATTTATTTTCCTAAAGGATAATTTGGAGCCTCGTTAGTAATAATAATGTTGTGTGGATGGCTTTCAACTTGCCCACTTGGTGTTATAATTACAAATCTTGCCTTTTCTTGCATTTCTTTTATGTTCTTAGCACCACAATAACCCATTGATGCCTTTAAGCCACCAACTAATTGGAATACCACTTCACTTACAGGTCCTTTATATGGAACTGCTCCCTCAACACCTTCTGGAACTAATTTTACATGCTTCATATGACTTTTACCTACAGATTGGAAGTATCTATCTGCTCCAGCTCCTACTCCACCAGTCATAGCCCCTAATGAACCCATACCTCTATACTGCTTATACTTCCTTCCATTGATAACCATTAATTTTCCAGGAGCTTCATCAGTTCCAGCCAATAGAGAGCCGAGCATAACAGCATCTGCTCCTACAGCTATTGCTTTGGCAATGTCTCCACTATATCTTATTCCCCCATCTGCAATTACTGGAACATTATATTCCTTAGCAACATCAGATACATCAGCAACAGCAGTTAATTGAGGAACCCCTACACCAGCGACAACTCTTGTTGTGCAAATAGATCCAGGCCCTATACCAACTTTTAAAATGTCAGCCCCTGCTTTAATTAAATCTTCAGCCGCCTCCTTAGTAGCAATATTACCAACGATTAATTTTATATCAGTTCCTTCTAACATTTCTTTAAACTTTTTAACATTTTCAACAACTTTCATATTGTGAGCATGAGCACAGTCAATAGCAATAGCATCGACTTCTGCCTCTATTAATGCCTTAGCCCTCTCAAAATCGTGAGGTCCACAAGCGGCGGCAACTAACAATCTACCTTTTTTATCTCTTGCGGCATTAGGATATTTTTTTCTTTTTAATATATCTCTTAAAGTTATAATTCCTATCAATCTATTCTCTTCATCAACTATAGGTAATCTTTCAACTCTATTAGAATACATTAACTCTAAAGCCTCCTCTTCTGTAATATTTTCAGAGCCACAAACTACATCTTTTGTCATGACTTCTTTAACTTTTTTATTTTTATCTTCAATTGCCTTAACATCTCTGTGTGTTATAATTCCAACTAATTTGTCATTATTATCAACAACTGGCAAACCGCTGATTGAATATATCTCCATAATTTCAATAGCATCCTTAATAGTATCTTCTGGTGAAACTGTGATAACATCCTTAACAACAATTTCATCAGCCTTTTTTACAGCATGAACTTGATGAACTTGTTCTTCAATTGACATATTTCTATGAATAACACCTAAACCACCTAATCTCGCCAAAGCAATAGCCATCTCTTTTTCTGTTACTGTATCCATAGCAGCAGATAGTATAGGAATATTTAACTTTAAACCTGCTAAATCTGTAGATACATCAGTGTCCTTTGGTTCTACCCATGAAGCATTTGGAACTAATAAAACATCATCAAATGTATATGCTATTTTAGCATTTAGTAATTTCTTTAAAAACAAACTCTCACCTTATCAACCTTTTTAACTATATTTAGAGAGGGATTATATATACTTTATTTTATGTGATTTTATAAACAATTGAGCCCTAACTCCTTATTAATACTAATTAATATTACATAAGGAGGTAAATATATAAAGCGTTAAATGATAATTAATGATGTAATATAATTTGAAATATTAATTTAAACAAACATTAACATTAACTTTTTAACTTTAATAACTTTTTATAATGATTGTGGTGAATGATATGAATATAGAAGGTATAGAAGGCAAATCATCGGAAATTGCAAGATTCTCAGGTAAGGGAGTATTAATTACTCCCCAAACCTTAGAAAAACCAGTAATAAAATGGGACTTGTTAGAAATAATACTATATGAGGATAAAATTATATTTGAATTTTCGGATGACAAGTTTGAAGTAGGGATTGAAAATATTGAAGACATTGGTTATAAACTACCAAAAAAGGTTATTGAAAGTGCTAAACAGTCTTTAGAAGATATCAAGTATCATTCTTCAATTGTTGTTAAATCGGATAAATTAGGGGATATAATAATAGGTTTTGCTCCAGAAACATCAATATATGGAAAAACTCCCATTATTAACTTTTTAAGAAGGTTGTTTTATTTATTATTAAATAACAAGGAAGTCAAGATAATTTATGATATTGAAGAAAATAAAAATAAAGAATGGGAAGAAGGATATTTAAAATTTACTGAAGAGCGTATTAAGGAAGAGTTTATTGTAAAAATTAAATATAAGTTAGTAGTTAAAGTTCTGAAAGATAATAGAGCAATAATATATGACATATTCAGCAATATAAAAGATATTGAAATAGAAGAAAAAGAAGTTAATGGATATTTAAAACCCGTATTGGTAATAAAACAAGTAATACAACAAACTAAAAAAAGGAAATATGTGATTTCATATTTGTATGTTGAAGATAAAAAAGTAAGGTTATTTTTATTAAGATATTTAGTTTTGGTGTTAGAATATAAAGATGTGGGTATCTTGAAGTATATTAATAATGGGTGAAATGTTGGATATTTTAAATAAAAAAGATATTAAGGGGATATTAAATATATTGGGAGGGATTATTGCTGTTATAGGATTATTTACCTTAATTCCTTGTATTATTGCCTTTTATTACAATGAAAATACTATTTTTAATTTTTTAGTTCCAGGAATCTTTTTTACTATTTTTGGTTGCATATTGAAAAAAATTACAAAGCCAAGAAATTTAAAATTACATCACAGTATGATAGCATCTGCATTAGCTTGGTTAATAGCCTCTTTAATTGGGGCTATCCCTTTATATCTATCTATTCCATATTTCTCCTATGTAGATGCAGTTTATGAAAGTATGTCTGCTTGGACTACAACAGGAATGACATTAATTACTAATGTAGAAGTTTTACCAAAATCAATTTTATTTTGGAGAAGTTTTCAGCAGTGGATTGGAGGGGTTGGAATTTTAGTTTTATCAGCCCTTGTTTTAGCAAGATCTGGAACTGTCGCTTATCTTTTATATTCCTCTGAGGCAAGGCAAGAAAGAATAATGCCAAGTGCTATAAGTACAATAAAAACTATTGTATGGATATATACATTATATACGATTTTAGGAATTCTCTTATTATATTTATCAGGCTTAAGTTTTTGGGAATCTATAAATTTAACGATGACTGGAATTAGTACTGGAGGAATGAGTATAAGCAACTACAGTTTTCCATACAACGATTTAGCAAAAATTGTTATGATATGTATAATGATGGTAGGAGGGGTTATATCATTTTCAATTCATCATAGGATATTAACTGGAAAGTATTTTAATGATATTCAGACTAAGTATGCTATAATTGTTATAACTATTGTCTCAATAATAATTTCTATAAAAGACCATATATCTATAATAGACTCTTTATTTACAGTAGTTTCTGCTATGACTTCTACAGGATTTACTACTATCAATATTGCTAATTTATCAAATCTTTCTTTATTTTTAATTATATTTTTAATGTTTATAGGGGGAGGAGCAGGAACAACAACTGGAGGGGTTAAGATAATTAGATTCTTAGTTATATTGAAGGCACTATATTATGAAATAAAAGAGGTTATATATCCAAAATCAGCAGTAATTTATGAACATCTTGATAATATTGAATTGGATTATAAAATAATTAGAGAAGCATTTGTAATATTCTTTTTATATGGAATAACCTCATTTTTTATAGCATCAACATTTATATTCTTAGGTTGTGGTCCATACAAATCTATATTTGATGCAGTTTCTTTTGTTTCAAACATTGGAATGTCTTTAGGTGTTGTTACCTTAAAAACTCCTACAATTGGGAAAATCGCAGGAATTATAGGAATGTGGGTTGGTAGATTAGAATTTATACCAGTACTTGTTTTACTTGCATCATTATCATTAAAAATTCAGAAATTATCTAAAAAATGCAATAAAAAATAGAAAATATAAAATTAAATAAAAAAATAATTATAGGCAAAATAAAAAAGAAAAGTTTAAATTAATCCTAAGGCATCTTCAATTATCAAAAGTTCTGGCCCAGTTGTGTCTCCTCCAACTATTGCTCCCTTAGAATTCGCAATTATACAGGCACCAACAGATGTAGTTCCTTTATTTGCTGTTCCTTTTCCTATGTATTCAACTTTAAATAAGTTTTTTAGAAATTCAAGTTCATCCTCTTCAACCAATGGATGAGTTAAACATCCTTTGTTAGTTACTATTGCATTACTTCCAACTGTTGGTAAATCAGCAATAGTTCCTACGTCAACTTCAACATTTAAGGCATCTTCAATATCTCTTTTAAATTCTTTTAATTCTGGAGAAATTAATGCTCCTCTATCATTAGTTAAAATTAAATTGCCTAAGGCAGTGTTTTTTGATTTTATAATTTTAATATCCAAATCTAAATCATTTTCTTTTAAAAAATTTTTTATTATATTTAATTCTTCATCATCTATAATTTTTGGTAATAATAGGCTATATTTATTTCCAACTAACAAAGAACCAAGTAGAGAACTACCTCCTATATTAACTTGGAGGCATTTAGTTTTTAAAACTTCAGAAACTTCTTTAACATCATTTTTATCAAGAAATATTGGTAATAAGGTTATGTCTTCAGTAGTCATTGCTAATACTCCAATAGTTGAAATTCCTGAAAAGTATTTTCTTATTATCATAATTATCACTTTTTAATAAAAATAAATTTACTCTGCAAGAGTAGCAATAACTACATTATCCTTTTTAACTGCTTTTACTCTAACTCTTGCAGGAGGTTTTTGAATACCTCTCTCCCAAATCTTCTCATTTAATTCATTATCAATCTTAACAATTTCTGCCTTCATATGTCTCATTAAGAATCTCTTAATCTTTTTTATAGCTCTTGGGGCTCTTTTAGTTCTAACAGATTTGTTTATAACATCTCTCAATGGAATAGTATATATTCTCTCTTCCATTATCAACACCTCCAAAATAGTTAAAAAATATAAAAGTTCTTACCATAAGACATATTAAAATAGTATATTTAAAGATTACGGTATCAATTTAAAAATCATTAAAAATTATTTACTTCCTCTTTATACTTTTCAACATTTCAATAAAATTATCTATATGTTCTTTTTTGATGTGAGGCATTATAACAATTCTTAAAGCATTGACACAACTGCAAATTGAAACATATATTACTTTCTCTCTAAGCTTTTTACAGGTTTCTATATAATCTTCATCTTTAATTGTAATAATATTCAATACTGGCTCAATTACTGGATTAAAACTATTTTCTTTTAATTTTTTATAAAAATACAATGTATTTTCCATACACTCGCTAACTATTTTCCTTTGCCCTTCTTTCCCTAAATATTTTAAAACGGCATAAGTGCAAGCCCCACCAAAACCTACCCTTGTTCCTAAAATAGTAGTTTGCTTAGTTTCTGTTAAGTAAGGGGCATTGACTTCTAAATATTTTCTATAATTGATGTTTTTAAATAAGATTCCTCCACTTGGTATAGGGCAGTGACCCATTTTATGGGGGTCAATAGTTATTGAATCTACTCCCAAAGAAAAATCAAATTTATAATTAACACCTTTTTTCTTATATTTTGTCTCTAAAAAAGGAATTACCAATCCCCCAAAAGCGGCATCCACGTGAATATATATTTCATTATTTTTTGCTATCTTACTAAGTTCTTCTATATTATCTATAGTTCCAAATTCAGTAGTTCCTGCAATTCCTACTATTCCATCTACATCGTAATCTTCAACAGCATCCTTAACAAATTTTTCATCTACCGTATAATCTTTTTTAAGAGGAGCGTAAATATATTCAAGATCCATCATATCTCTTCCTTTTTCAAATGAAAAATGGGCAGTTACTGGAACAATTATTTTAGGATGCTCATTTTTTGTTAAACCTTTTCTTTTTTTCTCTCTCCATATATTTTTTATACACCTGAGAGCCATTAAATTAGCCTCTGTACCTCCACTAACAATATGCCCATAGACATTTTTATTATTTAACAACTCTCCCAACAATTTTACTGCCTTCTCTTCCAACAGTTTAGTTCCTTTAAATAATCCGGGGTCTCCTAAATTAGTTTCTAAAAACATATCTACTATTTTTCTTGTAATTGGATGAATATTTGAACACATAGAGCCAAATATTTTTCCATCCTCATACTTTAAATCCAGTTCTCTATATTTACTTAATTCTTCAAAAATTTCTTTTTCACTAACCCCTTTTTCTTGCATAACTCTCCCTTACACTAGCTTAGTTTATATACCCATTAATTAACAAAATTAATTAACAAACACAGATTTTTACACATTTGAGAATATACAATTCACTCTCCTCACAAATATATATAATGATTGTAGATAAACATTATTAGTTAGTAAAATATTATTTTAAAATATAATTGATTGTAATTTTTGGTGGGTTTATTATGATAGATGTTCCTGTTGAAATAGCAATGTCAGAGCCCCTATTTGTTAGTAGTCAATTATCTGTATATAACGCAATGAAAAAAATGATAAATACTGGAAAAAATATTGTATTGTTCTTGATGAAGAGAATAATTATATTGGAGTTGTTACTATATCCGATATTATTAAACATACTGTTTTAGAAAAAAAATCTCCAGAATCTACTAAGGTTAAGGAAATTGCTACAGAAATTATCATAACTCTTTCACCAAATGCACCAATTGAAAAAGCATTAGACTTAATGAAAAAATATAAAGTATCAAAAATACCTATAACAAAAAATGGAAAAATCATTGGTATTATTACTGAGAATGAACTTATTGGTGTTTTACCTTACTTAATAGACCCTTTAAAAGAACTTGCAAATTTTTTAATTAATGAAATTAACAAAGAATTACAAAATTCAGAAAATAAAAATAAAACTGAAATTAATTATAGAAAGGAAATTACTACAACTGTAAAAAGAAATAAAGTATGATTTTATTTATTTAATCTACTTATTAAGAGATAAGAAAAGGAATTATGTACTACTTTGGTTGTCTTTGATGTGTTTTTTAAAGTGTATCTTTAACGAAAGATTTATAAACTTCTTTAAACTCCTATTTTTTTAAAACTATTCAACATTTATGAAATATTAACTTTAATGAGTGTTAAATAAAAAATATTAATAAAACATTACTTGGTGAGAATATGGAGAGTTATATACAAAATTTATTTGCTGAAAGAATTGGAGGAAAAAAGTTTGGTAAGGAGGAAGTAATTTACAAGTTTGAAAAAATTAAAAGGGCTAAGCAAGAAGCAATGAGAAAACATCCAGATATGGAATTAATTGATATGGGTGTTGGAGAACCTGATGAAATGGCTGACCCAGAGGTTATAAGAGTTTTATGTGAAGAGGCTAAAAAATGGGAAAATAGAGGTTATGCAGATAATGGAATTCAAGAGTTAAAAGATGCTGTCCCTCCATATATGGAAAAGGTTTATGGAGTTAAGGATATTGACCCAGTAAATGAAGTTATACACTCAATGGGTTCAAAGCCAGCATTGGCATATATAACTTCAGCATTTATCAACCCAGGAGATATTTGTTTAATGACAGTTCCTGGCTATCCAGTTACAGCAACCCACACAAAGTGGTATGGAGGAGAAGTTTATAATCTTCCATTGTTAGAAGAAAATGATTTCTTGCCAGATTTAGATAGTATTCCAGAAGATATTAAGAAGAGAGCAAAGATATTATATTTAAATTATCCTAACAATCCTACTGGGGCACAGGCTACAAAGAAATTTTATAAGGAAGTTGTAGATTTTGCATTTGAAAATGAAGTTATAGTTGTTCAAGATGCCGCTTATGGGGCATTAGTTTATGATGGAAAGCCTTTATCATTTTTATCAGTTAAAGATGCAAAAGAGGTTGGGGTTGAAATTCACAGTTTTTCAAAGGCATTTAACATGACTGGGTGGAGATTAGCATTTTTAGTAGGTAACGAGTTAATTATTAAAGCTTTTGCAACAGTTAAAGACAACTTTGACAGTGGGCAATTTATTCCAATACAAAAGGCAGGAATATACTGCTTACAACACCCAGAAATAACTGAAAGAGTTAGAAAAAAATATGAGAGAAGGTTAAGAAAGATGGTTAAGATATTAAATGAAGTTGGCTTTAATGCAAGGATGCCAGGTGGAACATTCTACTTGTATGTTAAATCACCAATAAAGGCTAATGGAATAGAATTTAAAACTGCTGAAGATTTTTCGCAATATTTAATTAAAGAGAAGCTTATTTCAACAGTTCCTTGGGATGATGCAGGACATTATTTAAGATTAGCCGCATGCTTCGTGGCAAAAGATGAAAATGGAAATCCTACAACAGAAGAGAAGTATGAAGATATAGTTTTAGAAGAATTTAAGAGAAGATTAGAGGATTTGAACTTAGAATTTGAATAATTTTGCAGATTTTTAACTTTTACTTCATTATTAAAATTTTATTGTTCATAAGTCTATTGTTTTACTGTTTGGTGATAAATATGGCATTAGGATTAGATAGAAATATAGAAGGAGCTTTATCTTATTTATTATTTTGGATTAGCGGATTAATATTCCTGTTGTTAGAAAAAGAGGATGATTTTGTTAGATTTCACGCTATGCAGTCATTCATAACATTTTTGTCATTAAGCATAATAAATATAATTATTTCTAAGATCCCAATTATTGGATGGATAATTTCAGCATTAATAAATATTGCTATAATAATCTTATGGATTGTTGGAATGTTTAAAGCATACAATGGAGAAAAATATAAATTTCCAATTTTTGGAGACATTGCAGAAAAATACTATAGAGAGTTTTTAAGATAAATTATTATAGGGAACAATATGGAAATCTTAGATTATTTAGAAAAATCATTAAAAAATAGAATAAGTTTTGAAGACGCTTTATACCTTTATAACAATTTTAGTGCAATTGATTTATTATATTTATCTTTTAAAATAAAAAGTAAAATAAACAAAAATATTAAACTATGTTCAATAATGAACGCTAAAAGTGGAAAGTGCTCAGAAGATTGTATTTTTTGCTCTCAATCAATTCACAATAAATGTAAAATTCCCATATATCCCTTAAAATCAAAAAGAGAAATTTTAGAATGCGCTAAAAAAATTGAAATTGAGAATAACAAAATTGAAAGTAAATATAAAAATAAAAAGTTAAAAATTGAAAGATTTAGCATAGTTGTTAGTGGTAAAAAAATTAATGATGAAGAATTTACAGAAATTGTTGAATCTATTGAACTAATAAAAGAAGAAACCTGCCTAAAAGTGTGTTGTTCCTTAGGATTGTTAGATAAAGAAAAATTAAAAGAATTAAGAAAGTTAGATGTTAGAATTCACAACAACTTAGAGACATCAAAAAATTACTTTAAAAATATATGTTCTACTCATTCTTATGAAGATAAGGTTAAAGTTATTAAAGAGGCGAAAAAAATTGGATTGGAAGTTTGTAGTGGCGGAATACTTGGATTAGGAGAGAGTTTATATGATAGAATAAGTTTAGCTTTTGAACTTAAAGAGTTAAATGTTGATAGTGTCCCAATAAACATTCTTCATCCTATTGAAGGCACTAAGGTTTATGAAAAAATAAAAAGTGGAGTTATAAAGGTAATAAGTATTCCAGAAATTTTAAAGTCAATTGCAATTTTTAAGATAATTATACCATACACTGAAATAAGGCTTGCGGGTGGAAGAATATATAATTTAAAAGATTATCAATCCTATGCCTTAATGGCTTTAGATGGCTTAATGGTTGGAAACTACTTAACAACAAAAGGAAGAAACTTAGATGATGACTTAAATATGATTTTAAATTTTTATAATTTGGAGGAGTAATATGTGGTTCAAAAAAAGAATTATTATTAAAGAGACAAACATTCTTTTAAAGGTTGATGATATTAAATATTTCAAAATAGCCGAAGACATTATAATGGAAAATAGATTAGAATTAGAAAGATATATATTAAAAAATAATCTCTTTTTAACATCATACACTCCAATTTATGTGGAAGATGATGCTCCAGAAATTGTAAAGTTAATGGCTATGGCTGGATTAATAGCAAATGTTGGTCCAATGGCAAGCGTTGCTGGAGCAATATCTGAAATGGTTGTTAAAAATATAAATGCTAAAAATATTATCGCTGAAAATGGTGGAGATATTTGTTTAAGAAGTAAAAAAGATATTGTAGTTGGATTATATGCTGGAAATTCTAAAATTACTGGAGAAGTTGGATTTAAATTAAAAAAAGAGAAAATCAAAAATATTTATGGTGTTTGTACTTCATCAGCAACCGTAGGGCATTCCATAAGTTTTGGTGAGGCTGATGCTGTAACTGTTTTTGCCAAAAGTTCTGCCATAGCGGATGCCGCAGCAACATCAATATGTAACGCTTCAAGAGGTAGAGATGTGGAGGAAATGATATTTAACGCTTTAGAGAGGGCAGATGAAATTGACAAAATAGATGGAGTTTTTGTTGTTATTAAAGATAAAGTAGGGATTAAAGGAAAAATTCCAGAGTTAGTTAAGACAGATAAAAAAGTAACTTTGGGAGAGTTGTTTGATGTTTATTAAAATTTAAAAAATATCTTCACCAAAGTCATCAAATGCATCCTCAACATAATCTCCTGCATTTTCAATTGACTCCTCTATATTTTCAATAACATCCCCATCCAACATATCTTCAACAGCATCAGCGATTAACTCCCCAGCAATAACACCTCCAGCAACAGCTGCAGCAGTTCCTAATAAATTACTTCCGGAACTACTTCCATTACTGCTTCTATAAATTATGGGACTACTCCTAACAGTTGGGACATTTTGATTACCTTGAACATATACTACTTTTTCTTTTTTTCTACCGAATAGTATATATCCTATTAATATACCTACACCTATTAAGATTATAATTCCAATTAGACCACTCATTTTTTCACCAAAAGTATATTATTCAAGGTAATAATGTTATCCATTTACATATAAAGGTTTTGTAATTAATAGTTTGAATAAAAAACAAAATTAGAATGGGTGAAATCAATGTATGAAGTTAGAGACATAAATCTTTGGAAAGATGGAGAGAAAAAAATTCAGTGGGCTAAAAGGCACATGCCTGTTTTGGGTTTAATTAGAAAAAGATTTAAAGAAGAGAAGCCATTTGAAGGAATAACAATAGGTATGGCTTTGCATTTAGAGGCAAAAACTGCTGTTTTGGCAGAGACTTTGATGGAGGGAGGGGCAGAAATTGCTATAACTGGATGTAATCCATTATCTACACAAGATGATGTAGCAGCAGCATGTGCAAAAAAAGGAATGCACGTATATGCTTGGAGAGGAGAAACTATTGAAGAATATTATAGGAATTTAAATAAAGTTTTAGATCATAAACCAGATATTGTTATAGACGATGGTTGTGATTTAATATTTTTGTTGCATACAAAGAGAACTGAGCTCTTAGACAAGATAATGGGAGGTTGTGAAGAGACAACTACTGGAATCATTAGATTGAAAGCTATGGAAAAAGAAGGGGCGTTAAAATTTCCAGTTATGGATGTAAATGATGCTTATACAAAACATCTATTTGACAATAGATACGGAACTGGGCAGAGTGCCTTAGATGGTATTTTAAGATCTACAAATTTGTTAATATCTGGAAAAACTGTTGTTGTAGCTGGATATGGATGGTGTGGTAGAGGAGTAGCAATGAGAGCTAAAGGTCTGGGAGCAGAGGTTGTAGTTACCGAAGTAAATCCAATAAGAGCGTTAGAGGCGAGAATGGATGGATTTAGAGTTATGAAAATGGATGAAGCAGCAAAAATAGGAGATATATTTATAACTACAACTGGATGTAAAGATGTTATCAGAAGGAAGCATATATTGAAAATGAAGGATGGGGCAATTTTGGCAAATGCTGGACACTTTGATAATGAAATTAATAAACAACACTTAAAAGAGTTGGCAAAATCAATAAAAGAAGTAAGAAACTGCGTAACTGAGTATGATTTAGGAGATAAAAAAATATATCTCCTCGGAGAGGGTAGGTTAGTTAATTTAGCATGTGCAGATGGGCATCCATGTGAAGTTATGGATATGAGTTTTGCAAATCAGGCTTTGGCGGCAGAGTATATTTTAAAAAACCATGAAAAATTAGAGCCAAAGGTTTATAACATTCCCTATGAGCAGGACTTAATGATAGCAAAATTAAAGTTAAAATCTATGGGAATAGAAATTGATGAACTAACTGAGGAGCAAAAAAGGTATTTAGAAGATTGGAGAGAAGGAACTTAATTTAAATATACTTTATCAGATCTCTTATTGCCTCTTCTACATTTTTTGCCTTAACAACACCAGATGCCAATAAAACTCCCTCTGCCCCTAAATCAATTGCCGCTTTAACATCCTCTCCTTTTGATATTCCCGCCCCACATAAAACTTTAATATCTTTATTTATTTCTTTAACAGCCTTAACAGTTCCTTCAACTATTTCTGGATTTGCCTTTGAAACTGGAATTCCAGTTCCTATAAGTTCTGGTGGCTCAACAGCAATATAGTCAGGATTTAAAGTAGCAACTGCCTTAGAAGTATTTACATTATTTGTACAAACAACTGTTTCCAATCCAAGAGTTTTACATCTATTTATAATTGCCTCAATATCTGCCAATAACATCCTCTTTTCTGAGTGATTTATTAAAGTTCCTCTACATCCACAATCTTTAATAGCCTCAGGTAATATATGCCCAGTATGACTTCCAGGAGTTATATTATCTATATGTTGAGCATAAACAGGAATTGATGTATTTTCTATAATATATCTCAAATCTACAAATTGAGGAGATACTCCTATTGTGATTCCACTCTCTTCACTAACTTTTTCAGCAGCCTTTGCTATTTCTAAACCTCTACTACCAATACTTTCCTTGTATGTTTTGTAGTTTATTATTATTAACATTCATTTCACCATTAAGGGGATATTTATGAAATATTATATAGTTCATATTGAAGATTATTTCATTGGGATGGTATTTAAAGGTAATCAATTAGCTAGGAATACAATTCCTTTGAGAAAAGAGGAAATATTTAAATTTTTTAATGGAAAGATTATAGAAAATCCAGAGGGCAAATATTTAGAAACTGCTGAAATTTTATTAAAATTATACCTTGGAAAAATGGATGATAAAGAAGCGAGAAATATAATAAATTACAAATTGGAAGTTCCAGAATTTACTAAAAAAGTCTTGGAGATTGTTAAGAATATTGAATTTGGAGAAACTATTTGTTATGGAGACATTGCTAAAAAACTAAATACATCTCCAAGAGCTGTAGGAATGGCTTTAAAAAGAAATTCTTTACCTTTAATAATACCTTGCCACAGAGTTGTATCTAAAAATTCTTTGGGTGGATATTCTTATGGAGTAGAAAAGAAAAAATTTATATTAGAACAAGAGCGATTAATGAAAATGAGAAAAAATTAAATTAATTTTAGTGGGAATATGATAATTAGAAAATTTACGACCAAAGATTTAGAAGATGTTGAAGAAATAGAAAGAGAATCTTTTAAAAATCCATATCCTACTGAATTAGTTTTAGGATTATGGGCTATGTATCCAAACTGTTTTTATGTTGCCGAAATTAATGGAAAAGTTGTTGGCTATATATTAGGAAGTATGGATTGGGGTAATGGGCATATCGTTTCTCTTGCTGTAAAAAAAGAGTTTAGGGGCAAAGGAATAGGTAAGAGTTTATTAAAAACTTTGGAAGATTACTATTTTAATGTGGCAAACTGTAATTATATTGTCTTAGAGGTTAGAGTTTCCAACATTATCGCAAGAAAATTTTATTATAAAATGGGTTATAAAGATAGGAGATTACTTCCAAAATATTATGAAGATGGAGAAGATGCCATATTGATGATAAAAAAGAAACCAAATGCTAAAGGAGTGTTAATAATCTCATTATGGTGATTTAAAATGATAGTAATTCCAGCAGTTGATTTAAAAGACAAAAAATGCGTTCAATTAATTCAAGGGGATCCAAATAAAAAGCATTTAGAAATTAATAATCCTGTGGAAGTCGCAAAAAAGTTTGTTAATGAAGGAGCTGAGTATTTGCATATTATAGATTTAGATGCCGCATTAGGAAGTGGGAATAATAGAGATATTATTAAGGAGATTGTAAAATCTGTCAATGTCCCAGTAGAAGTTGGAGGGGGTATAAGGAGTTTAGAAGTTGCTAAAGAATTAATAAATATGGGAGTTGATAGAATTATATTAGGAACTAAGGCAATTTTAGAGCCAGATTTTGTAGATATTTTAACTAATGAGATTGGTAGAGATAAAATTGTTTTGGCAGTTGAATGTAAAAATGGTAAAGTGGCAGTTAAAGGTTGGAAAGAGACAATAGATAAAACTCCAATCCAAGTTATTAAAGAATTTGAAGATAAAGTAGGATATATTTTATTTACAAATGTTGATGTTGAAGGATTATTGAAGGGAATTAATATAGATATAGTTAAAGATTTAATTGAAAATACAGATATTCCAATTATCTATTCTGGTGGGGTTACAACATTAAAAGATATTGAGATTTTAAAAGATATTGGAGTTTATGGGGTAGTTATAGGCTCTGCTCTTTATAAGGGATATATTAATTTAAAAGAAGTAATAAAGTTATTAGAATTAGAAATTGAACGTAAATTATGACATATAATTATTCAAATTCAATAGTTGCTGGAGGTTTGTCAGTTATATCAAATACAACTCTTGCTACATTTGGAATTTCAGAAGTTATCCTTTTACTAATTCTCTTTAATAAATCAAAAGGTAGTTCAGGGACGTGGGCTGTCATAGCATCTAAAGATTTAACCATCCTTAAAGCAACAATCCAATTGTATTCCCTAACATCCCCTTTAACTCCAGTAGCCTTACAATCTAAAACTACAGCAAAATATTGCCATAAATCTTTATCTAACTTTGCTTTTTTAATCTCTTCTTCAACTATTGCATTAGCCTCTTTACATATTTCTAACTTTTCCTCAGTAATTTCTCCTAAAACTCTTACAGCCAATCCAGGCCCAGGGAATGGTTGTCTATATACAATACTATCTGGCAAACCAAGTTCTTTTGCTAACAATCTAACTTCATCTTTATATAACTCTCTTAAAGGCTCTACAACCTCTAAAACCATTCCATGAGGTAAAGCTACATTGTGATGACTCTTTATATTTCCTTTGGTTTCAATCCAATCTGGAGCAATAGTTCCCTGAACTAAAACCTCTGCCTTAATTTTTTCAGCAATTTCTTCAAAAACTTCAATGAATAATTTTCCAATAATTTTTCTTTTTTCTTCTGGATCTTTAATACCTTTTAAAGCATTTAAAAATCTATCTTTCGCATCAACAACTATTAAATTTAATCCTAACTTATCTCTAAATGTTTTTTCAACTTCTTCCCTCTCTCCCTTTCTCATTAAACCTGTATCTACAAATATTGCAGTTAATTTATCTCCAATTGCCTTATGTGTTAATACAGCTGCTACTGAGCTATCAACTCCACCACTTAAAGCAATTATTGCCTTTCTATTTCCAATCTGTTTTTTTATATCTTCAACTGACTCTTCGATAAATTTCTGCGGATTGAACATAATATATTCACCTTTATTCTTTTATTTTTTCTTCATTCTCTTTTTCTATTTTAACATCATCATTTTCTAAGGCACCAATCTTTTTTAATATATCTTCTTTTTTACAAATAATTAAGTGTTTAATAGCATTCTCTTTAAGTTTCTTTGACAAATTTTCTGGGACATTATCTAAATTATTAGCTAAAAATTTAGCTACATAGGCAGATAATAGTAATATTGCCGCCTTTTGCTCATTTTTAAGTCTATGAATATGATGCGGTCTAATATCTAACATTTCATACAATTTAAGTAATTCATCACAATCTTTATTTAAATTATTATCTTCACTAATTTCTTTTACAACATAAACAAAAAATTGATGTAGTTTCATTAACTGTTCTTTGTCCATATTATCACTGATAAAAATAAAATGCAAATGCAATTTTATAGAAAATTTATAATTGAACTTTTACTTTTTAAAGATAATTTTTAATAAATTTAAATAAATTATTACAATAGTTCTCTATTAAATTTCTCAATAAGGTTTTTAATTTCTTCTACCCTCTCCTTCATTATATTTTCATTGTCAGCCTCTAAGTTTAATCTCAATAAAGGTTCTGTATTAGATGGTCTTAAATTAAACCAGAAATCTTTACAATAAACTGAAATTCCATCCAACTCTTCAATTTTGCAATTTTTAAAGTGTTCTTTTATTTTTTCCATTATATATTTTTGGTCTCTTACTTTAAAGTTTATTTCACCACTATGCGAATATTGATTATATACTTTATTTAATTCAGATAATTTTTTATTTTCTTCTTCCATAGCCTTTAAAATATAGTTTAAAGCTAATAAAGGACTTTCAAAATATCCAATTTCTTTAAAGTAGAAATGATTACTCAACTCTCCAGCAAATTCTGCATCTATTTCATGCATTAACTTTTTAATAAAGTAATGTCCTACCCTACTCTTTATTGGAATTCCCCCATACATTTTAATAATTTCTGGAACTATTTTGGAACATCTTAAATCATAGACAATCTTAGATTTTGGCTTTTCTTTTAAAATTTCTTTTGCTATTATTGCAGTTAAAATATCCCCTCTTAATACATCTCCATTTTCATCAACAATTCCTAATCTATCCCCATCTCCATCAAAGATTAATCCCAAATCACAGTTATTTTCTTTAACAGCCTTTATTATATCTTTTAAACATTCCATCTTTAAAGTGTCTGGCTGATGACTTGGAAAATTTCCGTCAGGATAGTCATTTATAAAAATAGCATTTTCAAATAATTCTGATAATATTTCTTTCTCAGCAATTGTTGTAGAGCCATTAGCAAAATCAACTGCTATTTTTACATCTGATGAACTACACCTATTTAAAAAAAACTTTTTGTAATCTTTTATAATATCAACTTTAAAATCATCCAAATTTAGATTTTCTGCATTTAATTTTATCTTATCATTTAACTTATACTCTTTAAATATTGGCTTAATTTCCTCAATTGGAGATATTGGAATAGCTTTTTTATCACACATCTTAAATCCAGTATATTCTGGTGGATTATGAGAAGCTGTCAATATTACTCCCAAATCATATTTGTCTTTAGTTCCAAAATACATTAATGGTGTTGATATAGTTCCAGCATAATAAACATTTGAATGTTCCTTTAAACCTACAATAAAGTATGGTAGTAGTTTTTTAGAACCAATTCTTACATCGTTTCCAACTAATATATTTTTATCTTCATATTTTTTTCCTAAGCATTTTCCTAAGGAGTATGCAAATTTTTCATCTAAATCTTTACCATAAACTCCTCTAATATCATACGCCTTAAATACCATCTAATCACCATAAACATAAATTTTAAATATTAATGAGCAACATTTTTCTATGGGTATAACTACTTTTATTTTAATAATATATTAATATATAGGTTAAAACAAAAAACTACTAAAAATGTGATAATATGAAATTATTTGCAGATATTAAAAATCTTGGAAAACTTGTAAGGTTGGAAAGAATATTCAACAAAAATAGTGAAAGAACAGTAATTGTTCCAATGGATCACGGAGTGTCAAATGGTCCAATTAAGGGATTAATAGATATGAAGAAAACTGTAAATGATGTAGCTGAAGGAGGAGCTAATGCAGTTCTATTACATAAAGGAATTGTTAGACATGGTCATAGAGGCTATGGCAAAGATATTGGATTAATTATTCACCTATCAGCTGGAACTTCAATATCACCAAATCCATTAAAGAAAGTTATTGTTACAACAGTTGAAGAAGCTATTAGAATGGGAGCAGATGCCGTTTCAGTTCATGTAAATGTAGGTTCAGATGAAGACTGGGAGGCATACAGAGATTTGGGGATGATAGCAGAAACCTGTGAATACTGGGGAATGCCTTTAATTGCTATGATGTACCCAAGAGGAAAACATATTCAAAATGAGAGAGATCCTGAATTAGTTGCTCATGCAGCAAGATTAGGGGCTGAGTTAGGAGCAGATATTATTAAAACAAGTTATACAGGAGATATCGATTCATTTAGAGATGTAGTTAAGGGATGTCCAGCTCCAGTAGTAGTTGCTGGAGGTCCAAAAACTAATACAGATGAAGAATTTTTACAAATGATAAAAGATGCCATAGATGCAGGGGCTGTGGGAGTAGCTGTTGGAAGGAATATATTCCAACACGATGATGTCGTAGGGATAACGAGGGCTGTTTGTAAGATTGTCCATGAAAATGCTGATGTTGAAGAGGCTTTAAAAGAGATTAAGAGGAAATAATATTTTTTATAGATTCAACTTTAATAATTATCTTTTTATATTTTTTATATTAATATATTTAATAAAGATTTTTACTTTACTAAAATATTGGGGGATAAATATGGTTAATATAAGATATCCCGCAGTTGCTGGTATGTTTTATCCATCTCATCCTGATGAACTTATTGAATTAATTGAACAGTGCTATTTGCATAAGTTTGGACCAAAATCTATGCCAGTTCATGGAAGTTATAAAAAACCTATTGGAATACTTTGTCCTCACGCAGGATATATATACTCTGGTCCAGTAATGGCACATTCATATTATGAACTATCAAAAAGAGTAGACAACCTTGAAAATATTACCGCTGTTATTTTAGGACCTAATCATACTGGCTTAGGTTCAGGAGTTAGTGTAATGGATGGGATTTGGAAAACTCCTTTGGGAGATGTAAAATGTGACGAGGAATTTGTTGAAGAGCTTTGGAGAAAATGTGAAATTGTTGATTTAGATGAAACTGCTCATTTGAATGAGCATTCTATTGAGGTTCAATTGCCATTTTTAAAGCACTTGGAATTGTTAAACATTGCCAAGTTTAAAATAGTTCCAATATGTATGATGTTTCAAGATTACGAAACAGCAGTAGAGGTTGGATATTTTATAGCTAAGATTGCCAAAGAGTTAAATAGAAGAGTTATAATAATTGCCTCTTCAGATCTAAGCCATTATGAACCGCAAGAAATAGCTTCAAAAAAGGATGCTATAGTAATTAAACACATATTGGAAATGAATGAAAAAGACCTATATGAAGATGTTATAAACTATAATATATCAATGTGTGGATATGGACCAGTAATAGCAATGTTAAGAGCCATGAAAATTTTAGGAGCTACAAAATCAGAGTTATTATGTTATTATACTTCTGGGGATATTACTGGAGACTATTCCTCAGTTGTAGGCTATGCATCAGCAATAGTTGAATAAAAGTTTATTCTATCCGTTTCCTATTTTCATAGCATTAATAAAATAAATTAATAATAATTTAATTTATGGTAAACTGATAGCTATAGAAATGGGTCGTTCTCAACCTACAGATTCATCGAGATTACCAAGTTCTCTGTAGGTTCATTAGACTTTGGACTGAACGGAAACAGTTCCAGAAATCTTTTTATCAGATTATAAACAGCAACAGTATCTCTATAGGCATAAAATCCACCAATCGAAACAATATATTCTTTTTTATAATCTCTCCTCCCTTGCTAAAAATTGTTATTTTTTGATTTAGAGGATTTTAATTTAATATTTTTAAATTTTAAAAGATTTTATTAAATTTCGGAGGGTCGTCTATTTTGATTAATTTGAATATTTGGTTTTATTAAATTATTGAGATTTTTAGGAGATTTTGATAGTTTATTTTTATCTTCAATTTTCCCCGATAAAAAGGTTGATATTAAAAATTTAAAGGATTTTTAAGCAAATAAATAAAAATAGAAAAGTTTATATATAAGTTCGGAGGTATATAAATAACAAGGGTTACTGACCCTCCAAACTATAACCCCCTAACAAAGAAGCATAATAAAGTAATTTTAAAAGTTTATTTCTTCAAATTATGCCCTGTCTAAAATCAGACCCCTAAGGGGATGGAAACAAACCAATAACATAGCCAATTATTTGAGTAAATATGTCTAAAATCAGACCCCTAAGGGGATGGAAACGACATAACAACAGACACATTTGGTATAATAGACTGTCTAAAATCAGACCCCTAAGGGGATGGAAACTAGCAGTTCCCATAATATCCAGTATCCCCTTTCAGTCTAAAATCAGACCCCTAAGGGGATGGAAACAAGTCATCAAAATCAGCAAGTTCATTATCTTTTTTGTCTAAAATCAGACCCCTAAGGGGATGGAAACTGTTTAATGCATTGTAGTAAGGAATAAAGAAACTGTCTAGTCTAAAATCAGACCCCTAAGGGGATGGAAACACTTGTGGCTCGCTTTGAAAGATTATAGAAGACTATAGTCTAAAATCAGACCCCTAAGGGGATGGAAACTTACACTGTTATATCTATTAACCATTGCGAAATCACCCGTCTAAAATCAGACCCCTAAGGGGATGGAAACCTTAGTTCAGCTACTTCTTCTTTTAGTTTCATGTTCTCCGTCTAAAATCAGACCCCTAAGGGGATGGAAACTCGTCAGATATTACAGCACATTTAATTAATTCATCGCGTCTAAAATCAGACCCCTAAGGGGATGGAAACTTTTTTATCTTCTGATGTTACTGATGTCACTCCAAGTCCTTGTCTAAAATCAGACCCCTAAGGGGATGGAAACCAATATTTGATAGATTTCATACTTGGGCATACAAGTCTAAAATCAGACCCCTAAGGGGATGGAAACGAAGTCAGAGAAACTGGAATTTTAGGCAAAATACATGAAGTGTCTAAAATCAGACCCCTAAGGGGATGGAAACATAATTTGTTTATTAATGCTAATAGTAGATTAAAAACGTCTAAAATCAGACCCCTAAGGGGATGGAAAATGATTTCCTCTCGAACACATATAATTAACATCAATACTGATAGTCTAAAATCAGACCCTAAGGGGAAAATAATATTAATTAAGAGGCATTGCCGAGCATTGCGAGGCAATGCATCCCGGGTATCCCAATAGGGCGGAGCCCTATGGGTTTAAAACTCAGACCCCTAAGGGGATGGAAACATTTAAATTTTTAATTTTATTTTAGTATCATAAAAATCCATAGATTTCTATATTTACATATATTTTAAAAGTAATAACGACTCTCGGTAAATTCTAAAATTTTTATTACAAAATAATAAAAATATCAAAAAATCATTATAATAATTCTAAATATTTATAGAATCTTAATATATAATAAGAAAAATTTAATTTTTTTATGATTTATTATTATATTTCCTAAAAATTTCCAAGATTGGTATTAATTATTATGAATAAATTTTAAATTATATAAAAAAGGTATATAAAATGAGATAATACTTACATAATAGTTTAAAAGAAATCTTTATATTTTCCACAATATTTAAAACATTAAAACAACCCAAATAAAATATTTATAAGGGTATCCATAAATTAAAAATAAAAAATGAGGTGTAATTATGGTTACTAAAGAAGATGTTATAATGGCTCTAAAAACAGTTGCAGACCCACACATGGGAATAAGTATTGTAGATATGGGCTTAGTTAGAGATTTAGAAGTTGATGAAGAAGGAAATGTTAAATTTAAATTAATTCCAACTAATCCTGCCTGTATGAGTGTTATGGCAATGGCATTTCAAGCAAAAGATGCTGTTAAATCCTTAGAAGGAGTTAAAAATGTTGATGTTATAGTAGAAGGGCACATTATGGAAAAAGAGATTAATGAAATGTTAAAAGAAGATAAAAAGTAAATAAACTTAAAAGTTTAAATCAATCTTATAAATCTTTTCTATATTTTCCTTATGAATTTTATAAACCTTATTTTCATCTAAAACTCCTTTTTCAAGTAACTTTCTTGTAACTCTTGGAACTGTTTTTATCCCCAAAACAACACCAGGTCTCTTTAAATCGTCGATATAGTCAGTTTCCATTACAAATCTTAGAGATTTTTTAACAACATCCTCATTAACTCTTGAAGCTAAAATTGATGGAAATATACCATACTTTTCTCCTTCTACTACCATATTTCCACAGTGATGTTTCACAACTCTTTCAGGATTTAAATTAACTTCTTTTGCCATTTCAGAAAACTCCTTAAATTGCTCTTCTGTAGAACTCTCCGCGTGAATCTGTATAGCACAGTCTAAATCTTTCGCCAAAGACATACAATATTTTAAAATATCATTTGAAGTTTTCCAAACATCTTCATTAACTTTATAATGTGGCCTTCCAACTTCACCAATACCTACAATAAAATCATTCTCTTCCACAAGTTTTTTTGCATAATTCAAAGCATTAATAATTTTTTCTTTTGCTTCCTCCAAACTCATAAATTTCATTAGATAAGATAATTCAGCAGGATGAACTCCTACCAATCCAAAGGCTTTAACAGGAGTTTCTTTATTTATTTTCTCTACATCTCTAACTAAAATATCCATTGATCTTGTTAAATCTCCATCAAATGTTGGCTTGTTTAAAACTATCATTACCTTTCCTCCAGCATTATAGAATATTTTAGCCACTTTTATGGCTCCATAACCCTTAACATCATCAACGTGAATATGGTTATCTGTAACAGGTAGATTTTTCAATATATCCAAATTAATCACCTTTTAATTAGCCACTTTTAAAATTCTATTTACATCTCTTTCTTTTGCTCTAAATGTTATAATATGCTTATTATCATCTATAATATCCTCAATAATTTCAGTGTTTTCATATAAGTAAGATACTAATTTAGGATTATCTGTTTCTATTGTTCCAATTGAAAGATTTAACTTATCCATAATAATATCAATTAATGAATCTATATTTATGTGATACTTTGCAGACACAAATATAGGATTTACAATGTATCTGTCTAACTTTTCTAAAATTAACCTCTTCTTTTTTTCAGTTATTTTATCTACTTTATTAAATACAGTTATTATAGGAGATTTACAGTTAATTTTACTTAAAATTTCATGACATACCTTTAACTTTCTTCTAATTTCATCAATCTCATCAGAGGCATCTACAACAATTAATATTACATCACTATTTGCACTTTCCTCTATTGTAGATAAAAACGCCTCAATCATAAATGGTGGTAGATCATCTATAAAACCAACAGTATCAGTAACCAATATTTTTCTTTTAATATGCTTTATAGCCCTTGTAGTTGTAGTTAATGTTGTAAAAACTTGATTCTTTGCTTCTTTTCTTTCTCCAGTTAAAGCATTTAATAAACTTGTTTTTCCTGCATTTGTGTAACCAATTAATCCAACGGAATCAAATTTTTCCCTACTTTTTCTTGTTATTTTTCTATGCTCCTTAACCTTTTCTAATTTTCTTTTTATATTAACTATCTCTCTTTTTATTTTTTGATAGTATTTTTCAACTTCGTAATCTCCATAACCTCCAAATCCCGGCTGTTCTCCCATCTTAGCCAATCTTACCTTTTCCCTCGCCCTTGGTAGTTCATACTGCAACTCTGCCAATCTAACCTGCAATTGTGCCTCTTTAGTTCTCGCATGCTTATAGAATATTCTCAAAACAAGTTCAATCTTATCAATAACCTCTACTTTAAATTTTTTTGCTAAGTTGTATTTTTGTGAAGGAGTTAATTTATTTCCAAATATAACAATGTCAATATTTTTTTCTTTAATTTTTTTAGATAACTTTTCTACTAATCCACTACCAATTTGATATTTTGGATCTGGTTTTCTTATTTGAATTACTGTTTCCACAGGCTCATAAAGAACACTTGCTAATTCTACCAATTCCTCCATACTTTTATTATCATTTTTATGATCTTTTCTTAAAATTAAGATTGCCTTAATCTTCTCTCCCTCCATTTTTTATTTTTGTTTAATATTTTATTATTTAGTAGTAGTATATTACAAGAATCCAATATATAAATTTTGTTCTTTTTATAATAATTTTTGCTGTCCATATTTAACTCCCAACTCATTTAAAATCTTTTTAGTTATTTTTTCTCCAATAATTTGAGCGACTTTTGAAGGATTATTTATTATATCATCGATAGATTTAATTCCAGCATTGTATAATTTTCTTGCTCTAACTCTTCCAATATATTTTATGTTTAATAGCTCAATAATATCCTCTTTAGCCCCATATTCTAATCTTATCTCTAACTTTTCAGGAACCTCAGTATTTTTATTTAGTATCTTAGCTATTTCCTTTAAAGCGTGCATAATCCAAACAGCATTTTCTACCTTGTATCTTAAAATTCCTGGCTCAACTTTATACTTATTTAAAATTTTCTCTTCTGGAGTTTCATTAATCCAATCATAAAGCATTTTTGCAGTTTTAAACGCCTCTAAATCTTCTATATCAAAGTTTTTTATACCCAAATATTCCATTTCACTGATTAGATTTAACTCTTCAGATCTATAAACTCTTAAATTTGGTCTCATCTCTAAGGTTTTTGAAACTAAGTATAAATAATATAAATCTTCCTCTTTTTCCATCTCTTTTAATCCATCTATAATATATTTGGCAGACAATGGATCTATATAAAGTTCAGAAATTCTTTTTCCTAATTCTGTTGGAACAAAATCAACAATAAACTCATTCTCTTCTAAGAAATTAATTACTTCGTAAATATTTTTAGCAACCTCTCTTAAATTTCCATATTGATAAGCATAAAATGTATTTCTTATAAATGATTCTAAATCATACTCATCCTTAATATATCCAGTAGATATTAATCCTAAAAGTTGAGTTCTTAACACAGCCTGATTTGACAGTTTTGAATATATTGGCTCTGGCTTTTGGGTTAATATCTGATACGCCCTCAAATAATCTCTATCACCTTTTGCTATAATTATTCCCTCACCATAAGGATCTAATCCAGGTCTTCCAGCTCTGCCTATGCACTGTTGAACTTCCATAATTGGAATATATCTTAAACCTCTATTTGTATATCTCATCAAATCTTTGACTATAACTCTTCTACAAGGCAAATTTATTCCAGCAGAATTATGCACTATAAACCCATTTGCCACAATATAATGGCTATTACTCCCATCATCAGGCAGTTCTATGTCGTAAGCATATTTGTCATTTACTTTTATTTTTTTAATTTCCTTAATTTTACTCCAATATATATCTCCATCATAACATTCTTTTTTAGATATTTCTTTACTTTTTATAATTTCTCCTAATTTTCTTCTTTTTTCCTTATGCCTTAGTGGAATATTTTCATAAAATCTTTTTATACTTATAAAGTCTCTAATTGTCAATACATAAATGTCTTTACATTTAGTTTTCTTTTTTCTAATACTACTGTGAATTCCAAATCTTAATAATACAAACTGCAACTTCTTGATAAGCTTTTCAGATATTGAGTAAAACTCGATATTTTTTCTATTTTTTATATATCCATCACTATCAAACAATCCTGCAATAAGGTATGATAACTTTTCCAACGGAAGATTACAAAATGCATCAATATTTTTGTTATCTTTTGTGAGTAAATTTAATTTATTAAAAATTTTTCTTAGCTTTTTTGAATATCTATAATGAGCAACACCTTTTGATATCCTACATTTCAAAAAATATTTTTTGTGAAGTTCAGAGTCATCAAAATTTGGTGGATATTTTGGATTAAATGCAAGGTCAGGACAGCCTTTAAACACATTTTTCTCTATAACTCCTGTGTAGCCGTCTCCTATAAAATATCCAATGAAGTAAAGGTCTCCATTAGATAAACCAATATCTTTCTCCTTAATTCTTATCTTATCAACAGTTGCCACATAATCTCCAACTTTTAACTCCCTTGCTTCTTTTTCACGAATCTCTTTTTCATTCTTTACTAAAAATATATGGTTAGGAGTTGTAGTAATTTCTAATCCATTTACTGTTTTTACAACAATATTATACTCATGCTGTGGAGTTTTGTGAATTTTCCATCCGCTAACTGGTTTTATTTCCTTTCCACACAATGCAAATACCTTTTCATTTTTATTCAAGTCTGTAATCTTTTTAAATCCACTTTCTTGTAATATTTCAGTATTTGCATTTAAACAGAGTGTAGGAGTACAGCAAATAACCTTAATTAACCTCTCTCTAAAAGCAGTTTCAACAATTTTCCTATGTTGATAGGTTAAACCAGCGTGATGAAATGCTACTCCATTTAAAATGCATTCAGCCAAGGTTTTACACATTTCAGTTGGTGGTTCTAATATTGATAAAATCTCTTCAGCAATATCCTTTAATTTCATCTTTTCTTCATCTGTTAAAAATTTCTTTAAATTTAATTTTTTTGCTTCATTAACCGCCCCTTTTTTCGTATTACAAAATATTAAACAACATCCCCCATCTTTTATACAATCAACTACTAAACTGTATATATCATTATTTTCAACTTTTATCCTCTTACAATTTCCATTTAAATACTCTATAACTCCATCTTTATAAATCCCCTTTTTTAACTCAACTGGTCTCCAATCATCAACTATAAGTTCAGCATTCAACCATTCTGCCAATTCCTCAGGATTTCCAATTGTGGCAGACAAGCCAATAATTTGAATATCCAATTCCTTTAATTTAGTTAATAAAATCTCTAACGTCCCTCCTCTCGATTCATCATTGATTAAATGAATTTCATCAACAACTACAACTGAAACATCATTAATCCAAGGAATTTTATGCCTCCAAAGAGAGTCAAGTTTTTCTGCAGTGGTTATAATCAAATCGTAATTACTTAAATCTTCCTCCTCACTGTAATCTCCAATTGATAACGCTACTCTTAAACCATACTTTTCATATTTATTTTTGAATTCTTCATATTTTTCTGATGCTAATGCCTTTAATGGAACTATAAATATTCCTTTTTTACCAGTTGGTTTTTTGTTCTCATCTAAAAGATGATTTATTAATGCCATTTCTCCAATTAGCGTTTTTCCAGAGGCAGTTGGGATAGAAATCAGAAAATTTTTATTATCTAATAAACCTCTATCTAATGCCTTTTTTTGAGGAGGTCTAAGTTCTTTTATACCAAAATCCTTCAAAACATTTAAAACTTTTTCCATTAAAATCCCTCAAATTTATTTATATGCAGATATTGCTACAAAGCCACCTTCCCCATAACCTTCTTTAATCTCATATTTTCTATATTCATCTTCAAAAAGTGTCTGAGTTGCCTTTATATTTTTAAATTTTAGTTCTTTTAAGAACTCTATAACTTCTTTTGCAGATAAAAATTTTGCATCTTTGTAAAATTTACTTTTTTTCTTTTTTTCCTCATAAATTTTCCCTAAATAACTATCTTTATCTATGATTCCTATTATAATTTTCCCTCCCTTCTTTAGAACTCTTTTTGCCTCCTCTAAAACTTTTTTAGGATCTTCTACAAACTCCAAAACAGTATTTATTAATACAAAGTCAAATTCTTCGTCATTAAAAGGTAAATTCTCTCCACTACTAATAATTACTTTTATTCCTCTTTTTTCAGCAATCTTAGCCATTTCTTTTGATATATCTACTCCAATCTTTATATTAAATGGTTTTGCAAATCTTCCAGTGCCTACACCAATTTCTAAACCTTTACCTTTTGGTATATGCCTCTTTAAACACTCAATTTCTGCATTGTAAATTAAAGGGTTTTCATCAAACCATCTATCGTATTCCTCAGCAAATTTATCAAATACATTCATACTTAAAACCTAATTTTTTTATTTTTTTAATGTAATCTTTATCTAATTTTATCTCCCTATTTAAACTTATAAAGTTTATTCCATGTATAGTTTTTTCATAGAATTTGGGATATTCAACATTAAAACTGTCATCAACATATTTTAATAAACTTTCGTTTAAAAATAAGCTGTAACCTTCATTAACCAACTCTATTGCCTTAAAAGGATTTTTAGTCCTAATTTTTACTTTAAAATTTATTCCTTCTTTCTTTAAGATATTATAAACTATTCTATGAGAACTATATCTAACTCCTACTAAATTTTTGTAGTCAAACTCTTTTTTACTAACCATCACAAAGTGGTCATAGACAACTAAGAATATGTTAAAATCAAAATTTCCAATCTCTGACTTCAAGAATCTTTCATCATTTAATCTAAAAACCCAGTAACTGTCATCAACTCCCAATATATCTACAAAGTTTAATTTTAATAGTTTTAAGGCATTGTCAAAAGATGTTATTATTGGATTTTCAAATAATATTTTAGCAATTTCTCCACTAACAAATCCAGAGACAGTAAAAAAGCTATTGTTTAATCTTTTTTTACTAAATTCATAAATTTCCAAAATTTTTAATCCATCCTCAGTTAAAATAGTCCCATTTGGAGTAGAGTAATATAGTTTAACTCCCAATTTCTTTTCTAACCTTTTCAACTGAATATTAAAAGAGGATGGATTTATATTTAACAATTTAGACGCTTCATTCTGTGATTTAGTTTTTTGCAAAGATTTTAAAAGTTTTATTTGGTTTGGAGTTATTACCTTCCCTTTATATTCTACAACAACATCTGTTTTAAAATCTTCCATAATTTACCAGCCAATATTTATTAATTTAGCATCATATACAATTACGGCATCTCCAATCATATAAACTCCATCGTTTTTAATATCAATCTCCAAATTACCTCCATCTAAGTGTGCTAAAACCTTATTCTTTGTTTTACCAAGTTTGTGAGCTATAATAACTGAAGCCGTAGTTCCTGTTCCACACGCTGTTGTGTATCCAGCTCCTCTCTCCCAAGTAACAATTCTAATCTCGTTAGGATTTAAAACCTCTACAAAATGGACATTAATTCTCTCTGGAAATACAGGATGATTTTCAATTTCTTTTCCAATAACATTTAAATATTTCTTAACAAAATTTAGGTCAATGTTATTATCTTCAACAAATATAACTGCGTGAGGATTTCCTACATTAACTACACTCAATTTAACTTTTGGTAGATAAGGATTTTTTAATTTTAACTCTCCATCTATAAATTCATCATCTTCTTTATAACCTTCAATTTTCATTGGAATATCTTTTAATTTAAATTTTGGAACTCCCATATAAACTTTAACTTTTTTAACCTCATCATCTTCAATTTCCATTTCACAGATTCTTAAACCTCCCTTAGTCTCTACTTTTAAAGGATTTTTTTTAATAATTCTCTCATAAACATACTTTGAAAAGCATCTTATACCATTTCCACACATCTCAGCCTCAGAGCCATCACTGTTAAAAATCCTAAATCTTACATCGTATTCATCAGATGTTGGCTTTTGTATGAATATAACTCCATCTCCTCCTACGGAAAAACCTCTCCTACATATTTTCCTTGAAAATTGCGATTTATCATTTTCTTTAACTTTCTCTCCGTAAAATTCATTAATAACTATATAATCATTTCCAAGAGCGTGCATCTTTGTAAATTCCATATTATGCACCACAAAAATAGATTTTTAACGAGTAGAGGGCTTTATAGTTACTTTATTTAAGTTCTTTTCATCTATTACAAAAACATCTTTAACCGCAGTTACGAGCCTATAAGGAATTAAAACACACTTTCCCTCTTCTACATTTATTGGACTATTTTCAGAAGGTTCAATTTCTAAAGAAACCAATTTTCCTATTTTTTCATCGAATATAATATCTCTAACTACTCCAATAATACTTCCCATATTACCTATTACATTTCTTCCAAATAATAATTTTGCAGGCATTTTATCTCTTCTTATAATTTCCATAATCCCCCTTCATCCATCTTTTTTTCAAAAAATTTTCAGCAAATTTCAAATCTTCAGGTGTATTAACATTAATTATTAGTTCGTCAATGACCATAATCTTCTCTTTTTGATATCCACTCTTTGGAGACAGTATATTTATTCCTACTGGGATTAAGCCATTAAAATCTATTGTTGGATTTGTATATTTACTATATATATTTTTTGGAATCATTACAGATAATGACTCAATTTCTGGATTTTTAGATTTAACATAGTAAAAGTAATCCACTATACTATTAATAATTTTTGATGTTAGATTAATTAAATCAGAACTTACTACTAAAAATGGTTTTGAAAAATATTTTATGCACTCATTTAAGTCTTCTATATAGCCATTACCAGAAGTTTCAATAACTTTAATATTTTTATAATCTTTATAATTTGAGATAATAAATTTTTTTGTGTTTTTAGTATTTGGCGATGTAGCAATATATATTTTGTTTATTTTATCTGACTCTAATAAAGGTTGGATTACATAAGATATTAGTGGTTTATCTTTTATTTTAATTAATGGTTTCTCTATGTATCCCATCCTCGATCCTTTACCGCCAGCCATAATTAGAGCATCCATTTTAATCCACTTTATTTCGCTTTGTATTTTTGTTAGTAGATAATTTTATCTTTATAAAGCATATTGTGGTTAATAACATAGGTTATATAAACCGATATCTATGGAAAGGATTTTTTATTAAATATTAAGATCTTTTTTAATCTTTTCATTTATCTCTTTTAATTTTTTATATAAATCATCATATTCCTCAGTATCTAAGCCTATGTCTTTTAATTGGTTAATTATTGATTCAAAATGCTCCTCTGTGTGATGCATAGTGTGAAGAAGTTTCTTTATTAACTTTTCCCTCTCCATAATTTCACCACAATCAATATATAGACAAAAGATTAAAAGTAGTTAAATAAAAATATCCAATGACTTAGTATATAAATGTTATTAAACTTTTGAGGGATAGTATTATGAAAATGTGTGAGTTGTGCGGAAAACTTGTAGATAAACTATATACTGTAAGAATTGAAGGGACTGAAATGCAAGTTTGTAAGGTTTGTGCAAAATTTGGAAAGAGTCCAAAAACATATTCAAGAATTGGTAAAAAACCTTCAACAGTTACATCATTTACAACATCTTCATACTCTAAAAATGTAGTTAAAAAGAGAAGAACGAGAGATTTATTAGACAGTTTGCCAATGTTAAGAGAAGATTATGGTGATGTTATAAGAAGAGCAAGGGAAAAATTGGGATTGAGTGTTGAAGAACTCGCAAAAAAACTTAAAATGAAAGCATCAACTTTACACAAATTTGAAAGGTATGAATTGGAGCCAAATGAAAAAGAAATTAAAATATTAGAAAAAGAATTAAAAATAACCTTAACTGAAAATGTATCAGATGTTGGAACATACTATGGTAGTGGAGATGAAGAAGGCTTCACATTAGGAGATTTCTTAAAAATCAAAAAGTGAATTTTTTATTTAATCTTTTTTTCTATAAACTCTCTTAAAACAGATGTGGCATAAGAGCCTTTTTTTAAACAGAACTGTAAAACATAACTATCATTTTCAATCCAATATTTCATATTGTATATCTTTTCTACAAGTTTTCTTCTATCTCCTATAAACGAGCCAAAATCTTCAATTTTAAAGTCTTCTGGTTTTAAATATTCTCTTTCATAAATTTCTCTTTCAATCTCTCCTTGTATTCCAGAGGCAAATTTTGTTTTATATCCAAATAACGCCCCAGTTGGGATATTGTCAATTAATATATCTCCCTCTAAAGGTTCAAAACCATATTCATATCTTTTATTTATTATTTCATTAAAAAGATAGGATTGATATGCATTTATAAACATACATCTTAAATATGGAGGCAAATATAGAAATGCCTCTTTATAATTTTTAGTTTCCATATATGCTTTAATCATTCTCCTCTCATAAAAGAAACATTTTGGAAATTTTTTATATGCCTCTTTAAAGTTTTCTTCATCTACTAATTCCCTCGCTAATTTTGATTTCTCATCATCATAAGGTAATGGAGTCCCACAATATAAATGGAAAGCAGATTCCCAATCTCTTTCTATTATAAATTTTCCAACTATGTGAGTTATAGGTCTTGTAGTTCCAAATCTCTGAATTCCATAGTAATTTAGAAAGTATTTTAATTTACACAACTCATTTAAAGTTTTCTCTAACTCTTCTCCTTTAATCTTTGGATTTCTAACTCTTATAGTAAATCTATTTCCCCACAAATCTCCTAATCTTATTTTTTTATTTGTCTTTTGGAAATCTCTCAACGCAATGCCCTTAATTTTAACTTTCATTAAATCTTCCAACTTTACATTAAAACAACCTACTCTTTGAGTAGTTATGGCATATTTATCTTTATTTCCAGCAAATCCAAAATGTTTTCTTTGCTTTCCAACTCTATTGGCTATTTCTCTAATCGCATCCAAAGTCGTCCAGTTTCTTTTTTCTAATGTAAAATGTATGTAATTTCCTTTCCAATTTTCCTCATCTTTAAATTTTATACTTTTACCAACCTCTAAAATAATTCCTTCGGGAGTTATTTCCTCAACAATAAAATCTTCTGGATACTTTTTAATTTCTCCTCCAGTGTATAAGTTAGACAAATATTTGTTCATATTTAAAGGCATCTCTTTTAGTTTTTCTTTAATTCTACTGTCTCTTAATTTTTTTCTGTATTTTTTTAATTTTTCTTTTAAATTTTTCTCACTTTCTTCTTTTCTTTTCTTTATTAAGATATACATAATAATCACCAAATTATTAAATAAAGATTTTATATTTGCAGGCATTTATAAATTATTAAAATTAAAAATCAATTGGTGATATTTTGAGGGCTAAAAAGGTTTGGGGAGAGTTGTTAGAAATAGCAAAAAGTTATTATGATGAAGATAAAATATTCTATTCAAAAACTAAAAGAGGAGTTTATAAAATAAAAAGTTTTAGTAAGGACAAAATAGTTATTAAAAAATTGAGTGGAAAATTAGATGAGGTTTTAGGTAAAAAAAGATTTATTGAAAATTGGGACAAACTTATTTATGGCATAGAATGGAATATATCCCCAGCAATAAAATCTTTTTTAAAATTGCATCCAAAAATAGTTGAAGATGAAAAAGGAAACCTTGTGTATAAAGAATAAAATTTTATTTATTCTTCCTTATTTTTTTTAAATAAATGTTTATGAGCCTTATTAACATGCTTAGTATAATCCTTAGAGTATTTAAACAATTTTCCACATCTTGGACACATGAAGAATGTTCCATATCTGTTTGTTATTTTTATTGCCTTTAATCTCAATGAAACCACCCCCTAAAATTCTCGTGTTTTGTATTTTAAATTAAATTTTTTATTTTAAATCTTTAAATAAATTTAATTTTATATACTATAACCAATATAAATGTAGGATAAGAAAAAATAAAGTGAAAATAGTATAAAAATTTTACCAAGTTCTGTGGGGGATAATGTATGAGTTTAAAATACATTTTTTATCCTAAATCAGTTGCTGTCATTGGAGCTTCAAAAATTGAAGGAAAAGTTGGTTATGCAATAATGAAAAACTTAAAAGATTTTAATGGAAAAGTTTATCCTATAAATCCAAAATATGATGAAATCTTTGGAATGAAATGCTACAAGTCAGTTTTAGACATTGATGATGAGATAGATTTAGCAGTTATAGTAGTTCCAAATATTGTAGTTCCTAAAGTATTAGAGGAGTGTGGAAAAAAAGGAGTTAAAGGGGCTGTAATAATTACAGCAGGATTTTCAGAAGTAGGAAATTATGAATTAGAGAAGAAAATTAAAGAAATTGCAAAAAGATATAATATAAGAGTTATAGGTCCTAATTGTTTGGGTATAATGAACACTCAAATAAACCTTAATGCTACATTTGCAAAAATATTTCCACCAAAAGGACATATATCAATAATTTCACAAAGTGGGGCTGTTTTAAATGCCATATTAGACATTGCTCCATTGTTGAATATAGGATTTTCTAAGGTTGTTAGCATTGGAAACAAAGTAGATATTCAAGAAAGTGATTTATTGGAATATTTTAAAGATGATGAGGATACAAAATTAGTTGTTTTATATATTGAGGGACTAAAAGATAAGAGATTTTTAAAGGTTGCTAAAGAATTGTCTAAAAAGAAACCTATAATTGCTCTAAAATCTGGAAGGACTGAAATGGGTAAAAAGGCGGCAAAATCTCATACAGGTTCATTAGCTGGAGAGGATGTTGTTTATGAAGCTGCTTTTAAAGAATCTGGAATTATTAGAGCATATACATTTGAGGAGTTAGTTGATCTAATTCATTTATTCTCAACTCAGCCAGTTATAGATTCTAACGATATTGGAATAATAACAAACGCTGGGGGCTTTGGTGTCTTAGCGGCAGATAGTTGTGTTGATTATAATATGAAATTGCCAAATTTTGAAGATACAACAGTAGATAAACTTAAAGATATTCTCCCACCTTCTGCCAATATATCAAACCCATTAGATATAATTGGAGATGCTACACCAGAAAGATACAAAAAAGTTATAGAAGTTCTATCTGAAGATAAAAATATTAAAGGACTTTTAGTTATTTTAACTCCACAGGAAATGACTAAGCCATTAGAAGTTGCTAAATCAATAGTAGAAGTTAGAAATACTCACAGATCTTTAAAAAATAAGCCATTGATTACCTCATTTGTAGGAGGAGTTTCAGTTAAAGGGGCTAAAAGTTATTTAAGGAAGAATGGAATTCCAGCATACCTAACTCCAGAAAATGGTGTTAAAGCCCTCTATAAATTATACAAATACAGTTTAATAAAAGTTAAAGAAGATTATGACGAATATGTAGAAAAAGTTAAAGAAGAATTTTTAAAGATAACTAAAAATAATAAAGAAATTATTAATCAACTATTACAAAATCCTAATGAATATAATGCAAAAAAATTGCTATCTATTTATGGTTTTCCAGTTCCTAAGGGATACTTAGCTAAAAATGAAGATGAAGCATTAGAGTATTGCAAAAAATTAGGTAAATGTGTGATGAAAATTGTTTCTCCTCAAATATTGCATAAGACAGAGGCTGGGGGAGTAATAATAAATCCAAAAAATCCTAAAGAGGCTTTTAAAAAATTAATAAACAATGCCAAAGAGTATGCTAAAAAGAACAATATTGATAATTTAATTATAGAAGGAGTTTTAGTTGAGGAGTTTATAGATAGAGATAAAATAGAGATTATTGTAGGTGGAAAAAGAGATGATATATTTGGTTCAGTAATTATGGTAGGATTAGGTGGGGTTTTTGTTGAAGTTTTAAAGGATGTTAGTTTTGGAATTTCACCAATAACGAGAGATTTTGCTATACAAATGTTAAAAGAATTAAAATCATACAAAGTTTTAGAAGGAGTTAGAGGTAGATCTAAAAAAGATATTAACTTCATTATAGACACTTTAATAAAGATTGGAGTATTTATGGATATACATAAGGAGATTAAAGAGTTAGATTTAAACCCAGTATTTGTATTTAATGATAAAGAAGGAGGATGTATTGGAGATGTTAGAATAATAAAATAATCATTGCTAACTGGTCCCATAAAGGGTTCCCAGTTAGCACTCTCCGCTACCTTTTATTTTAATATACTTTCCAAATATTGATCTTCTTAAAGTAAGAGTAACTTCATCTAACCATTGGTCAGCGATAGGGTCTATATAGATTTTAAATTCATTATCATAAATTAATTTATCTTTTTCGTTTGGTTGTCCAATGGATATCCCAAATTTAGGTCCTCCTCACCCAAAACCATCAAAGTGTATAATTATAGTATCCTTATTTACTTTTTTTAATTTATGTAGGATAAACTGTTTAGCTTCATCTGATATATTTACCTTCTTCATTGATTATCACCTTCACTATTTACATTTATTATTTGTCTTAACTTCTCATATATATAATTTACGGTTATGACACTATCATACACAATCATAGTTTGCAAACACAACATACAAATAATGAACAATAGAAGGAAAAGAATAAAAAATAAAAACAATTATTAATATATAAAGTTTAATTTTATCAGCCATTAATAACAATTATATTGGAGGGAAAATTATGCAAATGGTTCCACCCAGTGCCTATGATAGAGCAATTACAGTATTCAGTCCAGAAGGGAGACTATATCAAGTAGAGTATGCCAGAGAGGCTGTAAGGAGAGGTACTACAGCGATAGGAATAACTTGCAAAGAGGGAGTAGTGTTAGCAGTAGATAGGAGAATAACAAGCAGACTCGTAAAAATTAGATCAATAGAAAAAATATTCCAAATTGATGATCATGTTGCTGCAGCTACATCAGGGTTAGTCGCTGATGCGAGAGTTTTAATAGACAGAGCAAGATTAGAGGCACAAATTTATAGATTAACTTATGGTGAAGAAATTCCTATCGAATTGTTAGCAAAGAAAATTTGTGATATTAAGCAGGCATATACTCAGCATGGAGGAGTTAGACCGTTTGGAGTTTCACTATTACTCGCTGGGATTGATAAAGATGAAGCAAGATTGTTTGAAACAGACCCAAGTGGGGCTTTAATTGAGTATAAGGCAACGGCAATCGGTAGTGGAAGACCAGTTGTTATGGAGTTCTTAGAAAAAGAATATAAGGAGGATTTAACTTTAGATGAATCTTTAAATTTAGCTATTACTGCTTTAACAAAAGCTAATGAAGATATAAAACCAGAAAATGTAGATGTATGTATAATATCTATTAAAGATGCCCAATTTAAAAAAGTGCCTACTGAAAAAATAAAAAATATTATCGAAAATGTTAAAGAAAAACTAAGTAAAGAAGAAAAAAAAGATGAAAATAAAAAATAAGTAATATTATAAAAATATAACTATTTTTTATAAGAAAATGATAAGCTTTCTTTTCTACACGCACTCATACACTCAAAGCATCTTACACATTCCATCTGGTTTATTTTATCAACATCTACATCTACTATTTTTATCTGCATTGGACATTTTCTCTCACACAATTTACAACCTACACATTTATCTTTATTTAGTATTAATTTAAATATAGAAATTCTTGAAAATATACTTAACAATGCCCCTACTGGACAAACATATCTACAAAAGAATCTTGGATAAATAAAGCCTAAAACCAAAAATAAAATCAACAATGAGTATGATAATAAATATAAATCAGTAAATACTTTAAATCCAAATGTATAACCTAAGACAATAACTACAATTAAAACAAAATACTTAAAATATTTTAGTTTATTGTGTATATACTCTGGAACCGTTGGGAGTTTTTTTATCTTAAAAATTTTTACTCTCAATTTATATGTTAAATCAAATAAGAATCCAAAAGGACACATCCATCCACAGAATATTCTTCCACCAATAATTGCCAATATAATGGCTATAATTCTAAAATTAGAAAAGTTACCATATCCAAAAATAAATTTCCAAACAAAGCCAATTATACTTAAATAAAAACCAGTTAATAATGCTCTTATAAAAAAGAATGTTTGAGATACTTTCCTCAATATTTGAATTTTGTCCATATTTTCACCATATTTATTAGAATAAAAAAATTTAAAATCTCTAACAATATAAAAAGATTTTTAACCAATTATTCATAAAATAATTAGTTTTTATAAGAAAATGATAAACCTTCTTTTTTACAGTTACTTTTACATTCAAAACATCTTACACATTCTTTTTGGTCAAGATTTTTAGTTATTTTTATTTGCATCGGGCATTTGAACTCACATAACTTACATTTAACGCAGTTATCATTTGTTTTTAGTTGAAATATTGGCTTTATTGAAAATATCGATAAAAATGCACCTAATGGGCAAAAATACCTACAAAAAGCCATTGGAATAAAGAAAGAAATAATTAAAAAGACAATTAAAATTATAAGAGAAATAACTGTTCCATAAAGATTAGTTAAAAATCCAATTGGACAAACTTGACAAAAGGCATAAGTCGATAAATAGTAAGTTAATATTAAAGAAGGTATTAATACTACATATCTTAAATATATTAATTTATTGTGAATTTTCTCATCAACCTTAGGAAGTTTTTTTATCTTAAAAATCTTTACTCTTAATTTATAGGATAATTCAAACAAAAATCCCAATGGACACATCCAGTCACAAAATACCCTCCCCAATAATAAAGTTAAAACAACAATAATAATTAATTTAACAATCAACTGCCCAACAGTTCCTTTTAAAATAAATTTCTCAATAATTCCAAAAAAGCACAAACAAAAACTTGTTAAGAAAACAAAATAAATAAAAAAGAAAATTTGAGATATTTTTCTCAATATCTGAATTTTATCCATTTATAACCACCCAAGTAAAATATCTCTTAAATTTATCGTTGAGAATAGGAAAGATACTATTTTATCAATAATTGATTCATTCTTATTTTCTTCATTTACAGTATTTGTCTTTAAATTATTGATTGATATGTTTTGAGTTACATTTAATTTAATTTTTCCCTCTTCAATCATACATTCTACTATTGCCTTCTTAACTACGCTTGGAGGAATTCCATAAATCTTTTTTATTTCATCAAATGTAGTATCATCAGAAACATCAATAATATTTAATTTTTCTTTTAGACATTTTGGATTTATTCCATATTTATCACAAATTTCTTTAATAGTGTATAATCTTAACTCTTTACCTGATAAAGTCACATATTCATTAATAAATTCCTCAGTTAGTTCAATATTTACATTATTTGTATTATCTTCTATTACAATATTATTATTTTCATTATTTTCTACATTAGATGGTGGTGGCTCACTGTGGTCGCAAATTCCATTATTATTAGTATCTATATACCTTCCACATTCTCCTGGATATGTGCAATTTACTCTTCCATAGGGGCAGTCATTCCATGCAAAAGATAATGTTAATATTGAAAAAAGAAACGAAAAAAGTAAAAAAATAGTAAATAACTTTTTCATATTACCTCACCTTATTTGGCATAACCTCTCTCAGTTTGAGTATTTATTATTTGCTCAAACTCTTCTTTACTTATATATTGAGGAGTATAGTTTGCACCATATTGTTTTAACATTCTTATAAAGGCTCTCATATGGTTTCTTGAACCTTTCATTAAGTTTTCATAAACAAATTTTATATCTTCATTGTCAGTTTTATTTATCCAATGTTGTAAGTCAGCTATATCTAAATCTTCAATAGTAGCTCCAACTTTCAATGCATCAACAACTGATTTACTTCCATCTTCAACTAACTTATTATATAGATCTTCAAATTTTGGATTTGAGAATTTTCCGACTTCATCAGTTTTAACTGGGTCTGTGATATTATACTTTCTTAATAGACATTTAATAGCATCTGTGTGAGTTTGCTCAGCATTTGCAATATTCTTGAATATTTGCAATTTCCATTTATTGTATAATGTTAAATATAAATCTCTTGCCAATTTCTCCTCTTCTCTCATCTCAATTAATCCTTCTTTTTCTTCTTCACTTATTGTCTGTTTGGGCATATCTATAATTATATTGCACATTAAACTATCATTTATTGCTCCATTATTTCCTACTATTTTTCCTTTGTACATACTTATTATATTTTGATTTTGGGGAGTTATCTGGTTGTTGTTCTGATTACTTTGTATATTTTGCGTCTGAGTATTCTCCGTATTTTGAGTTACACACCCAGAGAAAAAAACTCCTAAAATAACTAATGACACTACAACTAATTTTAAAATATTTTTCATAGTATCATCTCATTATATTATATTTTTATTTTTAACATTAATTAAATACTATAATAAAATAATGGTTCAGATTTCGTAATAATATATTTATAATAATATTATTATATATGAATGAAATTTAAAAATAGAGCACATCAATGTTTATCAATTTTACTTAAACATTAATAAGATAGAATAAAAAAGATTTGAAAAATAATAAAAATAATTCGTTTATCCTCTTGGCTCCTTAGCTTTAGGTCTCAAACCTTTGTAACCACATTTTCTACACTTTGTAGCTCTCCATGGGTTTCTTGCATTACATCTCATACATATTTTTTTCATAAATAATCTTTTCATTGCCTCTTCGAATGGCATTGTTTCACCTTCATTTATTTTTTAAATATTCTTCTTGAATTTTTATTATATCAGTTGAATTTTTAGCCTGAGAATATCTTTCTAATAGTTCGTAATTAACATTTATAAATGTTTCTGCCCATTTGAAACATCCAGTTAAATTTAGTGCCTCCTCTTTAAAGTTAGTTATATATAGTGCGGCGATAAATGCTTCTAAGGTTGACAACATACACGGCTTACCATAATTTACTGGGTTGCAGGCAATTAAATATGGCAATGCTCTTTGATTTTTAAATTTAAATTTTTTAAATATTAATTCTGCCTCTTTCCAAGAGCAATCTAAGGCCGTAATTCCAAACTTTTCAACGATTTTCTTATCCTCTGGAGATATTGCTTTTTCAGCAAAAGGATTTAAAATAATTGAGTTTTTTGGAACTTTATAAGGGTTTTTTAATAAAATTGCATTACCCATTTTAACCATTTTTAGAGATGTGCATTTTTTTGGATTACATTGGTTTGCATGATATATGAAAAGTTTGGGCATTTTTATCACAGTGATTTTAGAGTGTAGTAAAAAGAATTAAAATGTGAAAGTGATATTTATCCTTTACTGTTTTGTGGTGATAGTAAATGGACAGTGTTAAAATACTTTTAGATGATCCAAAAAAGGCAGTTATTAATGTTTCTAAGCCTATAATTGTTGCAACATTTATTGAGTCAATATACAGTTTAGTAGATAGTATTTGGGTTTCTGGATTGGGATATAATGCATTAGCCGCTATAGGGGCGAGTTTTCCTATACTGATAAGTGTATATGCAATTAGTTGGGGTCTAAGTATAGGAATAAGTTCTGGAATATCAAGAAAAATAGGAGAAAGAAATAAAGAAGAGGCAAATAAAGTGGCTAATCATGGAATTGTTTTGGCAATTATTATGGGGATTTTGTTTATTATATTAGTTTATCCAAATCTTAATAGTATATTTAGTTTAATGGGAACCTATGGATTGTGTAAAACTTTGGCAGTAGAATATTCTAAAATCTTAGTTTTAGGAGTTATTATAATTAATTTATGCGACGCTCTTTATGGAATATTTAGAGGAGAGGGCAATACAAAAATTGTTATGATAGCGAGCATTGTAGGGACAGTTTCAAACATCATCTTAGACCCAATATATATTTACAAACTGAACTTAGGAATTATTGGAGCAAGTATAGCCACAATATTGTCAGTTTTTATAGCTCTTTTGATACTTTCATATAAGTTATTTATAAAAAAATCATCTTACATTACCGTTAATTTAAAAAATTTTAAACCAGATTTAAAGATTATTTCTGACTTAATTAGAGTAGGACTCCCTACATCATTTATAGATTTAACTGTTGCAGTATCTTTTTTTATAATGACATCGTTAATTATGTTAGTTGGAGACAGCAAAGATTTGGCTGTATATACAGGAGCATTGAGAATAACTGAATTTGGATTTATTCCAATGTTAGGATTAGCTAGTGGTGCTACATCAGTTTTAGGAGCATCTTATGGAGCAAAAGAGTTTAAAAAACTAAAAACAGCATATTTTTACACTATAAAGATAGGAGTTTTAATGGAGATTGTTATAGTTTCTTTAATAGTTCTATTCTCACCAATATTAGCGTATTTATTTACTTATACTAAAATTTCAATGGGAATTCACGAGGAGTTAGTTAAGGCGTTAAGGATTATTCCATTATACTTAATCTTTACTCCCTTTATATTAACAACATCAGCGTTATTTCAAGGTATTGGAAAAGGAGAAAAATCTTTAATAATCGCTATTTTTAGGTCTTTAGTATGTCATATCTCTTATGCATACATATTTGCAGTAATTTTGGGCTTAGGGATATTTGGAATATATATAAGTTTAGTATTTGGCGACTTTACATCTGGAATTTTTTCTCTGATATTTGGAATAATTGCAATAAATTCAATGTTAAAGTTAGAGGGAGAATATAGAAGTTAATTTTTTAATTTAAAACTATATTATAATAAATCAAAAAACTACTTAGGAGATTGATATGTTTGGATATGTTTTAAGTGGAGAGTATGAAGAACTTCCTTATGGAGAGCTTATGGCATTGTTGGACATATATAAATATAAAGGAAATGTTGAGAGGTTAAAGAGATATGTTTTAACTGAAAATAGCCCAGTTAAAGAAATAATTAAGAGAAGTGGATATATAGATGAGGGACATAGAGTTATTTTTAGATATAATTTAGAAAATAGGGATATAAACTTAATAGACGAGATTACAAAAGATTTTATTAATACATTTAAATCATTTATTGACAATATTGAATATTATCAAGATATTGATGAAAATAAATCATTTGCTGTTAGAGTTTTAAAACTACATAAAGATGATTTTACAAAAAAGATAGATTCTTTAAAGATTGAGAGAGATAGGAGGAATTATAAAATTAAAAACTAATGCTAAAGTAAATTTAACTAAGCCAGATGTATTAGTTAGAGTAGTTATCTTAAAGGATTCATTTATTATTGGAAATGTATTAGGCATGAGAGATAGAGAATATTTTCAAAAAAATAGACCTCATTTAAGAAAATATTTTCATCCAGGATGTATATTGCCTAAATTAGCGAGGGCTATGGTAAATTTAGCAAGAGTAAAAGAGGGAGATATTATTTTAGACCCATTCTGTGGGACTGGTGGGTTTTTAATTGAGGCGGGATTAATTGGGGCTAAACTTATTGGTTGTGATATTGATTGGAGAATGTCCTCTGGAACTTTAATAAACCTTGAAGAATATAATCTACTAAATAAAGTAATAAAGGTTAAGAGGTTAGATGCTAAACATGTAAAAGATTTTTTAAGTGAGTTGGGAATAAAAAAAGTTGATGCTATTGTGACAGATCCACCTTATGGGATTTCCACAGCCAAGAAGGGTGAAATTGAAAATATATTAAAAATACTTCCAGATGTCATTAAAAAGAATGGATATTTTGTTTTTGCCTATCCTAAAAAAATAGACCTTAATGATATGGAATTAGAAAGTCTTTATAAGATATACATTCATAAGGGACTTATAAGGCATATTCATGTTTATAGGAAGATATAAAATAGTGAAAATATGGAGTTTTCAGAATGGACAAAAAATAAGAGAAAGTTAAATAATTTGGATGAATTAAAAAAAGATATTATTGAGCAATTTAAAGAAAGGAATATCTTAAATGAAAAAATTGTAGTTATGGCAAGTGGTGGAAAGGATTCTTCAACTGCAATAGCTTTAGCTAAAGATTTAAATCTAAAAATAGATGCATTAATACATTTTTACCATAAATGGAGTTGGGATGTCTCAAAAAAAATGGTTGAAAAAATCTCTCAAAGATACAATATCCCAGTCATTTATTACGATATAACTAACGAATTGCTAAAAAGGATTAAAGGAGCTAAAGGAAGTAGTATCTGTAGAATATGCAAAAATATAATGAAAGATAAGGCAGTAGATATAGCAAAAGAGAGGGGAATTAGAATCATTATGACAGGAGACTCTGCTCTTGAAAAAGTTTCTGGGGCAGTAATGAACTATTTGAGAGAAGTTTATGGAAAAGTAGTTTATAACAAAATGGAACTCACACCAGTTCCTCAAAAGTATAGTAAAGGTAAAGATAAGGAAATTTTATTTTTTAGACCATTAATAAGATTATCTTATGAGGATGTTTTAAATTTGATGAAATACTACAATATTGAAATAGAAAAGGCACATGAAGTTGGAGACAAGTTTGGTTTTTGGAGGGAGGGTTGTTGTTTGCAGTATGCTGATGAAGATGTAAAATTAAGTGAAGATTTATTTAATGAGCTATATAAATACAACAAAATAGTTACAGATGTTGCAAAAAAATATAATTTTAGGGCGTCAATAAAACTCCCATCTAAAAAAATTATCGTAGTTCCAAAAAAGGAGGAATATGTAAGATTAATTAAAAAATCTTTGAGGGATTTATATGAAAATTAAAGTTTATAGATTGGGAATTTTAGAAGGTTTTATAATATTTTTAATTCTATTAATATTAGCTATATTGATGCTACCTTTATTTTTAGTAATATTGGGGGTATTTTTAATCTATATTTTGTTTAAATACAAAGTAAAAGGTTTTTTCAAAAAAATATGGTATAAAATTAAGAGAAAGAAGATAAAAATTGAAGATGTTTCAAATAATGGCTATGTAAAAATAAACTTTGGTAAGAGGATAGAGATAGAGGATAGTTCAGATAAACTAAAAAATATTTCCTTAAATAATTTAGATAACTTAGATGAAACTACAAAAACCTTTATATATTATCTGAAAAATGTAGGGGCGGAGTTAAAAGAGGATGGAATATACTTTAAAGGATACAAAGTATATCCTATATTTAAAAAAACATATCCAATTAATGAAATTATAAAACTAAATTATCCTGAAAATATTAATGCAGTTATTTTAGGATTAAAAGGAGAACCTTATGAGCCAAAATATTTATATTTAATACCAAAAGAGTTTTTAAAAGAAAGAATGCATATTGACGAAATTAAAAAATTTGAAATTAAAGTTTAATTTTTTATAAATTAACTATTGCCACATCCTTAATATTTGGGATTTCTTTTATTTTCTCTATAACCTCATCAGGAACTGTGTGATCTAAGTTTAACAACATTACACTCTCTCCTCCAGGTTCTTTTCTACCAACCTGCATACTTGCAATGTTTATTCCATAATCTCCAAGAGTTATACAAACTTTACCAATTGTGCCAGGTCTATCTATGTGTTTAATAATTGCTAAAACACCTTCTGGAATAAAATTAACTTCATATCCATCTACTTCTAAGATAACTGGCTTATTGTTTATTATACTTCCAACAATTGAAAACTTTTTATTATTACTTTCAGCATTTATCTTAATAGCATTTCCATATTTTTCTTCTGATGTAGTATTTTCAACTACATTGATGTTTCTATTTTTAGCGATAACAGGGGCATTGACTAAGTTAATTCCTGCCAGTAATATTGGAGATAATAATCCTTTTAAAAAGGCTCTTTTTATTAAATCAGTTTTTTCTTTTGATAATTCTCCTGAGTAAGTAATTTCCACTCTATTAACTGATCCATCCAATACCTGCATAACTATATTACCCATAATCTCTGCCAATAACATATATGGCTTTAATTTTCCTAACTTTTCTTGAGGTATATTTGGCATATTTACAACATTTTCAGCAAGTTCTCCTCTTAAAATTTTCTTTATTTGTTCAGCAACTATTGTTCCAGCCGCCTTTTGTGCCTCTTCAGTAGAAGCTCCTTGATGAGGAGTCCCAATAACATTATCTAAGGTTAATAAAGGATTGTTCTTTGGAGGTTCTTCTTCAAAAACATCTAATGCTGCTGCCCTAATTTTTTTATTTTTTAAAGCCTCATATAGTGCTTTTTCATCTATTAATCCTCCTCTTGCACAATTGACAATTATTGCATTCTTTTTCATTAATGCAATTTGTTCTTTACCAATAATATGCCTAGTTTTTGGCGTTAAAGGAACATGAAGTGTTATTACATCAGATCTCCTACATAATTCATTTATATCACCCACCAACTCAACTCCTAATCTTTCAGCAACTTCCTTTGGGATGTAAGGATCATATCCTATAATATTCATTCCAAATGCCTTAGCCCTTTTAACAACTTGTTGTCCTATTCTACCTAAACCGATAACTCCAAGAGTTTTTCCATATAACTCAATTCCCTTAAACCTCTTTCTATCCCATTCTCCCCTTTTTAAAGATGCCGTAGCTTGTGGAATATTCCTTGCAGCGGCAAGCATTAAACCCATAGTAAGTTCAGCAACAGAGATTGATGAAGCGTCTGGGGCATTAACTACAATAATCCCCTTTTCAGTAGCGGCATCTACATCTATGTTATCAACTCCAACCCCTGCTCTACCTATAACTTTCAATTTTTCAGCCTTTTCAATAACATCTTTTGTAACCTTAGTCCCACTTCTTACAACTAAAACATCAACATCTCTAATTTTTTCTAATAACTCCTCTTTAGACAATCCTGTTGCAATTTCAACATCTCCAATCTCTTCCAATATCTTTATAGCCTCTTCGTGCAGTGGATCTGTAACCAATATTTTAACCATAATCTATTCACCAACATAGGATGTTTTTTGTAGTTAATGTCATTTATAGAGAGTGTATATAAGCTTTTAAATTAATAATGAAGAAATTAGACCTTTCTTATGAGAGGTATTCGAATCTCATTACTACATTATAACATAAACAAAACTATATAATAAACTATAATAATGCAATATAAGATCTGTATAGATGATTTATCCTAATCCTATATATATGTGTATAGTTTATAGCTTTGTGCAAAAGTAGTTATAATAAATAAGGCATTAATGAATGCCTTCCTTTTGGAAGGCATTCAAATTTTCCTTATAAAATTTATTTTATTTTGCACAAAGCTATATAGGTATTTTGGTGAAAATTATGGAGGCAGTATTAGTTTTAGAGAATGGAATTGTCTTTAAAGGAAAAGGTTTTGGAGCAGAAAAAGAAGTTTTTGGAGAGTTAGTTTTTACAACAGTTATGACTGGCTATGTGGAAGTTTTAACTGATCCTTCATACAAAGGACAGATTGTAATGATGACCTATCCCCTACAAGGAAACTATGGCGTTAAAAAAGAATGGTTTGAGTCAGATGGAATAAAGGCAGAGGGCTTTGTAGTTAGAGAAGTAACTAATAAAGCCTTAGATGACTTTTTAAAAGAGTATGATGTCCCTGGAATTCAGGATATTGATACAAGATTCTTAACAAGAAACATTAGAGATAAAGGGGTTGTAAAAAGTTGTTTAAAAGTTGCTGAAAAAATAAGTGATGAGGAAATTAAAGATTTATTAGATAAAGTTAAAAAATATAAAGATATATCAGATATTGATTTAGTTCCATTAGTTTCCACTAAAGAAACGATAATTCATAAAACTACCAACAGAAAAGCAAGGTGTGTTTTAATTGACTGTGGAGTTAAGTTAAATATAATAAGAAGTTTGGTTAAAAGAAACTGCGAAGTAGTTCAAGTTCCATACAATACAAAATATGACGAGATATTGGAATATAAACCAGATTTTGTTTTAATTTCTAACGGTCCTGGAGACCCTGCAAGGTTAAAAGAAGTTATTAAATGCATTAAAAATTTAATTGGAGTGGTGCCAATAACAGGAATTTGTTTAGGAAATCAACTTTTAGCCTTAGCTTTTGGAGGAGAAACATACAAAATGAAGTTTGGTCATAGGGGTGGAAATCAGCCAGTTAAAGACCTAAAAACAGATAAAGTTTATATAACTTCTCAAAACCACGGATTTGCCGTTAGAGAGGAAAGTTTGCCTGACGATGTCAAAGTGAGTTTTATAAACTTAAACGATATTACAGTTGAAGGAATTATGCATAATGATCTACCAATATTTTCAGTTCAATTCCACCCAGAGGCGAGACCTGGACCACATGATACAATGTTCTTATTTGATGAGATGATTAAGTTAAAGGATAGAAAATAATTATTATAAAATTTAGACATTTACACAGTTAATTTTTTGATGAAAATAATAAAACGTAGTCACCTAAGAGTAAAATAATAACTAAAATTATTGCTAACTCTATATTACCTCTAAGTTAATTCTAATAATTTATTAATTGATCAGATAATTATTGAATTAGTGTTTAATAATTTATTATTTTTTTATTTTCTTTAATTTTAAATTTTGTCTATTAATTAAAATATTTAAATGTAAATAGTAAAATTATTCTGGGGAGAAATATGAGCTATGAAGAGATTAAATCATTAATTGGAATTCCAAAAAAAATTTACAACGAGTTATCTAAAAATAAAAAAGTCAATACTTTTTTAAAAATGTCTAATATAATGGCTGTGGGTAGGTTAGGATATAACGATCACGGAAAGACACATTCAAAAATTGTAACTAATAACGCAATAAAGATATTGAAAATATTATATAAAAAAGGGATAAAGCCAAGTTTTATGAAGGATTGTAAAGGAAGTTTTGAAGATTCTTTGGTTATAACAATTATGGGAGCGTATTTACACGATATAGGAAATGCTGTTCATAGAGATATACATCATTTACACTCTGCCTATTTATCTATAAATATTATTGAAGAGATATTAAAAAAATACTACGATGAAGAAAAGGCTTATCAAATGACTACTGAAATATTACACGCTATTTATTCACACAGCGAGGGAATTATGTCTTTAACTATCGAAGCAGGAGTTATTGCAGTTGCTGATGGAACGGATATGACAAAAGGAAGATCAAGAATTCCAATATGTAAAAAATGCTATGATATCCATTCAATTTCAGCGGCATCTGTAGAGAAAGTTATAATAAAGGAAGGAAAGGAAAAACCGGTTAAAATTGAAGTAATTTTATCAAATGAGGCAGGAATATTCCAAATTCAAGAAATTTTAGGGGAAAAAATAAAGTGGAGTGGTATAAAAGATTACATCTCAGTATATGCAAAAGTAGAGAAGGAAAAACCAGTATTTGAAGAGATTAACTTTTAATCAACGACTTTTGGCTCTTCTTTGTATTCATCAATTTCAAGTTTTTTATTTTCTTTGTTATTTTCTAAGTATTTTAAAAATTCTTCTAAGTTTGAAGATCCTATTTTTGATAATGACTCATTAACAACTATAGCCATTATTTCATTTTTTATAGTTTTCAATTTATCATTTAACTCCTCTATCTCTTTATTAATTTCCCATCTTAATGATTCAAGTTCTTTTGTATCAATATTATCAACAGTTTCCAACATTTTAACAATATCAACAAAAATAGGAATATTAGTAAATTTACTCAACTTAGGTAATAATGACTTTACAATTTCAGAATATCTTTTAATATGATTTATATTTGTATCCAAGGTTTCAAAATCTTCAAGAATATTTTCTAAATAACTAATTTCATCCTTTGTTTTTATGTATTCTTTATATAAATCCCTCAATTTCTCTTTATCATTAAAATCTTTATCCATCAATAACAATTTAACAATTCTCTCAACATTGTCCAAATTTTTCACCTTTTAACATTTCTTATATTTACTAATGCTCCATGCCTTGCCTTTTTCATCTCAAATCCACTCATTAAAGATCTTCCAACGCCTAAAAATTCTTCATCCTTTATTAAGACTACTTCATCGTTGTAGGATATATTTTCATTGCAATCAATGAATCCTGGAGGGAAAAGAGAACCTTTTTTAATATTATAATTTACTTCCACATAGTTAATATTTCTCTTTCCAACATTCCATAATAACTCTCCTCCTTTCAATGTTAATACAAGTAATCCATTCTTAGGATTTATAGAGGCGATCTGTATATTTTTATCATTATTCATATTTTCATTTATAAATATTTGCTTTCTGTGATTTATAAATATTTCATTAGGAATGAAATTTATACCAAACTGAAACTTTGCAAGTTGCTGAATGTTATGAATTTTCTGCTCTTTTTTATTAATATTTAGGTTTTCTGTTAAATACTTATATTCTTTTAATGTATTTGTTAAATTCTCTAAAGAATCTTTTGATGTAGGATTATCCTTTGAAGTAACAATTATATTATCTAAATCTAAAATTTCAAGGTAATTTTTTGGTAGATGAGCAATAACAATAAAATCTTTGAATTTATTCTTAACTTTCTTTAAAAAGTTTTTTAGACATTTATTTATTAATTCTATTTCTTCAAAACTCCAATTTCCAGTTACTGGAATGTCGTAATTTACTACTCCCTCCAAAGGTCTCGGAACTAAACCGTAAGGAGATGTAAGTATAACCTCTTCAACAACAACCTTTGCAGATTTTATTGCATTTATGAACTTTTGATGTGATTGAGATATAGAATATGGCTTTTTTGATGAGCAAGGAAGTAAAACCACTATATTAGAATAAGGCTCATATCTATCCAACCTATCTAAATATTTTTGAACTTCTGGAATATCTATATTTGCGGTAACTATAATTTTATTCTCTTTTGATAAGGGAATATTTCTTAAATCTGGCTTATACCTTCTATAATTTGCCCATAGATATGGATAAGATATAGATGTTTCCTCTACAATATTTCTTAAAAATCCATTTTTTATACCTAATCTAACTTCTTCCAATATCTCTCTATAAACTTCTCTATTGTAATTTAATAACTCATCAAAATTATAATTATTTAGTTTTAAAACTCTATTTTTTGTAAATTTGTATCCTAATGAAGCATATAACTTTGCCAATGAATCATCGAAGTAATCAACACCCATATAAACCAAAAGTGGAATTTCCCAAGGAAACACTGCTGGAAAGTAAATTGCTGAATTTGGAGATATTTTTTCTCTAATCTTTGGAATTATTTGTAGTTCTTTTCTTTCTATCAATCTTCTACCATCACCTATTATGTATAAATCTACATCTTCCAGTTCAATTAAATCAATATGCTTACCAAAATTTAATATTTGATACTTAATTATCTCTCCCTTATATTCAACAGTTCCAGTAAAAAATTTTTTAAATAGAGTTGTTAGTTCTCTATGAACATCAAATGGCATCTTAATACCATTAACTTCAATGTCAATGTTTATTAAATTTGGAGTCAATTCTTTATCTTTTTCTTTGCATAATCTTCCAATATCGTAGGCAATCGGTTCAAGCATCTTATCACATTTTTAAGTTTTAATTTTATCTTTTTAATTAATTTTAGATAAAAACTTAAATAAATACCTAATGTTGAATAGTTAAAACAAAGATAGATAATTAAAATTAAATAAAGTGAAAATATGAAACCAAGAGTAGTTGTGAAAAACTTGTCTAAATATTTTGGTAATAAAAAAGTTCTTAATAATATTTCTTTTGAGGTTTATGAAGGAGAAATTTTTGGAATATTGGGACATAATGGGGCGGGAAAAACAACTACTTTGAGGGTATTGGCGGGGATTATTGAAGATTATGAAGGATATGTTGAAATTAATGGAAAAATTGGTTATTTACCAGAAGAAAGAGGGCTTTATAGAGATGAAAAAGTTGTAAATGTGTTAAAATTTTTTGGAGAATTGGCGGGAATGAAAAAAGAAGAAATTAATAAAAGTATTAACTATTGGTTAAATAAATTAAATATTTACAATTACAAATTTTCAAAAATTAAAGAGTTATCTAAGGGGAATCAGCAAAAAGTTCAATTTATTGTGTCAGTTATGCACAATCCAGATATTATTATTTTAGATGAGCCATTTTCTGGTTTAGATGTTTTTAACACTAAATTATTAAAAAATATATTGTATGAATTAAAAAACGAAGGTAAAACTATACTTTTATCAACGCATCAGTTGGAAAAAATTGAGAGATTGTGTGATAGAGTTTTAATAATAAAAAATGGAAAAGTAGTTCATTATGGAAGAATTGAAAATATTTGTAGAAAAATGGCATACATCGAATATTTAGAAAATGGAAGATTGATAAAAAAAGAAATTCCATACAATGAGGCAATAAAAATTTTAAAGGAAAGTGCTGAAAATGTCATTAAATTTGAAGTTAGATACTCATTAGAGGAGTTATTTTTTGAATAATTAAAGGTGGAAATATGAAAATAGACATTAAAAAAATATTTACAATTGGAAAGAGAGAGATTTTTAGTAATGTAAAAAGAAAACAGTTCTTAATATCTACTGTAATAGTTCCCATAATTATGATATCTTTGGCTGTAATGGGTAGTTTAATGATGTTTGACATTAAAGAACTTAAAGTGGGTTATATAGATAATTTTGGCTTAGAAATTCCAAATAAAGTGGTAAAAAACAATATCGGTAATAAAACTATAACAATATACTTTATAAAATACCAAAATATAGAAAAGGGAAAAGAGGAGATTTTAAATAAAAAAATAGATGCTTTAATTGTTATTCCCAAAGATTATTTAAAAACAGGGAATATAATTATTTACTCGGCAACAAAATCGCCAAATCCTTTAATAACCGATACATTATCTAATATTATAATTAAGAACTTACTAAAAGGGAAAGTAGATAATTTAACTTACAATAGGGTTGTAAATCCTATAAATGCAAAGATCTATTTTGTTTCTAAGAAAGGAGTTGAAAAAGAATCATTTTTATCTCAACTATTGCCAATGGGCTTTGTATTTTTGCTTTATATGGCTATTACATCATTATCTGGAATTATTGTCTCCTCAATTATTGAAGAGAAACAAAATAGAATTATGGAAATTCTACTGTGTTATGCATCATCAGAAAATTTAATGTTTGGAAAAATATTAGGAATATCTATAGTAGGTTTAATTCAAATAGGTATTTGGCTTATATTTGCTTTACCTGTAATTATAATATATGCAGTTAAAGTTTCATTATACTTAGTATTATTTGCATTAATTTACTTTATACTTGGATATTTGTTCTATTCCTCTTTGTTGTGCGGAATTGTCTCATTATTCTCTCATCCTAAGGATGCCTCTCAACTAATATCTCCAATAATAATTGTTCAAATTATACCAATAATGTTTATGAACACTATAATGGTTAATCCAAATCACTACATCGCTAAAATTTTATCATATATACCCTTTACATTACCATATACAGTAGTTTTAAGAGAAAGTGTAACTCAACTACCTTTAACTGAAATAATAATATCAACATTAATTATGGTTGTTAGTATTGTATTATCTTTCGTTTTGTCAATAAAACTGTTTAAAATTGGAGTATTGTTATATGAGGAAAATTTAACTTTAAAAAAAGTTATAAAAATTATATTGAACAAATAAAACATCTAATTTATAATTCCTTACTTTTTAATATCTCTATTATTGCATCATCTACTAACTTCATAGATTTTCCAATTTTTCCAATGTTTTTAATGCATTCCTCAAAGTTTTTTCCAACAATTCCATTGTTGTATGGAACCTTTGAAAATAGAGATAAATAGATTCCAAACACTCCTGATACTATTTTTAAAGCACAGCCTATTTTACCTCCATCGCAAATAATTCCAGTTAAATTTGCTGTAAAACTCTTAATACTCTCTTCTATATAGTTAATGATATTTTCCTCATTGTAATGAATATAATATGACAAACCAGAAACCGCCCCTATGCCACCTCTATTTACACATCCACACATTGATGAAATATAAGAGGAATAGTAGGTTGAATATATAGTAGTTAAAGAAGATAAAGTAATTGATTTAATTAGTTTTTCTTCATCTTTATCATTAATTTCATCGTAAGCAATTATTGGTAAAGTAGATACTAAACCCATATTTCCACTGCCAGCAATAGCCATCGCTGGCTTATTAACACCAATCATTCTATTATAAACACCTGAAACTGTTTTTTTTACCATATTATTTAAAACATCATCATTTATATTTAAATTTATAAAATCTTCTGAGACTTCTGGAATTGAGAGATTATTATTTATATTTATTGTTTCTTTTATCAAATTAATTACATCTTTTGGAATGTCATCTAAATAATCTATAAAGTCTTTGAGAGTTAGATTTTTATAAGCCTCTTTCAAAGTTTCATCTATGACTTTTCCAGAATGACTACCCTTAGTTTCACTCTCATAAGTTTTATCCGCCTCAATATATACTTTACAATAAACTTCAGAATCTATAACTTCAATTTTCAATTTATCTTTTATAAATTCTTCTAATTCTTCATCATATTTTATATCTTTAAATATTTCTAAACCATTTTCTTTATTTCCCAACAAACCACCAACAACAGCTGGAAGTATCCCAAATTTTCCAGTATTTGGAACTCCTACTGAATATGCATTTTTAAAAGTTCCTTTATCTAAAATTATTTTGATCTCTTTTATTGAATATGCATCATCTGGCTTAGCCTTAGCAACTGTATAGCCAATTAATCCCACCTCAGTGCAACCTAATGCCTTAACAATCTCTTTCTTTAAAATTTCAGTAATTAATTCATTTTTTTCCATAAAATTCACCTTAAAAATTTCTCGACCATCAATAAGGCACAATAGTCACCACAAATTGAGCACGCTCTTTTTTCTTTTGAAGGAATCTCTTCTCTCATTTTTTTTGCTTTTTCTTTATCTATTGCCAACTTATATTGTTTCTCCCAATCGTGGTTTTTCCTTGCGTAAGCCATCTCTTTCTCTTTTTCCCACGCCAATTTATTACCTTTGGCAATATCTGCCGCCTGAGCCGCTATTTTAGTGGCTATAACTCCCTCTTTAACATCCTCTACTGTTGGTAATCTTAAATGCTCGCTTGGAGTTACATAGCAAAGGAAATCAGCCCCATAGTAGCCTGCTAACGCTCCTCCAATTGCGGCTGTTATGTGGTCATATCCAGGGGCTATATCTGTAACTACTGGACCCAAAACATAGAATGGAGCATTTTTGCATAAACTCTTTTGTAATTTAATGTTAGTTTCAATATAGTTTAAAGGAATATGTCCTGGCCCTTCAACCATACATTGAACTCCTTTTTCTCTACATCTTTCTACTAATTCTCCTAATATTATAAGTTCTTCAATTTGAGCCCTGTCTGTATTGTCTAATAAACATCCCGGTCTCATTCCATCTCCCAAACTTATGGTTACATCATACTCTTTTAAAATCTCTAAGAGATAATCAAAGTTTTTGTATAAAGGATTTTCTTCGTTGTGATATAAAATATAGGCTGTTAAAAACGCTCCTCCTCTACTAACTACTCCCAAAACTCTACCACTTTTTTTTAATCTTTCAACGGATTGTTTAGTTATTCCACAATGTAGTGTCATAAAATCTACGCCTTCCTTTGCCTGTTTTTCAATAACATTGAATATCAAATCTTCATTCATATCTACAACTCTTCCATACTTTTCTCTCGCTATTTTTCCAGCCTCATAAATTGGAACTGTTCCTATTGGCAAATTAACAGCGTTCATAATAGCCTTTCTAATTTTTTCTAAATCTCCTCCAGTACTTAAATCCATTATAGTATCTGCCCCATATTTTTCAGCAACTTTTGCCTTTTTTATCTCTAAGTCAATATCTACGAAATCTGGGGATGTTCCAATGTTTGCATTCACTTTAGTTCTCAAATATTTACCAATACCTACTGGCTCAGTATTTCTATTAACATTTTTTGGAATAACAACGTAACCTTTGGCTATAAGGTTTCTAAGTTTTTCAACATCAATTTTTTCTTTTTCAGATACAATTTTCATCTCCTCAGTGATAATTCCCTTTTTTGCATCGTCCATTTGAGTCATAACTATCACCAATTAAAAATTCTGTAAATGTCCTATTAAAACAAAACTATATAAAGTAAATTATCATTATTAATTATGATAAATTTTATAGTTAATTCTGTTAGATTATAGATTATATTTAAAATTAGGTGTTTTTTATGAAGTGTGAAGGAGAGATTGCCATAGGTCCAGTTCATCCTACAATGCTTGAACCTCATAGATTAAGATTATTTATTGAAGATGAGATTATAAAGGAAGCTGAATTAGTAATTGGCGTTAATTATAGAGGAATAGAACTCATTATGGAAGGGCTACCACCAGAAAAAATTAGTATCTTGTCAGAGAAAATTTGTGGAATTTGTTCTCACATTCACGTATGGACTAATGTAATGACTACTGAAAAAGGTTGTGATATAGAGGTTCCAGAGAGGGCTGAGTATATAAGGGCAATAGTTGAAGAATTTGAAAGATTACACTCTCATATGTTATTATTTGGTCACGCCTTTGAAGTTATTGGCTTTGAAACTATGGCTTTTAGGGCATTTATGATTAGAGAGCCAATAATGCAAATTTTGAGAGAAATTACTGGTGGAAGAGTTCAAAATTCTTGCCCAATAATTGGAGGAATTAGACCGAGATGTAACATAAATGATAGCAAAATCCCATCAATATTGGAAAGATTAGAAAAATTTGAAGAAAATTTAAATAAATTATTAAATAGAACTATAAATGACCCAATGATTATGGCAAGAATTAAAGATGTTGGTGTCTTAGATAAAAAAACTGCTAAAAAATTGCATGCAACTGGACCAACAGCAAGAGGTTCAGGACTATCTTGTGATATGAGAAAAAAGGGAATAGTGCCAGTGTATGATAATTTTGAATTTGAGGAAGTTATATTTGATGATGGAGATGTTTTCAGTAGATTGGCAGTTAGATTTTACGAATGTTTTGAAAGTATTAAGATTATTAAGCAAGGATTGAAAGAGTTGCCAAACTTAGATAAAAAGATATATAATCCAAACTATGAATTAAAAGAATTTAAACCAATAAATGTATATAATGAAGCTCAAAGAGGGCAGGTTTATTACTCTTATGGTTTAGATGAAAATGGGAGGGTTAGGCAGGCAAAGGTTAGAACTCCAACATTAACTAACTTGGCATGTATGGAGGCAATTCTTCCAGGACATCATGTTTCGGACGCTGAATTAATTATAGCAAGTTGTGACCCTTGCTTTACTTGCACTGATAGGATGATTATTCAAACTAACAGAAAAAAATAAGTATTACTAACTTTTACTTTTTTTAATTAAATGTATCTATTTTTGAAATTTCTATTTATGAGTATGAAAGAGTATCGTGGTGAGATGTATGAGCAAAGATTTATTTAAAGAATTTAAAGAGCATTCTGTTGCTGAATTTTTTAGAAAAAATAAGCACATGCTGGGATATAGTGGAAAAGTTAGAAGTTTAACTACTGTAGTTCATGAGCTAGTTACTAACAGTTTAGATGCTTGTGAAGAGGCAGGAATTTTACCAGATATAAAAGTTGAGATTGAGAAGTTAGGGGCTGATCATTACAAAGTGGCGGTTGAAGATAATGGACCAGGAATTCCCTTAGAGTTTATTCCAAAGGTATTTGGGAAAATGTTGGCTGGTTCTAAAATGCATAGATTTATTCAATCAAGAGGACAACAAGGAATTGGAGCAGCAGGTGTTTTATTATTTTCACAAATAACTACTGGAAAGCCTTTAAAAATTATAACATCTACTGGAGATGGTAAAATTTATGAGGTTTTAGTAAAAATGAATGTTGAAAAAAATGAAGGAGAAATTGTATCAAAAAAAGTTAGAAAAGGAAAGTTGAGAGGAACAAGAGTAGAAGGAGAGTTTAAAGAAGTTAGTTATAATAGAGGAGAATTTGGTCCATTTGAGTATTTGAGAAGGATTAGTTTAGCAACGCCTCACGCTAAGATTATATTAAAAGATCCTTATGGAGAAGTTGTATTTGATAGAGTTGTTAAAGAACTACCAAAAAAACCAGAAGAGATGAAACCCCACCCTTATGGATTAACTACTGATGAACTACTCTATATTGCAAGAAAAACAAAATCAAAAAAAGTTTCTTCAATGCTCGTTTCTGAACTTTCAAGAGTTACAACAAAAAGAATTAAAGAACTTGAAAAATATTTATTGAGAGATTTAATATTAAAGAAATTTAAAGATAGTGTATTTTGGAGTATGATTATACAATGCTATTTAAATATAGATATTGATAAATATTTAACCAAATTTAAAGATTATTTAAGTAATGAAGAAATAGATACTGTAAAGATGTTAATTGCAAATCTTCCAGAAAGTTTGGATGAGTTGAAGAGATATGCTTTAAAGTATATAACTATGGAATATCTGTTCAGTAAGTTAAATAAAGAGGAACTTAATAAAATAAAAAATCACTTTAAAAAGATACCAGAAAACTTCATGGAATGGGCTGAAAAGAATTATTTATCTACCTCAGTAGTTGAAGAATTAAATAAAAAAATTAAAAATATTGTAAAGCCACCAGAGGAGTTTATTGCTACTATAAAAAAGAAAGGATTAATTTCTGATGAAGAGTTAAAAAAATTAGAAAAGGATGTTAAAAATATTCTAAATAAAAATCCTAAGGAATTGACTTGGGATGAAGCGGAGATGATTGTCGATTGCCTACAAAGTATGGAGTTTATAGCTCCTCCTACAACTGGATTAAGACCAATAGGGGCTGAAAATATTGAAAAGTCATTAAAAGAATTTTTAAATCCAGATTTCGTTAAGGCAATTACAAGAAATCCAAAAACATATAGAGGAGGAATACCCTTTGCTGTTGAAGTAGCAATAGCTTATGGAGGTAATGCAGGAAGGCAGAGTGATGAAGGTAGAAGAATGGAAATTATGAGGTTTGCCAATCATGTTCCTTTGCTGTATGATGCTTCTGCATGCGGTTTAACTAAGGCAGTAAAAAGCATAAATTGGAGAAGATATGGTTTAAGGGGAGAAGATGCTCCAATAACAGTGTTTGTTAATTTAATATCTACATTTATCCCTTACACATCTGCAGGAAAGCAGGCAGTTGCTTGTAGTGAAAATGAAAATGAAGAGATTTATAATGAAATTAGACATGCATTGATGATTTGTGGTAGAGAATTAGAGAAATATTTATCAAGAATTAGAAGAGAGGCTGAAGAAGAGAAAAAGAGAAAGTATGTTATGAAGTATGCAAGAATATTTGCAGAGGCATTGGCAAACATATTAAATAAGCCAGTTGATGAGATTGAAAAGAGAGTTGTTGAACTATTATCAAAATAAATATTTTTTAGTTGGGTATTAAATAATTAAGTAAAGAAGCTGTTTGAGGATATAAGCTATAAATCGGTTACAATGTATTACTTCTATTAAGATATATTAAACGAGTTCGAAAGAAATACAAAAACCTAAATGCAATCGATGAAACTAAATATAGACATTAATAGATTTTCATTATCGAAAGATTTAGATATAAGTATGTATAAAAAATAAAAATTATATGCCCAGATGTGGGAGAAAAATGGAGTCCCTAATAGTTATTATCTAATTTAACCCGTGGGAAGATAATAAAAACCTCGACATGGGCGGAGATCAACGATATACTCTCAATGAATCCAGAAAGATATAGAGTTGATGACATCCAAGTCCAATATGGCATATTGTGGAGTGTTACAGAAATTAAGAAAATGTTTCGAACCCTACAACAGTCTCTAAGAATTATTTTTTAAATTATTTTTAATCATATACTTAAATATATAAATTAATAATTACAAAATTTGTAAAATTTTATTATTTAAATTGCGAATATGCGTAATTAATTTATTTAATTTTTCAAAAAACAGTTGAGTAATACTTTATAAAAATTTTTCATAATAAGGTATTTATATGAAACGTATAAAATTAAATACCAACAAAATTGTTAATGATTAATAATGATAAATTTGAGTATGGGTTATGGTGATATTGTGAGATTTGAAGGGGATATAAAATCAATGACATCCCAATTATTAAAGTTAAAAAATGTTAAAATCTCTGGAACTATAAAATTTGGGGAAAATATTGAGGAAGATGATGATTGGGAGCCAATGGGACCTACACCAATGCCAAAAATTCCTACATTAAGACATTGGGATTTTAAATTATTGGAGAGATATCCTCCATTTTATATGCCAATTTGTGACTTATGTTGTCTCTGTACCTTTGGAAAGTGTGATTTAAGTAAAGGAAAAAAGGGAGCTTGTGGTTTAAATATAAAGGCTCAACAGGGAAGGATTGTTTTAATAGCTTGTTGTATTGGAGCAGCGTGTCATACAGGACATAGTAGGCATTTAGTTCATCATCTAATTGAAACATTAGGAAGAGATTATCCAATAAACTTAGGTAATGAAATAGAAGTTGAGGCCCCAATAGCAAGAACAGTTACTGGAATCAAACCAAAGACCTTAGGAGATTTAGAAAAAATTTTAGATTATTGTGAAGAGCAAATAACTCACCTCTTATCAGCGGCACATACTGGACAGGAAGGAGATTATTTAGATTTTGAAAGTAAAGCGTTACATGCAGGAATGATCGATGACTTAGCAAGAGAGGCAGGAGATATTGCTCAAATAGTAGCATATAACATGCCAAAAGGAGATGGAGATGCTCCTTTAGTTGAGTTAGGTTTTGGATGTATTGATAAAAGTAAGCCAGTGATTTTATGTATTGGACATAATGTAGTCCCTGGAAGTTACATATTAGAATATTTAGAAGAGAATAATTTAGAGGACGAAATAGAAGTTTGTGGAATTTGCTGTACAGCCATAGATATAACAAGAGTTTCTAACAAGCCAAAGATTGTAGGGCCATTATCAAGGCAATTAATGTTTGTAAGATGTGGAGTTGCAGATGTTATTGTAATAGATGAACAGTGTATTAGAACAGATATATTAGAGGAGGTTTTAAAAACTGGGGCAGTGCTAATAGCAACAAACGAAAAAATGTGCTTAGGTTTAGAGGATATATCTCATTTAAGTGAAGACGAAATTATTAGTTATTTGTTAAGAAATAGAGCTGGTTTAATATTGGATGAAGAAAAAGTTGGTAAAGTTGCTGTTGAAGTGGCTAAAATAGTCGCTAAAGAAAGAAAAGATAAGAAATCATTGCCAGACCTAAATGAAGTTATAGATTTGGCAAAACAATGCACTGAGTGTGGTTGGTGTAATAGAAACTGTCCTAATGCATTTAAAGTTAAAGAATCTATGATTTTAGCAAAACAAGGGAATTTTGAAGGATTTATTGATTTATATAAAAAATGTTATGGTTGTGGTAGATGTGAAACAATCTGTCCAAGAAACTTACCAATAGTTAGTATGACTACAAAGGTTGGAGAGGCTTATTACAAAGATTTAAAATTCAAAACGAGAGCGGGTAGAGGACCAATTAAAGATGTAGAAATTAGAAGTGTTGGAGCTCCAATTGTATTTGGAGATATTCCTGGAGTTGTAGCATTTGTTGGCTGTTCAAATCATCCAAATGGAGAGGAGGAAGTTGCTTTAATGGCTAAGGAATTCTTGGAGAGAAAATATATTGTCGTAGCAACAGGATGTGCGGCAATGGCTATAGGAATGTGGAAAGATAAGGATGGAAAGACATTATATGAAAAATATCCAGGAGAGTTTAGGGCTGGGGGATTAGTAAATTGTGGTTCCTGTCTATCAAACTGTCACATTACTGGAGCGGCTATAAAAATAGCCAACATCTTTGCTAAGGTTCCATTAAGAGGAAACTATGCTGAGGTTGCCGACTATATATTAAACAAGGTTGGAGCTGTTGGAGTTGCATGGGGGGCTATGAGTCAAAAGGCTGCGGCAATAGCTACTGGAGTTAATAGATGGGGAATTCCTGTAATTGTAGGACCACATGGGGCTAAATATAGAAGGCTATATTTAAGTAATGGAGAGAAGTTTAAAGTTAAAGATAAAAACACTGGAGAAATCATGGAAATAGATCCAGTTCCAGAGCATTTAATTGTAACTGCTGAAAATTACAAAGAATGTATCTGTATGATTCCAAAGTTGTGTATGAGACCTAATGATACTCCAAAAGGTAGGGCTAATAAGATTTATCATTATGTAGATCTCTACGAGAAATACTTTGGAAGAATGCCTCCTGACTTAGAGAAATTTGTCAGAACTGAAAAAGACATTCCATTTATGATGAAAGACAAAATAATGAATTATTTAGAAGAAAAAGGATGGAAACCATTTGAGAAATATCCTAAAAACCCAACGATACTTTAAATTTTTTAATAATTTTTAATAAAAATATAATAAAAATAAATTTTTTCTATTGGTGAGATAATGGATGAAAGGTTTGTTCCTTACATTCCAACTGCTGGAAGTAATGTGGCTCATGCTGAGATAACTACTCCAACTCTTGTAAAAATGATGATTAAGAGGGCTAAGCAACCTATTCTAATCTTAGGAGAAAATCTCAACAAAGATGAGATGGAACTTATTGATAAATTTATTGAGAAATATAATTTAAAAGTAATTAAAACTCCTGAAGAGATGAATTTAATGGCTATAATGAAATTTTTAGCAAATAGCAATTATGACTTGGCATTATTTACTGGGATAACTTACTACTATTTGGCTCAAGCAGTTACACACTTAAAACAGTTTTCAAATGTAGTAACAGTTTCCATAGACAAATATTATCAACCAAATACTTTGTATTCCTTTCCAAATCTTAGTAATGATGAATATATAGATTATTTGAAAAAACTGTTAGAGGGATAAGATGAATCCCAAAATAATTGTTTTAAATCCTGAAAAATGCACAAAATGTTATGATTGTATTAATAAATGTAAAGAAATTCATGGAGAAAGTAGGATAAGAAAGGTTAATGGAGTCCCTTTATTCTGTATGCAGTGCGAAAAAGCTCCATGTATGGAAATTTGTCCAGTAGATGCTATTTATCTTAAAGAAAATATTCCAATAGTAAATAAAGAAAAATGTATAGCCTGTGGAATGTGTGCAATTGCATGTCCTATTGGAGCAATATTTATAAAAAATAAGGTGGCTCACAAATGCACACTTTGTTTAGATGTTGATAGGATAACTCCTGCCTGTATAGAGGTTTGTAAAGATAACGCTTTAATGTTAGTATCAGACGAAACACTTGACATGTTAAAAGATGAAAAAAGAAAAAAAATATTTGAAGTTTTAAGAAAAAAAGAAGAAAATGAGATTTAAAAAATAAAATGGGTGAAATTATGTTTGATGATATTCCAGTATCTGTAGGACCGATGAATGAAGGGGAAAGAGTTAGAGGCCCAGATATGTATGTTGAGTTAGCAGGGCCTAAGAGTTATGGTTTTGAATTGGTTAAAGTTGTAGAAAATGCAGAAGATAAAGTAGATGTTATAGGAAAAGATTTGGATGAGATGGAAGAGAAAGGAAGATATCCATTTGCAATAATTGTTAAAGTTAGTGGAAGTAATTTAGAAGAGGATTTAGAGGGGGTTTTAGAAAGGAGGGTTCATGAATTTATAAACTACATAGAGGGAGTTATGCACTTAAATCAAAGAGATCAAATTTGGATTAGAATAAATAAAAATTCATTTAATAAAGGGTTGAGATTAAAGCACATTGGAAATGTCATTCAAAGATTGTTTAAGGCAGAGTTTCCATTTATAGAAAAATGTGATGTAATATTAATAACTGATGCCGAGAAAGTTAAGGAGGAGTTAGAAAAAGCCAGAGAAATTTATAAAAAAAGAGATGAGAAAACAAAATCTATAAGGGATGAGGATGTAGATGTATTTTATGGCTGTGTAATGTGTCAGAGTTTCGCTCCAACTCATGTTTGTATTATAACCCCTGATAGGCCTGCTTTATGTGGAGGAATTAATTATTTAGACGCAAGGGCAGCGGCGAAGATAGATCCTAACGGACCAATATTTGAAGTTCCTAAGGGAGAGTTAATAGATGAGAAATTGGGGATTTATTCAGGAGTTAATGAAGTTGTTAAGGAGAAATCACAAGGAGCTATTGAGGAAGTATCACTACATAGTGCCTTAGTCAATCCTTGCACATCCTGTGGTTGTTTTGAAGCTGTTGTATTCTACATTCCAGAAGTTGATGGATTTGGAGTAGTCCATAGGGGATTCAAAGGAGAAACCCCAGTGGGAATTCCATTCTCATCTCTTGCAGGGCAATGTAGTGGAGGTAAACAGGTTCCTGGATTTTTAGGGGTTTCTATTGCCTACATGATGTCTCCAAAGTTTTTGCAAGGAGATGGAGGGTGGGAGAGAATAGTGTGGTTACCAAAAGAGTTAAAGGAAAGAGTAAAAGATGCTATACCAAAAGATTTGTATGATAAAATAGCCACAGAAGAGGACATCTCTAATACTGATGAGTTGATTAATTTCCTAAAAGAGAAAGGTCATCCATGCATAAAAAGAATAGACGTTGGAAGTGAAACTATAGAAGAAAAAGAAGCTGTTGAATCTACAGAAATTGAAGAAGAGCATAGAGATGTTGAGGGTATAGAAATTCCAACAATGACTTTGCCAGGAACTTTTGCAGGACTTCCACCAGGAATTAAGATAGTGTTATATAATGCTGTGATTAAGGCAGAGAAAATTGTTATTACTAAAGAAAATCTTGAAAACAAAAAAAATAAATAAACACTCTTTTTCTTTTTATTTTTAATTTTTATATTTATTAATTCAAATTAACCAATAAAAGGTAGTATAATAAAAAGAGGCCGGCGGCGTCGCCCCTTTCCCGCCAGATGGCAGTACTCGGGACATCGCTGGGGGGCTTAACTTCCGAGTTCGGTATGGGTTCGGGTGTATCCCCCCCGCTATGACCGCCGTACCTCCCTCAATAAATAGTGCCTTTTTTTAGGCCATGCATAGACCCCCACATCCATTTAGTGTCCGAATACCCCGCCGAGCCCTCGGGCTCTTAGTACCGGCGGGCTGAACGCCTCGGGCAGAGCCCTCGGCGCTTACACCCCCGGCCTATCTACCCCGTCTTCTACGGGTGCCCTCGTCCCCAAAGGGACCGGCCGCCTATTTTCGGGGAGGGTTTCGGGCTTAGATGCCTTCAGCCCTTATCCCTTGGCGCGTAGCTGCCCGGCAATGCCCTGTCGGACAACCGGTAAACCAGAGGCGCCGGCGGCTCGTTCCTCTCGTACTAGAGCCACCTTCCCCTCAGGCGGCCAACACCCCCAGCAGATAGCAACCAACCTGTCTCACGACGGTCTAAACCCAGCTCACGATCCCCTTTAATGGGCGAACAGCCCCACCCTTGGGCCCTGCTGCAGGCCCAGGATGGGAAGAACCGACATCGATGTAGCAAGCCGCGGGGTCGATATGGGCTCTTGCCCGCGACAACTCTGTTATCCCCGGGGTAGCTTTTCTGTTATCCCTGGCCCCCATCGGTGAGGCACAGGGGTTCGCTAGGCCCGGCTTTCGCCTCTTGGTCGGCCTCTGTTACCGACCAAGTCAGGCCGGCTTTTGCCCTTGCACTCCACGGCGGAGTTCTGACCCGCCTGAGCCGACCTTTGGGCCCCCCTGATGCCTTTTCAGGGGGGTGCCGCCCCAGCCAAACTGCCCACCTGCCGGTGTCCCCCTTCACGGGGTTAGGGACATGGCCATGGGTGGGTGGTGTCCCATGGTCGCCTCCACCACCCCCGGAGGGGTGGCTTCGACGGCTCCCACCTACGCTGTGCACCCACGGCCATGCCCCAACGACAGGCTGCAGTAAAGCTCCACGGGGTCTTCGCTTCCCGCTGGGGGTCTCCGGCCTTTGCACCGGAATGGTAGGTTCACCGGGTTCCGGCCCGGGACAGTGGGGGTCTCGTTACGCCATTCATGCAGGTCGGAACTTACCCGACAAGGAATTTCGCTACCTTAAGAGGGTTATAGTTACCCCCGCCGTTTACCGGCGCTTCGCCCGGTTGTACCCGGGTTTCACGTACCGGCACTGGGCAGGCGTCGGCCTTGGTACTCACCCTTACGGGCTAGCCAAGACCTGTGTTTTTATTAAACAGTCGGACCCCCCTGGTCACTGCGACCTGCGGTCCCCTCATTTAGAGAAGACCGCAGGCACCCCTTCTCCCGAAGTTACGGGGCCAATTTGCCGACTTCCCTGGGCCGGATTCCCCCGACACGCCTTAGGATATTCGCCTAGGGGCACCTGTGTCGGTTCTGGGTACGGTCACCGGGGATCCTTGCCAGCTCCCTTTTCACGGGCTCCAGGGCTCAGCCGAACCCTCCTAACGGAGGGCCCATCACGCTTTCGCCCGGTTCTCGCCATTACGGCACTCCCCGGGCTTATGCGCTTGGCCACCCCGACAGGGGTGGTCGGCCTACCCCGAAGCGTCAGGAGCTGGCCTTGCGTTGCCGCACGTACCCCGGTGGCGCGGGAATATTAACCCGCTTCCCTTTCCCCCCAAGGGAATTACCCCGGGGGTTAGGACCGGCTAACTCACAGCTGACGACCGTTGCTGTGAAAACCTTGCCCCTTCGGCGGTGGGGATTCTCACCCCACTTTGCTGTTACTACTGCCGGGATTCTCGTTCCCACGGGGTCCACTCGACCTCACGGCCGAGCTTCTACCCCCGCAGGACGCCCCCCTACCGGATCGCCTTTCGGCGCCCCCGGGTCTCGGCGGCCGGCTTAGCCCCCGTTATCTTCGGGGCCCCTGACCTCGACGGGTGAGCTGTTACGCACTCTTTAAAGGATGGCTGCTTCTAAGCCAACCTCCCCGCTGTCTTAGGCCAGGGACTCCCTTCTCATTTACACTTAGCCGGCACTTAGGGGCCTTAACCCGGGTCCGGGTTGTTCCCCTCTCGGACATACGGCTTACCCGTATGCCCTCACTCGGGGGCTACGGCGATGACGGGTTCGGAGTTGGACAGGGTGCCGAGGGCTCTCGCCCCCTAAACACCCTATCCGTGGCTCTACCCCGCCATCTACCTAACCCCCGGCTAACCTGCGGGTTATTTCGGGGGGAACCAGCTATCTCCGGGCTCGATTGGCTTTTCACCCCTAGACCGGGGTCATAGGAGCACTTTGCACGGTAACACCCCTGCGGGCCTCCACCCCTCTGATGAGGGGCTTCACCCTGCCCCGGCCTAGATCGCCCGGTTTCGGGTCGTACGGGTGTGACTCCAGGCCCTTAAGACCCCGCCCCTCGCCCATAAGGGCTGCGGGCTTGTCGGTTTCCCTACGCCTTCGGGGTTGATCCCCTTAGGCTCGCCACACCCGTACACTCCCCGGCCCGTTTTTCGAAACGGACGGCACGACCCCGGCATGCCACCCCTCGTACTCCTCCCTCACGGGAGTTTCCTTCGGGGTGGTTACCTTTCGGGCCGTGCCATTCCGTGCCCACCTGGTTTCAGGCTCTTTTCACCCCCCGCAAGGGGTGCTTTTCAGCTTTCCCTCACGGTACTAGTTCGCTATCGGTCTCGGGACGTATTTAGGGTTGGAAGCCTAATGTCTCCCAGCTTTCCGCGCGATATCCAACGCGCGGTACTCAGGGACACCCCAAGACCCATACTGGTTACGCCTACGGGGCTTTCACCCTCTATGGCGCCCCATTCCAGGGGACTTCGGCTTCCCAGTATGGGTCTATACTGGGGACCCTGCAACTCCACATCTCCCTGCCCTTACGGGCAGGGATTCGGTTTGCCCTGTGCCGGTTTCGGTCGCCCCTACTCCCGGCATCCCTGTTGGTTTCTTTTCCTGCGGGTACTCGGATGTTTCTTTTCCCCGCGTTCCCGCTCCCTAACGGGAGCGCCCCAAATGGGGCAGGAAGTCCCATTCGGGGATCCCGGGTTCCACGGCTGCTTGCGCCTCCCCCGGGCTTATCGCAGCTTGCCACGCCCTTCTTCGGCGCCCCGAGCCGAGCCATCCACCAGGTGGGCTTACGGCCCGGCGGAGTATTCGGATTTCACCAGGATGTGGGAGCCTATGCATGGCCCTCATGTTTTTCGGGCCCTTCACCTACAACCTTTTAAGGTTGCAGGCTGCACATAAAAAAAGTGGACCCGGTGGGATTTGAACCCACGGCCTCCGGCTTGCAAGGCCGGCGCTCTCCCAGCTGAGCTACGGGCCCACTTATTCTTATGAGGCAAGCCCACGACTGAGGATTTAGCGCCCCACAGCAACCAGCGAGATGATTTCTCAGGAGGTGATCCAGCCGCAGGTTCCCCTACGGCTACCTTGTTACGACTTCGCCCCCCTCGCTGGACCCAAGTTCGACCCTGCCCTTTCGGACAGGGCCTCACTTGGGCCCAACTCGGGTGGCGTGACGGGCGGTGTGTGCAAGGAGCAGGGACGCATTCACCGCGCCATGGTGAGGCGCGATTACTACGGATTCCGGCTTCACGAGGGCGAGTTACAGCCCTCGATCCGGACTACGACCGGGTTTAGGGGATTTGCTCCCCCTTTCGGGGTCGCATCCCATTGTCCCGGCCATTGTAGCCCGCGTGTAGCCCAGGGGATTCGGGGCATGCGGACCTGTCGTTGCCCGCACCTTCCTCCGGCTTTTCGCCGGCGGTCCCCCATGAGTGCCCCCCTCCCGGAGGAGGGGATAGCAACATGGGGCACGGGTCTCGCTCGTTACCTGACTTAACAGGACGCCTCACGGTACGAGCTGACGACGGCCATGCACCACCTCTCGGCGCGTCTGGCAAGGTCGTCAACCTGGCCTTCATCCTGCCGTCGCCCCTGGTAAGATGCCCGGCGTTGAATCCAATTAAACCGCAGGCTCCACCCGTTGTAGTGCTCCCCCGCCAATTCCTTTAAGTTTCAGTCTTGCGACCGTACTCCCCAGGCGGCGGACTTAACGGCTTCCCTTCGGCACCGCGCCGGCCCGAAGCCGACGCGACACCTAGTCCGCAGAGTTTACAGCCGGGACTACCCGGGTATCTAATCCGGTTTGCTCCCCCGGCCTTCGTCCCTCACCGTCGGACCCGTTCCAGCCGGGCGCCTTCGCCACAGGTGGTCCCCCAGGGATCAACGCATTTCACCGCTACCCCTGGGGTACCCCCGGCCTCTCCCGGTCCCAAGCCCGGCAGTATCTCTGCCAGCCCTGCGGTTGAGCCGCAGGATTTAAGCAGAGACTTACCGGGCCGGCTACGGACGCTTTAGGCCCAATAACAGTGGCCACCACTCGGGCCGCCGGTATTACCGCGGCTGCTGGCACCGGTCTTGCCCAGCCCTTATTCCCGGAGCTGTTTACACTCCGGAAAAGCCCACGCGGAGCGTGGGCACTCGGGGTCCCCCCGTCGCGCTTTCGCGCATTGCGGAGGTTTCGCGCCTGCTGCGCCCCGTAGGGCCTGGACCCGTGTCTCAGTGTCCATCTCCGGGCTCCCCCTCTCAGGGCCCGTACGGATCGTAGGCTTGGTGGGCCGTTACCCCACCAACTACCTAATCCGCCGCAGCCCCATCCTCGGGCGGCCGCAAGGCCTTTCGGGGAGGGATCATTCCAGACCTCCTCCCCTATGGGGGATTAGCCTCAGTTTCCCGAGGTTATCCCCCACCCGAGGGTAGGTTAGCCACGTGTTACTGAGCCGTGCGCCGGTGCTCCCCGAAGGGAGCCCCATGACTCGCATGGCTTAGTCGGACCCCGATAGCAGTGGCCTCCGGCAGGATCAACCGGAATTAAGTTAGGAGTACGGTCGCAAGAAAGGATAAACCTTTCTTGCGGCTGGTTGCTGTGGGGTTTCACCACCCCAGTCGTGGGCTTGCCTCAGCCCCGACCCTCCCAGATCGGGGACGCATCTCCTATCGCACCTAATACCATAACATCGTCATATGTATCGTTTTTAGGTTCAAAACAATTAGGGAAAAAGACTATATTATAGATAACTAAATATACAATAACAAAATTGGTGGTGATAAATATGTCAGAAATTGAGGCAATTAGTAAAGATAATATAAATATTAAGGTTGGAGATTATGTCGTATATGTAAATACAGGAACTAAAGGAAGAGTTGTAGATATAAGAAAAGATAAAGAAGGAAATATTTGGGTTTTGTTAGATAATAACTTAATGTATAGACCTCATTTATTAAGAGTTATTGAAAAATATAAAATTACTGAAAGAAAAGAAGATATTGAAGATGTTGTGAAAGAAATTGAAAAAGAAGAATTAGAAACTGAAAAATTAAGTGATATGGATTTTGGAGATGCATGTGGTGCAGGATAAAAACATAAAACTGACTTTTTATTATTTTTTATGGTGAGTTAAAATGCTTACAGATTTTGAAGAACTTTCAAGAATAGAAAAAGCAAGAAAAATTATTTTAGATATCTTAAAAAAGGAAGGTAGGGAGGCGTTATATGATTTAAGTGGGTTGTCTGGTGGTTTTTTAATAGAGAAAGAAGATATAAACTTGTTAAATACTTATATTGGTTCTTCTTATTTCTCTGAAAAAGTTAATAAATATGGATTACAACACTTAGGTGGAGATAAAAAAGAGGATAAATGTGTTGCTTTTAATAGAACATCTTCTGCAATTTTAGCAACAATATTAGCATTAAAGCCTAAAAAAGTTGTTCATTATCTGCCAGAACTTCCCGGACATCCCTCAATAGAAAGAAGCTGTAAGATTATTAATGCTGAGTATTGTGAATCATCTAATGTTGATGATATTATAAATAAAATAGACAAAGATTGCTTAGTTGTTATTACTGGCTCTACTATGGATTTAAAAGTTATAAATATTGAAGATTTTAAAAAAGTTGTTAATATTTCTAAAGATAAAGGGGCAATAGTGTTTGTTGATGATGCTTCAGGAGCAAGAGTTAGATTACTATATAATCAACCTCCTGCATTAAAATTGGGTGTAGATTTAGTTGTTACAAGCACGGATAAACTTATGGAGGGTCCAAGAGGAGGATTATTGGCAGGGAGAAAAGATTTAGTAGATAAGATATATATTGAAGGAACAAAATTTGGCTTAGAAGCTCAACCCCCACTAATGGCAGGGATATATAGGGCTTTAAAAAGCTTTAATTTAGAAAGATTAAAAAAAGCATTTGAGAGAAGTAAGAAATTTGATTTATCTAAAATTTTAGCATTAAATGAAGAACTTAAAAAAATTAACAAAAATATTGAAATTATATGCGAAAAAACTCCAACAGGATTTGTAATAAAAAGAGTGCATAAAGATGATAATATAAATATTAAAAAACTTGTGGAAATTGGATTTAACTTATTGGAGAAGTATAGAATTATAACCATTACCGTAGCAGGAATGCCAGGAGCAAGTAAGAGTATAAGGATTGATTTAACATCAAAAGATGCTGATAGAGTCAGTGACGAATATATAATAAACGCAATAGTGGATTCAATAAAATCTTCTTTTTATAAATCCTTATAACTTATGAGTTGAGAATATCTAACAACTTCATCCATAGCTTTTAAAGTCATAGGTATTTCATTCTCTTTCAATAAAACTAATGGATTTATTCCTCCAATTGTTACTATACCACACATATCTTTATTTACATTGATTCCATAGAGTTCGTTATTAGGATCTCCTATTGTATCTATACCATTCCATTTTAATTTATCTAAGACAATCTCTAATTTATCTCTCGCTACTCTATGAACTTCTCTAAAACCTGCTAAAAATGTGGTTTCACAATCAACTCTGTTAAAGAAAACTTCATGTGGATCTAATGATGAACCATCATACCCAATTATATCAATAAATCTCTTTTTATCTTCAACAATCTCTAAAATTCCTCCATATCTTGGAATTACAGGAATTGAATATCTTAAAAATATACCATCTAAAGTTACTGCACATATCGTTTGAATCTTTACTTTATCTTTTTCTTCAACTATTCCCAATCTGTCAGAGATTCCCAAGCCCTTTTTATAACCCTCCTTTAATAAATCTAACGCTTCATCAAGATACTTTTTATCAATATATGATGTATTAACTATAACATCTCCATCTTTCTCATCTACATCATAAGAAACCTTAGCCATTGCATTGAACATTTTAGAAACTACTGTCTTTATTCTAACATTAGACTTTTTATTTACTATCTCTCTTGGGATCTTCTTAAATTTGTGGAGAGATTCTAACCTAACAGTTGACGACATTGGATATATCTCTACATAGTAGTTATTTTCAACAAAAGGAGCTATTGGAGTTAAACCACCAATTAAGGCAACTCCAACCTTATCATCTCCAACATCTAATCCTAAAACATTGTCAGTTCCATAACTAATTACACACTTTAACTCATCCTTTTCTAAGATACTTTTAAATCTCTCTAAGAATTCAACTCCAAATACTCTAAAATTTGCTGGTAGATAACCTTCTCCATTTTCTATAATACCCATAACATCTGTTTTTTTCGTTTCAATAAAAACACTTAAAGGATCTACTGATGTGGAAACATATTTTATAACCTCTTTAAATTCTACTGGCTTTCCATCCTCATACTTAACAATTCCACCACACTCGTGAAGTGGAAATATTCCATTTTGTAATAGTATATTATCAAAATTTAAAGAACATAGAGTAGTAATTTCAGCATATTTCTCTCTATCCATAATACCTACTCTATCCCCAACAGATAGTCCAGATTCATAAACACTTTTTATTATATTCAAAACATCATTAAAATCAGCATATACATGGAATCTATTCACTACAACATATCCAAATCTATAATTTGCAGAGATCATCTTTTCTAATATATTTGAGTAAATACTACCCAATCTATAAAGTATATTTGCCTTTTCCAATTCTTCTAATCCTTTCTCTGTTATAACTCTACCAGCATAGCCAACTTTTTTTGTTAATTTCATACTATCTAATAATTTTAAATGATACCTAACAGCCCTCTCCCCTATTTTATATCCTCTTTTATTAAGTTCTTTGGCTATAATTTTAGCTCCTACAGGCTCTTTTGATTTAGACAAAATATCTAAAATTTCAATTAGTTTTCTATCAAGATCTGCCATTATATCACCATACTAATCCAAGTATCTAAAATAAAAATATCATAAAAATATAAAAATTAAAAAATCTATGAAAAATAAAAAACCACATAATATATGAATCTATAAAATCTTAAGTAATATCTTATTTGTTATCTAACCTTTCTTTTAATAACTCAATAACTTTTTTTGGATCTGCTCTACCTCTTGTTAATCTCATAACCTGCCCCATTAAGAAATTTAAGGCCTCTTTTTTACCACTTAAGTAGTCATTAACCGCCTGAGGATTATTGTTAATTGCTTCTTCAACTGCTTTAATTAAGGCATCTTCATCTTTAATTACAGTTAATCCAAGTTCTTCAACAATTTCTTTAGGTGTCTTTTTACCTCTATTTATAACCAATAAATCAACAATCTCTTTACCAATTTTTTGTGAAATTGTTCCATCTTTTATTAACTTTATTAACTCAACTATATGCTCTGCCTTAACTCCACTTTCGTATAAATCTACTTTGTGATACTGCAAACTTCTTTTCAACTCATTTCTAATCCAGGTAACTGCTAAATCAACATTTTCTTTACTAACTCCTAAGGATTTAACGACCTTTTCAAACATTTCAGCCATATCTAAATCTGAAACTAAAACTTTAGCATCTTCATCATCAATACCATACTCCTCAACAAACCTCTTTCTCTTAGCCAAAGGAGTCTCTGGCATCTCTTCTTCTATCTTCTTAACCCATTCTTCAGAAATAACTATTGGCTGAATATCAGGATCTGGGATATATCTATAATCTTCAGCAGTTTCTTTACTTCTCATTGCCTTTGTAATCATTTGACTTTCTAAGAATGCTCTTGTCTCTCTTTTAACAACTCCTCCTCTCTTAATAATATTTTTTTGTCTAATTATTTCATATTTTAAAACCTTATATACTCCTTTAATTGAGTTAATGTTTTTAACTTCAACTCTATTTCCTTGAACGCCCATGTATTCAATTGATATATTAACATCAGCCCTCATTGTCCCTTCTCCTCTTAAACATCCAAGGTATCTAAACAAAGTCATTAATTGCTTTAAAAACTCTCTTGCCACTTCTGGACTCTTTATATCTGGCTCTGTAACTATTTCTATTAAAGGAGTCCCACTTCTATTATAATCAACAATTCCAAAACTTGGATTATACTGCCCTGGATCCTCTTCTAAATGAACCTCAGATATTCTAATACCCATAAATTCTCCATTTACCCCTATAGGGGTAGATGTTCTCTGATACCCAGAAGGTAAGTCAGGATAGTCATAATGCTTTCTCTGGAAGTAGATATCTTTATTAGTTACTATCTCACATCCAAGCATCTTTGCAACCATTATGGCAATTTCAATTGCCCTTTTGTTTGGAGGTAGTGGTTTAGCCCCAGGCAATCCAACACAAACTGGACAAATGTTAGTGTTTGGCTCAGCATCTAAATAATTTGTTGAACAGTTACAAAATAACTTTGACTTTGTATCAATTTGAACGTGTATTTCTAACCCACATTTCATTTTTACATCATCATCCATTTTTTCACCAAACGAAATAATTAAATATTTTATGTTTAAGTTGTAATTTAAATTAAATCTAACTTAATTAATTAACTTTTAGGTTTTAAGACTTTAGGGCCTCTTGCCAATGCTGTTAAACCAGTTCTTGCCATTTCTTTAATACCTAATGGTCTAACTAATTCAATAAATGCATTTATTTTATCTTCACTACCGGTTATCTCAACAATCATTGACTCTGGACTTAAATCAACAACATTTCCTCTAAATATACTTGTATATTGAATAATTTGGGATTTAGCACTTTCTGTTGGTGCATATATTTTTATTAGACATAACTCTCTCTGAACAGATTTTTTCTCTTCCAACTCACTAACCTTAATAACATCAATTAACTTGTTAAGTTGTTTAACAACCTGCTCTAATATTTTATCATCTCCATTTACTACAATGGTTACTCTTGAAATCTGTGGATTTTCGGTAGTTCCAACGGTTATACTTGAAATATTAAACCCTCTCCTTGTAAATAAGCCTGAAATTCTTTGTAATACTCCTGGCTTATTTAAAACTAATGCGGAAATAACATGCCTATGTTCCATTATATTCACCAAGATGATTTTTATTTACGATTAATAACAGTAAAATTTAAATATTCTAAAATAGATTTAAGATTAATAGATTAGTTCCTGTTTTATTTATCTTAGTGATTAGGATGTAGGACTATTTTAATCCTTTTCTTTTTACAGTTATTGGGGTAATTTAAAATTACTTAAATTAGTTATATATAATTTTTGGGATGGTGAATATGGTTTTATTAAAGTTTCATGGAGGTTGCCAACAGATAGGAATGAGTTGTGTAGAGATAGAAACACAAGAAAGAAAAATATTGTTAGATTGCGGAATGTCTCCAGATAATAACAGCATTCCACAAATAGATGACAAAAATATAGATGCAGTTATAGTTTCTCATGCGCATCTTGACCACTGTGGATCTATTCCTTTTTACAAATTTAAAAAAATTTATTGCACACATCCAACGGCAGATTTAATGTATCTTACCTGGAAAGATACATTAAATTTAACTAAATCATTTAAAGAGGAAGATATTCAGTATGCTATGGAAAGTATTGAGACATTAAACTATTATGAAGAAAAAAAGATAAGTGAAAATATAAAATTTAAATTTTACAATGCAGGACATATATTAGGTAGTGCGTCAATATACTTAGAGGTTGAGGGAAAAAAAATTCTATATACTGGAGATATTAATGAGGGTCCTTCAAGAACATTACTTCCAGCAGATACTGACATTGATGAGATAGATGTTTTAATTATAGAGTCAACTTATGGCTCTCCATTGGATATAAAGCCTTCAAGAAAAACTTTGGAAAAACAGTTAATTGAAGAAATATCTGAAACTGTAGAAAATGGTGGAAAAGTTATTATTCCAGTGTTTGCCATTGGAAGGGCTCAAGAGATACTTTTAATTATAAATAACTATATGAGAAGCGGAAAGTTAAAAAATGTTCCTATATATACAGATGGTTCTTTAATTCATGCGACAGCTGTTTATTTAAGCTATGTAAATTGGTTAAATCCAAAAGTAAAAAATATGATTGAATCTGGAATTAACCCATTTGGAGATGTAAAAAAAGCAGATGAAAAATTAGTATTTAATAAAAATGAGCCATGCATAATTGTTTCTACATCAGGAATGGTTCAGGGAGGGCCAGTATTAAAATATTTAAAATTATTAAAAGATACAAAGAATAAGATTATATTGACTGGCTATCAGGCTGAAGGGACATTAGGTAGAGCTTTAGAAGAAGGCGTTAAAGAAATTCAGCCATTTAAAAATAAAATCCCTGTAAGAGGGAATGTAGTTAAAATAGAATTCTCTGCCCATGGTGACTACAACTCATTAGTAAGATACATAAAAAAGATTCCTAAGCCAGAAAAGGCTATAGTTATGCATGGAGAAAGGTATCAGTCATTATCGTTTGCCATGACTATTTGGAAAACTTTAAAGATTCCTACATATGTCCCTGTCAAAGGGACAATACTTCCAATTTAATTAAAATTAAAAATATTTTATTTAGGTAATAAAAATCCTTCTTTAGAGGGCTCTATTTCAATAGATTCGTAATCTGCAAAGTACTTTTTAACAATATTACATGTCTTTTTTATAATATCTTTTTCTTCAATACTATCAAGCATAATCTTTGACTCAACAATAATAAATAAATGTTCTCCACACAATTTTATTGGATATACATAAATATAATTATCTTTTCTTTGTATTATAATCTTTTTAACATCCTTATAAAATTTTTTAATATATTTAAATATACTAAAATTTATTGCTCCAATATCTTCAGCATCTTTTATAGTAGAGGCAATAATTAATCCTTCATCATTTACAACAATAATATCTCCTAAATCATAAGAAAGAGCAATCTCAACTAAATCAAACTCCTTAGAAAATTCCCTATCTTCTGATTCCATATATGTTTTTAACTCTTTAAGATTCTCAATGATTTCCGTTTCAATAATTTTATAGGTTCTTCTTTTTTCACGTTCTTTATGTATATAAAGCCCTATCCCTATACCTACACCTATAATAAATAGAATTAAAAATATTGCTACAGCATCCATATTCTAAACCTCATTATATTTATATTATTCAATATTTAATGAGATTCTTGATGTATATTTTGATAGATGTTTTTTAATAATTTTATCAATCTCATATTTAACTATTGATGAATCCACATCCTTTTTAATAAGTCCCAAAATTCTCTTTCTTTTTATATTAACATCACCATATATGAAATATCTTCCATTCTCCCATTTGAGATTCAGATTAAGTTCAATATCATCAACACCATCAATATTTTTAATTCTTTCAATAATTTCTTTTTCTAATTGATTTTTTAGATCTTTCAATTCTTCATCAGTTGGTTTAACTAAATCTTCAATTAAATTCTCTACCCAACTATCATCAGGTTCTGTTATGCCCAACTTTTTTAATAACTCTTCTCTTGAAAGTTCTACATCATCTTCATAGCTCATTAATACAGGGGTTTCATCTTTTTTATATAAGTTTTCTTCAATAACCATCTCTTTTGATTCATTTTCAATTTTTATTTCTGGATATCCATCCAATAGAACATTTAATTTCTTTTCATCGAATTCATATACATCAATAACTGAGTTCTCATCATTTAATAGAGATTCTATTTTTTCATAAGCATCTTTTCCTAATAAAACCCCATATTTACATTCATAAGCGGCGGCAATTGGCGTATGTCCATAATATACTATATATCCAATTTCATAGAAGTCATTAACTTTTCTATAAATATTGATTAATGTATATTTTCCATCCTCTAAATAAGCCTCAAAATCTTTAATATTTGCAGAAATAATATTGTCAAGAGGTATAGTTAATTTTATTTGTAAATAGTTTTCTTTTATTTTTTCGTTGTTTTTTTCTTTTTTACTAATATCAATTTCTTTTTTAGATACTTCACTTTTCTTTATAAATATTTCTGGACATAACCACTTCATTAAATTTAACTTTTCTTTATCATATCTATATAATTCGATAACTTTATTTTCTTTATTTAAAAGTTCTAAAACCTTATCAGGTTTTCCAACGATTTCCTCCATAAGATTATCAGTATAGTAATACCCAATTATTTCTCCGTCTTCTACAAAAATGTAACCTTCATGTAACTTATTATTTTCTTTTACCATAACAAGAATATATCCTCTATCCAACTCTTTTACAAGATCTTCTAAATTTCCATCAGTTAGTGTTTTTATATATTCACCTTCTACTATTTTTATCATAATTTCCCTCAACTTAAATTTTTATTAATATTTATATTATATAATTATATATTTATGTCTTCCTAACTCCTTTCCTAAAACTTTTAATCACAGTAAAATAATAAGAAATATAATTTAACATTTTGAGGATTTTTCATAAATAATTTTAGCAATTAAACCTGCAAAAACTCCTGCTCCAAAACCATTGTCTATATTAACAACAGCTAGCCCCGGAGAGCACGTATGAAGCATAGTTAATAGAGGAGTAATTTTTATTCCATAAGATGTTGATGTAGGAACTCCAATAACTGGAATATCTACTAAAGAAGATACTATAGAGGGAAGAGCCCCTTCCATTCCAGCAACAACTATAATACAGCAAACATTTTCAGTAATCATTCTTTTTAATGTTGGGAATAATCTATGAATTCCAGCAATGCCTACATCATAAGATATTATTACCTCAACTCCCATTACTTCTAAGGTTTCTTTAGCCTCTTCAGCTATTGGAATATCTGAAGTCCCCGCAGTAATTATTCCTACTTTACCTATTTTTTTTATAGTATAGTTTTTATCTTTTATTATTAATGTTTTAGCCTTTTTATTAATCTTTATGTGATAGTTTTTTAAATCATATTTCCTAATTTCGTCACTAAGTTTTTCTATATTATCTATTTTTGTTGCTAATGCAATCCCATTTTTTTCAGCAAGTTTTAATATTGCCTCTATTATTTCATTAATTTCTTTACCTTTTCCATAAACAACCTCTGGGACTCCTGTCCTAAACTTCCTATTAATATCTAACTTTAATGAGTTTTCAATTTCTTCAAAATAGTTAAGTTTTATTTGTTTTTCAATTTCTTCCAAACTTATTTTACCATTTTTAAAATCTAAAAGTAGCTGTCTTAAATTTAAACCCATGTTAAACCCCTCAAAATTAAACTCTTTCAACATCTATTCCTTTATTTTTAAAGAATTCCATATATCTTTTTTTATCCTCTCCTCTACAACCTTTCCAATCTATAAGAACTTTATCTACTTCCATTTTATTAATAAGTTGATTTAAGACATCTTCGGAAACTGATACATACTTTGGAATCAAGTAGCCGAAGTAATATTTATCATACTCTAAGGCAAGTTTTGTAAATTTAGGAGCATAATGTCCTCCACCAAATCCTATAACTTTTAATCTATCTTCATAATCTTTGTTTTTTATAGCTTCTATAGTTTCTAAAATTGACTTGGCTATAATTTCTCCAGCCTCCTTTAAAACCCATTCTTTTTCACTACTACCTATTTCAACAAATACTGTTGGGGCATTTAAATCAGTTGGTGAGTGATGGACTACTTCAAAAGAGACATCAAATTTAGAGATTTTATTATTTTCATAATATATATTGTAGTTTTTGTAAATATTTTTCAATAGAAGAGTGTTTAAAATAGCATCACATGGACAAACTTCTTTAGGATTTCCACCAAAAGAGTTATCCTTAGTTAAATTTCCTGGAGTATGGACTGTTAAAGATGGCTGATTTGCTTTACTTCTATGCTTTGATAAAAATATATAGTAATCTGCTTCTTCCAAATCTGAACTTTTTAATTCTAACAATTCCTTATCAGTTTCAAAGATATCAAAATACTCTTTTAAATGACTGGCTATGTTTTTACTTGCCAAATCTTTATTTGAAGATATTAATAAAAATTTCATAATTATCCCTCGCGTAAATGTCCCAATATATGCCCAGTTTCTTCTTTTATTATTTTTAATGCAGTTTTACAGGCATTTACTGAACCAGGAAGTGCATATATAATTTTTCCTTTATAAATTCCAGCCATCGCCCTTGATAGCATAGATGAAAATCCTACTTCTTCATAACTTAACTTTTGAAATAAAATTTTAAAGCCATCAATTTCTTTTTCTATAATTTCTTTTAGAGCATCAACAGTAACATCTCTCTTCGCTATTCCTGTTCCACCAGTTAAAACGATACAATCTACATCAAACGATTCAGTAATATGTTCAATTATTCCCTTAATCATATTTTTATTGTCTGGGATTATAGTGTATATTTCAGCGTTTAACTCTTTTTTTAATAAATTTCCAGATACATCACTTACATCTTTGCCCATAATTAAATTATTATATCTACTATCACTTACTGTAACTACAGCATATTTTATATTTTCAATTCTTTTATGCATAGTTTCACCATACTACTAATAAATTATGCAAATATACAAATATAATGGAGCATAAAAATATAGCAAAAACATAATAAATAATAAGAAAAAATTAAAAAGAAATAAAATATTAAAAAACAAAAATTATTTTCTTATTTTTTTAATGCCAATTTAATATCTTCGACTTTAACGGTTTTTCTCTTAGCATGCTTAGCTAAATCAACTGCCTCTCTTGCGATTTCTAAAGCAATTTCTTCAACAGCCTCTGCCAAGTATTCTGCAGCAGCTCTACTTACTCTCTCTGCTCCTGCCTTCTTCAATATTCTTTCAAATGGTGCTACTGGTAACTCTCCCATTATATCACCTCAAAATTTTATAAGAGTTTTTATTAAATTTGCAGTATTTAAAATTTTCGGTTTATGGCGGTTATATGAAGAGGGATGACATCATAACACTCCTTTAGAGATTTTACAAATTATTTAAATAATCTAATTCTTTAAGAATTTAGATATGTTTATATAAGTTTAACATTCTCTTTAATTTTTTTAATTTCTTCTATTTTAGCAATAGTTTTTGGATGCTTTGGGAGATAAGGACATTTTATTTCTTTTTCAGTTGATATTTCATAAGTTCCAATATCTTTGGCAATTTTTACAATATCATCTTTATCAAAACCAATTAAAGGTCTCAAAGTTAAATAATTTATTACATCATCAATAACTTTAAGGTTTTTTAATGTTTGTGAAGCTACTTGTCCTAAATTATCTCCAGTAACTATAGCATCGCAATTTAGGTATTTAGCATACTTTTCTGCAATTTTTAGCATCTTTCTTTTACAAAATATACATGTATAGTTTTCTTTTTTAATGCTCTTTAACTTTTCTACTATATCTTCAATGTCTTTTTTGTAGTCATAGACAACAAATTCTAATTGAGTGTCGTAATCACTTAAAACTTCAACAATTTTTCTAACTTTGTTTAAAGATTCTTCATTCATTTTCAAGTGTAATAATACTACATTACAACCTCTTCTAATCATCATAAATGCCGCTACTGGACTGTCTATACCATCAGAGATTAAACATAAAACTTTTCCTTGACTACCTACTGGCAATCCTCCAATTCCTTCATACTTTTCTGTAAATAAATAGGCGTTATCTTTTAAAATCTCAATTCCTAAAACAATGTCTGGATTACTCAAATCTACATCCAATCCAAGTTTTTCAACTATTGCCTCTCCAACTATTCTATTAATTTCTGGAGATGTGTATGGAAAACTTTTGTTACTTCTCTTAGTTTTAACAGCAAAGGTTATTTTTTCTTTATTAATCTCTTTTAATTTCTTCCTTATTATTTGAACTGCATAATTAACAATTTCGTTAATGTCTAAAGGACACACATAAACAGGGCTATATGAAACAATGCCCGGAATTTTTTTTAATAATTTTATTGCTAATTCCTCCTTACCTTTTGTATTTACTTTAACTAACAACCTCCAATGCAGTATTTTAACATCCACATCAATTTCATACTTTCTAAATAATTTTATAATGTTTTTTCTTAAAATTTCTATCAAATTTTTTCTTATAACTTCAGATTTTAATCCAATCTCCCCATATCTAACTAAGATTTCCATAATTTCACCTAAAATTAAGCCCTCTCATCTTTTGCATATGCAATTATTCCATTAATTATAGAAACTGCCACAGGAGTTCCTCCTTTTGGGCCTATAGTTGTTATATTTGGAATATCTATCTTTCTAAGATTTTCCTTGGATTCTGACGCTTGGACAAAGCCAACAGGAACGCCAATAACTAATTTTGGCTTTATATTTTCCTCTTTAATTAATCTTATTACTTCAAATAGAGCTGTTGGAGAATTTCCTATAACAACAATTCCTCCATCTATTAAATCTTTGGCAAACTTCATTGATACCATAGCCCTTGTAATTCCTTCTTTTTTAGCAACATCATAAACTTTTGGATGATCTATATAGCAATAAACATTATCATACCTTATTCCAACTTTAATCATATTCACATCAGTAACTATTGGTGTTTTATTTTTTATTGCTTTAATTCCACTCTCTATTGGATTATTTTTAAAAACTAAAAGTTTTGCGTATTCTGGGTCAGCAGTAGCATGAACTACTCTTTCAATAATTCCTAATTCTTTCTCATTAAATTGGTTTATTTTATCTCCTAAAACTTCTTTTATTTTTTTTCTAACGATTTCTCTTGATTTGTTAGCAATGTTTAAGCCATCTTTTGATATTGCCCCCATAAAATCCACAATAACCACCATTAAAATGTAAAAAAAATAGATTGAAAATAAAATAATGAAAAAATTTATTTAATATTCTTTATTTCTTAAAGTTTTTATAACATTATCTACAATTTCTGGAGCTAATCCAATATATGTTTTTGGATCCATCAATTTTTCTATTTCTTCTTTTGCTAAATACTTCATAACTTCATCATCTTCCAATAAAACATCTTTTAAATGTCTATCTTCTTCATACGCCTTCATCGCACATCTTCTAACGACTTCATGAGCTGTCTGCCTTCCCATTCCCCTCTTAGCTAACTCAATCATTATTCTTTCAGCCATTATTAGCCCTTTTGTTAATTCCAAGTTTTTCTCAACATTTTTAATATTAACTTTTAGTTTTTTAATTCCTTTAATTGCCAATGTTAAAATATGATCTGTCAAAACACAAACCTCTGCAAATATGCATCTCTCTGCTGATGAATTTGTTAAATCTCTCTCTTCCCATAAAGGAATATTGTCCATTTCTGCAATACATAAGGATTTTATAACCCTTGATAAACCACAAATTTGTTCAAAAGTTATTGGATTTCTTTTATGTGGCATTGTTGATGAACCTGTCTGCTTTGTAGGATCGAACTCTTCCTCTAATTCTCCTATCTCTGTCCTTTGCATGTTTCTAACTGTAACTCCAATTTTATTTAAAGTCTGAGCAATTAAAGCTAATAAAAATACAAATTCAGCATGTCTATCTCTCTGTATAACCTGATTTGAAATTAATACAGGAGTTAATCCTAAAATTTCTGCAACTCTCTTATGGACTTCTAAACCTTTTTCTCCCATAGCTGCCATTGTTCCAACAGCTCCAGTAATCATAGAAACGCATATTCTTTTCTTAGCCTCATTTAACCTCTCTAAGTGTCTGTCAATCTCAGCAGCCCATAAAGCAAATCTCATTCCATAAGTTGTTGGTATAGCATGTTGTCCATGAGTTCTACCAACGCAGACTGTATATTTATGCTCTTCTGCCTTATTTAGTAAAATATCTCTTAACTCCTTTAATTTTTTTTCTATAATTTCTATAGACTCTTTTATTAGTAAAGAATTGGCAGTATCTACAATATCATTTGATGTAGCTCCAAAGTGTATATATTCCCCAGCATTACCTTCACAAACCTCAGCCAATGCTCTAATCATCGCTACAACATCGTGCTTTGTTTCTTTTTCAATTTCTTTAACTCTTTCTAACTTTACATATTTTGTAGAAGCCTTTCTATTTATTTCCTCTGCCGCTTCTTTTGGAATTAAACCAAGTTCTGCTTGAGCCTTTGCTAATGCTGCCTCAACCTTTAACATTTTTTCTAATTTATTTTCTTCTTCCCAAACTCTTCTCATTTCTGGAGTACCATATCTATAATCAATTGGATGAACAGCCATTTTTTCACCAACAATTGTTTTATTCCATAGAGAATTCTTCAATTAGTATATTCCATTAATATTTTTTAGTTTTTATTTTCTCTTTGGTTAAATAACCATAGAGGTAGAGTCTCCCATAGGTGTAAAATTAGACTGTTTTAGAATGAAGCAAATAGGAAAAAGGAATGTAAACCACCAATAAACATATAATATATTATTTTACTATAAATTGATGCTAAGGAACTCTGCTTTAATGAATTCAGATGAAAACTTTCAGATTTCATTAATCTCCATGCGAAGCAAGGAGATAGGGGAGGCGGATAGGGACTTATTTTATGGATATAGTCCTATATAATATTATTATGGAGTAAATCTCCACCAAAGAAATTCTACCCTCTATAGACAGCCAGAAAGGTGTCTAAGTTGGGAGTAACGAGAGTTTTAACGAGAAAATTAACTAACGAACAATGGATTATCTTAAACCATTTAACTTATTCCTCATCAAAATTATTGAATGTATCTCAGCGTAGTCTCGAATCCTTAGATGGATAGGAATAGTGGGTTTGGCAACCCATGGGAAGTGAGGATTATTTCTTCGCTCTTCTAAAAAACCTCCACTTTAGGCTGGGAGACATCATTCTTTTAAATAATATGCCATATTTTTTTCATCCAATATTATTCCCTTTTTCCACTTTACAAATAAGTAATATTTATCTTTTTTATCATCTGACAGTTCTTTTTCTATTCTTTTAGCTATAATTCTTATAGGGTCTTTACCCACTCTTTCCTTAAAATCTTCAAAACTTTCAAATTTTTTTGCTTCTCTCTCTTCAATTATTTTCCACATGTATTTTGTCTTAATTTCAGGTAATAACTCCAATGTATGTAATTTTGTAGTAATTGGCGGGCATTCATTTAAAAATCTTATAAATCTTGGTTCCTGCATCTTTACAGCTTCCATAATAACATATAATAGTTCTGCCTTAGCAGTTGGTGTTAAATGATCATATTTTATCATTCTTCTTACATGGTCTATTTTGTCTCTTTTTCCTCTACCAATATAGACTCTTTCACCCAATTGAATATCAACATCAGGCTTTGGAATCATCTCCATTAATAAAAATTGATACTCGCCAAGTCCTTGAACAATAGGCTCGTCAGGTTTATCTGGATAACCATAAGGTAGATAATCTAAAACCCATGCATAGTTTTCAAATTTTTGTGGCTTGTTTTTTTTAGGAAATCTCATTTCTTTTTTATATTGTCCTCTAACCATAAAATTTCACCCTTTATTTAAATCTATGAATTAAAATTTGCAATAAAAAAATTAAAGGTATTTTTTAACAGTTTTTAGAATTTCCTCAGCATTTTCTGGAAGGTCTCTTTTGTAGTATATTGCCTTCAAATCATCTATATCTTCAGGTAAAATATCTGCTATTTTAACTGCTGTCTTTTCATCTACTCCTAATGATTTTAATTCTTCAACTAATTTTTTTGCGGTCTCTTTATCTAACTTAGTAAATTTTTGTAAATAATCTAATGCACATCCTTGTTCATAAGATAGTTCTCCAATTTTTGCCCTTTCATTCATAATTTCTAATGCCTCAGAGATTGTTACATATCTCTCTCTTAAAATTTTTTTACCAATCATTCTCTCCCTCTTTTTCTAAGAAATCATTTAATAAAAACATTATCTAACTAAAATTAAAATCTATACAACAAAAATAAGTATTAGGGAATTAGTTGTATTAGAGTAAAAATAAAATTACATTAATAATAAAAATTTTTAAAATTTATGCAGTTGCTGGTCTTAAGTGCTGTGGATAGGCAATTATATGTTTGTATTTTCCTCCATCTCTAACTTTTACAATAAACGCTCTACCTTGTTTTCCAACGACAATTCCAGTTCTTCCGTGAAATCTTGGGTGAGGCATTCCTTTATGGACTGATGGATCTATAACAATATGGACATAATCTCCTTCTTTATACTCCTTTAAAGCTCTTGTTATTGGATATAAACCTCTTTCTCTTGGATGTTTTGATAACTTCTTTCTTGTTTTTCTTCTAAATCCTTCACTCATTTCTACCATTGTTTCCACCCTCTATATTATTTACTTCATCATCATGCACTTTTAAAACATCTAATTCTTTACAAATACATTGTTTATTTAATATAGATGAAACTGATGGATTAGTTCTTCCATCATCTCCACTAATTAATTCCTTAATATATAATCCACCATCGCAATATATAATCATCTCAAAATGATTATCATCTACTTTATTAACTTTAACTTTATATACCTTACGGATTCTTACCAAATCAGCCCTTCTATGCAATACTCTCTTTGGAGTTTTTTGATATATGGTTCTATTTTCAAGTTCTTTTTCAAGGAGTTTTAATTCTTCTTCATTTATTTTTTCAGAACATTCAACGAATGCTCTATATGTCTTTTTATGAGCAGTATTTTTTATTAAAACTTTATCCTCTCTTTTACCAAATTCTAAATTTAAAATCTCCACTCTACCATCTTTATTAACCTCTTCAGCAAGTTTATTTAAATCAATTTTTCTTATTTTTGGTTCTTTAATTTCTAAGACAAAAGGTCGCCCATCTCCAAGCATTCTAACATCTATATCTTCTCTCCCTGCGCCATGAAATTTTGCATCAGTTCCTTTTGTTGCCTCTAAGAATAGTTTTGCAACGATTTCCTCCACAGATATTGGATATTTCTTCCCTGTGTAATTACAAACTTCGCAACCTCTTCCTCTACACTTTCTACACGGCCATCTTGTTTGTGGAATCCCTCTAACTAATTTTCTGTATCTACCTTTTATAAATAATGGATTAACCTGTAAATAAATCTCTTCAGTGTATGGATTTATATGAACAACTATGTCTGGATACTCCTTATTTGGCATTTTGTTTAATTTAACTGCCAATAATTTACCAAACTCCCTACCAAATTCTTGTTTTATACTTTCCATAAACTCTGTTTCAATCTCTTTTTCAAGTTCTTTAATTTCATTTGGTATATGAGTTCCAATTAAAAAAGTATCAAAATCATAATCTTTCAAAAGTTCAATAGTTTTATTTAATAACCTATCAATTTTTTGTTTATCAAATATATTCCAACACCAAGGGCAGTTTTCCTTTTCTATATTTTCATCTAAAACTTCTTTCAACCTTATTTTATTAAAACCACTTCTTACTAAAACTTTTAATAATTCTAACTCTTCTTTATAGTCAATTCCTTCCTCTTTGCATTTTTTTATTTTTGCTTCAAGTTCTAAGGCCTTGTATAATTTTAAAGCTCTACCTCTCTCAATGTTTGTTGCATGTAACAACTTAGCATATAATCTTCCAAAACATCTATCACAGAGTGGATACTTTTTTAATATTTCATAATTTATAATTTCCATAATCTCGCCCTATGTAGTTTTATAGTTGTGTTGATTTATTAAATTCTAATTTTATAAAAATTTAAATTATATTATTTAATGGTGATAATATGATTGCTAATGTGGATTTACACATACATTCAAGATTTTCTGGAGGAACATCAAAAGATATGAATATAGAGAATATATTAAAGTATGGAAAGTTGAAAGGATTAAACATTATTGGAACTGGTGATTGCACACATCCAGAATATTTAAAGGAGATAAAAGAGTATAAAGACAGAGAACTAATTTTAACAACTGAAATTGAAGATATAGATAGAGTTCATCATCTCATTTTACTACCTTCAATAAGTAAGGCAGAAGAACTTAGAGAAAGTTTAAAAAAATTCTCTAAGAATATTGACACAGAAGGAAGACCTAAAGTAAATATTGGTGGAAAAGAATTATTAGAGATTGTTAAAGAAATTGGTGGGCTAATAGGGCCTGCACATTCTTTTACGCCGTGGACATCAGTTTATAAGTCATTTAATTCAATATATGAGTGTTATGAAAAAAAACCAGATTTTGTTGAACTCGGTTTATCGGCAGATACTGATATGGCAGATATGGTTCCTGAACTTAGAGATTTGCCATTTTTATCAAATTCAGATGCTCATTCCTATCATCCACACAGATTGGGTAGAGAATTTAATCAAATAGAGGTTGATTATATAGGTGGAGTTGAAGATAACTTTGAAGAAATAAAAAAAGCAATAAAGCATAATAAAATAATTGCCAATTATGGATTAGACCCAAAATTAGGAAAGTACCATTTAACTGCCTGTTCTAAATGCCATACAAGGTTTAAGTTGGAGGATGCTAAAAAATACCATTGGAAATGTCCAAGATGTGGTGGAAGTATAAAGAAAGGAGTTTTAAGTAGAGTTGAAGAGTTAAGTGATGGAAAAATAGAACATCCTAAATTTAGACCTCCATATTATAGAATAATTCCATTGGCAGAGATTATAAGTTTGACTCTCAACAAAGGAATATTTACAAAAACTGTTCAAAGTTTATGGGAAGAATTTATTAAAAAATATGGTAATGAGATAGAAGTATTGATAAATGCAGACATTGAGGAATTATCTAAAATTAACCCAAAAGTGGCTGAAACTATAAAGAGGTTTAGAGAGGGAAGAATATATATCTATCCAGGTGGCGGTGGAGAATATGGTAAAATATCATTCAAACCACAAAAAATTAATTGGTATAAGGAGGAGATAACATTAGATAGATGGCTAAAATAGAGTTAAAAATTTTTTATTATTTTGTAACAAAAATTTTAGAATTTACCGAGAGTAGTTATTACTTTTAAAATATATGTAAATGTAGAAATCTATGGATTTTTATGATACTAAAATAAAATTAAGAGAACAAATCCCCGATGCATTATCTCGCTTTGCTCGATAATGCCTCTTAATTTAATATTACTTCCCCATTGGGGTCTGATTTTAGACTGATATAAATGATACCATTTAAAGAAGAATTTAAAAAATTTTCCATCCCCTTAGGGGTCTGATTTTAGACAAAACAGAACGATATAGATAATACTTATTGCACATTAAATTTCCATCCCCTTAGGGGTCTGATTTTAGACTTTGCTATCTCATATAATTTTCTTCTACTATCTGCATTTCCATCCCCTTAGGGGTCTGATTTTAGACTGGAATAGGCGCCTGTATTAGAGCTTGCGCACAGATAATTTCCATCCCCTTAGGGGTCTGATTTTAGACTCAGTTGCTTTTAAGAAAGGATAGCTAACAGTCTTAGCCAGATTTCCATCCCCTTAGGGGTCTGATTTTAGACTTTGCTATCTCATATAATTTTCTTCTACTATCTGCATTTCCATCCCCTTAGGGGTCTGATTTTAGACTTTGCTATCTCATATAATTTTCTTCTACTATCTGCATTTCCATCCCCTTAGGGGTCTGATTTTAGACTGGAATAGGCGCCTGTATTAGAGCTTGCGCACAGATAATTTCCATCCCCTTAGGGGTCTGATTTTAGACTCAGTTGCTTTTAAGAAAGGATAGCTAACAGTCTTAGCCAGATTTCCATCCCCTTAGGGGTCTGATTTTAGACTTAATAAACTGCAAACGCATAAATTTATCTTTTTTTCAGAAGAATTTCCATCCCCTTAGGGGTCTGATTTTAGACGAGAATTTTTCATAACTATCTAATGTCTCAAAAAGGGATTTCCATCCCCTTAGGGGTCTGATTTTAGACCTGGCCGTTGCACAGACCTGCGAAAGCCTTGTAAATCATTTCCATCCCCTTAGGGGTCTGATTTTAGACTGGAATTAAAGCATTTACACGACATTATTGATGAAGTGTTATAATTTCCATCCCCTTAGGGGTCTGATTTTAGACGGAGAAGATTTATACCAGCTAATAATTGAATTGATTTCCATCCCCTTAGGGGTCTGATTTTAGACTAGACGATATATCCATATATGAACTTAAAAATAAACTCAACATAAATTTCCATCTCCTTAGGGGTCTGATTTTAGACTCCTTTGAGGGCGGGCGGGCTGAGGAGATTTCCATCTCCTTAGGGGTCTGATTTTAGACCATATGTTGGAGAAGACGACGAAGGGTGGATAATACAAGTCTTCGAAAATAAATTTCCATCTCCTTAGGGGTCTGATTTTAGACGGAATATAACCAATTGAAACAAAAAAAGGAATTGGAAAATTTCCATCCCCTTAGGGGTCTGATTTTAGACTTTAGTCATTTTTAAAAATTCTTTTACACTGTTATGATTTCCATCCCCTTAGGGGTCTGATTTTAGACAAAATACAGTAGCACAGGCAATTAACAATAAAGAACAAGATTTCCATCCCCTTAGGGGTCTGATTTTAGACGAGGAGAGATAAAATACGAAGGTGTCATAATTAACTTTTTAATTTCCATCCCCTTAGGGGTCTGATTTTAGACGAAAGTGGAACTCCTGTTGAGAGTAGTGGCGGAAGTTTATTTCCATCCCCTTAGGGGTCTGATTTTAGACAAAAAAATAAAATAAACTGGTGAGGTGGGAACTAATTTCCATCCCCTTAGGGGTCTGATTTTAGACCGTCGCACTCATTTGAAATTAAACGATATGAAATATATTTCCATCCCCTTAGGGGTCTGATTTTAGACTCCCAATTCGACTGATTGCTTCGAGATTTTCAAATACGATTTCCATCCCCTTAGGGGTCTGATTTTAGACAAACCATTAATATGCTTCTTGCCTGAGTTGTATAATTCATTTCCATCCCCTTAGGGGTCTGATTTTAGACTTGCTTACTTAACTCAACAGGGACTTTATACACAATAAGATTTCCATCCCCTTAGGGGTCTGATTTTAGACTTTGTTATAACAGGCTTGGGAAAGGACCAGAAGAGAATTTCCATCCCCTTAGGGGTCTGATTTTAGACAGGGCATAATTTGAAGAAATAAACTTTTAAAATTACTTTATTATGCTTCTTTGTTAGGGGGTTATAGTTCGGAGGGTTAGTAACCCTTGTTATTTATATACCTCCGAACTTATATATAAACTTTTCTATTTTTATTTATTTGCTTAAAAATCCTTTAAATTTTTAATATCAACCTTTTTATCGGGGAAAATTGAAGATAAAAATAAACTATCAAAATCTCCTAAAAATCTCAATAATTTAATAAACTTAATTATTCAAATTAATCAAAATAGACGACCCTCCGAAATTTAATAAAATCTTTTAAAATTTAAAAATATTAAATTAAAATCCTCTAAATCAAAAAATAACAATTTTTAGCAAGGGATGTTATATTAAAAGCATAAAATTTAAATATCCTAACCCCTGTATATACTCTTAACTACAAATAACTTTTTAATTTTAAATGTGAGGGATATGTGCTCGATAAGTGGGATAATTATTAAAGAACAACCAATCCCTGTAAAATATGCAATAGATATGATGAAGATTTTGAAACATAGAGGAAAAGACAGTTCTGGAATGTTAATTGATGATAACATTATTTACTTTAAAGATTTTAAGGATGTTGAAAATTTAAATGTAGAGATTAAAAACATAAGTATAGGGCATAACAGATTGGCAATAGTAGGAAAATATGGAAACCAGCCAATTCCTAATGAAGATGAAAATATATTGTTAGTCTGTAATGGAGAAATTTATAACTATATTGAATTAATGGAATATTTAAAGGAAAACCATGAGTTTAAAACAGATACGGATAATGAGGTTATAGTTCATCTATATGAAGAAGATAAATTGGAGGAATTGGATGGAGATTATGCATATGCAATTTATGATAAATTAAAAAATATTCTATTGTTGGCGAGAGATCCTTTTGGAGTTAAGCCATTATTTTATGTTGATACTAAAAAATATTTTGCATTTGCTTCTGAAAGAAAAGCATTATGGCATTTGTTGATAAGTATCGATAACTGCAAGAAAGATTTAGATGTATTAAATAGCAAAATTAAGACATTGATACCAAACTCTCAACTAATCTATTACTTAGATAACCACAGAATAGAGATTATAGAAAATTTCAAAGATGACTTTAAAAATCTAAATAATAATTATAAAACAAATTTATGTTATGAAGAGGCAAAAAAATACTTAGAAAAGGCATTAAAAAATGCTGTCTTAAAGAGAGTTAGAGACCTATATAGAGTGGGAGTTATATGCTCTGGAGGAGTTGATAGTTCTTTAATTGCAAAATTAGCATCTTTATATTGTAAAGAAGTTATTTTATATGCTGTAGGAACAGAAAATAGTGAAGATATAATTTATGCTGAAAAATTAAGTAAAGAGTTAAATTTACCTCTAAGAAAGAAGATAATCTCTGAAAATGAATATGAGGAATATGTTTTTAAAGTATGTAGAGCGATTGACGAAGTTGATTTAATGAAAATAGGTGTGGGAATTCCAATTTATGTTGCCTCTGAACTTGCTAATAAAGATGGCTTAAAAGTTGTTCTATCTGGACAAGGGGCTGATGAACTATTTGGTGGCTATGCAAGACACGAAAGAGTTTATAAAGAAAAAGGAGAGGAAGAATTTAAAAAAATGTTAATAAATGATCTTACCAATATATACAAGGTAAATTTAGAGAGAGATGACCATTGCACAATGGCTAATGGTGTAGAGTTGAGAGTTCCATTTTTAGATGAAGATGTTGTTAAAGTGACATTATCTCTACCTACAAATTATTTAATTTCAGACCTTAGAAAAAGAATTCTAAGAGATGTCGCCTCTAAATATCTTCCAGATTATATAGCATATAGACCAAAAAAAGCGGCTCAATATGGTAGTGGTGGAGAAAAAATAATATATAAGGTGGCTAAAAAATATGGCTTCTCAAAGAAAAAAATTAATGAATTTTTAAAGTTATTAAAGAACAGAGTTATTGAAGATTTTATTAAAAACATTTAATTAAAGTTTTCTGAGGGATATAATGGTTGTTATTTTAATTATATTATCATTTTTATTTTCAGTTGTATTATGTTATTTCTTAATGAAAAAGATGATTAATTATAAATTTGGCTATGATTTACACAAAAGTAAAAAAGTAAAAGTCCCAGAAATGGGAGGTTTAGCCCCATTATTTTCTAATGTTTTATTTATATCATTTATAAATGCAATTTTTACTTTACCAATAATTGCCTCTGGAATAATAGGAGTGATTGATGATATAGCCAAACTTTCTCCAAAAGAAAAATTGATATTATTATTTATTTCTGGCTTAATCATTGGAACATTATTTTACAAATATTCGTATATTGATTTATTCGGAATTTTTTTAATTGCCATAGGAATTACCATATATTCAAATTTAACAAATATGCTGGCTGGATTTAATGGATTAGAAATAGGGATAGGAGTAATAGTAACAATTTCAATGAGTATAATTTTATTTTTAAACAATCATATAACTGGCTCTATACTATCTTTAATCTTTGCCTCTTCATACTTTGGACTGTTAATTTTTAATAAATATCCAGCAAAAACATTTCCTGGAGATGTAGGAACCTTACCAATAGGAGCATTTTTATCAGTTTTAGCAGTTTTATATAAGGAATATATTCCATTTTTAATTATAACCTTACCCTATATCATAGATGCCTCTTTAAAATATATTAGTGCTGGAGTTATGAGTAGAGATGAGCATAAACCAACAACTCTAAAAGAGGATGGAAAACTATATTATTTAGGAGGTTATTTATCACTACCAAGATTAATTTTAAAATATAAGCCAATGAAAGAGTATCAATTAGTTTTAATATTGTGGATTATAGGAATATTTTTTGGAATTTTGGGGATAATTACATCTTTATATATTTAAATCCATAATGAAAATAGTGATTAGTATGGAAATAGAAGATAACAAATTGAAAGATAAAGATATAGAAAACATTTTAAAAGAAGTTTTAAAAAATATAAAGCCATCTAAGGAAGAGATGGATAAACTACAAAAAATGGCTAATACAATTATTAAGGAAATATGGAATATAGCTAAAGAAAATAACTATCCAGTTTTAGATGTTTTATTAGTTGGCTCTTCAGCAAGGAATACGAATTTAAAAGACGATTATGATATTGATATTTTTATACTATTTGATAAATCAGTGTCTGAAGATGAATTGGAATCTATAGGCTTAGATATAGGAGTAAAAGTTATAGAGAAATTAAATGGTTTTTATGAAATAAACTATGCCTCTCACCCTTATGTTAAAGGTAAAGTTGATAGATATGATGTCGATATCGTCCCATGCTATAAAATAAACTTTGGAGAGAAGATAATTTCTGCTGTTGATAGAACCCCATTACATCACAAATTCTTAAAAGATAGATTAAATGAAAAATTATGCGATGAAGTTAGATTATTAAAGGCATTTTTAAAAAGTTTAGGTTTATATGGCTCTGATGTTAAGACAAAAGGATTTTCTGGTTATCTATGTGAATTATTAATTTTACACTATGGTTCATTTATAAATTTATTAAAGGATGTCCAAAATTGGAAATTAAAAAAAATTATAATCTTAGAGGATATTTTTAAACTTTATGAGAATGTTGATATAAAAAATTTAAAAAAGTTTGATGATTCCCTTGTAGTTTATGACCCAGTAGATTTAAATAGAAATGTTGCTTCACCATTAAGCAAGGAAAATTACTGTAAATTTATATTTTATTCTCAAAGATTTTTAAAAAATCCATCTATTGAGTTCTTTAAGGATTATAAAGAAAAAATAAATAAAATTTTAGAAGATAGAGAGCATGGATATAGATTGGTATTAAAAATTCCAAGAAAAGATGTTGTTGATGATATAATATATCCACAGATGGAAAAACTTCAAAAAAGTATAAATAAAATTATTGCTAAAAATGAGTTCGTAATTTTGGAAAGTAAGTGCTTTGCAGATGATAATTATTGCTATCTATATTGGGAATTTTTAGTATATAAATTACCAAAGGTTGCATTGAGGGAAGGGCCAGAAATATTTAAAAAGGAGAGAGTTGAAAAGTTTTTAAAAAAGTATGAAAAAGTATTTATTAAGGATTGTAAATTATTTGCATACACCGAGAGAAAGTATTGCCATATTATTGATTTATTTAAAGATATTGTTAATGGAAATTTACAGAACATATCTATTCCAAAGTATGTGGATCCTAAGAAGGGAGAAATTGAAGAGTTGAGCAATTATGGATAACGCCAGTAACTTAATAAAAAGTGCTAATGAATTTTTGGACTCTTTAAGTGAACTTAATAACAAATTAAAAGAAGTAGTCATTAAGATAAAAAACAAAAATATTGATGAAATTGAATTAAATAATATAATATCTACATTAGAAGAGAATTTAAAAACTTTACAGAATTTAAAATCAAAGATGGAATTTTTAGAATTTGATTATCCATATAAAAATGTTGGAAAATTAAGAGGTAGTTATGATAGTGAAGGGTTACAGGAAATAGCAAATTATAGTTCATATCTAAGAAGAATTGCCAGTGAAAAAAAAGGAATTTTAGAGAGAGTTAAACATGCATTAGTTGCACATAAAATTGCATTAGGTCATTTAAGTGAAGATATTGGTAACATTGATCTACCCCCGAGTCTACCATTAGATGGGTCTTATAAAAAAATAATGTCTGAATTCCCTCCTTATTTAATAAATACTTACAAAGAGTTTTTAGATATATTAGAGCCGAAAGGTAGGGGTATTTTAACATCTTATACAGTCTCTTTTATAGTAATTGACAAAGGTAAAAGAGAATTTAAAAGAATAAAAGTTGAAGACAAAAATTATGAGAAGTTCATTAAAGAAAAATATGGAAATGTTATAATTACTTCAATTAAGAGAAATTATTCAAAAAATAAAATTATTGACGATCAATATGTAAGAAGAGTTTTGGCTATTGGATATTTAAATACATATAAAGATGAGATTGAAAAAACCATTGAGGAAAAACTTAATAGATTACTTAGCGAAGAGGATAAGAAATATCTCAAAAAATATTTAGAATTAATTTCAACATTTAAAGCGGAAGAGGATGTAAGTGGTGGAATTCTTGACATAAGATGCGTAGAGGAAAAAAAGTTAAAAGAACTTGAACTTAAAGAAATACTTGAAAAAGAAGGATTATACAAAAATGGAGAGCCAATAGACTCATTAAAAGAAGCAATTAAACTTAAAAATGAATTATCTAAGAAAATATCTTTTGATATATTAATAAAAAGATTTTCAGAGGATGTTTTTAAATTTTACTTATATAAAACTCCTGATGAAAGATCGAGAAGTAATTTATTCCCATCCATTATGATAACTCCACAGAAAGGATTTTTAACTTGGATGAAAGTTGAAGGTGTTGATTGTGTAAATGTCTTAGATTTAAAATTTAAATTGGAAGAGGAATTACCAAAATATCAGATTCCTTTAAAAAATGTTGGTGGAGTTGCCTTATATTTAATTCACGATTGGGATATTGTGGAGAGATTTAACTTTGATAAAAAGGAGATTGAAGATTTACTCAAAAAAATTGCCTTAATTGAGCCATTAAAAGAAATATTAATCAGTAAAAATGTGGATATAAAAAAATTAGAAAAGTTTGGTAAAGTCAAAAAAGAGAAAACTAAAAAGTTTTTAAGTTTATTGGGAGGCTTGTAACTCTTTTACAGTAACTAAAGGGATTAGTTCAACATTCGCTTTTTGTAAATTTTCTTTAGCCCCCTCTAATCTATCTACAACAACAAAAACTTTTTTAACAATACCTCCATATTTTCTAATTTCTTCAACTGCTTTTAAAACACTGTTTCCAGTAGTTGTTACATCCTCAACTACTATAACATTATCCCCTTCTTTTAATTCTCCCTCTATTTTATTTTTAGTTCCGTAATCTTTTGGTTTTTTTCTAATAATTAATAGTGGTTTTTGCCCTAAAATAGAAACTGCCGTGGCTATTGGAACAGAACCCAACTCAATACCAGCAACTTTTACATTTTCATCTTTAATATTTTCAGCAATAATTTCTCCTATTAACTTTAAAATCTCTGGGTTTGTTGTAGCCTTTTTTATGTCAATGTAGTAATTACTTTTTTTACCAGAGGATAAAATAAATTCTCCAAATTTTACACATCCTACATCTTTGAGTAACTTTATTAACTTTAATTTTTTATCCACGAGCATCACCTAAGTAAAAAAATTAAAATTAACTTAGAATTAAAAAATAAGATTAAAAATTTAGAATTTTATAGTTTTTTAACATCTATTTCATAGTCGTGAATAACAGGATTTGCCAATAATTTTTTACACATTTCCTCGACTTTTTCTTTAACTTTTTCCTCATCTTCTTCATCAATAACAATATCTATCATTTTGTATGTTTGAACTTCCTTGACCTTATCATATCCTAAAAAGTTTAAAGCTCTCTTTATAGTCATTCCTTCTGGGTTTAAAACACCTTTTTTTAATTTTATTGTAACTGTGGCTTTATACATAAAAGTTCCCTCTCATATTTTATTTATTGTAATATCTTTTCAGCAACTATTTTATACTTAGCAATAACATCCCCTAAATCTTTTCTAAATACATCTTTATCTAAGACATCTCTTGTCTTTTTATCCCACAATCTCATAGTATCTGGGCTAATTTCGTCAGCAACTACTAATTTACTATCCTTTGTTCTTCCTATCTCTATTTTAAAATCAACTAATATAATTCCTCTTTCATTAAAGAATTTTTTTAACACATCATTAACCTTTAACGCTATTTCTCTCATCTTATTAAGTTCCTCTCTCGTTGCTAATCCTAATGCAACTGCAATATCATCATTTAGCATAGGGTCTCCATATTTGTCATTTTTGTAGTCAAACTGAACAATTGGGAAAGGCAATTCTTGCCCTTCCTCAAAAGGATATCTCCTACATAAACTTCCTGCCGCTATATTCCTAACTATAACCTCTATTGGAATTATCTCTACCTTCTTAGCCACCATATATCTTGGTTCTATATATTTAATATAATGTGTTTCCACTCCATTTTCATTTAAAATTTCAAATAACTTTGATGAAATTAAAGCATTTAAATGCCCCTTCCCTTCTTTTACATCATGTTTAGCCCCATTTCCTGCTGTAATGTCATCCCTAAATTCAATTAACACTTTATCCTCATCTATTTCATATATTGACTTTGCCTTCCCACTGTACATTGGCTCTTTTTTTAATATTTCATTTAAGTTTATCTCCATATTTTCACCTTATATCTTTATGAAATTAAAAGAAAAAATTTTTATTTAAAGATTTTCGATGTGCCTCCCTAAGGAAGGGTTCGGCACATCGACCAAAGACATTTTTAAATAACTGCCCAGCACCGAGTTATACTTCAATAACTTTAACATCCTTTGATAAAACTGCCTTACCTTCTCCTCTCTTTAACACTCTACCAACTTCAAATGAATAACATTTATATTTTTCCAATTCATCAATTAAGTCATCTTTATATTCTTTTTTTGCTGATATTAATAAACCTCCAGCAGTTTCTGCTCCATAACCTTCCAATAATGCGTGACCAAACATCTTACTTAATTCAGGTGTTTTTCTTATGCATGGTAAAGTAATAATTTCAATTAAAACATTGCTATTTTTAGCCATTTCATTTGAATGTCCCAATATTCCAAATCCTGTAATGTCTGTTAATGCATTACCTATTTTATCTCCAACTCTTTCTTCTGCTTTTCTTAAAGCTAACAATCCATATCTGTTTGATGTTGTCATTATCTCTATTGCTCTATTAACAATATAATTTTTTTCCTCAGTAGTTATATTTAATAGATTTTCAAACTCTTCTGGAATTCTATTTAGAGCCATCGCTGTTTGAGTTCCCAAGGGTTTTGTTAGTATTAAAACATCTCCCTCTTTTGCTCCTCCTTTTGTTAATACTTCCTCCTCTCTACCAACACCAGTAACTGCTCCTCCAATTAAGGGCCATGGATTTAGTATTGTATGCCCTCCAACTATTGAAGTTTTATTCTCTCTACAAAAATCTTGGAAGCCCTTTAACATTTCTCTAACTATTGGTATTGGCAATTTTTCTGGAATTCCTACTATTGCCAAAACTCCTATAATGTCTAAAAGCCCCATAGCATATATATCGCTTGTTGAGTTGCAAGCAGCTATCTTTCCCTGTATATATGGATCATCAACTATTGGGGTAAAGACATCAACTGTTTTTGCTATAACTAAACCATTTCTTTTAATTATTGATGCGTCATCTCCCAATCCTACTATAATATTTTTATCTTTTAAATCTTCATCTATAACTATGTCTTTTACTAAATACTCTAACTCGGTGCTGGGCAGTTTGCATGCTCATCCGTGTAATTTAACCAATTCAGTTAGTTTTATTTTATTTTTTTCATTCTTTTTATCCATAATTATCACCATTAATATAATATTCTTAATGAATAGGGTAATAATCAATAACTTTAAAAAACTATAAAATACTTCCAATTAGAATTTCTAATAATTATTTAATTATTAAAATAATCATTAAGGTGTTATGTATAATAAATTCAGATGTAATGAGAATTTATAAAAAATTAAAATTAATCTTACTTATATTATAGTTTTCTTCATTTCAATATCTTCGCATAATTTAGGAGCTAAGTCGTGATGTTCAGCCAAACCTAACGCTGCCACAGCTCCAATAATTCCTCCTTCACCAGTAACTGGAATTATTTTTATATTGTTTCTTAAGGCGATAGATTTTGCTTCTTCTAATGTAACCATTTTCTTTTTTGCCTTCATAGTAAATAATTTCATACTTTTTGATGGAAATAGTCCATAATATACAGCCATTGCAGTATTATCTGATAAACTTCTCTCTTTTAACAATTTTTTAACAAATTTATCAATTTTATATTTGTATTCTAGATAAACAGCAAAACTTAAAGCAATTGAAACGCAATTTTGAGTTTTGTTAGGATTTCCCGGATATAGTTGGACAATTGTATGGTCTAAGTAATAACCTAACTTATGTTTCTCTACTTCTAAACCAATTTCGTGAGCCAAAACCCAAGTGGCTCCTTTCTCTTTTGTGTCTGTATCATCTATACCAATAATAACCTTCTCCATTTTTGGAGTTACCACTTCAGCCCTTCCTATTTTTGAACCTCCACCCTTCTCTAAGATATTTACTTCAATGACATTTTCAGCCCCTTTTCTTAATTCAGTCCCTACTCCTCCTCCAGCTAATCCAGCATAGACGATATGAACTTTATCATTTTCAATATAAACTTCCTCAATTCCAGCGGCAGATAATGAAGGAACTAAATTTAATTTTTCTTTACCAATTTTAGTTACAAAATGATGTTTATTTCCATCTCTCCACGCTGATAATATTAATGGTGAAGTTCTCTTATATTGATATATAACCCACTCACTGCCATTAGGACAAGGATGTTCCTCAACAATTTCAACAAAATTTAGAGCATCATCAACCATAGCTATAACTTTTTTATAATGAATATCATTATGGTGCATAAAATCACCTAAATATTTATTTATCTCTAATAATATATCTTGATATTGCCCTAATTATGTCTCCATCTGAAATTATTCCAACTAACTTGTTATTATCATCAACAACGGGTAGTTGATTAATAATTTCTGTCTTTCCAGTAATATCCATTTTTTTAATAGCCTCTAATATGCTTGCATCTTTATCTATGGTAATCACATCTTTAGTCATTACATCCTCAATTTTAGTTTCTAATGTGTATCTATCCCTTATTAAATTGTATCCAATGTCAGTTGTTGTAACGATTCCTATAACTTTATTTTCGTCATTAACTACAGGCAAGGAGCTAATTTTATATTTTAACATTTTTTCAAATGCCTCTATAACACCTTCATCTTTTTTTGCTGTTATAACATTTTTTGTCATTATATCCTTTACTTTTATATCTTTTAGGGCATAAACCATTTATAACACCTATTGAAATTTTATTGGATTAATTTTTAGTATCTATTATTATATAATAAATAATATTGAAAATAAGATGCCTAAAGGCATCCCATTTCCTTATTGTTTATATATGCGAAAGTCTTTAATATATTGTGTTTAGGTCTAATAAGAATATTGAAGTTTTTCTATAATTTATCTAATAGCTATATTAAATGATTTTAATAATAATATGCATTATGTGGTAATATGAACTTATTTAAATACATTAGAAAAGATAAAAAAACCTTATTATTGCTTTTTAGTGGCATAGTTACATTTATATTTATATTTATTCCATTTCTCAGATTTGAAATGGTAGGAGTTCCGCACAAAATAAATGCATATCCAAGTATTTCCGCATTATGTGGTCTTGTGTTAGGTCCTATATATGGAGCTCTTGCGATAGGAGTTTCTACATTAATTTACTTTTTTATAAAACCAAAAGCGTTTTATTTTGGATTATATTCAATAATGCCTCCAGTACTAGCAACAATATCAGCAGGAGCACTATCAGAAGGTAAATGGAAGTATTCTATATTAATATTTATTGTGGGGTTATTAATATTTTATTCAACAAATGTTGGTAGAGTTGCATTTTATCATCCTATTTTAACAATTTTTGCTTTACTTCTTGTTGTTATTTGTAGAGATAAAATAAGCAAATTATTATTCAACAAAGATTTTAAAAAAACCCTAATTGGAGCTTTAATATTATCATTTACATCAGTTATGGTTGATCATCTTTATGGTTCTATTTTGGGAATACTGTATTTACATCTAAATGCAGAGGATTACATTATATCTATTCCCGAATATATAAAAGAAAGAATAGTTATGACAATCGTGGGAGCTATATTTGTAATTCTTGTATTAGAAATTAGTAAATGTTTCTTAAAAAATGCTACAAAATTAAAAGAAGAATTATTAAGAAAATACATTGACGAAGAAGTAAAATTAGGTTGTAAATTTAATGTAGATGAGAAATTACTAAAAAAGTATAATTTAAAAATACCCTCTGAAGAAGAGCAAAAAGAAATTTTAATGAATATTGTAGATATTATGGTATTAAAAAATAACAAAAAAAGTAAAAAAGATTAATTATAACAAAGTGCTTTCTTTTATTTTTTCAAGAACCTTAGGAATGTTTCTTTTCTTTGCTTCTTTTAGTTTTTCCAATACATTAACGATTTTATTAATTTCAGAGTTGAATTTTTTATCTGAATGTTTTAAATAGACAATTTCTTTTTTTGCGTAGGATTGTTCTACTACAGAACTTTTGTGAATGATAGAGATACACTCCAAACCTAATATTTTCTTAACATCGTTAACAACTGTTTCTGGCAACTCATCAGCTTTGTTTATTATAAATCCTACTGGCTCACTTTCTAAATAATTTTTTCCAATTACTATGGTATTAATAGCCCCCTGCAAACTTGGACCAAATGCAGTATAATCCAAAATTGGAACAAAGTAGTTAGAAAACCCTAACGCTAAGTATGTTTCAATACCACTTGATGTTGTTGGGGCATCTATAAATATATAGTCGTAATCTTTTAACTCATCAAATTTTTTTAGCACATCTATGTCAAATTTTAAGTAATCAGTAAGTGACTTACCAATTGACAATAATTCAAGATTTTCAATTAATGTTTTAACTATGGCATCTTTTATTGAACCTCCACTTTCTATTACATCCAACAAAAATACGTCTGATTTTATATTTAAAAGATGAGATAAGGATTTTGATCCTATATCTCCATCAATAAGCAAAACTTTCTTATTTTTTATTGCCAATGCTGCTGCAACATTTGCTGTAATGATTGTTTTTCCTACACCACCCTTTGCAACAGAAAATGTAACTATTTTCATACATTATTCACCCATTATCTTTCTTTATCTCCAAGCATTCCAATTATAATTTTTGGGATTTTTGCTTCTTCCCACTTGGCTTCCCATTTTAAAATATTCTCAATAATTTCTAAAGATTCTTCTCCTTTTTTAGTCAGATAATATTTATTTCCGATTTTTTGTATTAAATTTTCGTTCTCTAATTCACTTAATCTTTCAGCAAGAGTTCTTGTACTAACACTACAGCCATCCCTATCCATAGCTTCCTTTATGTTAGTAAAAGAATTAACCCCATCTTTAATTTTATATAATATTTCTATTGTTCCCTTTTTACCAAGAACTTGAAATATTGGCATAGTATCACACTTAAAGTTTATCATACTACAAAAATATGTAAAAATTATATAATAATAATATAAAATTAAATGTTGAAATAATATATAAAACTTTAGTTAATAATTACTTTTTAATAAGATTTTGTAAATAGCCTATTAAACTTTGAATTTCTGAGAAATTTTTATCCCGATGTCTATTTTCAATAGGTTATTTTTTTATATGGGTTTAGTGTATAATACCATAAAACCAGAAGGAAACTTCCTTCCGTAATATTAATTTAAATGGTAGATAGTTTTAGAACATATTAATACATTTAAAAATCTAAACTGACTATTTCTACATCTAAATTTAAAGATAAATATTTCATAAATTTCTTTAATCCATAAACTTCTGTTGAGTAGTGCGTAGCATCAACAACAACTAAACCAAGTTCTTTAGATAAAATTTTTGAATGGTGAGTTAAATCTCCAGAAAGATATACATCTGCCTTTTCAGAAACATATTTTATAGAGGATTGAGATAAACCATATCCTGATAAAACTGCTAATTTAAAGTTATCCCCTACTTCTTTACTCTTAACAACAATAGGATTTTTGTAGATATATTTTTTAGTTATATCCAAAAATTCTTCAAATGTTCCTCTAAATAGTCCAACTCTCCCTAGTCCATTATCATATAAAGGCTCAACATTCTCCAAATTATAAACTTCAGCTAAAGCATCATTTAACCCATTTTTGCAGATATCTAAGTTTGTATGGGCAGAGTATAAAATAATGTCATTTTCCATTAATATTTTTAGTTTTTTGTAAATAATGCCTGTAAAATTTCTTATTGGGTCTTTTAATAATGGATGATGAGTAAATAAAAAATCTACTTTTTCTTTTTCAGCTTTTTTAATAACTGACAGTGAAGGATCTAAGGCTATGCCCATTTTTTTTACTTCTTTATCTAAGTTGTCTCCAACTTGTAATCCTACATTGTCTCCTTCAATTGCCAACTCCTTTGGTGCAAAGCTTTCAATAAATTCTATAATTTCCTTAGCTTTCATAATATTACCACTTTAAGCATTATCATTTAAGTATTAATTTTATATAAATTTAAAATATATAATAATCTTTATTATATCTTTTCAATGACTAAAATTCCATTACCTAATCTTTTAATTTTAAAATCAAATCCTAATAAATTAAGAACATTAGTGATATCTTCTTCTGAATAATATCTTCTAAATCTACAATTTAATCTATTATAAAATTCAAATATCTCTTTATAAGTACAGTTTTCTTTACTGTTTTTCGGAATAAAATCTTCTGAAATAAATATTTTTCCACCCCTATGAATAGAATTCATCATATTTAATAAAAATTGTTTTAACAATGAAGCATATTTTAAAGTATGTGTGCATATAACATAATCATATTTCTCTTTAGGAATTATTTTAGTAAAATCTATATTTTTAAAATCGTAACAGTCATAATATAATTTTTTTACCCTACATTCTGCAATTTGTAATAAACCTTTTGATATATCCACACCCATATAGAATCCCTTAGGATAAATAATATCTATAAAGTACTTTGGAGATCTTGAACCACACCCTACATCTAGTATATAGTCATCCACTTCAATTTTTAAATACTCATTTGCAATTTCTCTAAACAATGAATAATATGGACTGCTTAATATCATATCCCATATGTCAGGATCTTTTTTGAAATTTATAGAGATCTTTGGGTGGGTATAGCTAATTAAAGCATACCTTGATATATAAGTTATAAAGTTATATTTCATTATGTAATCACTAATAATTTTGTTAAACTTTGGCATTTTTATATTTACTTCATAATCTTCGTTTATTTTAATTTTATTGTTATCATACTTTAAAATTCCAATGTTTAATGATGTTTTTATGTAGTCAATAACAAACTGAGTATTTGGATATTTAACTAACGAAGGAATATCATCAATTTTTGGAGAATATTTTGAGATAATTGAAAAGATTCCAAATTCTACTCCCTGCTTTATAAAGGTAGTAAGTAATTCATAACCTAAGTATTCTATGGTGCTATCTATCATTTCAATTTTCTTTTTTAGTTTAATTTCAGATGGTACTATATTATTTATAACTTCACAAATAATTTCATCTACTTTTTTTGTATCTTTATCTATGTTAAACCTTCCTTCAACAATCTCTTCGATATTCAAAGACTCAAATCTCATACACTACCACCTTAAAGTATCTATAAAATCACTATCTTGATCCATTAATATATCAACAATTTTTTTTCCATAATCTGTTAGCTTATATAATTTCATTCCCCCCACTTCAATGCATTCTACCAATCCTAATTCAATTAGGGAAAAATTACCATTATACCTTCCATTTAAACCTTTTAAACATCCAAGAACATTACTGGGGTCAGATCTTACTCTTCTTGAAATTTCTGATAAGTAAATGCCATTAGGATATATTTTATATAGAAGATATAATATTTTTTTTCTTAATTTACTTTTATTAAGTGATCTAATGATCATTGGATCGATAAATACTAAGCACATAATATTACCCCTCCCCACAAAATTAATTTTTATTTAATTATTTTTTATTTTATTAATTATCTAAAAATTCCAATAATTGTAGAAACTATTCCCTCTAAAAACTCAGAAAAGTTACTTAATATGTTTTTATGTTCTGAGGTTTTTTTAGTCCTATTTATAGCATTTTTTCTTGAAATTTCGGTAGAATTTCCTTTTGTATTTATAATATCTGATTTATTTTTAGATGTGATATTATATTGTTCTGTAAGGTTATTATGATGTCCGTTAAGTATATTTTTATTATTTGTAAGAGATACTGATTTTTGTAAAATTATTGGAACTTTTTTATTATTGTATAATGCAAAGTCATCAATTTTTATGTATAATGTTACATTGTATCTTCCAAATTTTAGAGTTTTAGTATCTATAGGTATTTTCAAACTCTTTTCAGATTTTGGATAGATTTCTTCCTGATAGGTTGGACTTTTATAATATATTTTTGAATTATTTTCAATAACTGCCCAATACTGTATTGTTAAATTTACTGGAAACTTGTCATTTCTAATTTTTGCAATCAATATACTATCATTATACGATATATTTTCAATATTCACTGGAGAAATAACTTCTGTAACTACATGTGTCCCTGTTGCTACTTTATTACCTAAGAGATCAATAGCTGAATATCTCCCAATTTCATAGTAGTTTGATATTAGAACAGGATGTATTCCATAACCTTCAGTATATGTAATATCAACATTTTCTAAGGATTTTGGAATAATATGCGCTATAGTATATCCTTCAAATCCCTCATCAAAAAATATTGGAAATGATATTTCAGTAGTAGATAATTTTTTTAAAGTAACTGTTTTGCAATTACTTTTTGCTTTAATAGTTCCATTTTCATCAATAACTTCTACCCAAACATCGCATACAATATCTTTATTTAATTTATTTCTAAGTTCAACTACACATGTGTTGTTAAAGCCTGCAATAGGTTTATTTATGTAAATTCCTCCATTTTTGTTTATTGTATTTATTTTTCCCAATAGTAAAGTGTTGTTATAATATACTCTAATTACATCTATTGGTAGCACTGCACAAAAGTGTGCCAAAGATGTGGAATCCTTAGATCCCCCATCAACAGAAACAGTAATCTTTAAATCCCCATTAATTTCCCTATAAAATATTATTGGAACATTTATTTTTTTAGTTGTATGAGGATATATGCTAAAGTTTATTGTTTTAGTATAATTTGCTACACCTTTAGGAAAATTATCATCTATAGTAATTTTACCATATAATGTTTTATTATAGATATTTTTTAGTATTATTGTTATATTGTATTTTTTTCCTACTAAAACGTCTCCTCCAATATTTGTATCAGTATTTATATTGTCATCTTTAGGTAAAATAACGTTTTCAATAATTACAGGAGCTACAGGTATTGGATTTATATTAACAGAATAATTTTTCTCAAAAATAAGTTTATCAGCATCTATAGGATATATCTTTACTTCTATATTTTTTGTCCCTTTAGTTGTATATATTGGAATATATAGAATATTATCTTTGGTTTTATTAAGCTTTATATTTTTTACAATTTTATTGCCATAATTTATGAACAATCTTGCTAAAATATCTTTATTATATTTGTTTTCTACAGTAATTTTTAAAATAGATAGTATTGGATCACCTTCAATATAATACCTTGGAATTACATCATTATTTTTTTGTTGTAAATATTTATCTGATAATATTTTGTATATTTCATCATCTAAAATACCTGCAGAATCGTAAAACTCCTTAACGATATTTGAAGTGTTTTCATCAATCTTTCTGTAAAGTTCTACATTTTTTATAATAATTGGTAAATTAAAGTATTTTACATTAGTTTTATATTCATAAAATATTACATTATTACTCCTTTTTTCAGATAGTTCTTCAATTCCATCTATAGTGTGAGTAACATTCATAATTTCTACATTAGTTTCAATAGTAAATTTATCTTTATTAAGAACTATTTTAGGTACTTTAAAGGAAGTTTTTACTTCTTTTCTATATGGGATATATACAGCTTTAGTGTCATTTATTCCATCGTAAAGTATTTTATTTCCATCTTTTAAATTTATCCAGACTTTGGCAATGTAATCACTTTGAGCAATAGGATTGCTTTTTAAAATTACATTAAACCAATTACTATAACAAACTTCAGAATTATCTTCTTTATAAGAATCCTCGCAAGTTACATTCTTAACATCTACTGGAAAATAAGATTTAACTCTGACTGTCGTAGAAGAGATAGTTTTTCCATTTTCAATTAACTTTATATTGACATTGTGTTCTTTATCATCATATACAGGAACTCTAACTTCTACGATTTTTTCTATATGACTATTAGGGGGTAAAGTAATCAATCCAGATTTCCATATATGTCCATTACAATCTGCTTCGACTATTACATTATGGGCATAATCATCTCTATTTACGATTCCTAAATATATAACCTGTTCACTAATGTCTATATGAATTATAGGAGAATTTGGAGTATCGTAGAGAGACCATATTTTATAAACTTTAACATCTGCAAATATTGTAGGTAATATTAATAGTAACAAAAATATTAATATAATCTTTTTCATACTAATCCCCTAAGATTTTAATTATAATTAAAGTAATTTATTACAATTTTGTTATATAATCTTTATTAATGTAAATTATATAAATTAGTTATCCTAAATTAATTTCTACAATTATCGAAATTATAATACTACAAATAAAAATTATATTATAACAATAAGACAATAAATAAAAATTTATTAGAGGGGTATAATGCTAAATTATATTGTAGGAGTTGTTGGATTGTTAATCGCCTCAATTCAGGATATAAAAAGTAGAGAAATTAGTGATTATATCTGGATAATAATGGCTATTTTTGGGTTCTTATATAGTATTTATTTAACAATAATAGTACATAATCTACTGTTTATTTGTCAATCAGCTATTGGATTTTTAGTTTGTTTCTTTTTAGGTTATTTTATGTTCTTATTAGGAGCAGGAGGAGGTGATGGAAAATTGTTTATGGGTATTGGAGCGTTAATACCTAAGTATTATATGCCAATATATTCTTCATTAGGTTTACTTTTAAATTACAATCCTTATATTCCTTCATTTCCAATAATGGTATTTATTAATGCGTTATTTTTATCTATAATTATTCCAATTGTTATATTTATAAAAAATATAATTAGAGGTTATAAACCAAGAACAAAAAAAGAAATTATATGTATGTTTATTGGAGAAAAAATGAAGGTTTCTGATGCTATAAAAAAAGAAAGGATAGTTCTGGGTAATCAAGAAAATTTAAAATTATTACCAAGCGTAGAAGAGAGTTATGATATTTCAAAATATGATAAAAATGAGGAAGTTTGGGTAACTCCATCTATCCCATTTGTTGTACCTATTTTTTTATCATATCTACTAACACCAATAATAGGAGATAAAATTATAGAAATTTTCCTTTCTATTTTAAATTTATAAAAATTATTTATTTTTAGTAAATCGGAACGGAAGCTCCTAATACCTGTGAAACTAACAGTTTTGTTACATATGCAACTATAGCACATATCCATAGAATAATAACGAAGTGTAACAATGCTGCATACTTATGACCACCATCTAATATTTTGATCAAAATTCCTGAAATTGCAGAATAAACTATGAGTGACCCAAATATTATATATTCAAGGAGCCCTGAACTTTGGATAGGAATTACATGTAAAATTTGGACGACCGTTTCTGGTATGCTTAATGAAGAGTATATTTCATTAATCATCTTAGCTACACCTAATGAGGCAAATAATGCTAAAGCTAAACCACCACCAAGACCATAAATTATTCCAATAAATTGTTGAACTGTTTGATACTTAGATTTTCTCAACTGAACAATCTTTCTAAAATTGTTACTTATTATATTGGCTGCTATTTTTGGATCTCCTCCAAAGTATATACACCTTGAAAATATATCTGAAAATAGTTGTATTAAGTAGCTACAAGATTCATAGCCAAAAAATCTCCAAGATTTATTAGAGTCTATATTTAAAGCTAATCTTTTATATAGTCTTTTAATGTTTTCTGTAAGAGGTCCAAAATCGTGATTTGATAAATACTCTAAGGATTCTACCATTCCTCCTCCTTTGGCACTTACTGAATCTCCTAAAGACCTTAAAAAATCTGGAAATACAAATTCCTTTCTTTTAACTTTGTTTTCTTCTTTTGATGTAATAATTCCTACTATGGCTAATGGTGTAAATCCTAAAGCTATTAATATCATATAGGGTATTCTACAAAATGGTGATAGCCCAATTATAAATTTAGTCCATATTAAAAATGATAACAAAATTATAGTGAGAATTATAGATATAATTAACCATTTTTTAAGCTTTTTATCAGTATCTGTAGGTTTTTCTCCAGTGTGCCATAATCTATCAAATATTATGCTGTTTTTTATGATAATAAGAATAAGTAACTCAATTCCAAAAAATGTAAATAAGGAAATAGTTGCCATAAAAACAAAATCATAAGGTAGCAAGAATGGAACTAATATGGAGAAAGCTAAAAAAAACGCTACAGATGTCATTGCACTAACATAGAGTTCTTTATACATATCAAGAGAATATAACCATCTTTTATAGAATGCTGCATAATCATCCATAACTATATCTTGCTCCTTTATTAAAAATTCTTTAAGCTCTTCACCACTATCTAAAGCATACGCTAATCTATCTAAGAAATCTGCAAATTCACTACTTGGAGTTCTCTGAGATAAAAATCTACAAGCTTCTGCTAATGATCTTCCCCACTTGTCAGTTAATACATACAGTTTATTAGATTCTTTTGCTAATTCTCCAAGTTCTTCTGTCTCTTCTGAAAGTATTTTTAATAAATCTTTTCTATTCAAGTCTGTTATAGATAAAGTACCAAATTTTGTTATGAAAATATGTAATCTTTCATTTATTTTATTTTTTTGAGAATCTAAAACAATGTAAGGATATATAATTGCACTTGAAAGTATTATAATTGGTAAAAGTAAATATAAATATAAGATAATACCTTTAAAAAATACAATTCCAATTATAGTTAAAACTATGGAAATAATGATAGCGGGCAGTAAAATTTTTAATAAATAATCTTTGGGCTTAAGCCCAATTCTTGGTAATAAATCGAATACCACAATAACCACCTCAGATTGGGAATGGAAGCCCTTCTAAACCTTTCTCGTAAAATGCCCAGATAATATCTCTAACTTGATAATAATCAAAAATTTCTCTTGCAATCATCTCCTCTAAGATCCTTGCTCTTAATTCTAACTCATTATATATGTCTCTTGGATCTTCATAACCTGCAGCCTTAGCAATCTTTTCTTCTAATATGTAACTATTGTTTTTACCTGTAAATATGTGCCTATCTTTATCAGGTTCCCATTGAAATACAGCTCTTGTAATTACACCATCTACCTCTTTATAGTATCCTTCAATCTCTTCAATTGTAACTACTCTTCTCAAGACTTTACCTCTCTGATAAACTGCCAACTGGAACAGTGCAACGTTTAAGTTGTCCATAAATGTTAGTGGAACATTAATTGGATCTCCATTTAATCTTTGTATCATCTTTCTAACATTAGCAGCGTGAAATGTTGATAATACTGGATGTCCTGTTTGCATAGCTTGAAATGCAACTGCTGCTTCAACACTCCTAATTTCCCCAACAATGATATAATTGGGCCTTGATCTTAATGCAGCTCTTAACAGATCAAACAATGTAACTCTACTTTCTTCAGGTCCTCTTTCTCTTGTAATTAGCTGTTGCCATACAGGATGAGGTGGTTTAACTTCTGGAGTATCTTCACATGAAAATATTTTTGAATCAGGTTTTATAAATGGTAATATTGCATTTAATGTTGTTGTTTTTCCAGATGCAGTTTCTCCACAGATAAATATACTCATACCATACTCTAAACATAACCATAAATATGCGGCAATTTCTGTAGAAAATGTTCCCCAACTAATAAGTTGTGTTACACTAATTGGAACATCTGTAAATTTCCTAATTGTAAATGATGGCCCCTTTGGAGAAACATCTGTGGAGTAAACAATATTAATTCTTGAACCGTCTGGTAAAGCACCATCAACTATTGGATGAGCATCTGATACAGGCCTTCCCATTCGTTCTCCTATATTCTTTAAATAATCAGCAAGCTCTATTTCATCTTCCCATGTTATATTGGTAGGCAGCATTCCGAAAATTTTATGAACAACATGACAATTTTTTGGTCCAATAACGTGAATATCCTCTAAGTATGGATCTCTTGCAATAGGTTCTAAGTTTCCTAAACCTATTAAATCTCTTTTTAAGATGTAAAGATATTTTTCTCTTTCTTCTTTAGTGATTCTGATTTTGTTGTCTGCAAATTTAAAAATTCTCCTAAGAAATCCTCCTTCATTAAAGTTTTCTGTAACCTTTGTTGAAGCATCAAACAATCTTACTAAAACTTCTTCAAATTCCTCAACACTTTTAGGAGTTTTTTCGTATGGGGCTAATTCTAAGATTCTATTTAAAATCATTTTATACTTTAATTTTTCTTCAGGAGTTTCTAATTTTGGCTCAATAACAATATATTTCGTTTTAGTTTCAGGAGTTCCAAATATATGTATAAATATAGGGTCACCAATTGGATATATAATATTAGGATATTTTAGTTCTTTTAACTCTCTTGATAGGGACACCATAAAATCAGGAATTTTCATATAGATTCTCTTAAAGTTTTCGATATATTTTCGTAAATGTGGATTTCTGTTCATGGCTTCTCTTAACTCAGCTTCACTCATTTTTATCACCAAAACTTGAAAATATATATAACTATTATGCAACGGATGCTATTTCAACAGCTATTCCTATCTTAGGTTCTACTCTAAACACTATATTCTTTTGATAAGGTCCAGGAGCCATATTATATTTTAATATTTTAGCTACATTTTTTAAACTTCCAGCAAAAGAAAATAATTCAGTTTTTATTAACATTGTAGATGATGTTCTTATTATAGTTAAAATTGATTCAGGTAATTCTTTTGGATTTATTGTGCAAATTATTATTTTCTTTAAAGCTGTAATTCTCTTAAAAAAAGCCATTAAATCGTTAACATTTACTTCACTGGCATCGTTTGCTATTAATGCTGAGAGAGAATCAAATATAATGACATCTTTTTCATAAAAAGCTCTTGTTTCCATAACTTTTTTTAAAAAACCATCCTTTTTTTTATTATCAGCAATCAAGGGATAAACAGGAATATACAACAAAGCACCTGATAACAATTTTTTGTTAATATTGTAATTTAAAGATGACATTTGCTTTATAAATTCTAAGGTTGTAAGTTGTGTAGAAACATATGTTACTAAACATCTATTTTGTAAAAAACCATATGCAAGTCTTTGACATAACACAGATTTTCCTGTACTTTCTTCTCCTTCAATTATTATTAAACTACCATATGGAATACCACCCCCAATTCTTTTTTCTAAATCGTCTCTACTTAAATCAATTCTTGCGAGTTTCATAATTCCACCGCAAAATAATTTAAGAGATATAACCTTTAATAATTCTTGATATTCCTGTATATGATATTATTTTTATCCTATGATAACCAGTTTCATTGTAATTTACTATGATCTCTCCAACATCTCCGGGATATAACACATTACTTCCAGGAGTTGTTAATTGCTCTGTATCATTAATAATTACAATATTTCCATCAATAACTACAGTAAATGAGTCATTTGTAAATAGTATAGGATCTTTACCCGTATTTTTAATATACAAATATGTAATTCCACTTTCTGAATTTCTAATAATTTTACCAGGGTCATTTATAATTTCAAAATCTTGGGATAATTTCGTTGACAGTTCATCTCCTTTTTTGTCAATTCCTATAGATATTTTATAGGTGGATGTTGTTAAGATTCCAGTAACAAATGCAGCAATTAATAATACTGCAACAAACATAATAATTTCAGATAATGCACTAGATGCCAACTAAATCACCTTATAGTTCAAATAAATTTGAAATTTTAAATATAACGATTAATTATTTAATTATAAATAATTTTAAATGAGTTAATCTCATTGTAAGTAAAAGTACTTCTTTCCATTGTCAGATACTATGCATATTCTTTTAGGAGAGTACCAATTTACAATAATAGTAATATTATCTAACGGCTCAAGATATTTTTTTGAATTTAAGTATGAAATATTTATTTTGGGTACTACTAATCCATCAAAAATTATTGTAAATTTTTGCGGTTCAACCACTACAGACCCATTATTATAGATTGTTATATTTGTTTGATATTCTGAACTTACTACTTTTGTTATTATTAATTTCTCGTTTAGTTTGTCTTGTATATGGGAATAATAAATATTATACGATTCATAAATCCTTTCATAATGATTATCTATTGTAGTATAGAGGTACATTCCACATATAAGCAATGCAATAATCATTATTGTAGTACCTACAACTGAACTAAATCCCATAGAACTGTTCAGCCCCCTTTTTAATTTTTCTTAGTTCCCATTCAATTTTATCCAATAACTCTATAGATATTTGTTTTCCATTTAGCCTTTCAATAAATAACAATGATACAATATGGTCTGTTATATTTAGTTTTCCAGATCTGTCAATTACATTTTCTTCATCAACTTTAATTCCCTTTAAAAATTTTAACAATTTAGATAATGCTTTTTCTCCTAACCATCCTATCATATAGTAGAATTCTAACACATCAGGAACATTTTCAGTACCTATTCTTTCACATAAGTATTCTAACCACTTTAATGCCAAAATAATTGCAATAGAATCCTCTTCTGGAATATCTTCTAACTTAGTAGGTTTGTGTACTTCTAATATTGAAGTCATTGAATCCATAATATTTCACCTCATTATTTATATTAATTGTAATCCCTCAGCCCATTTTTTTATTCTTCTAATTTCTATTTCCAACATTTCAAGGACTTCTGAATTTACAGGTCTACCAGCAAGCTTTTCAATGTATAATAGTGACATAATATGATCACTTGGCGATAATTTATCTTTAGGTTTTATATTTTCTGTATTTATTATTATTTTCATATTTTTAGCAAATCTCAAAAGTTTTAATATAACTTTATCAGATATCCATCCAATCTCATTATAATAATCTAAAATATCTGGTAAATTAGTAATTCCACACTTGCTTATTAAAAATTCTAACCATTTAAAAACTAATGTTGTTGAGACAGCATCTTCAGGAATATCATTTAATCTATAATATTTTTCTTTTTCAACAGTGGCTTGCATATAAACACCCTCCTCAGGAATTTCTAATGGTTTTTGCTCTTTTTCTTTAATATCTTCTTTAAATATCCCCTCAACTTTTTTAATATCCTCTTTTTTACTTTCTAATATTTCTTTTTTAGTTTCGTCAATTTTTTCTGTAATTTCTTTTTTTACAGGTTTTTTTATTACTTCAATTTTATCAATCTCTTCTTTAATTTCCCAATTCTCTTTAGGTTTTTCAATCGTAATTAAATCAGACTTTTTAGAAGTGTTTTCAATTTTTTCTGAAACTTTAGTTGAAAATACTCGGGTGGTGAGTTTCATTATTGTATCAAGTTTCTGCTCAAGAGTTTGAAGTTTTTTATTTAGCTCTTCAGATTTATCTACTCTTCCTTTAGATAGGACCTCTCTAATTCTTTCAACGATTTTTTCTAACTGCCTTTTAGTAACTCTTTTTCCCCTTAGATTATTCTTTATTAATATTACAACAAAGGAAGGTAATGGTGGTTTAAGAGTGTTTAAATATTCTTCAATTTCGTCTTCTGTGAGAAAATCCTCGTCAGAAAATACAGGATTTGATGAATGAGATGTTTCATTCATTGTTTTTTGTATCATGGGTATCCTCTCCGGACATTGCCTTTATAATATCTTCTTCTAATACCTCTTCAATAATTTTATCTAGATCTATATTTAGTTGAGTTAAATATAAGGAACCTAATATTACCAAATCATTAGTTAATTCATCAATCGTTTTCTTTAATCGTTTATACTCAGATTCTAATCTTTCAAGTTTTTCTAAACTTGTAGCTGTTATCTTTGAAACACCGATAAATGGATTAATTTGATTAGATACTACTTCATAAAGAGCCATTATATCTTGTAAGCTTTCATTAATTTTATCAAGCTCTACTCTTATGTTTTCATTTTCTTTTCTCAAATTATTTATTGAAGATTCAAATTTTGGAAGTTTAGATTCTATATCATTAAGTTTTGCTATTAAATTTTCAACAGTTTCTCCTAACTCTTTCAAATTTCTCTCAAGTTCATCAATCTTATCATCGTTTAATTCTTCAAGAGATTCTTCTTCGAGAGTTTTAACAGACTCATCGTGTTTTTTTTTAATTTAAGGTTAGATAATTTATTTTTTATAGGAGCATAAAGATTTTTTAGACCCATAAATGTCACCTTTTTATAAATATGATTGCCTTTATAACTATTGTAGCTCTACAACATTTTCATTAAATGATGATGGTGCTATAAATTCAATAATTCCTGAAGCTCCGTATTCTGGGATAACTTCCCCAGAAACTTTTTCTCTTGGATGTATTGGCATTTCAATAGCTGATAAGTTAATAGCTATTACTACTTTATCTCCAAAGTTCATTGTAGGATGTAATGTGTCATTTAAAGATCCATCGCCATCTTGTAATACTATAATTCCAAATGTTACATTATTGTTAGATTGAGCACCTGATAACGAGCTCCAGAAATTTTTTAAATTTGAATTATCTGATCCAAATAAATCTTTAGTCCCATTATTTGCACAGTCAGCTAATACTCCTGAATATATTAAAGAAACTTTTTTATGTCCATTAGATAAGGTAACTATTGTTGAGGATAAATCAATTTCATCTCCAATATTGGGGGTTACTAATATTGCCAAACACCCAATGTCACTTTTATTTGGAGCATATCCTTCAACTTTTAATACCTGAACTCCACTTGCAACCTGTTTCGTACTCTCCTCCCCCACTCTTGATGCTTTTTGTTGTAGATTACCTGCAGTATTTATAATGACTGCTGCTGCTATTGCAGCAACTAATACTAAAGCAATAAAAACAATAAGAGTTCCTATACCAATCGCTCCTCTTTTTTTATTTATGAACTTTAGTAATAACATAGTATATTCACCTCAAAATCCATAACACTAAATAAATATTTATAAAAATTTATAAAAAATTAAAAATTTAAAAAGTTACTGAAGTTCTATAACTGTCTGTGTCCTTAAGTAGCTTGCAGGGGTTGTGAATTCAATAACAGCAGGAGCTCCAAACTCTGGAACGACTGATCCAGTAACTTTTGTTCTAGGTTCTAATCCTAATCCATTAGCTGTTGCATTTACTGTTAATGCGACAATATCTCCTTTGTTTATTACAGGGGTATCATTTTGGCATGAACCATCAGCATCTTGAATCACTATTATTCCAAACTGACCCTCACTAACATTCCATGCAGATAATGATATATTTGAAACATCTCCTCCTGATGTTATATCACTGAATTTTCTAGTATCGTTATATCTTAATATAGATTTTTTCTTACCATTTGTTAGCATAACTGTTACCTGCTTTAAGTCAATTGGAGCACTTCCCGCATTTGGTGAGATAAGGATCGCAAGATTTGTTATGTTATTATTATTATGAATACCTACTACTTGAAGTGTCTGTAAACCACTAGCGACCTGTTCAGTACTTTCTCTACCGGTAGCCATAGCTTTTTGTTGGAGGAATCCGCTTGTATTGATTAAGACAGCTGCTGCTACAGCGGCAACTAATACCATTGCTATGAAGATTATTAAGGTTCCTATACCTATTGCCCCCTTCTTACCCTTTATAAACTCATATACTTTCATCCCTTATCACCTACATATGTTGATTGGAAAATTATTGATAATTAAAAATAATTTTAATTAAGTTAAGAATTTATTGTAATTCGATAACATACTGAGAACTTAAGTAGCTTGCAGGGGTTGTGAATTCAATAACAGCAGGAGCTCCAAACTCTGGAACGACTGATCCAGTAACTTTTGTTCTTACAGGTAATCCTAAGTGTATACCATCTATACCTGTATTTACTGTTAATGCGACAATATCTCCTTTGTTTATTACAGGAGTGTCCTTTTGGCATGAACCATCAGCATCTTGAATCACTATTATTCCGAAATTATTTGCTGGTAAATATTTTACTCCTCCAGTACCATTGTTATATGCCCATGCATCAGATGTTTCTGTAGTGGCAGTTTCTATATCGTTATAGTTAAAGATATTAGTTGTCCCATAAGTATCGTCTTCGTAATATGTATTATTGTAGGATAAAACAACCTTTTTAGTTCCATTATTTAACATAACCTTTACCTGCTTTAAGTCAATTGGAGTACTTCCCGCATTTGGTGAGATAAAGATTGCTAATTGCTTAATTTTAGAACCATCATGATAGCCTTTTACTTCAATTATTTTCAAACCACTAGCGACCTGTTCAGTACTTTCCTTACCGGTAGCCATAGCTTTTTGTTGGAGGAATCCGCTTGTATTGATTAAGACAGCTGCTGCTACAGCGGCAACTAATACCATTGCTATGAAGATTATTAAGGTTCCTATACCTATTGCCCCCTTCTTACCCTTTATAAACTCATATACTTTCATCCCTTATCACCTAAAATATCATTAAGATTTATTGTAATTCAAATACCTCATCGGTATATGCTGCAGGGGTTGTGAATTCAATAACAGCAGGAGCTCCAAACTCTGGAACGACTTTTCCAGTAACTTCCTCTCTTGTAGGAATTTCTCCCCCAAATACTGCAGATACATTCACTAGTAGTACAGCAATGTCCCCTTTATTAATAACCCCACTTTCTAAGGACTTATCAGCATCTTGAATAATTCCTACAACAAATGAGCTATTATCTGCACTATTCCAATCATTGACATTAAATATATCTCCAGAACCTTCGGTTTCTGATGTAACTTTTGAAAAGTTAAGTACAGCTGATTTACCATCATATGTTAAGAATATCTTTACCTGCTTTAAGTCAATTGGAGCACTTCCCGCATTTGGAGTAATATATATTGCAATTCTATCTAAGCCATTGCTATTTTTATGTCCAGTTACACCTGTACACATTAAACCACTAGCGACCTGTTCAGTACTTTCCTTACCGGTAGCCATAGCTTTTTGTTGGAGGAATCCGCTTGTATTGATTAAGACAGCTGCTGCTACAGCGGCAACTAATACCATTGCTATGAAGATTATTAAGGTTCCTATACCTATTGCCCCCTTCTTACCCTTTATAAACTCATATACTTTCATCCCTTATCACCTAAAATATTTAATTATACTAAACTTTGAAAATAACCCCTTTACAACTCCCCCACACGATCCTCGGCTCATTTTAAATTTGTATTATTAGGCAAATATATTTTTTTTGTGTATTCGTTTTTATTTGTATTTATGTAGGTATTTTGTGCGTATAGGCAGTTGTCGAAATAATTTTAAACTAATAACAAAAAATTATTAAAATTTTATTTACATTTATGATATTCTAATTGGACATTTGACTAAGATAGGGATATAATGAAGTATTTGATATTGAAAGTAACGAATAGATGTAATTTAAAGTGTATTTACTGCTATGCTAACAATAAAAATAATAAAAACATGGATTTTAAAACAGCCAAAAACGCTATAAACTATTTAACAAATTTAGATAATAAGATAAAAATACAATTTACTGGCGGAGAGCCCCTATTAAATTTTAATTTAATTGAAAAAGTTGTTGAATATTGTAATAACAAATACAATGACTTTAAAATTGAATATGCAATTCAAACCAATGGAACTTTAATTACTGAGGAAATAGCAGAAAAAATCAGGGAACTTAATATAAAAGTTGGAGTTAGTATTGATGGATTGGAGATAAATGATATTTTGAGACCTTATAAAGATGGAAAATCATCAACCTTAGACACATTGAGAGGAATGTATATTTTAAAATCTTATAATGTTCCCTTTGGAATAACAACAGTTGTTACAAATAAAAATCTACCATATTTGGAGGATTTTGTTAAATACCTAATTGCATTTGGCGTAAAAAGTATAAGCTTTGACTTATTAAAGGTAACAAAAAAAGAGCATTTAAAGTTAATGCCAAATTTTGAGGAATTTAACAACTTACTAAATAAATTAAAAAGTTATCCAATCTATATAAAAAATTTACAAAAAAGAGATAAAAATAAATATTGCTATTTAAACTCTGGAGATTTGCTATTTGTTAATGAATATGGAGATGTTTATTTATGCCCTACATTGGAAGGGTTTAAATGCTTAGGAAATATAAATAAAGATAATATAGAATTACCTAAGGTAAAAAGTAATCAATGTTTTGCAAGAGAATTTTTAATGAAACTATTTGGTGAAAATTATGGAAGAAGATGAATTTATAAAAATCTTATCAAATGAATTATTGAAAGGTAGTAAAATGCTATCAAAACATTGTCAAAAATGTGGTTATCCTCTATTTGAAAAGAATGGGAAAATATACTGCCCTGTATGTGAAAGGATTAAAGAGGAAGAGATAAAAACTAAGGATAAAGAAAAAGAATTAACTACTCAAAAAGATAAAGAGGATAAAAAAGTAGAAGTAAATATTGAAAAAATAATAAAAGAAAAAATAAATTACTTGGGAGAGAGACTAAAAAATGAAAATGAAATTAATAGAATTAAAGAAATCGCAGAAACTTTATATATTTTAATTAAAATCCTTAAGAAAATTAAATAATTAGCGGTGGAAATGTGATTTTAAAACTTAATGGATATGGATACAGTTCAAACTCTTACTTAATAAAAACTAAAAATAAAAATATTCTTATAGATCCAGGAATCGAAGAAAATTTTAGCATATTAATGTATGAATTAAAAAGATATGGCATAAAAGATATTGACTTAATTATAAATACTCACTGTCATTATGACCATACATCCGCAGATTATTTAGTTGAGGAATATTTTAACTGTCCAACAGTTATAGAGGACAAAGAAGTTAAACATTTAAAAAGTGGAGATAAAGTTACAGTTTCATCTTTATTTGGAAGAGACCTTAAACCTCCAAAGGAGATAATTCCTCTATCAGAAATTGAAGAAGAATTAAAAAAATATGATTTAGAAGTTATAAGAACTCCAGGACATACTTATGGCTCAATTTCAATAATATATAAAGATAGTTTAATAACTGGAGATACGATTTTTTCTTATGGTGTAGGAAGATGGGATTTACCTACTGGAAATATTATAGAGTTGAGAGATTCTATAAATAAGTTGGAAAGAATAGTGTATGAGAGAAATATAGATAAGATATATCCTGGGCATGGAGATGTAGGGGATAGAATGGCTTTTAGTTATGCTAAGTTATTTTTGTAAGGGTGAGATAATAATGAAAGTTATAATTCCAATATCTCCAATAAACTCTTTAAAAACCAGACTATCAGAATTTTTAAATGACGAAGAGAGAAAAAACTTATTATTTAATATGCTCAAAGATATTAAAAGAGCCTTAGAAGGTTTAGACATAGTAGTTGTTAGTAAGGATGAGGAAATCCTAAATTTTGCTAAAAATGAGTTAAACGCCCAAATTATAAAAGAAAAATATAAAGGATTAAATAATGCAATAAAGCAGGCATTTGAAGAAATAGACGATGAGGAAGTTATTATTATTCCCGCAGATGTTCCTTTAATTAATAAAAAGCATATTGAAGATATATTAAATCTATCTAAACATTATGACTTAATTATAGCCCCATCGAGAGGAGGAGGAACTAATTTATTATATTTAAAATCTAAGAATTTGATTGAAATGAAATATGAGGGTTTTAGCTTTTTAAAACACTTAGAAGAGGCAAAAAAGAGAAATTTAAAATATTATATTTATGACTCTTTTTTAATTTCTGTAGATATTAATACTCCAGAAGATTTGGGGGAGATATTTATACACGGAGATTCCTCTTTTACAAAAAAATATTTAGAGAGTTTAGGGATTACTGTGGAGCCACAGCATTCATCTGCTGGCAGATTTATAATAAGGAGGGAGTAAAATGAGGAGATATTTAAAATTACATAACATTGAAGAAGCAAAATTTATAGTAAATAATTATATAGATACATTAAAAAATGAGATTGAAGAGGTTGATTTATTTAACGCCATTGGTAGAGTTTTGGCTGAAGATGTATTTTCTGATGTTGATATTCCACCTTACGATAGAGCAAAGATGGATGGATATGCAGTTAAGGCAGAAGACACCTATGAGGCAGATGAAAATAATCCAATAGAATTGAAAATAATTGGCTCATTAAAGGCAGGAGAAATTAAAGACCTAAAAATAAATAATGGAGAATGTGTAGAAATAGCAACTGGGGCTGTAATTCCAAAGGGTTCTAATGCAGTTGTAATGGTTGAATACACAGAAAAAAAAGATAACAAAGTTTTAATATATAAGGCAGTCCCTCCTATGGAAAATATTCAATTCACTGGCTCAGATATAATGACTGGTGAATTAGTTTTAAGAAAAAACACTAAATTGACTCCAAGAGATATAGGAGTTTTAGCGGCAATTGGTAGAAACAAAGTTAAAGTTTATAAAAAATTAAAATTTGGAATTATCTCAACTGGCAACGAACTTATAAGTCCAGGAGAACCTTTAAAATTTGGAAAAATTTATGATATCAATACATATACATTGGCATCATATATAAAAAATCTTGGATATGATTTTGAATTTTTTGGAATATCTAAGGATGATGTAGAAGATTTAAAAGAAAAAATTAAAAAGGCATTAAAAAAATGCGACATAATTTTATTGAGTGGAGGAACTTCAGCAGGAGTTGGAGATTTAACTGAAACTGCTATTAAAGAATTAGGTGGAGAGATTTTAATTCACGGAATAAAGATAAAACCGGGAAAGCCAACAATAATTGGAAAAATTGATAATAAATTAATTGTCGGATTGCCAGGATATCCTACATCTTGCTTAACAATATTTGATGTTCTCTTTGGTGACAAAAAAAATGTTGTAAAGGCGAAGTTTCCTTTAAGATACATGTCTGCTATGGGTAGAGTTGAATACTTACCAGTTATTTTAGTTAAGCATAAAAATGGATATTCAGCATATCCTATAACTAAGGGTAGTGGAGCAATAACATCTCTATCAGAGGCGGATGGATACATTGTTGTAGAGGAGAATAAAGAAATCTTAGAGAATGAAGAAGTTAATGTATATTTATTTGGAGATGTTAAAGTTGGACTAAATATTATTGGTAGTCACTGTATAGGAATTGACTTAATTTTAAAAGAAACTAATTTATTGGCAAAGACAATAAATGTTGGTTCCTTAGGAGGATTGTTGGCAATAAAAAGAGGAGAGTCAGATATTTCAGGAATCCACTTATTGGATGAGAAAACCAACGAATATAATATTCCATTCTTAGAAAGATATAAAATTAAAGATGCAGTTTTGGTTAGGGGGTATATTAGAGAGCAGGGTTTTATGTTTAGGAAAGAATTCAACTTTAAAACTATTGAGGACATTTTGAAAAATATATATAATTTGGAGTTTATAAATAGAAATAAAGGTTCTGGGACGAGGATATTGTTTGATAAGTTTTTAAAAGAAAATAAAATTAATCCAAAAGAGATTAAAGGATACAACATAGAGGCAAAAACTCATTCAGCAGTGGCAACAGCAGTGGCTATGAAAAAGGCAGATATTGGATTAGGGATAAAGACAGTTGCAGAACAGTATGGATTAAGATTTATAAAGTTAGCAGATGAGCATTATGATTTTTTAATTAGAAAGGAAAGGTTTAATGATGAAGATGTAAAGAAATTTATTGAGGGTTTAAAAAAAGTTAAATTGCCATTTGAAAAGCCAGAAAATTGTGGAGAAATTATATGGGAAAATTAAATGGTTCATAGTTTTGAGTATTAAACATATTTAATGAAGATAAAAATAATTCTCCTATTGTTTAAATTTTACGTAAAAATATACAAAGTGGGGAGGATGGTTATGGAAAAAATAGAGGCATTAATAGATAATACATACAAAACTGTTGATGATAGGGCAATAATCTACCTTTATTTAATTAATTCTATATTGAAAGATAGAGATTTTAAACCATACTTTTATGTTGAATTGAATAAAGATAAGATAGATTATGAAGATATTGAAACTATAAAAGATTTCCTTTTAAAAAATGATTTATTAAAATTTGTTGAAGATTTTAAAGTAGTTAAAAAAAAGATATTTAAAAAAGAAAAAGAAATTTTAAAAATTATTGCCACTCATCCACAAAAAGTTCCGAAACTTAGAAAAGTTAAAGATTGTGAGATTGTTAAAGAAATTTACGAGCACGATATTCCTTTTGCTAAGAGATATTTAATTGATAAAGATATTATTCCTATGACATATTGGGATTTTGAAAATAATAAACCAGTATGTAGAGAGATTCCTAAATTAAAAGCAGTAGCTTTTGATATTGAAGTTTATAATAGAGACACTGAGCCAGATCCAGAAAGAGATTCTATATTAATGGCAAGTTTTTGGGATGAAAATGGAGGAAAAGTTATTACCTATAAAGAATTTGACCATCCAAATATTGAAGTTGTTGAAAATGAAAAAATGTTAATTAAAAAAATCATTGAAACTTTAAAAAAATATGATATTATCTACACTTACAACGGAGATAACTTTGACTTTCCTTACTTAAAAGAGAGGGCTAAATTATACAACATAAAAATTGAGTTGGGAAGAGAAAATGAAGAAGTAAAAATAAAAAGAGGGGGAATGGAATATAGAAGTTATATTCCTGGAAGAGTTCATATTGATTTATATCCAATTTCAAGAAGATTGCTAAAATTAACAAAATATTCCTTAGAAGATGTTGTCTATAATTTATTTGGAATTAAGAAGTTAAAGATTTCACACAAAGATATTGCAAATTATTGGATAAATAATGATAAAACATTAATTGTATATTCCTTACAAGATGCTAAATACACCTACAAAGTAGGAGATTATTTCTTCCCCTTAGAAGTGATGTTTTCAAGAATAGTTAATCAAACACCATTTGAAATTACAAGAATGACTTCTGGGCAGATGGTTGAATACTTATTAATGAAAAATGCATTTAAAGAAAATATGATAGTCCCCAATAAGCCAGATGAAGAGGAATATAAAAGGCGTTTATCAACTACATATGAAGGAGGTTATGTCAAAGAACCAGAAAAGGGAATATTTGAGGATATAATATCAATGGACTTCAGAAGTTTGTATCCTTCTATAATAATTTCCTATAATATAAGCCCTGATACATTGGACTGTGAATGTTGTAAAGATGAAAGTGAAAAAATATTAGGACATTGGTTCTGTAAAAAGAGAGAGGGTTTAATTCCAAAAACATTGAGGAATTTAATTGAGAGAAGAATAAATATTAAGAAAAAAATGAAACAACTAAATAAAGAAGATGAGGAATATAAATTACTAAATTATGAGCAACAATCCTTAAAGATTTTGGCTAATAGTATCTTACCAGATGAATATTTAACTATTATAGAAAATGATGAGAAATGCATAGTTGTAAAGATTGGAGAATATATAGATAAACTTATCAAAAGATATAGAAGGAAAATTAAAGTCCGTGGAAATAGTAGAATCCTAAATTTGTCAAATATAAAATCCATTACCTTAAAAACATTCTCCTTTAATATAGAAAGTAAAGAAAGTTCTATAAACAAGGTTAAAGCATTAATAAGGCATAAATATTCTGGGAAGGCATATAAAATAAAGTTGAGGTCTGGAAGAACGATAAAAATAACTGAAGGTCATAGTTTATTTAAATATGAAAATGGAAGAATTGTATGCGTTAAAGGTAACGAAATAAAGGTTGGAGATTTAATTGTGGTTCCAAAAAAATTAAAATCTGCCAATAAAGAGATATATATAAACATCCCAAAAGGATTAGTTGATGCTGATGAGGAAGAAATTAAAAACATTCACATATGGAAATACAAAGATAAAGAGTTTTTCATTAAATTAATAAAAACCATTGAATGTATAGAAAATAGAGAGTTTGATAAAGTATATACTGACAGTTTAAAATATTTAAACGAACTTAATTTAATTACATATAAAACATATAAAAAATATTCAAAGATTGACAAAATTACCATCAAAATCTTAAATAAAAAGAAATTTGCCATTTATAAAAAGTATGTTGAGACATTTTTAAAATATGGGAATTTTAGAAAAAAATATGTAATAATTCCTTATTTAAAAATAAAGGATTTCATATTAAACTTACCAGACAAAGAATTTGAAGATTGTGAAATTGGAGCATACTCTGAAAAGATAGATGCGATTTTAAAGTTAGATGAAAAATTGGCAAAGTTCTTAGGAGTTTTCATCCCAAGGGGGGTGTTGTCCAAGATTATGCAAGATGACTACATTATTTACGAAGTGGCAGTTTATAAATCGATTCCTGAGCATCAAGATAAGGTTTTAGAGATATTTAGGGAAGCATTTGGTTCTGGTAGTATCTCCAAAGATAAAGTTAGGATGGAAAAAAAGATAGTTTATCTATTGTTAAAGTATATTTTTAAATTTGGAGATAAAAGAAAAGATACTAAAAAACGCATTCCAGAAGAGTTATTTTTGGCTAAAGAAAGTGTTATAAGAAGTTTTATAGAGGGCTTCATTATAGCAAAGAAAAACAAATTTAAAGAGCCATTAACATTTATGGCTAAGGATGAAGAATATTTATATCAGTTAATGTTGTTATTCAACTTAGTGGGAATTCCTACAAGATTTACACCAGTTAAAAATAAAGGTTATAGATTAACTGTAATCCCTTCAGATACACGCAACTATCTATTTGATAAAGATTTAATGCTCGATAAAGTTAAAAGTATTGAAGAGTTTGAATATAACGGCTATGTTTATGATTTAAGTGTAAAAGAAAATGAAAACTTTTTAGTTAATAATATATATGCTCACAATAGCCATTATGGTTATTTAGCATATCCAAGAGCAAGATTTTACAGTAAAGAATGTGCAGAAATTGTTACATACTTAGGTAGGAAGTATATACAACAAACAATAGAAGAGGCAGAAAAATTTGGATTTAAAGTAATCTATGCAGACAGCGTTTCTGGAGATACAGAAATAATAATTAGAGAGAAAGGGGAAATAAAATTTACAAAAATCAAAGATTTATTCAGGAATATTGAATATAAACTTGGAGATAAAGAATATTGCACTTTACAAGATGTTGAGGCACTAACATTAGATGATAATGGTAGATTAGTATGGAAAAAAGTTCCATATGTTATGAGACATTTAGCAAGAAAAAAGATGTACAGAGTATGGATTACAAATAGTTGGTATATAGATGTTACTGAAGACCATTCACTAATTGGCTACTTAAATACAAAATCTATAAAAAAAGTGAAAAAAATTGGAGAAAGGTTTATAGAAATTAAACCACGAGAAATTGGGAAAACTGTAAAGTCTTTAATAACTCTAAATGGGGCTTTAATAAAAGATAATGATTGTGCTATAGATATAGGAGTTAAGTTTTGGGAATTAATTGGATTATTAATAGGAGAGGGTAGTTGGGAAGGGAATACAAATAGTGCAAAATATTACTTAAAATTGTCAGTGGGACTTGATAGAGATGAAATAGTTAATAAAATATTAGAACCTCTTAAAAAGGCAGGGGTTATTACAAATTATTACTTTGAAAAACATAGAAAGGGAGATATTAAAATTTTGAGCAAGAAATTAGTAAAGTTTATGAGAGTATTTAAAGATGAGAGTGGTAGAAAGATAATTCCAAAGTTTTTATACAAATTAAGAAGAAGATATATTGAAGCATTTTTAAGAGGTCTTTTCAGTGCAGATGGTACAGTAATAATAAAAAGAGGAAATCCGGATGTTAGGCTAACGAACATTAATGAGGAACTGTTAAAAAGTATAAGAGAACTTCTATGGCTTGTAGGAATTTCACACTCCATATTTAAAGATAGTGGGACATATTTAATGTATATATTCATTAAAAATAAGAGGTTATTCGCTAAAAGAATAGGTTTTTTAATTGAAAGAAAGCAGAAAAAACTTATAGACCATTTAAAACCAAACAGTAGATATAAATCAACTTTCTTTGGTCTTGATTTTGATTTAGTTAATGTTAAGAAAGTGGAAGAAATTGACTACAATGACTATGTCTATGATATTGAAGTTGAGGAAACACATAGATTCTTTGCAAATGGAATTTTAGTTCATAATACTGATGGATTCTATGCAATTTGGAAAGAAAAAATTAGCAAAGATGAGTTAATAAAAAAAGCTTTGGAATTTGTTGAATATATAAACTCAAAACTGCCTGGAACTATGGAGTTAGAATTTGAGGGCTACTTTAAAAGAGGTATCTTTGTTACTAAAAAGAAATACGCCCTAATTGATGAGAATGGGAAAATTACAATTAAAGGTCTTGAATATATTAGAAGAGATTGGTCTAACATAGCAAAGATAACTCAAAAAAAGGTTTTAGAGGCATTATTAGTTGAAGGTAACATAAAAAAAGCAAAAAAAATAATTCAAGATGTTATTAAAGATTTAAGAGAAGGAAAAATAAAAAAAGAAGATTTAATAATTTATACTCAACTAACAAAAGACCCTAAGGAGTATAAAACCACAGCCCCACATGTTGAAATTGCTAAGAAATTGATGAGAGAAGGGAAGAGAATTAAAGTCGGAGACATTATTGGCTATATAATAGTTAAAGGAACTAAATCTATAAGTGAGAGAGCAAAGCTTCCAGAAGAAGTAGATATTGATGATGTAGATGTAAATTATTATATAGATAACCAAATTTTACCTCCAGTTTTGAGAATTATGGAGGCTGTAGGAGTTTCAAAAAATGAGTTAAAGAAAGAAGGATCTCAATTAACATTAGATAGGTTTTTTAAATAAGATGTTTGGTTTTAAACAGTTCGGTAGGTAATCATAAACATTAAATATCTTTCCCTATATATAGGGAAAGAATGGATGAAAGAGACATCATAAAAGCGATTATTAAAGAATACCAACAAAGAGAAATGCATCTGATTCCAAGAGATATAAAATTACCTAAAACTAATAAAGCAATATCTATTATTGGAATTAGAAGGTCTGGAAAAACATCATTACTTTTTGATTTATTTAAAAAAACTGAAAAATCCATATTCTTCCCATTAGATGATGATAGAATTTTTCCACCAACTATCAAAACTCTCCAAGAAATTGTAAAAGTAGGTAAAGAAATGTATCCAAATGAAAAGATAACCTTCTTTTTTGATGAAATACAAGAAGTTGAAAATTGGGAAATTGTTATAAAAAGATTAGTTGAGAGGGAGGGACATAATGTTTATTTAACTGGTTCATCTTCTAAATTATTATCAAAGGAAATTGCTTTAAGAGGTAGAAGTTTAAGCGTGGAGTTATCTCCTTTATCATTTAAGGGATATTTAAGATTTATGGGCTTTGAGTTTGATGAAATATTGACTGAGCAAGAGAAGGTGTTAATTTTAAAGTATTTGGATGATTATTTAACTTATGGGGGGTTTCCAGAGGTTGTTATGGAAGAAGAAAATAGAGAAGAAATTCTGAGGGAGTATTTAAGGACAATCATATTTAGGGATATTGTAGAGAGACATAAAATAAAAATATCCAAATATTGAAACTTTTTATTAAATTTTTAATCAACTATCATACAAAAAAGGTCTCTATAAATAAGTTAGTTAATTATTTCAAATCAATAGGAACAAAAGTCAGTAAAAATACGTTATATGAGTATTTAGAGTATCAATAATTGTTATTTTGTTTTTCCATTAAAAAAGTTCTCTTAAAGTTTGAAGGAGATAAATCAAAGTTTATCTAAACCATATATTATTGATAATGGATTTATTAGAATTTTTGACATTAAACATTCGATGGTTAAGGGAAAGTATTTGGAAAATGCTGTTTTCGTTGAACTGAGAAGGAGGGGTTTTGTTGAAAATGAAAACATATTTTATTACGAAGACACAATAGGAGAGGTTGATTTTTTAATTAAATTTTTAATTAAAGAGGATGAAGAAATAAAATGTTTAATAAATGTTTGTTATGAGTTAAACTTTGATAATTATGATAGAGAAGTTAAAAAATTTGTTAAAATTGGAAAAAAAATTAAATTGTAATAACTTAATTTTAATAACTTTTGATTATGAAGATGATGTTATTGAAGAAGATATTAAAGTTAAAGTTATTCCACTTTGGAAATGGTGTCTGTTATAGTTATTTGAAGAAAGCATCTAAAGTTAGTTGTTTTCCTTTTTCTTCTTTTTTCTTAGTTTTCTTATTCTCTTTTTTAGTTTCTTTTTCTTCTTCAACTTTTAGTTTTTCATCTATTTTTTCTTTTTCTTTAACTTCTTTAGGTTGTATAATTAGATGCTCTTCCTTAACTTTTTCTTCTTTTTTCTTTTCTTTCTCTAATTTCTCTTTCTCTTTTTTCTTTTTTCTTTCTAATTTTTTCTTTTCTTTTAATATTTTTAATATTTCAGAAGCTAACCTATCACCAACTAAAACTTTCAACTCATCCTTCTTTATTTCAAAGTAATCTACTAAATCAGCAGCTACAGATGGATTTTCTTTAGCAATTACTTTTAGCATTTGTAAGTCAAACCTTGCTCTCTTTGATGATGTATGTGTTTTTTCACCAATTTTCTTTAATATTTTATTTAATATCTCCCTCTCTGCCTTTGTTTGTGTTAATAGCCTAAAAATCTTTGGATAACTATATGGAGTCCATTTTCTATACTTTTCATCTTTTGATAGGGCAACACCAGCAGTCATTAATGTCGTTGCATACTTCCAAAAGCCGTAGTTTTGCCTTCTCATCACTCTACCTAAATATCTATCTGCCTTTGAGAGATATTCAAAAGCCCTCTCCACTTCTTCTAACTTTTCATACTCTTTTGGAACATTTTCAGCAATCCATTCAATTATAACATCTGGTGTTTCATCTACATTCATCAATGCAGTTGTGGCTATCCCATAGTGAGTAGTTTTTAAAATAATCCTCAAAGCATCAAATATATTTGCCTCTCTCTTTCTATCTGGAAGTTTTTGGGCAGCTTCGTAACTCAAATCTCCAGACAAAGCTAAAGCCTCTAAGTCATTTATTGCACTTCTCAAATCTCCAGCTGAATGTTGAGCAATCATTTTTAATGTCTTATCATCCACATCAAGCCCCTCTTTTTCAGCTATCTTTTTTAGAACTTTATAGACAGAAGTTTTATTTAACGGGTTTAATTGGATTATCTCAACATAAGGTAAAAGATTCCTTATTGATGTGGCATAGGCATCATTCGCAGTTAAAATTATTGGATTCTTTGCCTTCTTTATAACCTTTATTAGCTCAGAAACTCCCCCAGCATCCTCTTTTCCTGAAATACCATCAACCTCATCCAATATAATTAAAAACTTCTTCCCAAAGATTGAAGATGAAGTAGCCGCATGCCCTACAACCTTTTTTATAATTGAAGCATTTCTCTTATCACTCGCATTTAATTCAATAACTTCAAATCCATAATCATTTGCCAAAGCATAAGCTAAAGTTGTTTTTCCACATCCTGGAGGTCCTACCAACAAAATTGGTTTTGGTTTTTCTCCTTTTAAATAACTTTCAATCCAACCTTTTAATTTTTCTTTAACTTTTTCATTTCCAACAACTTCTTTTAATGATTTTGGTCTATACTTTTCCACCCAACTTAACATAAAAATCCCTAAACTTTATTTTTTAAGAATTTTAAAGTCTAAAGCTAAAACATACTCTCTTGGAGCATAACTTTTGACAATTCTCTTTTCTAAAACTTTACAATCACATTTTTTTTCAAATAACTTTATTGCCTCGTTAAAGTCAGAGCCAATGGTGTAGTAATGTATAACTCCTCCCTCATTTACTATTTCTAATGCTTTATCTATAAATTTATGGGAGTATTTTGGCAAATTCATTATAACTCTATTTCCTTTAACATCAACCTCTCTAACATCACTCAATATAGGTATTATTTTATGCTCCAATTTATTTAACTTTATATTCTTTTTTAACAGCTCTATTGCATGTGGATTTATATCTATGGCATAGATTTTTTTAGCGTTTCTGCATGCAATTGAGAATGGTCCAACTCCTGCAAACATATCAACAACCACATCATCTAAAGAAACTTTTTTCATAATTCTTGCCCTCTCCCCTCCTAATCTTGGAGAGAAATAAACCTTCGCAATATCAACCCATAAGCGATAGCCATTTTCTTTATGTAGTGTTAGAGTTCTATTCTCTCCCGCTAAATGCTCCAACTCTCTAACTCTAAAATCTCCCTTAACTTCACTTTTTCTTCTAAAAACTCCTTTACATGGAATTAATTTATATGCAATTTCTCCAATCTCCTTTCTCGTTTTTTCATCAATTTTATCAGATATTTGTAAAATTACTAAATCACCAATAACATCATAAGATAAAGCAATTAATCCCTCATCAATCTCTTTTCTAAATCTTTTTGATATAACTTCTCTAAAACTTGGTTTTCTTTTAATCTCTTTTTTCTTTATATCTTTTTCAACTATTTCAATATTTGGAATCAAATCTTTTAAATTAATATTCTTTAAATTCTCTTCATTTAATGGAATATATAAAAAATCTCCCTCCTTTACTATTTTGTAATTTTTATTTAACAATTTGTTTTCTAACAATAATCTTCTTGTTTTTTCTCCTTCTTTAGCATAGACCTTTGCACATAAAACCAATTTCTCACCGTTTTTTAATGTATAATTTATTTTTTATTTATAAATTTAATAATTATATTATATTATTATATAATGCAATAGCTGAGTTTTATATATAGATTATAGCTTAAGTGTGTATTATTTTATGCTATTTAGAATGTGGAACCATGAAAGTTAAAGTATTAGATGCCTCAGCAATAATTCACGGATATAATCCAGTTATAGAAGAAGGAGAGCATTATATAACTCCAGAAGTTTTGGAAGAAGTCGAGTCAATGAAGGTTATTGTTGACCAAAGTTTAAATTTAGGAAAACTAAAAATAAAAATTCCAAGTAAAGAATATATAAAGATAGTTGAAGATACTGTTAAAAAGACAGGAGATAATTTATCTAAAGAAGATATTAGCATTTTAGCGTTGGCGTTGGAGTTAAAGGGAATATTATATACTGACGATTACGGAATTCAAAATGTGGCAAAAAAATTAAATATTGATGTTAGAGGAATAATTTACGAACCAACAAATAAAAATTTTGTTTGGAGAAAGGTTTGTGAAGGTTGTAAAAAAATGTATCCCATAGATTTTGAAGAAGATGTCTGTGAGATTTGTGGAAGTCCATTAAAAAGAAAAATGATAAAATCAAGATTATCAAAGAATAAAAAAAAGAAAAAATAGGATAAATTATGAAAGAGTTAAGGGCTAAAACAAAAGAAGAACTAATTGAGAAAATTAAAAACTGTGAAAATGTAGATGAAATTTATATTAATTTAGAGTTAGATAGAGATGTAGCAATAGCATTGTTAGAGAATTGCGAGCCTAAAAAGATATATTTACCAAAGTCAAAGTATAAGAGGTCTTCTAAGAAAATTATAAAGGCATTGGAAGGAGTAGATGTTGAAGTAATTCCTATATCTCCAAAGACTGGAAGGCCTACAAATGTAGATAAAATTGTTAAAAAGTATTTAGATAAAAAGCCAGAAGAAATTGCGAAAATTACTGGGTTAAATTTAAAAACGGTGGAATATCACTATTATAAATTAAAAAAGTCAATAAAGTGATATAAAATGATTTCAGTTATATTAGTAAATCCTAAATACAGTGGAAATGTTGGAAGTATTGCAAGAATTATGATGAATTTTGATTTTGAGGATCTTAGAATAGTTGGAAATAGAAATATTATAAATGATGAGGCATATATGATGGCTGTTCATGCAAAAGAAATATTGGACAATGCTAAATTTTATGAAAGTTTTGATGAAGCAATAAAAGATTTGGATTTTGTTATTGCTACTTCGGGAGCAAGAGGAGGAGATAGAAATTTAAAGAGAGTTCCTATAACTCCAAAAGAATTATCTGATAAAATTTTAAATATAAAAGGAAATATAGGAATTGTTTTTGGTAGAGAAGATGACGGATTAAGAAATGAAGAAATTGATAAATGTGACTTATTAGTTTCTATTCCTACATCTAAAAAATATCCAATAATGAATTTATCTCACGCTGTGGCAGTTATCTTATATGAAATTTATACAAAAAAAGTTGAAAATAGATTTTTAGATATAAAAATGAGGGAGGCTTCAAAAGAAGATAAGGAATTGTTAATAAAAAAGTTTAATGAATTTATAGATAAAAATGAAAAAATTCCTGAGCATAAAAAAGAACTTTGTAAAATTATTTTTAAGAGATTAGTTAATAGAGCTTTTATAAGTGGAAAAGAGGCTTGGACATTAATGAGTGCTTTTAAATAATTTAAAATAACAATTATTTTTTATTTTTCTTATAAAGTTTCCAAACTCTGCAGAATGAGCAGATTCTTCCAGCAGAAGTCATTCCGCAAATTTCACACTCTCTAAATTCAAAATTCTCATCTTCTTCGCATTTAAAAATATGTCTATTTTTCATATAACCAGATAAAAATTGATACTTTATATTAGGTCTTAATTTTTCTAATTCATTGAAGTATTCTCTATGCTTTAAAGTTATTGCCTTTTCTGCAAATCTACATTTAACTGTTGTAAATGGAATATTTTCTGCCTCAGCATACTTTAAAATTAAATCCTCTTCTATCTCAAAAAATATTTTAACCTTTTTTAAGAACTTATTGTGAGCTAGGAGAACTGGCTCATGTTTTCCTAAATATCTAATGTTCCAATTTAAAATATTATTTAAAATAAATGACACTTCATCATCTAAATTATGTCCTGTAACTATAACATCAAATCCATGTTCATAACCAAATTTATTCATTAAATATCTTTTAGTTATCCCACATATTGAACATTTTTTTCCTCTTATATCTTCTAAAGTTTTTCCAGTAATATCTTTTAAATTAATTATATGTAAAGGAACATTTAACTTTTCTGCCAACTCCTCAACGGCCTTTAGAGAACTTTCAGAAAATCCTTTAATTCCTAAATTTATATGAAATAATTCAATGTTATATCCTAATTTTTTTAAAACCCACGCGGCCGCGTGTCCATCCTTTCCACCAGAGACAGATACTAAAATTTTTTCATCTTTGTTTAGCATATTATATTTTTTTATGGACTTTTCAACCTTATTTTCAAAATATTCAATAAAATGCTCTTTACATAAGTGAATTTTTGGAGATTTTAATTTTACATAACTTTCCTTATCGCAAAATTTACATTTAGTCATAATTTCACCACAATCATTAAATTCTTAAATCTTTATTTTATTTTAAACAGTTATTTATATTAATTTGACTCTATAAAAAAGGAGTTCTATTTTAAGGATAAAGTTTATATATCAAAACTATAAATTGGAGAATCATCCAATAATTTACAAAAAATAGAGTTCCATTTTATGAGATGAAACTATGAGAAATCCAATAATAGATGTAGGAGCTAAGGAGTTAAGTTATGAAATTAGAGAGATTGTAGATATAGCAAAAAAAATAGAAAAGTTTGGAATAAATATAACATGGGAAAACATTGGAGATCCTGTAGCTAAAGGAGAGAAAATTCCAGATTGGATTAAAGATATTATAGTGGAGATTGTTAAAAATGATGAATCCTATGCATACTGTCCTACTAAGGGGTTATTAGAAACACGAGAATTCTTAGCAGAACAGACAAATAAAAAAGGAGGAGTTCAAATTACAGCAGAGGATATTATATTTTTTAATGGATTAGGTGATGCTATAGCAAAGATTTATAGTTTATTGAAGAGGCAGGTTAGAGTTATAAACCCATCTCCATCATATTCAACACATTCCTCTGCTGAAGGTTCTCATGCAGGCTCTCCACCAGTAACTTACTTTTTAGACCCTTACAACTATTGGTATCCAGACATTGACGATTTAGAGAAGAGGATTAAGTATAATCCTGCAGTTAGTGGAATTTTAATAATAAATCCTGATAACCCAACAGGAGCAGTATATCCAAAGAAAATTTTAGATAATATAGTTGATTTAGCAAATGAGTATGATTTATTTATTATTTGCGATGAAATATACTGTAACTTAGTTTATAATGGAAAAAAACATTATTCATTATGCGAAATTATAGACGATGTTTGTGGAATATCTTTAAAAGGAATATCTAAGGAAATCCCGTGGCCTGGAGCGAGATGTGGATGGATTGAAATTTACAACGCTGACAAGGATGAGGAATTTAAAAAATATGTTGATAGTATTTATAGGTCTAAATTGATAGAAGTTTGTTCTACCACATTACCACAAATGGCTATTCCAAAAATTATGGGTCATAAAAATTATAAAAAATACATAAATGAGAGAAATAAATTTTATGAGAAGAGATCAAATACTGCATATAAAAAATTAAAAGACATTGATGGAATTATAGCAAATAAGGCAAATGGAGCATTTTATATGTCTATAGTGTTCGAAGATAAGTATTTAAATGGAAACAACTCAATAAAAATAAAAAATGAAAAATTGAAAGAATTTATAAATTCTTATACAAAAAATGTAAATATTGATAAAAAATTTGTATATTATTTATTAGCATCTACTGGAATCTGTGTAGTTCCTCTAACATCTTTCTGCTCACAACTTAACGGATTTAGAGTAACTTTATTAGAAAAGGACGATAATAAATTTAACTGGATATTTGATACTCTATCAGAAAAAATAGAGGAATTTTTATTATAATTAATTCTATTTTTATTAATTTTTATCATATAATAATTTAAATATTTGGATTTAACTATAAAAACAGATGGTTAAAATATTAGTTTGACAATAATTACTTTTTATTAATTTAAAAAATAACAAGAGGGATTTATTATGTTTATGAGAGAAATTGAATTAAAGGGACATATTATTGATAGTTTAATTTTACCTAAAGTTTTTGATAAAATCTTAGAAATGGGCGGAGATTACAAAGTTTTAGAATTTGAAATTGGTAAGAGAAAAACTGATCCAAGTTATGCAAAAATATTGGTTATTGGTAAGGACGAAAAACATGTAGATGAAATTTTAAGTGAATTAAAGGATTTAGGGGCTGAGATTCCTGAAATTGAAGAAGTTGAGTTACAGCCTGCTGAAAAAGATATGGTTTTACCAGAGGGTTTTTATTCAACAACTAATCACAAAACCTTTATTAGATTTAGAGGAAAGTGGATAGAGGTAGAGAATCAAAAAATGGATGGGGCTATTGTAGTTTATCCTGACAAAATGAGAGCAGAAGTAAAAACCATTAGAAATATTAAAAAAGGAGATTTAGTTGTTGTTGGCCATAAAGGAGTTAGAGTAATTCCACCAGAAAAGCCAAGAGAATCTGGCGGATTATTTGAATTTATGAAATCAGAAGCTTCTTCAGAAAAGCCAAAAGAGACAATAATTAGGAGAATAGCAAAAGAAATGTATGAAATTAGAGAAAAGTATAGAAAGACAGGAAAAGGAGGAATAGTAGTAGTTGGAGGCCCAGCAATTATACACACAGGAGCTGGGTGGGCTTTAGCTAAATTAATAAGAATGGGTTATGTTCAAGCACTGTTTGCTGGAAATGCCTTAGCAACTCATGATATAGAGAGTGTATTGTATGGAACTTCCTTAGGAGTAGATCTAAAAACTGGAAAGAGTGTTCCAGGAGGGCATAGTCATCATTTAAGGGCTATAAATGTTATAATGAGGGCAGGAAGTATAAAAGATGCTGTTGAGCAGGGTATTTTAAATAGAGGAGTTATGTATGAATGTATAAAAAATAATGTTCCCTATGTATTGGCAGGTAGTATTAGAGATGATGGTCCATTACCAGATGTAATTACAGATGTTGTTAAGGCACAAGAAAAAATGAGAGAACTCTTAAAAGGAAAGGATATGGTTTTAATGCTCTCTACAATGCTACACTCAATTGCTACTGGAAACCTTCTACCATCTTGGGTTAAGACAATTTGTGTAGATATAAATCCAGCAGTAGTTACAAAATTGATGGATAGAGGAACTTCTCAGGCATTAGGAATAGTTACAGATATTGGTGTCTTTTTACCAATGTTAGTTGAAGAGTTGGAGAAATTAGAGAAAGAAAAAGAAGATAAAGATAAGGGGAGACAATGAGAGATAAATACTCAAAAGAATTAATAAGAAAGGGAATATCCACAATATCAAAACTAAAAAAAGAGAAGGTTAATGTTAAAATTGAAAAAAAATCAGATCTAAAAATGTCTTACAAAGATGTAAAACCCGGAAAAATAAATGTTGAAGAGTTTAAAAAGGCAATTTATCAACTATTGGAGGCGGATGATTTTTTATATAAAAAAGCTCCGAAGCATGAATTGAATGAAGATGAAGCAAAAGAATTCTGTAAATTAATTCTAAAATGTCAAGAACATCTTAATAGAGTTTTATCTAACTTTGGGTTTGAGTTAGAGGAGAAAGAGATTAGTGAAGATGCATTATATATTGTCTCAAATAAAAAACTATTCAAAAAATTAAAAAATAAAAATCCTAATTTAAAGGTTGTTTGCACTGAGGGAATGTTAGACATTGAAGATATGAGAAAAATAGGGATTCCAGAAAATGCGTTAGAAGGATTAAAGAAAAAAATTGAAATTACTAAGAAAAATATTGAGAGATTTATTAAAAATTACAATATAAATAAAGTTTATGTAGTAGTTAATGATGAAAAAGACGAATTATTATATTTAAGGGCTAAAAAACTTTACAACGCTGAAAAAATAGAGGCTGATGAAATTTTAGATTAAATTTGAGTAACTTGGTGGAATGATGGATTTGCAAAATGATATAGTTGTTAGAGGAAAATCCTATGAAATGCCATTTTCAAAGGGTATCCTTGCAAGGTCTTTAATGGCGGCAGGTTTAAAACCAAGTATTGCATATAGAATAGCATGGGACATATATGAAATGCTTAAAAAAGAGAATATTAAAGTTATTGATAAGGCAGAACTTAGAAGGAGAGTTTATTACTATTTAATATCAAAAAATTATGATGAAGTTGCTAAAAAATATTTACTTTGGAGAATGGTTTTAGGTAGAAGACCAATAGTTATTTTAATAGGCGGAGCTAGTGGGGTAGGAACTTCTACAATAGCCTTTGAAATAGCATCAAGATTAGGAATATCGAGTGTAATAGGGACAGATTCAATAAGAGAGGTTATGAGAAAAGTAATTTCAAGAGATTTAATACCAACACTTTACGAGTCAAGTTATACAGCTTGGAAAGTTTTAAAAGATAATTATGAAGAAGATAACAAAACTAAATATATAAAAGGTTTTGAGAGACATTCTGAAGCTGTATTAACTGGTGTTGAGGGAGTTATAAATAGATGCTTACTCGAAGGGCAGAGTGTAATTATTGAAGGGACTCACTTAGTTCCAACACTTTTAAAAGATAATTATTTAGAAAATCCACATATTATTTTTATTATGCTAACAATCTATGATGAGAAATTACACAAAATGAGATTTTATGCAAGAGGTAGAGTATCAAGCAGACCTACTGAAAGATATTTAAGATATTTTAAAATTATAAGGATAATAAACGAATATATGGTTGAAACTGCAAAAAAGAAAGGAGTACCAGTAATTGAGAATATAAAAATCAGTGAAACAGTTGATAAATGCCTAAACATCATAACTGAAAGATTAAAAAATATGATTGAATTAGAAGGATTGAGTGAAGAGGATATGTTAGAGAGTGTATAATTAAAACAAACTTCTTTTATTTACATAGGAGAATAAACTTTCAATGTCTCTAATACCACTATTTGTATATATAAATATTTCTTGCCTAATTTTTGTATTTACCTTAATTCCTCTATATCTAAACTCTTCAATTATGGCTTTAGCTAACATCCTACCTCTTCTATCAAAGTCAGTTAATAAGATAACTTCCTTTATTCCCTTTCTTATAAGTTCATCAGCTATTAAATAAATAGGAGTTTTTGCTATTACAATGAATGTTCCCTCAACTCCCAACTTTTCTAAACTTTCAACATCTCTCTTTCCTTCTACAATTATAGGTTTATCCTCTGCCTCTATCTTTAACTCTTCTATGACTTCCAACAACCTCTCAAAGTATTCGTCCCTTCTCATAACAATCTTTCTTTAAATTTTTATTATTGGTCTTAAAATTTTCCTTTCATCCTCAGTAGTAATGTTTTTTAAGATTTTTATTATCAGTTTTTTGTCTTCATCATCTGATAATGTATATTGAGATGCTAATATATAAATATAATCCCTTAAAAGTTCTGGCATCTTTTCACTAACTTTTAGCATAATATTTAAGCATATATTTCTTTTATCAGTATTTAGTAGATTCTTCAACTTATTAATTGTATGAGGATATTTAAATATAGCGTTTGTTATAATGTTCATCATCAATTTATACTCTCTATTGTTGCATTTACTTTTTTCAATCTCATTTAAAATTATTGGGATAACGATTTTATTAGGATACTTTTCAAAAAATTCTAAAGCCATTAACCTTAACTTCTTAGAGTCATATAGCATCTCAGCAATTTTTGGAATTATTAACTTAATTCTTTCATCATTTAGCATATTGTTTTCAATAAGTTTTTTTATTGCAGTTATAAATGCCAACTTTGAATAATACCCAATAGCCATATTTATTATTTCTCCAATTTTATCAATTCTATTTAATGAGGAATATATTATAATTTTATTAGCATTTAAAACATCTTTATTTTCTAATTCTATATTTTCAACGACTTTTAATATTTCTTCAGATAATTTATCATCAATTTCTTTACTATTGTTGGAAACAATTTCAGTTAAATAAACTATAAGTTCTCCATTATACATAATGTCTCTTAAAAGTTCATAGATATTTATCAAATTTAAATTTTTAGATCCTATATTTGCAATAGTTTTGTAAAATTCATAGCCGAGTTTTTCTGACAATCTTAAACTACTATAATGAATCTCATATTTTAGGCAAATCTCTGCCACGATTTCTTCAATTAAATCCATTGCTATTTTACATTTTTTTATTTCATTTTCTATCATTAACATATGCCTAAATCCGCCCATATACTTTTCTTCATCCAATGTAAGAATTAAATCTCTCAACCTACCATGCTCATTTATCAAAAAAGGTAAGTAATCTCTCCTACTAAACTCTTTTAAAATCCTTAAAGAAGATATTTTTAAACTTAAATCCATTTTTTTAGCATATTTTAATGCCTTAGTTTCAATAAAATTCCTCAAATCTTCATCATTTTTGGCTATTTTTTTAAGTTCTTTTATAGATGCTGTTTTTGCCTTTCCATAACCATAATTTAAAAATTTAAAGAGTAATTCAACCTTATTTTTTGTATCGTTCATTAAGGATATTAATTTAACACCAATAAATTGTCTATCCTCATCTTTTCCATATAAAAACTCTCTTAAAAATTCTCTATTGTAAAAACTACTGGGAATCTTTATATTCTCTCTCAAAATTAAATTTAACGCCTTTTTTCCATCTGACTTTAAAAGAGACATTATATCTATTTTGTTATGATTAATTTCTATATTTAACTTATCAAATAGTTGTTTAAATTTATTATAGAGTTTTTTACTGTCATCTCCTAATAATAATATATTTAAATATTTTCTTAAAATATTTCTTTGGTTTTCATCCAATGAATCAACAATATTTAATAAAATATTTAAAGCAAATTCCTTCTCCTTTCTATTTTGGGAATAAAGTTTATTACATAATATTTTTAAAATCTCCTCTGAATCGTAATTTTTTAGTAAAACTTTAAAACTTTCTTCAATACTGTCAGTTTTTGTATATTTTAAAATAGATTTTAAAAATATACTCTGCCCAATATTTTCAATAAATAAATATATTATTCTGTCACTTAGTTTTTTCTTAGATATTTCTAATAATGCCTCCTCTAAGGTTTCTTTATTACTGTATTTTTTTAAAATCTCCTCTGAAATTTTCGCTATCATTCTTTTATCGTTTAATCCTCTAAGAATATAATATAAGTATCTTTCAATTACTTCATTATTTAGTCGTTTTAAAATTAACAACCCTCTTCTAATGTCATCTTTGTTATTACTAATAAAAATTTCATCTAAATATGTTAAATAATATTTATCCTTGCATACAAGATTTGCTAATTTATTATACTCTCCTCTTTTCAAATGCTTTAAAAATTCTTCTCTGTCCATAGTATCACTAAAATTTTAATTTACCAACTCTATTTTATAATATTAACAGTAAGGTTCAAATACTAAATTATTGTAATTATCTTCGGAATGTTATAGGTACTATATTAGGTTGTAAATATGGTAATTCAGATAATAAATGATATAATAATACATAACTCTATTATAAACTATGTATTATGCTTTTTATCAATATTTTTTTCATTACTTATTGGAAGGTATATTGGAGCTTTAATTGAGAGAATTGCAGATAAACTTAGTAAGAAGAAAGTATTAGAATTAGATGAAATCGTTATAAGGGCTTTATCTTTACCAATAGCCATTGGTATTATTTTATCAGGATTATATTTAGGAATATCTTTCATCTATTTACCACCATCTAAAAGTTATATATTGATAGAGGAATTTTAGTTGCATTTATATTATGTGTTGTAATTTTCTTTGATAAATTTATCTCTGAATTAGTTGAAAGATACTTAGCAAATACTATTTCTAAAAAAACAAAGATGGAAGTTGATGAGCAAGTTATAATATTAATAAAAAAATCCATTCGACTATTTATATGGTTCATTGGATTAATGCTTATTTTGAGTAATTTAGGATATGACATAAAGACACTCCTTGCCGGTTTAGGTATTGGAGGTTTAGCATTTGCACGGGCATCACAAAATTATGTCTCAAACTTAATTGCTGGATTGATAATATTAACTGATAAACCTTTTAAAATAGGGCATTGGATTAATTTTAGCGGGGGAATGGGAATTGTTGAAGATATTGGAATAAGAAGCACAAAAATTAGAGCTGTAGATAACTCTATTATCGTAGTTCCAAACTCTAAGTTAATAGATGATATAATCCAAACTACTCCATCAAAAAATAAATGGAAGGTTACAATGACTATTGGACTAACTTATAATACAACGGCGGATGAGATTATTGAAGCAAAGGAAATAATTAAAAAAATTCTATTGTAACATCCAAATGTTGAAAATGAACCAATAACAGTTTATTTTAAAGAGTATGGTGATTGGAGTTTAAATATTCAAGTTGTTTATTATATTAAAAATACTAAATACAATGGTTATCAAAGATATATAGAGACAGTTGATGATATTAATTTAAAAATTAAAAGAGAGTTTGAAAAGGAAATCTTAGAATTTGCATTTCCAACATACACAGTTTATTTAAAAACTGAGAATGAAAATTAAAATATTCAAAGAATTATTTCCTTGGATTCATTTTATTTGAAACAAAGTCAATTTCAAGATTTTTTATTTTCAAATAATTAAATCATTGGTGATATTATGAAAACTGAAATAACTAATGTAGATGTATGTTGTATTGTAAATGAATTACAAAACCTAACTAATGGTAGATTAGATAAAGCATTTTTAATTGACAACGAGCAAAATAGAGAGTTAATATTAAAAATACACACTCCAGAAGGGGGTAGTAAAGAAGTAGTAATAAGCGTTGGTAAATATAAATACATAACTTTAACTAACTATGAGAGAGAAAAACCAAAACTACCACCATCTTTTGCAATGCTGTTAAGAAAGTATCTAAAAAATGCCAAATTGATTAAAATTGAGCAGGTAAATTTTGATAGAATTGTAATATTTCACTTTGAAGTTAAAGGAGAAGTTTATAAGTTAATTGCAGAGTTGTTTGGAGAAGGGAATATAATTTTACTAAATAGTGAAGATACTATTATATTGCCTTTAAGAATTGAGAGATGGAGCACGAGAAATATTGTTCCTAAGGAAAAATATAAATTTCCTCCACAAAAACCTTTAAATCCTTACAATTTAGATTTTTCTATTGCCTATGAAGTGTTTAAAGATTACTTTTTAGAGAATAAAGATGTTGAATGTGTTAGATTAATATCAAGAGTTTTTGGAATTGGAGGATTATATGCAGAGGAAATTTGTGAAAGGGCAGGAATTGATAAGAAAAAGAAAGATTTAAGTGAAGAAGAGATTAAAAAACTCTTTGAAACATCTAAAAATTTATTTAATGAAATTTTTAACAATAAAAAGCCACAAATTGTTTTAAAGGATGGGGAGTATTTTGATGTAGTGCCAATTGATTTAAAAAAGTATCAAGATTTAGAGAAAAAATACTATAATAGTTTTTTAGAAGCAGTTGATGACTACTTTGCCAAATTTTTATTTAGTGTTGAAATTAAAAAAGAAAAATCAAAAATTGAGAGAGAAATTGAGAGACAGGAGAATATATTAAAGAGACAGTTAGAAACTTTAAATAAATATAAAGAAGAATCTGAAAAGAATCAAATTAAGGGGGATTTAATATATGCAAATTATCAAATTGTTGAAGAGTTATTAAATACTATAAAAATGGCAAGAGAAAAAATGGACTGGGCAAGAATAAAGAAAATAATTAAAGAAAATAGAGATCATCCAATATTAGGTTTAATTGAAAATGTAAATGAAAACTCTGGGGAGATAATTCTTAGATTGAAATCAGAAGTTGATGATAAAGTTATAGAGGAGAGAGTTTCTTTAGATATAAGAAAGAATGCATTTGAAAATGCTGAGAGATATTATGAAAAATCTAAAAAACTTAGAAGTAAGATAGAGGGAATAGAGAAGGCAATTGAACTAACTAAGAAGAAGATAGAAGAACTTAAAAAGAAGAGTGATAAAGAACTAAAAGAAAAAGAAAGTTTAAAGATGAAGAAAAAAGTAAGAAAAGAAAGAAAATGGTATGAGAAATTTAAATGGACAGTAATTAATGGATTTTTAGTAATTGCTGGAAAAGATGCTATAACAAATGAAATAATAATTAAAAAATATACTGATAAGGATGACATAGTATTCCACGCTGACATACAGGGGGCTCCATTCACTGTAATAAAAACAAACGGTAGAGAGGTTGATGGGGAAACATTAGAGGAGGTTGCTAAATTTTCAGTTTCGCATTCAAGGGCTTGGAAATTAGGATATGGTGCTATGGACACATATTGGGTTAAGCCAGAGCAAATATCAAAAACTGCTGAAAGTGGGGAGTATCTAAAAAGAGGGGCATTTGTTATTAGAGGTAAAAAGAATTATTTCAGGAATACTCCATTAGAATTAGGGATTGGAATTATTGAATATGATAATGATTTAAAAGTAACTACTGCCCCACCAAAAACATTGCAAAAAAGTTTTATTAAGTGGGTTTTATTAAAGCCCGGAAATAAAGAGAAAGGAAAAGTTGTTAAAGAACTTAAAGAGATATTTAAAGATTACGATGTTGATGATGAAGATATTTTAAGAGCTCTTCCTCCAGGAGGTTGTGAGATAGTTAAAAAATAAATATTAAAATCAATTTTTGTTATTTTTCTAAATTTTATCCTATGTTATTTTATCATATGTTGAATATATTTTTTGGTGAAATTATGATTATCTTTGGATTGTTTGGAAAAACTGGCTGTGGAAAAACAGAAATTTTACAAGAATTGAAAAAATATCATCCAGTAATAGATATTGAAGAAATTGCAAAAACAAGAGGTAGTATTTTGGGAGATTTATATCATTTAAAAATGAGAAGTCAGGAGGAATTTGATGAATTGATAAATAGAGAGATAGAGAGGGTTAAAAAATTTGGTTACTGTGTAGTAGAATACGAAGGTAGAAAGATAGGGGGAGAGAGAAAATTAAAGATTCCAGAGTTATTGGCAGATATTAATAATTACACTTACAAAATATTAATTGACTGCCCTTATGATTGCCAAATAAAAAGATTGGTGTCAATTTACAAACCAAAAAATGATGTAGAAAAAAAAATTTTAATAAACAAGTTTTTAATATTAAAGGATAGTTTTAAAAAGCCCGAAATGATTCAAAATATTGAAAAAATAATAGAACTTATAAAAAAAGATGAATATTTTGAAGCGGCAAAATTGATTGAGGAAAAGTTATATAGGGAGCATTATTTAAGAAATGTAAAAAAAATAAAGCCAGACTTAATTGTATATAATGAAGATGTAAAAAAATCAGCTAAGATTATAGATGAATTTATAAGAGAAAAACTAAAAGAACATAATATAATATAAGTGAAAATATGGACGAGGAGATTTTAGCGAGGTTAATAACTTTTACAGATGATGTTGTTTTATGTATAGTTTTGAATGACGGTAGAAAGATGATAACAAATGGTAAAAAAATACTGGCAGGGAAAATTGAAGGAGAATTGGCTTCATTTATATTAAAGGAATCTAAGGAGTTTTTAAAAGATAAAAAAGTAGGAGTAAAAAAATTTAAAGATTATAATATTTACTTTGAAAGAATAGACATAAATAAGTTTTTAAAAACTATTGGAAGTGAGTTTGTTAAAAATGCAATAACTGTTAATGAACTTCTAAAATTAATTGATAACAATGAAAATATAATTATAGTTGATGTTAGAAGTCCAAGAGAATATAAAAATGAGACAATTCCAGGAGCAATAAACATTCCTCTATTTTTAGATGAAGAACATGCCTTAATAGGGAAAGTTTATAAAGAGGAAGGAAAAGATAAGGCAATAGATTTAGGCATTGAAATCTTTAAAAAAAGATTGATTAGAATTTTAAATGAGGCTAAGAAACTTGATAAAAATAAATTAATTGTTGTTTTTTGTGCGAGAGGAGGAATGAGGAGTCAAATAATGGCTTTAATTTTGCAACTATTAGGATTTAATGTAAAAAGATTAATAGGAGGATTTAAGGCATATAAACACGCAAAAGATAAAATTAAAAAATAACAACTAAAAATTAAAATTTACAGAAGTTTTAAATGTCCAGTAATTTTATCAATTTTTTCATCTTTATCCGGCCCTATAGCAACTGCTGTTAAAGTTCCTGGCTTTAACTGTGTATGCCCTGCATCTCTAATTATTGAGCAAGGTAAATTTTCACTTTTCGCTTTATTGTAAATTTCTATAAGTTCTTTCTCTGAATTTACTTTTACCACAACCTTTTTTTGCCCTTCTCTTAACCATTCTTCAACCGCTTTAGGATTTTTTCTCTGTGCTTCTAAAAAAGCCTCTATTATTGCATGCCCTCCTTGTGCTACCATTTTACCCTTTCCCATTCCTAAGTCAGTTCTTATAACTACAACCATTTTCATAGTCCCACGATTATTAAAAAAATTCATATTGATTGCTATTTAAAACATCGTATAATCTAATATATCCTGTAATCATCACATTTTAATGGGGATATGCATATTTTTATATTCTTTAAACATTATAAAAATATTTTTAAAGTTATCATTGAAATAGTATATATTATTATCAAATTTAAACAACACAACATAATAATAAACAATAATATAATAATCTAAATATCTAATCCGAAACATTTATATAATGTTGAGGGGGATATTATGGTGTCCTTAGAAAAGGCAGTTATTGCAAGATATACATCACACGGTGAAAAATTCGAAATTTTAGTAGATCCTTACTTGGCCGCTAAACTTAAAGAAGGTCAAAATGTTGATATGGATGAACTTTTAGCCATAGATGTTATATTTAAAGATGCAAATAAGGGAGAAAAGGCTCCTGAAGAACTTTTATCAAAAGTCTTTGGAACTACTGATGTTAAAGAAATTGCAAAGAAAATTATATTAAAAGGTAATGTTCAATTAACTGCTAAACAAAGAGAAGAACTTAGAGAACAGAAAAAAAGGCAAATTATTAATATAATTAGTAGAAACACTATTAATCCACAAACTGACACTCCTCATCCTCCACATAGAATTGAAAAAGCTATGGAGGAATTGAAAATTAATATTGATATTTACAAAAGTGCTGAAGAGCAAGTTCCTGAAATTGTCAAAAAGCTTAAAAAACTTTTACCAATCAGGTTTGAAAAAAGAGATATTGCTGTTAAAATACCTCCTGAATATGCTTCTAAGGCATACAATTTTTTATATCAATTTGGTGCTGTTAAGCAGGAGGAATGGCTATCTGATGGTTCTTTAATTGTATTGATTGAAATACCAAGTGGTATTGAGGCAGAGTTTTACGCTCAACTAAACAAAATAACCAAAGGAAATGTTCAAACAAAAGTAGTTAAAAAATACAGTGAATAATAGAGAGGTGAAAAAATATGTTCAGTCACACTAAGAAGGTAGGACCTGCAGGAAGATTTGGACCAAGATATGGTTTAAAGATAAGAGTTAGAGTTAGAGATGTAGAAGTTAAAGCAAAAAAGAAATATAAGTGCCCAGTTTGTGGATTCCCAAAATTAAAGAGAGCCTCAACATCAATATGGGTTTGCGATAAATGTGGGGCTAAAATAGCTGGAGGGGCTTATACTCCAGAGACAGGAGCAGGTAAGGCAGTTATGAAGGCAATAAGAAGAATTGTTGATAGAAAAGAGGAATAAATTCCCTAAAATATTTTTATTTCTAATTATTTCTAAATTACAAATAATAATTTTTTCTGGGATGCGTATGGTAGAATATAAATGTTTAAACTGTAAAAAAATTATTAAATTTGAAGAGTTAGGTAACAGAGCGAGATGTCCATATTGTAGTTATAAAATATTAGTTAAACTTAGACCAAAAGTAGTTAAACGTGTAAAGGCGAGATAAAATGATAATTACAACTTCAAGAAAACCCTCTCAAAGAACAAGAAGCTTCGTTAGGGATTTAGAAAGAACTTTAAATCTACCATATGTTCAGAGAGGGAAACTTTCTTTGAAAGAATTATTTGAAATGGATAAACATATTTTGTTAATTGGGGAATTTAAAGCGAATCCAGGGACATTAATAGTTTATGATGTTGAAAATAATAGAAGGCTATCATGTTTTATTTCTGTTAAATTACAGAGAGAGATTTGTGGAGAAAAGATATACAATAACGATGGAATAAAAATAAAAGTTAGTAGGGAATTACAAAATAATGAAGATTTTAAAAAATATTATGAAATCTATAATGAATTTTTATTTCAACACTTAAATATTGATGAAGACAGTACCATAACATTAAAGTTAGAGAAAGATCCTAAATATTTGTTTGCCCTTCAATTCTACAAAGATAGAGTAAAAATAGGACCTTTAATTAGAGTAAAGTCTATTAAATTATTTGATAGCCTCTATGATAAATAATTAGGGATTTTTATGAATTATTTTGAGTTAATATTAGAGTTTGATTCAGAGGAAGAGGCAGAAATTATTTATAAATCTATATTTTTAGAACATATATCTTCTCAAATAAAATCTAAGGCTACAATGGAAATAAATAAAAATGTTATAAAAATAAATGTTGAAGCAGAAGACATTTCTATATTAAAGGCATCTATCTATTCATATTTAAGATGGATTGGAGTAGCACAAAACATTTATAATATTTGTAAAGAATAAGAGTTGAATAAATATTTGGAGGTGGGTTATTTGGCTAAAATATATAGAATAACTGGAAAAATATTTTTAAAAAAAGGAGAGCCTATGATATTTAGAAAGGAGTATAGAGCTTTAAAACCAGAACATGCCTTAGAAATACTATACTCTGAATTTGGTGGAAGATACAAAGTTAAAAGATCAAGAATAAAGATTTTAAATATCGAAGAAATCAGTCCTGAGGATGTTACTGACCCAATATTAAAAAAACTAATTACTGCTTAAACTTTTTTTATTTTTTTAATTATTTTTGCTTTTATTTTATCTCTATTTTAAAAGTTTTATTTTGGTGAGAGTGTGGAGGATAAAATTGAATTTATAGCAAAACATAAAAATTGGTTTGTAGTAAAAAAAATAAAAATAGATGAAAATACTGAAAATATTGAAATAGCGAGATTATTGGCATCGATAGATGAGACTGTTTTAAACAAAATTGTTGAATATTTACCGTTTGATATTGACAAACTTTACAAAATAGCAGATGAAATCTTTCAAAAGAAAAAAGGGAGAATTACAGAGGAAGAGATAGCCCAAGTTTTAAAAAAATTAAAATCTCCTGCAACTACGAGAAAACTAAATGAAATTACAGAATCAAAAGAAGGTAAAGAGATACTTAAAGCTATATTAAACAACATAATATTAGAGAGATTAGGAATCCAAACAAGAGTTTCTCCAAAAGTTATTGAAAAATACATTGAAAATATGCAAACAGAAGGATTAAAATAATAAAATATTTGTTTTATTTTTTATTTTTAATATTTTTATTTTAGTTTTTTAGTTTTTAATAAATAATAACTTTTGGGGGAAGTTTATGAATATTGATGAAATATTAGAAAATGTAAGAAAAGCGTTTAAATTAACTACTAAACATTTTGGAAATACTGTTACATTTGAAAGAGCTCTTTTTTTAGGATGGTATTGCGATTTAAAACATCCCTGCAAATTTTGCTATATGTCTACTCAGAAGGATAAAATTAAAGATCCAAAAAAAGCCAGAAGAACGTTAGAGAGTATTTTAGCAGAGGCTATTTTAATGAAAAGAATTGGATGGAAATTAGAGTTTATATCTGGTGGTTATGGCTATAGCCCAAAGGAGATAAATGACATTGCTGAAATGGTGGCATATGTTCAAAAATGCAAGCAGTATTTAAATGTTGGTGTTGTTGATTTAAGCAGTATCAATTTAGATGTAATTGAAGGAGTTGTAGGGGCTGTTGAAACTGTTAGCAAAGATAGAGATTGGATTTGTTCAGGAAAACCATTGGATAAAATTAAAGATAATCTGTTAAAGGCAAAGGAATTGGGTTTAAAAACTGGGATAACTATAATATTGGGCTTAGGAGAAAAAGAGGAAGATATTGATAAATTATTATATCTAATTGAAGAGTTGGACTTAGATAGAATTACATTCTATTCATTGAATCCTCAAAAAGGGACGATATTTGAAAATAAACCCTCAGTTACTACAATAGAATATATGAATTGGGTGTCTAATGTTAGATTAAACTTTCCTAAGATTAAAATTATTACTGGAGTTTGGGTTGATAAGATTCCAATGATTAGTCTATTAATATTAAGTGGCTCCAATGTAATTACAAAGTTTCCAGTATTTTCTGTATTTGGAACAAAAAAAGCTCATTGGATAGAAAAAGAGATTTTATCAACTGGTAGAGAGTTAATAGGGACCTTTACAGATATTGAAGTTCTGAAAGGAGAAAAAGTTTTAGAAAAAACTCCCTACATAGAGGAAGAAATAAATATAAGTAAGGAAAATATTAGAAAGGTTGAAGAACTCAAAGATAAAATAGATGAAAAAATAAATAGTTACATTTCCAAAGTATTAAAAAAGGTGGTTCAATGAACAACTTAAAGGAGATAAAGTTAAATGCTGACGAAGTTAAAATAACAAGGGCTATTTTAAAGGCAAGTTTTGACATGTGGATGGATATAGTAGATGTAGATGTAGCCATAGTTGGAGCTGGTCCTAGTGGTTTAACCTGTGCGAGATACTTAGCTAAGGAAGGTTTTAAAGTAGTTGTCTTAGAGAGACATTTAGCGTTTGGTGGAGGAACCTGGGGAGGTGGAATGGGTTTTCCATACATTGTTGTTGAAGAGCCAGCAGATGAAATATTAAGAGAGATTGGAGTTAAATTAATAAAGATAGATGATTACTATGTTGCTGATTCCGTAGAAGTTCCTGGTAAATTGGCAGTTTCCGCAATAGATGCTGGTGCCAAAATATTAACTGGAATTGTTGTTGAAGATTTGATTATAAGAGAAAATGGAGTTGCAGGAGTTGTAATAAATTCTTATGCTATAGAAAAAGCTGGATTCCACATAGATCCATTATGTATAAAGAGTAAAGTTGTTGTTGATGCTACAGGACACGAGGCATCTGTTTTAAACACATTAATTAAAAAGAACAAATTAAATGCTGAAGTTTTTGGCGAAAAATCAATGTGGGCTGAAAAGGGAGAAAATGCTTTATTAAGAAATACAAGAGAAGTTTATCCAAATTTGTTTGTTTGTGGAATGGCGGCTAATGCCGCCTATGGTGGATATAGAATGGGACCAATCTTTGGGGGAATGTACTTATCTGGAAAACTCTGTGCTGAACTAATTACTGAAAAATTAAGAAAACAATAATATTTAATTTTTTATACTCTCTTTTAATAAAATTATTTCTTCTCTTAACTTATAATTTCCTACTTTTCTTGCAATTTTTAAAATAGAGTCTATCTCTTCATCGTAACTCTTTAAAATTCCATGTTCAATCCTATATATTTTCAGATTTATTAAAAAAAGTGCCTCATAATCAAAAGATGATTTAAATTCTTTCTTTTCTATAAACTCTTTAACCTTTTCTAAGATTTCAATAATTGTTATTCTCTTTTGTATAAATTCCTCAGTTAATTTCCTTCTTTTTCTTCCAGTTAGTAAAAGTTCTATTTCATTTTTTAACTCATAATCTCCAGCTCTAAATGCAATATTTAACAAACTTCTAACTTCTGAATTATAGTCAGATACTATATTTTCATCAAGTCTTAATATTTTTAAATAAATCAAATTTAATAAATGGGTATCTTCATAAGATTTGTAAGGTTTTTTTTCTATGTAGTTTTTTAAATACTCCAAAATTTCAATTAGTTTTTTTATTTTATTTTTTTGTGACTTTGTTAGTTTTTTCTTTTTGCCAAATAGCCATAAATTAATCTCTCTTTTTAAATCATAACTTCCAACTTTTTTAGCAATTTCTAAGATTTTATTACTTATTGGAAGAATATCTTCATCTAAAACATTCCCTTTTTCAAGATAATCTAACATTAATCTTATAATTGCTTTTTCATCACTCCCTTCTTTTGCATACATATCTAAAATTTCTAAAATATAAATAAATTGTTCAATAACTTCTATTTTACTTTTATTCAATACCATTGGAATCACATATTTTTATATTTTTTACACATCCTTATTATTAAATTTCTATCTTGACAACTTTCCTTATTTAGAACAATAAAATTAAGGTAAAGGTATATATATCTTAAGATTTGTGATTCTTAGAAAAATATAAGAAAAATATTTTAATTTTATAATTCTTCAAAACTTTCTCTTTTCCTTCTTTTTCTTAAATAATATATTATCAATAATATGCCAAAGATTATAAGAATTCCAATTATCCAATAATTATTCTCTTTAACTTCTTTATGCTCAAAATTTACAATGAATGTTTTTGAAACTGTATATTCATTTTGATAATCATCAAAATAATTTAAAAATACATTTAAAGGAACTGTTCCATTTACATCATATAGAGTATACACTAAAGTATCATAGTCATCTTCATCCAAATCTCCTACATATTTTGTGTAGTTTTTTCCATTCACATTTAATGTTAAAACACAGTGTCTCATTTTTGACATTCCTCTATTAGCAACACCAATAGTTACTTCATAGATATCATCCTTAAAATCAACATCATCTAAATATATAAATGGCTGATTTTTATAGATTTTTTTAACAACCTTTATGTTTATTGGTGTTGAGAAATTGTAAAAGTTTCCTTCATCACCTATCCAATTGATATTTGCGTATATTGTATAAATTCCATTCTCAATTTCAGGAACTGCATATATTGTTATAGGAATATCTCTTTCACACTTTGCCTTTAAAAATCCAATATAATAATTTCCACTTCCTAAAACATTTATTTTGTTATTTCCAAAAAAATTTATACTTACATATTTTGCATTTCCAGTTCCTTCATTTATTAATCTTATTATTATTGTTTTTGATTTTGAAGGAGATATTGAATTATTATCTATTATGATTTGAAATTTTGCAATTCCATAAACTGGCAAATAATAAACTTTAGTAATATTATAATGAATTAATCTCTCATCATCACTACCTTTATTATAAATTTCGTCATAATTAACAGTAATATCAATCCTATAATTATCTGAAGGAGCATTTTCATTAACATGTAGTTTGAAATAAACAATATCACTTTCACCAGGATTTAAATGAGATATTTCTGCCTTTCCTATAGTAGGATGTATTTGTCTTAACTCAAATGGATAATGAGGTGAGATTTTAACAATTATATTTTTAACTTCATTATTATAATTATTGTTAGTTATTTTAATCCATAAATCTACATCATCTCCAGGATGTATTTTTAATGGCTCATATTGAGGTTTATCTATTTGAATGCAATTAATTGGAGATAATAAATAAATTAATCCAAATATTAGTATGAAAAAATATTTTAATTTCATTGAAAACACCTCATTTCTTAATAGTAGTATATATTATTTTTATAACGTAGTATATATTATTTTTATAATGTGGTTTGTTTTAGGTGAAAAATTATGAAGACAGTTGATATTATATCCTTTGCTTGGAAAAATATGAAACAAAAAAGAACTCAAAGTTTATTAACAATAATAGGGATTGTTATTGGAGTAATGGCCATAGTGAGTTTAATTTCTTTAGGATATGGTGTTCAAAATTACATCCACGAGGAAATGATGAAAATGGGAGCAAATAAATTAACAATTCTCCCATTTAAGCAGTTTGGTGTTCCTCCAACGCACTATTTTAGTGATAAAGAAGTTAAGGCTATTAAAAACATTAAGGGAGTAAAAGAAGTTTTATATGGTTGGTATGGGGGAGTAGATATTGAATTTAATGGAGAGAAAAAATATGTTTCTTGCTATTATTCTAAACCATCAACTTTAAAGGAAGTTTATTTGGATAGTGGATATGACCTTGAATCTGGAAGATGGTTAAGTGATAACGATAAATATAAGTGCATTATTGGTTATGGAACTGCCCATAATATGTTTGATAGGGAAATTAAAGTTGGAGATACGATAAAGATTAAAGAGAAAAAGTTTAAAGTCGTTGGAATATTGAAACAGATAGGTAATCAACAGGATGATGATAGTGTCATAATCCCTCTAAAAGTTGGAGAGGAACTTTTTGGTAATAAAGATAAGTATAACTTTATTATGGTTACTGTGAAAGAGGGAATAAATATAAATAAAGTCGCAGAAGATGTTAAAGAAGCATTAAAAAAATCTCTTGGAGATGAAGATTTCTCTGTTTTAACAGCAGAACAGTTGGCAGAGACAGTTGGAGGAATTTTGGGAGTTATTACTTTATTTGTTTCAGGAGTTGCTGGAATTTCATTACTTGTGGGGGCTGTTGGAATTTCAAATACAATGCACATGAGCATTTTAGAGAGAAGGAAGGACATTGGAATTTTAAAGGCATTGGGGGCAGAAACAGGAGATATATTAGCAATTTTTGTCGTTGAATCTGGATTTTTAGGACTATTTGGAGGAATCATTGGATTGATATTAGGGATTATTTTTGCAAAAATAGTTGAAGTTATAGCCCATAAGCAAGGTTATTTAATGGTTAATGCTTGGATTTCTTGGGAATTAATTATTGGGGTTTTAATATTCTCTTTTGTTGTTGGAGTTATTAGCGGATATTTCCCAGCAAGAAGTGGGGCAAAATTAAATCCAATTGAGACATTGAGGGGAGAATAATGGCATTAATAGAGGGAAGAAATATTTGGAAAATTTATGGGAGTGGAGAGGCAAAAACCTACGCGTTAAGAGGTGTAGATATAACTATTAACGAGGGAGAGTTTGTAGCAATAATGGGACCAAGTGGTTGTGGAAAATCCACACTTTTAAACATATTAGGGCTTTTAGATGTGCCTACAAGGGGGGAGGTTTATATAAAAGGCAAAAAAACTACATTGATGAATGAGAATGAAAGAGCTATTTTTAGAAGGAAAATAAGTGGATTTATATTTCAACAGTTTCATTTAATAAAAACACTAACAGCCCTTGAAAATGTGGAATTGCCAATGATTCTTGATGAGAAAGATAAGAAGTATAGAAGAAAGAGGGCTAAAAAACTACTTGAAATGGTTGGATTGGCAGAGAGAATATATCATTATCCTAACCAGTTGAGTGGTGGGCAACAGCAGAGAGTGGCTATAGCAAGAGCTTTGGCAAACAATCCAAAGATAATTTTTGCTGATGAGCCAACTGGAAACCTGGACAGTAAAAGTGGAAAAATTGTTATGGATTTGCTAAAAGAACTAAATGAAAAAGGAATTACAATCATTATGGTAACTCACGACAAAGATTTGGCTAAATATGCATCAAGAATTATAAAAATGAAAGATGGGAAGATAGTATCTTATGAATAAAATAAACTTATGTGGTGAATAACTTGCAAAACTGTAGGAAAACTAAAATTTTAGTAACAATGGGTCCTTCTTTAGAAAGTAGATTAAATGAGGCAATAAATTTAATAGATGGAGTTAGATTTAATATGTCTCACTCTACAAAAGACTACTGTGAAAAGTTTTTGAATATATTGGAAAAAAATAACATCGCCAAAGTTATGGATTTGAAGGGAATAAAGATTAGAGTAAAAAAAGTTAGATTAAAAAATAAGATATTAAAAGAAGGGGATAAAGTAGTTATTGGTAAAAATGGAGATATAGAGCTTAATTATAATATAAATACGATTGATGAAGGACATTTTATTTTAATCAACGATGGAAAAATTAAATTGAAAGTAGAAAAAAATGAAAATGATAAGATAATTGCAGTTGTAATTGTTAGTGGAGAGATTAAGGAGGGAATGGGTGTAAATCTTCCAGATACAAAAATAGAATTGCCAATAATTGATAAACAAGATAGGGGGAATATAAAATTTGCTGTAGAAAAAAATTTTGAATATATCGCCTTATCATTTGTTAGAAATAAGGATGATGTTAAGGAGTTAAAGGATATTATAGAGGAATATAAAGGAGATTGTGAAGTAATATCAAAAATAGAAACTAAGGAAGGTTTAAAAAATGTTAAAGAGATAGGAAAAGTTAGTGATGGATTGATGGTAGCAAGAGGAGATTTAGGAGTTGAGGTTCCAATAGAAAGAATTCCAATAGAACAAAAAAACATTTTAAGAATTGCCAATAAATACGGAATTTTGTCAATAACTGCTACGCAGATATTGGATTCTATGATTCACAATCCATATCCTACGAGGGCTGAGGTTACAGACATTGCTAATGCCATATATGATGGAACTGACTGCTTAATGCTGTCTAATGAAACTACCATTGGAAAGTATCCAATAGAGGCTATAAAAGTTTTAAATAAAGTGGCTGAAGTTGCTGATAAACACTATGAAGATTTTGGGGATAGAGTTTGCTTAGAAGTTGAGAGCATTGATGAAGGTTTAGCATACGCTGTTTATGAACTCTATAAAAAGTTAAACTGTAAATTAATTATAACTCCCACATATTCTGGAAGGTCTGCAAAGATTATATCAAAATTGAGAATAAATAGTAAAATAATAGCTCCAACTCCAAACTTAAAAACTATAAGAAAACTAAGATTAGTTTGGGGAGTAAATAGTTGTTTAATGGAAGAATTTAACGATATAGAAAACATAATAAATGCCTGTAGAGATATTGCAAAAAGAGAAATTAAGAGTGGTATCTATATAGTTACCTTAGGACATCCAATAGGTAAGAAGAAAACAAACACTGTGAAAGTTGAATATATCTAAAGTATTTTATTTTTGTAATGTTTCCAATATCATATTTAACATTTCCTTACTATTTGCTACAATAATATTTAATCTATCTGTTGCATTTAATTTAAATTTAAGTTCTTTTCCATTTTCGTCAGTTATTAATGCTCCTGCCTCCTTACATATTATATATGAGGAGGCAATATCAACAGATCTAACTTTTGGTCTTATATCTAAAACAGCGTCTAAGGAACCTTTTGCCACATAACACATCTCTAAACCAAATGCCCCAAATATTCTAACTCTTTTAACTTTATCTCTTAATTTATTAATATCTGTTTTATTATTAGGATAGTAACTTATAGTTATGTCGTTAGGGTTGAATTCTTTAACTTTAATTTTTTCTCCATTTAAATAACTTCCTTTTTTATAATATGCCTCATAAAAGCTTTTAGTTATAAATTCATATGTTAATCCATAGTAAGGTTTATTATTCTTATAAACCCCAAAACAAAAGGCAAAGAATGGAATTCCATTTATAAAATTGAATGAACCATCTACTGGGTCTATAACAACAGTCCATTCACTACCATTGTCTATAATTCCAATCTCCTCGCTAACAATATTTACATTCAAAGGTTTCAAAAACTTTAAGGCAATATCTTCACTTATTTTATCAAAAATTTCTGTATCATCACCACTCGGAGATTTTCCAACAACATAAGATTTTTCTTTTTTCCCAAAATACCTTAATATTGAACTTTCAATTTCCTTAGCAATATTTTTTCCAATTTCATCCCATTTCATAACTTATCATCTCATAATTTTTTTCTTTTTTTAAGTTCATCTTTTATTTTTAAATAAGTTATAGGTATCTCAAGCATAGGACTTCGTCCTATTGCTATACCTGCTAACTAAGTTTTCGTTTCTTCAGAGTATCCTTTATTTTTAAATAAGTTATAGGTATCCAAAACATTAAAGATAAAATGTTAAATACTATTATTGGATAATCATTTCTTAATATTCCATACACTAACCAAAGAGATAATCCAGTAGTAAATGTTATTACAAATGTCAATGAGATGTTACTCATATCTTTCTCTTTCAAAGATTTTATTAGTTGAGGTAGAGAGGCAAAGGTCGTTAAAGTTCCAGCAATGTATCCAATAATTGAAATGTCAATAAAATTATCCATAATTATCACCATCATTTTATAAGCCGAATATAAATAAAAACTTACAGTTATATAGTTTAAGATAGGTGGAAATAATGGATATTAAAAAACTACTGAAAGATAAAAAAATACTACTATTAATATTATCTCTTACAATCTCAATATTTCTTATAGCATTTAAAGGGCTACAGTTTGGAGTTGATTTAAGTGGTGGAACAGTTATTGTTTTAAAGTCAGATAGACCTATGAACGATCAAGAAATACAATTAACTGTAAATATTATTAAACAAAGATTGGATGCTAATGGTTTAGGTAATGTAGATGTATATCCAAGAGGTAATGATGAAATAGTTGTTATAATACCTAAAAGTTCAGATACTGATAGAATAATTAAAATACTTAAACATCAAGGGGTTTTAATAGCAAAAATTGACAATGTAACAGTATATACTGGGAAAGATGTTAAAAATGTATATCCTCCAACTAAAGTTCCTACAGAATCTGGATGGGCTTATGGTGTGCAGTTTGAATTATCTTTGGATGCAGCTAAAAAATTTGCTGAAATTGCCAAAGGAAAGGCTTATCACAAAGTATATATATACTTCGATGGAAAGTTAATCTCTGCACCAGTTTTAGCCCCAGAATTGGCTGATGGAAGACCACATCCTCAGCAGGTTATTACTCTTGGGCAATATCCTCCTACTAAGAAAGTAGAGGATGAGGCAACAGTTCTCTATACAGCATTAAAATCTGGAGCCTTACCTGTAAAATTAAATGTTGAATATACTTATGTAGTTTCTCCAGAATTTGGTAAAGAGTTTTTAAAAGGAACATTTATTGCCTTATTATTGGCATTTGTTGCAGTTGGAATAATAGTCGGTATAAGATATAGACAGATAAAAATTGCCATTCCAATTTTAATAACATGTATCTCAGAGATAATTATAATATTAGGATTTGCATCATTAATTGAATGGAAATTAGATATTCCGTCAATTGCAGGTATTATTGCGGCTGTTGGTACCGGAGTAGATAACCAAATAGTTATAACAGATGAGACATTAAAAGGTAGAAAAATAAAAGCAAGTATCAAGAGGGCGTTCTTTATAATATTTGCCTCGGCGGCAACATCAATAGCAGCAATGCTTCCTTTATTCGTGCTTGGAGTAGGTATGTTAAAAGGTTTTGCTATAACAACAATTGCAGGAGTTTTAATTGGAATATTTATAACAAGACCTGCGTTTGCCAGAATTATTGAGGAGATGTTTAAAAAATTTTAGATTAAAAGTTTAATCTCTTAACTCTTACTCTTTTTTATTTATTTGAGATTTTAAAATTTACAGAAAAATTACTTTTTCAGTGATACTATGAAAGATTGGGTTGAACTAAAGAAAGGATCTATAGTATTAAAACAAAATAGACATAACAAAATATTGATAGTTACCCACATAGATACTGATGGACTTACATCAAGGGTTATTTTACAAAAACTATCTGAAAGATTGCAGCTAGATGCTGATTTTATGTTTTTAAAGCAGATAACATTAGAAACTATCGATACTATTCCATTTAAAGATTATGACTTAGTAATTTTTGCTGATTTGGGAAGTGGGCAGTTAAAAATGATTACTGAGAAAATTGAAGAGATAAACTACAAAAAGAATATTATAATATTGGATCATCATCAACCTGAAGAAGTTAAGATTCCTAAAAATATTATTCATATAAATCCAATAACCTTAGGAAAGTGTGGGGGAGAAATTTGTGGAGCAGGAGTTTCATATTTATTTGCAAAAACTATTAACAACAACTGGATTGATTTGGCTAAATATGCAGTTTTAGGGGCTGTTGGAGATATACAAAACATTGAAGGTAAATTAACTGGGTTAAATAAAATTATATTGGCAGATGCTATATTTGCTGGAGATATTAAAAAATATATGGATTTACAATTTTATGGTAGGCAAACTCGTCCTCTATTTGTCTCTATGAGATATTGGAGCGATATTAGGACTGATTTATTAAATAATGACTCAAGAATTATCAAATACATTCATTATATAAATAAAAAATACGACATAAATATAGATCCAACGATAAGATTGGCTGAAATACCTTTTGAATACAAAAAAATTATTGGAAATGAACTTTTAATTAAATGTTTAAACTATGTTCCAAATCACTGGGCTCCATATGTTCCAAAAGTTATATTTGGAGAGGTTTATGAATTTAAATCTGAAGAATTTGGCTCTCCATTAAGAGACTTAGAGGAATTCTCAACATGCATAAATGCTTGCTCAAGATATGGTGATTATGAAACTGCCTTAAATGTCTTAATGGGAGATAGAGGAAAATATTATAGTAGAATGCTTTCAAATTTGAGAAAACATAGGAATAATTTAAGAGAGGCATTAGAACACGTAAAAAATGAAGTTGAAATAGTTAAAAAAGATAAATTTCAATACTTTGAAACTGATAAGATTATGCCAAATATTGTCGGAATAGTTGCTGGAATGAGCTATTCTATTGAAGAAGTAGATTGGATGAAGCCAATATTTGCTATAACAGAGGATGAAAATGGTTATAAAGTTTCTGCAAGATGTCCAAGACTTTTATGTTTTGCAGATAATGTAAATTTAGCTAAAGCAATAAAATACGCTTCTGAAAAAGTTGACGGTAGTGGAGGGGGGCATAAATTTGCCTCTGGTGCATACATCCCCAATAACAAAAAAGAATTTATAAGATATATTGATATAGCTTTAAACAAATTATAAAATTATTATAAATTACTTTAAATTCTTTACAGATTTTAAAACTCTATAACCTCCTTTAATTGTTACAGTTTCAACATTCCCAAAAACTTCTTCCATAAATTTTGCTAATGATTTAGCTCCTTGTTTTGTCTGTATAACTACCCAAAGCTCTCCTCTATCCTTTAACATCTCCTTGCCTTCTTTAACAATTCTGTGAAGAACTTCCTTCCCAGCCCTTATTGGAGGGTTGGTTATAATTTTATCAAACTTACAGTTTTTAATATTTTCATATAAGTCACTGTAAATAACTTTTATATTGTGATTTTCTAATTTATTTAACTTTATATTTTCCTTTGCCAATTTTAAAGCCCTTCTATTTATATCTACCATCGTAACTGACTTTACTTCGTCAGCCAAAGATATTCCAATAACTCCATAACCACAACCCAAATCTAAGATATCATCATCTTTATTAACTTCCACATTTTCAATCAAAATTTTAGTTCCTTTATCTACCTTACCATGAGAAAAAATGCCAGAGTCAGTTTTAAATTTCAATTTTTTGCCTCTTAATATATCTTCAATAATTTTAATGTCTGATTTTGTAGTAGGGTGTTCAGAGAAATAGTGCATTGTATCACCAAAATGTTTATAACTTTGTTTAAATTAAAATATTAATCTCCAATTATAAATAAAATTTAATCCATAAAACATAAATTAATTTAAGCACATTTATAATGTTTAGTTTGTTATGTAATATTTTATCTTAGGTGATATAATGCATCTTTTGGACTTAGATTGTTTGAGTAGGGAGGATGTATTGAAAATTATTGACTATGGAATATATTTTAAAAAAAATAGAAAAAAACACGAAAAAGTTTTAGATGGTAAGAGTGTGGCAATATTATTTGAAAAGCCCTCAACAAGAACAAGAATGAGTTTTGATATTGCTGTTTATGAGTTAGGAGGTCATCCTTTAATAATGAATCAAAATGAGATACATTTAGGAAAGAAGGAGTCAATAAAAGATACTGCAAGGGTTATGAGTAGATATGTAGATGCAATTGTAGCAAGAGTTTATAGGCATAGAGATTTAGAGGAGATAGCTAAGTATTCCTCAGTTCCAGTTATAAATGCACTAAGTGATTTAGCACATCCTTGTCAGATATTGGCTGATTTAATGACAATAAAAGAATATAAGGGAAAATTTAAAGGATTAAAAATTGCTTACTTAGGAGATGGAAATAATGTATGTAATTCTTTAATTTTAGGTTCTGCCTTAGTAGGAATGGATATATATGTAGGAACACCAAAAGGTTATGAGCCAAATGCCCAAGTAGTATTAAAGGCAAAAGAAATTATTGAAGAGTACGGAGAAGGTTCTTTAACTTTAACTAACGATCCAATAGATGCCGTAAAAGATGCTGATATACTATATACTGATGTTTGGGTAAGTATGGGGGATGAGAAAAATAAGGAGGAAGTTTTAAAAGTATTTCCCCCATTCCAAATAAATAATAAATTATTAGAGTATGCCAAAGATGATGCAATCGTTATGCACTGTCTTCCAGCAAATAGAGGACTTGAAATAACTGACGATGTAATTGATGGAGAACATTCAGTTGTCTATGATGAGGCAGAAAATAGATTACATGTTCAAAAAGGAGTATTTAAATTTATATTTAAAGCATAGAGGGAGACCCTCTATTGCTCCATAGGGGGTTTCACCCCCTATTGGTATACCCCCGAATATTTGCCCTTTTTATCCCTCCACAATTAAGAGGCATTGCTGAGCGGTAGCGAAGCAATGCATCCCGGGTATCCCAATAGGGCGGAGCCCTATGGGTTTAAAACTCAGATCCTTAAGGGGATGGAAATCAAAAAGGATATAAAAAAGATAAAGATTTTTTATCAATTTTTTATCCAAATATTAAAATAAAAAGAAACACAATAACATATTTATACCCAAAAACATAGTATTTTAAATAATATTACAACATATGGGGGTTATTATGAAGATTTCTATATGTGGAAAAGGTGGATGTGGAAAAAGTACAATATCTTCTTTAATTGCAAAAGAATTCGCTAAAAAAGGTTACAATGTTTTAGTAATTGATGGAGATGAATCTAATATCAGTTTGCACAAATTTTTGGGGATGAATAAACCAAAAGATTTTATAGAATACTTAGGCGGTAGAAAAAATTTCATGCAAAAGGTAAAATCTAAAAAAAATGTTGATTTATTTAATGAAATGACAATTGACGATTTACCAAAAGATTACATAGTTGAGAAAGACAATATAAAGCTTTTAGCTATGGGTAAGATCCACGATTTTGGAGAAGGTTGTGCATGTCCAATGGGTGTTTTACTAAAAGAACTATTAAAGAGTTTAAAATTGAAAGATAATGAAATAGTTATCGTAGATACTGAGGCTGGAATTGAGCATTTTGGTAGAGGTGTAGAGGGAGGCTGTGATGTAATTATTGGAATCGTTGATCCAACTTATGAGTCTATAAGATTGGCAAAAAAAATAGAGGAAATTGGAGAAAAACTTGGTAAAAAAGTTTATTTCATAGTAAATAAGGTAGATGATGAAACAAAAGACATAATTCTTGAAAATATTAACAAAGATAAAGTAATAGCTATAATTCCTACAAACAAAGATATAGTAAAATTATGTTTAAGAGGGGAAGAACTAAATATTGAACTTCCAGAAATTAACAGAGTTGTGAAATTTTTAATTAATCAAAAGTAAAATTTCTATTTTAAATTTATTTAATCAAATTTAATTTACAGAATCTTCAATCATTGGATCTTTTTTGTCCATAATATTAACAAAAACTTTTAAAGTGATTATTATGGTAGAGTTATTATCTCCTGCAAATGATATAATATGTCTAAAAACAGCTATTGATTATGGAGCTGATGCTGTTTATTGTGGTTTAAAAGAGTTGAATATGAGAGCTAACGCAAAGAACTTTACAAGAGAGGAGTTAATTGAAGGAGTTAAATATGCTCATGATAACAATAAAAAAATTTATCTCTGCACAAATACAGTTGTTTATGAGAAAGATTTAAAAAAAGTTGAGGAAATTTTGGACTTTGCAAATTCTGCTGAGGTTGATGCAGTTATTGTTTCAGACATTGGAACTATGCAGTTGGCAAAAGAGTATGGTTTAAGAGTTCATGCAAGTGTTCAATGTAATATAACAAATTCTTTAACAGCCAAATTTTATTCAAAATTTGTTAAGAGAGCTATATTATCAAGAGAATTAACTTTAAATCAAATAAGAGAGATTAGAAAAAATTTAAAAAAAGATAATGTAGATTTAGAGTTAGAAGGGTTTGTTCATGGAGCCTTATGTGTTGCTATAAGTGGTAGATGCTTTTTAAGTGCATATTTGTTTAATAGGCATGCAAACTGTGGCGACTGCTTACAGCCATGTAGGAGAAGATGGAAGTTAATTAATGAGCATTTTGATGGAACCTATGAAGTAGTTTGTGAAGGAAAATATCTGTTATCTCCAAAAGATTTATGTATGATAGAGCATATTCCAGAATTATTGGAGGTTTTTGATTCATTTAAAATTGAAGGTAGATCTAAAAATGCTGATTATGTTATGAGAACAACAAAAATTTATAGAGAGGCAATAGATAGTGTTTTTGATGGAACTTACTACGAAAAACTCCCTTACTTTAAAAAAGAACTTCAAAAAGTATATAATAGAGGATATGATACTGGATTCTACTTTAGAGATGTTAATAAAAGTCATGATTTCCAATACGATATAGAGGGTAATGCTTCAAAGTATAGAAAAATAGAAATAGGAAGAGTAGTTAATTTCTATAAAAAAGTTAGTGTGGCAGAGATTGAATTATGGGATGATTTAAAAATTGGAGACACTATATTAATAGTAGGAAAAACTACTGGATGCGTTGAAGAAACAGTTACATCAATGCAAATAAACCATAAAGATGTTAATATTGCAAAAAAAGGAGATAGAGTTGGAGTTAAATTAAATCACTTAGTTAGAGAGGGAGATAGGGTTTATATATTAAAAGAAATTAGTAATTAAGCAATTTGGGAGATAAAATGCTAATATTAGGAATATTTTATTTTTTATTAGGGCTTATACTGTTATATTATGGGAGTGATTGGTTTGTATTAGGTAGTGAGAGATTAGCAAAATATATTAATGTATCTAATTTTGTTATTGGTGCTACGGTAGTGGCTATGGGGACATCTCTACCAGAAATATTAACTTCTGTGTATGCATCTTATACTCATATTTCTGGAATAGCGATTGGAAACGCTATCGGTTCATGCATTTGTAATATTGGAGTAGTTTTAGGACTTAGTGCTATTGTAATGCCATTAAGTATTAACAATAATTTAAGAAGTAATATACTCTTTTATCTTTTGTATGTTATTCTTACGGCAATCCTTGGAGTTAATGGATTTTCTTGGATTGATGGAGTTATATTATTGCTAATTTTTTTAATATATTTAAGATGGACAATAAAAAATGGATATATTGATAACATAGAAATAGAGGAAATAGAGAAAGATATTGAAAAACATAATATTTCCTTAGCCTTTTCGTTAGTTTTATCAATTGTTGGATTAATTGGTGTTTTAGTAGGGGCAAAACTATTTGTTGATGGAGCAAAAAATATAGCTATTGCTTTAAATATCTCTGATAAAATTATTGGATTTACCTTAGTGGCTTTTGGAACCTCTGTTCCTGAGTTGATGGTTTCATTAGCGGCGGCAAAGAGAAATTTAGGTGGCATAATATTAGGAAATGTTATTGGTAGTAATATGGCAGATATTGGAGGGGCTTTGGCTATTAGTTGTCTATTTACCAATTTACCCTCGGCAAACATCCAAATGGTTATTTTAATAGTTATGAGTCTTTTAATATATCTATTTGCAAGATTTGGAAAGATTAATAGGTTGCATGGACTTATATTATTAATCATTTATATAATTTCAATAGCAACATTAAGGATGGGATAATGGTAAAAATAAAGATTAAAAGATGTGATGGAAAAAAAAGTTATTATGAAAGTTATGAAGTTCTAGAAGGTTTAACAGTGTTGGAGGCATTGGAATACATAAATAACAACTATGGAGCGAATATTTTGTTTAGAGCATCATGTAGAAATGGTCAGTGTGGTTCTTGTGCAATGACTATAAATGGAGAGCCAAGATTGGCGTGTGAAACTAAAGTAAAAGATAATATGGTTATTGAACCACTGAAAGGATTTAAAGTGATTAGAGATTTGATTGTCGATAGGGAATCATACTACAAAAAATTATTAAATATAAAAAATTATTTGATAAGAAAAGAGTATCCAAAAGATTTAGAGATAATTCCTCAAAAGTATGTTGAAGAAAATAAAGATTTAAGGGGATGTATAGACTGTTTATCCTGCCTATCTATCTGTCCAGCAAGAGAAGTAAGTGACTATCCTGGACCAACATTTATGAGGCAACTTGCAAGGTTTGCCTTTGATAGGAGAGATGAAGACAATAGAGAGATAACTGCATATTTTGAAAATATTTATAATTGCACAACCTGTGCCAAGTGTGTTGAGGTTTGTCCAAAAGAGATTGACATAGTTCATAATGCAATAGAAAAATTGAGGGTATTATCATTTAGTAAAGGTTATTTAATAAAGAATCACTTAAAAGTTAGAGAGAATGTTTTAAAATACAATAGGAGTGTTGTTGAGGAAGATACACCACTATTAAAGCAAGTAAATAACATTTATGAAGCAGAAAATGAAAAGTTAAGAGTGGCGTTTTTTACTGGCTGTTTGGTAGATTTCAGACTACAAGATGTTGGTAAAGACGCTATAAAGGTTTTAAATGCTCATGGTGTCTCTGTATATATACCAAAAGAGCAAGTTTGCTGTGGTTCTCCATTTTTTAGAACTGGACAGAGAGATGTCGCTGAAAAGTTAAAAAAGAAAAATTTGGAGATATTTAATAAATTAGATGTTGATTATATAGTTACTATATGTGCTGGCTGTGGTTCAACATTAAAAAATGATTATAAAAATGAAAGAGAGTTTGAAGTTAAGGATATTACAGAGGTTTTAACTGAGGTTGGCTTATTAAAATACAAACCACTGAAAATTAGAGTAACCTATCACGATCCATGCCATTTAAAGAGGGGACAAGGAATATATGAGCAACCAAGAAAAATAATTAAGAGTATTCCAGAAATTGAATTCATAGATATGGAGGCGAGATGTTGTGGAGCTGGAGGAGGAGTTAGAAGTGGAAAGCCAGATATTGCATACTTAATTGGTAAAAGAAGGGCTAAGATGATTTATGATACTAATGCAGATGCAGTAATTACAGTTTGTCCATTTTGCGAATATCACTTAAAAGATTCCTTAAAAAAATACAAAGAAGAAAATAACTTAAAAAAAGACATAGAAGTTATGAATATTGTTTCATTACTAAGTAAAGTGATTTAAAATAATTCTAAATTCCAACATATATTTTTTTGTCTAAGATTTCTATAACTTCCTTTTCTCCTTCTGGCATCTCTTCAACTATTTCAATATAATCTCTATTAGCAATATCATTGCTTAAAACATTTAGTATATATTTTAATTCTTCATCATCAGTATAAATCTTTGCTTTAACCTTAAACTTCCTTGCCAATCTTGCAATATCTCTCAACGCTAACTTTGCCTCAGTGAGTAATTTTAAATACTCTTTTGCTTTTTTTAACTGTTCCTCTTTTCCAATTAAGACAGGATATTTTACATTATAAAATTCATCCTCTCTAACATCAAATTTTACATCACATAGTTCTATTAATCTGGCGATTATTGACTGAGGCAAACCTGGAGGAAGAACTAATTCCTTTTCATCAATATCATAGCATTTAAATCCAAAGTCATTCATAATATTTCCCCCAAATTATTCATTCTTAATGTGCATTTCAAATTCTACTTCTGACTTTGGCTTTATCTTTATAAGTATATAATTCTTCATTTCACTTCTTTTAATGTTTGCAATATCTTTCAAAATGTAATTTTTAACTTTAACTTCTTTTATATTATCAACAAATTTATCATAATCTAACTTAACTCTCAGACCATCCAACTGTGTAACTATAGGCATAGGGGATAGTATAGAATATATTTCATCAACTTGCTTTTCAATTTCATCTTTAACGACTACTGGTGGAACGATTGGAGGATCGTAAGACAATTCTTTTCTTTTTTCATTTATAAGTTCAGTTATCACTTCAACCATTTTTCTTAAGGCTCTAATTTCTTCTCCATGTCTCAATCTATGACTTCTCCTTCCTAAATTACCAACATAAGGATAAGGAATATCTACCTTTTCAGGACCTCCAGTAACTACAACTGGAATATCTACATCAAATAAATGAGTTTTATCTTTAATACACGCTTCAAAATTACCCATTACATAAACAGCCAAATCATGCTCTTCTATTAATCTTTTCTCTTTTTCTCTTAATTGAGCAATATCTTTCCCTACTCCTCTTGCTAAGCCAATCATATTTGGCTTAGCTCCAAATCTTCTTAGGTATTCAGAAACATCACAGGCAATATGGGGAAGATGATGCCTTGACAAACTTGGGGCTACAACTGCTATTTCAGTTCCAGCCAATGGTGTTTCTATTATCTTCCCTTTATATTTCTTAGCCTCTTCTTTAAGATTTTCTAATTCATTTTGTGGAATAGCCAATGTCATATAAACATCTAACTGCATAATATGTTCCTGTAAGATAAAACCCCCTATATCTTCAATCCATTCTTTGAAAATGTTGTTTTTATAAACTCCTCCTTCATATCTAACTATTTCATACATCAAAATCACCAACAGTTATTTACAGTTATTCATTGTTTTTATTTTTACATATTTTCTGTTTTTCTATTAATATCTTTCTAACTGAATATGATACATGATGAGCAATATTTATAGCTTCAAACTCTCCCTGTGTCTTTGGATGAATAACTTCTTTTTTTAAAATAGTTGATATTATATCCTTAGATATATTAAAGAATTCCCCTTTTTCACAAAGGATATAGTCAAAATCTTTCCCAATTTTTTCAATTAGTTCTTTAACCTCTTTAATAATATCTCTCAACTTTTGAGATTCTTTCTCTTTAACCATAATATCTATTTTTTCAACATGGACAATTCTATCTGCCTTAATTTCTACTAAAACTCCAGCATAGACTCTAAAAAATTTATCATCTTCGTGATGTCTTCCAGAAATATCTATAGCCAATACTTTAATCTTATCACCTCAAAATAAAACTAAATAATATATACTAAACTTAAAAGTAGATGTTTATATATTGTTATAATAGCATGTAATAATGGAATGTTATATATTTGTGAATAGTAATATATTGCCCAATCTATAGGTTCTAACATTCCAGCAATGAAAATAAAAATAAATGAACATAAAATTAATGCCATAATTTTTTTGTAAGATATATTTTTTTTAACTATTGGACAAATTTTGTTTGCTATTTCTAATCCTACAACTATGGCTATTGCAAATCCTAAAAATTCAAATAAACCATGAGGTAAAACAACGATTAAATCTAAATATTTAAGATTTATACCAATTAATCCAGTTAGAGGATTTATAACAGTGAATACAAACAGTATAAATAAATATTTTGTGTAGTTTTTAATTATCTCCTCTCTTTCTTTAATTGAGCTTACTTTCTCTAAATCTTTTTTATATAAATATCCAAGAGTAGCTAAAGCAAAAATTATAATTAAACAACTGGTAAAATTAGAAATTATATAAGAAAAAGAGTAATCTAAATACATATTTTTAACGCCAACTGTTTTTGATATTGTATGAGAAACAGTAGTAAATTTAGCTGTTCCAATAGTTTGCGCAACTTTGGCTGGTTTTAATATATAATTATTTTTTAAAATAGATGATAAATATAATAAAAATTTTCCCACTGAAAATGAAAATAAAAACCCTGTCCAACATAAGAGATATGTTATAAAAACTTTTTTAATAATATTTAAAGACAGATATTTTTTAAAATACTTTATCAATTTTTCCTTCATATTTTCACTAAATAATTGTTAAATCATTCTTATTGGTCTTATTGCCCCACAAGCCATACATTTAAGTAAATGAACTCTTCCCTCTTTGATAATTTTAGTATCTGGCTTACCGCACTCTCTACAAATAACATATTCCCTTAAAAAATCATTAATTCTTGATTTCAATAGTTCTGGGTTGATTTTTCTTTGAAGTATTAATCTACCTCCTTCTAAGTTACCAGCACTACCAGTTTCCTTTAAAAGATACTTAGCAAAAAACTCCTCATCCCTATTAACAGCTTTAGATAATTCTCTAAAGTTCCTAATTATAGTTCTATTTCCTTCTATTAATATTTCAATTGGAGGGAGTTCAAATCTATCTTTCTGAAAAACATAATCTGGAATCTGACTTCTTGCTCTCTTTAATAACGTTTTATAATCGTAGTAATCGATATTTTCAAGATTCATATTATCACCACTATCTCAATATAATAAACTAAAAAATAGTAAAATAAAATTTAATTTTTAGGTAATTTTAAGTATTATTCTTATCTAATTCTCCTTCCATTAACTTTTTTGTTTTGCCATGAGTATTTTCTCATTCTTTTATTTGGATAACCACATGCAGCACATCTCTTTTTTCTTACATGGTATGCTCTTCTTCCACATCTTCTACATCTAATGTGATATGAACCTTTGTTTCTTTTACCCATTGATGGAGTACCTTTTGACATAATTTATCACCTTAAAATCTTAACTAGTGTTTATTTTTCAACTATCTAAAAATAATAAAAATTTTAAGATTAAAATATTAAATGATGTAATATTAAATTGTGCTATTTAAACTTTACTTTCATTACTCTTATTTAATTTATTGGTTTCTAATTATATATCTAATTATATAAATGCTGAACCATAAAATTTATATATCACTTCTTTATAGTTAATGTATGCAAAGTATCTGATAGGATATAAAGAGCCGGGGTAGTCTAGGGGCTAGGCAGCGGACTGCAGATCCGCCTTACGTGGGTTCAAATCCCACCCCCGGCTCCATTTTTTTATAGGTTTTTTATTAACTAACAATGTTTCACTAACTTTCTTTTTTTGTTTTTTATTTAGTAGGATAATAAGATATAAATATAACCTTACCAAATTAATACTAAGTCTTGTTTTATAATTTTAATTCATTTAAAATTTAGAAAATCTAAAAAACTAATTGGAAGAGGTGTAAAAATGGTAACTGTCTATGATGTTCCTGCAGATAAATTAATCCAAAAAACTGCTGAAAAATTAAAAGAAATGGATATAGAAGTTCCAGAGTGGGTTCCTTTTGTTAAAACGGGAGTTAGTAGAGAAAGGAGACCTGAGCAAGATGATTGGTGGTATATTAGATGTGCTTCTATTTTAAGAAAAATATACATATATGGCCCTGTTGGAGTTTCAAGATTAAGAACAGCTTACGGTGGAAGAAAGAACAGAGGACACGAGCCAGAGCACTTTTATAAGGGTAGTGGAAATATTATAAGGAAAGCCTTACAAGAATTAGAAAAATTAGGTTTAGTTGAAAAGAGACCAGAAGGAAGAGTAATAACTTCAAAAGGTAGAAGTTTCTTGGATAACATTGCCAAAGAAGTTTATGACGAAATAGTTAAAGAAATCCCAGCTCTTGCTAAATACTAAGGGGATATTTTATGGATATTGAAGAAATTAAAAGAAAAAAACTTCTTGAATTACAAAAAAAATTGGCTGAACAACAACAGCAAGAAGAGGCATTGTTAGAGGCTGAACTTCAAAAAAGAGCATTATTAAGAAAAATACTAACTCCTGAAGCCAGAGAAAGATTAGAGAGAATAAGATTGGCAAGACCAGAGTTTGCTGAAATGGTAGAAGTTCAATTAATTCAACTGGCTCAACTTGGAAGATTACCAATTCCTCTAAAAGATAAAGAATTTAAAGCATTACTTGAAAAATTAAGTGCTATGACTAAGAAGAAGAGAGATATTAAAATCATTAGAAAGTGAAACAGTATGGATGTTTATGTTCTATTTAGTGGAGGGAAGGATAGTTCCCTATCGGCGGTTATATTAAAAAAACTTGGATACAATCCTCATTTAATAACAATAAATTTTGGTGTTATTCCCTCTTATAAATTAGCTGAAGAGACAGCTAAGATTTTGGGATTTAAGCATAAAGTTATAACATTGGATAGAAAAATCGTTGAAAAAGCGGCTGATATGGTTGTTGAATATAAATATCCCTCTCCTGCAATACAGTATGTTCATAAAACTGTCTTAGAAACATTGGCTGATGAATACAAGATTTTAGCAGATGGAACAAGAAGAGATGATAAAGTTCCAAAACTTAGCTATTCAGAAGTTCAAAGTTTAGAGATGAGGAAAAATATTCAATATATAACCCCACTTATGGGTTTTGGATATAAAACCTTAAGAGATTTAGCAAATGAATTTTTCATATTGGAAGAGATAAAAAGTGGAACTAAATTGAGTTCTGATTACGAGGCTGAAATTAGACATATTCTTAAAGAGAGAGGAGAAAATCCTGAAAGATATTTTCCTGAACATAAGCAGACGAGAGTTATAGGTTTAAAAAAGGAAATTTAGGTGAGAAAAATGGGGAGTAACAAGCCATTAGGAAAAAAGTTGAGATTAGCTAAGGCTTTAAAGCAGAATAGAAGAGTTCCATTGTTTGTTATTGTTAAAACAAGAGGAGCTGTAAGATACCACCCAAAAATGAGATACTGGAGAAGAACTAAATTAAAGGCATAATTTATATGGATCTTTGTTTTCTATTTTCGTATATGTAAAACACTTCTCCTTTGTACGATTTTAATTTTAATTCTTCTATAACTTCCTCATTTAAGAGAGGTCTTATTATTAAATGGGCTTTAACTTTTTTTGATAAATTTAAAATATATATCTGTAAATCTCTTGGAGGTCTTATGGAATATATTAAATCAATATTTTTATATAGTTCAATATTTGGATTAAATAGATTATCTTCATAAGCGTTTAATCCCAACAATTTGCCTTTTTCAATAGATTTTTTATTAATATCTGTAACCATTACATCAAAATACTTATTTAACTCTTTTGCAATGTCAAATTTAAACCCAATCCCAACCTCAGCAATTTTTTTGGATTTGTATTTTTCTGCATAATTTTTTATAAATTCAACTATTACATTTACATTCATTTTATCACATCTTTAAAGATTTAGAAATGTTTAAATACTTATTTGTGTATAATTAATTTTCATTAAACTTTGGAGGGGTAGGATGAAATATAAATACATATTTCTTTCTCTATTTTTAGTTGTGGCTGTTTTCTTTGCAGGATGTACCCAGCAGATGAATGCAGATGAGATAGCAAAGAAAATGCAAGAAAAGTATAATAATATTAATACTATGGAAGGAAATATGAAGATAACACTAACAGTAAATGGAATAACAAAATCAGTGGAATATAATTATGCTTTTAAAAAGCCAAATAAATTCTATATGGAAAATAAAGATATGTTAATAGTTTCAGATGGAAAGACAATGTATATTTATGATAAGAAGAGCAACAAATATATGAAAACAGAAATTAATGGAGAAGAAAATCCATACAATCCAGATTACGGGAAATTTATTAAAAATATGTTAAAGTTATATGATGTCAAATACTTAGGAGAAGAAACTTATGATAATAAAAAGTGCTATGTTTTAGAGTTAATTTCTAAAGAAAACCCTAACGACAAAATAAAAATGTATGTTGATGAAAATTACTGGCAACCTCTTAAAATAGAATCAAAAGATATGACTATTGAATATAAAAATGTTAAATTTAATGTAGATATTCCAGACAGTAAGTTTATATTTACACCTCCAAAAGGGGCTGAGTTAATAGGTTCTGGAAAAGTATTAACTTCAACTAATATAGATGAGATTCAAAAAGAGGTTAATTTCAAAATATTAGTTCCAAAATACACTGCAAATCTTAAACTACAAAGTGCTAAGTTAATAAAACAAGATATAAATGGAGAAGAGTTCGAAATGGTTAATTTAATCTATGGAAATATGGGAGATTTAAATATTATAGAAATGAAAGATATAGGTAATCAGATAGATGTTGGAAATAAAATTACATTAAATAATGGAGTTAATGCTACAATCTATGAAAATAACGGATATGCATCATTAACATTCTCCTATAATGGAGTTAGAGTAAGTATAATGAGTAAATTAAGCAAAGATGAAGTAATAAAAATAGCAAATTCAATGATTGAGTAAAATTCATAAATAATTATTTTTTAATTATTTTCTCAGCAATTTCTTCAACTTTTTTATAAACCTCATTATCCTCTGGAAGGTTCCAGAGAGGAATTCCTTTTAAGTCATATTCTGCTATTTCTTTGTTATAAGGAAGTTTTCCAATCAAATTTAAATTAAGTTCCTTTGCATACTCTTCAATTAATTTTTCATACTCTGGCTTAACCTTATTTGCCACTACATAAATATCTTTAAATTTAACCTCTAACTCATTTGCCAATTTTTTTATTCTCTTAGCAGTTCCTAAACCTCTTTTTGATGCGTCAGTTATAACAATCATAACATCTACATTCTGAGTAGTTCTTCTACTAAGATGCTCTAAACCCGCCTCAGTGTCTATAATCACAAATTCATAATATTTAGATAAATTATCAATTATTTGCCTTAGCCAGTTATTTACACTACAATAACAACCACTACCTTCTGGTCTTCCCATAACCAATAAATCATAATTATCTGTCTCAACTAAAATTTCGTATATTTTACTTTTCAAATAATCAAATTTTGTCATTCCTGAGGGTATTTCATTTTTTTCAATTAACCTTTTTAATTCCTCTCTAATATCTCCAACAGTTTTTTCAACATCAACACCTAAGGTTTCTGGTAAATTTGAGTCGGGGTCAGCATCTACAACTAAGATACTATTTGTTTTTTTAGATAACGCTTTAATTAATAATGTTGTAAATACCGTCTTTCCTACACCACCTTTTCCACTAACAGCAATAATCATTTTATGTCACCATAGTAAAATATTTGATTTAGTATAGGACTTTCGCAAGAATAAATCGTCTATTTGCATCCAACTACCTTAATTAAATAAATATATTGCGAAAGTCCTATAGTTGTTTATCCATTATTTTTAGTATTAATAATTAATAACTATTTATCTTTAACATTTATAATGGTGGTGCTTATGTTATCAAAAAGACTTTTAAATTTTGAATCATTTGAAGTTATGGATATTTTGGCTTTAGCTCAAAAACTTGAAAGTGAAAAAAAAGTTATACATTTAGAGATTGGGGAGCCAGATTTTAATACTCCAAAGTCAATAGTTGAAGAGGGGATTAAAGCTTTAAAAGAAGGATTTACTCATTATACAGACAGTAGAGGGATTTTGGAGTTGAGGGAGAAGATTAGAAATTTATATAAAGGTAAATATAGAGCAGATATAAATCCAGATAACATAATCATTACTGGAGGTAGTTCTTTAGGTTTATTTTTTGCTCTATCTTCAATAATTGATGAGGGAGATGAAGTTTTAATTCAAAATCCCTCATATCCATGTTATAAAAATTTTATTAAGTTTTTAGGGGGAAAACCAGTATTTTGTGATTTTACAGTTGAAAGTTTAGAAAAGGCAATATCTAATAAAACTAAGGCAATAATCATAAATTCCCCATCCAATCCATTAGGAGAGGTTGTAGATAAAGAGATTTATGAATTTGCTTATGAATATATTCCTTACATTATCTCAGATGAAATCTACAACGGTTTAGTTTATGAAGGAAAATGCTATTCAGCAATTGAGTTTGATGAAAATTTAGAAAAAACAATATTGGTTAATGGATTCTCTAAGCTTTATGCGATGACTGGATGGAGAATTGGTTATGTTATATCAAATGAGAAAATTATTGAAGCAGTGTTAAAATTACAGCAAAATTTATTCATCTCAGCTCCAACAATGTCTCAATATGCCGCGTTAAAGGCATTTGAAAAAGAAACTGAAAAAGAAATAAATAATATGATAAAAGAATTTAATAGAAGGAGAAAATTGGTTTTAAAATATGTTAACTATTTTGGATGGAAAGTTAATAATCCAATTGCTGCCTATTATGTCTTTCCAAACATTGGAGAGGATGGGAGAGAATTTGCTTACAAATTATTGAAAGAGAAATATGTCGCTTTAACTCCTGGAATAGGTTTTGGAAGTAAAGGAAAGAATTGTGTTAGAATTTCTTACGCAAATTCATATGAAAAAATAAAAGAAGGGATGGAGAGAATAAAGGAATTTATTGAGTAGGTGACATTATGCAAGATGGGAAAACTAAATTAAAATATGATGAAGTTAGAGATTTACTTTCCCTCCCTAATCCAGAATTTCCAAAATATGCTTCCCAATTAATAAATCTTGCCGTTTGGAACTATTTAATTATTCATAGACAACCATAGACATTTATAGACAAATATTCAGAGAAATTTTTAAATATATGTTAAAATATATAGAAATACAATAATCTAAAAACAAATTCCAAAAGATTATTATGCCGAACGAAATAAAATCAAAAAATGACAAAGAATTGGATTATCAAATCGTCTTATCTTACAAGGTTAGCCACAACTATCAAATTAAAACATTTTTAACCGAATGTAGAGATAAATTAAACGAATGCATAGATATAATTTGGAATAATATCGAATGGACTAAAAAAGACAAACCAAAACTACAAAAATCTAATGAATTCAAAAGAAATTTAAGAAACAAACTGCTAAAGAATTGGAGTTATGCTTCTCATTATATAGATGGAATTATTAAAACTGCCTATTCTATCCTAAATAGTTGGGCTTCGAATTATAAAAATGGTTATAGGAAAAAAACAAAACCGATAGTTAAAAGATTATTTGTTAGAGTTAAAACAACATTAATAAAATACGATAAAGATAAAGGAGAGATAAGAATAACGATAAAACCAAGAAAAGAATATTTAGTTTTAAACATTAAAAATGAATGGTTTTTCGATAAGGTTAAGGATTTACCAATAGGAGAGATTATTTTAAAAGAAAATGAGGCATTCTTAACATTCAAAGATAATTTAACTTATTCAGACAAGGAGATAATCGTTGGAGTAGATAGCAACTTAAAGTCACTCGATTTATACCTCCCTATGGAAGGTTGGATAAGAATAGATTTATCCGAATTACACAGAATTAAAGAAATTTACGATAAAAAAATCGATTTACTTAAATCATTACTTAAAAAATGCCCTTTGAGAGCTTTAAGAAAAATAAAAAGATTGTTAGAAAGAAGAAAAAATAGAGTTTATGACTTTTTACATAAATTAACTACTCAATTATCTCGATTATTTCCTAACGCAATTTTTATTTTTGAGAACTTAAATAAAAGAAAGATGTATAAAAATAAAACGTTCAATCGAAAGTTAGATAGGAGTAATTGGAATAGCATAATACAAAAAATTAGTTATAAAGCGATAACGATTTTAGTTAATCCCGCCTATACATCGACAACCTGTCCTATATGCGGGAATAAAATGGAGTCCCAAGAAGGACAGGTTGTTTATTGCTTTAATTGTGAAAACTCTTTTAATCGACAGTTAGTTGGTTGCTTTAACATCTTTAAAAGAGGTTTAGGAAAAGTTAAAGAGATTATGGGTGGCTTGAGGGTTATCTCGGAGTGAAGCGACGAGAACTTAAAAACCATAAGGGTTTTATGTCCATGACAGGGGCAGAGGTTTCCATTAGGAAACTGATGACGCCCAATCCCAATGTGGTCTATAAAGTCGATTATAACGGAAAGCATTTAATTAAAATTTCCTAAATGTCTATTTTTGTCTATAAATGACCACGTTGGGAGAACCCCAACTCTTATGAAAACATTAAAGAGGGTTTAGAAAGGATCAAAGAATTTTTAGATGAGAGATAAAGTATTTAAAACTTTCTAACTTTTAAATTTATATTAAATAAAGAATTTATTAAGAAAGATTTTGGATTTTAAATAAATTATCTTTAAATGCTTTAATTAAGTTTTAAGCTAAATGTTCTTCTTTTTCTATAGAAACACTCAAATAAAAATGCTAATAAAAATGTTATAATGATTCCATAGAAAGCCAGTTTATTGTTACACCATTGATAATATAAAAGGATTAAAAAAACAATAAATATTATAGAAAAATTAAATTTAAGAATCCATTTTTTTCCTCCAACTTCGTTTATAAGTTTATAATGGGATAAGATTACAAACAAATATATCATTATAAAGACAGCACTTGTTATTGAAGCTACTCCCTCCATATTAAAAAGTAATGCAAATAGATAACCTAAGATAGCGGTTATATACAACCCTTCAGAGGATCCAAACCAAACTTTTCTTTCAAAAAATTCTGGCAACTCCCCTTCTTTTGCTAAAGCATAGGCAATATTTGCCCCACCATAAATTGTGGCATTCATTGCTGAGGATATAGAAAATAACGCCCCAATAGATATTAATAAAAATCCTAAATTCCCCAAAACAGGTTTAGCTGCCACTGCCAAAGCATTTTCACTATATTTTATTAATTCATCAATTGGTAAAGAACCTAAAGCTACTACAGAAACTCCAACATATATAAACATCACAATAATAATACTAAGTAGTATTGCTAAAGGAACATTTTTCTTTGGATTTTCAATATGTTCAGATGCGTTAGTTATTACACCAAAACCCATATAGGATAAGAAAAATATAGCAGATGCTGAAAATAAACCAAATATTGTGGAGTTAGGAGGGTATAAATAAGAAGGATTTAAAACTAAAAATCCAGATAATATAAATAATAAGAGTATGGAAACTTTAATTGAAACAATAAGAAACTCAGCTTTTCCAACAGCTTTACTACCAAAAAAGTTCAATACCACAAAGAACGCTATTATTATTAATTCAACTAAACCAGTAGTTAATGGAGTTATACCTATATTAACCAGAGGTAAAAAGTATCCTGCAAATCCCTTAGCAAATAAAGCTATAGAGATAACGTAACTCAACCACATCAAAATAGCTAAAACCCCAGTAATTATACTATCTCCAAAGGCTTTGTGAATATAAGCTATAGGTCCAGCATCAGAAACAATAACTCTGCTTAACTTAATATATGAATAAGCTACTAAAAAAGCATAGATTCCTGCCAATACAAAAGCTTCAGGTAGCAAATTTCCAGCTATTTTAATACCTGTCCCAAATATGGAGAAAATACTTGCTCCTATCATTACACCAATGCCCATAGAAACAGCTTCATATAAGGAAAGTTTTTTATTTTTCATACTACCCCCTAAAATAAATATAATGAGTTTATTAAGTTTATTTAAAGAATATATAAGAGTTTTATTAATTATAATAATATACTATGAAAACATATATTTTAACTTAGAATGGGACTTTCACAAAAATAGATACGTAAATGCATATATTAAATATATAAACTGCGAAAGTCCTATTAAAATTAGAATTTAAAATTATTATGGGTGAAAATTATGAAAGATATTTTAAAGAGAGTTTCTGATGTAGTTTGGGAATTACCTAAAGGTTATAAAGAATGTATGAGAGTTTCTGGAAGAATATATTTAAATGAGATTCTTTTAGATGAGTTAGAGCCAGAGGTTTTAGAGCAAGTAGCCAATGTTGCATGCCTACCTGGAATTTATAAGCATTCTATAGCCATGCCAGATGTGCATTATGGATATGGATTCTGTCTTCATCCAAATGCAAAAGTATTAACTGAACATGGTTTCTACTATAAAATAAAAGATTATGAAAACTTAAAAGATGAAAAAGTTAAGGTTTTCAATACAGAAGACAAAAAAATGGAAAATACAGATGTTGAAAAGTTCTTCAAATTAAAACCTTATTGTAAAGTTTATAGAGTTAAAACTAAATTAGGATATGAAACAATAGCCACAGAAGACCATCCTTTCTATACTCCTTATGGAATGATAGAACTCAAAAACTTAAAGATTGGTGATTCTATAGGAATTTATCCATTTGAAGGAATTGAATATGAAGAACCTTCAGATGAAATAATTATTGATGAGAATGATATAATTGAATGTATGAATGACTTAAAGTTAAGTGAAAAGAGTAAAGAAATAATTTTAAGGAAATTGAAAGAAAACGATTTAATTCCATTAACTTATAATCATAAAAAATTGCCTTACTTATTGAAAATTATAGGCTATATCTTTGGAGATGGCTCTATGAACTTCATAGGAAAAAGAAAAGATGGAATAATTCAATTCTCTTCAAAAAATCCAAATGACTTAGAGGATATTAGAAAAGACATTATAAAATTAGGATACACTCCTTCAAAAGTTTATGAAAAGAATAATTGCTACTTCTTTATGGTAAATTCCTCAAGTTTATTAGTTTATCTCTATACTTTAGGGGTTCCAATAGGAAATAAGACATTAAAAGAATATGACTTCCCAGAATGGATATTCAAATGTAAATTATGGCAGAAGAGGTTGTTCTTAGCGTCATTCTTTGGAGCAGAGTTGAGAAAACCATATCCAAGAAAAGATAGAAAGGCATTATTTACATCTCCAACATTAGAAATGGCTAAAGATGTAAAGATTAAAGAAGATGCTTTAAAATTCTTAGGAAATATTGTCAAATTGTTAAGTGAATTTGGTATTGAAGCAACAATTAAAAAGAGAAATTCAACACACAAAAGAAAAGATGGTGTAGAGACAGTTAGATATGTTTTAACAATAAATGGAACTTCTAAGAACTTAATAAATCTATGGTCTAAGATTGGCTATGAATACAATAGAGAGATACAAGAACTCGGATGTTATGCAGTGGCATATATAAAGTATAGAGAAAGAGAAATAAATAGAAAAAAAGAACTCGTAGAAAAAGTAAAAGAGTTATTTGAAAAAGGAAAAAAACCTTCAGAAATTATAAAACTATTAAATTTAGATAAATCTGATGAAAGATTTGTCAAAGATGTTTGGAATAAATTGAAAAATGGAAAAGATATTAATGATATAAGAATTTCCTCAAAATTCCCAAGATTTGAAGAATTTATTAAAGAAAAAAAGGTTGGAGATGGACTAATTTGGGATGAGATTGAAAGTATAGAGGAAGTTAATGACATAGATGAAGTTTATGACTTTACTATAAATCACAAAGACCACAACTTTATAGCAGATAACTTCTTAGTTTCAAATTGTATTGGAGGCGTAGCGGCTTTTGACCAGAGAGAGGGAATTATAAGCCCTGGAGGAGTTGGTTTTGATATAAATTGCCTTACTCAAGATGCAAAAATATTAACAGAAGACGGATATTTCATAAAATTGGAAAAACTAAAAGAAAAATTAGATTTGTATGTTAAGATTTATAACACAGAGGAAGGAAAAGAAAAATCTTCTAATATATTATTTGTTTCTGAAAGGAATGCAGAAGAAAAAATAATAAGAATAAAAACAGAATCTGGAAGAATATTAGAGGGTAGTAAAGACCATCCAGTTTTAACATTAAATGGCTATGTTCCAATGGGTATGCTAAAAGAAGGAGATGATATAATAGTTTATCCATTTGAAGGCGTTGAATATGAAGAACCATCAGATGAAGTAATATTAGATGAAAAAGATTTTGCAGATTGTGATAAACAAATAATTAAATATCTAAAGGATAGGGATTTGTTACCATTTAAAATGAACAATAAAAATATTGGAATTATTGCAAGGTTGTTGGGCTTTGCTTATGGAGATGGAAGTATAGTTAAAGAAAGAGGTAAATTATATTTAGAATTCTATGGAAAGAGAGAGACACTTATTAAGATTAAAGAAGATTTAAAGAAATTGGGAATAAAATCCTCAAAAATATATTCAAGGAAGAGAGAAATTGAGATAAAAAATGCTTATGGAGATGAATATACAAGTTTATGTGAAGACAACTATATAAAAATAACTTCAAAGGCATTTGCGTTGTTTATGCATAAATTAGGAATGCCAATTGGTAAAAAGACAGAACAAAAATATAATGTTCCAGAGTGGATAAAGAAGGCACCAAAATGGGTAAAGAGAAATTTCTTGTCTGGTTTGTTTGGAGCAGATGGGAGTAGAGTAGTGTTTAAAAACTACACACCATTGCCAATAAACCTAACAATGTCAGAGGTAAAAGATAACATTTTAGAGTTTTTAAATGAAATAAGAAATATGTTAAAAGAATTTGAAATTGAAAGTGTGATTTATGAGATAAAATCATTAGATGGAAGAGTTTCATATAGATTAGCAATTGTTGAAGAAGAGAGTATAAGAAACTTCTTAGGAAAAATAAACTATGATTATTCAGAAGAGAAGAAAGTTATTGGATTATTATCTTATGAATACTTAAAGAGAAAAGATGCTATAAAAGAGATAAGGAAGAAATGTGTTGAAAAAGCAAAAGAACTATATAACAAGGGGTTATCTATTTCAGAAATTTTAAAGATGGATGAATTCAGAAATAAGTTTATAAACAGAAGGTTAATTGAAAGAGCAATATATGGAAAGTTAGATGATGTAAGGGTTTCAACAAAATTCCCAAAGTTTGAAGAATTTATTAAAAAATATGGAGTAAAAGGAGGGTTTGTAATAGATAAAATAATAAAAATTGAAGAGATTTCTTATGATTCAAAATTATATGATGTTGGAATAGTAAGTAAGGAACACAACTTTATAGCAAACAATATAGTTGTCCATAACTGTGGAGTTAGATTAATAAGAACCAATTTAACAAAAGATGAAGTAGAACCAAAAATAAAAGAGCTTATAAGAACATTATTTAAAAATGTTCCTTCTGGTTTAGGTAGTAAAGGAATTATAAAGTTCAGTAAGAGTGTGATGGACGAAGTTTTAGAAGAGGGAGTTAGATGGGCTGTTAGAGAAGGTTATGGTTGGAAAGATGATTTAGAGTTTATTGAAGAAAATGGATGTATGGAAGAGGCTGATTCTTCTTATGTATCAGATAAAGCAAAAGAGAGAGGTAGAGTTCAGTTAGGTAGTTTAGGAAGTGGAAATCATTTCTTAGAAGTTCAGTATGTTGAGGGAGTATTTGATGAAGAAGCTGCTGAAATTTATGGAATTGAGGAAAATCAAGTCGTTGTTATGGTGCATTGCCTACCGGAAGATGCAAAAATAATGACTGAATATGGATATTATGTAAAAATTAAAGATTTAGAAAACTGTTATGATAAAGTTAAACTTCTAATCTATGACAAAGAAAATAAAACATTAATTCCAGCAAAAATTAAAAAGTTTTGGAAATTCAAAAATAATAAGAAAATATATAAAATAAAAACTTTCACTGGAAAAGAACTTATTTGCACAGAAGACCATCCAATATGGACGCCCTCAGGATGGAAACAATGTAAAGATTTAAAAATAAATGATTTGGTTTTAATATATCCTTATGAAGGTGTTGAATATGAAAAACCAGACGATATTACAATAGTAGATGATGGAGATATCATTAAAGCAGGGGGAACTCCAAGAATGATTAAAAATCTAAAGAAAAAAGGATTACTACCTCTAAAATTAAACCATGAAAAGATAGGAATTATTGCAAGATTGGTAGGATATGCCATTGGTGATGCATGGGTAGGTGGAAAAAGACCAACAGTTAAATTTATTGATAATTTAGATGTATTAAATGAAATAAAATCTGATTTGGAAGAGTTGGGCTTTTCATCAACATTAGTAAAATTAAAGAAACATAAATCAGAAATAACTCACATTAATAGTAATGGAGACCTAATAAAGCATAATTTTGAGGAAGAAGGATATCAATTAGTAGTTAGAGCCCCATCCTTTGCCATATTCCTAAAAGCATTAGGAGTTCCATATGGTAAAAAATCAGATATTCCATTCTCTGTCCCAGAATGGATAAAACAAAGTCCAAAATGGATAAAAAGATTGTTCTTAGCTGGATACTTTGGGGCTGAAATGAATATTATTAGTCCAAGAAAAAATGAACCATATAGAGTAGAAAACCTAAAAGTGTCTTTAAATAAAGTTGAGGATTTAGTAGATAATGGAATTAAATTTATGGAAGAAATTAAACAATTATTAGAAGAATTCGATATTAAAGGAAGTATCTATGTAAAACCATACACCAAAAGAAAAGATGGAAAAACAAGTTACAAAATAATACTAAAATTGAGTGGAAAAATAGATAATGTTATAAAATTTGCAAGTAAAATTGGATACGAATACAATAAGAAGAGACAGTCAATGCTAATGAAATCATTACAATATTACATATACAAGAAAAAAATTATAAAACAAGAGTCAATTGAAACTGGAATAAGTGAAGAAAAATTACTAATAACTTCATACAAATATAGGAAAACAAAAATGGAGCAATTTGACACATATATATCAAAGTATTCTAACGGGGACTTAACCTTATGGGATATTGTAGTATCAGTAGAAGAAGTTAAAGAAAACATAGATATAGTTTATGATTTAACAATAGATAACGAAAATCATAACTTCATTGCAAATAATTTCATAGTTAGTAATACAGGTTCAAGAGGGCTTGGACATCAAATCTGTACAGATTATTTAAGAATTTTAGAGAAAGCAGCTAAGAACTATGGAATAAAGTTGCCAGATAGACAATTGGCATGTGCTCCATTTGAATCAGAGGAGGGGCAGAGTTACTTTAAGGCAATGTGTTGTGGAGCAAACTATGCGTGGGCAAATAGACAGATGATTACACACTGGGTTAGAGAGAGCTTTGAGGAAGTATTTAAAATACATGCTGAGGATTTAGAGATGAGTATAGTTTATGATGTGGCCCACAACATTGCAAAGAGAGAGAAGCATAAAATTGATAATAGAATGGTTAAAGTTATTGTCCATAGAAAAGGAGCTACAAGAGCATTTCCTCCAAATCATCCAGATATTCCTAAGGAATATAGAGTAGTTGGACAACCAGTATTGCTTCCAGGAGACATGGGAACTGCATCATATTTAATGAAAGGAACTGAAATAGCAATGAGAGAAACTTTTGGTTCAACCGCTCATGGTGCAGGTAGAAAGTTAAGTAGAGCTAAAGCTTTAAAGCTATGGAAGGGTAAAGAAATTCAAAGAAAATTAGCTGAAATGGGAATTATCGCATTGAGTGATTCAAAGGCAGTATTGGCTGAGGAAGCTCCAGACGCATATAAAAACATAGACTTAGTCGCTGATACATGCCATATAGCAGGAATATCTTTAAAAGTAGCAAGAATGAAGCCATTAGGGGTTATTAAAGGATAATCCAAATATTTTCAACGTATTCTAATTTTTTTAACTTTTAATAAACTTTTAAAGATTTCTAATATATTACTGTCAGTTAATTTGAAGTAATAAGTTTTAAATATAACTATCAATTATTTTACAGTAAAGTAAAGATATGGATTCTCTATTTTAGTAATTAAGTTTTTAGTTTTATTTTTTATTTTTTTAGTATTTTTGAAATTTAACTAATAAAAAGGTGAAACTATGGTTAATAAAGTTAATAAAGATGAAATTGAAAAACTAAAAAAAATTGCAAAAAGGGTTAGATACAAAATTGTAAAAATGGTAGGTTTAGCAAAGTCGGGACATCCTGGAGGTAGTTTATCAGCAACTGATATAATTGTAGCTTTGTATTTTAAAATAATGAACTACGACCCAAAAAATCCATATAAAAAAGATAGAGATAGGTTTGTTTTGAGTAAAGGTCATGCGGCTCCAGCATTGTATGCCGTTTTATCTGAGTTAGGAATTATAGAGGAAGAAGAACTTTGGAAATTGAGAAGATTGGAAGGTAAATTACAGGGACATCCCTCAATGGATACTCCTGGAGTTGAAATTTGTACAGGTTCTTTAGGGCAAGGGTTTTCAGCAAGTGTTGGAATGGCTTTAGGATGTAGATTAGATAAATTAAACAACTATATCTATGTTTTATTGGGTGATGGTGAATGTCAAGAAGGCATTGTATGGGAAGCGGCAATGGCAGCATCTCATTACAAATTGGACAACTTAATTGCATTTATAGATAGAAATATGTTGCAGATTGATGGAAATACTGAAGATGTTATGAGTTTAGGAGATTTAAAAGCTAAATTTGAAGCGTTTGGCTGGGATGTTTTTGAAATAGATGGCCATAACTTTGAAGAAATTATAAATACCGTTGAAAAAGCTAAAAGCTTAAAAAATGGAAAGCCAAAAATGATTATTGCATATACAGTTAAAGGTAAAGGCGTTTCATTTATGGAGCATAATGTTGGATTTCATGGAAAAGCTCCAAATGAAGAGCAGTTAAAGAAAGCATTAGAAGAATTGAGTGAATAATTAAAGTTTAGTATAATAATTTAATAATTGAATATACTTTTAAAATTTATTTTTGGTGAGTTAACATGGTTAAAATTGGAGCCTCGATATTATCTGCTGATTTCGGATATTTAAAAAAAGAAATTGAGAAAGTTGAAGAAGCAGGAGTAGATTTAATTCATGTTGATATGATGGATGGACATTTTGTTCCTAACATTAGTATGGGTATTGGAATAGCCAAGTATGTTAAAAAGATAACAAAACTGCCAGTTGATGTGCATCTGATGGTTAATAATGTTGATTTATTTATTGATGAGTTTAAAGATATGGATTATATAACATTTCACATAGAGGCTGTAAAATTTCCTTTTAGAATAATAAACAAAATTAAAAATATGGGAATTAAACCAATAGTGGCTATAAATCCAGCAACACCATTAGATACAATTGAATATATTTTGAATGATGTTTATGGAGTGTTAGTAATGACAGTTGAACCTGGATTTTCTGGACAGAAATTTATTCCAATCATGACCAAAAAGATTGAAAAATTAAAAAATATGATTGTTGAAAATAAATATGATACTAAAATCTTCGTTGATGGTGGAATTAATATTAAAACAGCTCCTTTAGCAGTTAAAGCTGGAGCAGATGTATTAATTGCGGCATCAGCAATATTTGGAAGTGATGATGTAAAAACAGCTGTTAAAAACTTAAGAGAATCGGCTTTAAGTTCTTTACAGTCAAAATAAATAAAAATAATAAAATCAATTACTTAGGTGAAACTTATGGTTAAACTAACTGGTATTTATAAGGGTATGAGAAAAGGATATGGAGAGACACTTATAGAGTTAGGTAAAAAATATGAAAATGTTGTAGTTTTAGATGCAGATTTATCTGGCTCCACACAGACAGCGATGTTTGCTAAGGAATTTCCTGAAAGATTTTTTAATGCTGGAGTTGCAGAGCAAAATATGATTGGAATGGCGGCAGGTTTGGCAACTACTGGAAAAATTGTCTTTGCTTCCTCATTCTCAATGTTTGCCAGTGGAAGAGCGTGGGAGATTATAAGGAACTTAGTAGCATATCCTAATTTAAATGTTAAAGTAGTTGCTACACACGCAGGAATTACCGTTGGAGAAGATGGAGCTTCCCACCAAATGTGCGAAGACATAGCAATAATGAGGGTTATTCCAAACATGGTAGTTATTGCACCGACTGATTACTATCATACAAAAAATGTCATTAGAACTATAGCAGAGTATAAAGGGCCAGTTTATGTTAGAATGCCAAGAAGAGATACGGAGATAATTTATGAAAATGAGGAAGAGGCTACATTTGAGATTGGAAAAGGGAAAATTTTAAATGATGGAGATGATTTAACTATTATAGCAACAGGAGAAGAAGTGCCAGAAGCTTTAAAGGCGGCAAATATTTTAAAAGAAAATGGTATCTCTGCTGAAATCGTAGAGATGGCTACAATAAAACCAATAGATGAAAAGATTATAAAAAAATCAAAAGATTTTATTGTTACAGTTGAAGATCACAGTATTATCGGAGGTTTAGGAGGGGCTGTAGCTGAAGTTATTGCATCAAAAGGTTTGAACAAAAAACTTTTAAGAATAGGAATAAATGATGTATTTGGAAGAAGTGGGAAGGCAGAAGAGTTATTAAAATACTATGGCTTAGATGGAGAAAGCATAGCAAAAAAAATAATAGAAATATATTAAACAACCTATGAAATAATTAATATTAAATCAAAATAATTAATTTAAATTTATCATTAATAATTAAATTTTTGGAGGGAGAGTATGAAAAAAGGAACTGATTTATTAAAAAAAGGATTTGCTAAAATGGTTAAACATGGAGTAGTTATGGATGTAACTAATGTAGAACAAGCTCAAATAGCCGAAGAGGCAGGGGCTGTAGCAGTTATGGCTTTGGAGAAAGTTCCAGCCGATATTAGAGCCTCTGGTGGAGTTGCAAGGATGTCAGACCCAGCTTTAATTGAGGAGATAATGGATGCTGTTTCAATTCCGGTTATGGCTAAGTGTAGAATTGGACATACAAAAGAGGCAGAAGTTTTAGAAGCAATTGGAGTGGATATGATTGATGAAAGTGAAGTTTTAACCCAGGCAGACCCATTCTTCCACATATATAAGAAGAAATTTAAAGTTCCATTTGTTTGTGGGGCAAGAAACTTGGGAGAGGCAGTTAGAAGAATCTGGGAAGGAGCGGCAATGATAAGAACAAAAGGAGAGGCAGGAACTGGAAACATAGTTGAAGCTGTTAGACACATGAGATTGATGAATGAAGCTATAGCTCAACTACAAAGAATGAGTGATGAAGAAGTTTATAGAGTTGCTAAATTTTACGCTCAAAGATATGCAGAACTATCTAAAACAGTTAGAGAAGGTATGGGATTGCCAGCAACTGTTTTAGAAAATGAGCCAATCTACGAAGGCTTTACATTGGCTGAGATTGTTGATGGATTGTATAAAGTTTTATTAGATGTTAAAAAATTAGGACGATTGCCAGTAGTTAATTTCGCCGCTGGTGGAGTTGCTACACCAGCAGATGCGGCATTAATGATGCAACTTGGTTCTGATGGAGTTTTCGTAGGTTCAGGAATATTTAAATCAGAAAATCCATTAGAAAGAGCAAGAGCAATTGTTGAAGCTACCTATAACTATGATAAGCCAGAAATTATTGCAGAGGTTAGTAAGAACTTAGGAGAACCTATGAAAGGAATAGATATAACCCAAATAAGCGAAGATGAAAAAATGCAATATAGAGGAGATTAAATTTGGTTATTTATCTCTATTTTTTTATTTATTTTAGTAATTATTTTTGGTCATGTTGATTAAACTTAGATTCAGTGAAGGACTATAAATTAAACATCAAAATATTTAAGTATTCAATAAAGTTAAAGAGTGAGATTATGAAAATCACAAGAATGCATGGAGCTGGAGGAAAGGTAATGCAGGAACTTATAAAAGATGTAATATTGAAAAATTTAGAGATAACATCAGTTAATGGAGGAATTGGGTTAGAGAGTTTAGATGATTCAGCAACTATCCCAATAGGCGATAAAGAGATTGTTTTTACAGTAGATGGACATACAGTTAAACCTATTTTTTTCCCAGGCGGAGATATTGGCAGATTAGCAGTTAGTGGAACAGTAAATGACTTAGCAGTTATGGGAGCTAAGCCATTGGCATTATCTCTATCTTTAATAATTCCTGAAGGTTTTAAGTTAGAAGACTTGGAGAGGATTATTAAATCTATAAATGAAACTTCCAAAGAGGCTGAAGTGGCTATAATAACTGGAGACACTAAAGTTTCTGATGGTGTTGATGATATTATTATTTCAACTTCTGGGATAGGAATAGTTGATAGAGGTAAAGCTATAAGAGACTGTAATGTTAAGGAAGGAGATGCAATAATTGTCTCTGGAAATATTGGAGAGCATGGATTATCTATTTTATTGTCGAGGGAAGGTTTTGATTTTGATGTTAATATAAAATCAGATGTAGCTCCAATAAATAAATTGATTGAGAAGGTTTTAGAAGAAGGAATTCAAATAAATGCAATGAAAGATCCTACAAGGGGAGGTTTGGCAGATGCATTAAATGAAATGGCTGAAAAAAGCAATATAGGAATAACAATATTTGAGGACAAAATCCCAATAACTGAGGAGGTTCAGTCAATTTGTGATATTTTAGGTTTAGATCCATTAACAATAGCTAATGAGGGAAAAGTAGTAATGGCTGTTAAAAAAGAAGATGCCGAAAGATGTTTAGAGATTTTAAGAGAACATCCATTGGGAAAAAATGCAGAAATTATTGGCTATGCTACAAAAGAGCATAAAGGAGTTATAATGGAAACTATTGTAGGTAGGAGAATTGTAGATATGCCAATCGGTGATCCTATACCAAGAGTTTGTTAAATTAAAGTTTTTTGATGAAACTTTTTAAAAAGTTCATTTTAGAATTAAAAAAGTAAAAGTAATTTTATTTATTCAATACCCAATTTCTTTAAAACTGGATCTACAGGAATAGCGTGGACACTAACTGCTAATTCTTCAGGTTTCATTCCAAATGCTAAACCTAACAACTGACTTAAGTGCAAAACAGGAAGTTTGTATTCCTCACCAAACTTTTCTTTAATTTCTACCTGTCCTCTATCAAACTGCAAGTGACAGAATGGACAGACATTGACAGTACAGTCAGCATTTGCATCTAACATGTTTCTAATTTTTTCTCTTGTCATATCCAATGCTGTTGGTAAAAATCTTGCTCTAACTCCTCCTCCTGCTCCACAACACATTAAGTAATCTCTATACATAACTGGCTTTGCTCCTGTTGCTGAAACGATTTCTTCTAACAGTTTTGGCCTTTCTGGGCTGTCAAGATGCTTAACATCACTTGGCTTTAAAAAGTGACATCCATAGTGTATAGCAACATTTAACTTATCTAATGGTCTCACAACTTTTTCTTTTATTTTTTCAGTTCCTATCTCCTTATAAATTAATTCTGCAAAATGATAAACTTTAACAGTTCCTTTATACTGCTTACCAATTTTATCTAATTTCTCATTAACAAAATCTAATGCTTCTTTATTCTCATGTAATATATGTGCCGCTTCAAATAAGGAACCATAACATCCGTTACATACTGTTACTATATCTAACCCTAACTCCTCAGCAATGCACAAGTTTCTTGCGGCAATTGTAAGCCAAGTCTTTAAATCGAAAGAACCAAATACCCCTGGAGCAGGACAGCAAGATGCTCCTGGCATGTATTCTAATTCAACTCCTAACTCGCCCATAACTTTTTTTGTAGCTAATTCAACTCCTGGATATCTATGTGGCATTATACAACCTAAGAAAAATGCATATTTCATTGTTATCACCATAATATAATTTTATTTAAATTAATTTTATTCTTTTAAGTCCATTTTTTCCCAATCAAATCCTATTAATTCATCAAATTTTAACTCTTTAACTAATGTTCTAACTTCTTCTAACTCTTTTTCAGAAAATTGAGCTGTTGGTGATTCTGGAGGCAATCCTAACTTTCCTCTTAATTCAACAATTTGCTTATTTGCTGGAACTGCATGACCAAATCTCAAAACATAAGATGCTGTTTTTCTATGAGCCAATGCCATATTCCCCTTTTTAGCGGCAATGTTTCTCAATGTTTTTATAATCTCAGTAATTTTTACATCTCTTGGACATCTCTCATAGCAAGTATAGCATGTTGTGCAATACCAAATATCGTCTGAATCTAATACATCATCTAAACCTAATAGAACTTTTCTTAAAACTTTTCGTGTTCTATAAGCAGTTCTTCTTCCACTTGGGCAACTTCCTGTGCAAGTTCCACACTGATAGCATGCTTTAATAGATTTTACAACATCTTCACCTAAAACCAACTTTCCTTCCTCTACAACTTCATTTACGAAATTTTTATTAACCTTGTTCATATTTATTACAGCCATACTATCACCTCACATTATAACTAATTTAATTATTGAGACATTATATATATATAGAAACTTTGAGTATTTGCATTTGACATCTGTAAAATAGTAATTATTAAAATATTACATAATTATAAAACAATATAAAGGGGTTTATATGAGAATTACAATTTACTGTCCAGAAGTTTATACTTATGGTTCTATGATTGTTGGAAGGATTTTAAAAGATAAAGGACATAAAGTTTATTTAATTAGAAAAATGGATAAAACACTATTTTTAAAATCAGATGTAGTTATATTTAGTTTATATTCTACTTTGCACATATTAGATAAAAAAATTAGAGAAACTATTGAAATTTTAAAAAAATCTAAAAAGAATAAAATTAAAATATACATTGCTGGATGTGTTTCAGCATATCCAGAGATTATATTAAATGAACTAAATGTAGATGGAGTTATAGTTGGAGAAGGTGAAATAACTACTCCAAAAATTATAGAGGGAGATGAGGAAGGTTTAGCATACAAAAATGGAGATGAAATTGTAGTAAATTATTCAAAAGAAAAACCAGATTTAAATCATCCAATTCCTTTAATACCAAAAGACATTGGACAACAGTGGATTAGAGGGGCTAATGTTTATATAGAAACTCATAGGGGTTGTTTAGGAAATTGCACTTTTTGTCAAGTTCCAAAATTTTTTGGAAAGAAAATTAGAAGTAGAGAAGTTGAAGATGTTGTTGAAGAAGTTAAAGCTTTTAAAAAGGCTGGAGCTAAGAGAATAGCGATAAGTGGAGGAACTGGAAGTTTGTATGCATTTAAAAAGTCAGTAAATAAAAATAAGTTCTTTGAGTTGTTAGAAAAAATTTCAGAAATTGTTGGGAAAAACAATTTATCAGTTCCAGATATGAGAGTGGATTATGTTGATGAAGACATCTTAGAGGCTATAAAAAATTATACTATTGGATGGGTGTTTTATGGAATAGAGAGTGGAAGTGATAAAGTATTAAGAGATATGAAAAAAGGAATTAATAGAGAAAAAGTATTAGATGCTATAAAGTTGGCAAAAGATTGTAATGTTAAGGTAGGAGGAAGTTTTATAGTATCTTATCCAACAGAGACAGAGAAAGATTATCTATTAACCAAAGATTTAATTGTAGATGCTGAACTTGATGATGTTTTTGTATCAATTGCAGAGCCAATTCCTACAACAGAACTATGTGATTTAGTTTTATCAACTCCAAAAGAAGAAAATTTATTATATAAGCCACATGAAGGAATTTATAAAAAACTTGGATTAAGTGAGGCAGAGGCAAGGTGTTTTGATTTATTAATACATTCTGAAATGTGGAAATCTAATCCAAAACCTTTAACTCCACAACTCTATAATATATATTTAAATGAGGCAAAGATGCAGGGAAAAGATATAAGAGATATAACTGAACTATTATTTAAGTATAGGGACATATTACTCCAAAAATAAATAAAAGGTGAAATTATGTGTATATTCTGCAAAATAGTAAATGGAGAAATTCCAGCAAAGATTGTTTATGAAGATGAGAATGTTTTGGCATTTTTAGATATTAATCCAAGAAATAAAGGGCACACATTAGTTGTTCCAAAAAAGCACTATGAGAGATTTGACGAGATACCAGATGAGGAATTATGTAATTTTATAAAAGGAGTAAAAAAAACTGTTACTATTTTAAAAAAATTAGGTTTTGATGGATACAATATAGTAAATAACAATGGTAAAGTGGCTGGACAGGAAGTTAATCATGTTCATTTTCACATAATACCAAGATATGAAGGAGATGGAGAAGTTGTTAAATTTGGAGAAGTTAAAAAAATTGATTTAGATGAAGTTTTAAATGAAATTAAGGAATAATCTCCCCTTTTAATCCAAAAGTTTTAGCGTCAGTTATTTTTACTTTTACAAACTCTCCAATTTCTCCACCTTCAAACTTAACTACTTTAAAGTTCTCAGTGTATCCTTTACCATTCTCTAAAACTAAGGTTCTCAAAGTTTTTCCAATGTATTTTTTATTGTTCAAATAACTTAATTCTCTCCTTAACTTATCTAATATTTCACTCCTCCTTTTTCTAATCTTTGTATCTACTTGTTTCATCTTTGCCGCTTCTGTTCCTTTTCTTTGCGAATACTTTGCTCCATGAATATAATCTGGCTTTAACTCTTTTAAAACTTCTAAGGTGTTTTGAAATTGTTCCTCTGTCTCTCCAGGAAATCCAACTATAATGTCAGTGGTAAAACAGAGATTTTTAACTTTTCTTTTAAATTCATTAACAATTTCTTTAAATTCATCTACCGTATATCCTCTCTTCATTTTCTTTAAAATTTTGTCGTCTCCACTTTGAATAGGTAGATGTAAAAATTTTCCAACTTTTTCATTTTGATAAACCTCTATTAGTTCATCTAAAATTGGCTGAACATTTTTAGCGTGCATCATTCCTACTCTCATTATAAACTCTCCTTCTATTTTGGTTAAGTCATTTAATAAATTAACTAAGTTATCTCCAATATCTAAACCATAGCATGCAGTATCTTGGGCAGTAATAAATAAACACTTAACACCACTTTTTATTAATTCTTCAGCCTTTTTAACGATTTTTTCTCTTGGATAAGATATTAAATTACCTCTTGCTATTTTTACTATACAGTATGAGCAGTTTCCTATACATCCTTCACATATTGGTAGTGGAGTGATTAATGAAGGTTTTATATAATCTAACTTCCTGTATAGTGTTTTATTAATCTCTTCCTCAACATATTTTATTCTTTTTTTATTCTCCAAATAATATTTTAAAATTTCTCCTGCTTTATGTGCTTCTCTTGGATATATGTGTAAAAATCCCTTAACCTTATTTTTTAAAGCCTTTGGTAAGCATCCAGCAACCACTACCTCTTTTCCTAAATTTTTAATCTCATTTATTCTGTAAATCATTCTATTTTCAGTTTCTAATCTAACAACGCATGTGTTTATTATTACGATATTTGCCTCTTTTAAGTTATCAACTACTATAAAGCCACACTCTCTTAGAGAATTTTTTATAATTTCAGTGTCAGCAGTGTTTAATACACATCCGTATCCTTCCACATAAACTTTGTAATTTTTCATAATATTCACCAAAAAATATTTTTATTATATATTAATTTATATTAATTATTGTAGAACCCTAAGGTCAGAAATTACGTGTGCAAAATTTTTAATTCTTATATTGAAAAGGATGAAATTATGAAATATCAAAAGGTAGGAGATGTTGTTATTGTTAAAAAAGAGTTAAATAAAAATGAAATTGATGAAATTATAAATAAAACTAAATGTAAAACTATTGTTCTATATACTACACAAATAACGGGAGAGTTTAGAACTCCTCATATAAAAATTTTATATGGAAGTGAAACAGAAACGATACATAAAGAATATGGCTGTCTATTTAAGTTAGATGTGGCTAAAATAATGTGGAGTCAGGGAAATATTAAAGAAAGGATAAGAATGGCTCATATAAGTAATGAGAATGAAACTGTCATAGATATGTTTGCTGGAATTGGATATTTTACAATTCCTTTGGCTAAATATTCAAAGCCAAAATTAGTTTATGCAATTGAAAAAAACCCTATAGCCTATCATTACTTATGCGAAAACATTAAATTAAATAAGTTAAATAATGTTACTCCAATTTTATCTGACAATAGAAATGTTAAATTAAAAGATGTTGCTGACAGAGTAATTATGGGCTATGTTCATAAAACTCACAAATTTTTAGATAAAGCATTTGAATTTTTGAAAGATAGAGGTGTTATACATTATCACGAAACTGTTGCAGAAAAAATTATGTTTGAGAGACCTATTGAGAGATTAAAATTTTATTCTAAAAAAAATAATTATAATCTCCTTAATTATAAAATAGTAAAAATTAAAAAATATGCTCCTGGTGTATGGCATATAGTTGTAGATGCTGAATTTAAAAAATTATAAAAAAATAAAATTAAAATAAAAAAACATAACGAGGAGAAAAAATGAGTAGAGTGGTTATTTCTGTAATTGGACAGGACAGAACGGGAATTGTTGCGGGAATATCAAAAGTTTTAGCAGAGAATAATATAAATATTTTAGATATTAGCCAAACAATTTTAAATGACCTCTTTGCGATGATTATGCTCGTAGATATTTCAAAATCTAAGATAGATTTTACAACATTAAAAAAAGAACTTGAAGATGTAGGAAAACAGTTAGGAGTTCAAGTTATAGTTCAGCACGAAGATATTTTAAAATATATGCATAGAATCTAATTATTTAGTTGTTTTTTAATTTTTAAATAGCACAAACTACCTAAAAATAGCACTAAAATAGATGAAATCTTATACATATTAGATAATCCTACAAAATCTGCCAATACTCCAAAGATTACTGCTCCAAAAAACATACCTATGTTAAAACTCGTAGTAAATAGCCCCATTGCCTCTCCTTTTCTCTCTGGAGGAATATCTCTAATAGCCAATGACATTGCAGAAGTCCCAACTATCGCCATTCCTATTGCTACAACCATTAAAGAAAATATAAGCGTAAAAAATGTTGTTGATAAAGAGATAAGATACATCCCTATAGACAAAATTATTATTCCCAATATTATAACTACAATTCCAAACTTATCAAACAATCTGCCTATATATCTTTGTAATAATGCAGATAATATATTTGTTGATGCAATCATAAAACCGACTTGCGTTAAGGTTATTTTAAAGGATACTGCATATATTGCTAAATAAACTATAATACTTGCGTTTGAGATAATAGATAATGTGTTAATAATATATGACAATAAAAATAATCTATTTTTTAAAAATTCTATGGAAAACAGTTTGTTTATATTTATCTCTACTTCTCTCTTTATTGGCAGTTCTTCCAATTTTATAAGTGCTATGATAGATGCTAATATTCCCAAAAATCCGCATATATAAAATGGCGTCTTTATTCCATACATATCTGCCAAAAAACCTCCAATAAATGGACCTATAGCAAAACCTAAATTTACTGATGCATTAAAAATTCCCATATATTCTCCTAATCTTTCCTTTGGAGCAAGGTTAGCAACATAAGACCCAGCAATAGGAGTTACAAAAGCAGAAAAAAATCCTGTAATACTTCTAATAATTAATAATCCTAAAACAGAACCAACAATATTATACATTAGAGTAAAAACTCCATAAAAAAATGTTCCTATAACAATGAATGGCTTTTTTCCAAAAATATCTGACAAAATTCCAACTGGTATTTGAGATATAGTCCTAAATAAAGCAAAAACTCCAAATATAATACCTATCTCTGTATTTGTGGCTCCCAAACTTTCTGCAAATATTGACATTATAGGAGCTATTAAACCAATCCCAAGCATTGTTGTAAATGTAGTAATCCAAATAACTGCTAAATTACTGATTTTGTTAAAATCGTCATTAATATTACCACCCAAAAAAATTATAAAAAAATAAAATTAAATAAAGTAGATTTAAGGATTAAAATAACCGTTATTCATGGTTTTTTCTATTTTTCATAAACTTTATATATCCCCCTACAATTATCACCAATATTATTGCTCCTATCAATATAGGAACTATTGTGCTTCCATTAGAACTAATAACATTAACTTTTAAAGGTTCCTGATAAATATAGACATTATTATCGCCTTCATCACTATCTCCAGCACATCGTATTTCAAGTGTTATTATGTATGGTTTTTTAGGAGCTGATTTATCAACATCTATACTTATAACACCCACTCCAGTTTGATTAGGATATAGTGTTCCTATAGTATCTGACTTTATAGGATAATCAAATGGCTGACCTGAATTTTTGATTACTGAAATTTTAACCCTTTCTGCTTTTTCTGAACCTATATTTTTTATTTTTATATAAACTTTATTTTCTTTTCCTGCAGTTACATTTACCTCTTTTGTTAAAATTTCAAACAGTGGTTTTGATTTAACATATATATCAATATATTTAATCCCTTTATGCTTATTATCTTGTGGGTCTAAATAACTAAATTCTATTGGCAATTGATAATGCTCTGTTTTTGCATACTTATTCACATCCACAAAGAAAGAAACTGTCTTTGACTCTCCGGGTTTTAAATTACCTATATCTTTTATATTACAGTTACTCCAACTATCTTTAAATGGATATTTTGTAATTAACTTCAATTTTACATCTTTTGCCTCTGCGTGGCCGTTGTTAGTTATAGTAGTATCAATTCTTACATAGTTATCTCCAGGCTTAATCTCTTTTGGGTCAGTAACAACATTTGATATACTTAAAATAATATCTCCCTTTACATAAACTCCTAAACTTATTTGCTCCGCTTTCTTACTACCATCTTCATCTGTCCATGTAACGACTATAGGAATTTGATAAACTCCTTCAACAAGATTAGGAGATACGTGGAACTTTACATTTATAGTTTTTTTACTATCTGGCTTTAAAGCTCCGAGGTAAAACTTTGTTATATCTACCGGAGAGATTTGAAGATCAGTTAAAGAAATAACTGTTGGATAAATAATATTTTTTTGTTCTTCTGTAGTAATCCCTCCAGGATACTCAACGGTTTTTGTTTCTGATCCTATTGATGTAGGATTTAATTTATAACCTATATATACATTAACTTCTTTAGCAGTTCCAGTTCCAGTATTTTTTATAGTTATTGGAACTACTTCTGTTTTTGCTGGGGTTAAATTTGTATTTCCACGAATTTCAAAACTTGCAGTTCCATATATGTGAATATAATATACTTTAGTAAAGTTATAATGAACAACAGTCTCTTTTCCATTGTCTTTATATATTTCATCGTAATTCACTTTAACATCTATTCTATAGTCGTTTGATGGAGCATTTTCATTAACATGTAGTTTGAAGTATGCTGTATAAGGTTCTCCAGGATTTAAACTGTTAATAATAACTTTTCCTTTAGTAGGATTAACCTGTCTCAACTCAAATGGATAGTGAGGAGTTACTTCAACAACGATATTTTTAACTTTATTTTCATAATTATCATTTACAATTTTAATCCACAAATCTACATCGTCTCCTGGATGTATTATCTTTGGTTGGTATTCTGGTTCCTCTATCTGTAATCCGTAAGATATGGTAGAAATTATAAGCATAGATAACAAACCAATTAATAATTTTCTAAGATTCATATTTACTCACCTTTTGATCTTATTTTTCTAATAAATGGAATTATGTAATAATCTTCAATAACAATTAAGGCAGGTAATAGGGTTAAGACAACAATCATTGAGAATGTTATACCTAAAGCACATGTTTCCCCTAAATGTTTCATCATAGGCAGTGGAGCTAACACCAATGCTAAAAAACCAACTACGGTTGTTGCAGTTGTAGCCAATACAGCAGTTCCAGTTTCAACAACTGCTATTTCTATAGCCTTTTCAGTAGGTAATCCTTTTTTCTTCTCTTCGTTGAATCTGTGTATTAGATGAATTCCATAATCAATACCCAATCCAAGAATTAGCGACCCAATACCAGCGGTAGCCATATCTAATGGAATTCCCAAAAACCCCATAGCCCCACCAGTCCAAATGACAGAGATAATGACTGGCAACAGTGGAAGTATTGAGGCTATAGGTCTCTTAAAGTATGCTATTAATATTACTAAAATTCCTAACAAACCAAATATCGTTGTAAATTCTTGACTTTCTTTCATAAGAATGCTTAATAAATCTCTTAATGCTGGAGTTCCTGTTGGTATAATTTCTACTCCTGGAGGTAAAGGAGTTTCTTCAATTCTTTCTTTAATATCCTGCATCAATCTGACATTCTTTTTCTCATTTCCTCCAACATCTGTAAATGCATTTATTGTCATCATTGAATAGTCTGAATTAAATAATTTCTTTCTTTGATCTTCTGGAAGTTTATTTAGTAATCTTTTAACTGTGTCAATATCTTGAGGTAAAACCCCTCCATTTAATTTTTCAAGAGTATCTACTGGAGAACTTACCCCAGTAATTCCATCTACAGTTCTTAAACTTTCTTCCAACTCTTTTACAGCCCTTAAAACTCTTGGGTCCCTTATATCCACAACCTTGTCTGGATTATTTGATGGTTTTATTTTTACTGCTAAAATTACAACATCTGTTCCTCCAAATTCATCTCTAACCTCATATAATGTTTGAACTATAGGATTATTTTGAGGAAGCATTTTTTCAAAAGATGTCTGTGTCTTTATATTTGTAGCAGAAATTCCTGCGAATATTGTAATAATTAAAATAATCAAAACCATAAGAAATGGCTTTTTTTCTGCAAAATTTGCAAGATTTCTTAAAATGTTTCTTATCATTCTTAATCACCATTTAGGATAATTCGCTATTAAGAACATCTAAAATCTTTTCTGAAACCTTCTTCATTTTTTCTATTTTGTCCAATTTTTTGCTAATAAATTCTTTATTTTCTTTATTACTTTGAGCGATATTTTTTAAAGATTCATAAGATTCTGAGATTAGTTTATGCTTCTTTTTAGCAATGTCTTTAATTGAAGAAAAATCACCAACTGCCTCATAATAATTCTTTCTTTCTCCTTTTATCCAGACTTTTCTAATTAATCCAAGTTCTTCCAACTTTCTTAATGACATACTTACATTTCCTTTGCTAATTTTCAATTCCTCCATAATTTCAGAGATCGTCATCGGCTTTTCGTAAAAAAATAAAATACCATAAACTGCTCCAACAGACCTACTCAATCCGTGAATCTCAGCAATTCCAGAAAATAGCTTAATAATAATTTCTTTAGCATTTTCCATAACAATCCCATCCCTTAGTTCAATATATTCAAAATGTCTAATATGTTCAAAAAATTTTGAACGAATTGAACAAAGTGTAATTAATTATCATCTTATATTTAAATATTACTTAAAAGTGTATAATAGTGTCACAAACTTAAAAAATTTTAAATATTATGAGATTACCTTATCAATCATATTCAACTGTAAAGCCATTTTAATTTCTCTTGCAATTCTTTGTCCCATACTTAATGGCTCACCATTGTATAAGAAAGAGTATGGACTTCCATTCATAAAGGTATTAGAACCTCCATCAGTTCTTGCACTCATTTCAAAGACGACTAATTCTAAGTCTTCATTGCACAAACACTGTAAGCAGAATGGACCAATCATTCCAGGAGGTATTAGTTCTTTTGCCTTACTTACTAATTTATCTCCAATTTCAAAAACTTGTGGCAATAAACTTTCTCTAATTACAACAGGAATATTTCCAGTAATTACATAACTTGGATTAACATTTAATTCTAATTGGTCTTTTGCTGGAATCCTAACTAATCCATCTATATTACTTTCATATCTTCTATCCATTCCCAACAATTCTACTTCATCCTTTAATGGAGAGTAAAAGTAGTGTATACAAAAATTAGTTCCAACGACATATTCTTCTATATGTGCATTGGCAATATCTTCATCAGTCAATATTCCTCTCTTCTTTAAATCTTCTGCCTTCTTATAAAACTCCTCTGTTGATGATGCTATAAAGTATCCCCTCCCTCCTCTTGCTCCAGGGAATTTAACGATAACAGTTTTATCAATGTCTTCCGGACTCTCATATTTTTTAGGAACTCTTATTCCAGATTCTTTTAATAGTTTTCTTTCTAAACTTCTTTCAGATTCCCATCTTAAAATTCTTCTATTACCAAACATTGGAACTAAAAAATTATTTTCTACATTGTCTAAACCACAATAGGCTATAAAAGAGCCATGAGGAACAACTATAGCGTTTAACTCCCTCAACTTTTCTTGAATCTCTTCATTTTTTATATCTGAGAAATTATCGACATATATAAATTTATCAGCAACTTTAAACCTCTTGTATGGAACATCTCTTCCCTTCATAGTTATACAGACAGTAGAAAAACCTTCCAATTTTGCCCCTTTTAAAATATGTAAGGATGTATGGCTTCCCAATGTTGCTATTGTTATCTCATCTTTATTATATTTTTCAAAAACTTCTAAAATCTCGTTCTTTGAAATCATTGTATCCCTCCAAAATTCTGAAATTTTAAAAATCTAAATTTAAAAAAAGTTAAATTAAGAACTGTTTAAAATATCTTTTAGGGGAAATAATATAAAACGCTTACTTCTTAAATTAAGTAGAAATTTTTAAATAGGTAAAACTTAACCTTAAAAAACTTCAATTTATATTGGTGATTAAAATGATAATTATAGGAGTTGATGAGGCAGGAAGAGGACCAGTTTTAGGACCTATGGTAGTATGCGCCTATGCCATTGAAAAGGAGAAAGACGGAGAGTTAAAAAAATTAGGAGTTAAAGATAGTAAAGCATTAACTAAAAATAAAAGAAGTCAATTAAAAAAATCTCTTGAAAGTTTGGGATACTCTGAAAAGTTAATCTTAGAGGCAGAGAAAATAAATGAACTAATGAATAGAACTAATTTAAATGAGATTGAAATTAATGCTTTCTCTAAAGTTACTAAAAATTTAATAGAAAAATTAGATATAAAAGATGAAGAGGTTGAGATTTATTTAGATGCATGTAGCACAAATGCTAAAAAATTTGAAGATAGGTTTAGAGATAAGATAGAAGACATAATTAAAGAGAGAAATTTAGATGTTAAAATTATAGCAGAGCATAAGGCTGATGCTAAGTATCCTATAGTTTCAAGTGCTTCAATAATTGCAAAAGTTGAGAGGGATAATTTGATTGAAAAATATAAAAAAATTTACGGAGATTTTGGAAGTGGTTATCCATCTGATAGAAAAACTATAAAATTCCTTGAAGATTATTATAAAAAGCATAAGAAACTTCCAGACATTACAAGGATACACTGGAAAACGTGCCAAAATATAATAAACAAATATAAACAAACAAAATTAACTTTATGAGTGATATTTATGTTTGCCTATAAACTATTAGTAGATGAGAGAGGGAAGAGATATTTATTAAAAAAGGATGTTAAAAAATTTGGAACAGATTTGGGGATAGTAGATTTAGAGAATGTTAAAGAAGGTGTTGAACTAAAATCTCATAAAGGGTATAGATTTTATTTGGTAGAGCCTACAATGTTTGACATATTAAAAAGAATGAAGAGAACTGTAACTACTTTATTACCAAAAGATATTGGCTTTATTATAAGTATATCTGGAATTAGAGAAGGAGAAACTGTTGTAGAAGCAGGAACTGGTTCAGGTGCATTAACTATGTATTTGTCAAATGCCGTTGGAAAAACTGGGAAAGTAATAACCTACGATATTAGACCAGAATTTGCCAAAGTTGCAAGAAAAAATTTATTAAGAGTTGGGGCCATAAGAAAAGGACAAAAAATTATTGGATTGGATGAAGATTTTGACGATGAGGATGAAATTGAAATAGAAGATGGTTTATTTAATGTAATTCAAAAAATTGGAGATGTTAGAGAGAAGATAGATGAAAAGGATGTTGATGTAATAGTCTTAGACTTACCAGATCCTTGGAATGTTGTAGAGAATGCAAAAAAGGCATTGAATAAAAAAAGAGGGAGGATAGTTACATATCTTCCATATATAGAGCAGGTTAAAAAAACTGTTGAAAAACTTAAAGAAGAAGGATTTTGGGATATACATACTTATGAACTCATTGAAAGAGAAATTGAAGTTTCTGAGAAGGGAGTTAGACCATCAACGAGGATGATAGGTCATACTGGATATATAACTGTTGCAAGGGTTCCACCTAAACCAATTGATGAAGAATAAGAGGCACTACCGAGCGTAAGCGAGGTAATACATCCATAGGGGGTTCCACCCCCTATGGGGGGATAACAATAGGGCGGAGCCCTATGGAAGAAAAATAAAAATTTAATAAAGATTTTATTAGTAAAGGGGGCAATATGTTAATATTTGGCACTGCTGGAGTTCCAATATCTGCAGAGGATGAATTTAAAGGAGTAGATGTTTTAAGAAAATTAAATTTAGGAGCTATGGAATTGGAATTTGTTAAAGGAGTTTATATGAAAGAGGACTATGCTAAAAAGTTAAAAGAGTATGGAAAAGATATTGTTTTCTCTGCTCATGCCCCTCACTTTATAAATCTCAATGCAAATGAAGAGTATAAGATTAAAAATAGTATTGAGAGAATTATTAAAACTGCAAAGGTTTTAAATAACTGTGGAAGAAACTTAGTTTTTCATCCTGGATATTACTTAAAGAAAAGTAAAGAAACTACATATAATATAATAAAATCAAACATTCAAAAAATTTTAGAAAAATTAGAATTATTAAATTTAAATATTATGTTAAGACCAGAAACTTCTGGAAGAGTATCTCAATTTGGAGATGTTGATGAAACTTTAAATTTATGCTATGACTTAAATCTTCTCCCATGTATCGACTTTGCCCATATTTATGCAAGAAGTAGAGGAAGAATAAATAATTATGATTCCTTTTGTAAGATACTTGAAAAAGTTGAGAATATGTTAGGAAAAAACGCTATAAAGGATATGCATATTCATCTATCAGGAATAGAATATGGAAAGGGAGGGGAAAGAAGGCATCTCCCTTTAAAAGAATCTAATTTTAATTATAAGGATGCATTAAAGGCGTTGAAAGATTTTAATACTTCTGGAACTGTAATATGTGAAAGTCCTTTATTGGAATATGATACTGTTTTGCTTATGAAGTGTTATAATGAACTATAAAAATATTTATGGTGCTTAAAATGAGTGAAGACATTATAAAAGAAACTTATGAAAAAATTAAAAATATGGAAATTAGAGGGGCTGGAAGAATAGGGAGGGCTGCTGCAAAGGCATTAAAAGAATATGCTATAAAAATCTCTCATTTAAGTGATGATGAATTTATAAAAAAAATGAAAGAGGCAGGAAATTTATTAATCTCTGCCAGACCTACTGCTGTCTCCTTACCAAATGCAGTTAAATATGTATTAAAAGGATTAAATGAAGATAATCCAAAGGAGAGAGTTATAGAGAGATCTGATGAATTTATAGAATCCTCATTAAAGGCTATTGAAAAAATAGGAAAGTATGGGGCAAATAGAATAAAAGATGGATATACAATACTAACTCACTGCAATTCTGAAGCTGCTATAAGTGTTATAAAAACTGCCTATGATGAAGGAAAAGATATTAAAGTTTTTTGCACAGAAACAAGACCAAAAAACCAAGGATATATTACTGCAAAAACTCTCTATGACTACGGAATTAATGTAACTTTAATAGTAGATTCTGCAGTTAGATACTTTATAAAAGATATAGATATTGTAATTGTGGGGGCTGATGCTATAACTGCAAACGGCTGTCTTGTAAATAAAATAGGGACTTCTCAAATTGCATTAATTGCTAACGAAAGTAGAGTTCCTTTTTTAACAGCCGCAGAAACTTACAAATTTCATCCAAAAACTATAGTAGGAGAGTTAATAGAGATTGAAGAAAGAGACCCTAAGGAAGTGGTAGTATTTGAAGATAAATATAAAGGAATTAAAGTGAGGAATCCTGCATTTGATGTAACTCCCTCTAAGTATATAGATGCAATAATTACAGAGGTTGGTTTAATCCCTCCTCAAGGTGCTTGGTATATTATAGAAAAATACTTTGGCTGGCTTGAGAAATAATAATTTTGTGGTAAAAAATATATACCCCATTTTTAATAAATAAATATATGTCTCAGGTGGCGACCCTCCATAGGGAATGAAACCACCTCGACATTCTACCCACAAGGCGGCCGTGCCGAGTAGCTGTTATGGCTTCGATGAAGGCCACGGTTTTCCAAGGGTAGATACACATTTTTTTGATTATTAATACCCAAAAATATTATTTTATTAACATTAATCTATATATTTAGATAAAGTAATATAATTTAAATCATAAACAATAAATATTCAGAACTAATTAAAAATTTATTATCAAAATAGCTGTTTTAAATCAAAGGTGATTTTAATGGTTAATGTTTTAATAAACGGTTATGGGTCAATTGGTAAAAGAGTGGCAGATGCTGTTTCAATCCAAGATGATATGAAGGTTGTAGGAGTTACTAAAACCAAACCTGATTTTGAAGCAAGGTTAGCAGTAGAAAAAGGTTACAAGTTATTTGTAGCAATTCCAGATAAAGAGAGAGTTAAATTATTTGAAGATGCTGGAATCCCTGTAGAAGGAACAATATTAGATATTATAGAAGATGTTGATATTGTCGTTGATGGTGCCCCAAAAAAGATAGGAAAGCAGAATTTAGAAAATATTTATAAGCCACACAAAGTTAAGGCTATACTACAAGGAGGAGAAAAGGCTAAGGATGTTGAAGATAATTTCAACGCTCTTTGGAGTTATGACAGATGTTATGGAAAAGATTATGTAAGGGTTGTCTCTTGTAATACAACTGGTTTATGTAGAATATTATACGCTATAAATTCAGTTGCAGGCATTAAAAAGGCAAGAGTAGTATTAGTTAGAAGAGCGGCAGATCCAAATGATGACAAAAGAGGGCCTGTTAATGCTATAGTTCCTAATCCTGTAACTGTCCCTTCCCATCATGGTCCTGATGTAGTTTCAGTAGTCCCTGAGTTTGAGGGGAAAATAGTGACATCAGCTGTAATTGTTCCTACAACTTTGATGCATCAGCATACATTGATGGTTGAAGTAGAAAATAATGTTAGTAGAGATGAAGTTTTAGAATCTATTGAGAAAACTCCAAGAATTATAACTGTTAAATATGAAGATGGATTTACATCAACTGCACAGATAATAGAGTATGGAAGAGATTTAGGTAGATTGAGATACGATATAAATGAGTTAGTTGTTTGGGAAGAAAGTGTTAATGTTGTAGATAATGAAATATTCTTAATGCAGGCAGTTCATCAAGAGAGTATAGTTATTCCAGAGAATATTGACTGTATAAGGGCTATGCTTCAATTAGAAGATGATAAATTTAAATCAATTGAAAAAACTAATAAGGCTATGGGAATCAAATAAAATTAATTTTTTTATTTTATTTTTCATTTTTTATTTTCAGAATATTAAGTGTATATTTTAAATATTTAAATTAATAAAACTACAAAAAATTTTAATATTAATAAAATAAATTTTAATTTGGATTATAATGAATATTTTTCATATTTTTAACCAAAAATTTTATATATGATAATACTAATCTAAAATATAGTATTAAAAGGTGGTATTATGGATGACATTGATAAGAGGGCTATAAATTTATTAATTAACGCCACCTTAATGAGCGAAAATGAGATAGAAAAAACTTTAAAAATATTAAGGGACTTAGCAAAAATTAAAAAAAGAAAAGATAAAAACTTAAAGTCAATAAAAGATGTTTTAGATTATTGGGCTTGTCAGGCATATGAGTATTCAATGAAAGCTTAATATCTTTTTTGTTTTTCATAAAATTGAGAGTAAAATTAAGATAAATACTCCAATTAATCCCCCAAATGCTATTATTAACAAGTTTATTAAGGTTAGTTTTATATGCACAATTCCGAGGAAATTTAAAATTCCTACCAATATTAAACCAATTATTGTATTTACCGCTAAATATCTTAATATTTTATAAGTTAGCTTAAAGAATAAAATCCCTACTGCAATTATTAATATCAATAAAATTAGATGTTCCAAACCCATAAATACCCACCTCATAGATACTATTTTACAATAAACTTAGATAAAAACTTTTTGTGATGCAGTATGATTAAAATTGTATATATCACAAATAGTGGGAAAAAAATAGCAGAAGAGATTAAAAGAGTTTTAGATTACTATTTATATGAAAGTGAAATTTTTCCAATAAAAAATTTTAAAATTGGTGGAGATGAAGATGGTTTTATATTCATAATGGCTACTGGTATAGTGTTGAGGAAGTTTTTAGATAAAATTAAAAATGATAAATTTAAAGATCCTTTTGTTATTATTTGTAATGAAAATAAAGAAGTCATTCCATTGTTATCAAATCATTTAGGCGGGGGAAATTATTTTTCTAAACTAATAGCAAACAACATAAATGGAAGAGTTATCTTTACAACTGCAACTGATGTAAATGGAAAAATAGGAATTGATGAACTCTCCAAAATATTATTTTTGGAAACTCCAAAAAGGAAAGATATACTAAAGATAAATAAGAAAATTTTAGAAGAAGAGATTAACTTAACAATCCCAAAACATTGGAAAATAAAAAGATTGAACGGCTATAAAATAAGTTACCACGATAAATATGATGTTATAGTTGATAACAAAATAAAGTTAAAACCTTTAAGAATATGTGTGGGGATAGGGGCAAGAAAAAATATAGAGAGATATAAGGTTTTTTGGGCTATAAAAAAAGCTTTATTTTTGAGAAACATACCAGTTTGGAGAGTTGATGCTTTTGCCACAGTAGAAGATAAAAAAGATGAGAGAGGAATTTTAGAGACAATAAATAAATTTAAAAAGCCATTATTTATTTTTAAAAAAGAGGAAATTAACGAAGTTTATAAAAAAATAAATTTAGAAAAGTCGGAATTTGTATATAAACATATAGGAGTCTATGGAGTTTCAGAACCTGCATCAATATTGGCAGTTAAAAAATTAACAGATAAGAACTATGAAAATATTGAGTTATTATTAAAAAAATTTAAAAAAGATGGAGTTACTGTAGCAATATCTATTGAGCAGTAACTTTCTGTTTTTCTTTTTCCTCATCTCCGTATAATATTTTTGCTATTTCTTTTAAAGTTTCAATACCTTTTGCTTCGGTTCTTAAGAGAGGAACATATGCAATAACTTTATCTCCAAATTTCTCTTTAATCATCTCCAATCTCTTTAACTGCAATTCTCTTCTTGCTCTACAGAAGTCACACTGGACATCTTCAGGAATTAGTTGATTTACAATAACTGCATCAATTGGAATTCCATATTTTTGTAATGCTTTCATCGCTCTCTCACTCTCTAAGATACTCATCTCCTCTGGAATAACCACCAATCTAAATGCAGTTCTTTCAGGGTCTGATAAGATGTTTCTTGCTTTTACAATTCTTTCTTTCATCTTTTCTAATTCTTCTAACATCTTGTCATAATCAATATCTTCATCTTTTCCTCCAAATGGTAGGAATTTTTTCATCATCTTCATAAATCCACTCATTTGCTTCCTCAACTTAATAAGTTTTGTCATATACTTATCCATAACCTCTGGCATTCCTAAGAATCTCAAAGTGTGTCCTGTGGGGGCTGTATCAAATATAACTACATCAAATTCATTACTATCCATATACTTTAAAAATACATCAAAAGCAGCACTTTCATCAGTTCCTGGTGAGAGGGCAGCCATCTCTAATTGGTCTTCTAACATCTCTCCTAAGAATGGGTTTTCTTCAATTTGTGCTTTTAGTTTTTCTTTATATTCTTCCATTGCTTTTTGTGGGTCTATCTCTACAACATATAAGTTATCAAAGCCCTTAACTTTTGTAGGTTCATGTCCAAACTCTTGTTCAAATATATCTCTTAAAGAATGAGCAGGGTCTGTTGAGACAATAACAACCTTTAATCCTTTCTGAGCTAAATAAACTCCTGTTGCAGCACTCATTGTTGTCTTTCCAACTCCTCCCTTACCTCCAAACATTATGTATTTGGTTCCATCCTTCTTTTCTAATTTCTTCTCAGTAATTCCTCTTAATGAATTTATTGAGTTCTTTATTTTTGATAACATTCAATCTCACCTTAATTATTATAATGATTTTAATCTTGATATGAGTTCATCAACATCAACCAAAGTATTTATACACCCATCCCTTAATAAAGGTTGTCCTTGTGAAGGAATTCCTTTTCTTGATAACATATTCATTCCATAAAATAAATCCCTATTGCACGCAACACCAAACACAGCATCTGGCTTTTCTTCTTTTAAAATTCTCTTTAAGAATGTTGAGCCTGGGACTATATAAACTTTGTAATTGTTTTCCTTTGCCACTTTTATAATGTCTCCTATTTTACATCTTCCACAGAATATGCATTCAACACCATTAGGAGTTAATTTAGCAGGACATTTTGAATCTCTTAAACAGTGTGGAAGAACCAAAACCTTATTTTTTGCTTTTTTAAATTTCTCTTCATAATATTTATTGTAAAATTCTATTCCTACTCTATAAAAAGTATCTTCTGTTCCAATTAATAGAAAAACTTTTAATAGTATTGAATAAAAATTATCCATTAAGAATAAAGCCAAATTTGGAAATATCAACCTATCCTTTTTTAATAATATATATCCAATAATTAAAATTAAGATGGATACTATAAATATTAATATAAATACTGTTAATGTTATCAAACCTACAATCTGCAAAAATTCCTCTAAAATCAAAACATATCCCTCCTTTTTATATTCCTTAATATAAAATAAAAAATGATGGGATAGATATGATAGCTTTATGTAATAAATTTGCTGATCATAAATGTTATGATATAGCAATAGTTGTAGATGTTTTAAGAGCATCAACTACAATAGTAACTCTTCTATCATTTATCGATGAGGTATATATAACTACATCTATACAGAGAGAAGAAGAAAATGCCATATACATTGGAGAGAGAAAGGGCAGAAAAATAGAGAACTTTGATTTTGGAAACTCTCCAACAGAGATTTTAGCAAATAAAGATATTATAAAGGAAAGATATGAAAATGGAGAAAAGGTTATATTATCAACAACAAACGGAACGAGAGTTTTAAAAAACTTAAACTCTAAATATATTTTTATAGGAGCGATAGTTAATGCAAAGTATGTCGCTGAAGCAGTTAAGGATTTTGAAAATGTCAGTTTAGTTCCATGTCATAGAGAAAACAATTTTTCAATAGACGATTTTATTGGCTGTGGGATTATAGCTAAATATTTAAATAATGAGTATGACGAATTTACCAAAGTGGCAGTAGAATTAACTAAATATGACTGGATGTCTTTAATCTTAGAATCATCGTCTGCTAAAAATTTAAAAAATCTTGGATATGAAAAAGATATAACCTTTGCAATGTTGGAAAATAGCATTGATACTGTAGGAATTTACAAAAAAGAAGATAACAAAGTTGTAAGAGTTAAATAAACTTTGTGATAATATGAGAATTGACATTAATAGAATAAAAGATGAAGAAGATATTAAAATGCTAAAAGAGTTAAAATGGAACGGATTTGTTTTTTATCAGTATGATTATGAATTTGACAAAGAATTATTTGAGGAGGTAAAATCTATTGGTGAAAGTTATAAATTAAAAGTTTATTCAGGAGTGAAAATAAAAACAGAGAATTCTAAAGAATTGAGAAAAAAGGTAAAGAAATTTAGAAATAAATGTCATATAATATTAGTTGAAGGAGGAATTTTAAAAATAAATAGAGCATCTGTGGAAATGCACAATGTGGATATACTATCAACTCCTGAATTGGGTAGAAAAGATAGCGGAATAGACCATGTATTGGCAAGATTGGCATCAACTCACAGAGTGGCTATTGAAATAAATTTAAAAAATCTTTTAAGTAAAGATGGTTATGAAAGGGCGAGAACATTACTATTTTTTAGAAATAACTTAAAATTAGCAAAAAAGTATGATGTTCCAGTTGTAATTTCTACGGATGCTGAAAATAAATACCAAATTAAAAATCCCTACGATTTAAGAGCATTTTTAAACACTTTGGTAGATGTCAATTATTCAAAAAAAATTATGGAAACCACTTATAAAATATGCGAATTTAGAGATTATTTAATGAAGGATAATGTTGTTAGATATGGAGTTGAAATTATAAAAGAGTGAAAAAGAATAAATTTTTTTTAATAAAACTGCAAAAGTCATCTTAAATTATTGAGTTACTGATTGTATTTGGTTAGTGTTTAAGTTATTTAAATTACTTAATTGATTTAACATCTCTTCTTTTACTATTGCAGAGACATCTATTTCCTGTTGAATATCTATTGGAATACTTACTGTTGTAACTATTAAGTTAATTGATATATTTCCTTTAATTTCAATAGGTATTTTTGTGCTTTTACCCTTTACAGCAACTTCAATAAGTTTTTTGTTAGATATTTCTATTGGTAAAGTGAAAGTATTATTTCCAGAGGTTATTTTAATATTTCTCTGCTCTCCATGTCCTAAATAAACTTTTTCACCATTAACCAATGCATATATATCAAATGATATTTTATTTATAGTTATTCCAATAGGATTTGGATTACTTACCAATACTTGAATTTCTATCTTTGTATTATCTGCGTTTAATTTTTGGATTTTTTGACCAACAATTTCAACTTTTGGCTGTTCTAAGCATCCTGATGTGCCAACTACAATTATCATTGGTATTAGTATGAAGAATATTTTTTTAATCACCATATTTTCCCTCCATATGTATAAATAATAATTAAATTTTAGTATTATATTATATATAAACATTTTTGTATTAAATAAAAAAGGTTGAAAGCTTGAGAGAGTTATATAGACAAACAATTCATTTAATTGCGGGAGTTTTAATATCTTTTTCTGTCTTGATATTTAAAAAACTTTTAATAATTCCTTTATTTGTCAGTGTAATAGTAGGGATTTTTTTATATTTTTTGTGTAAAAAACTTTATATTCCAATAATTTCTGATTTACTAAATCTATGTAAAAGAGAAGGTGAAAATGGAGAAGGGGCTATATATTTTGCTGTTGGTTTATTAATATCTTTAATTTTTATTAATGATATAAAGGCAATATTTTTTGGAACCTTAGTATTTGCTATTGGAGATTCATTAGCCACAATTGTTGGAATAAATGGAAAAATTAAAATAAAATATTTTGATAAAACAATTGAGGGATTTTTAGCATTCTTTATATCGTCATTATTGATATTATTTCCATTTTATGGAATTTATGGAATTTTTGTCTCATTACTTGCGGCATTCTTTGAATTTATAAGCAAAAAAATAAAAATAGATGATAACTTATATCTCCCCTTCATTGTGTCATTTATTTTAAGTATTTGCCCATATAAACTCCAATTTTTTCATATCCTAACTTTCTGTAGTATTCTCTAACACCTATACCACTCGTTACTAAGATTTTCTTTTTACCAAATTCCTCTTTAGCAATTCTTTCTGCCTCTTCTAAGAGTTTTCTTCCATATCCTTTATGTTGCCAAGTAATTTCTTTCAAATCCTTAGTTAAAGGTTTTTCTTGACCACATACATGAAGTTGTCTAACTAACATAGTATTATCATCAATCTCTTTTCTAAATGGTTTATATGGAACCCTCAATCTTAAGAAGGCAATTAATATATCATTTTTTACATCTTCATAGGATAGGAATATCTCAGTTCCACCACTGGCTTCATACTCTTCTCTACATAACTTTATATAATCTAAATCAGGCATTATTCTTTTTTTATACATCACATGTCCTACTTCTCTGCATCTTATACATATACACTTAATTCCATGTTTTTCCATATACTTATAGACTAACTCTCCTAAGTTGCTCTTTTTTACTCCATCAACTATTACAGTGGCTGGAATATCCCTCTGAATTCTTGAAGTTCTAACCCACTTAGGCATTATTGATTTGGCATAACTTATAACCTCAATAGCCTCCTCTTCTCTGTATGGCTTATATTCCCCTCTCTTCCACATCTCATAAAGTTCAGTCCCTTCTATAACCAAACATGGATAGATTTTAACCATATCAGGCATAAAATCTGGGTTTGTAAAAATTTCTTTAAACATCTTTTTATCCATCTCCATATCAGAGCCAGGCATTCCAGGCATTAAGTGATATGACACTTTTAAACCACTATCTTTTAATAATTGAGTTGCCTTTATGGTATCTTCAACTGTATGTCCTCTCTTGCAGAATTCTAAAATCTCATTGTAAATTGTTTGAACACCCAACTCTACTCTTGTAGTTCCTAATTTTAACATTTGATTTATCTCTTTCTCTCCACAGTAATCTGGTCTTGTTTCAATGCAGAGAGCTACACATCTATGCTCTGCCGTTTCGTTAATTTTTTGAGCCTCTTCTAAACTTTTTGCCTCAACTTTATTCATACCATCTAAGCATCTCTTAATAAACCAATCTTGATAATCTATCTCTCTCGCTGGAAATGTTCCACCCATTATTATAAGTTCTATTTTGTTCGTTGGATGACCTACTTTTTCTAACTGCTCAATTCTTGCTTTTGTTTGTAAATATGGGTCGAAGTTAAACATTAAGCCTCTCATAGTTGCTGGCTCTCTCCCAGTATAACTTTGTGGGACATCTCCAAATACACTCCCTACTCCTCCCGGACAGAATATACATTTTCCATGAGGACATTTTTCTGGAGAAGTCATTACTGCTACAACAGCAACACCAGAGATTGTTCTAACAGGTTTTTTCCTCAATATAGGAATTAGCAATTTTTTTTCTTCCTCTGTAGCATACTGCAAAATTTCTGAATTAGATGGATGTCCAATTCCCAATTTATAAATTCTTAAACATTCTGCTTTAATTTGTTCTATTCTTTTTTTATCTAAAGATTTATTTTTTTGATATTCTTCTAAGATTCTTTTAATTATACATCTCATTAACTTTGTTTTTTCATCCATAATCATCACCAATTAAGTATAAAGTTACATATATAAATATACTCATAAATCTATAAAAATATAACATAACTAAATAATACTTCTTATATTATTCAACCAAAATAATTAACTTAATGGTAACTTTAATGGTGATTAAATGCTAACCCATGTTGATGATAAAGGAGTTAAGATGGTTGATATTTCTAAAAAAGAAGATGTTAATAGAGAATGTATTGCTGAAGGTTATATAAAATTAAAGCCAGAAACTATTAAATTGATAAAGGAACAAAAAATTAAAAAAGGTAATGTTTTAACAACTGCACAAATAGCTGGAATCTTAGCAGTTAAAAAAACCTATGATCTAATTCCAATGTGCCACCCTATACCAATAACTTCAGTAAAAATTGACTTTGAAATATTTGAAGATAAAATAAAAGCAATATGTGCTGTAAAAACCACATATAAGACAGGAATTGAAATGGAAGCTTTGACTGGTGTCTCTATAGCTCTATTGACAATTTGGGATATGGTTAAATCTGTTGAAAAAGATGAAAATGGGCAGTATAAAACTGCTGAGATTTTTGGAATAAGTGTTGTTAAAAAAGTAAAAAATACTGAATTCTAAGATAAATTTTCATATATTTCTCTAACACTTTCAGCACATTTTTTCCAAGAGAATTTTTTTGAAAATTTTTCACCATTCTTACCTAATGTTTTTCTTAAATCCTTATCATCTATCAATTTTTGAATTTTTTCTTTTAAATCTATAATATTCTCTCTTTTAAATAATAATCCATTGTATTCATCAACAACTACCTCTTTTAAACCACCAACATCCGAAGCAATTACTGGTTTAGAGCAAGCCATTGCCTCAACTGCTACAAGACCAAAACCCTCACTTCTTGAAGGAATTACTAAAAAACTACACTTTCTCATAAATGAAGCAGTTTCATTAAAACTTTTTTTACCTAAAAGTTGAATATTCTCTAATTTATTTTTTATAATATAATCTTCTATTTTTTTATATAATTTACCACTCCCTATAAGTTTAAAATTAAAATCTATATCTTCAATAGCCTTTATTAAAATATCTACTCCTTTTTGTGGCACAAAAGCTCCAACAAATAAACCAAAGTTATCATCGCTCTCATAATATAAATGCTCTCTATTAATTCCATTGTAAATAACTACTGCCTTATCTTTAATTTTATCATTTAGTTGATTTTTTATATAATTACTTACACAGATTATTTTATCTGAATTTTTTACAGCATATTTAAAAAAATATTTTCCTATTGCAGAGTTTTTTAATATTAATGCATCACTGCCGTGAAGAGTTAAAATATGTGGAATGGAAAATTTGTTCTTTAATAATCCCCCTATACATCCTTGCGGAAATGCATAGTGAGAATGAATTATATCAATTTCTTCCTTTTTAATGATATCTTTTCCTATCTTGTAAGCGTTTATCAAATAACTAATTCCTCTAAATTTTTTAAGATGAGGAACTTTATGAACAATTACATTTTTATATCTGTTTTCTTCAAACTTATCATAGGTTAATATATGGAATTCAATATCCTTTAAATGTCTAACAATATTCTCTACATGTATCGTAATTCCTCCAATGTGTGGGTAGTATATAGTTGGCATTAAAACCTTCATTGGCATCACGGGATAGTTATGAAAGATTCGGAATTTAGAATAATTAGGAAAGCGATAATTATAGGACTGTTGATAATGTTAATTTATATTATTTTTCCATTTATAGATGTTTTAGCTTATTCAGTAGCATTTTCGTATATGGCTTTACCATTGTATAAATTATTAAATAAAAAATTTAGTAAAACTATATCAGCAGGTTTAGCAATTGTTATATTTATTTTACCAATTATGATAATAGGTATTTATACATTAGTTACACTTATAGATATAGCATATTCTTTCAATCCAGAAACTATTGGAAGGTATTTAAATTTTATTTTTAATAATTTATACAACACTCCATTGAATAAATTTATAGACGAACAAACTGTTATAAAATATATTAACGATTTCTTAAAATATTTGATTGGCGTAATTTCTAACAAAATTGTAGATCTTGGATATTTAATAATAAAAGTTATTATGGTTATATTTATAACATTCTACTTCTTAAGAGATGGTGCAAAAATTAAGAATTTAATTGTTTCCTTTATTCCTTACAATTATCGAGAAAAAATGGAAATATATCTCGAATATTTGCATGAATCTTATAAAAATCTATTTATAAGTTGTATCACTATTTCATTGATAATAACTATATTGTCATATATTGGATATAAAATTATAAATGTTCCATATTCAGAACTGTTTGCGGCAGTAACTGGAATATTTGCTCTTCTTCCAATATTAGGAGGATGGATGGTATATATCCCTATAGCCATATATTATTTTTTAAGCCAAGATTATACAAAAGCGATTTTTATCTTTATCTATGGAGAGTTATTTTTATCAATAGCTCCTGATTTTATAATAAGACCTTACTTAGTAAAAAAAGAAGTAGATATACATCCAGTTCTCGTAGTTGTTGCATTTTTAATGGCTCCTCTTTCATTAGGATTTAGTGGGTTTGCCATAGGTCCTTTGGTTGTTGGTGCTTTAAATGCATTTTATTTGGCAAAGTATAGAGACAAAAAAATTTAAAGAGGTAGAATATGAACAAGAAAAAAAGAGTAGTTACTGCTGGAACTTTTGATATTTTGCATCCCGGACATTATGAGCTATTAAAATTTTGTAAGAGTTTAGGTGATGAACTTATAGTTATCGTTGCAAGGGACGAAACCGTTAAAAAAATAAAAGGTAGAACTCCAATAATTCCAGAAGAACAAAGGAGAATAATGGTTGAAGCATTAAAACCAGTTGATAAAGCAATATTGGGAAGTTTAAAAAATAAATTAGAGCCAATATTAAAACTAAAGCCAGATGTAATTGTTTTAGGACCTGACCAAACAACTTTTGATGAAGAAACTCTAAAAAAAGAACTTGAAAAATATAATTTGCATCCTGAAATAGTTAGATTTAATAATTATGTAAAATGTCCATTTCACAGTTCTTTTGATATAGTTAAAGAAATTATTAGAAGATTTTGTAATAAGGAAATTAAAATTTAAATTATTTAATTATTTAAATATTTCTTAATTCATCAACTTATCGTAACTAATATATTACAATATATCCATTTTCTTATAAGAAAAATCTTATGCAAAAAAATAAAAAATTTTATATATCACATAATTAACATTTTTCTTTTAATAGCATACTGAGGTGATATCGTGAAAATGCCTTATCTTGTAGGAATATCAATATCAATAATATCCCTAATATTTGTAGTATCATTATCTGGATGTGTTCAAAATCAGGAAAGCTCAGAAGTTCCTACATTGACTGTGGCATATTTACCAACAGACCACCATGCAGCGTTATTTGTAGCATGCTACTATCCAGATATATTTAAGAAAAGTTATGGAATATATTTAAAAGAAGTAAAACCTAAGGAAGAATATGAACTATATAAAGATGACAAAAAAATCGCTAATGTAAAACTCGTTATAGTTAAAACTGGTGGAGCAAGTATAATGAATTTAATGTCACAAGGACAAGTTGATGTTGCCTTATTAGGATATCCTCCAGCAATCTTTTATATTGATAGCGGAACAAAGGCAAAGGTTATAATGAACTTGCATACAGAAGGTTCAGCAGTTGTAGTTAGAAATGATATTCCTGTAAACAATTGGAAAGAATTTGTAAATTGGATAAAAGAACAGCATGAAAAAGGTTATCAAGTAAAGATAGGACATCCATTACCAACATCTATTCAATATGTTATGATTAAAGATGCCTTAAAAGCAGAGGGAATAACATACACTGAAAATCCAAACAACAAAAGTGCTATGGTTTATTTAGACAATTGTAAAGGACAAGGAAACATGCCTCAAATGTTATCTCAAAAGCAAATAGATGCAGTAATTGCATGGGAGCCAATGCCTGAAATTATACAAAGTAGAGGTATTGGTAAAGTAATTATATACAGTGGTGATTTACCAAGTGCTACTGGAGGTACATGGGCAAACCACCCATGTTGTTGTGTAGTAGCATCTGAAAACGCATTAACTAACAAAAAAGAAGCAGTTATTACTTTTGCTAAACTCTTAAAAGATGCAACAGATGAAATTAATAAAAATAAGGAGTTAGCTGTAAAAGCATCAGCAAAATGGCTTGGAACTAATATAACAGTTGAGGAATCATCAGTAAAACATATAAAATACGATTATAGATTAGAACCTGTCATTCCAAAAGTTATAAAGTTCGTAAATGCAATGGAATTGCAGGAATTAATTAATGGTAGATTAAAAAATGTCTCTGATAAGGAGGCAGAAAATATAATATTTGATTTAAAAACATATAAAGGAATAATAAATAAATAATTAAAAAAATCTTTATCTTTTTTATTTTATATCATATTCATATATTTGGATGTATTTGAATAACTAATTATGAATCAAAAATTATAAATATTTTTTAATAAGATATATGATTAATAAAAATGTAACTCTTTGGGCTTGTAAAATGTATGGGGGAGATTATGCGTGTAGGGATTATAGGAGCAGGGGTTTCTGGTTCTGTATTATATAGATTGTTGTATGAAAAAGGTTTCTATATAAATATTTATGACCCATTATTAGTTAGAGGTTGTAAAAGCTCAACCTTTGTATTTTCTAAAAAGAGTGAATATTTACTAGTAAAAAAAATTTTTAAAAAATTAAATATTCACTTTCAAGATTATATTGTTAAAGAGATTAACGAAATAGACATTAATGGAGTTAGTTATTTTTTAAATAAAAAAATTTACATTGTAAATAAACCTAAATTAATTGAAGATTTAGTTCCAAGGACTTTAATCAATCAGAGAGAATTTAAGCCTGCTATTAATAGATTTATTACAAAAGTTAGTACGACAGGGACTATAGTCAGGGAGTTTTCTACAGAAGATGAGGCTAAATATTATGATTTAGTTGTAGACGCCTCAGGAAATGCTAAAGTTCTTCAATTAAATAATAAATCTACAAATGATATTAAAGTATGTCAATTTTTAATAAATTCTTCAAAAAAAATTGATAATATCTTAATTGATAATATAAAAATATCTCATAGAAAACCACTTATAGGTTACTCTTGGGTAATTCCTATAGAAAATGAAATGTATCACATAGGATGTGCTTATTATAAAAATTCCAATAAGTTATTAGATTATTTAACTATCTATGTAAAGAAGATTTTTGGTAATGATTACACTAAAATTTGTTCATGTATCTCAAAAATTAATGGAAACCTATTATTTGAAAGTTTTATAAGTGGTCATTATCAAAAAAAATGTATAGCAAGTATTGGTGAAAGTATAGGATTAGTAAGTCCATTTGGTCATGGTAATGTTTACGCAATTATTTCAGCATATATTCTATCAAAATTCATAAATAAATATGAACCTCGTGAAGGAGTAGTGAAATATAAAAATTATATGTTAAAAAATTTTGACTGGCTAGATAAGGATAAAAAATCTTTAAAGAATCTTAATTTATTAAAGATTACAAAACTACTTAAAGAATACTATAACATCCCTACTCACGAATCTATGAAAATTCTATTTAAGTCTATATATTAAAAATGGTGAAAAAATGTCATCATTATTAAAATTATTAAAAGAAGATGAGGGTTTAACTCCAATGCTAAGAGAGTTTAAAAATCTAATAGATAGCAATAATAATATAAAAAGTGTTGCATTTGTTGGTTCTGTAGGAGTTTGCCAACCATTTGCTGAATTGTTTGGATATGCAATTAGAAATAAAGAAGGATATTTTATTCCTAATGGTGATTTGAACAATGTTAAAAAACTTGTTGTGAAAGATATAGGAATACAGATGGAGGATTTTAAAAGTTTAAGTAAAGTAGATGCTGTTATATTGTTTGGAGGATTAGCAATGCCTAAATACAGGGTTGATGTAGAAAAAATTAAGGAATTAATAAATAAACTATCTCCTAAATTAGTTATTGGAATATGTTTTATGAGTATCTTCCAAAAAGCAGGATGGGATAGAGAAATAAATTTTGACTACTTAATAGATGGATATATAAAAGTTTCTATTTATAAAATATAAACAATAAGGTGAAAATTTGACAAAAAAAGTAGGAATAGTTGATACAACATTTGCAAGAGTAGATATGGCTTCTGCGGCTATAAAAAAATTAAAAGAGTTGTCTCCAAACATTAAGATTATTAGAAGGACAGTTCCAGGAATAAAAGATTTGCCTGTCGAATGTAAAAAATTATTGGAAGAAGAAAACTGCGATATAGTAATGGCATTAGGAATGCCCGGAAAGGCAGAAAAAGATAAAGTTTGTGCTCATGAGGCATCATTAGGGTTAATGTTAGCTCAATTAATGACAAATAAACATATAATTGAAGTTTTTGTTCATGAAGATGAGGCTAAAGATGATAAGGAATTAGATTGGCTAGCTAAAAGAAGGGCTGAAGAACACGCTGAAAATGTTTATTATCTATTATTTAAACCAGAGTATTTAACAAAAATGGCTGGGAAAGGGTTAAGACAAGGTTTTAAAGATGCTGGACCTGCGAGAGAATAATAAAATAAAAAATTAATTAATTCGCCAGTTAATTCCCAACAATTCAGAATATTTCTCTAAAACTCTTTTTACATATTCATCTACATTATTTTTGTCATCTTCAAATTTTTTAGACCATTCTTCATTATTATACTCTTTTGCAAGACCTATAATTAAATCTTTAACCCTTTCACTTTCTATTTTAACAGGACATCCTAATTTTTTATTGTATTCGCAGATGTCTCTATATAACTTTAAAGAATCTTCTACAATATTCTCTATGCCTAAAAGTTCTTTAGTTAATTCATTTAATATAGGTTTTAACCATCTTCTATGGAATCTACAAATTCCTAAATTTTCTATTGGTAGTTCTAATTTTATACTATCAACAATTAACTCTGCCAATTTTTCTGGCTCGTTAAATTCTGGTTTGTAATATGTTAAATACCTCCCTTGAACAACCATAGGGATAAAGAATCCAGGAGTCCAGTATAGATTTGGAGCAATTTCTCCCCAGTTACCAAATGGGATATAGGCGGCAAAGTCGTTGAATTTTTTTCCAACTTTATTAACTCTATCTTTATATTTTTCATTTAATATCCTTGATGCCTTTCTTTTTCCAAATGATAAAATTTTGTAGATTTCATTTTCTTCTTTAACTAAATTGTGTAAAAATTTAACTGCCTGCTCTGCATTATGCTTAGATATTTCTTTAATATCTTCCTCACTACTTTCAATAATTTTTTTATAGTCAAATATTGGTTTTTTTATCTTTAATTCCTCTTCTTTTAATAATCCTACATCTAAAAGTTCAAAAACCCATGCAATTAAATTTCCTACTTCAATAGCATCAAATCCTAACTCATCTACGGTTTTTGTAACTTTATCAGCCTCATACAAATCAAAGATTCCTAATAATGTCCCATTTGCCGCATATGGCTCATAATCAACTTTATTTCTATTTCTATATTTTTTACATAGAACTGGACAAGGTTCTCCACAGTTAGTCCATTTTTTTGTCTCTATACTCTCTTTGTTGAAAGGTTCAAGATAGTATTTTAATATCCTCTCTAAGATCTTTTTTCTGTCCTCTTTGCTAATATATGGCATTTTCCAATTGAATATTGGAACCTTTTCTTTATATAAAAGCCAGTTATTTCCAAAGGTTCCCCCAGTTTTCGTTTCATCATTATATCTATATTTTTTAGTATGTTCTAATACAACTTTACTCATTGGTTTTTTATAGTAATTTTCAATAATTTCCTTAGCCTTTTCTTTTTTTTCTTTATTTTCCTTTCCATCACCAAAGAATATAATTCCAATGATGTTGTGTGATCTATATAAAACAGAGCCTCCTCCTCCCCTTGCGGCCCAATCTTCTGAACCTTCAATAAATTTACCATTTCTAATAGTTTGAGAAAATAAACCTCCCATATTTGTTCTTTTTGCTGCTTCTCCAACAACTACACTCCTCATATTCTTATCTTTGTAAAGTTCTAATGCATAGTTGCTAACTTCATAAACTGTCTTTAAGTCCTCTTTAACTTCAATAAAATCAATCTTTAATTGTCCTTCATATTCTATAACTAAAAATGATGGCTTTTCACATCTTCCTATAATACCTACATTGTTTAATCCAGTATTTTTAAACTGATATCCCGCTCCACCCATTGATGAAAAATAGAACCCATCCCAGAGTGGAGATCTAAAAGAAAATATTAATCTATGCCCTCCGATTACTGGCAATCCTCCAATTCCAAAACAAAAGACATTTTTTTCATCATAGACATCATACTTCCATGTCTCAAATTTATTGTGCCAATATAATCCCCAATCTATTGGTAAAATATTTTTCTCTATAATCTCAAACTTTTTTGTTGTTGCATTTATTAGAGCATTTTTCATAAATCTCATGCCTCGCATTTTTGTAATTTTAATTTTTTCTTCATAAATTATTTTTGTAAATAGTATTAATTTATAAATTTTGTTAATTGAAAATAATAAACATAATATTTAAATATGAAACCAAAATACATTTACTTTTAGAAACCTAATTAAAAAAGGTGAAAATCTATGATAAAAAAATTAATACCAATTGGAATATTCCTAATTATTGGAACAGTTCTATGTGGATGCACAGAACAAAATAGTAATCAAAATACTACTCAGGAAAAAATTGTTTTGAAAGTATTTCACGCTGGAAGTTTGTCAGTTCCTTTTGAAGAGTATGAAAAGATGTTTGAAAAAGAACATCCAAACGTAGATATTGAAAGAGAACCCGCTGGTAGTGTTGCATGTGTAAGAAAAATAATTGATTTAGGTAAAAAGGCAGATGTTTTGGCATCAGCAGATTACTCATTAATTCCTCAAATGATGATGCCAAAATATGCAGATTGGTATGTTATGTTTGCAAGAAACGAGATAGTTTTAGCATACACTGATAAAAGTAAATACAAAGATGAGATAAATTCAACTAATTGGTATGAAATATTAGAAAAGCCAGGAGTTAAATTTGGATTCTCAAATCCTAACGATGACCCATGTGGTTATAGAAGTCAGATGGTTTTAATGTTAGCATCACTTTACTACAATAATCCAATGATTTATGAGGATTTAATTCTAAAAAATACTAATATTAAATTTAAGGAAGAAAATGGGACATATATAATATTAGTTCCAAAAGATATTGATTACAACACTGATAAAATAGTAATTAGAAGTAAAGAGACAGATTTATTAGCTCCTTTAGAGGCTGGAGCATTAGATTATCTATTCATTTACAAAAGTGTTGCAAACCAGCATAATTTATCATATGTTGTACTTCCAAAAGAAATAAATCTTGGGTATTATGAATATGCAGATACCTATAAAAAAGTTAGGGTGGATATATTAAGTAAAAACAAGACAATAGTAGGAAAACCAATAGTTTATGGTATGACAGTTCCAACAAACGCCCCTCATAAAGAAATGGGAATAGAGTTTGTTAAGTTTATCTTAGAGCATCCAGAAGTCTTAGAAAAGAATGGACAGCCAGCAATAACACCAGCAATTGCTAAGGGTAATGTTCCAGAGGAATTGAAAGGTTTAGTTAAAATAGAAAATTAGATAATACTCTCTAAAAATTCTATATCTTTAATAATTACATCTATTTTTTCTTCTTTTGTTAGTTGATTTTTTCCTAACCTTCTATCATCAATTTCTAAGTTAAACATTCCTTTATAGCCATAATCTACAAGTTGCTTTATATATGGAGTAAAGTCAATTTCAGATTTTATTAAAGGATAATGATCTTTTCTATTTACTACTCCTGAAATATGAGTATGGATAATATAATCAATAACTCTCTCAAAAAATTCTTCGATGTATTCTTTAGCGTGTGCAAAATCTAAGGTCATATACAATAAATTGTCATATTTTTTTAAAATCCACTCAACTTCTTCTGGATTCCATCCAATTCTATTAATTCTTTTGGGCATATTTTCTAAACATAATATTATGTTTTTATCAATTGCCACTTCTAATGATTTATCTAAATATTTAAAAAATGCTTCAAATTCTTCATCTGTTGGAGGTCTGTTAGTTGGTCTCTTTCCGGGGTGGAGTGTTATTAACTTACACTTATAAAATTTAGCCAATTCAATACTCCAAAGTGTCTCTTTTATAACTGCCTCTCTAACGTAGGGATTTAAAGAGGATGGATTTAATTCAATGTGTGGATTATGTAATGCCACATCAAATTTAAGAAACTCTCTTCTAAGTTCAGTTATATAATCTAAATCAAATCTATTGTCCCAAAAATCAGGATTTTCTGGAAAAAATTCTATACATTTAACTCCAATTTCTTTAAATATGTCGAATATTTCAACCATAGGATATTCCCAAAAAAATAAAGTTGAGACACCAATTTTCATATTGCCCACCTAAAATATTTTTAATTATAATAATACAATATGGTGGATAAATGTATAATAATGTATGGTTGAGAATATGGATAAGATGAAAGATAAAGTATTTGGTTGCGTTTTTGGGGCTGTTATTGGAGATGCCTTAGGAATGGCTACTGAAGAATTAAAAAAAGAGGAGATAAAAAAGATTTATGGAATTGTAGATGATTATGTTGAGCCAAAAAATTATTTAGCAGGAAAATGTGAAAAAGGAGAGTGGACTGATGATACAGAGCAGGCAATTTTTATTATCAAAAGTTTAAATAAAAATGGTGTTGATATAAAAAAATTTGCAGAATATTTAATAAAGTGGGGAAATAAAAATCCTCCTCACATTGGATTAACATCTTTAAAAGCAATTGAAAAATTAAAAAACAATGATTTTTCTGGAATAGATAGCCCAACATGTGGAGCGGCAATGAGGGTTTATCCAATCGCTATTTTATATTATGACAATTTAGAGAAATTAAAAGAAGAAATTATAAAGGTTTCAAAGATAACCCACAATAATAAGGAGGCAATTGCTGGCTCTTTGGCAATTGCGTTTTTTATAAGTAGTGCTTTAAAAGATAAAAAAGATTTTAATTTGTTGGAGGAATGCTATAATTTTATAAAAGAGGTTGATGAAAATTTTGCTAAAAGATTATTAAAGATTAAAGAATTTAATGATATTGATTCACTTTATAACTACTTTGGAACTGGTGTTTTAACGAGAGAGGTTGTTCCCTCAGCTATAGGGACATATCTACTGACAGATAATTTTAAGGAGGGAATGATTAAATGCATAAATGCTGGAGGAGATACTGACAGTTTAGCCTCTATGTATGGAGCAATATCTGGAGCATACTATGGTTTTAAAAATATTCCAAAAAAATGGATAGATAATTTAAAAAATAAAGAATTTATTTTCAATTTGGCTAAATATTTATATAATCTTAAATTTGGTTAAAAGTTGTTTTTTATTATTTTATATTGATTATTTTTATGATTATTTTTATTCTAATTTTTCAATTTTATCTTTATAATATAAAGCAATTGCTCTCTTTGAGAATACCTCCATAAAAAATCCAACAAAACTGGAAACAATTGTTGAAATTAATTTAATAATAATCATTGGCGTTGAGGGGATATATTCATAATAGAATGAAGGTGTCTGTGCCGCATAGAGCATATAAACTATAATGAACGGAGATGACACAATAAGTAATACAATTACTGTTATAATTACTACAAGAATTAATAAAACAACATATTTTAAAGACATTAACTTAAATATTTTCTTAAACTCAAAAAATCCAAAGAATCCTTTAACAGAAAAATTAACCTCTGCGAGATATGAATATAATATAAGGAGAATAATTAATGGTATCATTAACAGTAACGAAATTAACAGTAATGGTAATCCTATAATTCCACTACTATCTATAGCCATAGCGAATATTCCAATAATAAACAAAATAATCAATGGTAGCATAAAAATAATTACTAAAATAAGCGTTCCTATTGTATATAAAAATCCTTTTACGAGTAAATCAGATATATTATTCCATTCTGGCAAAGTATTGGAACCTTCAACTGTTGTTTTCATAACTCTAATATAATAACCATCTACTAAAAATCCAACTATTAAACCAATTAAAAATATTATTAAAGTGATTCCAAAGAACATCGTTAATTTTCCTCCAAAATTATGATAACTCATAGACATAGGATTTATTAATCGTGCAAATACTACAGAAATTAAAACACCTAAAGTTCCAGAGATTGCATATAAAAATCCCCCAACCAATCCTTTTTTTATATCAGAAAAAGCATACTTAAATGCTTCGGATATATATTCATCTATCTTTCTCATTTCAACCCCCCAAAATTTTAAAATGAGCTTATAATTTAAATAATAATTTTTGAATATTTTCAAATATTTATCATTTACTATTTTCACTATATTAATCAATATATTTAAATAAATAAATAAAGATTTGTATAAAAAATTATGTGGGGGAGGGGTGTGTATTCTGTAAATTGTGTTTAATCATTCTAAAAAGGCGCTGGTTATCAGCGATGGGGTGGGGGAGCCCATCACTATCCCACCAGCGCCGAACATAGTAATTAATATTTCCCATATATAAAGTTTTCTATTAAAAACATTTAAACATAGGTAAAAAATATTTTAATATTATTACGAGTTTTGGTTAAGTTAGATTTAAAAAAGCTTAATATTAGTAAATTTATTAAACAATTTAATAGCTTCTATTAGGCATTTTAAGAATATACATTTTTATAGGGTGCCGTATAATTAACTATTTGTGATTTCTATTCTTGGAGGTGAATCTATGTCCCCAAGAGTTGGGGTATTTGTCTGTTATTGTGGATCTAACATTAATGGTGTTGTAGATTGTGAGGCAGTTAGAGATTTTGCAGAAAAATTAGATGGAGTTGTTGTTGCTAAAACATATCCTTTTATGTGTGCTGATCCAGGTCAAAACTTGATTAAAGAATGTATAAAGGAATATAACTTAGACAGGATCGTTGTAGCTGCATGTACTCCAAAGATCCACGAGCCTACTTTTAGAAATTGTATAAAAGAAGCAGGGTTATCTCCATATTACTTGGAGTTCGTAAATATTAGAGAACAGTGTGCATTTGTACATATGAATGATCCAGAAAAAGCTACTAAAAAAGCAATGGAGTTAGTTGCAGGAGGTGTAGAAAGAGCTAAGAAATTAGAAGATGTTCCTCAAAAAGTTGTTAATGTGGATAAATCTTGCCTTATAATTGGAGGAGGTATTGCAGGAATCCAGGCAGCTCTTGACTTGGGAGATCAAGGTTATAAAGTATATTTAGTAGAGAAAGAGCCATCAATTGGAGGAAGGATGGCTCAACTTGCTAAGACATTCCCAACTGATGACTGTGCTATGTGAATTTTGGCTCCAAAGATGGTTAGCGTTGCAAACCACCCCAATGTTGAGCTCATAACCTATGCCGAAGTTAAAAATGTCGAAGGATACATCGGAAACTTTGAAGTTACAATTGAAAAAAAGCCAAGATATGTTGATGAAAATATTTGTACTGGATGTGGAGCCTGTGCCGCAGTTTGTCCAATTGAAGTTCCAAATGAGTTTGATTTAGGATTAGGTACAAGAAAAGCAATTTATGTTCCATTTGCTCAGGCAGTTCCATTGGTATATACAATAGATATGGAACACTGTATAAGATGTGGACTCTGTGAAAAAGCTTGTGGCCCTGGAGCTATAAGATACGATCAAAAACCAGAAGAGATTAAATTGAAAGTAGGAACAATAATCTGTGCAGTAGGTTATGATGAATTTGATGCAACATTAAAAGAAGAGTATGGATATGGAGTTTATGACAACGTCATAACAACATTAGAATTAGAGAGAATGATTAATCCCGCAGGTCCTACTGGTGGGCATGAAATAAGACCAAGTGATGGAAAGCATCCTCATAGAGTAGTATTTATACAGTGTGTAGGTTCAAGAGATGCTAAAGTTGGAAAACCATACTGTTCAAGAATTTGCTGTATGTTTGCCTTAAAAAATGCTCAGTTACTTAAACAGCATGATCCAAACACTGAAGTTTATATCTGCTATATGGATATCAGGGCTTTCGGTAAAGGATATGAAGAGTATTACAGAAGAGCTCAGGAACAGTTTGGAGTTAAGTTCATTAGAGGAAGACCAGCATGCATAATGGAAGATCCAGAGACAAAGAACTTAATCGTTAGAGTAGAAGATACATTGTTAGGAGAAATTGTAGAAATTGAAGCTGATTTAGTTGTATTGTCAGCAGGATTATCACCAAGACCAGACAATCCAAAATTAGCAAAAATGCTTGGTATAGAATTAAGTCCAGATGGATTCTTCAAAGAATTACATCCAAAGTTAGCTCCAGTAAATACAAAAGTTGATGGTGTAGCAATTGCAGGAGTTGCTCAAGGACCAAAAGACATTCCAGATACAGTTGCTCAAGCGAAAGGGGCTGCAAGTGCAGTGTCAATACCAATGGCTCAGGGAGAGTTTAAGATTGAGATGATTAGAGCAGTTGTTGATGAAGATATTTGTGGAGGATGTGAAGTTTGTGCTAAAATGTGTCCATATAATGCTATAACTTATGTAGAAAAAGATGGACATAAAGTAGCTCAAGTTAATGATGTTGCCTGTAAAGGTTGTGGAGCATGTGCTGGAGCATGTCCAAGTGGTGCTATGCAGTTGAGATATTACAGAGATGAGCAAATAATTTCATTTATTGATGGAGTATTAGAAGCTCACCAAAAATTAGAGAGTTAAAAAGGCACAGGCTCCACATCTATTCATATAACTATGGCATAGGTTATGAGCTCAACATTGGGGGTAGATAAATACCAAATGAGGCACCATCCGAAGGCTTTTTGCCAGGATGGTGCTGATGGGAGGGCATGTGCCCGTAATTATCTCTTTCTAATTTCTCTTTACTAATTTAATAGATCGCTATTTAAAACTAATAAAATTCAAATTATAAGGGGATGTGTATGAGTGATCCAATAATAATTGCATTCTGTTGCTATCAATGAGGATATGGGGCTGCAGACTTGGCAGGAACCAGTAAAATGCAATATCCTGCAACCGTAAGAATCGTTAGGCTCCCTTGCACAGGTAAGTTTGACATTACTTATGCATTAAGGGCCTTCCAAAAGGGAGCCGATGCCGTTATGGTTGCAGGATGTAAAAAAGGAGAATGTGTTTATGAAACAGGAAATTTTAAGGCCGAAGAGAGGGTTAGGTTCGCTAAAAAATTATTAGATGAGTTAGGTATTGGTGGAGAGAGAATAGAAATGTTTTTCATGTCTGCTGCCGAGGCAGATAAATTCGTTGCCGCAGCTAATGAAATGACTGAAAGAGTTAAAAAGTTAGGACCTAACCCTCTCAAAGCTCAGTAAAGCCGGAGATTAAAGGGATGAGTTCTCTCGGGAACCCGAAAGGGACCGAGAGAACAACCGCCCCTATGTGAGGGGTTCTCCGGCAATTTAAATAAAATTTTTTAAAGTTTTTAGGGTGATTACCTTGGCAGTTAAAGTTGGAATGATACAGTTATGTGGATGTTCAGGATGCCACATATCATTGTTAGACTTACATGAAAAGTTATTAGATGTATTGCCAAATTTAGAGATAGTCTATGCCCCAATAATTGCAGATCCAAAAGAAATTCCTGAAGGAATAGATGTGTTTTTAGTTGAGGGTGGAGTTAGGAATGAGCATGATGAGCATCTACTTCATGAAATAAGAGAAAAATCAAAAATTGTTATTGCTTGGGGAACATGTGCCGCTTATGGAGGTATTCCAGGATTGGCTAACTTATATACAAAAGAAGAATTATTAAATACGGTATATTCAACTGATTCAACTGATAATAAAGGAGAAATTCCTTCTGAAGAAATTCCGGCTTTAAAAGATTATGTTAAGCCAATAAGTGATTACATAAAAGTCGATTATGTAATTCCAGGATGCCCACCAACACCAAAAATGATCGCTGATGCCATTATAGCTTTATTGAATGGAGAAGAACCAAAATTACCAACAAAAATTGTATGTGATGAATGTCCAAGAAAGAAAGAAAATGTATTTCCTGAAAAATTCAAAAGAACATTTGAAGGAAAGCCAGATCCAGAAAAATGTCTATTTGAGCAAGGTTACACATGTTTAGGATTCGCTACAAGAGCTGGTTGTGGGGCAAAGTGTCCTAAGGCAGGAGTTCCTTGTAGAGGATGTTATGGAAAGACAGATAAATCCTTAGATTTAGGTGCAAATGCGGCAAATGTTTTGGCTAACGCTGGAGAAGCCGCTTTAGAAATATCTGATAAAGTAGCTCTATTAAATAGATTTACATTAGCATCTGCATTAATTAATAGAAAGGTAAAATAATTTAAATAAACTAAACAAGGGTGAATTTATGGGGAAAATAGTAATTGAACCCCTATCAAGGTTAGAAGGTCACGGAAAAGTAACTATAACTTTAGATGAAAATGGTAATCCTAAGGATGTTAAATTACATATAACTGCATTAAGAGGTTTTGAGCAATTTGTTGTGGGAAGACCTGCTGAGGAAGTGCCAAGAATTGTTCCAAGAATCTGTGGAATTTGTCAAACTCCTCACCATTTAGCAAGTGTTAAGGCTGTTGATAACGCTTGGGATGTAGAAATTCCTGAGCCAGCAAAAAAATTAAGAGAATTAATGAATATTGGTAATATAATTCATAGTCATGCTTTGCACTTCTACTTTTTAGCAGCTCCTGATTTTGTTCTTGGAGTAGATGCTGATCCTAAGATAAGAAATGTAATAGGAGTTATAGATAAAGCTCCAAAAGTTGCAAAACAGGCAATTGAATTGAGAAAATTTGGACAGAAAATTGTTGAAATGATTGGAGGGAAAGCAATTCATCCAGTTACTGGGATTCCAGGAGGGCAAGCAAAAAGATTAACTGAGGAAGAGAGAGATGAGCTACTAAAAGATATAGATAGAATGATAGAATATGCCAAAAATGGGGTAGAATTAATAAAGAAATTAAACGAACAGTATATGGACTTAATAAAAACATTAGGAGTTATAGACACATGGTATTTGGGTTTAGTTAAAGATGGAAAACATAATGTTTATGATGGAACTTTAAGATTCTTATCTCCTGATGGAAAAGAGAAAGTAGAATTTAAACCTAATGAATATTTAGATTATATTGGGGAACACGTAGTTTCATACAACTATGTTAAGCATCCATTTTATAAAAAAGTTGGATATCCTGAAGGAATTTATAGAGTAGGCCCATTATCAATGTTAAATGTCTGTGATTCAATGGAAACTGATTTAGCTGAGGAATATAGAAAAGAATTCTTTGATATTTTTGGATTTCCAGCAAATCAATCATTAGCATATCATCATGCAAGATTAATAGAACTTGTTAAGGCGTGTGAAAAAGCAAAGATATTGTTAGAAGATAATGACATAACGTCTGATGATATAAAAGCAGAGGTAGAACCTAAAGCAGGAAACGGTGTAGGGGTAGTATATGCCCCAAGAGGGGTTTTAATACACAATTATGAAACTGATGAGAATGGAATTGTTGTTAAGGCAAACATGATAGTAGCATCAACGCATAATGTTCCTACAATGGAAAAAGCAATTCAACAGGCAGCTAAAGAAATATTTAAATAAAACTTTTTGGAAAATTTAGAATTACGCTCATCCTATTTATCTTATTACCATTTTAATATAGTATAATAATTGTGGTGATGAGTATGGCTGAAAAAAGCACAGTAAAAGTTGATGAGGCTAAATTAAACTTAATAGAGATCGTTTTAAGAGCATATGATCCTTGATATTCATGTGCGGCACACATAATAGTAAAAGATAAGAAAGGAGAAAAAATTATTGAAGTTATAAAAGAATAAGCTCACAACCGAACCCTTTTGGGAGGTTGTGAGCTATTATCCCCTTACGCATGGGGATTATGCTAAAATCCTTTTAGGGGTTTTAGCTCAAAATCTTTCGAGGAGGATGTGATAATTATGAGCATAACCATACAAAAAGAAGCATGTTTAGTTTGCTATGCATGCCAAGCAGAATGTCCGACAAAGGCGATAGATATAGATAGTTTTAAGGTATGTAATTTATGCATGCAGTGTGTAAATGTATGCCCGACAGGGGCGTTAGTAGAGGAAGAGATAGAGATTGAAGGAAAAACTGTGAAGAGAGTTAATTACTTAGCTCATAAGTGTGAGAAGTGTGGGCAATGTGCGGAGGTATGTCCTGTAGGAATTAAGAAGGTTGACGATGAATTTCCTTACTCAAAAGGACATTGCGTTTTATGTCAAAAATGTATAGAGGTTTGTCCAATTGAAATAATATCCTTACCAGGAATTATAGACAAACCTAAGAAAGAAGTTAAAGCTCCGAAAGAACCGATAGCAGTTACAGATGCTTGTGTAGGCTGTGGAATCTGTGTTCCAGAGTGTCCAGTAGATGCAATAACACTAAAAGATAACAAGGCAGTTATTGATAAAAGTAAGTGTATTTACTGCAGTATTTGTGCCCAAACATGTCCGTGGAATGCGATATTTGTAGCGGGTAAGATACCTAAGAAGAGAAGAAAAGAAGTTAAGAAATTTGATGTTGATGCAGAAAAATGTATTTACTGTCTAAAGTGTGTTGAAATCTGTCCAGGAGATATGATTAAGGTTGATGAGGAAAATATGGTTGTTGTTCCACCAAAATCATGTCCCGCTTGTAAGCTATGTGTAAATATCTGTCCAGTCGATGCTTTAGAGTTGGATGTTAAATTAGCTTCTCCACATCCGATAACTGACGAAGGTTTAGTTATTGTAGAAGAAGATTTCGATGTATTGAAGAAATGTGCATCTGTCTGTCCTACTGAGGCAATAGTCGTAGATGAAGAGAAGAAAGAAGTTAGAATGTGTATTGTCTGTGGAGCATGTACTGTAGCTTGCCCAACTGGTGCTTTAAAGTTGGGTAAAATAGAACATAATGGTAAGGAATACAACAGAATCGAATTCAGCCCTTACCTCTGTGATAAATGTGGAAAATGTGTCGAAGTCTGCCCAATGAAGACACTAAGACTCACTAAGAGTAAAAAACTTCCATTAAAAGGTTACTGCGTAATGTGCCTCCTCTGCCTCTCCTGCGCTGAGGCTGAAAAAAAGAATGTTTTAACACTTAAGTAAATAGAATAATATATAATATTAGGTGAGTAAATATGGTAAAAGTCGTTAGAAATGTAGTATGCCCATTTTGTGCGACATTATGTGATGATTTAGAGATATTAGTTGAAGATAACCACATAGTAGGGACAAGACATGCTTGTAGAATTGGAAATGCAAAGTTTATGCACTTCGAGGGGGCTGTTAGATATACTGAACCTTTAATGAGAGAGAACAAAAAAGATGATTTCAAAAAAGTTGGTTATGATACAGCAATTGAAGAGACTGCAAGATTATTAGTTGAATCATCCTTACCTTTAATTTATGGATGGAGTGCAACTGAATGTCATTCACAAATGTATGGAGTTGAGTTAGCTGAATTAGTTGGGGCAGTTATTGACAATACAGCAAGTGTTTGACACGGACCTTCAGTTATGGCATTGCAGGATGTAGGATACCCAGTTTGTACATTAGGAGAAGTTAAAAACAGAGCTGATGTAGTTATATTTTGGGGAAGTAATCCAATGCACGCCCACCCAAGACACATGAGTAGATATTCAATATTTGCAAGAGGATTTTTCAGAGAAAGAGGAAGAGAAGACAGAACTATGATTGTTGTAGACCCAAGAGAGACAGATACTGCGAAATTGGCTGATATACACTTACAGGTTGAACCCCACAAAGATTATGAATTAGTTAGTGCAATGAGAGCAGTGTTAAAAGGATTTGAATTACAAGTTGATAGAGTCGCTGGAGTTCCAGTTGATTTAATCTATGAGGCAGTTGAAATTTGTAAAAATGCTCAGTTTGGAGAGTTGTTTTTCGCAATGGGAGTAACAATGACAAGGGGTAAGCATAGAAACATTGATAATGCTATTCAATTAGTAATTGATTTAAATGCATATACAAAATTCGGATTAATGCCAATGAGAGGTCACTACAACGTAAATGGATTCAACCAGGTCTTAACTTGGGTTACAGGTTATCCATTTGGCATTGATTTCTCAAGAGGTTACCCAAGATACAATCCTGGAGAGACTACAGCTAACGATTTATTACAAAGAGGAGAAACTGACATGATGTTAAATATTGCTTCAGACCCAGGGGCTCACTTCCCACAAAAAGCTGTAAAACACATGGCAAAAATACCATTAGTATGTATAGAACCTCATGAAACTCCAACAACTCAATTAGCGAATATTATAATCCCCCCAGCAATTGCTGGAGTTGAAGTTGAAGGAACAGCATATAGAATGGATGGTGTTCCAATTAAATTAAGAAAAGTTATTGATCCTCCAGAAGGCGTTTTACCAGACAGAGAGATATTGAAGATGCTCATTAAGAAAGTTAAAGAGATGCTCTAAAAAATTTAATAAGAAAAATATAAATATTGAATTTATACTTAATGAGATATCAGGGTGGGCGTGCAACGCTAACCATCTTTGGGTATCCTACATCCTGCGTTACACGTTAGAGGATGTTGGAGGGGAACCCGTAAGGGACCCTCCAACATTTTATTATTTTCGAGACTTGAATTTGTTAATTTAAATTTATAAATTAAATTTTATAAAATAAAAAATTATAATGATGGCTTTATGATTTTTCTTTTTTTGCCAAAATTTTATTAATTCCATCTATAACTGCTTCAACTGAAGCTCTAACTATGTCTTCACTTGCTGCTTTTGTAGTAATTTCTTTTCCATATCCTTCCAATGTTACAATAACCTCTGCCAATGCATCAGTTCCTCCGGTTATGGCGTTTATATGATACTCTTTAAGTTTGATTTTTTCTCCAATTGCCTTTTGTATAGCTTTAACGGCTGCATCCACTGGTCCAACACCAATGGCTGAACTTTTTTTAAGATTTTCTTCAATCTTTAAAGCAACTGAAGCCGTTGGAATAACTCTATTTCCAGTCATAACTGCTATTTGCTCTAATTCAACAACTCTATCTTCTTTAGCTAACTTACCAACAACATCTTCAACTATTGCTTCAACATCTCTATCGGTAACTCTCTTTCCTTTGTCTCCAAGGGCTTTAATTCTCTTAACTATCTCATCAAATTGCTCTTTATTTATGTCTTTACCAATCTCAATGCCAAGCTCTTTTAACTTTGCCTCAATTGCATGAGTTCCTGTGTGCTTACCTAATATTATTTTCCTCTTCTGTCCAACCAATTCTGGTGGAATTGGCTCATAGGTTAATGCATGAGCTAAAACTCCATGGGCATGTATTCCACTTTCATGAGCAAAGGCATTTTCTCCAACAATTGCCTTATTTGGTTGAACTTTAATTTCAGTGTATTTTGATACAAGTTGAGAAATTTCATAAAGTTTTTCAGTTTTAATTTCAGTTTCTATACCATAAATTGACATTAAGCTCATAACAACCTCTTCTAATGCAGCATTCCCTCCTCTTTCTCCTAAACCATTTATTGTACAATGCACTTGCTCTGCTCCAGCTTCAACTGCAGCTAATGAATTAGCTACTGCTAATCCAAAATCATTATGGCAATGAACTGATATTGGAACTTTTATTTCTTTTTTTAGCTCATTTATTAAGTAATACATTGCCCTTGGAATCATAACACCAACTGTATCTGGGACATTAATAATATCTGCCCCAGCATCAATTGCCTTTTTATAAACCTCTATTAAATAATCAAGCTCTGTTCTTGTGGCATCTTCTGCTGAAAACTCCACTCTAATTCCATGTTCTTTTATATACTCTATTGCTTCAACAGCTATTTCAATAATCTCTTCCTTAGATTTCTTTAATTTGTATTTTCTATGCAATGGAGATGTTGCTATAAATGTGTGTATTCTATCTACACCACAATCAATAGCTACATCAATATCTTTTTTTACAGCTCTTGCTAAACCACAAATCTCAGCATTTAAATTTAATGAGCAGATTTTTTTAATTGCCTCTTGCTCACCTATGGAAGAAACAGGGAAACCAGCTTCAATAACATCAACACCTAAATCGTCCAATTTTATAGCAATTTCTATCTTTTCTTCTGGAGTTAATGAAACTCCTGGAGTTTGCTCACCATCTCTAAGTGTTGTATCGAAAATATAAACTCTATTTGGAATATCTATGTTTTCAAGAGCCTTTTTGATAATTTCGTTCTCTTCTTTATAAATTATCATAATCCCACCAAAAACTTTAATTTATTAATTACCTATTTGATGAGATATTATAAAAATTTTTATAGAAAAATTTTTTCTATGAAGTTATAAACCCTAAACGATATTAGCATCCCAGATATTAATAACCACAAATATATAAAACCAAATATTTCTACAATAAAATAGCAAAATAATAAAATAAATCATAAATATCGCAAACAGAGTGGGGGGATTATATGCATCTCACCACATTAATAGCATGGCATGATAGTGGTTGGAATGGTAAAATCTGTAGAAATCCTAAAGAGAATAAATATTGTGAGAGTTTTAGACATATTAAAAAAGGTAAATTTGGATTACAATATGGGAAAAATCCAATTGAAGAAATTAAATGTGAAAATAATGCTGGAAAGATAGCAAATGAAGTTGAATACAACGGTAAAAAGTGGGATGCATGTGGTAATGAGATAAATCTGTTCTATAATTACGAATTTAAAAGCATGGTTTATGGATGGACTGTAAATAAGAAAATTGATGCATTAAAAGATATTTTTTTAGATTACTGGTTTAATTTCTACTACAACGATGACGCATTATGCTTTTTGTATTGTAGAGAAAACCCTGTTGTTGATGATAGATTGTTAGTTGCATGTGTTAAGCCTAAAGTAAAAAAATTGGTTGTTGAATGTAACCTTAATAAAAATAAAAAAAGTTATATCTAAAGAAATTGAAGAACAAAATTTTAACAAACTAAATAATGAAGAGTTTTATAAATCACTTTTTGAGGATTTATATGATTATAGAAAGATATATCCATATATTTCTATTGAATTTGACCCTGAGGATATAGTCTTTATAATTCCTTATCAGGAATTAGGAGAATACTTTGGATATGAGAATATTCCTGAAGAATTAATATTAGATATTCCAAACGAATTGAAAAAATCATTTTTATATACCACAAACTTCCTACCAAATGAATTCTCATGTATTATCTTAGAAAAAGCGTTAGAAATTATAAAAAATATCAAAAATTTAATGGAAGAACATGAAGAATTAAAAAAGAAGTTAAAAGAGTTTAGGAATATAGAAATTGAAAAATATGAAGAAAGAATTAAAAAGCAATTAGATGAATTAAAAAAATTAAAAATTAAGTATCCATCATTACCTTCAGTTTTGAGATTTTGTGGAGTAGAAGATGCCATTTCTAAGTATATTGATGCTGTTAAAAATAGAAAAGAAGAAGAAATGTATAAAAAAGTTAAAGAATCTTTAAAAGAAAATGAAAAAAACTTAAAATTTTTAAAAGACTATTTAATAAACTACATTCCATACTACTCATTAACTAAATCACAAATTGAAGAAATTTTTAAACAGCATGATAGAGGATTTATTGATATAGAAAAGATTTTAGACAATCCATATTTACTTTATGAAGAGTTAAGACCAAAAGAACAATTGTTTTTAGATATAAGTTTCTGGGAAATTGATAGTTGGGAAAAGAAAAGATTGAATGATAATTTTGATATTATAAATAAGCATAGAATAAGAGCATTACTTATTGCTATATTAAAAAAAGCTTTATTAGATGGTCATACCGTTTTACCTTTAGCTCCAAAAGATTTACCTTCCGTTAAAAAGGACTTAAAATATTATTATAATGAAATAAATAAATATATTCCTGAAAAAGTTAGATTAGATTTTGATAGATTTTTAGAGTTGATTGATAAGCATGAAGATTACATTAAAGAGAAAATTTGGATAAATGAAACTACCTTTAAAGATGAACTTGATAGAACCTATAACATAAAATTATTTGCATTAAAAGATATTAGAAAAATGGAAGAGGAGATTGAAAAAAGTATTGATGAAATGTTAAAAAAATCATGGAAGGTAGAAATCAGTGAAGATGAGATAAAAGAAAAATTAAAAGATAAAAAACCTATTAATATATCAGAAGAGTTATATAAAAAAGCCATTGAAGCCCAAACAAAGGCAATAAAAACATTGTTAGAAAATGGATGCTCCATATTAACAGGTCCCGCAGGCACAGGAAAAACAACAGTAATTAAAGTATTGTTAGATATTATCTGTGAAAAAGAAAATCCTAAAAATATTGTTATTCTAACTCCAACAGGAAAAGCAGGAGTTAGAGTTAGAGATACTCTTAAAGATATTATAAATGAATATAAATGTGTATATGATCCTACTACAATTCATAGGTTTGTTATAAGTTGTGGTAAATACGATAGAGAGTATAAAGAAATAAAAATATCTCATAAAAATAAAAAAGATATAGATGTCCTAATAATAGATGAAGCTTCAATGGTAGGAACAGAACTTCTCTATAAGCTATTACAATGTATAGATTTAGGAAAATTAAAAAGAATTATATTTATAGGGGATGTAAATCAACTTCCACCTGTAGAAGCTGGAAAACCATTCTTTGATTTATATCAATACTTAAAAAGGAAAAAAAATAAACAATACATTGCTGAACTTAAAATTTGTTTAAGAGCAGAGTCAAGGAGAATAGTTGAATTCTCTGAATTATTCTTAAATGTCAATAAAGAGAATAAATACAAAATTATTGAAGAATTACAATCTTTTAAAGAGGAATTTAATGGATTTACAAAATATTCACTTAAAGATGAAAATGGAATAGAGAGAATAATTGTTTTAGTTTGGAAAGATAATCCACAAAAGGCATTAGAATATGCCATTGATGAAATAATAAGAGACTATGGAGGATATCCTGATAATTATAGAGATTTCTTTAAATATTTTGTATATTATGATAAAGCCCAAATTTTAACTTATACAAAAAATAGAGGTTTCTTGAGTTCTTATTGGATTAATCAGTGGATTAGAGATGACTCTAAATATATAAATGAATCTATTAGGAATTATTTTATAAAGTTTAAATTTACTTGTGGCTGGGGCTATGCGGATAAGGTAATACAAACAGAAAATATTTGGAATTTAGATGTTTGGGACTATAACAGAAATAAACTTATACATAATCATGGAGTTTTTAATGGAATGATGGGATATGTAAGTTTTACAAGATATAAGGATAGAGTCGTGAAGTTTTATTTTCCAACAGTCCAAGCCTATATAGGAATAAGCAAAAATACTAAAGAGAAATTAATAAACTATTTAAAGAGAAACTATAAATCACTTAGATATAAAAATAAAGAAGAACTAATGAAAAATTTAAAAAATAAATTTTTACTGAATACTGAAAAACTTGAATATGCTTATGCAATAACAACCCATAAATCACAGGGAAGCGAGTTTGAAAATGTTATATTTGTTTTACCAAAATATTACAACATCTCAAAAGAACTTATATATACTGCTATAACGAGAGCTAAAAAGAAATTATATATAATTACTGATAATTTAGACACTTTATTTAATGCTGGAAAATATTCTGAAGTTATTGGGCGATATTCAATACTATTTAATTCTCCAATAGACCCAAGACAGTATCCAGAAGATTTGAGGATTATAACGTTAAAAGGAGATATTGTTAGAAGTTGGCAAGAATGTTTAATTGCTAATTTATTATATTACGAAGGCATTGACTATAAATATGAAATTCCTTATGAGAACCTTCTACCTGATTTTATGATAAATACTAAAGAAGACAAAATAATACTCTGGGAACATTTAGGAATGATGGATAATGAAGAATATAATAAAACTGCAGAAGAGAAACTAAAAGTATATGAAAATAAAGGATTTTGTAGAATATACATTAAAGATTTAGATAAAGAACGTTTTGAGAAGATATTTGAAGAAAATGACAAGATATTAATCGTATCTACTACCGATGATATTAGAAATTCAAGAGAACTATACGATAAAATTAAAATCTTAAAAGATGTATTGAATACATAAATTCATTAATTCATTTTTAACACAATTAGTTCAAATTATTACATACTATCTATTTATTTTTATTTATTTTTCAGTTTTTTATAGTAACACTAATATAATGTCATAAACCCTAAACGATATTAGCATCCCAGATATTAATAGAGAAAGTAACGAGACGATTTTTATTTTTCCTGAAGATTCTTTAAATACAGATAAATAAAGTAAAAAATAGGCTATTAATGTAAAGAACATGCTCATATCTACCAATGTTTTTGCATCAAAAATTAATAAAATTATAACCAATAGAGTATTTAAGATAACTCCATAATGTGGAATATCTCTTCTCAATTTTGTAAATATTTGAGGAAATATTTTATCCTTTCCCATTCCGTAAGGCATATAAGATAATGTAAATAAAACGCTAAACGCACAGCTTGATATAATTATCAATACCCCAACCAATAAAAATAAGTTATCTCCAATTAATATTCTTAATATCTCATTCAAGTTGTTTGTTTTTACATTTAAAGATATTACAGTTAAAGAAAACAATAAATATAAAATTCCAATAATAAAAGTTCCTATTAAAAGCCCATAAGCTATAGCTTTTTGATTTTTAAATGCTGATAATGGCATTGTTATACCTTCCCAGCCAGTAGCTGTCCATAATCCAAAATAAATTGTTAGAATGGCATTTTTTAAATTGAACTCTCCAAAATTATCAATTTTTATGCCGTTTGAAAATACTATATATAAAATAATCGTTATCGTTAAAATCCCAAAGATTCTGACGAAGTTCCCTACAATTTTTAATCCACCCAATATTAAAGCTGTTAAAATAATAATTAAGAGCAATCCAACATAAGGAACATTAAACACTGTATTAAAAATTATCTCAAAGAATGACACAACTCCAGATAAGGCAAAAACTCCAGAGAGCCATAATATATAAGCTGAAAAAACTCCAATCTCTCTCCCTAAAATTTTTATTATAAACTTATAAACTCCTCCACTTTCACTAATCTTTGTTGAAGCATAAGCAAAAGGAGATGCCATAATTAAAGATACAAATATTAATAAAATCCAACCCCATACTATAGATTTCCCAAACATCATATATGTCAAAGGAGATAAAACAAAAATCCCTCCACCAACAATAGAAGTTATTGTTAAAAATACTGCATCTTTAAGAGTTAAATGCCCCATAACTAACACCAATTATTGTTAATAAATATTTAATGTATAACTTAGCAAAAATATTTAATAATACATTACTTTTATAATTATCTTTATTTAAAAGTTAATTGAGGGATAAGATGAAGATGCTATTAATCCACTCTGATTATTTAGAGTTTGAGGCAAAACAAAAAACTAAAATTGCAGAAGAAACTAAGAATTTAAAAGGCAAATTAGAGGAGTGTTTAGCTTGCTTTATTGCAGTGGAGAGAGAGGATGAAAATAACCCAAAAGGAATTGCTATAGGGGCAGTAGAAGAGATTGAGAAAGTTGCTAATCAGTTAAAGGTTAATAATATTGTTGTTTATCCTTATGCCCATTTATCAAGTGATTTATCTTCACATGAAACAGCTATAAAGGTTTTGAAAGATATTGAGAATATTTTGAAAGAAAAGGGCTATAATGTGTTAAGGGCACCATTTGGATGGTATAAAGCATTTAAAATTAGCTGTAAAGGACATCCATTAAGTGAGTTATCAAGAAAGATTGTAGCTAAGGAAGAGAAGAAAGAGAAAGGAGAAGAATCTAAGTTTTATTTATTAAATCCTGAAACAGAAGAAGTTAATGAGATACGTGAAGAAAATATTAATATAATCAAAGATGAAGAGCTTTTGGCATTAGCTAAACATGAATTGGGAATTAAAGAAAATAAAGAACGAGAAGAACCACCACATGTAAAGTTTATCAAAGAAAAGGATATTTGCAGTTATGAAGAGGCATCAGACCCTGGACACTTTAGATGGTATCCAAAAGGTAAGTTGATTAGAGACTTATTGGCAGATTATGTCTATAACATGGTAGTTAAAATGGGGGCAATGCCAGTAGAAACACCAATTATGTATGATTTAGGAAATCCTGCTATTAGAGAACACGCTGATAAATTTGGTGAGAGGCAGTATAGGTTTAGACAAGGAAATAGGGAGTTAATGTTAAGATTTGCGGCATGTTTTGGGCAGTTTATGATGAAAAAGGACATGTATTTGTTGCCAAGATATTTGCCTTTAAAACTATATGAGTTATCAACATACAGCTTTAGATATGAACAAAGAGGAGAATTAGTAGGTTTAAAGAGGTTAAGAGCATTTACAATGCCAGATATGCATACTGTCTGCTTAGATTTAAAACAAGCAATGGAAGAGTTTGAGAAACAATTTTGGGAGTGTTTAAAGACAGGAGAGGATTTGAATTTAAGTTATTCAGTAATCTTTAGATTCACAAAAGATTTCTTTGATGAGCATAGAGATTGGTTCTTTAAGATAGCTAAGGAATACAAAAATAAATATGGAAAAGATGTTATCTTAGAAATTCTTCCTAAGAGAAAACACTATTGGGTTGGTAAGGTAGATATTGCTGTAATAGATAGCTTAGGAAGACCTATTGAAAATCCAACTGTCCAAATAGATGTTGAAAGTGCTAAAAGATTTGACATAAAAGTGCATACAAATGAAGGAGAAGTATATCCAATAATATTGCACTGCTCTCCTACTGGCTCAATTGAGAGAGTTTTATGTGGTTTGTTAGAAAAAGCCGCTATAGAAGCTAAAGAAGGAAAAGCTCCAACTCTTCCTATATGGCTCTCCCCTATACAAGTTAGAGTTATTCCAGTAGCTGATAGACATTATGACTATGCTTTAAAAGTAGCTGAAAAGTTAAGAGAGAATAATATTAGAGCAGATTTTGATGATAGAGAAGATAGAGTAAGCAAAAAGATTAGAAATGCAGGAAGTGAATGGATTCCTTACGTTGTTGTTATTGGAGATGAAGAAATGAAATCTGGAAAATTAACAGTAACAATTAGAGAAAAATCAACATTAAAAAAGCCTTATAAAGAGAAGATGACATTAGATGAGTTGATTGAAAGAATCAAAAAAGAAACTGCTGGATACCCATATAGACCATTACCATTACCAATAAGATGTTCATTACAGCCAAAGTTCCATTAAAAAATTTTTTATTTTTATTATTTCAACTTCTTGAAGTAGTGTAATTCGCTATCTCCTCCATCAAAGCATTCTGGATGAATCATTCTTGCAAAATCTTCCATTAGTAAGTCCATATTTACATATCCATCATATGCGTAGTTATATTTAGATACATACACTCTCTTTGCATGATCTAATATAGGAGCTAAGTCAGGTCTTTTTTCCTTTAATTCCTCAAGTGTGTCCATTGGCTCTTTTAATGAGTTCCAGTTCATATAGATGAATACTTCACATCCCTGTAAATGTTCTAATGTTGTTTCTTTGTCAAGATTAACATAAGATGTTCCTGGAATATCTTTAAACATATAATCTCCTTTAAACTCTGTAACCAATTTTGCATAGCAGTTTTGGGCACAATATACCCAAGGTCCAGAGTATGGTGACCAGTAGAGCATTGCTACTTTTGGTCTATAGTCAGCGTTTCTTGTTATTCTTATAAGATCATTTCTCTTTTTCCAAACTTTCTGTAAAAAATCATTTCCTTTATCATCTAAGTTATAAAATGCCGCATATACTTTTGCCCATTCTGCTTTTCCAAGGAATGTTGGTTCATTTGATTCAACGGTTACGAGGTAATTTAAGCCTAAATCACTTACTGTATTAATATCCTCAACTAAATAACCATGTGTCCATGGGATAAAAACAATATCTGGACTTATACTTAATAAAACATCTTTATCAATTGAACTCCATGTTCCTATTGAAACAATATTTCCATTATCAATATATGGCTTTAAATCAGGAAATATTCCATAATCTTTTATTTTTTTGTATATGGATTTAGACACTCCTCTTATGGATTTTTTTACATTATCATCGTTTAAAGCCTCGAGCATTGCTACTTGGATCGCACTTAATGTAGCTACTTTTTTTACAGGAGTATGTATAACTTTTACATCGGAAGGTAAATTACTTGATGGTTGATCTCCTTTCCTTAGAATACAGTATTTATTATAAACAGCATTTCCGTATTTTGTTATTACAATTTTATACGTCCAATTGTCATTATAACCTACAGGATTTCCATTAGCATCGTAGTATTCTATTTCAAAGTTTTTAGCAAAGACTACAGGTTGACTCCATTGTTGAATATTGTTAAATAGATATACGACATCTGCGATATCTACGGAGTCATCACAGTTTAAATCTCCTTTTTCTATTCCTACATCTCTTAAATGCTTAAACAAATATACAACATCTGCGATATTTATTGAACCATCACCATTTATATCTCCAACATTTTCTCCAAATACTGCTGGCGTTAATAGTATCATAAAGGTTAATAATATTTTTTTAACCATTACTTTCAACCTCATTACTAACATAGTTGTGTAATAATATAATAAAAATTATTGTATATAATTTATGATTTATCTTTATAAATGTTACTAAAAGTAATATAAAAATATAAATTAGTATTACTAAACAGTTATAAAATTATCAAAAAATTAAAATTAAAGTTTCTCTTCTATCATTCCCTCAATTTCTAAGTATTTCTTTCTTAACTTTTCTTTTGTCTCTTCATCTGCTTTCCACAATCTTCTTTCTATCGCTTCCAATAACCTTTCAGTTATATTTAATAGGGCATAAGGATTATTTTCTTTAAAGAACTTTTCCATTTCCTTATCAAAAACATACTTTTCAGCAATTTTTTCATACATCCAGTCATCTATTATGTTTGATGTTGCATCCCATTGGAACATATGCTCAATATACTTTGAGAAATCACTCGCCCCTTTATATCCATGTTTCTTCATACCTTCAATCCACTTTGGATTCATAATTTTTGTTCTAAATATTTGTTTTCCTTCCTCTTTCAAATGTTTTGTCTTAATTTTATTTGGATTTGATGTATCTCCAATATAGCTCTTTGGTTGCTTACCAGAATAATAAGTTACTGCTGCAATCATTCCTCCGTGATAACTGTTGAAGTCATCTCCCTCAAAAATGTCCCATTCTTGGCTATCTTCATTTTTAACAGTTAATTCAATCTTTGAAAGTCTATTAATAAATTCCTCCTTTGCATCAACACCATAAATACCTTTTCCATAAGCATAACCTCCCCATTCAACATAAACCTTTGCCAAATCTTCCAAAGATTTCCAATTCTTCTCAGTCAATAAATCAGCAACTCCAGCTCCATAACATCCTGGCTTGCAGCCAAATATTCTATATAACGATGTTTCTCTTGCAGTTTTCTCATCCATCCCTCTCTTTATCTTTTCTTCAACCTCCTGTTTGTAGTGTTTTTTTACATAATTCATTTCATCTGGCTCATTTAAATTAGCAACAGTCCTTATTGCCTCATCGATTAAGTCAATAACTTGTGGAAAAGTATCTCTAAACAAGCCACTAATCCTTAAAGTCACATCAATTCTTGGTCTTCCTAATTTTTCTAATGGTATAACCTCTATTCCTACAACTCTACCCATCTTATCCCAAACTGGCTTAACTCCAAGCAAATACAAAATCTCTCCAATATCATCTCCCTTAGTCCTCATTGTGGGGGAACCCCAAACGATAATTCCCACATATTCTGGATATTTGCCTTCTTCTTCTTCTAAATATTTTTTAAGTAAATCATCAGCCAATCTCTTTCCCATCTCATAGGCAGATTTTGTAGGAATCTCCTGAGGATTGCATGAATAAAAGTTCCTTCCTGTAGGAAGGCAGTTTATATCCTTTGTTGGAGCCCCTGCTATTCTTGGTGGGACATATTTCCCTTCCAAGGCATTTACTGCATTTTCAATCTCTTCATTTACTCTCATTAAATTTCTATATATTTTTGAAACGGTTTTTAAGATTTCTTTTAGTTCAGAATTAATTTTTATTGTTTTTAGCTCATTAATTTTGTTCTCATCAAAGTTGTATTCCATATACTCCTTCAATAAATTTAATCCAATTTCATTTATTTTATCAATAATTTTATGATTTTTTCCTTTTTCTTCATTTAGTTTATCCAAATCATTAGACGAAAACCTTCGGTTTTCGTTACTCGAAGCGAAGCTTCGATATCCCAAAATCTCTGCCAATTTTTCTAAATAGTTAAACTGGTATCTAATAATCATAAAGAGCATATTAATTAATTTCTCCCCTTCTAATGGAACTCCCATTATATGCAATCCTTCATTTATTTGCCTATTCTTTAACTCCTCTAAGTAATCGTGAATTTTATTTAAAAGATTTTCAAAATTCTCTTCATTAATATTCTCATCTATAACTTTTCCATCCATTAAATCTTCATCTAACTTCAATTCTTTAATTTTATTTAAAATATTTTTCTTTAAAAAGTTCTTCTTTTCTTTATTATCTACTTCATAATATTCATCTATTTCTCTTTCTAACTCAGCTAAATCCCCATATAAATCAGATGTTGTCATTGGAGGAATTAAGTGGCTTATTATTGTTGCATAAGCCCTTCTCTTTGCCTGCGTTCCTTCTCCTGGATTATTTACAATAAATGGATATACATTAGGAAGTTCCATACAAATATCGGGATAGCAATCTCTTGATAACCCTGCCCCTTTTCCAGGAAGCCATTCTAAACTTCCATGTTTCCCTATATGCATTACTGCATCTGCTTTAAAAACATCCTTAATCCATTTGTAAAAGGCAATATAGTAGTGTGTTGGTGGCAAATCTGGAGAGTGATAAATTGCAGAGGGATTTTCTCCGAAGCCTCTTGGAGGTTGAACAGAGATGAAGATATTTCCATTTATTATTCCTGGAATTATTAATTCTCCATCAAAGTTCATAACTTCCCCAGGAATTGCTCCCCAATTTTTGATTAATTCTTTTTTTACTTTCTCAGATAATGAGCTGAACCATTTTTCATAATCTTCCTTTTTAATTTTTCCTACAGCCTTTTTTATAACCTCTTCTGTCAAAAATCTCTTATCATTTGTTGCATAGTTTAGCATTTTTTTAATTAATTCAGTTCCATTTTCATATAACTCATCAACAACAAAACCTCTCTTTTTTAATTCTTTTAATATATTTAAAACACTTTCTGGGCTATCCAATCCAAAAGCACTTGCTATCTTATCATTCCTTGGTGGATAGTTGTGAAAAATTATTGCTATCCTTTTTTCATTGTTTGGCTTTAATTTTAAATTTGCATATCTTATAGCTAAATCAACAATCTTCTCAGCTCTATCTTTTATTGATTTGTATTTTATAATTGGAACTCCAACATCTCCATCTTTAACCTTTTTCTTTCCTCCTATTGGGAAATGTATTATCGCTCCATCAAATTCAGGCATAGCCATTCCAATAACTAAGTCAATAGGATTAATTCCAGATATTGATTTTTCCCAATCTTCAATAAATCCTGTACTTACAATTCCCTGCAAAATTGGAACATTCAAATCTTTCAAAAATTCTGGTTCATCTTTTAAGATATCTGCTTTTACTCCCATAGATAAGGTAAACATGGTTGTGTTTATTAAAGCATGAATAAATGGCTTCTCATCTTTATAGAAAAATTTTTTAAAGACTTCCAATGTCCCAATAGCCCCTAATTCATTTTTTAAATGGGATGTAAATACTGTTAATGGAATAGCTCCTTTATTTTCAATAATTTCAATTAAATCGTTGAGATAATCGATATTATTTGCAATAAACCAATTTCTATAAAATAAAACTCCAATTATTGGTTTGCCATTTATATCTTTTCCAATTTCTTTTAAATAATTCAAATAATCATCTAAAGTTTCAAAGTATTTATTTTTATAATAAATTCCTTGCCATGGCATGGGTTTTGGTTCTTCATAGGGAATGTTTTTATCTCCAAACTTATTAGCTAAGTATAATAATAGATTTTTGTAATTTTCAACACCTTCATAACCCAAATATTTGATAACCTTTAACTTAACTTCCTCACTTACAGTTGTTGCCTCATCCAAGTCAGGATGAACTTCGTTTAATGTTGGTAAAGGTAAAAAAGGAATATTATGTTTATCAACAAATGCCTTCAATTCATCAAAATACTTAAATGCATTTTTTCCTCCCATGAGTTTTGTAAATACAATGTTGGCATCTTTAATAAATTCTAAAAAATTTTTAAATTCTTCCTCGCTACATTTATAGTCTAATATTTTAAATTCAATCCCATACTTTTTTACCTCCTTATATGCCTCTTCAAAAACTAAATCATCACTATCAACAGTTGAAACAAACCCTATCTTTATCATAATTTTCACCATTCAGATTAAGTTAAATAATTATTAAGTAATTTTGATAAATTATATATTAATGCATATTAAAAATTTTTTGGAATTTAATAAAATAATTTGGTGATATTATGGAAAAGAAAAAAGAACTTTTAAAGAAAATCAGAGAATTTATGATTTTAAATTTAGAGATTAAAAAACTATCAAAAGAATTAGGGATTAATGAAATACATGATACTTATGAAGAGGTTACGAAACTTGTTAGAGAACCAAATAAAAGATTATATAAGATGCTTTATGATGCGACAATGGAAATAGAATATGAGGAATTTGGTGGAAAGAAAAGGAAAGAAATTCCCTGGTTTCCAAAGATTGACTATGAAAAATGCAAAAATTGTAAGAAATGTGTTGAATTTTGCCCTAAAGGTGTCTATGATATAGAAGATGGTAGAGTTATTGTTAAATACCCATACAATTGCATAATTAACTGCAATGCCTGCTCTTATATGTGCTGTGAAAACAATGCAATAATTTTTCCAGAGAATAAAATAGAAAAATTATAAGTGATAGATTATGAAAATTGGTTATTTGAGTATTAGTGACAAAATAACAGTTATGTGTTACGGATGTAATTTTAAATGCAAAAATTGTTTTGTTAAGATGGATAGTTATAAAGAAATCCCTCTAAACAAACTATGCAAAATAATTGATAATCTATGTAATAAAAAGAAAGTAAATACTATCTTAATTGCTGGTGGTGAGCCTACTCTCCAGAAAGATTTGCCTGAATTTACAAGATTGTTAAAGAGTAAAAATAGAGAAGTGATTTTAACAACAAACGGATATTATTTAAAAAATATTGTTGATGATTTATTTGTTGATGAAATACATGTTGATTTAAAAGCTTATGATGATGAAAAACACAAATATTTAACTGGAAAATCAAATAAAAATGTCCTAAAATGTATAGAATATTTAGCAAAGAAAAAACTTAATTTTGAGGTAGATACTGTTCTAATTCCAAATATTGTGGATATTGATGAGATTGAGAAGATTGCAAAATTTTTAAGCAAATGGGACGCTAAATATAGAATTATTGGATATACTCCATTTAACAATAATCTAAATGCACGAAAACCTACAAAGGAAGAACTTTTAAAGGCAAAAGAAATTGCAAAAAAATATTTAAGTAATGTAACTACCTCATTAGACTTTAGAAGGCATAAAAAAGTTAAAGAGATTATAAAATTTGATAAATAAAGTTTTTAATTTTTAGATAAATTTTGATAATGTTTTAACAGTTGAGATTCTAAATCTTTAATGCTTCCATTGAATTTTATAACTTTTTTGGCATTCTCTAAAAGTTTTAAGTTTAATTTATTCATCTCACCAACTGGAAAGTTTGTATCTATCACAACATCACACATTTTTAAGTATTTTAATGCTTTATTAAAACTATATTCTGAAATTGGTTGATATGCTTTTTCTTCAATAATCTCAACTTCCATTGTTTTAGCTATTACATAATCGATATCATTCTCATGTAAGACCCCACAATAAACCTTATACCCATTCTTAACTAAATATCTCAAAACATTAGCCCCACTACCCCCTCCACAAACTACAAAAACTTTTTTATCACTTGTATTTTCATTTTTTAATTCAAAATAACCAATTTCTTTACTAAAATTTGCATTTTTTATATCATAGAGGTTATTTACTGTTTCTTTGTCCATAACATCTTCTGGATGTCCATAAGATATTATCCTACCTTCTTTGATTAGTGCTATTTTATCAGCAATCCTTAATGCCAATTCTATATCATGAATAGTTACAATTATAGCGAGATTTTTTTCTGTTGCCAATTTTCTCAACAACAAAGTAAGCTCTATCTTGTGCCTTGCATCTAAGAAGGATGTAGGTTCATCTAAAATTAAAACCTTTGGCTCTTGTGCTAACGCCCTTGCTATCATTATCTTCTGTCTTTCTCCATCACTCATTTCAAGGAAGTTTTTTTCAAGTAGATGTAGTGCATTAACGGCCTTCGCAGAATTTATAATAATTTCCTTATCCTTCTTTGACAATCTTCCAAATAAATCTGTATATGGATGTCTTCCTATTGCAATTATATCAAATCCTGTTAAATTTCCTGGATTTACTCTCTCTGTTAAAACTACTGCCATTTTTTTAGCTAACTCAGAAGGTTTTAGTTTATGGATTATTTTTGAATCTAAATAAACAACTCCTTTTATCGGTTTTAAATATGTTGCTATACACTTCAATAGTGTTGATTTTCCTACACCGTTTGGACCAATTATTGCTAAAATTTCTCCCTCCTTAACGTCTAAATCTACATTATCTACAACAATCCTCTTATGATAACCAACAGCAAGATTTTCTGTTTTTAACATATCATAATCACCCATAAATTATAAATAACATAAACAAAATATTTAAATACATAATACTTTTAAAATCATACAATTTTAAATATTAAAAATTTCGATCTTATTATTCTCTCCTATTTAAATCTTGATAGAATAAAGTCAAAAAATATCTATAAAAACACTAATTCTAAAAAACATGTTGGTTTATTCAAGAGAGTAATGTAAATATTTCACTCCCCTATACTTACATTTTCACATATAATAAAGATTTCCAATTTTTTAGGAGATTTTCTGTCGTCTATGTTAAAGTTAAATTTAGTAAGCTCTTCATTTGGAACAACATTTTTAGGAATTAATTGTAAGCTTAAACAAAATAGAAATAAGAGTAACAAAACTTAAAAAATATTTTTGATATTATTTTATACTACTTATCTATTTTTTATTATAATGTAAGCTATCAATCCTACTAAAAGAACTGCAAATATAACTATTACTGGGTTAAATGAGTATGATTCTCTTTTCTCTACTTTTTGAGACTCTCCAGAGGTTATTTTTAGATTTACAGTTTTTTGAGGGATTTTAATGGCATTCCCCTCACTATCTGACGCGATAGCCTTTATTGTTATCGTTGCGTTTCCACATTTCAAAGCCTTTATTTTGAATTCACCAACTTTAAAATCTCCATTTTTTGGGTTATTCAAAAACGCATACTGTATTGCAGCACTTCTGTTCTTTTTTATTGTTAAATTTAAATCAGCTCCAACATTATAACTTGTTACATTAGTAACCAAGAGGTTATCCGAAAGGTAGATATCACACTCTAAACCTCCACAATTAGATACATTTTTAGCATAAACTTCTAAATTAAAAATCTCTCCTTCTTTAACTTCAGAAGGCATGTTTGTTGAAATATCTATTGCCACACAAACTGGTAAAATAAAGAAAATGAATAATAAAAATTTTTTCATTTTCATAATATCACCAATTTAATTTTATTTTATTAATTTTAAAATATTATTGTGAACGTATATATGGGTTATCATTTAAATATGATTATGATAAACTTAAATATAATTAAAGACATTTTAAATTACTTAATGATTATAAAATTAAATATTAAATGGTGATAATATGATAAAGAAAATTAGTATATTATATTATATAATATTTGCTATAATATTACTATCTATATCTTTAAATATAGTACATGCAATAGATTATAACCATAGATTAGGTGATATTAATAGAGATGGCTCAGTAAATATTGCGGATGTTGTGTATTTATCTAAACATATGAATAATATTTCAAAATATGATGGTGATTTAAATGCGGATAATAATGTAAATTTTACTGATGTGGTATATTTATTTACACATCTAAAACAATTATGCCTTCCAATACATTACGCCCAAAATCTAAAAATAATATACTATGATAAATATGGAAATGAAGTAAATCCATATAATGGCGAAACTTATTCATACAAAATAGTTGAAGACGCCACTGGGCAGAGATTACTATTAAAAAATGAAAGTCAACCAATTCCAAAATGGGCTGAAGGAAAATATGACAAAGTGATCAATGTTCCATTAAAAAGAGTTGTTGTAATGAGCTCTACACATATAGCTTTAATGGAGCCACTAAATGATGATGGCTCAGTGATTGCATCAGTGAAGGGAATAATGTGGGGCGGTAAATATAAATGGTACTTTGATAATATCAAGAAAGGTTTAGAAAATGGTTCAATAATCGATGTAGGTTCAACATATAATCCTAATTGGAATTTAATTATTAATATTTCACCACAAGTTGTGTTTGTTTATCCAGGATATGATGGAGATAAAATAATTGAGAAATGTAATAAATTAAACTTAACTTATGTTGCTGATGCAGAATACTTAGAAAATTCTTATCTTGCAAGATGTGAATGGGTAAAAATGTTCGCAGCATTTTACAATAAAGAAGATGTTGCAAGTAAATACTTTACAAGAATAGAAAAGAACGCATTAAATGTTAAGAGAGTTTTAAGTAAAAGTAAAAACAGACCATTAGTAGCATGGGGTAGAAACTATCCATCATTTGGAGGGACCTATGTACCAAAAGCACAATCATATGTCGCTAAGGGAATAGAGTTCTGTGGAGGAGATTACATCTTTAAGGATCTTCCAGGAACTGGCAGTGCATGTATAGATTATGAAACCTTTGCAGAGAGAGCAAAAAATGCAGATATTTGGGTAGTACCTTCAAGCACAGCATGGTTATCAACCTTCAAAGAAGATCATCCAGGATATAAGAGCTTCAAAGCCGTGAAGAATGGAAGATTGTTCTGTGAAAGTGATGATTACTATCAACTTGGATTGATAAATACTGATCAAGTATTAGAAGATTTAGCAACAATTATTCATCCAGAACTATTCAAAGGAAGAACAACCCATTACTTTTTAAGGTACTATCCAGATAACAATACGGCAGAGCCATATACTGCACAATAAATAAAAGTTACTTTTTCTTATTTAAATTTAAATTTCTTATTTTTTATATCAATAACTAAAAATCCTGCAATTGATAAATTCATAGGATCATATATAATAAAATATTGACCAGGAATTTCATTTTCAGGTATTTTAAATAGCCCGACATACTTATTTCTTTCAATTTTTATTAACTCTATTTTATACTTTTTATTTGTTGGAGAGAGTACATATAATCTATTACTAACATCAACCTCAGATAATATTTCCATTCTTGCAGTATCTCCCAGTGAATAGATTATATTCGACATATAAACTTTTGGTGGATTTACTAACTCTTCACATATTTCTTTTTTGGATTTTTTATGAGTAAATCTTATCTTATAGAGAACATATAAAATTATAGATGATATTTCTAAATGTTTATTCATTAAAAGGACTATTAATAGAATAACAATTCCTATAACTACTAAGTATAACAATCCTTTAAGGGTAAATAAAGATTTTTTAAGAGTATTAAGTCCTGTTAGATTATAGAATAATTCCAACTTTTCTTTAGAAATATTATGAATTTTAGTAGTATTATTCGAATTAAGTTCAATATTTGGAGGTAAAGTAATATTACTTGTTTTTCTGGTAGATTTAGTGATGTTAATTAACGAATTATTAGTAGTATTTTCATTATATTTGGTATTAATTGTAGTATTAATTAATGAATTACTAATATTATTGTATCTATTCATTTTTAATTTGTTAAAATAAAATGTCTTTTTGAATTTTTTTATTGATGAGATATTATCTAATATCTCAATAGTTACTGATATATTACTTCTATTTTCTCCAACATAGAATGGAACTATAGTCTCTTTATATGGATAAATAGTTATCTTTTTAGAATACCTATTTACTGTAGCTACAACTTTTAATGGGACTTGATAATTATGAGATAGAATTAAATCTGCCCAAGAATTTGATGAATTATATTTTAACTCGAATTTTATTGGATAAGTAACCATAATTGGTTTATAATATATAGGAATAGTGGCTTTTCCAGTTTTGGCATATATTATTAAATAGCCTTCTAATGAATCATTAAATAAGATTTCAAGATTAATTTTTTTATGATTTCCATAGATGTTAATCTTTTTCTTCTTACTGCAGTTGATTAATCTTCCATTTTCATCCATTGCAGAGGCCCAGATTTCTATATCTTTTAAATTTGGAACATAACTCTCTAAAGATATAGTAACATTAGTAGGATATCCAACGATAGGTTGATTCATAACGAAACCTTGTGTTCTATTTCTTATTTTTATAAATACTGTATAATTATTAAAATACACATCTTCACATGAAATTATTGGCTTTGCTTCAATAATTCTCGTTACAACACATTCTCTAACGCCCATATTTGTATCAACATGGATGTATATAGGACCATTATATTCTTTTAAAAACATGGCTTTGATATTTACAGGAATTTCTTCCATTGTCCTAATTTTTAAGTATTTTTCTTCAAAAAACGCTGAATTATTAATTTCATCTGGGACAGTTATATATAATCTTGCATAAACTGTTTTTCCAACGACTTTTTTAAGAATAAACGATAGATTTTGATAATATCCAACAAAAATTTCGTCATTTAGAGAATCTTGAATATAAACAGGTGGAGTAGGAATTAAAGATAGTTCAGTAGTCTCATACCTTTTGATAATGTAATATTTTTCATAAGGAGGAGTAATAGCTGTGATTGTAAATTTTAGTTTAATTTTTCCATCGTGGGATAAATCTTTTGCATTAATTTTTAGTCCATCAAATTTGATTATATTATAGTTTTTATATTTTTTTGGAGTTAGTTTTACTTCTTTTGAGTATGTTCTGTTATAAATATCTGTAATTGAAATATTTGCATTTATATATTTATTTAAATTATTAGTTATATTTATATAGACATCATAAAATATGTTCTCATCAACAAAATAGTAATTTTTTGGATAGTTTTTTACTTCTAAATTATTAATTGTTATAGGTTTTTTAAAAGTTTTTTGATATGAGTTACATATCGTTCCAGTTTTATATATCACAAATATTACAAAATCTTTATCGTAAGGATTTAATGCTGAGGTGTTAAGCTTAATTGGGATAGAGTATCCTTCACAAAAACCTTTTGCTAAAAAATAATTATTTATAGTTTTATTGTCTATAATAATATAATTATTGCCCTCTTTTTTACATAAAAACACATATAATGTTCCATAAATGTCGTAATCAGCAGTATTATTTACTTCAATATCGAACCAGTTGGAATAAGCAAAATTATTGTATTCTTCCTCACAGGTGACATTATAAATATACAATGGACACTCTATAGATATTTTGTTATATACTTCCTTATCACTATGTCCTTCGTCATCAATAACATTTATAGCTATTTTGTAATCTCCAGCATAATAGAAATTTACTTTTATTGGGATTATTTTTTGAGATTTTGGAGGAATATAAACAGATGGAGTCCAAGATTTTATTACTAAACTATTCGGTGGATTAGATTTTATTATTTTATCATTTACTGTATAATAGTTTCCATTTAATGAAGATGTTAATGAGATATTTACGTAATGGGGTATAATATCATTGTTTTTTACAATTACATAAATAAAGTCATAAAATGGCCACGAATAAGCAGGATCTTTTTCAAAATATAATCCTTCTATTTCAATATTTTTTGTAATAATTTCTTTATAAATTGGGACTCTACTATCATATGCATAAGTAATATTTATTTTTTTAAAAAAAGAGTATATAGTGTTATTACTTTTAATTATTATAGATATATTATGTTCTCCTTTTTCTTTGAATACCAATTTTTTTCTAATAAATAATAGAGAATTTTTTGGGATAGTATAATTATACATCTCAACTTTTGTATCTATTTTATTATTTATGTATCCAACTATTGATATATTAGCATTAATTTTGTCATTTGGATTGTTTATAGTTATAATAAGATATTGGGAGTTGTCATAATATTCAACATCTTTTATTTCTAAACCATTTACCGTAAATACCGCTAACCCTATGAACATTAATAATACCATAAATTTAAATCTCATAATATTTACACCTTAACTTTTAATATGATATTTCCTTATAATAAAATTATAAATATTATTAATAACTATTCATTAACATTATACAAAAGGTCACCATAATTCATAAATTTTGTAAAAATATTTTTATTTATAAGGATAATCTTAAATATTATAAAATTTATTTTACTCCATTATTGTTATGAATATTCATAATCATCTACATAAACTTAATGGTGATGTGATGAATAATTGTGGAATGTCTTTAATAATTACAATGTTATTGTTAATTGGAGCTGCAATTGTTGTTGGCGTTGCCTATTACTCTTGGAGTAACAATGTATTTAGCGACGCTACAGAAAAAATAACTCCGACAATAAAATCGTCAATAGGTAATATTATAAAACCTATTGAAATTTCTTCAATTGAGACATTTTATTTTACAAACCTTGATTTAAATGGTGATTCACAAATAACGAATAATCCTGAAGAAAGATTTATACAAACAGTAAAATTAGAATTTATAAATAACATTGATGAAAATTTGAATATAAATACAAGAATTTATTGTTTAACTTCAAACGTTTCGTGGTGTTCCGTAAATATAGATGAAAGCAATAACAATCTATTGTTAGATAGAGATGGAAATCCTTACAATTATAGCGGATATTTTGTCTATTTTAATGGGACTGATTACAATTCTTCAATGAGATTTTATGATGAAGATGGGAAATTATATTATGCTGCTGCATCTAATGGAAATGCCATAAATACATCAAATTTAATTGATTTAATTCGTTTGGATTGTCCTACAAAGAGTTTTTTATTGAAAGGAAAATCTGAGAAAAGTGTTAACTACTACATCTTAATAAACCATACAAAAATCCCAAATACAATAATATTCAAGATTGTTGCTTCAACAAAATATGGAAATGTAGAGAAAAAAATAACGTTTGAAATAAGATAAGATGGAGGGAGATGCATGAAAAAAATAGCTTATTTATTAAGTTTATTAATTTTATGTTCTATTAGTATTACTGTTATTTTTGCAGAAAATAATTCAGAACCTTTAAATATAACTACCAATACTACAAATTCTAATATCTTTTATGAAAATATAAATTACAATGAAATTTTATATATTACTATAAAAAATGATACTGCTTATGTTAAAGATATAATAAATGGAACAAACAATCCTTATTATGTAAAATCTTCGGGAATTATTCTCTATGAAAAAATTTATGGTTATAATTACTCAAACTTATTTTATAGAAATTCTTCGAATTCTGTTGTATTTTACTATAACTTTAGTGTTAATAAGCTCAATAATACAATAAACATAACGATTCCATCGATTGAAGACTATATTGGCTCCTTTGGAGGACCAATTAGAATGAGAATTCCACCAAATGATGTAAAAATAGTAATATTTGTAGAAAATAAATTGGCTGAAACAAATGGGAGATATATTTTAGAATATAATAAGGCAAACAAAAAAGTAGTAAGTTTAATTTATTTAGATAATATCTCATCAATCTGTAGCATTTACTATCCAAAGTTCTTCAATAGCTCAAAATTTTATGGGTATGCTGTTAAGAATATTACATCTATTGATGAAAATAAAACCTCATATATAATCAAAAATCCAAAAGGAACTTTTACATTTGATAAAAAATACAATGTTTTTGTTTCAAATAAAACGGCATACTTAAAAGAACCGTATTTATATGTAAAGCTATACGATTCAACACTCGATGATGTGATAGTTTTAGAAAATAAAATAAATTCCGAAAATAGAAATCTAACAAATTATTTATTATGCATTATTGGGATTATTGTAGGTATTGGAATAATAGGATTGACAATTTATTTAGATAGAAGGGGAAGAAAATGAACATCTATATATCCACGATTTTTGTCATGATAACAATTTTTATATTTTCTATTCTCGCCTATGAGTGGGGAAATAAGGTAATAGACAATACTTTAACGCAAATTTCAAAAGAAAATGAAAAAAATAATATAAAAATTTTAAAAAATCTCATAAGTGATGTAATTTGTAGTGGAATAAACTCAGAGAGAATAATTAATAAGGAAGTTAAAGTTGTTTTAAAAAAACAAAGTGTTGAAATCTCCAATGGAACAAATAGCCTATTATTCAATATTACAACTATTGATGGAATCAGCTATGATGTTTATCTTGAAAGAGGAACATTATATATATTTATTTACAACATTTCAGCCCCATATCAAGATGTTGACTATATAAAATACTTAGGTTCATCAGTTTATGAATTTGGAGGGGATATAACAATAAACTACTCCAATAATGTAAGATACTATTATGTTAATCACTCAAAAGTATATATTTATGATATATTAATAGGATAAGGGATAATATGAATATTATTATAAAATCAATCCTATTAATGTTAGTGTCATCTTTGATTATTTTGTTTACATCAACTGTTTATTATGAACTAATTGAGATTGGAAAATATAGATACATAAACAAAATTGACAAGGAAATAACCTCTGAAATAATGAATTCTATAATTTTAGCAAATGAAGGAAATATAACGGTCTATAAGGAAAAGAAACTTGGCTGTGAAATAGAATTTAAAAATAATTCGTTTGTTATAATTTTTCAAAATAACACGTATATTCATAAATTCAACAACATTCAGTTTTTGCCTAACAAACTCCATGAGATATCAAAAATTTCATGTAGAAAAATTAATGATAGATATATAATTGAAGTAAAGTGATATCAATGAAAAAATATGGTTTAAAGTTGACCAGTGAGGATTCAAAAGATAAAAATAAAAGAATTATCGACAATTTAAAAAAAGTTTTAAAATTATTCAATAAATCATTAAAAAAAGATACAAAAGATAATATATTGCATGAAGATACATTAAAGGAAGTTTATGAAGAAATTAAAAATCTCGAAATATATGAAAAAATGACAATTGACATGACAAATGTTATAATTGGTTATGACAAGATAGAAAAAATGGGAAAATATATAGTTATTGAGCCAATTTTAACAAAAGATGAAGAAGAACTATTTTTAAAACTGAAAAAAGCTGTGCAAATATTATTAGATATTCCAATAGAAGAAATAGAAAAAGAGAAATTAGAAGAATATTTAAGAGAAAGAATTCTTGAAATTTTTAATGATTTAAAATTGACTTTGGACAATATAACAAAACATAAGATAATTTACTATTTAATTAAATATCTCACTGGTTATGGAAAAATAGATGTTCTTATGAAAGATGAGAATTTAGAGGATATTAGTTGTACTGGAGTTGGAAAACCAGTTTATGTATTCCACAGAAAATATAGACACTTAAAAACAAATATAAAATTTGAAACTGAGGAAGAGTTAGATTCATTTTGTATATCTTTAGCCCAAAGATGTGGTAAATCTTTAACATTAGCTAATCCAATAGTTGATGGTTCTTTACCTGATGGTAGCAGATTAAACGTAACTCTCGGAAAAGATATTTCCAGATATGGTTCAACATTTACAATAAGGAAATTTACACATTCTCCTATTTTACCAACAGATTTAATAAGATATGGTAGCATTTCTCCAGAAATGCTTGCATATCTTTGGTTACTCATTGAATATAAAAATTCTATTATGGTTGCTGGAGAAGTTGCTACAGGAAAAACTACATTACTAAATGCTTTCTCTCTCTTCATCCCACCAGAAATGAAAATTGTATCTATCGAAGATACTCCAGAAATTAAATTGTTTCATGAAAATTGGATTGCTGGAACTACAAGAGGGGGTTTTGGTGGAAAAGAATATGAAATAACTATGATGGATTTACTAAAAGCAGCTTTAAGGCAAAGACCAGATTACTTAATTGTTGGAGAGGTTAGGGGAGAAGAAGCAAAGATTTTATTCCAGGCAATAACTACAGGACATTTGGCATTATCCACAATACATGCTAAATCTCCAGAAGCTGTTATAAGAAGATTGAATGCCGAACCGATGAATATCCCAAAAATTATGCTTGAACAATTAAATGCAATATGTATGCAGGTTAGATTAATTTATAAAGGAAAGTTTGTTAGAAAAACTAAAAGTATAACTGAGATTGTAGAATACAACCCAAAAATTGATGATGTTATTTTGCATGATGTTTTTTGGTGGAATCCTAAAGAGGATACTTTTGAATTTTCTGGAAAGAGTTATTTATTAAAAAGAATAGCAGAATTTGTTGGTAGTTCAGAAAAAGACATTATTGATGAACTTTATAAAAGAGCTGAATTTTTGAAAAACTTAAGTAAAACAAAGCTTAGTTTTGAAGAATTTGTCAAGAATATATGTAAGTATAGGGAGAAGTATAAAGGTGATTAAATTGGACTTTTTTGAGAATTTAAAAAATAAGTATTACAAATTAGCTATAAAAGTTTTTAAAGTAGATGATGAAAAATTTGATGAGATTTTATTAAAAGCAGGAATACATGCTGTTTCTTCGACATATTTACCAATTATATTTTTAACCTCAATTATTGTGAGTTTTATAATTTTTGTCATTTTTTTAATAGTGTTTAACATATTTTATGCAATTTTAGGATTCCTTGTAGCAGTTTTTGTTATTATTTCACTGGGAATTTTATATCCTTATATTATAATGGAAGAAAAAGCTAAAAGTATTGATGAAAATCTACCATATGCATTTGCCTTTATATCTGCCCTATCTTCAGCAAACATTCCAGTGGTAGAGATATTTAGTTCTTTATCAAAAGAAGACATTTATGGTGGAATGAGTAATGAAGCTAAAGAAATTGTTAAAGATACTAAAATATTTAATTATGACATTATAACAACTTTTTTACGGAGAGCAAGATTGACACCAAGTAAAAAATTGTCGGCAGTTTATTATAACATAGTAGCTTCTCTAATTGTTGGAGCTGAGATGAAAAACATTTTCCATGAAATATATGAACGATTAATGGAAGATAGAAAGTTAGAATTATTAGGAGCCATAGAAAAAGTGGAAATACTATCTGAATTTTATGTAATTGCCTGTGGAATGATTCCTCTTTTTGTAGTAATGACCGTTCCAGTAGCATCGTCAATTAGTGCAATATTACAAACTGCCTCATTCTTTGGAGATCCTAAGTTACTTCCGCTAACCTTTTATTTATGGGTTCCAATAGCATCAATAATATTTATGGGATTAGTTTATGCAATATTACCAAAAGATTTCAAATTAAATGTTTCTCTATTAGAAGTTTTAAAAGAGTTTGATGAGCCAGAGATAGAAGGAATAAAAATGAAATTCAAATGGAAACCTATTCATTTTATTACTTTATTCTTCTGGATACTTTCTGTAATTTCTTTTGCACTGTTTTTTATTAAAAAATCTGTTTTTATGTTTCATGGAAGTGATTTTTTACTGTTTGGAATTTTATTATTTACACTTCCTTTTATTCTAACGAGTTATTGGCATTTTATTATTGAAAGTCAGAAAGAAAGATACTATCCAATCTTTTTAAATGATTTAACCATGGCTGTAAGAAGTGGGTTGGACATAATTAGAGCGATGCAAATTTGTGCAAGAACGAATTATGGTCCTTTAACAAAAATTGTTAAAGAAATGGCTATTCAGATGTCATGGGGAAGACCTGTAAATGAAGTATTTGCAGATTTAGAAAGATCTGAAAAATCTTTAATTGCAAAAAGAATTGCATCAATACTAAAAGAGTGTGCAGTTTCTGGTGGTGATATAAAAGATATTCTAACTTCAGTAACTATTCATGCATATAGATTGAGTGAAATGAAGAGAGAAATAAGTACCAGACAGTTTATATATGTTGTAGTTATTTATCTTTCATTTTTATTATATATTGGAACTTCATATATCATGGTTCATTCACTTTTACCAACGTTATTAAAAAATATTCAGGGATTAAGTGTTGATTTTTATAAAAATTACCTATTTCAAGGAATTTTAATATACTCAATATTCTCTGGTGCTTCTTTAGGAATATTAACTGAAAGGTCGGTTATTGCTGGAATAAAACATATTTTGTTAATGTTAATTGTTGGATACTTATTGTTTAAGCTATATATTGGGGGATAAGAATGGAATTGGACTATTTACTTGCAACGGCTATATTTTTAATTTTATGTGCCTATATTATCACCGAAACTGTAAATTTATATAATGTTTATGATATTGAAGACGCAAGGAAAGAATTTATAATGTATTATAATGATTTAAAATATAATTACTCAATTTCAAAAGGTGATTTAATTTTTAATTTTATAGTAAATAATAAAACAATATATAATATTGAAGGATTTGTATTTAAAAACACTTCTGAAAGTAGGGAATTAGTAGAATATCTTGAAAATTTAAACGGCTCATACATTATTGCATATTCTCAATCTAAGGATGTGTTTATTGTAACAAAAAATGATGAATTTTTAAAAATAATAGGACATTACAATGTTTCTACAATCTATAAAAAAGATGATTATAAAGATATTGAAATAATATATCCAAAAAACTATTCTATTAAATATAGAAAATTTCCAAAAATTAATTTTAACAAATTGTTTGAAATTCCATTTTGTGTAGTTGATAAAAATGAAAATATAACTCTAAAGTATTATGGAATCTTAGAAGTGGGAAGATGATATTTAACAATAAAGGGTTTATTAGGATTTTAGAGGCAGTATTTGCAAGTGTTATAATAATATTAATTTTTTCTTATTTGGTAGCTTCCCAAAATTTTAATTATAATTTATCCTTAGAGTTTATTGGTTATAATTCATTATTCTCTACACATATTGAAGAGAGCGATTTTAAAAACATATCTTCTCTCTATGAGAAGATAAAACTACCAAGTAATGTAGGTTGTGGATTTGAAATTTATAAGAATGGGAATCTAATTTACTCTGATGCTAAGAGTGGAGTTGTTGTTGAAAGAAATTTTATATTTGAAAATAACTCTTCAGTAAATTTTTATAAACTAAGGTTGATACTATGGTGGAGATGAATAAAAAAGGGCAGTTTTTTATTATAGGTGGGGTTATTTTGGCTATCGGATTAATATTATTTTTCTTACTCGGTTTTAATGTAAATACTTCTGATAACTATTATTTATCTGTATTTAAAATGAAAGATGTTAAGAACTCTATTGAAGAATGTTTAATAAATTCTTTAATTTCAAATTCAGATTTAAACAACAATTTGAATATATTAAAAAATAGTTATAAAGATGAAGGTATCGAAATTGATTATAAAAAAATTGAATTTTCAAATATACAATATGAAGCAAAAAATTTAACATTTAATTTTTCTTTATACAACAATATATTCTCCTACAACATATCAAATCATGGATTTGGAGGAATATTTAACGGAACTCTAAATATCTCAAACGCTGCATTTAACGAAAATATTTCATTGATTGTTAATGAAAATAGCTCAATTGCTGATAGTATTAATGTTAGTAGTGGTAATTATGTTGAAGTATTTGTTTATGATAAATTTGGGAATCTGTTGATTAATAAAACAATATACAATAATTCCTCCTATAAAATAACCTTATATTATTATACAACAAACATATCAAAAGAAGGAAATTTTATCATATTCATTTTAGCAAAAGATATTATTAATAACTCATTAATGGAAAATGTCTCTTTTATTAATACAAGCGGATACTATAATGTTTATGAAAATAAAACATATATAAACATATCAATAAATGGAAGCTTCTTTGGATATTTGTATGTTAAAAGTTCCTATAAAAATTATACTACTATAGTTAATGAGAGCAATAATTATGTCTTTAATGACACTATTTCACATATTTATATTGAGCTTCTAAATAACTATTCAGATATGATTTTTATTTATCGTTTAAATAAAAGTATAACTAACTTTACTGATAACTCTTATATTATTATCAATGAATCTTGTAAAAATAATTATTTTAATGCTTTATATGGTAATTCATCAATGATTTATGTTTCTTTACATGCTGAGGACTTTAATCACAATATATCAATTTTTAGTCCACAAAAAGGTAGTTCTTCAAAAGGATTAGTTTTAGCAGATATCTATATTATAAATCCTACAATGTTCTATTCATCTTTAAACAATTTGTTTGAATATCAAAGTTGGAATATTAATTAAAATTTGGTGAGATAATGGATTTAGGTTATTTATATGGGTTGATTTGTTCAATGTATGGAGCAATAGAGGATTGGAAAAAAAGAGAAGTTGGTGATTTTTTATGGCTATCTTTACTTTGGATAGGGGTTATTGTCCATGCTATATATAGTAAAAATTTATTACTCTTTTTTATTGAGGTTTTTGCTATTTCATTTATTACCTTATCAGTTAAATATGAAGAACTTAATAGATTTTTTTATATCGGGATATTATTATTTTTGTTATCATTTATTTTGTTTAAATCGTATTTTGCATTATCTTTTTTATTATTTTATTTAGTTGGGGTTTTTTTATATTACACTAATTTTATGGGGGGAGGGGATTGTAAATTTTTGATAGGGTTGAGTTATTTAAAAGGGATGTTTTTTACATTTATTATTTTTTTAAATGCAATATTGTTTGTTATTCCTTATTGTATAATTATATTATTAATAAACATAAAAAATAAAAACTACAAAAGGATGAAATTAAAAAATTTTCCATTGTTGTTTATAGCTTTAAAAAAAGATATTAAAGATGTTAGAAAATTTGAAAGTATTATGGGAGATGATGAAAATCTTTCATTAATTCCTAAAATAAATGGAGAAATAGAAAATGGCAAAAATAAATACAAAGGAAAAGTTTGGGTTACCCCACAACTCCCCTTTTTGGTTTTTATTTTCCTTTCTTATGTTCTGTATATAATATATCCGTTTCCAATAATCTTTAAAATAATAGAATTAATCGTTAAATTACATTTTTAAATGTTTAAGATAAAAGGAAAAAAGAAAAATTAGGGGATTTATCTATCGTGGAGTGTGATCTTAACATCTACCTGCTTATAGACACCTTCATCAGAGACAACTTTTACTGGGATATTAACAGTTTCTTCCATATCCTCTCCAATCTTAAAGCCCATTGATGCTCCAAATAGGAAGAATATTTCTTTAGTTACTTTTTGTCCTGGTTGTAATGTTCCTACATTGTATTCGTTTGTAAAGAAGTATGCATCTGTTGGGTTATTGTATTTATTAAAAGCCCATCCTGTATTCCAACCTATGAATTTTGTTCCATTTACAGCACATGCATAGTAGAAGTTGTTAAATCCTCCTGCGTATAATCTCATAGATTGTCTGTGTGTTGAATCTCCCCATTCCTTTGCATCAGTTACAGATAAATCTTTACTATCAATTATTGCATTGATTTTTGTAACTGATGGCAAAGCAAATATATATTTTATACTACTGTAGTTTTTACCATCATCACCAACCCAAGTAGCTCCAGGATATATTCCAGTTCTATTTATAATTCCAGTAAATTCATTTCCATCTTTATCGCATAATACATAAGCATCATAACTATTTCCTGCTGCATCTGTTATTGTGGTCTTCTTTAATTGTAATGCAGCAATTTCCTTAGCGCCTTCGGTTTGTATTTTAACATTTGTTAGTGCTGAATCGTAGTAATTTTCAATTGTTATTGGTACTGGGACTATAATTCTTTCATCATATAGTGTCCCCCAATTACTATCTTTCGCTAAAGCGTTTAATACATATTTGGAAGCACCAGGATAATCACCCCATGAACTTTGTAAAGTATCACCTAAATCTAAGTCCCCCTCAACATCTATCTCTTTTGGAACAGATACTCCTATTGCTCCAGCATCGTAAGCAATTGTAGATGTTGTTCCTTCCAATGCCGATTTAGTTTTTTCTTGAGAACTTTCAAACATTCCGCTACCCCATGCGTAAAATACAGCTCCGACAACAATTGTAACTCCTAACACGATTAATAAAGCTAATATTGGAGACATAGCTTTTTTACTCTTTAACCAATCTACCATCTTCTCACCTCTACCTTTTCCCTCAGGTGTCCCATTACGGGAGACCATCATCGAATATTAAAGATTAGTTTATATATTATTAAATTTTCTTTAATGTGAATTATGTATGTATAATTCATATTATACTATATAAAGTTTTCTTTATGAGTTATTTAGAAAACTTTAAATATGAAAATAAAATTTATAATATGAATTTTTATGAATGAATTAAATATTTCTCATAAATTTTATTTTTGAAAAAATAAAAGAAATTATTATTTTAGAATTTAAATATGTGGGTATATGTAGTGAATAAAAAATAAAAAAAGAAAGAATTTATGACCACTCTGGGTCTTCAATGTGGAATTTCAATGGGATTGTCTTAGTTAATGTCCCTTCGCTGTCCTGGATTCTAATGCTTATTTCATCAATATCTGGTAAATATTCTGAGGTTATGTAACCAAATGCTATGTATGTGTTTGCTACTTTTACACTGTTTGGAGGAATATCTCCAATGTTGTATGTTGGATTGTTGAACAATAACTTACAATCATTATATCCTTCTGTTCCTCTAAAGAATGCCTTGCTTGTAGCCATATACCATTTATCTCCACTTGAATTTATAGCAACTAAATAGTAATTAGTACCATCAGCACTTATTAATTTTAATGGGCTTGAAGTATAATCTGCAAATAAACTCTTTGCTTTTATTGTAGAATACTCTATATCTTCTCCAGTTGTTGATATTAAATCAGTTCCATTCCACTTATATCCACTTGCAGAGCTTGATATATTTACAGCATAGGAGCTAGTTGTAAATACGTAAGTAAATCCTGCATTATTCTCATCTGCAGATGCATAACCAATATATCCTGTGAATGTTGAATCGTCTCCTTTTAATAATACATATTGGTCATTAGCTTCATCATATTTCAAATGGAGTGCCCACCATAAATGCCCTGAAAGTCCAAGGACTTTTGCAGTAACTCCTTTTAATGTTTTATCTTGTGCATTATTCCTAATATAAATCGGAATTTCAAATATAACTCTTTCATCTTTTAGACATTTGGTATATTTGTCTGGCTTATATGGTTCTCCATATTTTATTGTTTTATCATTATCTGCATCAACACCAGTTGAAACATACTCAAATGTTGCTGGACTTTCATCATGTCCTACGACTCCAACTCTAACATAGTATGGAATAACATCATTTGACATTGTTGCTGCCTGTCCTTCCATTGCCGATTTAGTTTTTTCTTGAGAACTTTCAAACATTCCGCTACCCCATGCGTAAAATACAGCTCCGACAACAATTGTAACTCCTAACACGATTAATAAAGCTAATATTGGAGACATAGCTTTTTTACTCTTCAACCAATCTACCATTTTCCCACCTCTACCTTTTCCCTCAGGTGTCCCATTACGGGAGACCATCATCGAATATTAAAGATTAGTTTATATATTATTAAATTATATGATTATTATAAATATTATATTACTTATGCTTTATATTACATTTAAAATTATATATAAATTTTACGATTTTTTTAAAAATATTATTACTTAGTGTTAATTTTTTAAAATATATTAACAAATAAAAATATATCTGTATGTGTAAAAAAATAAAAATAGAAAGTTTGTATATACTCTGTAAATTGTAGATAATTAACTTAATTATTTGGATGATAATATGAAATTCACGATAGTATTAGGGACAAGGCCAGAGATTATAAAGCTCTCACCAATAATTAGAGTTTTAGAAAAAACTAACATAGATTGGAATATAATACATACTAATCAGCATTATTCTGAAAATATGGATAAAATATTTTTTGATGAGTTAAATTTACCAAAACCAAAATATAATTTGGGTATAGGTTCAGGAACTCACGGAGAGCAGACAGGGAAAATGTTAATTAAAGTTGAAAGAGTTCTTTTAAAAGAAAAACCTAATGTTGTTATAGTTCAAGGAGATACAAATACAGTTTTATCTGGAGCATTAGCCGCTTCAAAATTAAATATAAAAATTGCTCATGTTGAGGCAGGATTAAGAAGTTTTGACAGAAATATGCCAGAGGAGATTAATAGAGTATTAACTGATCATATTAGTGATTATCTATTTGCACCAACTGAACTTGCTAAAAATAATTTATTAAATGAAGGCATTAAAGAAGATAAAATTTTTGTTGTTGGCAATACTATTGTAGATGCCACATTACAAAATTTAAAGATCGCTGAAAAAAATGAAAATGTTTTAAAGTTTTTTAACTCTTTTAAAAATAATGAAAATTATTTTCTACTAACTTTACATAGGTCAGAAAATGTTGATAATAAAAAAAGATTAATAAATATTATAAAAGGTATCTTAGACTTAACAAAGATTTATGATGAAAGTATTATTTTTCCAATTCATCCAAGAACTAAAAAAAGATTAGTTGAATTCAATTTACTAAACAAATTAAAGAATAATAGAAAAATAAATATTATTGAGCCTGTAGGATACTTAGAATTCTTAATGTTGGAGAAAAATGCTAAATTGATTTTAACAGATAGTGGAGGGATTCAAGAAGAGGCATGTATCTTAAAAACCCCATGTATAACCTTAAGAGATAACACTGAAAGACCAGAAACTTTAAGTGTTGGAGCAAATATTTTAGTAGGAGATGATAAAGAAAAATTAATTAATGCAGTTAATATTATGCTCAATAAAAATAGAAATTGGGAAAATCCATTCGGAGATGGAAAAAGTGGTGAAAAAATTGTAAAGATTTTAATTGACAAAAATAAATAAATAGTAAAATTTATAATATAGTTAATAATTATGTCACAATCATTAAGGTGGTATTATGGGTAAGTTATTATTAAAAACTCCATGCACAACTTGGACCTTTGATAATTTAATGGCATGTGTATTTGGAATAAAGGTCTCTGATGTTAAGGTATATTTTGATATTTTAAAAAACGGACCCTCAAAGATAAATGAAATTGCTGAAAGAATTAATAGAAATAGGAGTACTGTTCAGAGAGCTGTTCAAAATCTAATGAATGCAGGTTTAGTTAAAAGAAAGCAGGTTAATATAAAAGAAGGAGGTTACTATTTTATTTATGAAGCAATTCCTTTTGAAGAAGCTAAAAAAATCATAAAGAAGACCATAAAAGAGTGGTGTAACAATATGGAAAAATGGATTGATGAATTAAAATTTGAAGATGTGATTGAGGAGTATTTTGAAGAGTAATAATAAATTTTTAACTTTTTTATTAATTTTTACTTGTTTTTTGTTTCCATTGTGATAATGAAATAATTAATAAGTTTTTGGTAGAGATTATGAAGATAATATTTTTAGGAACTGGAGCGGCGATTCCATCTAAAAATAGAAATCATATTGGTATAGCATTTAAGTTTAAAAGTGAAGTGTTTTTGTTTGATTGTGGGGAAAATATACAGAGGCAGATGCTATTTACCGAAGTTTCTCCAATGAAGATTAGTCATATATTTATAACTCATTTACATGGAGATCACATATTAGGACTACCTGGGCTATTACAGAGTTTAGGTTTTTTTGGAAGAGATAAGGAAATCAATATTTATGGACCAGTAGGTTTAAGAGAAGTTATTGAGAGTTCTTTAAAGTTGGGTTATCATATTATTGAATATCCAATAAAAGTATATGAGATTTCAGCAAAAGAGCCATTAAAAATTCTCCAATGTGAAGATTATGAGATAATTGCCTATCCTACTAAGCATAGTGTCCCTTCTTATGCATATATATTTAGAGAGATTAAAAAACCTCGCCTAAATATGGAAAAAGTTAAAAAACTTAAAATAAAAATAGGACCTGACTTAAAAAAACTAAAAAAGGGAGAGCCTGTTAGAAACATTGAGGGAAAAATTGTATATCCTGAAGAAGTTTTACTTCCTCCAAAAAAAGGTTTTTGCTTAGCTTATAGTGGAGATACACTCCCATTAGAAGATTTTGGGATATATTTAAATGAATTAGGATGTGATGTATTAATTCACGAAGCAACATTTGATGATTCAGCAAAAGAAACTGCTAAAGAAAATATGCACTCTACTGTTGGAGATGCAGTAAATATCGCCAAATTGGCAAATGTAAAATCGTTAATATTGACTCACATTTCAGCAAGGTATGATAAGGAAGAATACTTTAACCAATATAAAAGAAATGTTAAACAGTATAATGAGAACTTTGAAATTATTATTAGCAAAGATTTAGATTGTTATGATGTAAAAGATTTATTGAGGTGAAAAAATGAAAATATCAATATTAGGAGGAACGGGAGATCAAGGATTTGGTTTAGCTTTGAGGTTGGCTAAAAACAATAAGATAATAATTGGTTCAAGGAAAAAAGAAAAAGCAGAAGAAGCAGCTAAAAGAGCTAAAGAGATATTAAAGCAGAGAGGAATTGAGGCAGATATCGTTGGATTAGAAAATAAAGAAGCGGCTAAAGTGGGTGATGTTGTTATTTTATCAATACCTTATGAATATACATTATCTACAATAAAGCAGTTAAAAGAAGAGCTAAAGGGGAAAATTGTTGTTTCCATAGGAGTTCCATTAGCCACAGCTATTGGTGATAAACCAACAAGATTACTGTTTCCACCAGATGGTTCTGTTGCTGAAATGGTTCAGAATGTATTAAAAGAAAGTAAAGTAGTTAGTGCATTCCAAAATGTTTGCCATGCAGTTTTAGAAGATTTAGACAATCCAGTAGATTGTGATATTTTAGTTTGTGGAAATGATGAAGAAGCTAAAAAAGTAGTTATTAATTTAGCAAACCAAATAGAAGGTGTTAGAGCAATAGATTGTGGAAATTTAGAAAAGTCAAGGATAATTGAGGCAATAACTCCATTATTAATTGGATTAAATATAAAATACAAGTCAAAAGGCACTGGAATTAGGATTACTAATTTGGAGATTTAAATATAAAATTTTATTTAATTTTGATGATTTAATTAAAGTTTGTGAAGAAGTTATTGAAGAAATTAAAAAGACTAATGGTATAAAAGATAAGGAGGGCAAAATTCCCAATAGACCCAACGAAGTAGGCAATTATATTGAAAATTATGTTAAGGAGGTATTAAACAAATATGGATATGCAGATACTCCAAAAACTCAATCTGGAAATAAAAAATCAACAGGTTATCCTGATATTGAATTTTGGTATAAAGGAAAGGATGAAGGTGAAGGAAGAATTGTATATATTGAAATTAAAACATTTAATGAGAAAAATATTAATTCAACACAAAGAACTTTTTATGCTTCTCCGTCAAAAGATGAGGAAGGGACAAAAATTAGATATGATGCACCGCATATTTGCTTATCATTTAAGATTGAAAAGAAGAATAACAATTACTATGCTACTGGATTTAAGATAATTGATTTATCTAAATTAATTGGTGGAATTAAAAGAGAATTTAACGCATCCAATAAAGATCTATATAAAAAATTAATCTATTTTAAATTTTAATAAAATTATCGAGAGATTGCAATTTCTTTTTTGTTTCATTTTTTATTCTTTCTTCAGCAATTTTACAATAATATTCATCAATTTCAAAGCCAATATAATTAACTCCTAATCTTATACAGGCAATAGCTGTGCTACCAATTCCCATGAATGGGTCTAAAATAAGATTTGTTTTATTAATACCATGTAGTTTAATGCACATCTCTGGAAGTTTTGGAGGGAATGTTGCGGGATGTGGTCTATCTTTCTCTCTATACTGTATTGTTTCATAGGGGATAAACCATGTATTTCCTCTATCCCTCAAATCCTTATTCTTTCTAAATCGCTTTATATTACTTTTATCTTGATAAGGAACACCTATTGACAATTTATCCAACTTAACATCACCATTTTTTGTAAAATGGAAAATATATTCATGCATTATACTTAAATATCTATCACTGTTTATTGGTTTATAGTGTCCAACGGCAATGTCTCCAATAATATTTGGATTTTTGTATTGCTATGGATTTTATCCAATGTATTGTATTTTGTAGTTTAAAGTGCTTTCTTATTACATTTGCTACATCAAAGGCAATCCATGGGTCTTTTGCAGTATAACCAATATTTATAAAGAATGAGCCATCATCCTTTAATACTCTCTTTATCTCTTTAACAACCTCTTCAATCCAATTTAGATAATCTTCTCTACTTAAATTATCAGAATATTTGTTATATTTAATTCCAATATTATAGGGTGGAGAGGTAACAACTACATCAACAGATTTATCTTTTAATTTTTTCATACCCTCTAAACAATCCATACAGTAAATTTTATTTACCTCCATTTTTGCTCCCCATTATTCTTTAATTAATTCTACAAGTTTTTCTATATTTTTTATTCCTTTATCAAAATCATTTAAATTTAAAAACTCATTTTTAGAATGAGCATACTCTAATTTACCAACTCCATAAATCACAACATCTGCATTTAAAAATTTGTTTATATAGTATGCTTCACAAGTCGCATTAAAAAAGGATATTTCATAGTGTTTGGATAATTTATCTATTAGTTTTTTATTTTTTAGCATGTAAAAATCTGCATAATGTCTCCCTAAATTTAATCTATTTTTTATATACTTTGAATATACCTTATTATCTAAAAAATTGGAAATTTTATTTATTATATCTTCTTCTACACTTCTAACATCAAATAAAACATAGGCATAGTCAGGAATTATATTACTTTGAATTCCTCCCTTTATCATAGTAGGTGTTATTGAGGAACTGTATATTTTATCAACTTTAATTTTTTTTAGAGGAATATTTTTTAAGTCCAAGATAACCTTACTTAAAATTTCTATGGGATTTATACAATTATTAACTGACGATGCATGCATAGATTTACCAAAACTCTCAACAACATACTCAAACCTCCCCTTGTGTCCAATGCAAACTTTTAAGTCTGTTGGCTCACTAACAATTCCTCTAATTTTTTTATTTTTAATTTTTCTTTTTAAATATTGGCAAAAATTATAAATTCCATTAGATTCTGTTTCTTCGTCGGGAGAGATAACTAACAAGGAATTATCGCTATTTAAAAAAGCGTGAATCATTAAAATAACATTTGCCTTAGCATCTATAACTCCAGTTCCATAAAAATATTTATCATCTTTTTTAAAATCTAATTGAACTTTTATAGTGTCTATATGTGAATTTAATATTACATCAAAGTTTTCTATATTATCTTTATATGCAATAAAGCATCCTTCAACAACTTTATTCTTTATCCCTAAGTTATTAAAAAAATTTGATAAATATTTAAATGCTCTTTTAACCCCTATTTTGTTGTCAGTTTTTATTTTTACTAAATCTTCAAGGATTTGTAGATAGTCCATAAATATCATCTCATAAATTCTACCTTTGTTCCTATAAGTTCATTTAAATCAATATTTCTACATTTAAATTCAAGCATTGATGTTGAATAATTTTTACAACTGTATGTTTTCCAAGGCTTTAATCTAACTGTTTCCACAACTCTATCTTTATCAATGAAAATAACATAAATAGGATATAACATAAAAAATGTATGAATAGATATTTTTCTTCTTCTATATAGAAAAAGCATTGCCCTATCTCCAATATCTCTAAACATTAAGCCAAAAGCCCTCTTAATAAAATTATCTGCTAATACAACATCAAACTCTAAGTTACCTATTCTAACTTTTTTAATTTTATTTTTCATTCTTTTCCCGCTCTTTTTTATTGTATGGAACTGGAATATAATAAACTGATGGCTTTGCACCCATTGGTTGAGGATATAATTCCAATAGTTCATAAACTTTTTTTGGAACATTTGTATTAACTTCAATCCCTAACTCTTTTAATTTATTAACTGTTAGTGGATAATCGTGAGTCCATTTTCCCGAAGTTAGTTCTTTAGCAATATTTTTTGCCTTTTCCTCTCCATATTTATCCTTTAATAATTCATAAACGAATTCTTCCATCTGTTTTATAGCTTTTTTTGATATATCAACCAATATTAATGTTTCGTCATCTACCTTCTCTCCTTTTCTGTAGTATGCCTCCAATATAGATGCCGCAGGATACTGTCCAATTTGAGGATCTACTGGACCCATAACTGCGTTTTTATCCATAATTATTTCATCAGCGGCTAATGCAATTAAACTACCTCCACTCATCGCATAGTGCGGAATTATTACAGTAGTTTTTGCTTTATGCTCTTTTAAAGCTAAAGCTATTTGCTCACTTGCCAACGCTAAGCCACCTGGTGTATGAATAATTAAATCTATTGGCATATCTTCTGGAGTCAATCTTATAGCTCTTAAAATTTCTTCACTATCCTCTATTGTTATAAATTTATATATTGGGATTCCTAAAAATGTTAAAGCCTCTTGCCTATGTATCATAGCAATAACTCTACTCTTTCTTTCCTTCTCTATCTCCCTTATACACCTTAACCTTCTCATTATTCTATACTTCATCATCATCTCTGGATAAATAAAAAGTAGAAAAATGAAAAAGAAGAAAAATAAGTCCATAGATGTCATTTCATCCCCCTAATATTTTTAGTTAAGGTAAATTATTAATATACCAATTATGTATAAATATACATTGGCCTAACTTTATATACTACCTTGTAACTATAATATTCTCACTGTTATAATTATTAAGATTATTACTCAAAATTGGTGAGACTCTATGAGCAAAATAGGATTTAATCCAATAAAAATAAAGACCTTTTCAAAGATTAAAACTTACGATGATACTTTACCATCATTAAAGTATGTCATATTAGAACCTGCTGGATTCCCTATTAGAGTTGGTAGCGAGAATGTTAAAATTACTTCTGATGATCCAAAACTCTTCAATATTTATGCGAGAGACCAGTGGATTGGCGAGATAGTTAAAGAAGGTGATTATTTATTCGATAATTCAATACTTCCTGATTATGCCTTTAAGGTTATTTCAACATATCCAAAAGAGGGAGGAATGATTACAAGCGAGACTATATTTAAATTACAAATTCCTAAAAAAGTTATTAGGACTCAGTTTAAAAAAGCAAGATTTAGCGAGATTATTGGACAAGAAGATGCAAAAAAGAAATGTAAAATTATTATGAAATATTTAGAAAATCCAAAACTCTTTGGTGAGTGGGCTCCAAAGAATGTTTTATTCTATGGTCCTCCAGGAACTGGAAAGACATTAATGGCAAGAGCTTTAGCTACAGAGACAAATTCATCATTTATATTAGTGAAAGCTCCAGAGCTTATTGGAGAGCATGTTGGAGATGCTTCTAAAATGATTAGAGAACTGTATCAAAAAGCATCAGAAAATGCTCCATGTATTGTATTTATCGACGAATTAGATGCCATAGGTTTGAGTAGAGAGTATCAATCTTTAAGGGGAGATGTTTCAGAAGTTGTTAATGCTTTATTAACAGAATTGGATGGAATTAAAGAGAATGAAGGAGTTGTTACTATAGCTGCAACAAACAATCCAGCAATGTTGGATCCAGCGATTAGAAGTAGATTTGAAGAAGAAATTGAATTTAAACTACCTAACGATGAGGAAAGATTGAAAATTATGGAGTTATATGCTAAAAAAATGCCTTTACCAATTAAAGCAAACTTAAAAGAATATGTAGAAAAAACTAAAGGATTTAGTGGAAGAGATATTAAGGAGAAGTTCTTAAAACCTGCTTTGCACAAGGCTATATTAGAGGATAGAGATTATGTTAGTAAGGAAGATTTAGATTGGGCTTTAAAGAAGATTTTAAGTAATAGAAGAGAAGCTCCACAACATTTATATCTCTAATCTTCAAATTCAAAATAGTTGTCATAGTGTGTGATTAAATAATCCTCAACAATCCAAAGATCTTTTTTATGTTTTCTATATAGATTTATAATCTTTTTTATGACTTCTTTGTTATTTCTTTTAAAGATTTCATCTAATATTATATTTAAAGATTCAACTACATCAGAATCGTTAAAGTCTAAATCTGCATTTATCATCTCATAAATTATTTTTAATAGTTCATCATCTTTTGCTTTTTTAACAAACTGATTTCTTAAAAATGATTTAAATGTATAAATATTTTTTCTTTCTAAGGGGATTAATTTAAGTAATCCAATACCTTTGTTAAATAAACTATCTTTATTTAGGAATTCTTCCCAAAGATAATTTTTTACAACTAAATTTTTTATAATTTCTAAAAGTTCTTCTTTACTTTTATTTTCAAAATTTTTAAAAATTTCTTCAGCATCTATGTAGTTATTGTTTTTATATGCTTCAATTAATGCATAAGCGTGTTTGCAGTTGTATTTATATGGACAGGAGCAATATCCAAGATAATCCTTTAAATCAACCTTAACTTTATAAATATCACTACCTACAACTTCTCCATATATAAAATCTCCAAATTTTATACAATACTTAACTAACCCATTTCTATAATATTCTCTACCTCTTTCAATAATTTTAATATCATAATTCATATTATCACTTATTACAAGCTACAACCAATAAAATATTAAAAATCTAATCTATATTATGGTATATATAAGATTGTCCTACATTGAAATTGACTGTATAGACTATATCGGAAAACTGTTTCCCATTCCATTGCATATAATAGCATTTAACAACTTAATTATACAAACCGATGGCTAAAAGGGTTGTCCTCAACTAACAGATTCATCGAGATTACCAATCTCTCTGCTGTGGGTTCATTGGACTTTGGGCTGAACAGAGACAGCCCATAAAAGGAAGGTAGATCCCTCTCATCAGCCAATCTATATAGTTGAGATAGTCTATCTCCACAGTTAGGGCATAATATAGAGGTGTAGGATGGATTTACCTCAACAATTTTAACTCCGAATTCTAAGGACGTATTTTTAAGGATTTCTAAAAATTTTTTAGCTGAAAGAAATATTATAATTTATGTTTTAATTTTAGAAATTTTTGTACCATTTTTAATCCAAAATATAAGACAATAGATAAATTATCAACTAATTCTTTACTAATTTGAATAATTTTCTTAATTCTTTCCTATTCTAGTTTAAACTACTACCAATGTCGGTAATTATTTCTTCAATAACATAATTTTTCTCTTTACAGTAATTTTTTAAATATTCTAATTGTTATTTTATTTTCTCATTTTATTTCCACTTTAGCACTTAAGAATACTGGCCCTCTAACATCTATAACTTTGTTTTTACCCATTATTTGTTTTAAAGCTAAATCGTCTATTTTTAAGTTTATGTCACTCAAACTTCTAACTATTGGAACTCTAAATTTAAACTCATCTATATTAGATACTAAAGATTCCTCAATCTTAGCAACTAATTTGTATATAATCCCATCTATATATCTTATTCCAGTAGAAACTCCTTCTTCCTTAGCTTTCTTTAAAATAGGGATGTATTCCTCTTTAATACCCTCAAATGTTGGTGGGATACCATATATATTACTATCATAGACATAAACTTCATTTAATACTGACGGCCCTAATAATTTTTTATTTACCTCATTTTCAAATATCTCTACCTTAACAACTTTTTTCTCTCCATTGAAATTAAATTCTTTTTTAACTTCAATTGAGCAAGGACTCTCTTTATCTTTATTTTTTATACATATATCAATAAGTCCATTTGCAAAATTGTATAATTCATCCAATATTGGAAGTTTATCAATTTTTATCATTCCAGCTATTTCTCTATCACTTAAATTATATTCATAAAATTGAGGATATACCATATATCTAACATCTTCATATCCGTAAATTATCATTGCCAATCTCTCAACTCCCAATCCAAGATTCATCACTGGAACATCAATGTCATACTTAGCTAATGCTATTGGGGAATAAACACCAAATGTGGCAACTTCAATCCACTCATTTAGTTTTGGGTGGAAAGCATAAACCTCTGTTTGTGTCTCTGGAGTATAATACTTACTCTTTTTTTCATCAGGCTTAAATTTAAATTTAGTAAATCCAAATTGCTCCAATAAACCTTCGGCAACAACTTTACCGTCATCAACACTGACATCTTCACCAACAACTACACAAGATGCAGAGTGATAACTCATTAAATGACTTCTATCTTCTTTCTGCTCTCTTCTAAAGCATCTATCAATTGAGAAGAGTTTTAAAGGTAATTTTCTCTTTTTTATCAAATAACTTAGAGTTATAAACCATCCTGAAGTCATATGGCTTCTTAAAGTTAATGTTGATGCCTCTGGTTTTAAATCTTTAAATTCAGGAAATGCAGTTTCTAAAACCTTTAAACCCATTTCATTGCTAACATCTAAAGCTTTTGCTATTTCAAAAACTAAATCATCTCCATCTATACTACCTTTTTTATATGAATGGAGAACTTCTCTCAATTTTTCTTTTTTCTCCTCATCTACCTTTATTCCCAAATTTTCTATAATCTCAACTTTATCATTTCCTAAACCAACATCAGGTCTTGGCAATCCAGCTAAGTAGAAACATCTATCTAAAACAGCCATAGCCTCTGGTCCAAACTGCTTATATATTTCAATTTCATCAACAATAATTGGATTAATTACTTCTTCAAATCCCATTCTTAAATATGCCTGTCTTAATCTCTCAATAGTTTCCATTACTGGATGTGGTTTTCCATAAATTGGCTTAATTCTTGGATATCTATAATCTATATGTTTGTCTTTAATTAATGCCTTAGTCTCTCTCCAAGCCTTTTCAAAATCTTTTTCCGCTAATTCTAAAATCTTTTTTGTGTCAAATCTCATCTTATCATCCTTAATTTTGGTTAATATATTAAAGTTAAAATAAATTATAACAAAATAAATTTAAAAATTCGTAATAAAAAATAAATAATTTTAAAAATTTAAAAAATTAAAAGTTTGGTATCATTATTTATTGAAAATTTATTAAAATTTATCATTTTATTTTTCTAACTCTACAACATCAACTGGCTCTAATGGTATATTTTTTAGAACTTTTCCAATTGTTGCCTTTGCTATTCTTATAGCATGTTCAGGACTTTCTGCATTAAACACCTTCATGGAGAGTAAAACGCCTACTAAGGCTGTTCTTGCTACAACTAAAACACAATCTACTAACTCACCACACTTTGGACATATAGTTAATCCAATATCTATATCAACATAATTTAATCCTTCTTTATTTAACATTTTACCTATCTGAGATATTGTAACGCTTATAGCGTCTTCGACATCATCTACATTTCTCACGATGTAAGCCGCTTGTAATGTTACATGATAATTCGGCATTGTTTCTCACCAACAACTAAAACACTCCCTATATTTTTTTATCAATTTCCTTTAACTTTACATATACAACTTTGCTATTATTTATAACTTATCGTTTGATAAAGTTTAAATAGAGATATTTCATCTAACAGAATAAAATAAAAATTTTGGGGATTGTTATGGTAAAAAAGGCAGAGGTTTTATTGGAGGCGTTACCATATATTCAGAAGTTCCATGGAAAGACATTTGTTATAAAGTATGGAGGGCATGCGATGATTGATGAAAAAGCGAAAAATTGGACTGCTCAGGATGTTGTTTTACTTAAATATGTTGGAATCCATCCCGTAGTTGTTCATGGAGGAGGACCAGAAATTAATAAAGCAATGGAAAAAATGGGTAAAAAACCAAAATTTGTTCATGGTTTAAGAGTAACTGACGAGGAAACCTTAGATATTGTTGAAATGGTGTTGGCTGGGAAAATAAATGGAGATATAGTATCTAAATTATCAAAATTTGGAGGAAAGGCTGTTGGATTATCAGGAAAGTCAGGAAGAATTATAATTGCAAAGAAAAAAATAAAATACATTAAAAATGAGAAAGGAGAAAAAATAGCAGTTGATTTAGGTAAAGTTGGTGAGACAGTTGAAGTTAATACTGAACTCTTAGAGATATTAATAAGAAATGGATATGTTCCTGTAATCTCTCCAATAGGTTTAGATGAAAAAGGAGAGGCATATAATTTAAATGCAGATACAGTCGCTGGAGACATAGCAGGGGCTTTAAAGGCAGAGAAACTTATTTTAATAACTGATGTAGATGGGATAATGGATGATGTAAATGATCCAAATACATTGCATAGAAAATTAACTGCCTCAGAGTTAATGGAAATGATTGAAGATGGAAGAATAAAGGGTGGAATGATTCCTAAGGCAGAAAGTGCTTTGTATGCCTTAAATCATGGAGTTAAGAGTGTTCATATAATAAATGGAAAAATTCCTCATGCTTTGTTGTTAGAAATATTTACCGAGGAAGGTATAGGAACTATGATAACTAAAAATTAATTTTAAAAATTTTTTTACATTATATTTTATTTAGTTATGTTTTATCTTATATCCATATAATCAAATTTATTTTTAAAATATTAGAATTAATCGATATATCGAAAAGTTTAAATATAAGTGTATCAAGTATTAATAACGAGTATTAAATTACCACATATGAGATAAAAAATAGTGCGTGAGAGAATGTTAGAAGCATGTGAATCAAAATGGGACATTGTTAAAAATTTTATACCTTCATGGTTTGCGGCAGTAATGGGAACAGGGATTTTAGCAATATCAAGTTGGATGTATTCAGTATATATTCCAGTATTAAAATATGTTGCTGTTGGTTTGTTTTACTTAAATATTATAATGTTCTTTGCATTTTTAATTCCTTGGATTTTGAGATGGATACTATTCCCAAAAGATGCATTGGCAGATTTAGAACATCCAGTTTTAAGTTCCTTCTATCCAACAGTTGCAGTAGCAATGCTTGTATTGGCTTCGGATTTTATAATCATCGGGCATAATATAGATATTGCAAAATACTTTTGGGCTTTTGGAGCTGTTGGTATGCTACTGTTTAATTTAATAGTTCCTTACTATATGTTTAAATCAGACAGTATAAAGTTAGATCATGTTAATCCGGGTTGGTATATTCCACCAGTAGGTTTATTAGTTGTTCCAATTGCTGGAAGTTTAATAATTCCCCACTTAACTGGAATATGGCATGAATTGGCAGTATTTATCAATTACTATGGTTGGGGGTCAGGATTTTTCTTATATTTGGCTTTACTTGCAATAGTTATATATAGATTCATCCTCCATCATCCTCTACCTTCAGCATTAGCTCCAACAATTTGGATTAATTTAGGTCCAATCGGAGCAGGAATTATAGCATTGATTAATTTAGTAAATCATTCTCCATTTATTTCAGTAAAAGAGCCGTTTTATATATTTTCATTGCTGTTTTGGGGCTTTGGTGTGTGGTGGGCTTTGATGGCAATAATAATGACGATACACTATGTTAAAAAACTAAAATTGCCTTATGGTATGCCTTGGTGGGCGTTTATCTTCCCCCTTGGGGCATATGTTGCATCATCTCATATGGTTTATGGAATATTCCAATACAGTATAATAGATTACATTGGATTTGCATTATACTGGCTGTTGTTTGGTTTATGGGCTATAACCTTTATAAAAACCGCAATAGCCACATATCATGGATATCCGTTTAAAGGACACTAAAAAGATTAAGTTAATATAGTATAAAAAAATAAAATTATTAATGAGAATACTAAATATTTGAAAATTCAAAAAACTATATAAACTTGAGACGATATTATGAATCCAATGATGATGGGTAATATGAAAGAAATGATTGAAAAAATGATGAACTCTGAAATGTGCAAGGAGATGGCTCCAAAGATGATGCCAGAAATGATGCCAAAGGCTTTAGACAAAGTTCTTATTAGAAATTCCAGAGGATAAAAGAGAGGAATTTATAAAGAATATTGTTGATATAATCGTTTCAAAAAATAATGACTATGAAATATATTCAAAATATGAAGGAGATTTTAATGCATCTATAAGCGTTAAAGGGCTAAAATTAAATTCAAAAGGGAGTAGAGGGGCTACAAAAGAGGCGATATCTCCTATGGATTTGTTTTTATCTGGACTTTGTGGATGTATCACTATTGCTGTTGGAAGAACTTTATCTGAAAATAATATAGATGCTGATGTAACTGTTAAAGTGTCATCTATTGAAAAGAGTTTTGAAAATGGATGTATTGAAAAAATATCCTTAGATATTATTGTTAATGTTGATAATAAAGATAATATAAATGAAGAGGAATTAAAAGAGTTAGTCCTAAATGGCTCAAAAAAATGTCTTATAAGCAACTCATTAAAATGTGAAGTTGAAAAAAATGTAATTATTAAATAAGGTGACATAAAAATGTGGTATCCTCCAATGTGTCCTCCTTGGGGCTATAATTATGGCTTTTATGGATTTCCATTCTTTAATTTTGCATTTTTTGGATTTATATGGTGGATAATAAAAATAGTTGTTTTTATAATAGTTGTATTGGACATTATAAAAAGAGATGATTTAAAGACACTTGAAAAAATTTTATGGCTTTTAGTCGTTTGGTTTTTAGGAATCATAGGGGCAATAATTTATTTCCTTCTATCAAAAAGAGAATATAAACAAAATAATCAAAATAATAAATAAATTTAAGTGATAAAAAATCTTCGTCTATGGTCCAGTCCCTTCGAGAAGGTTAGGTATATCCTTAGGAATAGACCCAGTTTATTACACTTGCACATTTGACTGTATATACTGCCAACTTGGAAGGACGAGATATTTAGTAAGTTCTCCAAAAGAAATTCCAAAGGAAGTTTTAGAAAAGTTTCCAACTGATGAAGACATATATAGAGAAGTCAAAAAGATAGTTTCTGAAAATCCAAATATTGATTACATAACTTTTGCAGGAAGTGGTGAGCCAACACTATCTCCTTATTTAAAAGAATCTATTGAAAGATTGAGAGAGTTTAATATACCAATTTGCGTTATAACTAACTCATCATTGATGAACTATAAATCTGTTAGAGAGGCTTTAAAAAATGTAGATTTAGTTTCTGCAACTTTAACTTCAACAAATCAAGGATTGATTAAATTTAGAAGAGAGGCAGATGAAACTATCTTAAATATAGAGTTAATGGTGTTTTGAAAGGGATAAATGACGATGATGAAACAATATACAAACGTAAAGAGATAAAAGAGATATTTGATAAAATAAACCCAAACAATATTGAGATAAACACTCCAATAAGACCTCCATGTGAAAAGTTTGCAAAAAAAGTAAAGTATGAGAGGTTAAAAGAGATTAGAGAAATTCTCGGGGAAAAAGCATTTATAATAGGAGAAAAAGTAAAAAGAAGTATAATGAATCGTTAAATTCTAATGTTTTCGAAAGAATTTCATCAATATTAAAAATAAGACCATGCACAGTTGAAGATTTATCAAACGCTTTAGGATTGCATATTTCAGAGGTTGGAAAATATCTATATGCGTTAAAAAATAGTGAAAATTTAAAATGCATAGAAATTGATGGAAAGAAATATTACTTTATTGATATGCAGTAATTTTTATTCTTTATAAAGTAGGTTTTCCACTTCCAGAAGGCATATATTACCATACTAACCATATAATAGATTTTTGTCATATTTGTTAAAGTTCGATAATAACTATCCACTTCGGACTTCAATTTACTCCTGCATTTAGAACAGTATATAATTTTTTAATAATATATAAGATGAACCTATCTTGTTGTTATAATTACATCATTTTCAGTTATTAATATTGTATGCTCCGCTTGACTAACTATGCCATTTTTTCTTTCTTTTAATATTGGATAACTATATAGGCAAGAAGATCTTACTAATGAATTTAACGCCAATCTTTCATTCTCATTTTTTATAACCCATCTTTCAGCAAATGGTAAATAAGCATAGTTTTTTTCTATAACTTCTAAGAGTTTCCTTGCTTGAGGTAATCTAACAGGTCTTTTAGCTAAAAATTTATATATATTCCCTGGCTCTCCATCTTTAACCATACCAAAGCCATTAGTAGCAAATGGTTCTATTGCCACTAAATCTCCAACATCAATAACTTTATTTGTTCTTTCATAAACATTTGGAATACTAATTCCAGTATGTAATTCATATCTATACATAACATGTCCAGATAGGTTGGATATTGGCTTAAATCCATAACTCTCAATAACTTCCTGTATTATTTTTCCCATCTCTCCAATATTCATAGGAGGAATTATCTCCTTAATAACAGTATATAAAGCATCTTCAGAAGCCTTTACTAAATCTCTATATGAGTTTGATAAATCTACTGTTATGGCTGTATCTGCAATATATCCATCAACATGAACCCCTAAATCTAACTTAACAACATCTTCATCTTTAAACTCCAAAGAGTCATTTAATTTTGGAGTATAATGTGCGGCTATATCATTAATTGATATATTACATGGAAATGCTGGCTCTCCTCCCAATTCTTTAGTTCTATTTTCAACGAATTCTGCAACCTCTAATAACTTAACGCCAGGTTTTATTAATTTTACTGCCTCATCTCTAACTTTTGAAGCAATCTCTCCAGCTTTTATAATTTTTTCATAACCTTCAATTTCCATAATTTCATCTCTTTAATTTTTAAATTATCTCTTTATAACAATTGTTAAAATATCTTCATCTTCTAATTTGTGATCTAATCCCACTCTCTGCCCAGGATGCTTTGCTGACTTACCCCAAACTTGGGCATATCTGAAATTTCTAACAAAATCCTTATGTAGTTTTTCACAAACATCTCTTACAGTTGCTCCTCTTCTCATAATTAAAGGTTCATCAAAGTCAGGTTTTTTTCCTTGTGGCTTTAAGTAAATCTTTATAAATCCTAACTTTTCATAAATCTTTTCTTTTAATAGATCTAAATTGATATTTTTATTTCCAGAAACTAAAACATAATCCTTTCCAAATTCCTCTAATTTCTGTTTTATGTATTTTAAATATTCCTCATCTGCTAAATCTATTTTATTGACAACTACTAATGAGGGAATATATACTCTATTTCCTGCAACAACATCTATGAATTGCTCTAATGTTATATCCTCTCTTATAACTACATCTGCATTGTGTATTTTATACTCATTTAATATTGCCTCTATAGTGTCTTCATCAATATGTGTTAATGGAACAGTAGAACTTACATCAATTCCTCCTCTATCCTTAACTTTAATTTTAACATCTGGTGGTTTTTGATCCAATCTAATACCAACATTATACAACTCTCTTTCAATAACTGGGAGATGATCCAATGTATAAATATCAACAGTCAATAAGATTAAGTCAGCACTTCTAACAGCAGATAAAACCTCAGTCCCTCTACCTTTTCCTGATGAGGCTCCAACAATAATACCAGGAGCATCTAAAAGTTGAATTTTAGCCCCTTTATACTCTAAAACTCCCGGAACAATAGTTAATGTTGTAAATGCATAGGCTCCAACTTCAGATTTAGCATTAGTTAATTTATTTAGTAGAGTGGATTTTCCAACTGAAGGAAATCCCACAAATGCGGCAGTAGCATCACCACTCTTTTTTACAGCATATCCTTTCCCTCCTCCACCTCCCCCTCTACTTTGAGCCATCTCCCTTAATTTTGCCAATTTTGCCTTTAATCTACCAATGTGTTTTTGTGTAGCTTTATTATAAGGAGTTCTTTTTAACTCCTCTTCTATTCTTTTAATTTCTTCTTCAATTCCCATACTCTCACCAAAAATAGAAATATTAACTAACAATATTTAACAATAGAAATTTTAATTAAAAAATTATCTAACAAATTTTTAAAGAATTAAAAATTGGAATAAATAGTTTTTATGAGTTACATTAAATCATTGAGTATTATACTATTTTAAAAAGATTGTAACAAAAAAAGAGATAAAAATATAATTAAAGAAAATTTATAATTCATCTACCAATTTAATTATCTCTTTAACTCTATCATTTACTATGTAGTAGAAGTTCCAAGTCCCTTCTTTTCTTGCTTTAACTATCCCAGCCTTCTTTAAAATATTTAAGTGGTGGGAGATTGTTGGCTGTGGCTTTTTCAACTCATTAATTATGTTGCAGACGCACATGCTTCCATTGTCTGCCAACAACTTTAAAATCATTAACCTTGTTGGGTCTCCAAATGCTTTAAATATTTCTGCCGCTCTTTCATATTTTTCTTCCATTTTTTCACCTTTATTTTAAATTATATTATATTTTTGTAATTTTGGAATTAGAAATATTAATATCTTTATTAATATTGTCAAATTCATATTTTTTTATATCGATGTTTAGTTGTAATCTAACTTTACTATAATACATTGATAGTATTTAAATATTTCGGTATCTATTTTATCTTAGAGGGGTCAATAATAATCTTAATATTTTTTGGGTTTTCTACACCCTTTAACGATTCAACCATTGCTTTAATTGTTTTACCTATAATCTTAGAAACAAAAGGCACAGTTGGAATTATTTTATCATCAACTATTATTTTTACTCCATTACTTAATATACAGTCATCCCACTTTGCCTCTCCTTTTGCCAGAGCTTTAACAAATGTTTTACAGTTGTATCCACAATATCCACAGTTTAAGTTCATTGTGGGAATAATAGATTTTTCTTTAATAATTTTTAGAATCTCCTCAATGTTATAGTTATAATCTTCAATAACTTTTACTGTGTGGTCGTCTATTAACTCTGAACCTTCTTTATCTTTTATCATAACGATTTTTGGAATATTTAATCTTTTTAACTCTTCTTTAAAACCTTCAATAATAACAAAATCTAAACCATAACCTACTAACTTTGATAAAATGTCTTCTAAACTCATATTTTTAGTAAAAAAAACTGTCTTATTTTGAGTAGATAGAACTGTTATTTTAGCTCCAGATGTGAAAAATCTATATGTATCTTTACCTATCATATCAATCTCTACATCCTTATCAGTATGTTTAATAACTCCAATTTTTTCATTGGAATGTTTTAAAATATCTTCAATCAATGAAGTTTTTCCAGAATTTTTATATCCAATAATTCCAATTACTCTCATAATTTCACCCTTATAATTGATTTTGCTATAATTTTTTCATCTATTATTTGATAAAGATTTATATATATATTAGAGTAACTATATTAAAGGTGATATTTATGAATATTATTGAGGATGTTGTTGGTATAGTCAAAGGAGAGGCAACAGTTACAAATTTTAAATTTTCTGCTCATCCAGACGCTGAATTACGATTTGGAGAATTTGTTGTAGCTCAAAATAGAGAGGATGAATGGGTTATTGGCAATATTAGAAAACTTGAAAATATAAACTGGCTTCTCAGTGGAGGAAAAAGCACATATTATGCTCTTCAAATAGATTTAGAACAATATGGAGATAGTATTGAATCCAATGAAGAAATCATAGCTACTGTAAGAATCCTTGGAAAAATTAAAATTAATGGAGAAAGAGTTGAGGTTTTGCCAAATAGAGTGCCTATTCCTAATGGTAGAAAGGTTTATCGTTTAAGTGATGATATTTTAAAGGCAATATTCAATCCCGGAAAAGGTTATATAGAAATAGGAAATCTCCTTTTGAGAGAAAGTGTTCCAATTTATCTAAATGCTGATGAACTCGTTTCAAGACATTTTGCAATTTTAGCTGTTACTGGGGCTGGAAAATCTAATACCGTATCTGTGATGATTAGTCAAATTGTTGAAAAACTTAGAGGGACTGTTGTAGTTCTTGACCCTCATGGAGATTATATTAAGTTAAAACTTCCAAATACTGGAAAAGAATATGTGAAAATAATTGAAGCCAAAATAAAACCAGAAGAAATGGATAGTGAAGAATTAGCTGATTTAATTGAAATTGCCAAAAATGCAACAATTCAGAGAGAGTTTTTAGCCAAGGCATGGGAAACTGTTAAACATGAAAATCCAAATGTTGGGGGAAGAGAGATTATTGAAAAACTCATGGAAAAAATAAATGAGTGGATTAGAAACAAAAAAGCAGAATATTGGGATGAGGGAAAGAAGGATTACTTTACTGAAGAGCTTAAACCTGAGAGAGTTGAAACTTTAAGAGGCGTAGTTCTAAGAATTAGAAGATTTTTAAGAAACTATGGAACTTTATTGACAAGTGAAGATTTAATCTCTCAGATTGCGCCGGGTAAAGTCAATGTTATTGATTTGGGTCACTTAGATGAGACCCAAATGAAGGTTGTTGTTGGTAAGCTGTTGTATGCAATATTTGAGGCAAGGGTAGATTATGAAAAAGCAAGAAAGAAACTTGAACGAATAAAAGAAGAATTGAGAGAAAGTAGAGTAGTTAGAACTTCAAAACTTGAAAATGAAATAAAAGAACTTGAAAAAACTATGAAGGATATTAAAAGTAAGAGTAAAGCCCTTGCTGAGCCAATCCTTCTTATTGTAGAAGAGGCACATATCTTTGCTCCACAAGGAGAAAATAACGATGCTGTAAGAATTTTAAGTAGAATTGCGAGAGAAGGTAGAAAATTTGGAGTAGGATTGGGAATAGTTTCACAAAGACCAAATAAATTGAATGAAGATGTTTTAAGTCAAACAAACACGAAGATAATTTTAAGAATTGTAAATCCAAAAGATCAGGATTATGTTCTCAAGGCGAGTGAGCAACTGAGTTCTGATTTACTCTCAGATATCGCCTCTCTTGGTAAGGGTGAGGCTGTAATAGTTGGTCAAGCAATTTCTCTTCCAGCTTTGGTTAAAATACACAACTTTAAATCTATGGGTGGGGATTACGGTGGTGAAGATATAGGAGTTGTTTCAAGATGGCTCAATAGAGAGGTTGAAGAAAAAAAAGAGAAGGAAATTCAAAAAATTTATGAAGATGAGGGGATAGGTTATGACTTTTAAATTTGCTCATATTGCAGATGTTCATCTTGGATTTGAACAGTATCGATTACATTATAGATCCGAAGAATTTAAAAATGCCTTTGAAACGGCTATAAAAAGGGCTGTTGATGAAAAAGTTGATTTTATCTTAATATCTGGGGATTTATTCCACAGGAGTAATCCAAGCCCTCAAACAATTAAAGAGGCTATAGATATATTATCAATACCTAAAGAAAATGATATTCCAGTTTTTGCTATTGAGGGCAATCACGACAGAACTCAGAAGAAGATTTCTGTTTATCATCTCCTTGAATCTTTGGGATTAATATATCTTATAGGATTCAGAGAGGAAAAAAAGGAAAATGAATATCAAATCACAGAAAATGTTAATGGAAAATTAATCGTTAAAGGTGTTTTTGAGAAGGGTAATAATAGTATTGAAATTTACGGAATGAAATTTATGAGTGCCGCGTGGTTTGAGAGAAATAATTTAAGTGATTACTTCAAACCAAATAGAGATGCAATATTAATGCTACATCAAGGAATAAAAGAAATTATGGACAATTTATATCTTGAAACTCAGAGAGATTACTTTGAAATAAGCCTTAAAGATTTACCAGATGGATTCCTCTATTATGCAATGGGACATATACACAAGATGTGGCAAACAAGTAAAGGATATGGAATTGTAGCTTATCCCGGTTCATTGCAAAGATGGGATTTTGGAGATTATGAGATAAGATATAGATGGGATGGAAATAGATTTCTGCAACAATCTGGATATGATAAGGGCTTTTTTATAGTTGAAGACTTTAAGCCTAAATTTATTAAATTAAATGTAAGACCTTTCTATGATGTTAAGATAAAGGCAGATGAAAATGTTGTTAAAAGTGAATTAAAGAGGTTAGTAAATTATATTCCAAGTGAAGCATTCTTAAGAGTTAGTATTGAGTGGGAAAAGCCTTTTGATGTCTCTTTCCTTCATGATATTTTTAGGGTTAAATATCTACACATAAGAACAAAGTTTGGAAAACATAGAACAATATCTACAAAAGGAACTACTGCGAGTGAGTTCTTTACTCCTATAGAACTTAAAATAATTGAAAGAGTTGGAGAGAAGAACTTTGAAGAATTTGATGATATAATAAATCTTATTTTAGAGGAGTTAAATAAACCAATTAATATTGAAAAAGAGAAAGAAAAAACTGAGAAAAATGAGAATCTTCAAAAAACAGAGTTAAAATTGGAAGAAAATATAAAAGTTCAAAAAACTGAGGAAAATATTAAAAAAATTACTCCAAATAAAAAATATACGCTTTTAGATTGGTTGAAATAATTTAAATATGGTGAGAAGAAATGAAAATAGAAAAAATCATTGTGAGGGACTTTCGTTCCCATGAATTTACCAAAGTAAGTTTTACATCTGGAATAAATCTTATAATTGGACAGAATGGTTCTGGAAAAAGTTCTCTACTTGATGCTATTCTTGTTGGATTATACTGGCCTAAAAGACCCAGAGACCTTATAAAAGATAACTTCCTCCGAGTTAATGGGAAGAGTACAGAAATAACGATATTCTTCGAAAAAGATGGAGTAAAGTATCAAGTTCATAGAAACATAACAAGGAATATCGCCTTTGCTAAATACTATGATAATGGCACTTGGCACCATGTATCTGAGGCAAACCACATTTCTGTTAAAAATTGGGTAGAGAAACTAATTCCTTATGACATTTTTGTCAATGCTATTTATATAAGACAGGGAGAGATTGATGCAATTCTTGAAAGTGATGAGAGTAGAGAAAAAGTTGTGAGAAAGGTGTTAGGGCTTGATAAATACGAAAATGCATATAAAAATCTCCTTGAAGTAAGAAAAGTGATTGAATCAAAAATTAAAGGAATTGAAGAATATTTAAATGCTATGAAAAACATAGATGATATGATTAAAGAGACTGAAGATAATTTAAATAATGTTATTAAAGAGATAGAAGAAATTTCCCCTCAAATTCCAAAAATTAAAAATGAAATTAATGCCCTTAGAAAAAAATTAGAAAAACTTGATAAAATTGCTAAAGAGATTGAAAACTTAAAAGAAAACAAATCTGAAATTGAAAAAACACTTGAAAGAATAAATACAAGGATAAAATCCCTTAATAATTCCATAGCTGAGAGAGAGTCAAAAGTTAAAGACCTTGAAGAAAAAGTTAAAGAACTTGAGAAAATTAAAGATGATGCAGAAAAGTATATAGAACTTGAAAAATTTTATAATGAATACAGTGAAATAAAATCTAAGGCAGATCGAGAGATTAAAGGTTATGAGGGACAAATATCTCAGATTGAAGAACGACTTAATGAGTTGGAGAAAAAGGCTAATGAACTTAAAGAATTACAAGAGAAAATATCAGAAATTGATAAACAGCTTAAAGAACTGGAAGAATATGTTAAACAGTATGAGGAATATTTAAGAATTAAAAATACTATTGAATCTCTTAGAAAACGGATTAGTTTAGATGAAGATAATCTAAAAGAACTCAAATCTGAAATTGAAAAAGCCAAATTAAGAAAAGAAGAGATTCTCAATGAAATTAGAGAAATTGAAAAGAGAAAAGGGGAATTAAAAAATGCTATAAGGGAGAAGGAAAAGGCTATTCTTGAACTTAGAAAAGCCAAAGGTAAATGTCCAGTCTGTGGTTCTGAACTAACAGAGGAACATAGACAAGAGTTAATTAAAAAATACACTTTAGAAATAGAGAATTATGGAAAAGAATTGAAACATCTACATAATAGAGAACAAAACCTTAGAGCAGAACAAGTAAGAGTTGAAAATATTTTAAAGAAAGAGAAGATTATTATAGCCAATGAAGAGATTCTCAATCAAATAAAAGAAAACGAAGAGAAACTTTCTAAATATAATCTTGAAGAACTTGAAAAAAAATTTAATAAATATAATAATCTTTTATCTGAAAAAAATAAACTCGAAGGTAGATTAAAGGGTATTCATGATGAATTAAGGAATAAAACTGTATTAGAAAAAAGAAAAACATATTTAGAGAGAAAAATTTATGAAATTAAAAATAATTTACAAAAATATAATGTTAAACTTAAAAATCTTGGATTTGAAAATATAGAAACTTTAAAAGATGAGATTGAGAGATTAAAACTAATTTATGAAAAATATATAAAACTCTCTGATTCAGTTAAAGAATTAATAAAAGAAAAAAATCTACTTGAAAATGAAATAAATGAATTAAATTCCCTTAAAAAGAAAAAATTTGAAATAGAAAAAGAATTAAATGAGGTAAAAGAAAAGTTAGAAAATCTTGAAAATAGTTATAGCAAAGAAGAACATGAAAGAGTTAGAAATGAGTATATTGAAAAGAGGGAATCCCTTAGAGAGGCGGAAACTGAACTTAAAAATCTTGAAAAGAGGAAAGAAGACCTTTCCAAAAACTTAGATAAATTAAAAAATGAAAAAGAAAAAGTTGAAATTAAGAAAAAAGACCTTGAAAACTTAAAGAAAGTTAAAGAAAAAGTTCAAGAACTAAGAGAAAAAGTTAGAAAGTTTAAAAATATCCTCAAAGAAGATGCCTTGGCAAAAGTTGGAGAATATGCAAGTGAAATTTTTGAAGAACTAACAGAGGAAAAGTATTCCAATGTAACTGTAAAGGCTAAAGATAATAAAGTTGTTCTTGGAATTGTTTATGATGGAAAAGAGAGAGAGTTATCCTTCCTTAGTGGTGGGGAAAGAATAGCACTTGGATTAGCATTTAGACTTGCACTATCTTTATACCTTGCTGGAGAAATCCCATTACTAATAATGGACGAGCCAACACCATATCTTGATGATGAAAGAAGGAGAAGGCTCGTTGATATAATGGAGTGCTACCTTAAAAAAATTCCTCAAGTGATAATAGTTTCTCACGATGAGGAATTAAAAGATGCCGCAGATAAAGTAGTTAGAATTAGACTTGAGAATGGTGTCTCGAAAGTGGAAGAGGTTGAGGTGTGTTAAAAATGTATCGTTTAATTTCAAAAAATCACGCTGATAAAATTTTAAAAATGCTCACCGATGAACTTAAAGAGGTAGAATATATTTTAAATGAAAAAATTGATTGGAAACCTCTACCAGAAAAGAGAGAAAGTAAGGTTTATGCCATTGATGGTAGTCAAGGAAAGGCAAGGCTTAGTGGAACTATTATCTATACTGTTGCATCTTATGCCTTTGGTAATGGAAAAAATGCTCGTTTTGTCTATACTAATGCTATGACATACAATCATGGAATTTCCGACCAAATTATTAGGTTGCAGATGGAAACACTTGAAAATATGCTTGGCTCTATAGTTGGAAATAATGAATATACTATATTAATGGATGGAACTCTTACAGGTTCTTTGACGAGACCTCCAGTTTATCCAGAGAGCGTTAGAGGAATAACTACTGTGATGAATGCTTTAGGTGAGAAATGTTTAAAAAAACTTATTGATGATTTTATCAATAGACTTAATTATCACTATGAAGAACTTGAAAAAAAGCTTGAAGAAAAAAGAGAAATATATGATTCTGTAATATTGGCAGATGATGTTGTAGAAGAATATTCAGAATTTTATAAAGCTATGGAAGGTTATTCATATAGAGACGCTCCAATTCCAAGTAATCTTAAAAAACTGAAAGTTTCATTAGAAACTCTGATGGAATCTGTTGAAAAAGGGGAGACGATTGAAGATGTTATATATCACTATCTTTCTGAATATGGAGAAGAAAGAACACTAACTATTGAAGATGCTAAAAACACTATCCATGTAGTTTTGAGTTACCTTGAATATCTCTACTCCCTTGAAAGACTTCTCCAAAGAGAACTTATATACATTGCAAAGAGCTTCTACAGTAGAAAAATTACTTCAAAACTTGGCATCAATACAGTTGATGTTCCATTCCTTGATGCATATTTATTAAAAATTTACGGTGAAGAAATTCCGGGATACTATGTTATTTACGACCCAGAAAGAGATTATGAGAAAAAGAATATATCTCACTGCTTACCAAGGGTTTTAAGAAACTACTTTCCAACAGTTCAGAAGTTCATAGAAAAAGGAGTTCCCTCAGCATACATCAGGACGATGAAAGGGGGAGTAATATATTTACTTCAATCTAATAACATAATCAACGATGAACTAATAGGAAAACTTCTATGGCATGAAAACAGTGGTTATATAAGACCTCTTCAGAAGGCTCATGAAGGAGTAAAGATTGAACAACAGACTTTTAAGATAGAACTCAATGCCCTAATGAATTACTTAAAGAGAAAAAATAAAGAGTTGAGAGTTTTCATAAAATATGGTAGGTCTCCTTTGGAGTGATAATTTCTAAATAAAAAATAATAAAAGAGGGTGATTAATTATATACAAAATAGTTCCAGATACAAACTTTCTAATCTATGTTTTTAAACATAAGATTAACTTTGACTATGAAATAGAGAGGGCTATAAACTCAAAATTTGAAATTGTTATATTATCCCCTATAAAAGAAGAATTAGAAAAGTTATTAAATAATCCTAATTTAAAAGGTAAAGAAAGATTAGCTATTAAATTGGCTCTTAATAAAATAAAAAATTATAAAGTAATAAACTATGAAGGTTATGCAGACGAAGCTATTTTAAAGTATGCCCTACAAAATAAAAATGTTATCGTGGCTACGAATGATAAAGAACTTAAAGAGAAATTGATAGAAAATAATATTCCAGTTATGGTGGTTAGGCAGAAAAAATACTTTGAAGTTTTTGGAATGCTATAAAAAATAGTTTGGTGATTAAATATGAGATTTGGAGTTTCATCATTAGTTTTTTTACCAGAGAGTTTAACATCCTCATTGGAAAAGATTGCTGAGCACAACTTTGATGCTTGGGAGATTGTTTGCGAAGGAACTCATTATTTATCTCCAAAAAACATAAAGTATCTTATGGAGTTAAAAAACAAATATGAAGTTGATATTGTAGTCCATGCTCCTTTTGCTGACTTAAATCCAGCATCTATGAATGAAAGAGTTAGAAAATTAACTGTTGATTGTATAAGAGATGCCATTGAAGGGGCTTTTGAACTTGACTCTGAAGTTGTTGTAGTTCATCCTGGATACATTCCAGAACTTTGGAGTAACTATGTAAATGACATCTTAGATAACAACTTTTCAACTCTCTCAGAAATCGTAGAAATAGCAGAAGATTATGGAATAAAAATTGGCTTGGAAAATATGCCAAATTATAAAGGGCTCTTAGGAACTACTCCCGAATCTTTATTAGAAATTGTTAAGGACATTGATTCAAAAAATTTAGGAATAACTTTTGATATAGGGCATGCAAATACTGTTGGAAATCCTTCAGAATTCGTTGAAAAACTTCAAAACATTGGAATTGGGATAATTCATATTCATGCCCATGACAATAATGGATATGAAGATGAACATTTAAAGATTGGAGAAGGAAATATTAACTTTATTGAAGTTTTGGAAAAATTAAAAGAAATTAAGTATGATGGAATAATAAGTATAGAAAATAAAAATATAAGAGATGCTGTAAAAAGTAAAGATATTTTAAAGGAATATTTAGAAATTGCTAATGAAAGATTGTTTGAAAAAAATAAAATAAAAGAGTAATTTATTATTTTATTTTTGTTTAAATTATTTTTATTTTAATTCTAAAGTTTGGTTATTTTTGTCTAAAAAAGATTTTGGTGGAATAAATGTACATTACAAAAGAGGAGGAAAAAATTTTAGATGGAGAATATGGAGAAATTTTAAGAAAATGTATGAATTTACTTGTTTCGTTAGGAGACATATATGGGGCTGAAAGATTAATTCCAATAAAATCTGCTCAAATTTCTGGGGTTTCATATAAAACAATAGGAGACATTGGATTGGAATTTTTAGAGGATTTTTCTAAAGAAAATGTTAAAGTTAAGGTTCATTCTACATTAAACCCATCTGGAATGGATTTAGATATATGGAGAGAATTAGGCATAAGTGAAGAATTTGCTAAAAAACAGTTAAGAATAATAGAGGCGTTTAAAAAAATGGGTGTTGAAATTGGTTGCACTTGCACTCCTTATTTAACTGGAAACGTACCTAAATTTGGAGAACATATAAGTTGGGCTGAAAGTTCAGCTGTGAGTTTTGCAAATTCAGTTATTGGAGCAAGAACAAATAGAGAAGGAGGACCTTCAGCATTAGCATCAGCAATTATTGGAAAAACACCATACTATGGTTATCACTTAGATGAAAATAGAAAAGCAAATTATGTTATAGAGTTAGACAGCCAATTAATAAAAAATATTAATAAAGAAGAGAGTTTTTATGGTGCCTTAGGTTACTTAGTTGGAAAAATTGTAAAAAATGGAGTTCCTTATTTTGAAAATTTATACAAACTAAATCCTAATAATGATGACTTAAAATCCTTAGGGGCGGCAATGGCGGCGAGTGGTGGAGTTGCCTTATACCATGCTAAAAATTTGACAGCAGAGTGCAAAGTTAAAAATGTTATTGATGACAAAGTTGAAAAGATAACTATTGGAATTGATGATATAAAAGAGAGTTATGAAAAATTAAATACAACAAACGAAGAACCAGATTTAATTTGTATTGGCTGTCCTCACTGCTCTCTAATGGAAATTAAAAAAATTACTGAAATGTTAAAGGATAAGAAATTAAAATCTGATTTATGGGTTTGTAGCTCTCTACATATAAAATCTATTGCCGATAGAATGGGATATACAAAGATAATTGAAAAGGCAGGAGGAAAAATAATTAAAGACACTTGTATGGTTGTCTCTCCAATTGAAGATTTAGGTTATAAAGTTGTTGCTACAAACTCTGGAAAGGCATCTGTTTATTTGCCAAGTTTTTGTAAAAGTGAGGTAATTTTTGATGATTTAAAAAATATAATAGGGAAATAATGTTAAATCCAATAATATTAATTTTAGCAGTTATTTTTGATAAAATAATTGGAGAACCTCCAGAAAAAATTCATCCAACTGTTTGGATAGGTAAATTAATATATTCCTTAGAAAAAATATTTAAATCTACAAACAGCAAAAATAGATATAAGGATTTTTTATTTGGTTTTATAGTAACATTTATAACAATATCTGTTGTTGCTATTATATCAATCTATGTAGAAAAAATTATTTTATCTCTATATTTTCCTTTAAACTATATAGTATATGCTTTTTTACTATCAACAACTATTGGATATAAATCTTTATTCGATTTTTGTAAAAAGCCAATTTTGTATATTAAAGAGGGCAACATTGAAAAAGCAAGAGAGGCTGTTCAGCATATTGTAAGTAGGGATGCATCTAAGTTAGATAAGGAACATATTCTCTCTGCTGCTATAGAAAGTTTGTCTGAAAACATAACTGACAGTATAATTGGAGCTTTATTTTATGCAATTATTTTTGGATTGCCTGGGGCTTTTGTTTATAGAGCAATAAATACATTAGATGCTATGATAGGTTATAAAAATAAAAAATATTTATGGTATGGAAAAATTGCCGCGAGATTGGATGACATAGTAAATTTTATCCCTTCAAGAATATCTGGACTATTATTAATAATAACTGCTCCATTTTATAAAGGAAATATAAGAAAAGCAATATATGGATTTTTAAAGGAAGCTAATAAGGTAAGTTCTCCAAACTCTGGCTATACAATGGCTACATTGGCTAATGCTTTAAATATAACATTAGAAAAAATAGGATATTATAAATTAGGTTCTGGAAAAATAGACATTGAAAAATCTTTAAATGCATTTAAGGCTGTTGATTTTACAGTAATAACTTTTTTAATAATTTACAGTTTAATATGGTTGATATTATGATAAGCAAATCTCATTATCCATCAGAAGTTCCAGATGATAGATTTGAGGTTTTAAATAATCTTAAAGATAGTCAAAAGCCCATTAAAATTCTATTACTTGGAGGATTAGACAGTGGTAAAACTACTCTAACTACTTTTTTATCTAATGAACTTTTAAATTTAAATTATAAAGTGGCTATAATTGATTGTGATATTGGACAAAAAAGTATTTTACCACCAGCAACTATAAGCTTATCATTTCCAGAAACAAATAACAATTTGTATGAACTTAAACCTTATAAAAGTTATTTTGTTGGTTCAACAGCTCCAATTCAATTTTTTGGTGAGATGGTTGTAGGAACTAAGTTGCTGTGTGATTATGCAGAGGATAAGGCAGATGTTGTTATAATCGATACCACTGGATTAATAACAGGCTCTGGAGCTGATTTAAAGAGGATGAAAATAGAGATGATTAAGCCAGATATTATAATAGCATTAGAAAAAAGAAATGAACTTAAATCTATATTAAAACCTTTTGAAGATAAAATTAAAATTTTTTACTTAAAAGTTTATGAAAATGCAAAATCATTTAGTAGGGAAGAGAGAAAGGAAATTAGAGTAGAAAAATGGAAAGAATACTTTAAAAACTCAAAAATTTATAATATTGGTTTTAATGATGTAATTATTAGTGGAACTAAGATATTTCAAGGAGAGAAGATTTTGGAAGATGAAAAATACCTATTAGAATCACTTTTTAAATGGAAAATACTCTATGGAAGTAAATGTGAGGGAAGATATACAATAGTAAAAAGAGATTTGGCAAATATGGTAAAACAGATTGATAAAAACATTCTATACTACATTGAGCCAGAAAGATTTAACAACTTAATAGTTGGATTGATTGATAAAGAGGGCTTTTGCATTGGATTGGGTATTTTAAAAGCTATTGATTTTGAGAATGAAACATTAGAGATTCTATCCCCTATTAATGAAGATGAAATTAAAAATCTTAAAGAAATAAGGTTTGGAAGAATAAAAGTTAATGAAAATGGGGAAGAACTTGGTTTATTAGATAGAGATTTAATATAAAAAATAATATCATAAAATGTGAGATATATGCTTAAAGAAATATTAAACAAAATCTTCTGGCATCCAAATTATAAGGATAAAATAGATAATTTTGAGATTGTTATAATCCATAGAGGGGCTGAAGAAAATAAAAAAATCATTCCTTTGGAGGATGTTGAACTTAAAGGGAACTATCTGATATATGAAGATACTTACATTCCACTACATAGAATATTAGAGATTAGAAACAAAAAGACTGGTGAAATTTTGTATAAAAAATTAGGTTTTTAAAAATAACAACAACAAACCTGAAAATATTGCTAAGAAACTTCCATATAAAAATGTTATTTCTGGATTTATTTTCCATAGATAGCCAGCTATCAAACTTGCAGGTAAGCTCGTTAATCCTACTACAGTATAAAACAATCCTAAAGCTGTAGCTCTAATATCTTCTGACGATAAATCAGATACATAAGCTTTCTGATTTCCAGCAAATGAGGCATAGGCAATTCCATATAAAGCAAACAACAATATTAAGCTTTTTTGAGAAATAAAGTAAGCAAATCCTAATGAGGTAATTCCATAAAGTATATATCCTAAGGTTAAAACACTTTTTCTTCCAATTTTATCTGATAAAATTCCAAATGGAATTGAAAATGTGGCATAAAAGATGTTATATAATATATAAAGAGCTATAGGAATTACAACAGCCATCTTTTCATCCACTATCATTAAAAATTCCTGAGCTCTCAAAATATAAAACATATAGCTAAAATTACTTAGAGTAAATATGGCTGAGATTAGAATAAATAGCTTTAACTCTTTTGACACGTTTTTAATTCCAACTCTAAATGTTATTTTGTTATTATTGATAATCTTTTTTTCTTTAACAAAGTATAAAGGAATAATAGAAAAAAATCCAATAACTGCTGCTATTAAAATTATCTGATTAAACTTATATTGAAAAAACAATATAAACAATAGCGAAATAGTGGAACCCAATATAGCTCCAGCAGTATCAAAAGCTCTCTGTATTCCAAAACCTTTACCCAAAGTTTTAGGCATACTTTCAGATATTATTGCATCTCTTGGGGCAGTTCTTATTCCTTTTCCCATTCTTTCAAGGGATGAAAATATAATTGCCTTTAACCAGCTTTTTGATAAACCTAAGAGGAGTTTAAACATTGAAGATGTTAAGTAACCTAAAATAACAAAAATCTTTCTTTTTTTTATTTTATCTGAATAATACCCAATTAAAACCATCAAAATATTTGAGATAAGCTCCCTCAAACCTCCAACTAAGCCAATTGATAAACTACCTCCTCCTAAACTTGTAATAAGCATTGGTAAAATTGGCATTATCATCTCACTACTCATATCATTCAAAAAGCTTGTAAAACCCAATAAATAGACATTTTTAGATAATTCCTTATTATTCTTTTGTAAATTTTGTTTTTCCACATTTCTCACCATAAAAAAATAATGATGAAAAAGTTAAATAAAATTTTTATCAGTTTATATTCTCTTAATTATAAAATTAAAAATAGTAATTTTTGTGAGAGTCTTATTAAGTAGAAACTTTTCTTGCAATATATCCTCCTACAAACCCTATTAATCCTCCAACTATTGCAGATATAATAATGGCAATATTATTATTTTCTTTTGTAGATTCTTCAGCATTAACAATGTTCTCATTTGTATTAATTATGTTAATTTCATTATCAAAACTCTCTTTGATTCCTTTATTATCTTTATTCAACTCTTTTACTACATCTATGTCCATTTGAGCATAGTAAGAGCTATATTTATAGTACATAATCTTTAATAAACTATCATTTAAACTATTAGCATATTCATAATAACCAAGGGCTGATATTGGATTTATTCCCATAGTTTCAGCCATATTTATTTTATTCTTTGAAAAACTGTCTAAGTAATTTAAATAATCTTTATCCTCAAATATAACCAAGGGAATCTCTGCCTCTACGCATGAGTCAATACTTTTAGCAATTGTTAATACATAATCTCCTTTATTGTATGCTTTTTTAGCAGATTCTAAATCATCTAAAACTTCATCACTTACTAAATTTGGATATAATGTCTCAACATATGTTGTAATTGTCTCAGCATTATCTAAATATTGCTGAGACAAAGATTTTAGAGAGGATTCATTTATTATTTTATTGTTGCTATCATTACAATTATTTTCACATAGTGTAACCCACCAAATTGCACTTTCTCCTCTCAACTTTGCAAAACTACCGTATTTTATTGCATCTTCATAGTTTCCTAAGTAGTAAGATTTCCATGCTTTATCTAATAAACTCTCAGCCTCAGATATTCTAACCCTCCCAGCTAAAATTTCTTCAAAGTTATTTAAAGTTAAATTTTTTGAATAAACTACTTTTTTATCATAATTTATTTGATTCTGAACATTGTTAAGATACGTTTTAATATCTTCTTCTCCTGTAAGATATTTTATTGTATGGTCGATTGTTTCTAATTTAATTAGTGCGTTAAATGCTGAACATGTTGCAGAATAATATTTTTTATCCATATATTCATCGTTTGCATTATCTAATAATTTTTTAGCTTCTTTTAATTCAGATGATAGTTTATTTTGATAATTATAACCAAAATACTCATTATTTAATTCATTGAAGATATTATCATATTTCTCATATGCTGTTTTCAAAATTTTATCACATAAATCTTTCATTATTTTTTGATATTTTTCTTCAATAATTGGATTTTCAGGATATTTCTTCATAGTAATCTTTCTATTTGTAAAGTATGGAAGTGCTTCATAAATACTTCCAACCTCTATAACCTTAATACCCAATTTTTGTCCAAATTTAACAGTGTCTATTTTCATATTATTTTCAGTAACATATCTTTGCCCTTTTGGGATTAACATAATTGTACAGTTTGCCTTTTTAGCGGCTTCTATTTTTTCTAATATTCCTCCTACTGGACCAATACTTCCATCTGGGTTTATAGTCCCAGTCATCATAACATTGTGGTTAATGCTCCAATTCATTAATGCACAGATAATTCCAATAGTCATTGTTGCTCCTGCTGATGGTCCTCCAACTACTGGAACATCACTTCTTACAGTAATATAGACATTATATTTATTCATATCCTTTCCAGTAATCTCTCCAGCAACTTTTGCCGCAATTCTTGCTGAACCTTGCATATCTAACTGTGTTAATGGCAAAGTATCCATAAAAACATGTCCATTTCCTTTACTCACATTTATTTGTATACTTATAGGAACTCCTTCTGGACCTATATCAGTTAAAGAAACTGCTGGAGCCTTTATAATTACAGCAAAAGTAGTATTTAATAATATAAATAAGAATAGCAATGTTAGTAGTTTTTTCATAATTTCACCTAAGTCCAATTATTTTAAAATTATTTTTAAAGACACTATTGAGTTATATTATTATATATTATTTTTCCTACATTCCACATTATGATTTCAAAACGAAAAATATATATATGTCTTATACCCAAATACTGTTTGCTTTCTTAGTGCGGGGGTGGCCCAGCCTGGTACGGCGCGGGACTGCTAATCCCGTTGGGCATCGCCCAGCCCGGGTTCAAATCCCGGCCCCCGCGTCATACTTTTACTTTTTTATTTGAGCTTATTTGTTTAAGTCCTACAATATTTTACTCTCCTTTTATGTAATATCTCAATGAATCTTTGAAAGGACTAAATTTTGATATAGTAGATATTATATAGTTATAAGATTTTAAATATGTGTATATATAAATATTTCTATAAATTAAATTATGTAAAATTAAGCAAAATGTGAAACTATGAAATTTAGAAAATTAAAAAAAAGAGAAATTGATTTGATAAAAGAGGAGTTATGTAGATATACTGAAAAAAGTTACGCTAATAATTTCAAATATGAAAATTTAGTTGTTTTAGAGGGGAATTGGTTAACTGTTTGCTATGCTAATGAAGAAACAATAAAAAATTTAAATAAGTTTGAGGAGATATTTTCAGTAGGAAATATATTTGGTGAAATTAAAAGAAAATTTAGATTATCTTTAGAGGGCTTTACATTAATATCTTCCTATATAATAAATAACTATGCAGTTGTAAATAAAAGAGGTGAAACATTATTTTTATATGGAAGAGATATATTTAAAGAGTCAATTATAGAAGTTAAGGGCTCTGGGAGGATAGTTATATTTAATGAGAATAGGGAGGTTTTAGGTATAGGATTTTTAGAAGATAATATTATTAGAAACATAAAAGACAAAGGATGGTATTTAAGAGAAGGGGGATAATTTAATAATTACATTAACAAATAATATTTAACTGTTAAAATTAATATTGGTGAAATTAATGAAGTCTAAAGAATTAGCTCAAAAAATATTATTAGATATTTACAAAAATTTAGATGAATTTTCAAAGGACATAATTAGAGGAGATCTTGCTGAAATTGAATTTAAAGGATTTTACATAAAAGGAAAAAATGGAGAGAAAGTTTATATTAGAAATATAGAAGACTTTGAAAACTTGGAAGATTTTGAAGTAGAAATGAGAAAGTATAAATTAAAAAGTATTAATTTAAAAAACTTAGACGATGGTTTAATGATTATTAATTTATCTTCGAGAGTTAGTAAAAACTACAAATTTGAAGGGAATAATTACTCAATAGTTTATCCTTCAAATAACAACACAACAATAGAACTTAAAGAGAGAATGTTAAAATGGATGGAGTTAAATGATGAAGAATTAGATGAAAAGATTATTGAATTTGATACTAAAATTAATAATATACTTGAAGATTTATTGGAAAATATAAACATAAAAGAGGAAATATCAGTTTATGTAGATGTGTTTATGGATATAAATAAAATAGAGAACTTTGTAGAAAAATATGATGATAACAAAATAATAATTTGGATACATCCTGTATTTTTATTTTCAAATGATGATGTTTTAAGAGGACTTTTGGCTTATGAACTTTCAAAATTTAAAAGTAAAGTGTTAGAGATAGGATATAGAGATGTTATAAAATACTGTAAAGAGTTAAAAAAATTAACTAACAAAAAGCCAAAGATTCTCGAAAAAATCAAAAATATTGCTAACAAATATGGTGATACTGATTCATTAAACTTAATTAACGAAATTGAAAATGAATAAAAAATAAAAAATTAATTACTATTATTTGGAGATAAAAGTTTTTTAAAGAAATATTCTTTTAACTCCTCCAAACCAATTCCTTTATCAGCAGATATTTTAAATATTTTCTCCACTCCTATCTCTTTTAACTTTTCCTCTATATTTTTAATTTTTCCTTCATCCTTAACTAAATCAATTTTATTTATTGCTACAACAATTGGCACATTAAATAATTCTTTTATCTCTTTTAATAAATTTAATTGCTCTTCAATTGTATAGCCGCAAAACTCACTTGCATCTATAATAAACAAAATTAAATTTGCTAAATAGTTTAATGCCAATATTGCCTGCAACTCTATATCATTTCTTTCATATAATGGACGATCTAACAATCCAGGAGTATCTACAATCTGAATATCTTCCATATATCCCATATTTATTCCTTTAGTTGTAAATGGATAGTTGTTTATTTCAACATCCGCCCCTGTTAATTTTTTTAACAATGTGGATTTTCCAACATTTGGATAGCCAGCGATTACAACAGTTGGAAGATTTTTGAATGTTGGTAAATTTTTCAATTTTTCTCTTGCAACTGCCACAAAAGCCATTTCTGGATGAATTTGATTTAATATTGACTTTACTCTCCCAACGAATTCTTTTCTTAATTTTCCTGCCTGTTGTGGAGTTCTTGCTTTTCTAATCTTTTTAGCATACTCATTACCTAATTTTCTAACTAATTCAGAGGCCCACTTAAATGCACCCATTGACTTTTTAAATTCATCTACTCCTACTAAAACTTCAACCATTTCCTGATAAAATTTAGGCAGTTTTCTTACTGGGGGAGTTTTATCTATAACTTTTTGTAAATTGTCTGCCACAACTGACGCAATAGTTCTCACTTTATGCTCCTCTACATATCTCGCCTTTAACAACCAAGGTAATTCTTTTTTTCTCATTTCATTGGCTACTTTTTCTCCCCTTCTTAATGCCTTAGCCATTAATTCATCAGGCATCAATATAGTAGGCATTTTTTTAAAAGGATTTTCTTCTTTACTCATAGATTTCACCACATTTTAGTTTAAAATTTTAAAAATTTAAAAAATTTAACCTACAAATAAATTATATCAAAATCATTAAAAACTAAAAACAACAAACCTAAAATCCAATTAAATAATTAAAAATAAATATATTACTCTTTGTTTAAAATCTTTACAACTCCTCTATTTCCATCAACTATTATTGTATCTCCTGTTTTTATTTTTTCTATATCTACTTTATCAACCAATGGAATTCCTCCTAAAATAGCACCTGTGGCTACAATAGGCTCACATTCTTTATTAACTATCCCTTTTAAAATTCCTCTTTTTGCCAAACCATATATAACATAAGAACCAACAGTGCTTCCTTTCCCATAAGGAAATACAAAAATTTTTCCTTTCAATGATTGTCCATATATGTCGCTATCTTTGTCTATAACCTTTCCATCCTTATCAACTCCTCCCAAAAAAGAGAAGGGTTTGTTTGAGACAATCGCAATTCCTCTAACAACTCCTTTTGATATACTTCTACCTTTTAATTCCATAAAAATCCCTAAATTATTCAAAAACTATTTTATTTAAAACTTTTTCACAATAGTAACATCTAATTTTTAATGGATTTTTATTTTCAATTATAAATTTTCCTTTAATATTTTCTTTATTTGTTATGCAATTTGGATTTGTACATTTTAATATTCCCTCTATGTTATTTGGTATCTGTGGTTTAAGTTTTTTGACGACATTTCCATTTCTTATGATATTTATAGTAACATCTGGAGAAATTAAAGATATTTTATCAACATCCTTCTTTTTTAATTCAATTCCTTCAATTTTTAGAATATCTTTTTTCCCCTTCTTTTTTGAAGGAACATTTATTGCTATCATTACAGAGGTTTCATTAGGTATATTTAGAACTTTAAAAACTATTAATGCCTTTCCTGCATCTATGTGGTCAATTACCGTTCCATTATATATTTTTCTTACTTTTAATTCACTCAAAAGATCACCAATGTTATTTTTCTTCATTTTGTTCTATATTTTCATTTTCTTTGGTATATTCTTCGGGAACATATTCTTCATATAGTTGCTCTTTAATTTCTCTTCCTATATGTTTTGGATGATATTTATCAAAATCAGCCTCCAACTGTCTTAACACTGAGTCTAATGATTCCTTTAATATGTCTATAAATTCCCATCTTTCGTGCTCTGAAATATATGCGATATCTTCTCCTTCTGCTTCTAATTTATTAGGTAATGAAGCTTTTGGTCTGCCTTCTCCAACATACAACTTATTTGGAGTTTTTACATATGTTGTAATTCTATAATATGGAACTCCTCCCTTATCTCTATCTTTTTTAATATTTATCTTTATCCAGTGAATTTTTCCAGCCTGTTTAACCATCTTTTTGACTTCTGTTGCAATAATTCTTTCTGCAAGATCTTTAACTTCTGGGTCTAACATTCCATGAATTTCTACTTCAATCATTGCTCCTTTCTTCAAATCAGCTATATACTTTATAATGTCTAACCTTGTAACAATACCTTTTAAAGACTTACCTTTTACAACAGGAACTCCCCTAATATCATACTCTTGCATAACTTTTGCCGCATCTGCTGCACTTGCATCTACATCAACAGTTATTAATGGGGTATTCATAATTAACTTAACTGGCTGTCCCATTCTTGGAACTTTTTCTCCTTTTACTTCTCCATAAGTCATTCTTCTTTTTGGTTTGTAAATCTTTTTGATAATATCTACCTCAGTAACCATTCCAACAGGATTTCCTTCATCATCAACAACTACCAACCTACCAATGTTATTATCTCTCATTAATGCTCTTGCCTTACCAATAGAATCATTTTCATTGATTGTTATTACATTTCTCGTCATTATCTTTGTAATTTTAGTATCTTTCATTATCTTTGATCTTGCGGCTCTTGCCATAATGTCATAGTCAGTAATTATCCCTACTAATTTTCCTTCATCATTTACTATTGGTGCTGCTCTTTGCCCACTTTCAAGCATTTCACATACAGCGTCTAAAACAGGAGTATCTTCGTGTATGTAGTGTGGCTTATACATTAATGTTCTAACTTCTTCCTGAACTGACGATGCTAATAATAAATCTCTTATACTTATTAAATAGTATTCTTCTTTATCATCTTTCTTATCAACTACAATTAAATGGTGAAAGCCATTCTCTTCCATTATACCTATTGCTTTTGATATTGGGGTTTCAGGAGTTACTGTAACAACATCTCTTGTCATTATTTCTTTTACTGGTTCTGTAAACATTTATCCCACCTTATGTGACTGTCTTTTCCAATGTTTTTCTATTTACTTACAATTTAAATTAAGATAATTAGCATTTATAAAACTATCTATCAGAGGCTATAATTTATATAAGTTCCCATACCTAATTAAATGGTTATTTCATCTATTTTTACTTTTTTATATGCTTTTCTATCCGCCCAGCATTGAATGCAAATTCCTACTGGTAATGAGGCAGTATGACATCCAGATATTTCAATAAATACATCCAAGGCAGTTATTTTGCCTCCCAAACCCATAGCCCCAATACCCAATTTATTTATATCTTTTAAAAGTTCCCTTTCCAATTTTGCTATATTTTCATCTTTATGTCTCTCTCCTATATTTCTTAACAATGCTTTTTTAGCTAATTTTAACGCTATATCAGATGTTCCTCCAATACCTATACCAACAACTATTGGAGGACATGGCTTTCCTCCAGCATTTGCAACAGTTTCAAGGACAAATTTCTTTATTCCTTTAATTCCCTCTGAAGGAGTAAGCATCTTTAGAGCACTCATATTTTCGCTACCAGCACCTTTTGGGAAAACAGTTATTTCTATCTCACTATCCAAGTTTTTATCAAACTCAATATTTATAAATGGAGCATTTAAACCAACATTAGTGCCAAAATTTTCTCTCGTCAATGGATGAACTACATTAGGTCTTAATGGAATTTCCTTTGTTGCTCTTTCCACTCCTTTTTTAATTTCTTCGATAATTTTCATAATTTCTGATGAATTTATGTTTTTCCCAATTTTTAAAAATATTATTGGAACACCAGTATCTTGACATAGTGGAATCTCTTTTTCCTCTGCAATTTTGTTGTTTTCTATGATTGCTTTTAAAATGTTTTTTGATATGCCTTCCTCTTTAATATAGGCATCTTCAATAGCTTTTTTGACATCATCTGGAAGGTAGATAACTGCCTCCTTAAACAATTCAACAACAATATCAGAGATTTTCATTCTTTCACCTAAATTATGGCTTTTTGTATTCTTTAAAAGTAAATCTTATAAAATAGTTATGATTCTAAATAAAATATTAAATTCTCTTCAATAACTCTTTTGGATAATGTAATAAAGTATTTTCCAATTCTTTATGTGTTAATCCTGCTCCTAAACCAACCTTTTTTGCAAATTCTATATCTATTAAATCATCTGGTGAATGTGCATCAGTATTTATCAAAGTTTTTAATCCAAATTCTCTTGCAATATTAGCTACAAAACCATTTGTTATATTATGCCCTCTTCTTGAGGTAATCTCAACAAATATATCGTTTTCCTTTAAATTTTCAGCAACCTCTTTATCAATAAATCCAGGATGAGCCAATATATCAACATCCTCAGATATTGATGCATAATAATTAGTTTTTTCTTCAACCGGCTCAACTACTGTCTCTCCATGAACAACAACAATTTCTGCCCCAAAATCCTTTGCTTTTTTTGCCATCTTTGGTATTGATTTTGGTGGGATGTGGGTTAGCTCAACTCCAACAATAACCTCAATATCCCAGTAGTTTTTTAACTCCTCTTTTGCAAGGGTCGTTTTTTCAATTAATTCCTTATAGTTGCTAAAATCAGCGTGGTCAGTTATTGCTATTGCCTTATGTTTTAAAAATTTTGCTCTTCTAACCAATTCAGAAGGAATTAATTCTCCATCGCTAAATACAGTATGTGTATGAAAATCATACCTCATCTTATCACCAATTATTTGATACAGATTTAAATAAAGTTAAATATCTCATTTAAGATTTTTCAACATAATCTGGCTTAATTATATTAATATTTTTTAATTGATAATTAGTCCTAAATGGTGAGTTTTAATATGAATGGAGAAAAAATAGATAAACTAAAATCAATATTAAAAGAACTTGGGATAGATACTGCAAGAGAATTAGAGGAAAATGTTGATTTGCAGTATTTGTATTTAAAAAATCTCCAAAAAAATCTTAAAGATGATGAACTATTTATTAAATTGGTTATTCTCAATGCATTGGTTAGTTATCAACTATCATCAACTGGAGAACTTTGGTGGAAAGAATTTTCAAATTATTGGTCAAATAAAGAGATTAAAGAGAATATCTTTAAAGAATATAAGGATTTTTTATTAAATTGTAAAAGTAATAGAAGACTTTTAAATATAAAAATAAAAAGAATTGATAAGATAAAACCTTTCTTAGAAAATCTAAATATTGAGGATATTAAAGAATATTACAAAAATATGAATGTTTTTAGGAATCTTATAGCAAACCAGTTAAAAACAAAAAAAGAATCTAAGACAGTAGTATTTACAGTTAAAATGTTTGGATACGCATCAAGGATATCGTTTAATAAATTCATCCCATACCCTATGGAAATAGAAATACCAAAAGATAGTAGAATTGAAAAATATACAAAAAAATTCACTAACGAAGATCCTATAAAATTTTGGAAAAAAATAGGTAAAGAAACTAATATTCCTCCACTACATATTGATTCTATTCTTTGGCCTGTTCTTGGAAAATCTTATGAAGTTAGGGAAAGATTAAAAAAATACTGTAAAAAATCAGATTTAATTTTTAAGTTGGTGGAGTTGTAAAACTAAACACTAAAAAATCTTAAAAAATGAGTTATTTATTTTATTTATTTTTGGATGATTGATACAAACACCTCTAACTTTGATATTATTACTTTTTATAATTTTAATAACTTCCTTTATATACTTCTCAACCTTATCTTTGTTAGATAGTATTTCATAACTTTCTGGATAATTTTGTTTTAGCCATTTTCAAAACTCTTTACCGCTTGCCCTTAAGTTTAAAAACTCAAACCAGTAAAAATCTGTAAAATTTTTCGTTTCTTTGATTAATTCTCCAACATCAACTAAATTTGGAATTATTGGTGAGATAAATGCATAGTTCTTAATACCATTTTCATGAAGTATTTTTAAAGCATCTATCCTTTTTTCAGTTGTGGGAGAGAAGGGTTCTATTTTCTTTTTAATATATTTATTAAATCCATTTATTGTTAAACCTACTTCTATATTTATAAACTCTTTAAAAACATCTATATTTCTTAAAACTAAATTAGATTTGGTTAAAATTCCTAATTTAATGTTTTTATTCATACTCTTTAAAATATCTCTTGTAAGTTCTAATTTTTTCTCAATTGGTTGATAAGGATCACTAACACTACTCATATAGACTTTTCCTTTTACATTTTCTTTCTTAATAAGTTCTGGGAGATTTTCTTTAACAACAATCCACTCTCCCCATTTCCCATATTTATACCATCTACACATAAATTTAGCATAGCAATACATACAACTATACTGACAACCAACATATTGATTTATGACATAATCCGCTTCCGGAATCTTGGTTGGAGTGAAAGATTTTTTAGCTTTTATTTTAATGAGTTTTAGTTTCATACAAATACCCATATAAATTTAGAATCTCCAAAATAATAATTAAGCTTTATATAAAAAAGATTAAAGATAGGATTTAAAACCATCCATGTTTTGGACCAAAGAGAATATAGAAATCATTCCCAGCCCAAGCATATATATACTGCTCATATTTATGGACATGACAATAGCATTCATCTTCTCCATATACAAATTCTGGAGTAAATGGGATATTAAATGTCATGTCATAAGTTAAATTAAGATACAGTTTTTCATTACCATTCTCATCATATAAAGTAACTCTAGATACATTATAGATATCTACTTTTCCGTCATATCCTATTATAAGTTGCTCATCATAAGTGTTATACATTGGTGAGAATGCTACAACATTTGGAAATGTTTTGTCTGACTTATAAACTAAAGCAATTGGAACATTTTTGTCATTTTCGTCATATTTACTAAATATCTCTATCCAGTAGAACTTATCATCATTGTATATTACAAGATTACCATTATAATCTACACCATTATATTCTTCAATAACTGTTTTTCCTAGGAAATTTTTAAGTAAGGTATATAATTTTCCAGGTCCATAATCATAATAGCCATCTGTATCATAGAGATAAAGACCGCTATCAGTTCTTATGAGCATTCTACCATAAGGTAATCTATAGACTGCAGTTATTTTCTCTGGTAACGAAATAACTGATGGCTCTACTTTAGGAATCTCGTTATTTTCTGCCCTAAGTAGTTCTGCAGGATATGTGAATATATACAACTCGTCTCCTTTCCATGCTACGAGATAGTATTTATCTCCACTATATGAACTAATCCAATTTACACCATCTGCGTCTATATTCCAAGTTATATATTTAGGATATTCAGTATAATATATACTTTCATCGTTTAACTCTAATTCACTGCTTTTCCCATAATCATATGGAAGGAGATAAAGATTTCCATCTTTGCCCGCCATAAATATATTATATGAAGAGTAAAAACCTATAGTAAAATCCTTTGGAGTAGTTGGGAATATATAAATATTGCTTATTACATCATACTTATTTATTGGTTCTTTATTTTCACCCAATACTTTTAAACTCTCCCCAACTTCACTAATTCCTATTAAACAATTTCCATATGCTAAATAAAGTCCTGGTAAGCCACATGGCTCATACGTTCTTGTTTGTAGCCAATCGTGAATATTTTTATAATCAGGAGTTTTTTTAAGATGAACTCTAACTCCCCAAAGGTCTTCAATTTGAGTATTTTCTATATCAAAGTTATTAATAATCTCCTTAATTTCATATTCAATAGGATTTTTTTCAATTTCATTTTTTGAATTTGTTTCTGTTTCAAAACTTTGCTCTGAACTTTCACTTTCATAGGTTTGTGTTTCAGATTCTTCATAAGATTTGTCTTCATTATAAGTATTGGTTTGTTCATATTCATTTGTTTCATAAACATAATTTGAGGTTTTATCAATTTCTGAAGTAGTTTCAACATTTATAGCGGGTTCTGTATTTTCATTTATCTCCCCAACTAATGCATAGTATTTACCATCAACTCCCCAGAAATATGTCCATACTTTACCTGTACCTACGTCAATAAAGGCATAACCTATTTTGACTTTTTCAGGCAATGTTAAACTACCTTCATATTCTGTTGTCATAGAGTCAATATCATACACATCATATACATCAATTTTATTATCCTTAAATGCAAGGAGTTTAAACTCTTTTGAGTCATATCCTACAAAATCATATCCTTTTAACTTTAAATCCCCTGTCTCATCTATTTTACCATTTTTTATAAATAGAATCTTCCCATTTTTACCATTATAGATAGATAAGGTATCTTTATCATAACCTGGATCTACATAGAGACGAGCATTTGTAGGGATTTCTGTAGTTGAGGTTTCCTTAATGTTCTCAAACCCTTGGGTAATATCAAAAATATATAATTTATTTTCAGTTAGAACATAAATTGCATGCCCTCCAACAACTACATTTTTTATTTCAGAATCAAATGTAAATGTTTTTGGTTCTGGCTTTATTCCATTATTCTCAAAAAGTTCATTTAGTTCATGAGCACTTAGTCCTATTATCCAAACTTTGTATTTATCCCATGTTACATAATAGGCATAGTTATCATCATAATCTGTCCCTGTGGCTAAGTTATTTCCTCCAACATTCCACGAAATATCGTTTTTAATTTTTCCAAAGTATATGATTTTTTTATTTAAAAGACTTTTATCTTCTTCATCTTTTTCATTAGGCCACATCATGATATTATCACTATCATATTGAACTAAGTGAAGATTTCTATTACTATCTAAAATGGCTATGGACTCTCCCCCCGTAGCAAAATCTACTACATTATTGTATGGTATTCTAAACACAAACCATGGATATGGATTTTTTTCATCTTCCTCAGCGTAGGAATATAACACATCCCCAGCACGGTCATACATATACAAATAACCATTTTTATAAAACCATACTCTATCATATACATCATAAAGAAGATCTTCAGAATCAGATTTCCATTGGGCATTATCTACCCACAAATATAGTCCTTTTATATAATCATTTGATATAAACCCTAAATGAGTATTTTTATAGAGATTTTCAAGGTCTGATATTGAAGATATTTCATTTTTCGTAGATTCCTCTATATTTTTTATGTTATGCTCCTCATGCCCAGATACTGAGGTTGATGATGCAGATTCAGTAGATTGTTCATTTACTTCTGACTCACTTACACAACCACTCATAATAACTATTACACCTATAAATAATATAAAAAATGTAGTTATTACTTTATTACTCATAATTTACACCCCATAAATCCCATAGGCGCCTAAAACGCTATTTACAATTTTAGAGTTTCCATTTTAATATATAAATATTTTTCTCTTTACGATTTTAGATAATAAAAATTATAAAAATTAATAATTTATAATATAAAATAATAAAAATAAATTTTAATTTGTATTTTAGTTTATATAAATATAATAAATTAAATACTTTTTAAATCTTTGTTTAACCATAATTAGGATTGGAGGTGATAATGTGATTATAATACTTGACTTAAATGGAACAATAGCAACAGATGGAGTTATAAAAGAGTCTACGAAAGAAAAAATAAAAGAATTATGTAAAAATCACCAAATTTTTATATTATCTGCTGATACATTTGGAACATTAAAAGATATAGAAAGAAAGTTAGGAGTAAAAGGAATAAAAATTAACAAAGAAAAGTTTAAAAGTGAAAAAATAGCAAAAAATGAAATTTTGAAGGAGATTAGAGAAAAATATAAAAATGAAAAAATTGTAGCCTTTGGGAATGGGGCTAATGATGAATTATTATTAAAAAATGCTGATTTAGGAATATGTGTTTTGGGAGATGAAGGGGCTTGGACTAAAACTCTATTAAATGCTGACATTGTTGTTAAAGATATTGATAACGGTTTAGATTTAATTTTAAAGGAAAAAAGATTGAAGGCTACAATGAGAGATTAAACTAAAATGGGAGAATATGTATAGCATAAAAATGAGAGCTTCAAAAGATGGAAAACACATTTCTGGGGCTGAAAGAATTGTAAATAAAGAGGAAATTGAGGATGTTGCGAGAGAATTAATAAGAAGGGCGTTAATGCATGAAAATGGAGTTCCTGACTTTATAAACCTAAAGATTGAGGAGATTAAGGAAGATATAACCTACATTAATCACTTACCAATAAAAACAATAGAATGTAAAAATAAAGAGGAGGCAAGAGAAAAAGCCAGAGAGTTATTAAGAAATGAGGGCATTCCAGATGAATTAATAGATTATGCATTTGAGATTATTGATAAAGGAGGAATGAGAGGGGCGGCAATTTTAAATTTAAGAGGGGAGAGATTAGAGGTAGATAAAGAAAGAGGTGTTAGAGTAAAAAATATAGATACAACAAAAGAACTAAAGGAGAAGATTTTAAAAGAAAAATTAGGGACAGAGAGAACTGTTGATGCTATTGCAATAGCATCTAAGGTTATTCATTTGGGAGTAATAGCTGAGTTATGCACATCAGATAATAAGAGTTATACTACTGGATATGTAGCTACTAAAAAGGGCTATTTTAGGATTACAAATTTAAAAGAAAAAGGAGAGAATGGAGGAAGAGTATTTTTTGTTAAAAATGATGTTGATATAGAAGATTTGATATATAAATTAGAAAACAAGCCATTTATTATAAAATAATTTAAATTTAAAAATTAAAAGTTTCCTTTTTTGGAGGATTTTAATTATACACTAAAATTATTTAGTTTATTTTTGCTCACAACTATAAAAGGGATTTCCTATGTTTAGGGAAAAATTAAGAAAAGAAATTGAAGTCATAAAAAACAATGGATTGTATAGATTTTTAAGAAAAAAAGATGATAATGTTTTAGATTTTTCTTCAAATGATTATCTATGCCTATCAAAACATCCAGAGGTTATTGAAGCTGTGAAAGAAGGGCTAAAATATGGAACTGGTTCAACTGGCTCAAGATTAACATCTGGAAATATAAATCATCAAAGATTGGAAGATAAAATAGCGGAGTTTAAAGAAACAGAGAGAGCTTTGGTTTATTCCTCTGGCTATGCAACAAATGTTGGAGTTATCTCTGCATTATGCAAAAAAGGAGATTTAATTTTGAGTGATAAACTTAATCATGCCTCTATCATTGATGGCTGTAGGTTGAGTAAAGCAGATGTTTTGATTTATAATCATTGTGATGTAGAACATCTATTTAATTTAATTGAGGAAAATTGGAAAAAATACAACAATCTATTTATTATAACTGACGGCGTTTTTAGTATGGATGGTGATATAGCTCCTTTAAAAAATTTAAAGAAGATAGCGGATGAGTTTAATGCCATTTTAATTATTGATGATGCACACGGCACAGGAGTTTTAGGTAATGGGAAAGGAAGTTTAAAGCACTTTAATTTAAAACCTTCTGACAACATCATTCAAATTGGGACATTATCAAAGGCTATTGGAGGATTAGGAGGATTTGTTTGTGGAATTGAGGAAGTTATAGAGTATTTAATAAACACTTCGAGGAGTTTTATTTTTTCAACCGCTCTCCCCCCTCATGTTGTTGAAGGTTGTATCAAAGCATTTGAGATTATTGAAAGGGGAGAGGTTGTTAAAAAACTCCAAAAAAACATAAAAATAGCAAATGAGATTTTTAAGAAAAATGGATTTATTAAGGAGGATAATTTAACTCCAATATATCCATTCATTTTTAAAGAAAAGACAATGGAGATAGCAGAATATTTAATAAAAAATAACATCTTTTGTGTTGGAATTAGATATCCAACAGTTCCTAAAGGTTCAGAGAGGATAAGAGTAAGTATAAATGTTGGGCATAAAAAGGAGGATTTTGAGTTGTTGTGTGAGAAGATTAAAGAAGTTTATTAGTTTCCTATATCAATGATAATTATAATTATGATAATTGAAATTATCATTTTTGTAAGTTATTTAAATAACTGATTAAAATTTTTAATGGGTGAAATGATGATATTTATTACAGGAACAGATACAGGTGTAGGAAAAACTTATGTTTCAGCAATTTTGGCAGAGAATTTGAAAAAAATGGGAGTTAATGTTGGATATTTAAAGCCAGTTGAGACTGGAGGGAGGGAAGATACTTTAACTTTAAAAAATGTATTAAAGAATGATGATGATTTGGATTTGATGAATCCTATTAATTTAAAACTACCTTTGTCTCCAAATATTGCTTTTGATGTTGAAAATGTTCATTTAACTTTAGATGAGATAAAAGAAAAAATAATGAATGCCTATAAAACTTTAAAAAACAAATACGATTTTTTAATTGTTGAAGGAGCTGGAGGAGTTTATGTTCCAATAAAAGAGAACTTTTTAATGAGTGATTTGATTAAGTTTTTGGATTTGGATGCAGTTGTAGTTTCAAGACCTAACTTAGGAACTATAAATCACACTTTACTAACTATTGAGCATTTGAGGAATAAAAATATCAATGTTAGGGGAGTTATTATCAACTGTATAACTGATTTAAATAAAGTCTTATATTATGAAAAAACATTTGAAACTATTAAAAAAGTTGGAGATATTGAAATAATTGGTATTGTCAAAAATAAAGAGGATTTTGATATTGACTTTAAAAAAATATTATCAGGTGAATAAAATGGATATTGATAAAAATTTACTTGAAAAATGGGATAAAGAATACATTTGGCATCCATATACACAAATGAAAGAATATGGGGAATCAAAAAACTTAATTATTGAAAGAGGGGAAGGGAATTATTTAATTGATATTTATGGAAACAAATACTTAGATGCTGTTTCATCAATATGGTGCAATCTATTTGGACATAGTAGAAGAGAAATTATTGAAGCAATAAAAAATCAGGCTGATAAAATTTGTCACTCAACACTCTTAGGTTGTGGAAACGTCCCTTCTATCTTATTAGCAAAAAAATTAATAGACATCACTCCAAAGCATTTAACAAAGGTGTTTTATTCTGAGGATGGGGCAGAGGCTGTTGAGATTGCAGTTAAAATGGCATATCAATATTACGTTTTGAGAGGAGATAAAGGAAGAACTAAATTCATTTCAGTTAAAGAGGGTTATCATGGAGATACTTTTGGAGCAATGAGTGTTGGAGGAAGCGAATTATTCCATGGAGTATTTAAACCTCTTTTGTTTAAAGGCTATCATGCAAATCCTCCATACTGTTATAGATGTAGATATTATAACTTTAAAGACACTGATGAGAGAAATGAAAAAGGCTGTGGAATGGAGTGTTTAAATGAGATGCTTGAGTTAATTGAGAAGCATGCTGATGAAGTATTTTGTGTTATCCTTGAAGGAGGAGTTATGGGCTCTGCTGGAATGATACCATTTCCAGATGGATATATTGAAGAAGTAGCAAAGGCTTGTAAAGAGAATGATATAATCTTTATTCTTGATGAAGTTGCTACAGGATTTGGAAGAACTGGAAAAATGTTCTTTTGTGATAATGAGAAATTAAAAAAATTAGAAAAGCCAGATATTCTCTGCTTAGGTAAAGGTATAACTGGAGGTTATCTACCTTTAGCTGCAACTCTAACAACTGATGAAATATACAATCAATTCTTAGGAGAGTTTGGAGAAAGCAAACAACTATATCATGGACACACATATACAGGAAATCAACTTCTATGCTCTGCTGCTTTAGCAACATTGGAAATTTTTGAAAAAGAGAATGTAGTAGAAAATATCCAACCAAAAATAAAGCTTTTCCACGAAGAGCTTAGAAAATTAAAAGAACTTGAACATGTTGGAGATATTAGAGGAAAAGGCTTTATGGTTGGTATAGAGCTTGTAAAGAACAAAGAAACAAAAGAGCCATATCCTTATGGTTATAAAGCTGGCTATAGAGTTGCTGAAAAATTGCTTGAAAAAGGTGTGTATATGAGACCAATAGGAAATGTTATTATCTTATGTCCTCCTCTATCAATTACTGAAGAAGAGATTAAATATTTATGCAACGCTTTATACGAGGCAATAAAAGAGGCAGATTTAAACAGTTTCTCATTTCCATAAGCATATCATAGAGTATGAAAATAAGAGGCTGTCCAATATGGACAAATATAGACAAATACCTATATTTAGACTTGGACATCATCAACCTCGCCTCTTATAGGTTCGGTCTTTGCCCCTGTCGAGGTTTTAGTTCTCCTCCCATCAATTGTTAGAGGGTTCGAAACAGTTTCTTAATTTCTGTAACGCACCACAATACTTAATTTAATTATATTATTAATTAACCGATGAGAGGGCTCTGCCTTCGAGGTTATTATAAATTCCTTTTATGGGGATGTTTCCGTTCAGCCCGAAGTCCAATGAACCTATGGCAGAGAGATTGGTATTCACGATGAATCTGTGGGTTGATGACAATCCATTTCCATAGCTATCGAATTTTATATAAATTAAAGTTGTTAAACGCTATGATATGCTATGGAAATGGGAAATGGCCATATTAGAGTTGAATTTATAATAACTGCCCCTCTTAGGACTCCATTTCACTCCCGCATCTGAGTCAATTATAATCTCTATTTCTTATACATACTTACATCTAAATCTTTCGGTAATGAAAATCTATAAATGTCTATATTTGTCTTATGAAAAATTAAACAGTTTCAAACGGTATATTTATCACTATAACATCACTCTTTTCACATCTTGTAACTACTGATGCAACTATATTTTTAGAAAATAATATTGCATTGGTAGGTTTTATAAAAGTAAAAACTCCCTTAAAGCCCTCTTCTATTAAACCAACATTTTCTAATTTTAAGATTTTTGCATTGTTAATTGTAGCCATTTTTAAAATCTCTTTAGGATCTATGTGATATAATTTATATATAAATTCCATCTCTCTAAAAATTGATGGAGAGTTTGCCATAAAATTGTCACTCCCTATCCCTATCAATAAACCCTTATCTATGAGTTTATTTAATTGAGGATAGCCAACATTAAAAGATAGATTTGCCCTTACACATACAACAACTGGAATATTATTTTCTTTTAATAAATCTATCTCATTATCTGTAAGATAGGTTCCATGAACTATAAAATCAGGATATACATTTAAATTTATCAACCTCTCAACTTCTGTCTGCCCATATTTTTTTAAACTATACTCTACAGAACCTCTATGCTCACACGCGTGGATAGCAAATAATTTATCCTTAAAATCTTTATAAACTTTATATATTGCCTTTAAATTATAATCTTCAAATTCATTAGCCCCACTTAAACCTAAACCATCAGAAATTCTTAAAATCTTTTTAACTTCATTTTTATCAACTTTGTTAATCTTTGTAGGTCTTCCTAAGATTTTTGCCTTTGGATAATTATAATCCTTTAAAGAGATTTTTAGTATTTTTACTCCTTCAATTCCATTCTCTCTAAAATCGCAAAAATATCTTATACCATTATTTTTTAAATCATCTAAACCAAGTTTTATACTTTCTATTAAAATCTCTCTACTTACTTTTGATAGATATCTATGTTTTAAACCATTAGGTGGCTTTACCAACTCATCCAAAGTTTTATTAATTCCTATGTCCTTTATACAATTATCAGCAATGTGTGTATGAGCATTTATAAGAGGGGGAATAACTAAACCATTAAAATTTATAACATCTTTACTATGCTCATTTGTAAAACCTTTTATTATTCCATCTTCAACAACTAAAGTTCCTTTTTTTAATTCAAAGTCTTCTCCATATAAAAATTGAGATTTAATTAACATAATAAACCACCAATGAGGTATGTTTTATGAATATAGACAGTAGAGTAAAGTTAGGGATAAAAATTGTATTATTAGTTATATTACTACACAGTTTAATTTCAATTTTTAATCTAAATGAATATATAAGTTTATTGTTGAAATATAAAAATCAGATAATTATAGCAGTTATAATTATACTCTCTGGGTTAATTATTATTGATGTTTCCTCAGAGTTGTTTAAAAAATATGCTCAAAAAAATGTGGATAAGGCTGGAGAATATTTAACTCTAAATTACATATTTAAATATTTTGTTTATTTTTGTATAATTGTAATGTTATTTAGCGTTGTTTATCAAAATGTCTCATCCTTAGTAGTTTCAGTTGGTTTAATTGGAGCAGCTATTACTTATGCCTTACAAAAGCCAATTTTAAACTTTGCCGGATGGTTGGTTATATTATATACGAGAACTATAAAAATAGGAGACAGAATTTATATAAAAAATGTTGGTGCTGGAGATGTGTTTGATTTTGACACTCAGCATATGTATTTAAGTGAATTAAATCCTGAAACTCATGACCCAACAGGTAGGGTATTAATAGTTCCAAATTCTTATATATTTACATCATCAATAGAAAATCTTACAAGGGGTACGCCATATATATGGGATACAATTACTATTCACTTCACTTATGACAGTAATGTAGAAAAGGCAGAAAATATTGTTTTTGAATCTACAAATGAAGTTGTTGGAGATTTGATGAAAAAACTCTATGAAAAGTGGTCTAAAAGGAAATATTTAACCTCTGGATATCTATCAGATAAACCTATAATAAGAATAGGAATTACAAGAAGCTCCTTTTATGTAAAAGCAATATATTTAGTAAATATTTATGAAAAAGCAAAAGTAAAATCTGAAATTAATAAAAAAATTTTAGAGAAGGTTAATAGAGAAAATGATGTAAAATTCTCATATCCTCATATTAAGGCAGTTATTGAATCAGAAAACATCTCTAAAAATACGTGATTATTATGCTCTTAGAATATTTAGAGGAATTTAAAGATATTGATTTTTTAGAATCTATAAAGAAATATAGAAATCTAATACTATCAAAGTTAAGATACATCTATGAGAAAAATGAAGAATACAAAAAGGATTTAAAGCTATATTTAGTATTGGATAACATAGACAAAAAAAAGTTAGAAGCCTTAATTGACTACCTTTTAATTATTCTTTTATCTCACACTAATTATTTTAACTCGTTCATAAAGGAATATTCTGAAATAAAAAAATATGATTTAATAAAAAAACTCCCTAATAAAATATCTGTTTGGGAATTTATAAAAACTGCTTCAAAGTCGAGAAATAACGATTTACACTTAGAAAGGTTGGATTTAGAAAATGGATATGTTGATATAACTGAAATTAAAAAAATCTACGCAAGAGAATTTATTAGAGTTGAATTAAAGCATCTCGGAGAGTTGGCAAAAAATGTTAAACTTCCTGATGATGAAATTGTAAAAGATTTATTGAAAGAAATAAATGATTATTTAAAAGATAAGGTTAAATATGAATATACAGAAGAGATTAAAGTAAATAACAATATTTTATGTGAAAATATTCCATTGGGATGGCATCCTCCATGTATAAGAGGAATTCTACATGACATTTTAAGTGGTGGCTCTCCCTCTCATTATGCAAGGAGGAGTTTCGTTGTTTATTGGTTTTGTGCAAAGTTTAATCCAAATTTAAGACCATTAGATAAGGAGGGCAATTTAATAAATGTTTCAGCCACTGATATAACCTCTGAGGAAAATATTGAAAAATTTATTGATGAAGTTATTGAAATATTTAAAAATGTAGAAGATTTCGATGAAAATAAGACGAGATATTATATTATGCATAACATTGGCTATAAAGTAGGGCATGGAAGATTTACTCATTGCGAATACTGTAAAAATTGGAAATCTGATGATGGTAAAGGATTGAGTTATTACTGCAAACCAGACAATATTTGTAAAAAAAGAAATATTATTCATCCCTTAGATTATCTATGCTATAATATAAATAGGCATTTAAAATTAAAAAAGATAAAAAAGAGTAAAAGTTTAATAAAAAAGGAGGATAAAAATGGAAATAATAAATAAATTTTTGGATTTAGAGTTATTGTTATCACCAACAGTTTATGAAAAGTTGAAAAATTTTAGCGAAAATGAGATTAACAAATTAATTGAAAAAATTAGAGAATTTAAAAAGTATAACGACTCTTTTATTTTGTTAGATGACAATTTTTTAAACATTTTTTTATGTGAAGATTTAAATGAAATAATAAAAAAGTATAAGGATTTTAACTTTATATTTTACTATACTGGAGAGGAAGAAAAAGTAGATGAAAAAGTAAAAGAAAAAGAAAGTAAAAAAGATGAGAAAGAAGAAAAAGAGAAATTTATAGAGAAGGAAGAGGTCGTTGAAAGTAAGTTAAAAGAACTATCTTCTAAAGATACTCACAAAGAGGAAGAAAAGAAAGAGAGGGATATTGAAAGAATTAAAAGATTTGAAACTATAAGTAAAATAAGAGAAAGTGTAAATAGCAGAATAAAATGGATAGCCAAAGATATAGAGGCAAAAGTTGAAATTTATGAAGATACTGATGTTTCTGGAAAATCTACCTGCACAGGAACCATTGATGACTTTGTTAAATACTTTAGAGATAGATATGAAAGATTAAAATCCTTCATAGAAAGAAAGGCTCAAAGAAAGGGTTATCCTCTAAAGGATATTGCTAAGATGAAGGGAGAAAAGGATGTTTTTGTCGTAGGAATTGTTAGCGATGTAGATACATCAAAAAATGGTGATTTAATAGTTAGAATTGAAGATACTGAAGATGAACTAACTTTAATATTACCAAAAGAAAAAATAGAAAATGGAAGATTACCTACTGATATTCTCTTAGATGAGGTTATTGGAGCTATTGGTGTGGTTAGTAGAACGGGAAGAGTTATGTATGTTGATGAAATTATTCGCCCAGCAATACCTCCAAAACCAAAACCAAAAAGGATTGATGAAGAGATATATATGGCATTTTTGTCAGATATTCATGTTGGTAGTAAGGAATTTTTACATAAAGAATTTGAAAAGTTTATTAGATTTTTAAATGGAGATGTTGATAATGAATTAGAGGAGAGAGTTGTTAGTAGATTAAAATATATCTGCATAGCGGGAGATTTAGTTGATGGAGTTGGCGTTTATCCCGGACAAGAAGAAGATTTGTATGTGGTAGATATTATTAATCAATATGAAGAGATAGCGATGTATTTAGAGCAAATTCCAGAGCATATAACTTTAATAATCTCGCCCGGCAACCACGATGCTGTTAGGCCTGCAGAGCCACAACCAAGATTGCCAGATAAAATAACAAAATTATTTAACAGAGACAATATTTACTTCGTTGGAAATCCATGCACTTTAAATATACACGGCTTTGACACTTTACTATATCACGGTAGAAGTTTTGACGATTTAGTGGGACAAATAAGAACTGCCACTTACGAAAATCCAGTAACAATTATGAAAGAATTAATAAAGAGAAGATTGTTATGCCCAACTTATGGGGGAAGATGTCCAATAGCTCCAGAGCATAAAGATTACTTAGTTATTGATAGAGACATTGATATTTTACATACTGGACATATTCATATCAATGGTTATGGGATTTATAGAGGAATTGTTATGGTTAATAGTGGAACATTCCAAGAACAAACTGACTTCCAGAAGAGAATGGGTATTTCTCCAACTCCAGCAATAGTTCCAATAGTTAATTTATCAAAAATTGGGGAGAGAGGGCATTACTTAGAGTGGGATAGAGGCATTTTAGAGGTTAGATATTAAAGTTTGGTGATAAAAATGATATTTTTTGATAAGATTACATATATTTTTAGGAATATATAAAACCACAGTATTCCTATATACTGACAAAAATTTAAATATAATTAGTGCTGTTGCTATTCGATAAATTTTCTAAAACAACTAAGATATTCTCATCTTGTTAAAGTATTTAGTATTTATGTTGATATTGTCGTCCATACTTATTAGACATTTGTTATTTCTTAAAATTTATAAACGGTTAAAAAATAGATTTTTATCTAATTTTATGAAGTTGTAATTATAGAATTTATATATAATTATTCCAATAAATGTTTAAAACTCAACGAATACAGCGATAAAAAGCAATAATATTATTGGTATAGTAAAGATTAAAATATATACAATTGCTGAGTTTATTTCCAAATAATTTAGAAGATTAGGTATAAAATACATCCATACTAAAACAAAACCTAATAAAATCCACCATAATAAGTCATTTTTAGATATTTTAGTAAAAGGTAGTTTTTATATATGATAACTTCAAAAAGTGTTTTAATAACTAAAAATAAAACAACAACATTAAATACTGTAAATTTTATGTTTAAAAGTTTAATAAAAAGTATTGATATACCTAAACTAACCAACGTTATAACAACACTCCTAATTTCGATTTCTTTAATGGTTTTATATAAATCAAACAATTCTTTAAATAGTATATTAAAAACAAAGATAAATATACATCCAAAAATTAACACTAAGACTATAAAACTAATATCCACTAATTATCACCATTTTGAATTTTATTTAAATTTAAACAATTATTTTGTATTTAAATCTTTCCTGTCTAAATTAAATTGGTGAAAATATGGAGATAATCCCAGTTATTGATTTAATGAACAAAGTAGCAGTTATGGGAAAGAGTGGAAATAGAGATAAATACAAACCATTAAAATCAGTTATTTGCAATTCATATAATCCAATAGATGTAGCAATGGCTTATAAAGAAAGAGGAGCTGAAACTATTTACATTGCTGATTTAAATGCTATAATGAATAATGGAGATAATTTTGAAATCATAAAAAATATAAATTTTGTAAATAAAATTGTAGATGTTGGTCTAAGAGAAAAAAAGGACTTAGAGAATATTAAAAAATTTTTAAATAAAGATGATAAGGCTATTGTAGGAACAGAGACATTAAGGGATATTAATTTACTTAAAGAAAAAGATATAGTTGTTAGTTTAGATTTTAAAAATAACGAACTTTTAAATTATAGTTTAGATGATATTTTATCCTATGTTAGGGAAAATACTCCTCTAATAGTATTGGATATTTCGTCAGTAGGAACTCAAAGAGGAGTTAATATTGATTTGATAAAATATGTAATGAATAAAACAAACAATCCGATATATGTTGGTGGAGGAATTAAAGGAATGGATGATTTAAAAATATGCTATGATTTGGGAGTAGATGGAGTTTTAATAGCAACTGCAATACATAAAGGAATCTTAAATTTAAAAGAGATTATCTATAAGTTTAAGGATTAATTAAAAAATTGGTGATACAAATGGTAGATTATGATGAAATAATTAAAAAAATGATAAAAGGAGAAATAAAACCTTATCAGTTAGATAAAATGTTTAATCCAAAAATTTCAACTGAAATCAGAAGAAAGTTTTTAGAAAAAACTTTGGGAATTAAATTTGAACACATTAGTAAATATTCAATAGACGAGGAAATGGCTATAAAGAAAAATATTGAAAATATGATTGGAGCTATACAAATCCCTTTAGGTTTCGCTGGTCCTCTAAAAATAAATGGTGAATATGCAAAAGGAGAATTTTATATCCCTCTTGCTACAACCGAAGGGGCTTTGGTTGCGTCAGTTAATAGAGGTTGTTCAGTAATAACAAAGTGTGGTGGAGCAACGGTTAGAGTTATTGACGATAAGATGACAAGAGCTCCGTGTTTAAAAACGAAGAGTGTTGTGGATGCTATAAAAGTTAGAGATTGGATTAAAGAAAACTTTGAAAAGATAAAGGAAGTTGCTGAATCAACAACAAGGCATGGAAAATTAATAAAGATAGAGCCAATTTTAATAGTTGGAAGAAATTTATATCCAAGATTTGTATTTAAAACAGGAGATGCTATGGGAATGAATATGGTTACAATTGCTACTGAAAAAGCTTGCAATTTTATTGAAAATGAGTTAAAAAAGGAAGGAATATTTGTTAAAACTGTTGCTGTTAGTGGGAACGCATGTGTAGATAAAAAACCAAGTGGAATGAATTTAATCAATGGTAGAGGAAAATCTATCGTGGCAGAGGTTTATTTAAAGGAAAAAGAAGTTAATAAATATTTAAAAACTACATCAGAGGCAATTGCAGAAGTTAATAGACTTAAAAATTATATAGGGTCAGCAATAAGTAACTCAATGGGTTTCAATGCACACTATGCAAATATTATTGGGGCCATATTCTTAGCAACTGGACAGGATGAAGCTCAAATAGTGGAAGGTAGTTTAGGAATTACTATGGCAGAGGTTGAAGATGATGGTTTATACTTCTCAGTTACACTTCCAGATGTTCCACTTGGGACTGTTGGAGGAGGGACAAGGGTTGAGACTCAAAAAGAATGCTTAGAAATGCTTGGATGCTATGGAGATAACAAAGTTTTAAAGTTTGCTGAGATTGTAGGAGGGGCTGTATTGGCTGGAGAATTATCTTTATTAGGAGCTTTAGCCGCAGGTCATTTAGGAAAAGCACATCAAGAACTTGGTAGATAACTATGAGAGAGGTTTATTTAATGATGGTTATAATTGATTCTCTAAAAGAAATAACTGATTTAAAAGAAATCTTAAAAAGTCCCATAAGGCATAAAAAAGTAGTTTTATTTGTTACTGCAATATTTTTAATATCATTTATTGTTTCATACTTACTTATAGATTATGTCCCATACTTTTCAGGTTTAGGAAATTTATTATTTGACAATTTTAAAAAAGAGGTAGAAGCTTATGGTATTTTGAATACAGAGGATAATTTAAAGATTATTCTATTTATATGGAAACATAATTTGTCAGTGTGCATAATGGATTATGTTATTGGAATATTTTCAACATTTGTAATAATTTTTAACTCCTATATATTGTCCTATGTATTGTATAAATTCGGGATATTAGCATTTATCTATTTAATTCTTCCTCATGGAATATTTGAAATTCCCGCTTTAATACTTTCAGCATCAAGTGGAATTTTATTTAATATTGGAATAATTAACTTATTAGCAAATATAAAATTTGGAACTAACAAAGAAGTTTCATACTACATAAAAGAGTCATTAAAACTCTTAACTTTGGCTATAATCTTATTTTTAATCGCTGGAATTATTGAGGGAACAATAACCTTCCAACTATCAAAAGTAATTAGATAGTTTAATGAATTCAGATGAGATCTTTTAGATTTCATTAGATGGAAAAATTTTGTTGTCTAAATCACAAATTGCAGAACAAGGTTTGAAGACTTGCAAGCGATTATCAAAGTTAGCCGTGAAGGAAAGGAATTATGTTAATGACTATATTCAGTTGTAAATTTAGCGAAAGAAAAGGGTGTTTTAAAGGATTGTTATAGGAAATTTAACTGAAAATTTAACTAAAATTGATATTGGGGATAGAATAAATCAACAACTGCACAGAATACCATTCGGAAAACTAATACATAGAGTAACTTATAAATCTGAAGAAGAAGGAATATCAGTGGAGTTGATAGATGAAAGTTATACATCTAAAAAATGCAGTGTTTGTGGAGTAATAAAGAAATCGAATAGGAAATACAGAGGTTTATATGTTTGTTCTGAATGTAAAATGGTTATTAATGCAGATATTAATGGTGCGAGGAATATTTTGTTTAAGGTACTCCCAAATCCCGAATGGGGATTAAACGAAATCCTTACGGATTTCGTAGCCCTCGCTTCGCTACGGTAAGGATAGTGGGCTTGGCAACCCATAGAGGTGAGCTTAGGCTCCCTCTCCTAAATCCTCCGCTTTATGTGAAGAGTTGTTATAAAATAGAGTGGAAACAATGTTCAAACCAAAGAAAAAATTAGGACAGTGTTTTTTAATAGATAAAAACTTTGTAAATAAGGCAATAGAATCTGCAAAGTTAACGAAAAATGATATTGTTTTAGAGATTGGTTTAGGAAAAGGAATTTTAACTGAAGAACTATCTAAAAATGCTAAAAAAGTTTATGTTATTGAAATTGACAAAAATTTAGAACCTTATGCTAAAAAATTAATGGAAAATTATAACAATGTTGAAATTATCTGGGGAGATGCTGTAAAATTTGATTTAAATAAATTGGATTTTAATAAGGTAGTTGCCAATCTTCCTTATCAAATCTCATCTCCAATAACTTTTAAACTGTTAAAGAGAGGTTTTGATTTGGCAGTTTTGATGTATCAATATGAATTTGCAAAGCGAATGGTGGCAAAAGAAGGAACAAAAGATTATGGTAGATTAACTGTGGCTGTAAAAGCAAGATCTGACCCAGAAATATTGTGTAAAGTTCCTCCAACTGCATTTAATCCAAAACCAAAGGTTTATTCTGCCTTAGTTAAAATAACTCCAAACATTGAGAAGAAGAAAAAAATAGAAAATGAAGAATTTTTTGATAATTTTTTGAGAGCAATATTTCAACATAGAAATAAATCAGTTAGGAAATCTTTAATTGACTCCTCTAAGGAATTAAATTATAGTAAAGAGGAGATGAAAAAAATTTTAGATGAATTCGTGAAAAATAATTTAGATGTAAAAGATATAATAAATAAAAAGGTATTTAAACTTTCTGTTGATGAAATTGTTAATCTTTCAAATAAATTCTATAGATTTTTGTCCAAAGGTTAGATAGTATGAAAGTAGTTGTAGGAGGAACATTTGATATATTACATAAGGGGCATAAGGAACTGTTAAAGTTTGCCTCTTCGTTGGGTAAATTAACCGTTGGAATAACAAGTGATAATTTTGCAAAAAAATATAAAACACATGAAATAAATGATTTAAAAACAAGAATTGAAAATTTAAAAAAATTTTTAGATAGTATAAATGCAGATTACGAAATTAAAATTATAAATGACCCTTATGGCGATGCAATTACAGAAGATTATGACATTATTGTAGTAACTAAAGAAACTTTAAAAAACGCTGAAAAAATAAATGAAATTAGAAAACTTAGAGGTTTAAAGCCATTAAAAATAATTGTTTTTAAACAAATTACTGCTGAAAATGGAAAACCAATATCTACAACAAGGATCAGAAAAGGAGAAATAGATGAAAAGGGAAGATTAATAAAATAATCTTTTGTTAAATTTTTATTTAAAAATGTGATACTATGGATGTAGTTCTAATTATATTAACTTTAATTATGGTTGGCTATATCTCAAAAGTTTTAAATATATTAAATGAAGAACATGCAAAAATTTTGAATAGTATTGTTATCTATTTTGCAATGCCATCAACAATATTTTTAACTATAATAAAAAATGTCTCCTCTAATCAAATATTAAATTTTTTAAAACTACCAATAATTATTTTTATTTCCTTTATGTTAGTTGGATTACTATCTTATCTATTAGGAAAGTATATATTTAAATTGGATGATAAAAAACTTGGTGGATTAATATTAGTTTCAATGCTTGGAAATACAGGTTTCTTAGGTTATCCTGTTATCTTAGGAATGTTTGGAGAGATTGGGTTGGCGAGGGCAATATTTTGCGACTTGGGGAGTGTTTTTGCTACTATGCTTTTAGGCACTTATGTAGGAATAAGATTTGGAAAGAGTAAAAATAAAAGTGTTTTAAAAGAGATGATAAAGTTCCCTCCCCTTTTGACTGGAATTCTCTCCATAATATTAATAATTTTTAATTTTAATTTAAACTATTTGCCTAACTTTCTATTAAAATCTTTAAATTATCTGTCTTCTGCAACTGTTCCCTTAATTATGATGTCCTTAGGTTTATCTTTATCTCCAAAATCCTTAAAGTTTGGAATCTTTTGGGGATTAATAGCATCTTTATTTAGATTTATTATTTCTCCAACATTATCTTTTACACTATCTGAGATAATCAATATAAAGGGATTAGATAGAAATGTTTTATTAGTTGAGAGCTCTATGCCCTCTGCAATGATGTCCCTTGTCTTAGGAACATTGTATGAATTAGATGTTAAATTAATTGCCTCCTCTATATTTATAACTACAACTTTATCTTTATTGGTTATAGGTCTTTGGAGTTGGATTCTCTGTTAATATTTTTTGTTCAATGTTCTATATTTAATTTATATTTATTATGTAGGGGATTAAAATGACAAAAAGAAAAAACTCTATAAAAAATTATCTTGTTCTTGTTGTTGATATTGATGATGACATTGGAAGAAAGGCAGGATTAAATACTCCTATATTGGGAAGAGAAGAAAATATAAAGGCATTGATAAAATTAGGTTTAGCAGACCCCGGAGATAGTGATGTTAATGCAATTTTGGGGGGTGTTAAAATTTATGATGAATTAAAAAGTTCTGGAAAAAATGTTGAAATAGTTACGATATCAGGAGATGTGAATGTTGAGTCAGAAGAATGTGCTTTAAGATTAAAGGAACAGATTGATTTTATTCTTTATTTGTATAATCCAGATTTTATTTACTTGGTTTCTGATGGTAAGGAAGATGAGTTAATTTTAAAATATTTAGAATCAAAAGATGTTTTTGTTTGGAAAAAGAGGATTATTGTTAAACAGAGTGAAACCTTAGAATCTACATACTATTTAATTCAAGAATTTATAAAAAAGACAATGGAAGAATACATTCCACTAATTTTATCGTTTGTTGGATTTTCATTGTTGCTTTATGCAATATTTGCAGACATTGGTTGGAGAATTGTTGTAGGAATATTAGGACTTTACATACTATCAGAAGGTTTAGGAGTTAGAAAGTTACTTTATGAAAAAATTAAAAAGAAAGAAGAGTTTTCAATAGGGAGAATATTTCCAATCTCTGCAACTATTTCCTTGTTTATACTAATTATAGGACTTACCTACTCTATAAGTTTAATTCATCAAATAAAAGAACTTAACCTACTCATTGGAAAATTTTTCCTACATTTTGTGAATTTTTTAACATTATCACTAATAGTTTTAATGGTTGGAAAATTTATAGACAGTGTTATACACTCTGATAATGAAATTTTAGAGATTTTTAAGAAGTATTTCTTCTATTTAATATGCATATTTATTGCAAGAGAATTAATTATAAGTGGTGGTAACTATCTGTTAGGTAATATTGAATTTATTACATTCGTTCTTGAAATAATAGTTTATATATCAATTATAATTATCCTTTCTGTTATCTTATTCACCAAATCAAACAATAAAAATAGGGCAAAATTATGATTACAGTAATGGGAATATCAAAGGATGGTAGTATTGTGGAAGTAAAATTTGATGATCTCAATTTAGAGAATTACAAACTTATTTGGATTGATTGTTACAATCCTAATGATGAAGAAATTTATAAACTTTCTAAAAAAATAGGTATAGAAGTATCTGAGTTATATATAGGTTTAGATGAGCAAGAAATCCCCAGAGTTGAGGAAAATGAAGATTACTATTTAATTATCTACAAAGCTCCATTATTTGAAGAGGATATTACCACAACTTCTTTAGGTATTTTTATCAAAGATAATATATTATTGACGATACATACAAATAAAATAAAAGCTATTGGAAGATTACACAAGTTAATATTAACAAGAAAGCCAAAGGTTATATTTGAAAGAGGTATTGGTTTTTTATTATACAACATACTGAATGAAATAACGAGAAGTTTTTCGAGGATTTTGATTAGTTTAGAGGAAGAATTAGAAGAGTTAGAGGATAAAGTGTTGGTAGGGTATGATAGAGAGGTTATGGAAGATATACTTAGTTTAAGAAAAACATTAGTTTATTTTAACAAATCTTTAATTGCTAATAGAGATGTCTTAGTTATATTAAAAAGAAAGTATTTACCAATAACTACAAAAGAAGATAGAGAAAATTTTGAAGATTTATACTACGACACTTTGCAGTTAATAGATATGTCCGTAACCTATAGAGAAGTTTTAACTTCTATGATGGACATAACTTTATCGTTGGAGAATATAAAGATGAACCAAATTATGAAAATTCTGACTATGGTTACTACAATTTTTGCTGTTCCGATGTGGATTACAGGAATATATGGAATGAACTTTTCCTATTTACCATTAGCAAATAATCCAGATGGTTTTTGGATTATATTATCTTTAATGATTATTATTATTATAATATTTGTGTATATATTCAAAAGGTCAGGATGGATTTAGTAAGAGGTGATTTTGTGATTATTTGGCCATCATATATTGATAAAAACAAAAGTAGAAGAGAAGGAAGAAGAGTTCCAAAAAATTTAGCGATAGAGAATCCTTGTTTAAGAGATATTGAAAGATCTTTAAAAAAACTTGGTTTAGAGCCTAAAATTTATAGAGAGAAGAGATATCCAAGACAACATTGGGAGATTTGTGGATGTGTAGAAGTTGATTACAAAGGAAATAAATTAAAGTTATTAAAAGAAATTTGCAAAATAATAAAAAATAAGGATTATTGAGGTTTCTCCATTAATTTTTTCTTGCTTAATATTCTTCCATCTGATGCGTGTGGTTTTCTACTAACTGCATCCATAGCTTTTTCTAACTCTCTTGCCTCATCAACTAACTTAGCCGCATACCTCAACATTTCATGGGCAGATGCTACGATAGGAATATATCTCTCTGCATCTTTTATCATAAAGCATCCTTTAACATCTACATCAGCTACTTTTTCAGCGATAACGAAGGCTGCCATTGCCTTTGCCTTCGCGTAAGGATTAGTAAATTCCATTGCTTCAACTGCTTTCTCTTCATTAATAACTATTCTTGGTAATTCTACATGTCTTCCTTCTTTTATTGCAGTAATCATTTCATCAATTGCATTTTGGACAATCCTTAAAGCTCCAGTACCTCCAATGATTCTTAAAATGTCTGAATTAAACATCGCTACTTCTACAGGGTCTAAAAACTCTCTTCTAGCTCCAATCATCGCATCGCATTTTATTATTATGTAACCCAATCCTTGCTGTTCCATCTCATCCTTAACTTTCAATCCAGGAGCATCTCCAACTATTACTGATGGAATTCCACTCTTACTTAATATTTCTCTTGCTTTCTTTGGTCCAGGAGCCCCTGGATTTGGACCTACATATATAATAATGTCTGGCTTAATTTCATTAACCATCTTATTTGTAACTTCTTCAACTGATTCAGGATCCATCTTAGCCCCACTACCTAACACTCTAACGGCTATATCTTTCCTATCAGCTCTTTCATCTAACGCTAAGTCAATCATTGGACTTATACCTAAATTCCCACATTTTATTACTCCTATTTTTACTACCAAAGTTTCACCCATTAATTTTTATATTTTCTATTCTCTATATATTTTCTATGTAGCCTTTCTTATTAAAAATAATATATATTACTATTATTAATAGACATTATTAAAAATTTTAATAAATATGGGATTATTATGAGTAACATTGAAATACCTATAATTGTTGCAGTTTTGAGTTTTATTATTATGTGCCTTGGTGAGATTTTAGCATACTATTCTGTTTCACTAAAATATAAATATGAAATAGAGGCAATATCTTTTGGATTTATTTTGGGAGTTGCAACATTAATATTAATTCCAAAGGCAGTTTTTAAAGGATTTGAAATATTTGTAGTGTTGGGAATGGGTTTAGTTTATATTATTGAAAAATATCTTTCATACTGCCCCTTATCAAAAAAATACTGCTTAGAATGTAATGAAATAGATGAATTTAAAATTAAATTTCTATATCCTACATCTTTCTTCATACATACTTTTATAGATGGAGTAATAATTTCAATATCTTACATTAGTAATATCGGACTTCCTCTATATCTTGCTATACTAATGCATAAATTACCAGCAGGTTTTGTATTAATGTCCCCATTAAAAGCTGTTTATAAAAATCCATTAATTACAGGAGTTATTGTATCCTTAGGAACAGTTATAGGAACTATTGTTGGTTTAATATTATTAAATAATCTTTCTCAAATATCTTTAAAATCACTATTGGCAGTTTCTGGAGGAGTATTTTTAGGAACATTTCTTACAATAGCTCCTCATATTTATGAGCATAAAAAAGAAAAATCTTTCTTATATATACTGTTAGGATATATCTTTGTAACTCTCATCACACTTTTTAAAGTTTAAAATGTTTTTATAGTTATGAGATTCTCCCGATATAGGTAATATATAGGCGATTATAGACTACTTTTTACAATTTGGACAATAAACGACATGTCTCTTTTAGGACTCCATTTTACTCCCGCATATGGGACAGGTTGTTGAAGTATAGGCAGATTAACTAAAATCGTTATCGTTTTATAACTAATTTTTTTATTTTTTGAATTCATTTGATTTCGGTAGTTTTAGTTTGTTTTTTTAATCCATTCAATATGTATTCTATGATAAAACATTTTGATAATTCAATACATATTTAAATACTTCTCTATATTTAATTTATCAATTTTAAAAGCTGAATGGATATCACTCTATAAAAGAAATTTATAGTAATCTCGGTGGTTTTATGAACTGGATTGAAAAATATATAGATATATTCCAATGTCCTTATTGTAAGGGAGAGTTATATTTAGATAAAGATAAAAATAAGTTAGTATGTAAAAAGTGTAAAAGAGTTTATGATATAATTGATGGAATTCCAATACTATTAAGATATTAAAGTGATAAAATGAGATTGTTTATAGCGATAGATATTCCAGAAGAGTTAAAAGAAAAAATAGCCACTTTCCAAAAACAGATAAAAATGAAAGGAATAAAATTAGTTGAAAAGGAAAATTTACATATAACAGTAAAATTCTTAGGAGACGTTGATGAAAATTTACTGAGTAAAATATTAGATTTGGATTTATCAATCAAACCTATAAAAATAAAATTAAATCAACTTAATGTCTTTCCAAATATGAATTATATAAGAGTTATATGGATTGGGGCTTATGGAGAAAATCTTATAAAAATTTTTGAAGATGTTGATAAAAAACTGGCAAACTTGGGATTTAAAAAAGAGAGAGAATATGTTCCTCATTTAACAATAGGTAGAGTTAAATTTATTGAAAATAAGAAACAACTAAAAAATAAAATTGAGAAATTCAAAGATATTGATTTTGGAGAATTTGAGGCTAAAAAATTAAAGTTGTATAAATCAACATTAACACCAAGTGGACCAATATATGAAGTCATTAAAGAGTGGTAGTAATGAATGAAAATCAGCAAAAAATACATTATATTGTTAATTTACTGACAAATGGTGATAGGAAAAAAGGTTTAAGGCAGATAGTTTTATTAACTTTAATATATTATTTTATAAAATTAAATGTCTTTAAAGATTATGACTATGCTCCTACTCCCTTTATGTGGAACGATAAAATAAAATTTATAAATATCTCCTATGAAGCGTTAAAGGACATAAATTTTCTATTAGACAATGGATATTTAAATGAAATTCTTTTATCAGTTATAGGAGTAAATGATTTTGTAGTTGGTTATAGCATTGGAAAAAAAATTGAATATAAATTTAATGTTGAAGACAAAGAAGTTATAGATAGAACTCTCTTAGAAGATGATGGTAAAATAAAAGATATTGAGATTACTGACAATGGTATAATTATAAAATCAAAAGATGGAAATAATATTGAAATAAAGATTACTAAGATTAAAAAAATTAAGTATAAATCAAGAGAATATAAGATGAAGGTATCATTATGGGATACAAAATTGTAAAGATAAAGAAACCAAAAGTGATTTTAACAGAGTGGATTCCATTTGGTAAAAACTATATGACTGAATTTATTGATAGAATTACATTAAAGGAGTATCAAAAAAAGAGAATAAAATATTTTACAACTTCAAAAAATAGAGAAGTAATAAATAAACCTATTTTTGAAACATCTGAATATCAAACAACAGTAAATATTATTGACTTCATTCCAGAAACATCTGTAAAATTTACTGCTGAAATAAGAGGAGATGCAAAAAAAGATTTTTTTGTATATGTTGATTACCTTGGAAGATGCATATATTCCTCAGAAATTTTTAAGGCAGAGGATGAAGAGGAGTTTATAAGTTTAGATTATTTATCCTTTATTTTGCCTGACTTAATATTAACATCTTCAAGAATAATGTCCCATCTAATAGCAGCATCTCAAAGGTATCTCTTAGAAACTTTATATGGAGAATTAAAGGTTTATAAACATGTTACAATTTTAACAGAGACAAAAATAAACATTACTGAGGAATCTTTACCAGAAATTAATCAAGTTGTAGGTCAAGTAAAAAATATTATTAATATAGATGATAGTTTAATAATCTTTGGAGATTTTGGAATATTAATTTCAAGTCCAAATCCAGAGAAGTTTGAGAGATTTATATGCTATTATCCATTCATAAGGAGTATTACAGGAGTTTCAAGAGATTTATTTTATAAATTAAATAGTATCGCCTCAAAGTTAGAAATTATAAGTAGAACTCTCGAATCAGGCATAAATTTGGAAGAAATTGGAGATATTAGAGGAGAGTTAAGTAGAATAGATAGAGAACTGTCAGTTATAGAAATTGTCTGTGGATATTTAAAAGAGATTATTGAATTGTTAGATAATAACTACCCTCCTAACTTTGGAGATTTTGACCTAATGCTCTTAGAAAAGGTTGAGGCAGAAAGAAAAATAAAACGACTTGTTTATAGAATCATCGAAATAGAGAATATCTTAGAAAGTAATGAAAAATTGGCTACAAGTTTAACAAGATTACTAACAACGATATCAGAAGATTTGGAGAGAAATATAGCAAACCAATTGGCTGAAAACACAAAATATCAAGTAGCTATAGGAGAGGCAATGGAAGTTCTTGAAATTGGAATCTTTGGTGTCTATGCCTTAGAAGCGACTCATGTCTTATTAATAACTTCTGGAAAAGAGGAAATCTTAGAACATTTTAAAATATTAGGATTTCCACTAAATTTTTGGATAATGGTATCTGTTATAATTCTTGGAATATACTTTGGAAAAGTTTGTATTGAATATAAGAAGAAGAAAGCTTTAAAACAGTAAATCAATAATCTTAAAATTTGGTTCAATATTTATTCACTCTTTTTAAATTCAGTTTCTGTATTATTAGTTTCTTCTACAGTTTCTAATTCATCCTCATTAATTATAACTCCTCCTTTTGTTCTTGGAGCAATGTCTTTTATAATTTTCATAATATCTTCATTTTTATCAGCAACTATTTTTACAAAAAGTCCTCCATGTGTATCTATGTCAAAATTTACCGCCCCTACATAGGCAGCTTGCTTATTTAAATAAAATTTAGTTGAACTTTCCATAATTCCTTTTTCTAAAACCATTCTTGCAGTGTCTAAAATTGCCTGCTGTCTCAAAATTTCTTTAAATTTCTCTACATTCTTAGTAACTCCTTCCCACTTACCAAATTCATCCTCTCCTTTAACAAAATTAAGTTTTGCCTTTGGAAATATGTTTAATATTGCCTTTTTAACTTTATATTTATCTTCAGTTGGCTTTACCTTTGCTTTAATTATGACTTCCATTATTTCACCCTAAAAATTTAATTTATTTTCTATTTTTTGTTTGATAAATATAAACTTAGATAACTTATTTATGTTTATTTATCCTTAATCTTATTGTTGGTGATAAGATGAAAACTGATATTCTAATTATAGGTGGAGGAGGTTCAGCAGTTAGATCGGCAATAGAATGTAGAAATAAAGATGTTATAATAGCAGTAAAAGGATTATTTGGAAAAAGTGGATGCACAGTAATGGCTGAAGGAGGTTATAATGCAGTATTTAATCCAAAGGATAGTTTTAAAAAGCATTTTTATGATACAGTAAAAGGTGGAGGATTTATAAATAACCCTAAATTAGTGGAAATATTAGTAAAAAATGCTCCTAAGGAACTTTTAAACTTAGAAAAGTTCGGCTGTCTATTTGATAGGGATGAAAATGGTTTTATAGCTCAGAGACCTTTTGGAGGGCAGAGTTTTAATAGAACATGTTACTGTGGAGATAGAACTGGACATGAAATAATGAGAGGTTTGATGGAATATATATCAAAATTTGAAAGGATTAAAATCTTAGAAGATGTTATGGCAATAAAGTTAATTGTAAATAATAATAGATGCTATGGAGCTATTTTTTTAGATTTGAAAACTGGAGATATATTTCCAATATTTGCAAAGGCAACAATATTGGCAACTGGAGGAGCTGGACAACTCTATCCTGTAACATCAAATCCTATTCAAAAGGTTGGAGATGGATTTGCTATAGCATATAATGAAGGAGCTGAACTTATAGATATGGAAATGGTTCAATTTCATCCTACTGGCATAGTGGGTTCAGGAATCTTGGTTACAGAGGCTGTGAGAGGAGAGGGAGGAATACTATATAACAAAAATAAAGAAAGATTTATGGCAAGATACGACAAGGAAAGAATGGAGTTATCTACAAGGGATATAGTTGCAAGAGCTATTTATAAAGAGATTCAAGAAGGTAGAGGAGTTAATGGAGGAGTTTATTTGGATGTATCTCACTTACCTAACGAAGTTATTGAGAAAAAATTAGAGACAATGCTTAAACAATTTTTAAAGATTGGAATTGATATTAGAAAGGAGCCTATGATAGTTTCTCCAACCGCTCATCATTTTATGGGTGGTTTGAGAATTAATGAAAAATGTGAAACTAATATAGAGGGATTGTTTGCTTGTGGAGAAGTTACTGGTGGAATTCATGGGGCTAATAGATTAGGAGGAAATGCCTTGGCAGATACTCAAGTTTTTGGTTCTATCGCTGGAAAATCAGCAAAGGAATTCGCTGAAAATTGTGAATTTGAATATATTAATGTAGAGGATTTGATTACAGACTTTAAAGAAGAAGTAAATAACTTAGAAGGAAATTTAAATCTTTACAATTTAATTAAAGATTTAAAAAAAGTAATGTGGGATTACGTATCTATTGTTAGATGTGAAGAAGGTTTAAAAAAAGGTCTAAAAAAAATTGAAGAAATTGAAAAAAATATAAAATATGTTAAAGTTAGTGGAATAATTGACATGCAAAAATATTTTGAATTAAAAAATATGATTACCGTTGCTAAATTAGTTACAAAATCAGCCTTGTATAGAGAGGAAAGTAGAGGAGCACATTATAGAGAAGATCATCCAGAAAGTAAAGAAGAATGGAGAGGAAATATAGTTATAAAAGATAATAAAATATGGTTTGAAAAGGTAGATTATGATGTTGATGAATATTTAAAGAGAATTTAAAAAAGGTTTGGCTCAGCTGCGGGAGTAGTCATCATTATACAAAAATCAGATAGCGAAATTGTCATCATCGCCAATCTTTTTTATTAATTTAATTTTAAATTTTTAATACTTTCCTTCTAATATTTTTAGTGCAATTTCTTTTGCCTGTTTTCTCTTTTCATTTAAATCTTTTAAAAATTCTATAACCATTTCATAAGCCATTTTTTTACACTTTCCACATGTTAATTCTCCACTTTTACATTTTCTATAAATTTCTAAAAGTTCATTATCATCTAAAATTAAGTGATATAAGAATAACTCATAAATGACACATTCCTCTGGAATACCTCCATATTTCTTATGTTCTTCTAAAGTTTTTCTACCGCCAGTTTTAGCTGAAAATATTTTCTTTTTAACAGTTTCTTCATCATCAGTTAAAAATATTGCTGTCTCTGGCTTTGAAGAACTCATTTTTCCTCCTAACAATCCAGTCATAAATCTATGATATGTTGAGGAGGGAGGAATAAATTTAAATTCTTTGGCTCTGTTGGCTATATCCCTTGTTAATCTAATGTGTGGATCTTGATCAATCCCTACTGGAACAACAACTGGTTTTGGTTCTGGATTTAAATTTTCGTCGAGTTGAGGATGTAGTATATCTGCAACTTGAACTATTGGAGCAATCACATGTCCTATATTTGTCTCTCCTTTAAATCCATAAATTGCACTCATTTCGCTCCAATTTGTTTTTTTAGATAAAATTAAAGTCAAATCTTTAACTTTTTGATATTTTGACTGTAAATATACATTTATTTTTTCTGGCTCCAATCCAAGGGCAATATAGTTGGTTATATATTCATTTAAAGCAAGTTTTTTAGTTTTTTCAAAACTCATGTTTCTTGCCCAGTATGCCTCTAAGTCTGCTATAGGAATATTTATATTGTCAGTGTATTTTTGATAATATTTTAATAAATCAACAACCATCTTATGCCCAAAGTGCATTTTTCCAGAGGGCATCATTCCACTAACTACAGCAAACTCTTTATTATTTTTTATAGATTCCACTATTTTTTCAAAATCTCTATGTCCGAGTATAATATTTCTCCTAAAAAAATGATGTTCATCTTTTAAATCCTTTAAGATATTATCTATTGGTTTTATTCCAAACTGTTCCATTGTTTTTCTATAATCTATAACTGTCGGAGTTTCCCATGGCGTTAATTCCATAAATCTCACCTTTTATTTTCTAACTAATTAACAATTATTAGATTAAAAACTCATAAAAATAGTTTAATTAAAATAAGACTTAAAAACTTAAAATGAAATTATATACTAATAAGCAAAAAAAATTTAGATGTTATTCTACTTTTTTAATAGTATATAGACATCTTCTCCATGTTTAACATTTTTTAAATACTCGGCATTTTCAACGATTCTTCCAACAATGTTGGTTTTTTCAAAACTTTCTCCAGTTGGACCAAATCTTTCACTGTCACTGAATCTAACTCCAATCATCCCTTTGTATCTACTAACCATATTAGTTACTCCAATGTAGTATTTTTCAACTTTTTCTTTTGGAGTATTTTCTGGCAATAAACCTTTTGCATAGTCAGGATTACCTTTAAACATAATAACATCTTTGTGTTTGAAATAAACATGTAGTTTTCCTACTCTCTTAGTAGTTAATCCAGTAGTTTTTCTGAAATACCATGAGGATATTGGAGCCTTATCCTCAAATAATTCTATTACCACTATTTTGTTCTTATTTAGCCCAGTGATTTTAACTTTTTTCTTTTTTAATACTTCCAATGTATATTCAGGCTCTTGTTCAACAACAATAGCATTTTCTAAATCTCCCTCTTTTTCTACCTCTATATTATACTTTTTAAACAATTCCTCTGCCTCATCTATGGTTAAACCAATAGCACATAACCTTTCAGGTATAGTTTTTACTGACAAAATTCCAGAGTCTGAGAAGTCTATAAGCTCAATCCCCTCCTTCACTCTTCCTACAACTGTATGAGATAGAGAGGAACTTCTACTTTCTCTATAAATATAAACCTTCCCCTCTCCTACTCCATAATTCCTTACAGTTATAGTTCCTCTATCTCTATCTATTAAACTACCCTCTTCAATTTTTAAGGTTTGTAATCTACAATCTGCAATGTATGTTTTAGTATTTTCAGAAATTTCAAATATTCCATCTTCCATAAGTGCCAAACAGTGCTCAACTGCTGAGGGAGTTCCATCAAATTCTGCAATGAAGTAAGTATAAATTTTCCAACCATCTTCCAACTTTGTATTTAAATCTGTTGTTACAAAGTAATCAACTGCCTCTTTTTCCTCTCTAATTGGCTCTATATCAATAATTTCATCTCCAATATTTAGTTTATCAATAACCCACTTACCTCCTACAACAATTCCAATTTTTGGTTCTTTTAAACCATAAACAGCCTCTCCTCTTCTCTTAACAAATACAATATGCCCTTCATCTTTATCCAAACCTGATATACTCAATACAACATCCCATTTTTTAAATTCTTTTGGTTCTGTAGATATGTTTAAATCAATTCTTGTAGAACCAAATGCCACATCTATACCACTAACCCATCTAAGTTTTTTTACGAAGTTTTTATAATTATTTATGAAAAATTTGGCAGTTTCGTTATTTTCAGTTATCGCAATTGTTATATTTCCCTTGGTAGTTTTAATTAAAAACTTTTTAGGAATTTTCTCTGCCTCTTTTTTAACTCCTTTTATTATAACAATATTTGTCTCTTTTTTGTAATACTCATCCTTTATAACATCTTTTAAAGTTTCTCCTACTTTTTCTTTTCCATTAACTATAACCTTAGCCATGCTTTCACCATATAATTATTTTGTAATTATCACCGTTTTTATATTACTCATTTCTTCCATTGCATATTTAACACCTTCTCTACCTAACCCACTCTTCTTAATTCCCCCAAATGGCATATTATCCTGCCTGAATAGTGAGGAGTCATTTATAATAACTCCACCAAACTTTAAGTTTTCAGTAAAGTATAAAGCTTTATTAATATCTTTAGTAAATACTGCTGAATGTAATCCATACTCTGTGCTATTGGCTATGTCTATCATCTCCTCCTCCTTAGCCCTAATTATTGGAACTACTGGAGCAAATGTTTCAGTTTTACATAAGATATTATCTTTATCAACCTCTAATATTGTTGGATAAAATACTGCCTTTTCTCTTTTACCTCCTAATAATAGTTTTCCTCCTTCATCTATAGATTTTTTAACAATTTTCTCAACCCACTCTGCGTGCTCTAAACTTATTAATGGTCCTAAATCAGTTTTTTCATCTAATGGATTACCTACATTGAGTTCTTTAGCCTTATTTACAAACATCTCTATAAATTTGTCAGATATACTTTCATCAACTATAATCATTCCAACTGAAATACAAACTTGTCCAGCGTAGATAAAACTTCCTTTTATTAATGAATTTACTGCCTTTTTTAAATCAGCATCCTTTAAAACAATATTTGGATTAACCCCTCCTAACTCTAATGCAATCTTTTTAAAACCTGCCTTTTTAGTTATTAATTCTCCAACTTTAACACTTCCAGTAAAAGATATCATATTAACCTTTTCATTGACTACAATTTCATCTCCAACAATCTCTCCATTACCAGTAAGTAAATTATAAACACCTAAAGGAACATTATACTTTTTTAAAGCGTTTTCTATTATTTTGGCTAACTCTATACAGACGAGAGGTGCTTTTGATGATGGATGATGAAGAATAACATTTCCTGTAGCAATTGCTGGAGCTATCTTATGTGCTGATAAATTTAAAGGGAAGTTAAATGGAGTTATCGCCCCTACAATTCCTACAGGTTCTCTGAGAGTAAAAATTAACTTATCATCTGAAGGAATTACTTCATTTCTAAACTCCTTAACATAAAAAGCCGCTGATTTAAAGGTTCCTATACTTCTCTCAACCTCAACTCTTGCCTGCTTTATAGGTTTTCCTGCATCAATTGCCAATATTTTAGATAATTCTTCTTTTTTTTCTTTAATTTGTTTAGCAATGTTCATTAAAATGTTATATCTCTTAGCAATGGAAAGATTTTTCATAACATCCTTATATTTTTCAGCATTATCTATAGTTTCTTTAACTTCTTCTCTACTCAATGCAGGTATCTTTTTAATAACTTCTAAGGTGTAGGGATTTATAACTTCTAAATCTTCTCTATCTATCCACTTTCCATCTATAAACATAAATTTTCACCACTAAGGGTTTAACTAAATCTATTTATATAATAACTGATACTTAAAATTATGTGATTAATTAAAAATTGATGTGGGGGTATTACAATGGATTATATAAACTTAGAATATGTTCCTACAGAGGATGATTTGTTATCTTGTATGATAATTAAAGGAGATAACCTAAAAAAATTAGCAAATGAAATTGCTGGAGAAAGTTCTATTGGGACTTGGACTAAAGTTCAAACAATGAAAAGCGAAATTTATGAAAAATTAAAACCAAATGTATATGAAATTAAAGAGTTAAAAGAAGAAAATGGATATAAAGTTGGTTTAATAAAAATTGCATATCCATTGTATGATTTTGAAATAAACAACATGCCTGGTGTCTTAGCAGGAATTGCTGGAAATATATTTGGAATGAAGATACTTAAAGGTTTAAGAATATTAGATTATAGATTTCCAAAAAAGTTTGTTAAAGAATATAAAGGGCCAAGGTATGGAATTGAGGGGGTTAGAGAAACTTTAAAGATTAAAGAAAGGCCATTATTAGGAACTATAGTTAAGCCAAAGGTTGGTTTAAAGACAGAGGAACATGCTAAAGTAGCTTATGATGCATGGATTGGGGGGGTTGATTTAGTTAAAGATGATGAAAATTTAACCTCTCAGGAATTTAATAAGTTTGAAGATAGAGTTTATAAAACCTTAGAGATGAGAGATAAGGCAGAGGAAGAGACTGGAGAAAGGAAGGCATATATGCCAAATATAACTGCTCCATATAGAGAAATGATAAGAAGGGCTGAAATATGTGAAGATGCGGGTAGTGAGTATGTTATGATAGATGTGGTAGTTACTGGATTTTCAGCAGTTCAGTCATTTAGAGAGGAAGACTTTAACTTTATAATACACGGACATAGGGCAATGCACGCGGCAATTACAAGGAGTAAGGATTTTGGTATTTCAATGCTTGTATTGGCTAAAATATATAGATTGTTAGGAGTTGATCAACTACATATAGGAACAGTTGTTGGAAAGATGGAGGGAGGGGAAAAGGAAGTTAAGGCAATAAGAGATGAAATAATTTATAGTAAAGTTAAAAAAGATGATGAAAATATATTCTTTGATCAAGATTGGGCAAATATAAAATCAATGTTTCCAGTGTCTTCTGGTGGAGTTCATCCAAGATTGGTTCCTAAGATAGTTGAAATTTTAGGTAGAGATTTGATTATTCAGGCAGGGGGAGGGATTCACGGACATCCAGATGGAACAGTAACAGGGGCTAAGGCTATGAGAGCGGCAATTGAGGCAGTAATGGAAAATAAACCATTGGAAGAGAAGGCTGAGGAGATTCCAGAACTAAAAAAAGCATTGGAATATTGGAAATAGAATATTTTAATATTTTTAAATTTTTTCAGTTTCTTTTTCTTTTGGTTTTATAGCTACAACTCCCAAAGCCTCTGGAACTCTTTTAACTTTTATAAAACCTACTTTTCTCAATCTATCCATTACTCCCTTTTGTAAATCTTTTCCTCTATATTTTTTTCCTGGATTGCCTACATAATGAAACAATCTACCTCCAGGTTTTAAAACTCTAAAAATTTCTTTGTAAAATTCTTCACTGTATAGATGTCCTGCTAAACTAAATCTTGGAGGGTCGTGAATAACTACATCAAACTCTTCATTATCAAAGGTCTTTATAACATCAAAGGCATCCCCTAATATTATCTTTATATCTCCTTTAAATAACTCCTCACTGTATGGATTAATTTTAGCCAACTCCAAAACATTTGGATTTTTTTCTATCGTTATAACCTTTGCTCCTCTTTTATATGCTTCAATTGCCGTATAACCCAAACCCATACAGGTGTCTAAAACCTTCTCTCCTTTTTTAACTTTTACAGAGTTGATTTTATTTAAAGTATCTTGATATGGATCAACTTCCTTAGTTCTGTGCATTCTTATTCCATTTATTTCAATTGTTGGAGGTATTGTAGGAACTAACTTATAATAGCCATTATTAGAAATTGCCGCTTTAAAGACATTTCCATCTTTTATAAAGTATATATGCCCTTCATCCTTAGATATTTTCTTTAAAATTTCAAAACTAATATTTCCCTCAGGAAACTTAACTACTTCATTTTTTCTATCAATTATTATTTTTTCTTTTTTATCAGTTTTATTTAAGTCCAAATTTATAAAAATTTCGTTAGATTTTGAGTTTAAAATTTCCTTAGCAATTTTTGATGTTAAATAATTCATAATCTTCACCAAAAAGTTGTTCTCATTATAATCATAAAATTTCAATTAAAATCAAATCGATAATTATATATTTATATAGTTTCATAATATTTATCATATATGTCAATAATTTATCATCATTTATAATCATAGTTTAGGGGATTTATATGGAACTAACTGTCATCCAAAGAGAGATTTTACAAGAACTTATAAATCTTTATAGAGAAAAAAATAGGCCGATAAAAGGAACTGAAATAGCTCTCAGATTAAATAGAAATCCAGGAACCATTAGAAACCAAATGCAGGCGTTAAGGGCATTAGATTTAGTTGATGGTGTTCCCGGACCAAAAGGGGGTTATGTCCCTACAAGTAAAGCGTATAGAGCCTTAGGTTTGGGAGATGAAGGAGAAATTATAGTTCCAATATACAAAGAAGGAAAAAAAGTTGAAGGAGTTAAAGTAATTAAGATTGAATTTGATACAGTTACTCACGAAAAATGTTGTTCCTCTAAGATACACATTGAAGGAGATACGAAATATTTCAACATTGGAGACCTTATAAGGGTTGGACCTACATATCATAATAAAATAATAATAAATGGTAGAATTATAGGAAGAGATGATATTCATAGAATTTTATTAATTGATGTATTGGGAGTTTCAAGTATTCCAAATATTAGAGTTGGAGATGTGGGAATTAAGGAGGTTTATACTGTATCCCCTGAAAATACTTTAAGAGAGACAGCCAAGTTATTTGCAGAAAAAAACATTAGTGGGGCTCCTGTTGTCGATGATGATAGATTAGTAGGAATAATCAGTTTGCACGATATTGCTGAGAATATAGACAATGTAGATAAAAAAGTAGAGGAAGTTATGAACAGAAACGTAATAACAATTCATAAAGATGAAAAGATATATGAGGCATTGGTTATTATGAATAAAAACAATGTGGGTAGGTTAGTTATTGTAGATGAAAATGACAAAATCATTGGAATTATCACAAGGACAGATATATTAAAGATTATTAGCGGAAAATTTCCTGAAAATTTCGTAGTTAATAAAATATAGATTTCTCTAAGTAAAGCATAAATATTATTTCGCCCAATATTTATGTCACGATAAAACTTAATATCAATCACTTTTTAGTCTCTTCAATTTATCAATTTTTGATATAAATGCCACAAATATTGTTTTCTATTCTATTTTAAAAATGGACATAACTATAATGAGGGATAAGAATGGTTAAAATAACAGATACTACTTTTAGAGATGCACAACAATCGTTAATAGCCACAAGGATGAGAACTGAAGATATGTTGCCAATTGCCGAAAAGATGGATGAAGTTGGATTCTATTCTATGGAAGTCTGGGGAGGAGCTACTTTTGATGTCTGTATTAGATATTTAAATGAAGATCCTTGGGAGAGGTTGAGAGAGTTAAAAAAGAGGATTCAAAATACTCCACTACAGATGCTTTTAAGGGGGCAGAATTTAGTTGGTTATAGGCATTACCCTGACGATATAGTTGAAAAATTTGTAATTAAAGCATACGAAAATGGAATTGATATATTCAGAATTTTTGATGCCTTGAATGATATAAGAAATATGATAACTGCTATAAAGACTGCTAAAAGAGTAGGGGCAGAGGTTCAAGGGGCAATATGTTACACAATAAGTCCAGTTCATACAATTGATCAGTATGTAGAATTAGCAAAAAAGTTGGAAGAATTAGGATGTGATACAATATATATTAAAGATATGGCAGGATTATTAACACCTTATGAAGGTTATGAGTTAGTTAAAAGACTTAAAGAAGAAGTTTCTATACCTGTTGGGGTTCATAGTCACTGCACAAGTGGATTGGCTCCGATGACATACATAAAGGTTATTGAGGCAGGGGCAGATATTGTAGATTGTGCAATATCTCCATTTGCTATGGGAACTTCCCAACCTCCAACAGAGAGTATTGTAGCGGCGTTAAAAGGAACTAAATACGATACAGGATTGGACTTAAAATTATTAAATGAAATTAGAGATTACTTTATGAAGGTTAGAGAAAAATACAAAATGTTAATATCCCCAATATCCCAAATTGTAGATGCAAGAGTATTAATATACCAAGTTCCAGGGGGAATGTTGTCAAACTTAATTTCACAACTTAAAGAGCAGGGTGCCTTAGATAAACTTGAAGATGTCTTAAAAGAAATACCAAGAGTTAGAAAAGATTTAGGTTATCCACCATTGGTTACTCCTACATCTCAAATTGTTGGAACTCAGGCAGTTTTGAATGTCTTAACTGAGGAGAGATATAAAGTTATCACTAATGAAGTCGTTAATTATGTAAAAGGATATTATGGAAAGCCACCAGCACCAATAAATCCAGAATTATTAAAGAGAGTTTTAGATGAAGGTGAGAGACCAATTACTTGCAGACCTGCAGACTTGTTAGAGCCAGAATGGGAGAAGGTAAAGAAAGAAGCAGAAGAAAAAGGCATTGTGAAAAAAGAAGAAGATATTTTAACATACGCACTATATCCACAAATAGCAGTTAAATTCTTAAGAGGAGAGTTAAAACCTGAACCAATACCAAAAGAGAAAGATATAGGAAAGATTTTAGAAATTCCAACAGAGTATATTGTAGAAGTTGATGGAGAAAAGTTTGAAGTTAAAATTGAGCCAAAGATAGGAACTGAATTGAAAAGAAAGAAAGAAATTATTACTGCTGAAATTGAAGGAGCAGTAACATCTCCATTTAGAGGAATTGTAACAAAAATTAAAGTTAAAGAAGGAGATAGAGTTAAAAAAGGAGATGTTATTGTAGTATTAGAAGCTATGAAGATGGAACATCCAATAGAAAGCCCTGTTGAAGGAACTGTTGAGAAGATATTAATTGACGAAGGAGATGCTGTAAATGTAGGAGATGTAATTATGATTATAAAATAACCTAAATAATTCAATTAATCTTTTTTATATTAGGGTGAAAAGTATGTTTAACAAGGTTTTAATTGCGAATAGGGGAGAAATTGCCATTAGAATTATAAGAGCTTGTTGGGAACTTGGAATAAAAACTGTTGCTATATATTCTAAGGCAGATAAAAAATCTTTACATGTTTCTTTGGCAGATGAAGCATACTGTATAGGGGAACCTCCAGCGGCAAAGAGTTATTTAAATATTGACGCAATCCTCAATGTTGCTGAAAAGGCAAAAGTTGATGCAATTCATCCAGGATATGGATTCTTAGCAGAGAATGCTGAATTTGCAAGGGCTGTAAAAAAGGCTGGTTTTGAATTTATTGGGCCTAATCCTGATGCTATAGAGGCTATGGGAAGTAAGATTAATGCTAAAAAAATTATGAGAAAGGCAGGAGTTCCTTTAATACCCGGAAGTGAAGGGGCTGTTGAAGATGTTGATGAGGCAATAGAAATTGCGGAACAGATAGGGTTTCCTGTGGTTGTTAAGGCCTCCGCTGGCGGTGGCGGAATGGGAATGAGTGTTGCCTATAATAAAGAGGAGTTAAAAGAAGTTATTGAGTCAGCAAGAAATATTGCAAAGAGTGCATTTGGAGATCCAACGGTATTTATTGAAAAATACTTAGAGAATCCAAGACACATAGAGATACAGTTATTAGGAGATAAGCATGGAAATATTATTCATTTAGGAGATAGAGAGTGTTCAATTCAAAGAAGACATCAAAAGTTGATAGAGGAGGCTCCGTCTCCAATAATGACTGAAGAGTTAAGAGAAAGGATGGGGGAGGCTGCAATCAAAGCAGGTAAGGCAATAAATTACGATAGTGCAGGGACTGTTGAATTCTTATATGAAAATGGTAACTTTTACTTCTTAGAGATGAATACAAGGATTCAGGTTGAGCATACAGTTACAGAACAAGTTACTGGAATTGATTTAGTTAAGGCTATGATTAGAATAGCGGCAGGAGAGGAGTTAAGTATAAAGCAGGAAGATGTTAAGATAAGAGGACATGCTATTGAGTGTAGAATTAACGCGGAAGATCCTTTAAATGACTTCGTTCCATGCCCTGGAAAAATAAAACTTTATAGATCTCCTGGAGGGCCAGGAGTTAGAATAGATAGTGGAGTTTGTGGGGGAGCTGAAATTCCTCCATATTACGATCCAATGATTGCAAAATTAATAACATATGGAAATAGTAGAGAGGAGGCAATAGCAAGGATGAGAAGGGCTTTAAAAGAATATGTTATTGTTGGTGTTACCACAAACATTCCATTTCATAGAGCTGTTTTAGAGGAGGAAAACTTCTTAAAAGGGAATATATCAACACACTATGTTGAACAAAATATGCCTAAATTAAAGAAATTGATGGTCAAATATGCTTTAGAATCAAGAGATCTATATAGTGTTGTTTCAGAAAAAGTCTTTGAAAAAAACAAAAAGATTGCTGCAGCAATTGGTGGTATATCAATGCATATTAACCTTATAATAAAAGAAAATAATCAAGAATATAAAGGAGAGTAATATTTATATAACATAAAGAAATAGTTATAAAAAACCTCTTTAATGAAATTAGTTAAAGGTGATAAAATGCCAGGAACTAAGCAAGTTAATGTTGGTTCATTGAAAGTAGGACAGTATGTTATGATAGATGGAATCCCATGTGAAATTGTAGATATCAGTGTTTCAAAGCCAGGAAAACACGGAGGAGCTAAGGCAAGAGTAGTGGGAATTGGACTATTTGAAAAAGTTAAAAAAGAATTCGTTGCTCCAACATCAAGTAAAGTAGAAGTACCAATAATTGACAGAAGAAAAGGGCAAGTTTTAGCAATTATGGGAGATATGGTACAAATAATGGACTTACAAACTTATGAAACCTTAGAATTACCAATTCCAGAAGGTATTGAAGGTTTAGAACCAGGATGTGAAGTAGAGTATATAGAGGCAGTTGGTCAGTATAAAATAGTAAGAGTAATTGGTGGAAAATAAAATAAAAAATAAATTATTTAAATTTCAAAAACACCATTTACAGTTCTTATATTGACATTATCAATATATTTCTTTGCTATTTTTCCCAATTCTCTTAATTCATTTTCTTTTGGAGAGAGCAGTTTTCTAAACTCTTCGTCGTAAGCATCTTTTGGTTCAAATTGTTGAATAACATATAAATCACAATTTTTAACAGTTTTTGCTATTTTCTCAATATCACTTTTATCCATAACCTTTGGAACATAGGTAGTTCTACATTCAACAAATACATTATTTTTTTTACATAAATCAATTATCTTCAATATTTTATTTCTAATAGTTTCTCCATCTTCTTTACATTTTGTAAATTCCTTATATTTGTCAAATCTACATTTTACATCAACTGCTACATAATCAATAAGATTATGATTTATTAAATATTCAATAACCTCAGGATGTGTTCCATTAGTATCAATTTTTACTGGAAATCCATTTTTTTTCGCATATCTTGCTATTTCAATTACTGCATCTTTTTGTAAAGTAGGTTCTCCGCCACTTATAACTATTGCCTCAGAGAAGAAAAAATCTATATTTTTAAATAACTCATCCACAGTCATTTCATTTTTATGCTCTAAGATATATTTTAAATTGTGACAATACGGACATCTCATATTACAACCATACAAAAATATAACAGAAGAGCATTTTTTTGGGTAGTCAATTGTGGATAAATCTACAATTCCAGAAACGAGAACTTTCATGTTTTCACCATATCAATTTTTATTATTATCAATTTAAAAATGTTAATATAATACTAACTCATCAATTGACATATAGACAAGCATTAACCTAATCATATAGATTGTTAAAGGTAAATATTCATTATAATGATGATAAGGTTGATTTAATATAATCTCGAATATAGCTATTATAATTCCGACTATTAAAAATGTTCCATCTATTTTTAGTAATTTTTTAAGTATTGGATTTCCTTCATTAAACCAATAAATCCCAATTAAAATACAGGTTGAAAACAAAAGAGTAGTAATGACATACAATAAATAACTAATTTCATCAGTATATTTAAATTGTATGATTAGCAGATAGAAACCAATAATAACTGAATAAGAATAATATTCCAAACCAAATAATGCTACCAATTATAAGCCCCAATCTTTTATTTTTCAGTTTTTTATTTTGCATTTCATTTATATCCATAACTATCACTTAATTTTTGTTAAAGTTTATTTTAATCTATAAATATTTATACATTGTTATATTGTGTAAAATATTGGAACTACTATAATCAGACCAAATAATAAAATTTATTTATCCAAATAATAAACAATCTTTTCAGAAATAAACCCAATCAATGGAAATTTAAACCATTTTCCACCAGAGGAATAATATGTTCCTAATAAAATTGGTGTTATAACAACTAATAGATACAATATTACCAAAACAAACTCTAAATTATCAATCATAGGATTTTGAGTGTTTATGGATAAAATAAAAATATATTTACAAATAGATTTAAAGAATGGGATTGATAGAGATATAAATTCCAATAAAATTATGTAAATAAACATTGCCTGAATTGAATGGAATAAAATAAATTTATTTTTCCTAAAAATGATTGCAAATATCAAAGGAACTAAAACTGGAAGTATTATGAAGGATATATAAGTTAAAGATGTCAAAACATACTCCATATTTATATTTTTTGTCATAAATACCCCCTTTATTATGAATTATAATCTATTTTAATTTATTTAAATATTTATAAATTATCTTTATTATTAAACCAATCAATATCCAACCATACATAGATAGAGGAATTACTACAAAAGGACTGTAATAATAACTTCCTCCCATATTTTTAGGAACAAATAATTTAACATAGATAAATAAAGAAAATGATAAAATATTAAATAGCCATTTTGGAATGTCAAATTGTAAAAAAGGAATTATTAATCCAAAAACTGCTAAAAATAACAAAAATTTATCTTTTCTTAAAATATATAAGGTAGTTATAATTATACCCATAATTAAAAGTAATTTAAATATATACAAATATAGATTTATATTTAAGAATTGTAAAATTAACACTATAAAACATAATATAGACAGTATTAAGAACGACTTATCCTTTTTAACAATATACAATATATATGAGACGATAAATAAAACTCCATATATTAGAAAAAATATCATTAGAACGTTTAAAATACTATTCACCTTTATAATTTTATAAGTATAAATTTTCTTTCAATATATTTAAAATTTTCTATATTAGTGTATAATGAAAGTTTAGTAAAAATATTAATGTAAATAAAAAGTAATTTAATTTTTCTTCCATAAAATATAACCAAAAATTAAAATTATTGCTATAACAATTCCAAGTAAGTAATAATTCGTCAGATTATTACTAGATTTATCAGTAATTATTTTGTTATTAGAAGACTTTTGGATATTTTCACTTAATTTATTCAAATTAGCAATTTTTTTGTAAGTTCCATTGTTAAAGATATATAATGATGAATCATTTCCAATTAAAATAAAGTATTTTCCATTATAACCAACATCTATTGGATTTAAATTGTCTATCCTTATTTCAACAACTTTATTATTTTGTAAGTTAATTTTTTCAATTCCATAGAGGTAGGTTTTAATATCATAGGTATAATTTTTATTTTCTTCTATATTGCTTTCTAACTTCGGTAAATCATTAATATTCACAACCTTTTCTCCAACCTTTACTTCTTTATATTCTGTAAGATATAGAGGAGGGGTTTTATTATACTCTCTATATTTTTCTACGGTTTCTTTAGTAATATTATTTTTAACTTTAACCTTTTCTATTCTCCAAATTTCCATAACTGCCTTTTTGGGGTAAATTAAATAAATGTCATCTTTATTTATTGGAAAAACTTTATATATACTCTTATTTACACCAATAGTTTTTATTAAATTTAAGTCATTATCTAAAAGATATAATTTATTTTCTCCTACACAAATCCAGTAATTTCCATATTTATTATAAACTATTTGACATAATGAATAATTAAAGTATTTAAAATCGTAAAATATATTGTTATATTTCACTAAGAATTTTAAATAATTATCTACATATTTTAAACTGGTATCATTTTTCATATAAACGACTGAAAAAATCCCATTACCATAAATAAGCCAATATTTTCCTTTTGGATTGTAATCAAAACAATAATTTATTGGTTCAAATTCATAAAAATAATAATTCTTAGAGTGATTTATATATTTAAACAAATACTTACTCAAATTTAAGTTTAAACCATAAAAACTATCTCCAATCCATATTAAGTTATTTGTAGTTGAGTTATATTTTAATTCAACCAATATTGGCTCTGCTCCCATACCTTCTTTATTATTAAAACATCCTAAAGCATCATTATTATTACTTTTTAGATTGTAAAATTCTCCTAAATTAAAACTATATAAATATAGTGTTCTATCGTTAATATCCAATTTACCAATACTACAACCATCCCAAGCATTACATACGATAAAAGTTCGATTTCCCAAGATAAAACTATCCTTATAATATAAATATCCAAAATGTCTGTTAATCTCTTCATTGGAGTATGTTTTATTTAGATAAACAATATACTTTGGAGTTATATTTTTCAGAGTTCCATTGTATAAATAAATGTTATTATTATAAATTATAATCCAAATGTCTCCATTATGTTGAATAGAACTCCATTTGCTATCTGATGCATTAACTGGGAGAATTGATATTAATATAAAAAAACTTAATAAAATTAGGAAATTCTTTTTTATTATCATTTTATCACCAAAATGTTTAAATAAAAAATTAAAAATAAAAATAATAAATATTTATTACCATTCTGGACAAGTATATCTAACTCTATCAATGACTTCCTTTTCTGTATCAAAATAATATGCCCTCTGTGGCCAAATATCGCCAACTACTGAATCTTTCTGTGCATTAACGTATTCACATGCTCTTAATACTTTATTATAATTGCTAAGAACTTGGCTATCTGCTTCCAATTCGATATATGAATTCCAAGATGCTTCCCATATCCAGTTTAAAATCTCAACTAACTTATTATATGTATATTCAGAACCATCTTGCATTGTATTTCTTTGATAATAATTTGGCTGACAAAATACATAATTAAAATATTTCATGGTATTTTTTACTCCAGAATCTTCAAGTTGTTGAATTGTTCTCCCTCCTAATGAGGGAATCCATATAAATTGTTGATATCGCTCGTTTCTTATGTAGTTAGATAACTCATTTAACTCATAATCGGTTATATAACCCTTCACTAACTTCCAAAGCAATTGCATAGTTAAAATTTCTATTTAGTAATACATTTCCATTAAATCTTTTTTCATATTTATAGTCATATCCAAAATACCATAATGCAAAACTTCCCATATTTATACACCAACTAAACTTTAAGATTATTGATAAGGCTCAGCTTCTATATAGAAGCTTCATCGCCACTTTATTTTTGTAAAGTTATATTTTCCAATTTTACGATAGAATTATTTTAGTTCTTAAATATTTATATATTACTGAGTTATTTATGATTCTTCCAATAAAATACACTACTTAGCAATGTATAATAGTAAATACTTTAAAAAAGTAAATTAATATTATTATAAATATAAAAAATAAAATCATTATTTAGCAAAGTATTTTAAAACATCCTTTTCTGTAATAATTCCCTTTATTCTCATATTTTCATCAACCACAGGCAAAGCCCCTATATCATTGGTTACCATAATTTTAGCCACATCTTTCAATTTGTCCCCTTCTTTTGCAGTTATAACATCTCTTATCATTATCTCCTCCATTCTCACATTTGTTATTTCTCTAACATTTCCAGTCTGTAAGTGATTAAATGCCCAATCACTACCTAAAAGTCTAATAAAGTCAGTTGATGTTATAATTCCAACCAATTTCTCCTCACTAACAACTGGCAATCTTCTAAACTTATTTCTAACCATAGTTCTCGCAACATCCTTTAACCTCTCCCCCGGTGTGGCAAAAATAACCTTTCTTGTTATATAATCATCTATAACTTCATTTTCATCTATTTTATCTAACAACACTTTTATTACATCCCTTTCAGTAATCATTGATATTAGTTGATAATCATCATTGACTATTGGAACTCCACCAACGTTTTTCGTTAAGAAGGTTTCTATTGCGTCATCCAAATCAGCATTTTCTTTAAGTGTAATAACATTTTCTTCCATTATTTCTCTAACAGGCTCATTTATTGCGGCATATAAATTTCTATTATGCTTTTCTCTCGTTAAATTGTATTTTGAGCCCCCTCCCATAAAATCTACAATGTCCATACTTGTTAATATTCCAACAAGTTTGTTATTTCCAGGATTTACTATTGGTAACCTTCTGTATTTATTTTCGTTCATCGTCATTAAAGCCTTTCTTATTGTAGTAGTTGGATATATGTAAATTATTTCTTTATTTTGAACAACTTTCATTACTTTCACAATCTCGCCCTCGCAAAACCTTTTTAATGCAAAAATTCAGAAATTAAATTAATATTTATAATAATTTATAAAGTATTAATTATAACCAATTATGTATATTTATTAAATACCTTATAAAATATTTTGCTATTTTTATCAAATACTATAAATGTGATATTCATGGAAGACAAAAACTTAGATAGAATTATTAAAGGAATAATAAGAGAATTTAAAGTATCATTTAAAAGAAAAAGATTAAAAGATTTATTAAATGAAGAGAAACCACATATAATAATCAACGGTAAAAGGCATAGAATAAAGAGGAGAGAGCTTGAACTTTTAAGAGAGATAGGTAGTAGTGAGGATTTAAAAATTCCAATAGTTTTAGAAGTTGACCCTTCATTAGGTGGAGCTATAAAAGTTAGTGGTAAAGAAGAGGTAAAAGTAATTTCAAAAATATTAGGGAGAGATATAAATATGTTCTCAGAGGAAGATGTATTATACATATATAAACCAGAGTTGAGAATCGTTAGAAGAGAACTTCCAACAACAACTCAAATTATATTTAAATTTTCTTTATACGATTAAATTAGTAAGTGATAATTATGAAAAGAAAAAAATATTATGGAAAAGATCCAATAAAAAGACTTTTATATGAAAAAAGAGAACAAATCTTTAAAGTTTTATTTATTATGAATATATGGGTTTGGCTGTCTGTATTTATTGGAGCAATTATATTTATATTTTTGATGGTAAAATATTATTTTATTTGAAATTAATTATAATGGTGATAAAATGAATTTCATAGTTTGGCTGTTTGCAATTATTGCATTAAGTTTTTCAGCATTGGTAGGTTTAAGATTAGCATTTAAAAAAGGAACAGCCAATGTTTTAATTGGTGAATCTTTATTAACAGTAGTTATTGGAACTTTACTTGTAGTAATTTCTCAAAAATACAATATTGCCTTTGCTAATAATATAGCATTGGCTATATTTATATGTGGTGTTGTTGGTGCATTTGCATTCTGCAAGGTAATAGGTGAAAATAATGGATCAAAGGCAAAACATCCAAATTAATAAAGAAGATATATTTATTGTAATTCCAGCATATAATGAAGAGAAAATGATTTCAACAACTTTAAAAAATTTGAAAAAAGAAGGATATAAAAACATAATTGTTGTTGATGATGGTTCAAAAGATAAAACTTATGAATTGGCAAAAAAAGAGGATGTTATTGTGTGTAGGCATATATTAAATAGGGGATTGGGAGGAGCATTAGGAACTGGAATTAAATGTGCTTTACTCTATAAACCAAAGGTTATTGTTACTTTTGACGCTGATGGACAACATCATCCTAAGGATGTTGAAAAAGTAGTAAAGCCAATATTTGAGGGATATGATTTTGTTATAGGTAGTAGAATGATGGACAAAAATGAGTTAAAGAATATGCCATTAGTTAAAAGAATTGGAAACTTTGGATTAAATTTTATAACTTACTTGATGGGTGGTTATTTAGTAACTGACAGCCAAAGTGGTTTAAGGGCATTTTCTTATGAAGCGGCAAAAAAAATTGTTAAGGAGTTAAAGAGTGATAAATACGAAGTTTCGTCAGAATTTATAATTTTAGCAAAAAAATTTGATTTAAAAATTAAGGAAGTGCCAATAAAAACAATATATACTGAATATTCAATGGCAAGAGGTACTAATGTTAAAACTGGATTTAAGATTTTATTTAAGTTGATTATGCAGAAATTAATCTAATTAGTGAGAGTATGTTACTTAAAAACTGCAAAGTAGTTAGAGATAATAAGATTGTTGAATGTGATATTTTAATTGAAAATGGTAGAATTAAAAAAATCTCTAAGAATATAAATATAGATGATGAAAAAGTTGATTTAAAAAATTATATTGTCATTCCAGGAGTTATTGATGCTCATGTCCATTTTAGATGGGGAGAAAGTGAAAAGGAGGATTTTTTAAGTGGTAGTTTGGCAGGGATAAATGGGGGAGTGTGTTTTGCCATAGATATGCCTAACAATAAGCCTCCAATAACTACAAAAGAACTTTTTTATAAAAAACTTGAAGACTGTAAAAAAGAGAGTAAAATAAATATATTTCTAAATTTTGGAGTTACAGAAAAAAATTATCTTGAAAATATAAAGGAGGCTATGGCTTATAAAATATTTATGGTTAAATCTGTGGGAGATTTATATATTGAAGATTATTCTAAGTTGAAGGATATTTTAAATCAAAATAAGCGTTTTTGTATTCACGCAGAGCATAAGGATATAATTAATAAAAATATGGAAATTTATAAGTTAGAGAGTTGGATAGACCACTGTAAAATAAGAGATGAAAAATCAGAGGTTGAGGCAGTTAGAGAAGTTATAAAAACCCTACAATTTATTGATAAAGTTAGGAAATATAAGCCACATATTCATTTTTGCCATATATCTACAAAAAAATCATTGGAAATAATAAAAGATGCAAAACAAAGATTAAAAAATGTTAAGATAACTGTTGAAGTTACTCCCCACCACATTTATTTAAATAAAGATATGGCTGAGGAATTAAAAGGTTTTGGAAAATTTAATCCACCCTTGAGGAGTAAGGAAGATAACATAGCGTTAATTAAAGGGATTGTAAATAAAGATGTTGATATAATCGCCTCTGATCACGCTCCACATTTATTGGAAGAGAAACTTAAAGATGTTAAAAACTGTCCTTCTGGAATTCCGGGGATTGAAACTCTTGTCCCATTAACCTTAAATTTGGTTAATAAAAAATTAATAACAATATTTGACGCTGTAAGGATATTGTCAGAGAATCCAGCTAAAATATTTAATATAAATAACAAAATTGAAGAGGGTAATTTGGCAAATTTAACTATTGTTGATTTGAAAAAAGAAGGAAAAATTAATACTGAATTATTCAAATCTAAGGCAAAATTTAGTCCTTTTGATAAATTTTTAGTTAAAGGATTTCCAATTTATACAGTAGTAAATGGGAAATTATATGATGCAATTGGAAAAAATATTTAAATGTGATAATAATAAAAATATAATAGTGCAATTTAGAGGTGATGACAATGGTAAATTTTGATACAGAAAAAATGTTAAATCCCTCTATTATTGGAGGTATTGTTAATGGTGTTTTGGGGGCTATTTGTTGCTTAGGTTATATTGTTGGGGGAGCAGTTGCTGCTCATCTTTATGTAAATGCTGGTGGTAGTTTAGATTATGAAAATTGCGGTATTGTTGGGGCAATTAGTGGTGTTATTGGAGGAATTATTGCAACAATATTAAGCTTTTTAATATTAGCCTCAATTATGCCAATGATGGAATTTAAGTCATATGCGTTTTTAGCAGGAACCTCAATAATAATTGGATTAATTAGTGGGATTATATTTGGAGCAATTCTTGGAGCTATTGGTGGAATTTTGTATGTAGTTATAAAAAATAGATAATGATATAATGAAATGGAAATTAATAAAAAAGATTTATCCGCTAATTACTTTTTCTTTTATAATCTTTTATATAGGAATTTTTTTAGCACCATATACTGCATACTTAGGAGAAAATTCTAAGATTTTTAGATTAATATCTATATATTTATATACTATATATTCTCCAATATGTCATCAACTACCACAAAGAAGCTATTTTATTTTTGGTTATAAGATGGCTGTATGTGCAAGATGTTTTGGTATCTATACTGGATTTTTAGCAGGAATGATAATTTATCCCTTTGTAAAAAAACTAAATGACTTTAAACTCCCACATAAAAAATATTTAATTATATCTCTAATTCCCATGGTAATTGATGGAACTACACAATTAATTGGATTGAGAGAAAGTTCTAACGAATTGAGATTTATAACTGGATTTATTGCTGGTTTTGTAGTAGTCTATTATATATTGCCAATATTTTTAAAAATACTATCAAAAAAATATTTAGAGTAAGGTAAGAGATAATGATTCTGTTTTCCATTACTATAACATATAATAGCATTTATCATATTATACAAACCGATATCTATGGAAATGGGTTGTCATCAACTCATAGCTTCATCGAGAATAGCATTTTCTCTGCTATAGGTTCATTGGACTTCGGACTGAACGGAAACAGCCCCATAAAAGGAATTTATAAGCATTTATAATAATATATATAATAACTAAGAAACTGCTACAAAAATAAAAAACAATATAGTAAAAAAAGTTTATCTTAGTAGGCAGATTCTTTTTTCATTAATTTTATAACCTCCTTTAAGAATGTTTCTTGACCAACTCTTTTCATAACTGCAGCTAATCTTTCTCTCTGTGGTTTTATGGCATACTTATTATAAACAACTAATACCTTATCTATTAGATTAATGATTTCATCAACGCTTTTGACTTTCATGCTAATTCCTTTAACAACTTCTCTCCCCGTTTTTCCTCCAATATAAACCATAAAGCCCTCTTCTTTAACATCTCTTGCCTCATTTGGACATGCTTTTATACACTTTCCACAACCAATACATACATTGTAGTTAGTATAGGAAGTTTCTCCTCTTATATAAATTGCTTCAACTTTACAAACTTCAAAGCATCTTCCACAACCGTTACATTTTTTCTCATCAACAGCAGGGAATTTAACTCCTGCTATACCAATATCATGTACTTGTGGTCTTACACATCCATTTGGACAGCCACTAATTGCAATCTTAAATTTGTATGGAGCGGGTCTTTCTTTGAATTTATCTTCAATGATTTTACATAGTTCAAATGTATCTACTAAACCACTACTACAGTTTCCTCCTCCCGGACATGCCAATGTAGCTCTAACTAATGGTCCTTCTGAACCAGTTATAAATCCTTTATTTGTTAGATCTAAAACAGCATCTTCAACATCAAATCCACTAATGCCGTGAAGTTCATAAGCACTTCTATCAGTAATCTTTATTTTAGCATTGTATTTTTCAGCAATGTTTAATACTTCTTTTATTTCATCAATAGAATACCATCCTCCCGGCTTAGCCCTAATTCTTATAAAGTAAGTTCCATCAGCTCTCTTTCCAATTCCACCATAATCAGATGTCCAGTAGAATGAGATATATTCATTATTCTCTCTCCTTCTTTCAACTTCTTTTTTAAATCTCTTTAATTTTAACTTTCTTAATTTTTCAATTTCTTCTAAGTTAACCCCTTCTTTTAATTCAACAGCATTTTTAATTTCCTCCCCTTTCTTAGTCCTTATTATAACTGTTGAATAACCATCAGGACTTCCAACACAACCTACTGAAACATCTGCCAGTTCAGCATCAAAATCTCTACATATTTTACATCCTGGGCAGATTTCAAACTCTTTTAAGTCAATTTCTTTCTTCTCTCCATCTATATAAATAAATAATTTTCCTTTTTTAATGTCAAATTTTTCAACTTTCTCAATCTCAATATTATGCTTTGCTAAAACTTCTTTCATGTTGTTATATTCAAATTTCTCAGTACAGAATAATCCTATGAGATATTCAATTTTTGGTAATTTTACAGGTTTTCCATTTCTTCCAAGTTCTCCATCATATTTGGCTAAGTAAGGGAAGTATTGTAATTTTCTTAAACCATTAATTTGGCAAGGTAATCCAACGACTGCTACTCTTTCTAATCCCATTTCTCCAGCCTTTCTTAATGCATCTAAGGTTGATATCGCATACTTTGATTTTGCAGTTTTTAATAAATCTTCTGCAGTTTGAACGACTAATGAAACTGGCTTCCAGCACTCATCTCCAACAACTATTGCTCCATCAATTTTTCCATTTTCTAATAAGTATTTTAGAAAAGCGGTTACAACTCCTCCATCTTGGCCTTCAATATCACTTTTTCCATAGTAATATTCTTCCTTAAACTTCTCTCTGATTTTTATTTGGTATTTTCCTGATGATACTCTTGGACAAACATCATAACACATTCCATGTCCTTTTCTTAAACATTCCTCCTCAATATATGGTTTTTCATCAAATTTTATTATATTGTTTGGACATACAACTTCACAAGTTCCACACCTTGCACAGATACCACTATCAACTATCTCATTTAACTTCCATTCATACATTAATCTCACCTTTTGTAATATGTGAATAATTTATTCACACTTTAATTTTAGATACATCTGCATATATAAAACTTACTATCAATATAGTGGTGATATGTAATGTTTTGCAGTCAAAATTACAAATTTGGAGTTATTCCCAAAAAGGATGGATACACAATAAGATTATCTTTAAAGCCAGGTTATTTAACATCTGAACAATTAGATGCTATAAGTTATATTGCAAAAAATTTTGGTGAAAATAAAATTCATATCACAACAAGACAAGGTATTGAGTTAAAGATAAAGTTTGAATACTTAGAAGATGCTGAAAGAATATTAAATAAAGTTGGAATAAAGTTAGGTTCAACAGGTAGGAGGATTAGGCAGATAGTTGCATGTATTGGAACTGAATGCCCAAATTCTATTGGAGACTCTATAAAATTGGCAAGAATTATCCATGATGAGTTTGAAGGAATTTGGGTTCCAAAAAAGTTGAAAATAAATGTCAGTGGATGCCCAAATGACTGTACTCATTATCAATTTTGTGATATTGGCATTTGTTTTAGATATATTTTAGAAATTAATAAAAAAGAATGCAAAGAATGTGGAAAATGCAGAGGTTTTTGTGAAATAGATGCAATAGATTGGATAAATAAAGTTATAAAAGAAAATTGCATTGGAATGGGAGAATGTCTCAAACTCTGCAATGCTATATATATTAAAGATAGAGTTATATCAATATTCATTGGTGGAAAAGGAGGAAAGTTTCCAAAAAAAGGAAAATTCTTAATAAATGTTAAAAAAGAGGATGATGTTATAGATGTTATTGACTTTATAATTGGACTATATTCAAAGTATGGAAAAGGTAGAATGTATGATTTTGTTAAAAATTTAGGAATTGAAAAAATTAAAAAAAGATTAAAAGATGAGATTTTAATTAGGTGATAAATTGGATAATCTCATAGTAGCAAGGATGCAGAAATTTACTGTTGAGGATTTAATGAGATGTATTTTAGGATTACAGGAAATTGAAATTAGAATTTATTTTGAACTTTTGGATATGAAAGAAGCTACAGTAATGGAAATTGCTGAAAGAGTAGATAGAGATAGAACAACAGTTCAAAAAGCATTGAGAAGTTTAATGAATTGTGGATTGGTTGAGAGGGAAAAAATAACAGAAAAGAGTGGATTTAAATATGTATATAGACCAGTTGTATTTAAAGAAGTTAAAGAAAAGATGGAAAAACTTTTGGATGAGTGGTATTTAAGTGTCAAAGAATGGCTAAAAAAATACTAATAAAAATAAAAATATTAATGGTTCTATAGTATTTTCATTAAATGTGGCGGAATTCTATGAAAACCTTTGCTCCAAAAACTGTAAGTGCAATAGTTAAAGCACTGCCAATAAAGAAATTGTAGATAGATAGGGTTTGAAACAGTTTCTTAATTTCTGTAACACCATTTTTGTATTCTTAAATTTATATATTTGCAAACTTTAAAAGTAATACGAACCTTGGGAAATTCTCAAAAAATTGTTACAAAATAATGAAAATATTAAAAAGTTTATAATAAAATTAAAAAATACATTAATTATTTATTATGAATAAAAATTATTTTAGTAATTCTTTTAATTCTTTCATTTTTGAAGGAAGTTTTTTCCATCTCCAAAATCCTCTTAATATTTCATCTCCACTGTATCCAAATCTTTTTAAAACTTCTACCCATTTATTGAACAATTCAGGATACAACTCTTTCACTCTCAAAAACTCACTGTTTAAAGCAGATGGACACATAAAACAGCCAATTCTCTCAAAGCCTTTGTCATAGAGTTCATTATATATAACATCATTTAAATATATCCAACTCCACACATCGGTTCCTTTCCAGTCTAATATTGGGAAGATATTTATCTGATTCTCTATAAAACTACTTTTTCTTTCATAATCTAATTTACTCCTTGTAAAACTCTCATACTTCCTCGAGCCGTCAATTGTATATACTTTTTTATACTTCTTTAAATATTCCTTCAATGGCTCTAACTTACAAATACTGTTACACCATCTATAATCTTTCGTTGGAATGCCATATTTTCCTAAGTATTCCCAAAAATCTTTACTTTTTAAAATAACTAAATTTATATCATATTCTTTAGCAAATTTTTTAACAAATTTAATAGTTTCTTTAAATTCTAAACCAGTATCTATAAATATCACTTCTAAATCGTCTATAACTTTATTTGCCAATAATGTAGAAACAGATGAATCTTTTCCTCCACTAAATGAAGCATTTATTACATATCCTCTATCTTTACATTTTTTGTAATATTTCTCTATTATATTTAGAGATTTTTTCTCCAATTTCTTAATTCTGTCATAATTTTTTCTTAAATATTCTTCAATCTTTTCAAATTTAATCTCTCTTTTTAAAGTTAAATCTTTAATCTTTATAGTTTCTCCTTTTTTAATTCCAACACCAACATAGTTTCCTATTTCTACGCCAACATACTCATTCTCGTTAATATCTTTAAGTTCTTCTGGATTTTCAATCAAATTTAATGGAATTTTCTTACCTTTCAATTTTCTTTTTGTAGGTTTTAGTTTAATCTTTGGCTCTTCTATTAAATAATAAGATGCATAAGGGTGAAACTTCCAATTCAAATCAATTAAATCAAACTCTAAAATACCTATACACTCTCCACCAATAAAAACCTTTTTTCTATAATCCAAACCTCCAATTTTTTTAAGTATTATTGCTAAATCATAGTTAAAATTTTTATTCAATAGTTTGTTTAAAATATCTATTTCAAACTTAGAGGCAAATTTATCGTCCATTTATATCACCAAATTTTAAACTTAAAGCTAAATTTTAAAAATTTTGTCCTTATCGTAAGTTATTTAAAATATCTAAGGATATTATTATAATACTAAATTATTAAAATTAATAAAGAAAATAAAAAGGGATTACTATGATGAATGAGATAAAAACATATTTATTGATGGCACTTCTCGTAGGTTTAATTTACGCAATATGTCTTATGTTACATATACATCCAATATTTGCTATACTCATCGCTTTGATTCCTAACATTATTGCATACTATTATAGTGATAAGTTCGTGTTAATGAGTTACAATGCGAGAATTTTAGATGAGTACGAGATGCCTTGGCTACATCAGATGGTTGAAAGAGTGGCGAGAAAGGCAGGATTGCCTAAACCAAAAGTTGCTATTGTTCCTACAATGACACCCAATGCATTTGCTACTGGAAGAGATTCAAAAAATGCTGTTGTTGCTGTTACTGAAGGAATTTTACAACTATTGTCTCCAGAAGAACTGGAGGGTGTTATTGGACACGAAATAGCACATATTAAGCACAGAGATATTTTAATATCTACCATAGTTGCTACATTAGCTGGGGCTATCGTATATATTGCAGAATGGATGCTATACTGGGGTGGTTTATTCTTCGCATCAGAGAGTGAAGATACCAATCCATTAGAATTTATTGGACTAATTTTATTGTTGATATTAGCACCAATTGCGGCAACATTGATACAGTTTGCAATTTCGAGACAGAGAGAGTTTTACGCTGATGAAGAAGGGGCTAAATTGACTCATCCTTTATGGTTGGCTAGTGCATTATCTAAGTTGGAAGAAGGGGTTCAGATGTATCCATTAGAAAGGGGAAATCCAGCAACATCTCACTTATTTATTGTAAATCCATTTAGATCAGATTTTATAATGAAACTATTCTCAACTCATCCTCCAACTGAGGAGAGAATCAGAAGATTGATGGAATTGAGTAAAAAACTTCATAAATATTAAGAAATAAAAAAAGGTGGCAGTTTGAGTAATGATTTAAGGGTTATAACTGTAGATGAATTAAAAAAATACATTAGAAATAATGAGGAAGATAAAATAGATGAGGTTGATATAGTTACTACAGCAACTTGCGGAATAATGTCAGGAACTATGGGAGTTTTTCACATTCCTTTTAATGAGATTTTTAAAAAAGCAGATGAAATATATTTAAATGATATTAAAGGCGTTGTAGGAGTTTGCCCTAACGAATACTTAGGAAAAGTTGATGCAATATTTTATGGAGAAGTTGGATTTTTATTTAAAGATTTGGTTAAGGGTAAAGTTGTAGAGGCAAAGGCAGTATGTGGTAATAAAATTTATAGAAATGAGGTAACTATTGAAGATTTACCAACTGCAAAAATGATTGGAACAAGAATGGCATTTAAAAATTACACTGCAATAACAAATTTGTCTGATGAAGAAGTTAATACTATATTTCATAGATTACCATTAAAAAAAGGAGAATCTTCATTTTCTGGATGTGGTATGTATAACCCATTGGAAAATATGATTATTAAAGACGAAAAAGATATTATTGGAAAAAAGGCACTATTAAATGGGGCTGAAGCAATTATATTAGGATTTGGAACTCGAAGTTCAATAAAAAAACCTAATTTAATGTTATCCGCCAATATGAAAGAGATGAATCCATACTATTTAGGAGGTTTCATAACATCTTCAGGAATTGAAATATATAATACAGTAGCCATTCCAGTTAAAGTTGATGAGCATAAAGAGAGTTTAAAAAAGTTAGATAAAGATATAGCTTTACCATTAGTTAATATATTTGGTAGAGAAATTATAGATGTTGGAAACTATGCAGAAGTTTGGGAAAATGTAGATTTAAGACCAAAAATATACCCAGATAGATGTAAAGAGTGTAAAGAATGTTTAGCTGAAAAGTATTGTCCTACATTTGCAATAAAAAGAGAGAATGGAAAGATAAATATAAGTGAAGACTGTTTTGGATGTGGTATTTGTAATATCTGCCCTTATGGAGTATTTAAAACAAAACTTGGCTCTATATGCGGAATTCCTATAACTTGCAGGCAGTCAGATAGAAAAAGAGCCTTAAAATTAGCAAAAGAACTAAAAAAGAAAATTGAAAATGGAGAATTTAAAATTTAATTTAAAAATTAAAAATTATTTATTATATTTCTCAATAATTTCTTTTATTGAATTTACCACATATTCTACTTGCTCCCATTCTAAGCCATAGACACTCATCTTTATCTCCTTTGTAACTCCAGCCCTTATTCCACCAATACCCCTCTTCTTTAATTCATCGTAAAAGAAAAATCCTCTTCTTTTATCTTTTTTTGCAATTTTATCCAATATTGGTGTCTCAAATTTAATTAAATCGTGTTCCTTTGGTTTTATTCCTAATTGCTTAAAACCTACTTTTTCTAATTCATCTACAACATACCTCGTTTTTTTAATCTCTTCATTCCATTTCTTAACTCTCTCTACGACATAAGGAAAACTTGACATTAAAGTTAATATTGGCAATCCTCTACTTGTACATCCGAGCATTTCAATTTCTTTGAGAGGATATCTTTCAGATGTTTTAGTAATTTTATCTGCAAATTCCTCATTAAATGCTAAAATACCACAGGGACCAGAGGCTGCCATACTCTTATGTCCAGAGGCTACAATAAAGTCAGCTTTAACATCTTTTCCATTAACTGGCATTCTTCCTACTGTGTATGCACAATTTAGTAAGAAAGGTATTCCTTTGTCTTTGGCAATTTTACCAACTTTTTTAGCATCGTTTAGGTTTCCATACTCTCCATCAACATGAGTTAATAATATTAATCCAACATTTTTTCCTTTATCGTCTAAGTTGTCTATAACCTCTTTATACCCTTCTAAGTTTATCTTATATGTAGGATACTCCTCTTCATATCCTACTTCTGCAACATTCAACCTTGCTCTTTCAGCAGAGACATAACTTGTATAGTGAGCATTTTTATCTAAAACTACATAGTCCCCTTCCTTACATATTGCGTGCATAACTATAAACTTCCCTTCCCTTGCTCCATGTGTTGGCCTTGTATAATCCATATTTAAAAATTTAGCTAAATCTTCTAAAAAGTCTTTTATTGGAGGGTTTGTTATCTCATCCAATCTTCCATAGCAAAAGTCACAAACACTATATCCATCCCAATACTCATAAACTGTTTTTTTAGATTCTTTTGGTAATATTCCTCCTCTCTGTATAGGATTTAGATTTATTAACTCTCTACTTAAATTTCTTCTTAAATTTTTGTATTTATCTAAGTTAATATCAATGTTCAAATTAACCACCTCAAAAGTTAGTGTTAAAAATTACTATTTAAAGTATTATAATAAAGCCCCTTTAATTCCATTAACTGCCATTTGAACGGCTATTGCCGTTAGTATGAAACCCATCATTCTTGTTAGTATCTTAATCCCTAATTTTCCAATTCTATCTAATATTTTTTCAGATGAGAGTAATGTTACATAAGTTATTAAAATAGATACAATTATCGCCAATATTACTAAAAATTTATCCCCAAAAGTTGGAGCTTCTGCCATTGCCACCATACAGGCAGTTATTGATCCTGGTCCAGCTAATAGAGGAGTAGCCAATGGCATTAAGGCAATTTCGTCAATTTCGTAAGCATCTTCAATCTCTTTTTTATGCAATTTTGCCTCCTGCTTACCTCTAACCATGTCTAAAGATATTAAAAGTAATAACAAACCTCCAGCAATTTTAAAGGCATCTAAGGATATGCCAAAAAATTTTAATATCCAATTTCCAAAAAGTGTAAAAATTAACAATATTATTAAAGTGTAAATAACTGTTTTTTTTGCTATTAAATTCCTCTCCTTCTTAGGATATGATTCTGTCAATGCTATAAAAACTGGAACAGCACCAAATGGGTTTAAAATTGAAAATATTGATGTGAATGCTAATATAAAATATTGTATATCCATACTCTCACATCAAAACTTAATTCTTTTTTTAATCCCCTCGTATAAGTCAATTATATTTCCATTTAAAAATGCACTCATCGTATAGATAACGCCAGGGGGTAGAATATCAACCCCCTCCCCATTTTTTACAAAGTATAATTTATCAAAACTTAATAAACCCCCATATATTAATCCAGATATTTTACTTATCTCTTTAAGTTCATTAACTGTTATTACAACAACTGGGTCATCACTCTCTGAGCCAGTATAGCCAATTCCAGGAATTTCAACTGGCTCATTAGAGACAGAACAGCCAACATCATATCCAAACTTCTCCCCAATCTCCCTTACAAATAGAGCCATTTCATCTACAAAACTCTCTCCTCCATAAGTATCAAAAGATACTATTATAGCATCTCCATACTCAGATATAGATTCAGCAACAGCATAAGATAAACCTTCCCCAGCCTTATCTTTATCTTCTGAGATCCCATTTAAATCATTAAAGCCCTCGGCATATTTATTTAAAATTTCAAAGATTATTCTATTATTTTCCTCAATTAAATCCTCTGGAACGAACGATGTTATAACTATATCATCTCCGGTTATATTTGAGATACATGCCTTTATTCCTAATTTAGACAATCTTTCTTTAACCTCTCTATTAACTAACTCATTAACTTTAGGATTTGTTCTTACATCATTGTTAGATATATCTACTCCAATACTTATAATATATTTTTTCATTTTATCATCCTAATTTTTTTATTTATGACTTTTTCATGTTTATAAAACTCTCTTTATAGCGTTCCAGACTAAATAACTTTGAGGTTTTAAGGTTCCTTCAATTGGATTTAAGAAAAGGATGTTTTTCTTTACTAAATATATATAGACAGGTGTAGAAATTTCTCTTTTATGGATTATGTATTTATCTTTAAAGATTTTTAGTGCTTCAACAATATCTTCCTTTTTTAGTTCTATAATTTCATTTTCAATTTCTACTTTTGGAGTTATATAATCTAATTTTTCTAAAAACATTTCTAATTTTGAAATTTCATCCTTAATCATTGTGTTTAATATATCTTCTAAATCTTTGTATCTCATTTTATCGATAACTTTATAGATTAAAACTGGCTTTCCACCGACATAAGAATATATCTTTTCTTTCTCATCATCAGAGAGATTTTTATTTAATATTTCTTTAGCTAAGAAGTCCATAAACTTTAAAGCAGTTTCTTTATCAAAATCATCTACTAATATATAATCTGCTCTATCTTCCAACTCACCAGCATTATATACATACTCGATAAACAAACTATCGGAAGAGATACAGAAGACATGGCATAGATGTTGGACTTTAGTTAAGGTAACTAAGAATTGGAATAAACTCCACAATAACAATCTATTCCCATTTAATGTTATTTCTTTAATCATCTGCAGTTCGTCAAATATTAGTATTGGTTTTTTACCTTTCTCATTTAATTTAGCGAATAAATATTCGATATACTGATAAACATCTCCTGACTTATCCTTTTTATTAAAAATTTTATCGAAAAATGATTTAGGGATTTTTATTGGCATACCTAAGTAATAATTGCTAATCTCTTCAGAACCTTTAATTAATAAATCAGCCAACGATTTAGCATACTCTCTAAAATCATCTACTTTAGATTTTTCATCCACTTCAAATAGGCATTCAATAAAGTTATCTACATTTACTATATTCCTTGTCCTAAAATCAATAAAAAATGGAATGTATTTGGATTTGTCTAATTTATTGGCTATAATCTCCCTTATTAGAGTTGATTTCCCACTATTTATAGGACCATATACAAAGTAAATAAAATTTGGCTCTCCCTCTAAGATTAATAGAATTTCATTAATTTCTTTTTCTCTGTTGAAGAATTTCACAATTTCACCTTTTAGGATAAAATTATAAAGCATATATGATGATTTTGGTTAGTTAAATTATATAAAGTGGATGCTATCTATATTATTTATGCCCCGGGAAACCGCGGGAGATGAGCAACAGCCCGGCAAGCGATGATTCTCCTTTGCTCCCCCGGGGGACACTTAATTTAAAAATCTAATATTGTTTTAGCTATACCCATTTTCATAACATACAATTTAAAGAATTCTTCCCAATACTCTTTAAACTTTTTTATTGAATAATTGTCATAAATATAGTCAATATCAACCTTTGCCTCAACCAATATCAACCCATCCGGTGGAAATGTTGGAACTCCTTCTCTATAATTTTCATCTAACAATTTATCAATCCATTCAACTGGTTTTTTTCCTCTTCCTATTAAATCTAATGCTCCAATGATCTTTCTAACCATATTCCACAAAAAACTTTCTCCAATAATATCTATTGTTAAATAAAAGTCATTTTCAGAGATTTTTATATCATAGATTGTTCTTATAGGACTTTTTTCTTTTGTTCTATCTCTTTTTGACAGATTGTGAAAGCTATGAGTTCCAATTAATTTTTTAGCTCCTTCTATAATTAAATCAACATCATAATCAATATTTGGTAGAATGTATCGGTAATGTCTATACTTCACTTTTGGAATTTCATTAATTTCTCTATAACCTAAAACCCAAATCCCCCTATTTTTCAACTTTGCATTTATATATGAGAGTATTGGCTCTTTTTTTAATTCTACAACAACAAAATTCCCTAGGGCAGAAACTCCCTTATCAGTCCTACCTCCGCTATAAATTATCTTCCTTTTATATAAAAAGCCAGTTTCTTCTAAAGTATCTAATAAAATATCACAAACCGTTTCTTTATGAGGTTGTTGCTGAAAACTATATCTTCCATCATAGGCAGTTTTTAGAATATACATTATTTCCACCTATCTAAGAGGGTTCTCCCAATGTAGTCATTCATAGACGAGTATAGACAATTAGGAAATTTTAGTTAGATATTTTCCGTTATGATCGACTTTATAGACCATCAGAGGGAAATCTGCGATTTGAACAAAATCCTTCGGATTTTGTATCTCGAACCTTCAGTTCGATTCCCTTACTGGAAGCTTCGCTTCCACATCGGGATTGGGCATCATCAGTTTCTGAAGAGAAACCTCTGCCCCTGTCATGGACATAAAACCCTTATGGTTTTTAAGTTCTCGTCGCTTCACTCCGAGATAACCCTCAAGCCACCCATAATATCTTTAACTTTACCTAAACCTCTTTTAAAGATATTAAAGCAACCAACTAACTGTTGATTAAAAGAGTTTTTACAATTAGAGCAGATAACAACCTGCCCTCTTAGGACTCCATTTTACTCCCACATATATGAGAGCAATTGTTAATCTCTATTCCTTATCTACATAATTTTATATATTTATGTATAGGTAACATATAAATCTTTTAGTAATGAAATCTATAAATGTATTATGATATTAATGTTTATCTATGAAAAATCAAACTACATATTCAATAAACTCACATATTTAGTTTTTTTACCAGTATCTTTTTAACGACATCATTTATAAACATCCAAATTGTTGCATATATCCATATAAATATTGCCCAACTCCATCCTATTGGTGTTACTAATATACCATAAACTGCAATTAAAGTTCCAATTATATTTGTTATCATAACTCCCCAGAATAATAATGGACTTGGATAGGGTTTTTTCCAAAGCCAGTCTTTTGTTCTTGTAACAAATATTGTTGAATGCCCTGCAATTATTAATTTCAAAAAGATAAATGTTTGAATGAATCCATACTCTCCTGGATATAACATTTCTGCAATGTAGTATATTAAGAACGAACTAACTAGCCCTGTTAATCCAAGGATTGTTGATATTGGAAGTATCTTTTTCATCTCCCATCTAACAGGTTTTTTTTGCTCAATTACATTATCGTAGGCTATTGCCAATATAGGAATGTCATTTAATAATGCTAATAAAACAACCATCAATGCAGTTATAGGATAGAAATTAAATACTAATATAGATAAAGTCATAAAGAACAGAATTCTTATAGTTTCACATATTCTATATATAACATAAGATTCCATCCTTTGAAAGATTCTTCTTGCCTCAGTTATGGCATCTGCAATTACTGAAATTCCAGGAGCTAATAAAACAATATCAGCAGCAGCTCTTGCGGCATCTGTTGCTCCTGCTACTGCAATTCCGCAATTTGCCTTCTTTAAAGCAGGAGCATCATTAACTCCGTCTCCAGTCATCCCAACAAAATGCCCCTTCTTTTGTAAAATTTCTACTATTTTATATTTATGCTCTGGATAAACTTCAGAAAATCCATCTGCCTCTTCAACTAATTTTTCTATTTCAGATTCTTTTTTCTTTTTCAAAAGTTCTGTCATTGAAACTATTTTATCTCCAATTCCAAGCATTTTAGCTATATTTCTTGCTATTGCTATATGATCCCCTGTAATCATTTTAACTATTACTCCCAATTTTTTAATACGAGATATGGCTTCAGGAGCATCCTCTCTTGGAGGGTCGTATAGTGGAATAATCCCTACGAATTCCCAACCTTTACCTCTATCAACAGATACTCCCAAAGATCTATATCCCTGCTCAGCCAATTTTTCAATTATTTTTAATATTTCCTCTTTTATTTTACCAGCAAGATTACATAATTCAACTATAACCTGTGGAGCCCCTTTTGAAACTTTTATTTCTTTTCCATCAATTGATACAGTAGCCTCTGTTCTTTTTATAACTGGATCAAAGGGAATAAATTTTAATAATTTGAATTTTTTTAATTTTTCAAGTAATCCTAATTTTTTTGCCTCATTTAGTATTGCATTATCTATGGCATCAGCATCTTCAAAGTTTGATGCCAATGCGGCGTAAAATATTACATCCTCTTTTTTGAAATTGTTAAATGGAATAACATCTCCACAAACTAATTGATTTTTAGTCAAAGTCCCTGTTTTATCAGAGCATAATACATCTACACTCGCAAGTTCCTCTATCGAAACTAACTTTGTAACAACAGCCTGTTTTTTAGCGAGATTTAAGGCACCAATTGCCATAGTAATAGAGAGAACTGCAGGCATTGCGGCTGGGATAGAGGCAACGGCAAGCACTAATGCAAATCTTAAGGTTTCAATTAAACTCTCATGTCTATAAACTGAAACAATAAAAATTATAGCAATTAAAATTATTGCCACTACAATTAGATAATTTCCTACACTGATTATCATTTTTTGGAAAGAACTTACAGTTTTAGCACTCTCTACTAATTTAACAGTTTTTCCAAAGTATGTATTTATTCCAGTAGCCTTTACAACACCAATTGCCTCTCCTTTTTTTACTATAGAGCCAGAATATAACTCATCTCCAACATACTTAGTAACTGGTAGAGATTCTCCAGTTAATGCTGACTCATCTACTGTAACATAATCTCCTTTAACTATAATCATATCAGCAGGAACAATATCTCCAATTTTCACTCTAACTATGTCTCCTGGAACAAGGAATTTTGCAAGTATCGTTTTCCAAACTCCATCTCTTAAAACCTTTGCCTTTAAAGCCATTTTCTGCTTTAATGTTTCAACAACATTTTCTGCCTTATGCTCTTCCCAAAATCCAACAACGCCATTAACTATAAGTAAGGATAAAATTATAAAAAAGTCAGCCCAATCTTTAACTAATGCTGATAGAATAGCTGCTATTTCAATCATCCAAGGAATAGGTCCCCAAAAGTAAGATAAAAATTTTATAATTGGATTTACCTTCTTTTCTTCAATTTCATTGTATCCATATATTTTTAGTCGTTTTTCTGCTTCTTCAGAGGACAATCCATACTCTAATGAGGTATTAAATGATTTTAAAATCTCTTCAATATTTTTCTTTTCTATTTTTCCCTCCCCCACTTTTTTATTTTCTTTTTCATTAAAGTTATTAGAGTTCGTAGTATCACCATTTAATTTTTATTAAAAGATTTACATTAATTGTAAAGTTAAAAATTTTCCTTAATTACAATAGTTATATGTGTTAAGAATATAATATATATTTTTATTATTATCTAAGAATTTAATGGTGTATTAAAATTTTAATATATTCAATTATTTGGTGAAATTATGTCTTGCATAGATAAATACAACTATGAAATTCTGTTTAAAGGATCTTTTAAAGAGTGTGCAAAATTCATAAGAGAAAATTACAAAAATGTGAAAGAAGTTAATCCAGGAGAAGAAGTTATTAAGGGAATCATGCTTATAGGAATTCCACCAATTCCAGTAGGTTATGAAGAGGGCTATATAATAGTACCATACACAAAACCATGCTACGGAACTTTTGTTTTGAAGGTTAAAATTGAAGAAGAAAATAAAAAAGAAAGTAAAAATGATAAAGAAAAAGAAAATAAAAAAGATAAAAAAGGAATATTATCAAAATTAAAATTCTGGTGAAAATATGAGAGTTTTAATATTACTTGGATGTCCAGAGCCGCCAGTGTTGATTCCCTCATTTATTTATTTAACAAATATGTTAAAAAAGAAAGATTGTAAAGTTTTTGTGTCAGCAAATCCTGCGGCATTGAAGTTAGTTGAAACATCTGATCCAGAAAAGTTGTATATAAAAAATGTTGGTTTTCAGGAGATTGATGAAGGTTTAAAGGAAGTGTTTGAGGTAGATTATATTATTAGTTTTGTTCACAACGATGCTGGAGTTAGTTATACAATAACTTACATGCATAAGTATAAAGCGAAAACCATTGGCATAGTATTTGGTAAAAAAATGAGAGAGGACTTAGTAAATACATTAAAAGAGAATAATGTAGAAACATACTTTGTTAGAGCATTCCACAATCCTATTCCAATAGTTGTAACTTTAAAGAGAATCTTAGAGAATATTATCTTTAAAAAATAAAAACTAAAGTAAAATATATATTAAAAGGTAAAGGGATACCATGGGAGTGCAAATTGGTGAATATATTCCTAAAAAAAATATAACATTAGAGGATTTAAGAGGTAAAAAAGTAGCAATTGATGGAATGAATGCAATATATCAATTTTTAAGTTCTATAAGATTAAAAGATGGCTCCCCCTTGAAAAATAGAAAAGGGGAAATAACTTCTGCATATAATGGTGTTTTTTACAAAACTATCCATTTATTAGAAAATGATATAATTCCTATTTGGGTTTTTGATGGTGAGCCACCAAAATTAAAAGAGAAAACACGAAAGATAAGAAAAGAAATGAAAGAAAAAGCTGAACTAAAATTGAAAGAGGCTGTAAAAAAAGAAGATGTTGAGGAAATCTCTAAATATGCAAAAAGAGTTTGTTATCTAACTCCTAAAATAGTAGAGAATTGCAAATATTTATTAAAGTTAATGGGAATTCCTTATGTTGAAGCTCCTTCAGAAGGTGAAGCACAGGCAAGTTATATGGCAAAAAAAGGAGATGTTTGGGCTGTTGTAAGTCAAGATTATGATTCCTTATTATATGGAGCTCCAAGAGTTATTAGAAATTTAACAACAACAAAGGAGATGCCAGAACTTATTGAACTAAATGAGGTTTTAGAAAGTTTAAAAATATCGTTAGATGACTTAATAGATATAGCCATATTTATGGGAACTGACTACAATCCGGGAGGAGTTAGAGGAATTGGATTTAAGAGGGCTTATGAAATTGTTAGAAGTGGATTGGCGAGAGATGTTTTGAAAAAAGAAGTAGAAAATTATGAAGAAATTAAAAATATATTTAAAAATCCAAGGGTTACTGACAACTACTCATTAAATTTGAGATTACCAGATAAAGAGGGAATTATTAAATTTTTAGTTGATGAGAATGATTTTAATTATGAAAGAGTTAAAAAGCATGTTGATAAATTATATAGTTTAATTGAAAGTAAAACTAAGCAGAAAACTTTAGATGCATGGTTTAAATAACATTACACTTTTGAATATGTCAAAAAAGATTTCTATTTTATATAATCCTCCATAACCTTATGAATAACATTAATTATCCCTATAATTTGTGTATTTGGCTTGGCATTGACGAGTTCTCCAAGTTTTCTATTTATTTTACACCCTAATCTCATAGCATCTTCTGTCTTAAATCCAACACTTATTAAGGATGATATTATCCCTGTTAAGGTATCTCCCGTTCCCCCTATACATTCCATTGCCTCTATTTTTGGCTCTTTTATTGTATCAATTATTTTTCCTTCATTGACAACATAATCAGTTTCTCCTTTAACAACCATATACTTAGGCATTTTCAATTTGTAAGCTTTTTCTATTAATTTAGTAACTTCTTTATCGTCAATCTCAGATATAAATCCCCTAACATATGCAGGATGTGTAGCTTTCTCATCTGCCAAAAATGCTAACTCACCAACATCTGGCAGAAAGAGATAAAACCTATCTCCAATATTTGCTGCTTTTGCCGCATACATTCCTCCAGCATCTGCAATAATCTTTGGAGAAAAATCAATCTCCTTAATTTTTGATATCTTTGGTTTTATGTAATGAATAACTAATAAATCATCATCAACATCTTTTAACGCATCATAAATCTTAAAACTTCCCTCACCTTCTCCAATATCTCCTGCAGTTATTACTCTAATATCATCATTATCAAAATATTCTAACGTTTTTAAAACTGCTCCTATCAAAGCACCAGTCCCCATAGATACTGGAAACTCTTTGTTGTTAATTATTATTTTATCTCCTTTTAACTTAGGTTTTCCTTCTATTAATTCTAAACCTTTTATTGGCATAGTTCCTGCTATAATCATTGTTATCAACCTTTCTGACGTCTTAATATACAAATTATACAAATTTCTGAAAAGATAATATCTTAAAAAGTAAATTTTGGAAAAATATCTCCATTCTTTATTTTATCATTATCACTTATTGGAGTCTTTCCAAAGAAGATACAAATATTTCTTCCGGGAATCTAATAGGGTTCGAAACAGTTTCTTAGTTTCTGTACTATATTGTTGTATATAGATACTACCTATAATAGCTTTTCCGAAAATTGTAAATATAACAAAAAACTAACAAAACTAATAAAACAAACGAAAAAACTATTTAGTAAAAGAAGATGGCTAAGATAATTAAACTATTAAAAACTGTAGTATTGAAGAGTAAGCCATTGACTAAGAGGAAAATAAAAATTATAGAAGATAAGAAATTTTATCTATTGTCTTATATTTTGGATTAAAAATGGTACAAAAATTTCTAAAATTAAAACATAAATTATAATATTTCTTTCAGCTAAAAAATTTTTAGAAATCCTTAAAAATACGTCCTTAGAATTCGGAGTTAAAATTGTTGAGGTAAATCCATCCTACACCTCTATATTATGCCCTAACTGTGGAGATAGACTATCTCAACTATATAGATTGGCTGATGAGAGGGATCTACCTTCCTTTTATGGGCTGTCTCTGTTCAGCCCAAAGTCCAATGAATATATAGCAGAGAGAATGGTATTCTCGATGAAGCTGTGGGCTGAGGACAACCCTTTTCCATAGCCGTATGTTGCTAAATGCTATTATATACTATGAAAATGAGAAACGGTGAAAAATATGAGATTATTAACATTAGAAGAGGGAACCTTTGCCGTAAAATTTGCAAGAGCTGTTATAGAAAATTACCTATCTGGAAAAGACGTTATTGTAGAAAATTATCCAGATGTATTTAATGAAAAAAGAGGATGTTTTTGCACTCTCCACACATATCCTGAGAGAGAACTAAGAGGATGTATTGGAATTCCTGAACCAATATTACCATTAATCAAGGCATTAGAAGAAGCGGCAATAAGTGCGGCTACAAAAGACCCAAGATTTCCTCCTGTAACATTAGAAGAAATGGATTATATAGTTGTAGAAGTTAGTATATTAACTCCTCCAGAACTTATAAAAGTTAGACATCCAAGAGAGTATTTAGAAAAAATAAAAATTGGTAGAGATGGATTGATTATAAAATATGGAATGCACTCTGGACTTTTATTACCTCAAGTACCTATTGAATTTGGGTGGGATGTAGAGGAATATTTGGCTCATTTATGTTTAAAGGCTGGATTACCCCCAGATATGTGGTTAGATGAAAATGCAAAAATTTATAGATTTGAGGCACAGATATTTGAAGAAGTTGAGCCAAGAGGAGACGTCGTTGAGAAAAAGTTAATTTAAACTAAACTTTTATAAATCTTTTTTGTTTCTTCATCTGCCAAGGCATAAACTTTTATAACCTCATCAGAAATCATTTTTAAGGTTTCAGTTGGGAAGGTTTCTACAAACACAGAAATTAATTTAAAATTATATTCATTCTTAAAATTATTAAATTCTTTTAAAAATTTATTACTCACTTCTGCATAACCGTCAGTTATAAATAAAATGTCTGCGTTTTTAAAGGTTTTATTATTTTCTTTTATTATATTTACCGCTCTATATAATGGCTCTTCAAAGTTTGTACCTCCTCCAAAGTATATTGAGGCTATTTCAATTATTTCATCAATATTTATATTTTTAGGGTTTATCTTTTTTTCAAATCTAACGCCGTCATCAAAGGCAATATAATAAAGGTTTCTATTTTCTCTTTTAGCAATTTCTATTAAGGATATAGCAACAGCCTTTCCCCATATCTCCCTTTCTCCATACATTGAACCACTATGATCTAACAAAACTATAATAGGTCCTTTTTGTTTTTCCAATTTGTTGTATATATCATAAATTAAAAGTTTTTTATCTACATATCTCCTCAAAAAATCGTAGTATAATATTTCATCAGAAAAATTAACTATTTCTTTAGGTAATAACTTCTTTAAGTCCCTACCAATTTTTATTGAATAAACCTCCCCTGAATAGTGTCTAATTTTTGATTTATATTCATTTATTGCAATTAATCTTAACTTCCCTAATTTTTTTATTATTTCTTTAATTTTTTTATTTTGTAAAATTTTATCCGCTAACCTTATTTTATCTTCAACTGACAGTATTTTTTTATCTCCTTTTCCTTTACCAAAATTTTTAATTGATTTATATCCTTCAAAAACATCAAAAATTTCATTTGAGATTTCTTTCATAGTTTCCTTTGCAGTTTCTTTTAATTTCTCCTCTAAATCTTTACTTTTTCCTCCAGAAATATATTTCTTTAACTCTTTATTTAATTTTTTAAGTTTTAAATTTTCGAAAAATTTTTCACAGAACATTATTGTAGCAGTTCCTGCATTAACTTCATCCAACTCAGTTAAAAGTTTGCTTTTCTCATACTCAATATTTTTCATTGCTCCCTCTAAAATTGCCTTATTTATTTTAAATTTTTCTTCAATATGCTCGTTGAATTCAACAACATATTTAAAGAATGCGTAAAATGTATCCTCCGCTAATTTTTCGTGAATTGGATGATATTTTGAATAATAATCAAGAAGTTTTTGTAAATATTTGCTGTTCTTTAAAAACCTCTCAAAACTTTTTTTATCGTATGCATCATGTTTTATAACATTTTTCATAATCTAACCCTTTAACAACTCTTCAACATATTTTTTAACTCCTTCAACCTCTTTTAAAACATCATCAACTAATTCATAAGGTTTATTTTTTTCAATTGCCTTATTTTTAACATCTTTTAATGTTATAACCATACTATTTAACTTACCTAAAATTTCAAGGCATTTTCTATACTCTATTCCACCTAACTGTATTTTATCTTTATCAATTTTTTTTATTTCGTTTATAAGATTATCTAATATTTCTCTCTGCTCTAATGCAAAACCAGCATAATGATTGGATACTTTAAAAATCTCAACAGAAACCTTAAAGAATTCATCTGGCTCGTTCCAATATATATGCCTTAAAATGTCTAAATCATTCTCATCTGCCTTTTCTTTTTCATTTAAGTAAGCAAAACATTTAACAGCCTTAACTGACTTTTTAAATCTCCTATCTGAAATTTTTATACCTTCACTTTCTAACGATATTTTTATTCTAATCAAAGTTTCTTTTATGTTAGAAATATCCACTTTCAAAGCCTCTTTTTGCAACTCTCTGAGTTCATCAATGTCAATAACTGTCTTTGGCTTATATTCCTCTTCTAAATCAATAAGTTTTGAAAGATTTTCATAACATTTTATACCTCTCACAACTTTCCTAAATAAAAACCTATCGTAAAATGCTAATAGTTCATTTTCCTCTGGCAATTCGTTGGACGCTCCAAACAAACTTATTAAATGAACTTTCTCTATTTTGTCTCCATTGTGATAGATTCTTTCATTTATAATGGATAGTAAAGCATTTAATATGCTACTATTTGCTTTAAAAACTTCATCTAAAAAAGCAATTTCAGCCGTAGGTAAATAGCCATTAGTTTTCCTAACAAATTTATCATTATCTTTTAATTCTTTAATGCTTAATGGTCCAAAAAGTTCATCCTCTGTTGTAAATCTTGTTACAAGTTTTTCAAAGTAATTGGCATTTAGATGAGAGGCTATAGCTCTAATTAATTGGGATTTAGCAGTTCCAGGATTCCCCAAAAACACTGTATGTTCATTAGCCAATATAGAAGTTAAAGCTATATCTATTTCCTCTCTTCTCTCTAAAAAATAACTATTTAATTCCTCTCTTATCTTTTTAAGCATACATTCCACCTAATTTTTACAAAATTTTATATTTATTGAGATAACCTCTTGGAGTTACCATCTTATTGTTTATAATTTTTGTTGAGGAATTACCAATAATTATTATTGTGTTCATATCTATAAATTCTAAGTATTTTTCTAAATTTTTATAAAATTCCTCAAAGTTTGTAATTAAATATTTTTCATTATCCCTTCCAGCATTTTTTACTATCCCAATAATGTAATTTACATCTTTTGCAAAATCTTTTAATATCTCCATTGCCTTTAAAAAAGGCTCTTTTCTTTTCTTACTTAGTGGGTTGTATATGCAGATAACAAAATCCCCTTTTAAAGCGTATTCAAATCTTTTTAATATAGTACTTAGTGGAGTTAATAAATCACTAAAACTTATAACAACAAAATCATGATTTAACGGACTTCCTAAAACTGATGAAGCTAATGAAGCGGCAGTAATTCCAGGAATTACCCTTATTTCTACATTGTAGTTTTTAATTGAATTTATTTCATATGCTAATGAAGCTAATCCATAAATTGTAGGGTCTCCACTCGAAACTAAAGCAACATCTTTATATTTAGATTCTTTTAAAGCATACTCTACTCTGTCAATCTCTTTCGTCATTCCAGTTGTATATATTGGCTTATTAAATCTTTCAACATATTTTTTGTAATTTTTATAGCACACTATTAAATCTACATTTTTTAAAACTTCTTCTGCCTCCTTAGTTATATGTAATTTACTACCACTACCAATACCAACAACATATAGCATATTTTCAACCTTTATTCTTTCATCACACAATAAACCAATAATGGAAATATTATTGTAGCATCTCCCCAAATTTCCACATAATCTGCTTTACTTCCAATCTTTCCCCATGAAACTCCTTCTTCTGGAGGAGCTCCACTTAAAGAACCGTCCCAAGGTAATGCCGTAGTTATGTATATAGCATAGTCAGTCCCTTCCCTAAATAGGTTTGCATTTATAATACTATGCTTAGGTAGTGAGCCTCCTAAAACTATGCATGCAGTTTTTTTAGAATTTATGGCTATATCGTTTAATTTTACAATATCATTTGCTATATCTATTATCAAATCAGTGTCTTTTTTATATTTTTTAAAAAAATATAGCATATCTCCAATAGAACCGTCAGTTATGGCTGGGCAAAATATAGGGATGTTGTTTTTATATGCCCAATACAATATTGACTTTTCTTTCTCTTTATCCTTTAATTTTTTGTCTATAAATTCCCCTAATTTGTATGTAAATTCACTTGCTGTAATAATCTTACCACTTTCTTTTTCTAATTTTAGTATTTCTTCAAAAAACTCCATCATATATTCCTCAAATGCTATGTATCTGTCATTAGGGACAAAAATATTCCCAATCCTATTTATTCCCTTTTCCCTTAAAATTTTCCCACTTACATCCCAATCTCCTAATATAAAGGGCTTCAAGCATTTTATAAAATCCTCCTCAACACCTCCAGCAGTCGTAACAATAACATCAACTTTTTTATGTTTTACAAGGTATGCTATAATCTCCCTTAGCCCAGAAGATACAATATTTGAAGTGTATCCAAAAAATACAGTTATCTCCTCTCCCCTTTTCCTTTTATCTTCAATTTCTTTCCAAATATTTATTGCCTTACCTATATGAGATGCCTGAAAACCAATCTTTAAGTAGTATTTTTTGATAACTTCTTCTAAGCTAATATTATCATCTAACCAAGGACCTTCAATTTCAATTCCTTTTATATCTACACTTTCTTTAAGCACTATATCTTTTGGATTTTTTTCCATATTTTCACCAAAAAATTAATTATTTTTAATTTATTTGTCAATTGTAAAGTTTTCTCCTCTAACTTTAAATTTTAGTTCTTCATTCTTTGCATTTTTTATTAATAATTCTCCTAAACTTGGTTTTGTTTTTAATCCATAGACAGTTGTTGTTATTCTTGGATTTATTTCAATAATAAAAATTTCATCATTATTAACTATGACATCAACTCCTACATAACCATTTAATCCATTTATATATTTAATACCTTTAATCACCTCGTTAAAAATTATATCTTTTAATTTGTGCTCAATATTCACATCTGCCCCAATAAAACCTCTATCATCAATATACTGTTTGTTTAAAGATAGAGGATAAATCTTATTTTTTCCAACAATTAAAGACACTGACAAATTTTCTCCATCAATAAATTCCTGAATTATATAATTATCATCTAAAATTTCAAATTTTCCACCACATCCATCTATCTTTTTTACTACATACTTCTTAGGAGGAAATGTTTCAGGAACATTTACAAAATCTTTAATTGCTAAGTATGTTAAATATTTATTTCCAGATATTTTTACACCTTCTGAAAAACTACCTAAATTTTTTACTGGATATTTTTCGATGATTTTTGTTAAATTGTATAATATATTATCTTCCTCTGGAGCTATTGTTAATGCATAGTCAATTTTTTTATTTTTTAAAATGTTGTCTAATTTTTCTTCAACTTCATTTTCATCCTCAACCTCTATTATTTCAAGATTTTTAAAATTTTTATAGTAATCAACATAATCCTTATAAATTAAAGATACAACATTGTCAATTTCTAAAAACTGCTTTAATAAAGTGTCAAACATCATTTTTCCTTCTTTTAAAATTCCTTCATCTTCAAACCCAGAGGCAATTGCATATTCAAAAAACAATATCATATTTATTTCACCAGGATGAATTATGTTATTTTCCTAATTTACAAAATCTCTCAACTCCTAATATTTTAGCCATTCCAGCAATTGTAGTTCCATAAAAAATAATTCTTTTATTGTATTTTTTAGCTAATTCCCAAATATCCTTAAATGTTCCATTTGCAATAGTTGAACCGGTAGCTAAAACAACATCTGAATTTTTTATTAAATCCTCATTATATTTCCCATGAATAATTTTAGCTCCATATTTTATTTTTCCAACATTTTCTGGATTTAAATCACTAACTATAACATTTTCAGAGCCAAATGCATTAACAATCTCTTTAACAAATGCTGGTTGAAACCCAATAATACCAATCTTTTTTGGTTTCAATTCCTTTAGGTATTTAACAAGCTCTTTTGCACATTTTTCTGGTTCATCTCCAGTGCAATGAACAGTTCTATCAACTAATCCAAGGTATCTCATAACAGCATTTAATGTTGCTATTATTTCAGCTCTATTTCCTTTATCTAAAAGTTCTTTAATAGTTCCTTTAAATTCAACTGGTTTATCTGTGAAGGCATCCCCATAACAACCTTTAAAATTAGCTCTCAATAAAATTTCTTTACCACTCATTAATGGATAGTCTTTAATTCTTGTTGTATCTAACTTAGTATCTGATATTTTAATCTCAACCTCTTCATATAGCAGATTATTTTCTTCTGCAAGATTTTTTAAAACTTCTTTAGGGGATAACATACAGTTCACCTCTATGAAGTATCTATGAAATATAAAGTGTTACTATTTTATACTCAAAATTTCCTCATATAGAGATTTTAAAACTTCCAAATAATCTACTTCGCCATTTTCAATTTTATCCATAATTTCCTCTAACTCTCTTGTTCTCTCCTCTGATATTAGATGAGGATAATTATTTATTAGATAATTATAAACTTCTATTCCTAATTTTGTAGGAATTAATTTATTTTTACCTTTGCTTTTAATTACATATCTTCTATCCAATAACTTTTTAATAATTTGAGCATAGGTTGAAGGTCTTCCAATTCCTCTCTCTTTCATTAGCTTAATAACTTCTCCTTCATCATACAATGGAACTTTTGGAACTTTTTTAATACTCTTTTCTAACACTTTTAAGTAATTTTTCTCAATTCTTGGAAGCTTTTTTAACTTTAAATTATAAATTCTACTCCATCCATCAAACTTTATATCTATGTATCCTTCAATTTTTTCATCTAAATCTTTTATATATATCTCTTCATATTCAACAATCGCCTCTTTCATTTGAGAAGCAATAAATCTTCTAAATATTAAATCATAAACCTTTATGTGGTTTTTTGTTAATTTTATATTATTTTCTTTTAAAAACTCAATAAGTTCTTCTGTATCCATAGGTTTTGTAGGTCTTATACATTCGTGAGCCCCTTCCATAAAATACTCTCTATTTTTTAAATAATCCTCTAAATTGTTTAGTTTTAAATACTCTCTTGCCACTCTCATTCCATCTAACGAAACTCTCGTTGAAGATGTTCTGTGATAGGAGGATAAGCCCAATTCAAATAGTTCTTGGGCTATAGCCATTACTTCATCGGCACTTAACCTAAATCTCTTTGTAGCTTCCTCTAATAAAGTATCTGTAGTAAATGGAGGTAAAGGATGAATTTCTTTCTCATATATTTTAACTTCAACTTCTACCTCATCCTTATCAAATTCTTTTTCCCAAACCTTTCCTATGTAAATGTCATTTTCCAATTTTAATGATAAATAAGGAACTTTTATCTTATGCTCATTGTATCTCTCTATAATCCAACCTAAGACAGGGGTTTGAACTCTACCAGCAGATAGATAGTTTTTATTAAATACCTCCCACAACTTTTGACTTAATCTAAATCCAATCCATCTATCTTCTATTCTTCTAACAACTTGTCCCTTAACTTTATTTTCATCTAACTTTAACTCTTCTCCTCTTTTAAATGATTCTACTGCCTTTAAAATAGCCCTCTTTGTAATTTCGTTAAAGCCAACTCTATATATGTTTTTGTTAAATGGCATACTGTTAAGTGCTATATCGTAACCTATCTTTTCTCCCTCAGTATCAATATCTGTTGCTATAAATATAGCATCTACTTCATCGGCTATTTCTCTAATAATCTCTATATTCTCCTTAGAATCCATAAAATTGACTTTTTCTCCACTTTTTGATAGTTGTTTTAACAACTCCTCTATATTCTTCTGGTCTGTAAATTGTTCCCCATTAACTTTTTTAATTGATGTATATATTGGAATATATACATTGTTTTCTATCTTTACTCCATAAAATCCTTCTTTTGTAACTAAATCAAATACATGTCCTCCACTTGCAGTTATAATTAAATTTATGTCTCCTATACAAACTTCATAAACATTCCTATTGTTTATCTTCCTAACTGAAGGTTTTCCAAAGAAACTTGCAATAGTTCTTGCCTTGTTTGGACTTTCTACAACCATTAAAACAGATTTTAGTAAATCAGGAATTTTTCCAGTAATTCTTCCTTTTTTAATTTTTTCCCTATCTTCGTCAATTTTTTTAATTAACTCCTCTATGTTAATTTCATCTATCTTTTTAAATTCACTTTCATACATAAACAGTATGTATTTTTTGAGGTACTCAAAAATCTCTTTTTCATCAACCAACACTATACTTGCTCCTTTGGTTAAACCAAATTCTGTCATTCTTGATGTTCTTCCAGATGCTTGAATATATGTTTTTACATCTGGAATTAACAATAGATACTCATTATCCTCTACTCTTATAGAGAAATTCTTTATCTTCAATTTTTCAGAAACTATTTCTTTAATCTCCTCTAAGGTTTTCCCTTCAATATCTATATCTTCTTTTAATTCACCTTTTTCTTTTAATTTCTCAATATATTCTTTTAACTTGATTTTAAACTTAGGAACTCCATAGAATATGGCATACCTAACCCTTTCGGGCATATCTAAACCTCTAACTAAAACTCCGTAGTAAGAGGCTACTCCAATTAAAACATCTAATTTCCCTTCTCTAAAGTCATCAAATCCTTTTTTATCTTTTGAATGTATTAACTTAGCCTTTATACCATTTTTAATTAAAAATTCTTCAATCTCTTTTGCTTTTTCAACTCCATAATCTATTGAGACAAATATAAGTCCACCACTATCAAATATTTTTATGTATTCCAATACTTTATTTAAACTAAGTTCTTCATCATATATATCTTCAACATCTCTAAGTTTGTTCATTCCATAGCCAACTTCAAAATTCAACAATTCCCTATAAAGTTTTACTCTATCTCCATAACTCTTTCCAGTAGCTGAAGCAATTATTAAACATCCATATTTTATTTTTGACAATTTTTTCTTTAAAATTTCTCTCTTTTTTAATGCATCTTCTATCTTTCCAATTTTTATTAGGTATATTATTTTATACGCTTCATTAATTATTTCATCGTCAAATCCTAACAATTTTAAAGTTCTATCAACATTTTTAGATGCCTTTAATAATGCATCAACATCATCCACAAATATAAAGTCAAATTTTGTGTTTGGAGGATTTTTTGCCAAATAGTTTGAAGTTGTTATCAGTATATCAAAATCATTGTTGTCTATTTTCTCTTTAACTTCCTTCTTCTCTTTTGTAGATAATTCTGAATGATAGGCAACAACATTTATTTTTAAATTATTTTTATTTATCAAAGAGATAATTCTTTCATAGGTTTGTTTTACCAATAAAGTTGTAGGTAAGATTATATAACATTTTTTTCCTTTTTTTGCTAAGAATAAACTCATCAATACTCCAAAGAAACTCTTCCCTACACCAGTTGGGGCAACAATTGAAAAACTTTTATTTTTTAAAACTCTCTTAGCCCACATTCTTTGAATACTCAACAACTCATAGCCTAAACTTTTTACAAATTCCTCAAATTCTTTAAACTCATTTAATATTTTGCAATAATCTCTTAAATTTTTTAAAGTTTTTTCTTCTCTAAGTTTTTTACATAATTCTAAGTTATCTTTAACATATTCATCCTTTAAGCATTTTTCACATACTCCTACTTCAAATCTTTCGCTATAAATTTCTCCATTACAGTTAGGGCACATTTCTTTAAATATCATAGGTATCATAATAAACACCAAAATTATTAATAAATTATTTTTTATTTATTTTTGATTTCAACAAAATTGGTTTAAAAACTTTTTGCTTTGAGTGAGAGTATGGGATTTGAAGATGACAAAAAAAGAACATTGATAAATTTAGAATTAGCAATTAGGGAGAACTTAGTAGATAAAGATATAATTCCAATACTTGAAAAAATAAACAGTTTAGAAAATTATTACACTACGAGTTCTTGCATAGGTAGAGTAGGAATTATGGAAATACCAAAAGATAAGAATCCTAAAATATATTCAAAGTGGTTAGGTAAATGGCATCACTATGCCACATACGAAGAGATGTTTAACTCCCTAAAAAATATTTCCAATGAGAAAAATTATATTATCTTTGTTATGAACTCTCCAATATTACATATAGCATCAAAAGATATTGATTCAGCAAAAAAAATGCTTGAATTAGCAATACATTCTGGTTTAAAAAGTTCTTCAATAAAATCAATATCTAAGAAAAGGATAATTGTTGAAATTTTAACTACCTATAAAGTAGATGCTCCAATAGGAGAAGATGGAAAGATATTTGTAGATAACAATTACTTAAAGTTTTTATTAGATTATAGCAATTCCAAACTCAAAAGAGCGAGAGAAATTTTTATGAGATGGGTAAATAATTTAGATAAACTAAAATAATATATTAAATTTAAAACTAAGAGTAGGATGGATATGTATATAGAGCATCCATTAATAAAACCAAAAACATTAGAGGCGAGGTTGTATCAACAGATTATAGCGGCAAATGCTTTAAAGAAAAAGACATTGTGCGTTTTACCCACTGGTTTGGGAAAAACTGCAATTGCTATATTGGTCATAGTGGGTATTTTAACAAAAAAAGATGGTAAAGTTTTAATTTTAGCCCCTTCGAGACCTTTAGTAGAGCAACATTGTAGAAGGCTAAAAGAAGTCTTAAACATTGATGAAAATAAAATAATAGCATTAACTGGAAAAATTCCTCCAAAAAAAAGAGTTGAGTTATATAAAAAAGGTAAAATATTTGTTGCCACTCCTCAAGTTATTGAAAATGACATTATTGCTAAAAGGATTAATATAGAGGAGTTTGTATTGTTAATTGCAGATGAGGCACATCACACAGTTGGAGACCATTCCTATGCATTTGTATCTAAGGCATTTAAAGATAAATGTCATATTTTAGGATTAACTGCCTCTCCCGGGGCTGATATTGATAGATTAATGGAAATCTGTGAAAACTTAGGAATAGAGCATGTTGAAGTTAGAACTGAGGATGACGAAGATGTAAAGCCATACATTGCCAAAGTTAGATTAATTCCAATAAGATTAGATTTACCAGAAGAATTTAAAAAAGCGTTAAAATTAATAAATGAAGCGTTAAAAGATAGATTAAAATTTTTAAAAGATTTTGGAGTTATTGACTCTATCAATATAACAAAAACTGAACTCATTGAACTAAATTCTAAGTTATTCGCCTACGATGAAGAGGTTAAATATGAACTTATAAGGGTGTGTTCAGAGGCTTTAAAGTTAATGCACGCCAAGGATTTATTAGAAAGTCAGGGAAAGAGCGTATTTTTAAACTATATAAATAAATTGTCTTCACAAAGAACTAAATCTGCTAAATCAATAGTAAATGACGAAAGAATTAGAAAGGCAGTAAATTTATTAATAAAAACAAGTGTTGAACATCCAAAATTAGATAAAGTTGTTGAAATGGTTAAAACATTTTTGGAAAAAAATGAAGATGAAAGAATTATAATATTCACGCAGTATAGAGACACTGTTGAGAAATTAGTTAATATCTTACACCAAAATGGAATTAAGGCAATAAAGTTTATTGGTCAAGCAAGTAAAGAAGGAAAAGGAATGACTCAAAAACAGCAAATAGAAGCAATAGAGAAGTTTAAAAAAGAAGGAAATGTTTTAGTTTCTACAAGCGTATCTGAGGAAGGAATAGATATCCCAACGGTAAATTATGTTATCTTTTACGAGCCTGTGCCATCTGAGATTAGATTTATTCAAAGAAGAGGTAGAGCGATGAGAGGAGAAGGTGGAAAAGCATATATATTAATAGCTAAAGGAACATCTGATGAAGCATATTATAGAAGTGCTTTGTACAAAGAAAAAGAGATGAAAAGACTCTTAAAAAATATATGTTATTTGTTGAACAAAAGATTACAGAAAAAATTGGAAATGGAGAATAAAAGAATAGAAGAGCCTAAAAAAGAAACTATAATAGAAAAAGATACAGTAACAACAATAAAAACTAAAAAAGTAGTAGAGATAGAAAGTAAAGAAGAGAACAAAGAGAAAGAAAAAAAGACTTTAACAATATTAGACTTTATTAAGCAGTTTGAAGAAAAATCTAAAAGTAAGGTTGAAGAAACTGACAAAGACAAAATTGAAAAACCCATTAAGATTATTGTGGATGTCAGAGAAAAAAATATTGCCAAGTTATTACATAAATATGCTGATGTTGAACTAAAAACTTTAGAAGTTGGAGATTATGTTTTAAGTGATAGAGTTGTTGTTGAGAGGAAAACTTCTGAGGATTTTGTAAATTCAATAATTGATAAGAGGTTATTTTCACAGTTAAAAAATCTTAAAAAAGTTGAAAAACCGTTACTTATTATAGAAGGAGAAAACTTTAGCAGAATACATGAAAATGCCTTAAAAGGAGCTATCTTATCAGTTATTTTTGACTTTGGAATACCAATATTATTTACAAAAAATGTTGATGAAACCGTTGATTTATTAATAAAAATTGCTGAAAAAGAGCAATTGAAAGAAAAAAGACCAATTACAATAAGATATGGAAAAACTACAATGAGTTTAAAAGAACAACAAAGGTTTATTGTTGAAAGTTTGCCTGATGTTGGTGGTGCATTGGCAGATAGGTTATTAAAACATTTTAAAACTGTTGAAAGAGTATTTACAGCAAAAGAAGATGAATTAATGGAAGTTGAAGGTGTAGGGGAAGAGAGGGCTAAGAAAATTAGGAAAGTTTTAACAGCAAAATATGAGTAATGTTTTTTAATAAGGAACAGGCAAACCAAGTTCTTTTCTATGTTCAATCTCTTTTAGATTTTTCTCTTTTTTAGTTAGAGCTAATTTTTTAACTAAATCTAAACCAGGTTTAACTTCTTCTATTGGTTTAACTTCTAAGTATCCATCTTCAACCATTTTGTTAAATATCTCTTCCCCTTTTGCAGTTCTTATGAAGACAGTACTCCATCCATCTGGGCTTCCAACGGAACCCGTTGAAATATCTGCTAACTCTGCAGTGTAGTCAGTGCATACATGACAAGCCACTTGCTCATAAGGATGGGTTTCTTTTAATTTAATTGCTTTTGTTTCTCCCCATTTTGTATAGACCCAAAACTTACCTTTACCAATATCTAATTTAACAACATCTTCCATCTTAACTCCACAGTGTTCTTCTACAATTAACTTTAATCCATTGTATGGGAAGTTTTCCATACAGAAAATACCTATAATTAATGATATTTTATCGGGAATGTGTCTAAATCCTACTGGATATTTCATTAACTTCCTTACAGCCCTAACTTGGCATGGAGTTCCTACAACTCCAATTTTTTCACATCCATATTCTCTAACAGCACTTTTTAATACTGATATATTAGGGCAGACAGTATATTTTGTTCCTGCCGCCTCTAAAACTTCCTCTGGCGTTGTAGCCACCTTAGGAATTGCTTTAAATTCTCCAGCATTATCTGCCACAATAACTCCATCTAATAAATTATTCTCTAAACCATAAATAAAAGCTGTTGAAACTATACCCCCATCTTGACATGTCTTTAAAACTTCTTTTAATGTACTTCTTGCTGAAACTACTTTCTTATAAGTTCCAAAAGGATCCATCTATTCCACCTCAAAAATTATTTATAAAATTTATACTGATTAAAATGATTACTCTATTTTTTCAATTAACTCTGGAAATCTAATTCTTGGACACTGTACTGAACAAACTCCACATTTAATACACAAATACTGAGTAACATTTGGTCTTCCATCAATCATTTCTATTGCTCTTGTTGGACATGCTGAGGCACAAGTTCCACAACCCATACAGAGAGATTTATTAACTACCTTAGTTAGTAAATCACATCCACATGCTTCACTTCCTTTTTCTGCTAATTCAGCATATGGGGCTAAATATTCCATATCTCCATTTAATGCTGCATTTATTACTGAAACAATAGCCTCTGGTGATGGAGGACATCCTGGAATAGCTAAATCTACTTTAATAACTTCAGATAATGGAGAGAATGAGCTGTGAACTGGTTTAGATAACTGATTTCCTTTACTGTATCTTGTAACTCCGCCTGTAGCAGCACAAGCTCCTAAGGCAACAACAATCTTTGCTTTTTCTCTTACCTCTTTAGCAATCTCTAAACTATGGTGGTCATCTAAACACACAGAACCTTCAACTAATGCAATATCACATTCTGGAATCTCTCTAACATCTGCCAATGTTTGGCAATAAACCAACTCAATTGAATTTAAAATATCTAATAACTTCTCATAAGTGTCTGCCAAAGAAACTAAGCATCCACAACAACTACACAATTGGATATGAGCAACTTTAACCACATTAATCACCCCTCAATTCTCTAAGGATAATATTTACTGCCTTATCAATTGCCTTTTCAACTTCCTCACTCAACCCAATATAAACATCTGGTTCAGAAATATATTTTGCCTGACATCCAATAACTTTAACCTCTATATTATATTTTTCAGCGACCTCTTTTAATAAAGAAGATAAAGGCCAATTGTGAGAATCTAATCTATCATATTTTGGATTTGGCAACTCATCTTTTTCAATTATTTTTATTTCTCCCGGTTTTAATCCCCAGTCAATTACATCAACTACAATTATTTTTTTTGTCTTTGAATTTTCATCTATTAATGTTAAAACCTGCTGAGGAGCCCCTGTTCCGGCATCAACTAAAGCTATTTTTTCTTTTTCTTTTTCAGTTAAGATTTTGTTCAATTTTTCAATGACATGAACGCTAAAACCGTCATCAGCAAATAATATATTCCCACAGGCTAACACCATAACTTCTTTTTTTAGATAGGATGGTGTTAAATCAAACAATTCATCATCATAATCTTTTATTTCAGCTTTCATAGTTTCATTCATTTTTATTTTTTTAAGATTTTAATTTTAAACGCTTTAAGAGAAAATGCCTCTTGGGTCCCTTTTGGGTTCCCCTCGAGGCTTATAACATTTTTCTAACTTCTATGGTTTCTTTTGACTCTTCATCTTTAACTATTATATGGGTAGCACATGATGCTCATATGTCATAGGCTCTCATTATCACTTCAGCATATTGATGTGGATAACCTTCAATAGCCTTTTCAACTATTGGGAAGTTCCAAGTTGATGCCGCTATGATTCTATAGCTCTTTATTTTTCCATCTTTTCCAACTTCTGCCATGTGTGTATTTGTTGCTCTTGGAGCTTCATGAACTCCAATTCCAAAACCATCTTTGTATTCAACTTCAGCTCTTGTCTTTCCATATATATTAACTTCATCTAAAATTTCTAAGGCTCTATAAACAGCTCCAAGGTTTTCTTGAGCTCTTGCTATGTTGATGTCTAAAGCACTACCTCCTGCTCTAAAGTTTCCAAATTTAACCAATCTTGCTCTTGGTCCTCCTTCAGCAGGAACTCCCTCATATAAAGGAATTTGAACTGTTGTAGTATGTATTGCCACTTCATCATCATAGTATCTTTGAGGAGGAATTTCTACGACACTATCCCAGTTTATAGCATATCTATCTCCATATGTAGTGTGGGAAGCAATGTATGGATATTCATGAGACCCTAAATCAGGAATTCCTATTTCTTCTAAATATCTTTCAATTAATTCAGTGTATTTTTCATACAATTCATAGGCATCTTTTTCATACTGTCTTAATGCATAGTATAACTTTGACTTAGATCTTTCAGTTATGTTTGTTCTCATACCCCCAATTACAATGTTTGGAGGATGTATTCCTTCACCTCCCACAATATCAACTACTAACTGTCCAACTTTTCTCATTCTTTGAATTAATTTTATTAATTCAATTCTTAAATTAGTTTCATCTGGCTTTAAAAAGTCATCTATTGTTAATAAGTGGTGTAATGGATGAGAATGTAATCTATTTCCAAGTCCTACTAATTCCCTTAACAATAAACCATCATCAGGAACTTCACAGTCTATTGCATTCTCTATAGCTTCACAGGAAGCAATTCCGTGAGTAGTTTGACAAATCCCGCAGATTCTCATAACTGCGATAGGAGCAAATTCTGCAGGTCTGCCCCTTAACATTGTTTCGAATCCCCTAACAGGAGTTGTATTTAAATAATATGCTTTATTTACTATTCCTTCATCATTAACTTCTAAAATCAGTTTTGCGTGTCCTTCATGTCTCGTTGTAGGAGATATTTCTATTCTGTTAGCCACAAAATTCACCTCCATAATGATAAACGATAAAAATAAAGATAAGGTTCAACAAATTTGCCCATTAATTTTTTCTATATAAACTTATATATGCCTATATCTCTTTAAAAATACCAATGTATGCTTTTAGTTTTTTAGATATGTTACAAAATAGTTTTTTTATTATCTTAGGAATAAAATATAATTAAAAAATAATAAAAAGTAATAGAACTAAAATATTAAAAAATAAAATTAAATTGTGGGAACCCAAACCGTTACCCATTTCCATAGCATATCTCGTAGTATTTAACAATATACCATACAAACCGATAGCTATGGAAATGGGTTGTCCTCAACTTATAGATTCATCGAGAATACCAATCTCTCTGCCATAGATTCATTGGACTTCGGGCTGAACGGAGACAGCCCCATAAAATCTTTTTATCAAAGTTATGATGACCTCGAAAGCAGAGCCCTCTCATCGGTTATATGATAATATTGTCCCACTGATATTTAGAAACTGCTACAATCCCGAATTAGACTGCTTTTAAACCCCGATTGCTAACCAATGACATCTGGAGGCTATAAGGTTCTTCGTTACAATTGTCTCAATTGTTCCATTTGTAGCGGAGAACTAGAATGGAATAAAAGATTATAATGAATTTTTGCTATTAATTCTTGTTTTTGATTCAATTTTAAAAATTTAAAAATTTTTATTTAAAATTTTTATAACTTTCTAATAACTGCTACTGCCAATACATTTTCAATATCTACTGAATCTACTTCCTCACCTTCGCAGAATAATGCCCTCTTAACATCCTTAATATGTTCCTTTCTAATAACTCCATACTCAGTATTTAATCCCTCATTTATTATCTTATCCAATGTTTCCTCATCAGCATTTTTAATTAGATCCATAACATACTTAGCATTCTTTTTAAATTCTGGGCCTATCTTAGATTTATCAGGAATTATTTCAACTATTCTATACTCTAAATCTGGCTTACCTTTTATTATTTCAAGGTTTTCAATTTTTAAAGTACCTTTAATGTCATTTGCTGTTTTTATTAATGCATTGTATGTCTCTTCATCCTCTGTATATATTTCAACATACTTTAATGGAGCATTTAAAGGCATTCCTTTATTGGATTTAAATCTTCTAATAGATATTACAGTATTTTTGGCTATTTCTCCAATTTTTTCTATTTCTTCATTTAAAAATTTCTCATCAACCTCTGGGAATGAGAAGTGTAGATTCTCAATTTTATAAATCTCACCTATATAATCTGCAAAGTGTGGAGCGAATGGACAGAGTAATCTTATTAACTTGTCTATTACATAGTATAGAGTCCATCTTGCCTCCTTTTTATCATCCTCATTATTACCATACAATCTATATTTAACCATCTCTATATAATTGTCGCAAAACTCATGCCATACGAACTTGTAAATTTCTACTATTGTATTAAATCTATAATTCTCTAAATCTCTATTAACTCTATCAATTAACTTCTGTAATTTGCTCAAAATCCATAAATCTATTGGATTCTTTACATCCAATGGTTTTTTTAACTCTTCAATAATCTCATCATTTATATGCATCTTAGCAAATCTACAAGCATTCCAAAACTTTCTTAAAAATCTATAACCGTAATCTACTTCTTTCCATAAAAATTGGACATCATCTCCAATAACGCTATTACTTGCCCACAATCTTAAAGCGTCTGCACCATATTTTTCTATAATCTCATCTGGCTCTACAACATTACCTCTACTTTTACTCATCTTATGTCCATCCTCTCCAAACACCATACCATTTATAACTATTTCCTCCCATGGCTTTTTTCCAGTTAAGGCAATAGATTTAACTATAGTATAGAAGGCCCATGTTCTAATAATATCATGCCCCTGTGGTCTTAGTTGAACAGGATAATGTTTTTTAAAGAATTCATTATCATCTAACCACTTTGTTATAATCATTGGGGTTATTGAGGAATCCATCCAAGTGTCTAAGACATCTGTTTCAGGAATTAAATCTCTATTACCGCACTTATCACATACATAACCTGTTTTAGTTGGATCTATTGGTAAATCCTCTTCTTTAGCAACTACTATATTACCACATTTTTTGCAATACCATACTGGAATAGGAGTAGCAAATATTCTCTGCCTACTTATAACCCAATCCCAATCCATGTCTTCAATCCAATTTAACAATCTAATTTTCATATGTTCAGGAACCCATTTAATCTCATTAGCAACTTCTTTAACTTTTGGAATTAATTTTTTAACATTAACGAACCACTGTTCGGTAACAATAATTTCAATAGGAGTTTTACATCTCCAACAAACTCCAACATTTTGCTTTATTGTCTCTTGCTTAATTAAATATCCTTCTTTCTTTAAATCATCTATAATCAATTTTCTGGCTTCTTCTGTTTTTAATCCTTTATATTTGCCAGCAATTTCAGTTAAAGTTCCTTTTTCGTCAATTGCTTTTTTAATTTCCAATTTGTGCCTATTTACCCACAGAACATCTGTTTTATCCCCAAAAGTACATACCATTACCGCCCCTGTACCAAACTCTTTTTCAACATCTTTATCTGCTAACAGTTTAACCTTATGCCCAAATAATGGAACTATAAACTCTTTTCCAATTAAATCTTTATATCTCTCATCCTCTGGATGAACTAATATAGCAACACATGCCGCCATAAGCTCAGGTCTTGTTGTTGCTATAATTATATATTCATCTCCATCAGCACTGGGGAATTTTATGTAATTTAATTTACTCTCCCTTTCAATGTATTCAACTTCAGCAAATGCTATTGCAGTTTGACATCTTGGACACCAATTTACTGGAAACTTCCCTCTATAAATTAAACCATCTTTATACATTCTAACAAAGGCTGTTTGTGACTTTCTAATATAGTCAGGAGTCATAGTTATATACTCTCTATCCCAATCAATAGATATTCCAAGAGATTTTATCTGTTTTCTCATTTTTTCAATGTTTTCCTCAGTTAGTTTTATACATAACTCTCTAAATTTCTGCCTGTCAATGTCAGATTTTGTTATTCCATACATCTCTTCAACTTTAACCTCTGTAGGCAATCCATGACAATCCCAACCTTGTGGGAATAAAACATTATAACCCTTCATTCTTTTAAATCTTGCAATTATATCTATATATGTCCAATTTAGAGCGTGTCCTAAGTGTAATCTACCAGTAGGGTATGGTGGAGGAGTGTCAATAATGTATGGTGGCTTTTTGCTATTTTCATAAAATTTGTAAATTTTGCTTTCTTCCCATTTCTTCTGTATTTGTTTTTCAATTTCTATATTATAGTCCTTTGGCATTTCCATAATTATTCACCATTCTTACTTTGTTTTGTTAATCTAATTAAATAATAAGGTATTAAAAAATTTACTGTTTTTTATAAATAATTTAGGCATATTAATAAAATAGAAATCTCTCCCTACCTTTCTTTAAAAGTATGCATACTCTATTTTAAAATAAAAAATGTAAAATATTTAAATCTTTTTAGCGTAATCTATCATTCCTTTGAACATTTTTAATCCATCATCTGAGCCTAATATTTTTTCACTGGCTCTTTCTGGGTGTGGCATTAGTAGAACACAATTTTGGTTTTCGTTACAAACTCCCGCTATATTGTCAATAGAGCCATTTGGATTTGCCTTTTCTGTCACTTCACCAGTTTCATCACAGTATTTAAACACTATCATATTATTTTTATACATATACTCAAGTGTCTCTTCGTCAGCGTAAAATCTACCCTCTGCGTGTGCTATTGGTATCTTTAAAACTTCTCCTTTTTTATAATACTGAGTAAATGGTGTTTTGTTGTTTTCAACCCTTATATATACCCATTTGCAGATAAATCTTGCATTTATATTGTTTGTTAATGTTCCTTTTGAAAAACCGGCCTCTAAACCAATTTGAGCTCCGTTACATATCCCTAAAACTGGCTTTCCTTCTTCAATCATCTTTTTTAATGCTTTGATTATTGGAGTTCTTGCACTTATTGCTCCTGCCCTTAAATAATCTCCGTATGAGAATCCACCAGGAATTACTGCCCCTTTATATTCATCTAAGTTATCCTTAGTAAAAAAAACAAGTTCTGGCTCTCCGTCGGCTAATTTTATAGCATGACAAACATCCAACTCACAATTAGTCCCTAAGAATTTAGCTACTGCAATCTTCATACTCTCTCCCGTTAATTTAGGATTTATTTTTTATTTATTCTAATTCGGAAGTAATTACATTTAACATCTCTTTAATTAATATCGGCATCTTGTCAGTTCTTTCACTAAGTTCTATAATCTTTCTCTTCAATCTTTCGTCATCACAATTTCTAATATCTCTCGCTTTAATTGTTTTCCTACCATCTTTTTTTGCATTTTGCTCAGCAACTTCTGTAGTTATTTTTATTATTTCCATTAATAAATTGTTTAATTCATCAACAGCCTCAGAGGATATATTAAAGTCAGTGTATTGTTTCATTATTCTCTTTATTGTTGTTTTTGGTAACATCAAAATACCTCCTTATTATTTTATATTTTCTTCTACATTTACTACTCCAACTCTGATTAGTGGAATTAATGGCACTTCTTCAATTTCATCCAATCCACTTTTATCAATTAAAACAATTATTAATTTTGGACTACAAATTTCTTTTAACTGTTTTATACATTCTTTTAAAGTGCTTCCACTGGTTACAACATCATCTATAATTACTGCTCTTTTATAATTTACAGGAGAAAAGTTGTGAGAAATTGAACCAGATATTTTTTTACCTTCTTCAGATATATGTTTCTTTGGTATATATACAGTTAATTCTTTACCTAACTCAGTTGCCACCAACGTAGCAATAGGTACTCCACTCGTTGAAATACCTACAACTGTGTCAAATTCAATATTTCTACTTTTTATTACATCAACGATTATTGAACTAATATATTTTAATCTATTTGCCGTACTTCCAATATTTTTCCAATCAATGAATATATCTACATTTTTTAAACTCAGAGCTTTTTCCTCATTTTCCAATAATTTTTCAGCATTTAAAACCAAATATCTTGCAGTATCCATTGATACATTTAACTCCTCTGCAATTTCACCAATAGTTAAACCATTATTTTTCAGTTCAATAACCTTTTTTAATAGTTGTTTGTTCATAAATCTCCCTCATCATTTTTATTTTTTCTAATAAAAAATAACGATATTTTAAATAAAATCATAATAAGTAATGTTCCAATAATTAATGTTTTATATAGAGGTTTTAAATTAAACATTAAGATAAGGAGAATTCCAAATAATATATACCATATATGCCAATATAATTTATAATTCTGTTTTTTATTACCGTTTAATTTTAATATATTCATATTGCCACCACTAATATTTTTAATTTTTTATTTATTATAAGTTTTTTTTAAATTGTTGAATATCTTATTAGTCACTTATAAAATCGTTTTTTGATAACTGTTCTTTGAAATACAGCTATAATACACCCAAATACTTATGCATTTGTATTGTTAGCATAACATTGTCTTTTAAATATTCTCCACACACCTCCATAATTTCAAATAATTTTCTCTTAGAAGGGGGTTTTATATTTCCATAGGGCGTCACTGGTTGAATACACAAAGTTATATCACCAATATCGCTTAAATCTTTTGCTATTTCTTTTACAGTATTTATATTGGTATTTTCCATAATAACAATTTTAGCATAAACATCAGAATTCAAATTATAAAGATTTTTTATAGTCTTTATTTCATTTCTATATAATTTTTTATATTCATCCTCTTTTATATTATTAAAATGTTCTCTCAACTTTATGTCTATGGATGCTATATCAAAATAAAAAACTCTGTCTGGAAACATTCCATTACTTTCTAAGAATGTCTTATATCCTTTATCTTTTAAAATTTCAACTATTTCCTTCAATTCTTTAAAATAAAGTAGTGGCTCTCCACCAGTAAAAGACACTGCAAACAAATCTGGAGTTTTTAATTTGTCTATAGCATTTATTATATCCTCAATATTCATATTTTTTAGTGTCTCAAATTCCCCACTACCCGGAGATTTTTCAACTCTATTTAAGTATTTTTTATGATTTTCATCGCAATAAATACATTTTAAAGGACATCCAGCAAATCTTACAAATATAAACCTCCTCCCAATATATTTTCCCTCTCCCATTATTGAACTAAAAATTTCTCTTATCATCCTTATCTCTCCAATATTTTCACAATTATGTGTACTAATATTAAATGTTTGTATAAATAAAATAGTTTAGGTGTTTTAGAGTGTTCGAAAGTTTATAAAAGAGATTATAAAGAGATTATGCCTAATGCCTGAGAGGTTTTAAAAATGCAATAAGTATTAAAGTAATTTCAATCAATGATAGAGCCACTGCACTTAATGGAATTGGTAATTTAATAGATCCACTATTACTTTTTCCACTAGATCCCTCAATTTCATCAACTAATTCCTTAACTAATGGATAGTTATCAGTAATATCTTTAGTATAAGGAGTATCTCCAATACCATCTCCATTGTTATCATTTCCATTGTAATCATCATAGTAGTTTCCTAAGTAGTTTGTAAATGTTTTTCCATTGTATATGTAGGTTATTTTTTCAGGTGAATGATATGTATTTGTATTATCTGAAGATATATCTTCAATATTATAATCACTATTGTTTATGAATTTATTTAAGTATATATAATTATAATAGCTCTTAATTAGTTGAAGACCATGACTATTGTTTATAAAATTACATTTATATATTGTAGTGTAGTTACTAAGTAAAAGTTGAATTCCATAATCAAAACCTTTAATATTTAAGTTCTTAATTGTTATATTTTTGTGGTTAAGAACTTCAACTCCATAAGCCCATGATACTCCTTCTAAGACATGTCCATTTCCTTCTAATACTACATTATCTGCCTTTATTTTTATTGCAGCTAAGCTACTGTCTCCTGAATATGATAAATCTTTCGTTAATTCATAAGTTCCACTTTCAGTTATTGTATATGGCACATGGTCAATAACAGTTCCCCAAACACTTCCAGCACATAGCAAAGTTGATATAAACAATAGAAGAAGTTTTATTTTCATTTTACATCACCTACTGGAGTATATACTTTATATTTATTTATTGCAATTTATAGTTAAATAATATAACTATACTAAATTCTTATATATAGCTTAGAGCTTAATACCTACAACCTTACTCAAACCGTTTTTCATATAAACTCCATAAACTACATCTGCTTTACTAACCATCTGTTCCCTATGGCTTATAACTATAAACTGACTTTTTTTAGAGGCGTTTTTAATCATATCTGCAATTAAAGAGACGTTTTTTACATCTAAGGCGGCATCAATCTCATCCAGTATATAAAATGGTGAAGGATTCAATCTTTGAATAGCAAATAAAAATGCTAAGGCAGTTAAACTCTTTTCTCCTCCACTCATAGCATCTAAACTTAACAATTTTTTACCCCTTGGTGAGGCATCGATTAAAATACCTCCTTCAAATGGATTTTCTTCATTTTCTAAACTTAATTTCCCTATACCTCCAATTTCTTTATAAACTTCCTCAAAATTTTTAGCCACTTTCTTAAATACTTCCATAAATACATCTTTCTTTTTATTTTCAAGTTCTTCCATTAATTGTAAATACTTTTTTTCATCTCTTTCGTACTCTTTCCTTTTTTCTATAAGTTCATTATATCTGTTTAAAATATAGTTATAATCTTCAATAGCCCTCATATTTACTGGCTCTAATTTTTTTATTTCATTTTCTATTTCTCCTATGTATATTTCAAGATCTTCAATGCTTTTATTATCTAATTCCTCATTTATATCTGTTTTTTCGCATAGATACAATTTTTTCTCTTCTTCTTCCAATTTACTCTCATATTTTGCCTTTTCAACTATAAGCTCATTTATTCTATTTTCAATAACTCTCACTTTATTTATCAAATCTTTTTTACATTTTTCTAAGTTTTCTATCTCTTTTTCTATATGTTCTCTTTTTTCAGAAAGTGATTTTATATTTTTAGATAATTCTTCAAATCTTTTTTTCTTTTCTTCTAATATAGATGAGTTTTTTTCAATGCTTTCTTTATATAACTGTATATTTTTTTCTAACATTTCTTTTTTATTTGTTAGTTCTGAAATTTTGTTATTTAACTCTTCAATTTTTGGAATTAATATCTCTTTTACTAAACTAAGTTCTTTCTCAATCTCATTTTTTAACTTATCTTTTTCTTTTTCTAAGATTTTTAATTCTTCATCAATCTCTCTTAATCTTTTTAGATATTCGTTATTTTCATATTCTTTTAATTCACTAATAACTTTTTTTCTTTTTTCAATTAATTCATTTATCTTATTCTCTAACTTTTCAATTTTACTTGATATTTCTTCTTTTTTAAGTTTTAAATTACCAATTTCTTCTAAAATTTCCTTATTTTTTAATTCCAACTCCTTTATTTTTAAATTGTTTTTTTCTATAATTTCTCTCCTTCTCATTTCATTTTTCTTAATTATTTCTAACTTGTTTTCAATTTCCATTTTTTTAGCAGAGCTCTTCTTTATTATCTCATTTAATCTTTCAATTTCACCTTTTACATTTCTCAATTCACTCTCAACAACCTTGATATTATTGGCTATTTCATTTAACTTACTCAAATCAATATCTACTTTAATTTTTGCTCCACTTTTGAATGTTCCTCCTCTTAACACACCACTGGGCTCTATAACCTCCCCATCCAATGTTACAAATCTAACTTTTCTATACTTCTCAGATAAAACTTTGGCAACATCAATATTTTTAACTATTACAGTGTTTCCAAATACATACTCGAAAATTTTTCTATATTTTTCATCAAACTCTACTAAATCAATTGCCCTTCCTATGACACCATCTTCATCTATATAATCTGCCTCTCTACCCTCAATTCTATCCAACGGTAGAAATGTGGCTCTTCCAAGTTTTCTCTCTTTTAGATACTTTATAGCCCTTACAGCGTCGTCTATTCTTTTAACAACTATGTAATTTAACCTATTTCCAGCCGCCACTTCAATTGCTGTCTTATATTCAACCTTGGTTTTTCCTAAATTTCCTACTATATCAATAACGCCCGGTAAATTGGCATTTAATATTTCTTTAATAGCTCTATCTAAACAAAACTCTTCCATTTCTTTTAATGCCCTAATTCTTGCATTTTCTTTAACATATTGAGAATGCAATTCATCCAATTTTATCTGCAAATCCTTCTTTTTTTCTTCAAGTTCTTTTATTTTCTTTTTTGAAAATTCTATCTCTACTTTTAAGTTTTCGAGTTCTAAATATAGTGGCTTAGTATCAACGACTTCAAAATTTTCAAGTTCTTCCTTTAATTTTATAATAATTTCGTTATTTTTTTCAATTTCAAAGTATTTTTTATTTATTGTATTTTCTAAATCATTTAATTCTTTTTTTAATTTATAAAGTTCGTTCTGATTTTTTTCTATTTTATCAGTTAAATCTATTTCTAATTTCTTTAAATTTTTAATAATATTTTCACTTTCAGAGATTACATCCATTAATCTTTCTTTTTCATAATTTAAATCGTTAATCTTACTCTCAATTTCTTTAATCTTATTTTCTTTTTCAATTATTTTATTTCTATATTCAATTATCTTTTTTTGGGTATTTTCAATTTCATTCTTTTTAGTTTTAATTTCACTTTCAACTTTATTTAACTCCTTTATACTATTGTCCAAAACTTTTTTATCATTTTCAATATCTAACTCCAATTCTTTTATTGACTTATGTAGTTCTAAAACTTCCTCATTGCCTTTTTCATTTAGTTCGTTTATTATATCATTTAATTTTAACTTTAAATTTTCAATTTTAGCATTTATTTCTTTAATTTTTTCTATAAATTCATCTTTGAGACTTTCTAAACTTTTAATGTCATTTTGGATATTCTCTAAAATGATATTTAGATAATTAACTCTTTTTAAAATTAAAAGATATTTTGCTGATTTTAACTCCTCATTTAACTTTATATATTTTTCAGCATCTTCCTTTTCTTTTTTAAGTTTTTTTAAATTATTTTCTACTTCACTAATCCTTATGTCAATCATTTCAATTAATTCCCTTGCCTTTTTCAATTCTTCCTCTGCCTTTTTCTTCTTTTCGTCAAATTCTGCAATTCCACTAATTTCGTCAATAATTTTTCTTCTTTCAATTGGAGAAATATTTATAATTTTTAATAAATCTCCTTGCGATATTACCGTATCCCCTAACAAATCTAACTTTCTAAATAAGTCAATAATTTCATACTTAGATAACTTTTTTCTTTTTTCTTTGTCATTCTCTTTCCAAACTAAAAAATAGTCAGTTTCTCCACTTTTTTTAATTCTTCTCAATATTCCTACGCTATTTGCATTAACGTTAAATACATTATTATCATTTGAAAAATATAAACAAACCTCTGAATACTCTTCTCTCTTTCCGTTGTGATAAGTTATTAATTCTTTAAACCTGTTTGCTCTCAACTTTTTAGCAGAGGTTTTTCCTAAAACAAAAAGTATAGCATCAACTATGTTGGATTTTCCACTACCATTTGGCCCTACAATGGCTGTAAATCCTTGTGGAATGTCTAATGATAATTTTTTAAATGATTTAAAGTTTTTTAATTCTATTTTTTCTAAAGTAACCATTATAATCACCGACAGTTTAATTACCGCTTAGCTAATAAATATCTCAACCAACTTCATATTTTTCACTAACCCTTTATCAGTTATTTTTAGTTCTGGGATTACTGGTAGTGTGAAAAAGCTCATACTTAAAAATGGATTGTCAAAGGAACTCCAATTTTCTATTTTTTTATAGAGATTGTTAATTTTTTCAAATAAGTATTTTCCATTATCGCTCATTATTCCTCCTATTGGTAATGGTAAATATTCAATTTCTCCATTTTTAGCACATACAAGACCTCCACCAATTTCTTTTAATTTATTTACTGCCAACGCTAAATCTTTTTCATTATTTCCTATGGCAACTACATTATGAGAATCATGAGAATAAGAAGAGGCTATAACTCCCTCATTTAAAAAATTGTATATTAATCCCTTCCCAATATTTCCAGTGTTTTTATGTCTCTCTATAACGAAAATTTTGTTTATTACATTTTCTTTTAATAATAATTTTACCTCTTCAGAATCAAATATTAATTCTTCAGTAATTAAACTATCTTTTAATGGTTTTATTACCCTAACAATCCCAGATTTTTCATTGTAGTCAATACCTTCAATTAAAAAATCATCTTTATCCTTTTTTGAGTATCTTAAAGTATTTATAAGATTTTTTGGAATTTTTTTATCTTTATTTTCATTTAATTCTTTTAAGACATCATCTAAGAATTTTCCTTTTATAACTATATCATAAACTTTAAAATTCTCTAAATCATCAAAAATTATAAAACTTGCCTCATTACCCGGCTTAATACCTACATCAAAACCAAAATAATTTGATGGATTTATTGTAACCATTTGAATAGCCTCTATTGGAGAGACATATTTAGTAGCTTTTCTTAAAATATTTAACATATAACCATCTAAATCTTTAAGACAAACATCATCACTAACTAACATAATATTTCTTAAATCCTTTATCTTTTTGCATAAATTAAGCAAATAAATATTTTTTGATGCAGTTCCTTCTCGAATCATTAGTTTTATTCCTAATCTAAGTTTTTCTAAAGCCTCATCTTCATCAACACATTCGTGGTCGCTCATAATTCCATAAAAGATATATTTATTTAAATCCAAACCTCTTAACTTTGGACAGTGTCCATCAATCAATTTTTTATATTTTTTAGCAACTTCTATCTTCTTTAATAACTCTTCATCTCCATTTATTACTCCAACATAATTCATAACCTCTCCTAATCCTAAGACATTGTTTAAATTTATTAATTCTTCAATATCATCTGCTGTTATTATATCTCCATTAGTTTCTAAGTCCGTAGCAGGCACACAAGAAGGAAGCATTACATAAACATCTAAAATTTTAGCATCGTTTAACATAAATAATATTCCTTCTTTTCCAGCAATGTTTGCTATTTCGTGAGGGTCTATAACAACTTTCGTTACTCCACTTTTTAAAGCAAACTTCTCAAACTCAGAGGGAATTAAATGGGATGATTCTATATGAATATGCCCATCTATAAAAGTTGGAGACAGATACTTTCCTTTTAAATCATAAATTTTTACATTTTTTTTATTTTCAATTATTTTATCAATTTCATTATTTAAATCTACAAAATAAATTTTATCCTTTTCATAAGCAACATTTCCATTAATAATCTCTCCCGTATATACATCTACAATATTAACATTTTTAAGAACAATCATAAGATTCTCCCTTTAACCTTATGCTTGCCTTTTTTTATTTATTATTAACCAACGGTTATTATAAAACTCTACCCTTAACCTTATTTATATCAAATTTTGCTGTTTCTGCAATAGCCATAACCGCCAATACACCAGCCTGTAAAGGATCTCCAACGACTAAATCAGCTACTTTTGGAACAGAACCAAACATTTTTAAACTAATTACAGAAATATTTGTTTTTTCTTTCAATTCTTTTACTGCTTCAGTAATTTTTCCACCCATTAAAGAACCTGCTAAAACTAATATTCCTACTCGTGGTAATGTTGCAACAGCCTTTACAGCCTCATATAAATTTTCTTCACCAACAATGGGTAAAGTATCAACGCTAATCCTTTCTCCTCTTATGTTATGTCTATCCGCCTCACTTATTGCTCCTCTTGCAACTTCTGCTACTTGAGCACCTCCACCAATAATAATAACTCTCTTTCCATAAATCTTTTTTAAAGAACTGTGAATTTCAAAGCTTTTTACATACTCACAATTTTCTATTCTTTTTTTTAGTTCGTCAATATTTTTAATTCCTTCAACTTCCATATAAATAAATCCTGTTTTACCATCATCTTTAATAAATTGTTGAGTATATGTTATATTTCCCCCTAATTCAGAAAGAATTCCAGTAAGTTTGTGTAAAACTCCTACTTTATTTTCAGCCTCTATGCTTATTCCAATTTCCATGCTCTCACATTAATTCATACCATTTCCAAAATAAAATTAAGTTAAAAGTTAAAAATTTTAAAATTTATTAGGTTTTATAATTTATTCAAATATTCTATTTATTTAATTTATATTTTTATTTATTTAATCTTCTTTTAACAGCTTCTGCATGCCCATATAATCCTTCAACTTCAGCCAATGTAATAACAGTATCAGCAATATTTTTTAAACTATCTTTATTTAATTTTTGATATGTTATTTTCTTTAAGAATGTCTCTACATTTAAACCAGAGCACATCCTTGCAAATCCTGATGTTGGCAAAACATGGTTAGTTCCTGAGGCATAGTCTCCAACTGGAACTGGGCTATATTCTCCTAAGAATACACTACCTGCATTATTTATTTTATCTAATATTTCCTCAGGGTTTTTTGTTAATATTTCAAGATGTTCAGGAGCGTATTTATTTGAGAACTCTATACATTCATCTAAATCTCCAATTAATATAGCCGAGTTTTGTAGTGCTTTTAAAATAATATCTTTTCTTTCAGCTTTTTCAATCTCCTTAAATATTCTCTCTTTAAACTCTTTTGCTTTATCTTCTGATGTTGTTAGTATTATACAGGAAGCATTAGGATCGTGTTCAGCTTGGGCAATAAAGTCCAAGGCAACATATTCAGGATTTGCTGTTTCATCAGCAATTATTAAAACTTCAGAGGGTCCTGCTAAGAAATCTATTGCGACATCACCATAAACCATTTTTTTAGCGACAGTTACATAAATATTTCCAGGGCCCACAATAATATCAACTTTTGGAATAGTTTCTGTTCCATAAGCTAATGCTCCTATTGCCTGCACTCCTCCAACTTTGTATATACCAGAAACTCCAACTATGTCTCCAGCTACCAATGTAGCAGGATTACCTTTTCCTTCACTTGTTGGAGGTGAAGTTATATATATTTCCTTACATCCAGCAACTTTTGCAGGGATTGTAGTCATTAAAACTGTTGATGGATATAATGCCCTACCTCCAGGAACATAGCAACCTACTTTCTCTATTACTCTAACAACCTGCCCTAATATTATTCCATTATTTTCAACTTTTAAATCTTTTATTTGTTCCATCTGTTTTTTATGGAAAAAGTAAATATTTTCCTTCGCTTTTTCAATTGTCTCAATAACTTTATAATTTAGTAAATTGTATGCTTCTTCAATCTCTTCTTCACTAACTTTAAAATTTTCTATATCAACACCATCAAACATTTTTGTGTAATATCTTACAGCCTCATCTCCTTTCTCCCTAACATCTTTTAAAATCTTCATAACCTTTGGTAAAATTTCTTCAAAGTTTGCTTTATTCCTATTGATTATTTTTTCTTCCTCCTCTTTAGTTAATTCTTTAATTTTTTTTATTATCATAACCTATCACCAAAATTTTGATTAAATTTTAACAAAGTTTATATATAGCTAATCCCCAATATAAATAATGATTATAGAATAAAAATAAAAAATAATAAGGTGAAAGAATGATACTATTTGAGTGGGGGACTTATAATGCCTTATCAACATTAAAACAGGCGGCATTATTAGGAACGAGGATTACGGAAATACCTCCAGCAGTTTTATCCAGAAGGTTACCAAGTGGTTATTATGAAAGCTACAAAAACTTAGGTAAGGAATACTTTACAGTGATATTGGCTCACGGCCCTTATTATAATTTAGCATCTGAGAAAGGTTTAAAGGCACATCTTTCAGCCATAGAAAAAGCCAATCTATGTGGAGCTGAGATATATAACTATCACTTAGGAAAAAGGGTAGATGACGCATTAAATTATCACTTAGAAGTTTTGAAAAAATTTAATGAAGTTAATAGTGATATGATATATTCTCCAGAACCATCTACAAATATGGGGGAATTTGGAACATTAGATGAAATCGAAGAACTTGTAAAAATGGCTAAAGAAGAGGATATAAAAATTATTCCATCATTACAGTTAGAAAATATATTCTTAAATGAATTGAATGTTTATGAAACAGACGATTTAGATGAGGCAAGTGAAAAGGCAGATGTTAATTGGTGGCTAAAAATTTTCAAAAGAATGGATAAAATCTCAGACTATATAATGCACTTTAGATTTTCACAGATAATTGGACTTAAATATGGAAAAAGATTTTACAAGAAGAGAGTGCCATTAGGTAAAGGATATCCACCAGTTGAGCCATTAGTAGAGGCTTTATCTATATATTTAGTAGATAATGCTACAAAGGGAGGATTTAAAAAAGTTTTATTTGTTTATACAGGATTACCAGAAGTTAAATATAGAGATTTAATTGATTTGTATGCTATGATTATGAAGAAATCAATAGATAAGTTAATGAGTAAGGATAGCCAGATTGAGTATGGTGAGTTCTATAAATTTATGAACCCTGAGGAAGAATAACTTTTTATAACTAAATTTTTGTTAAATTTATTTTTTTATTATTCAAACTTATTAATATATTAGGTTGGTAGTTATGATATGCCTTCCAGTTGTTGAAAATAATATAACTGATGCTATAAAAAGAGCAGAGGAATATCTAAAAATTGCTGATTTAGTGGAGTTTAGAATAGATTTTATGAAAGATATTAATGAGGAGGATATTGAAAAACTCGCTAAATATCCTTGCATAATAACAGTTAGACCAGACTGGGAAGGTGGATATTGGAAAGAAGATAATGAAAAAAGATTAAAACTAATAAAAAAAGCAATAGAATGCAATGCTAAATATGTTGATATTGAATTGAGAGAGCAAAAAAATAAAGAAATTGTTAAATTTAGAGATGGGATAAAATCAAAAACGAAAATACTTGTTTCATACCACGATTTTGACAAAACTCCCCCCAAAGATGAATTAATCAATATTGTAGAGGATTCTTTAAAAATTGGAGATATAGCGAAGTTTGCAACAATGGTAAATAACAAAGAGGACATTTTGAATATTTTAGAGGTTACAAATAAATATTCTGGAAGAGTTATAGGTATTGGGATGGGAGAAAAAGGAAAGATAACGAGAATTTTAGGGGTTTATTTTGGTTCAATACTCACTTTTGCATCCTATAAAGGAAAGAGTTCAGCACCTGGGCAAATAGATGTTTTTACATTAAAAAAGATTTGGGAATTAATGGATTTAAAATAATCTCAAATTTTATTTTATGTCATAAATTTCTTTTAACATTACCTTAGCCAATTTTTTATGTTCTAAACTACCAACCTTTTTAATTATTGAAAAATATTTATTTAAATCATTTATAAATTCCTTTTTATCTTTCTCGTTTAATTTTACATTTTTATTTGTTAATCTTGAGTATATAACAGCCATCTCAACTAATAAACCATCAGCCCTATTGTAAGGTTTTGGAAGATTGTTTAAATAAACTCTATCTATTTCCTCCCCCTCTACTATCATCATCTTACTTTTACCAAAAATATCATTTTTCTCAATAAACTTTCTACCAATCACTTTACAAAAAATTACATAGTATGAATTTTTTAGATAAGGGATTTTACTTTTGATTTTATTATTGGTGTAATATAAATAGTCATCTTCATCTTCTAAAACTGCCTTAACTAACTCAATAGGATGAACAACATTAACTGAAAAATAATCCTCAGTTAAAAGATTATAGTATGTATGAGAACCATAAAAAAGATGCATAATAATTTTATTATCTTTAAAATAAACTCCAATAGGGGCTTTATTATCTCTATCATCTTTTTTTGTGGCAATTACAACCTCATATATCATAAATATCACAGTAATCTTACTTTTATACTCTCTAAGTCTCCTCCTCTTTTATACGATAAATTTATTTTTATAATTCCTTTATCTGCATTTTTATTTAGTGGAATTACTAATGGAGGATTTAACATTGGTGTCTGTCCTGCTATATTTTCAGAATCTAATATTGTATAAGTTCTTAATTTTATTCCCAAATTTTTACAGTTTTTCTCTAAATTTAATTTTAAAGTGTAATTTACTTTTATAGGATTTATTTTATAAAAATCTACTTCCTCATAAACAACTTCTTCAGAAACTTCTTCTGATTCAATTTCTTCATCATAATAAATGTGAGTCATTTTAGCCTCTACAAGCTGTATAGTATTGATAACTCCATTAGGAATTATTTTTCCATCTTTTTTTAATAAATCTCTCTCAATAATTGAGTTTATAACTTTAATTTGTGGTTCAGTGATTAAGGCAGTGTCTAAAAGTTCTGCAATAACTACATCCGCCTTTTCTTTAAAGCTGTATGTTATAGCATCTCCCTCAATAATATCTATATTTTCAAATTTATTAACGGATATGTTCTCTCTTGCATAATCATAAGTAAAGGGGTCGAGTTCAATAGCATAAACCTTCCGAGCCCTTCTTGCCGCTATCATTGCCAGTATTCCGCTACCTGTTCCCAAGTCAAAGACAACATCATCTGAATCAACTGCCTTTTCTATAGCTTTTTTAAAAATAGACAATCTTTCATAATCAGTTATTAGTGAATAGTGCCATTGAGGGACTTTTAATTTTAATTTCATAAGTGAACCCTCTCAATTTTATTTTATTTAATTTTTATTTTAAACATCGACTGGAACTACCTACTGGAATTCCTCTTATATTTTCAACAAATGCATTAACGCCATAAACTGCCCTAATATTCTCTGGATTTATTATACTTCTATCTCCCTCAGCAAAAATCTTTCCATCTTTTAGCATAATAAACTTATCAGAATATCTCAAAGCAAGATTTAAATCATGCATAACAACAATTGAGGTAATGTTTTGGGATTTTGATATATCTCTTATAATCTTCATAACCTCTAATTGATTTTTTAAATCTAAATTATTAGTTGGCTCATCCAATAAAAGAATCTGTGGCTCTTGCACCAATGCCCTTGCTATTATAACTTTTTGCAATTCTCCACCACTTAGTTCATTTGTCTTTGCATTAACTGCCTCAAATGGTGGGTATTTGCATTGAGTACTATCAATTCCATGCATTCCTTTAAATCCAATTCCACCAACATAGACAGTTGGTTTTTTGTTATCTGGAATGTCTTTTGTCCTATTGTTTAAATCATTTTCACAATCTTTTATAAATTTAATAACTTCTTCAGCTCTATCTTCTTTATCTAAAATCTTCCCTGCAATTCTTAATGATTTAAATATATCTTCATTGTTGAATGTAGCCAATTTTCCATAACTTAAAATAACTACTGGAATTCCAGTTTTTTTCTGCAAATCATCTGCCTGTTCTTTTGTTATATAGCATGCGAATATTACATCTGGCTTAACCTTTATAATTTCCTCTGGGTTTGGTTTTGGATTAGGGCCTCCCTGTCCAATAGTTGGAAGTTTTGCTAATTCTGGATGTGCTATTCTATAAGGTCTTCCGTATATACTCCATTTCTTCTCTGCATCTTCTACACCAACAACTTTATCTGTTGCATTTAAATAAACTATCAACCTTAAACATCCTGGTCCTATACATACTATTCTATTTACATCTTTTGGAACCACAACTTCTCTCCCAAGCATGTCAGTTATTTTTATTGTTGTGTTTTGGGCAGTTTCCTGTGATGTTTTTTCAGAGCATCCACAGAATGATATAGATAATGATAGAGATAGTATTAATATAGCAAATAATGCCACAAACTTTTTCATCATCTACATCACCAAATGATGATATATTATTATGATGAGGGGATTTAATAATAATCTTATTTAAATCTTACGCATAAAAACATTGGTATTACTTAAAATTAAAAAATTTAAAAATTTAAATAAATTTTTATATAATACAAACAAAAAAATCATACTTAATTTATTAATTTATTTTAAAGAAAATAGTAGTAAAAGAGTAGAAATTTAATTAAAAATTTTTTGAAATTTTAAATTTTTTCTGCAAATGCAAACTTACTCTTTACTGATGTAACTTTTATTTTAACAGTATCTCCTTTTTGGGTTTCAGGAACAAATACAACAAATCCTTCAACTCTTGCGATACCGTCTCCACCTTTACCCATATCTTCAATTGTAACCGTGTAGGTTTCTCCTTCTTTGACAGGAATATTTTTTCTAACTTCATTATTTCTATTATTTCTAAAATTTCTTCTACCTTTATTATTAAACATTTAATTCACCAAACTTCAACAAAGTATTTATTTCAAACTTTCATCGCATTTCGCTCAAACATTCCTTTGTCAAAAGGGGTATAAATACTTATGGATGTGCAAATATTTTCATATTTTTTCACAACTATTGAAAATCTATAACCTTATTAATACTAATAATGTTATTATTTTTTAGGTGAGAAAATGATAACAACAGTTGTTGGTAGTTATCCAGTTGTTAAAAAGGAGAAAACATTTTTTGATAATGTTAAAAAAGTTTTTGGATTGTACGATGAATATAAATACGCTATTGAAAAGGCAGTTGTAGATCAAGTTAATGCTGGAATAGATATTATAAGTGATGGGCAAGTTAGAGGAGATATGATAGAAATTTTTACAAGTAAAATGTATGGATTTGACGGAAAAAGAGTTATTGGTAAGATTGAATTTATTGAGCCAATTACTGTAAAAGACATATTATATGCTAAAAATATTGCTAAGAAATTAAATCCAAAGGTAGTAGTTAAAGGAATTATAACTGGGCCTTGCACTATTTCGGCATCGGTTAGAGTTGAAAATTATTATACTGACAATAGAGATGAAAATTTAATTTACGATATTGCCAAAGCTTTAAGAAAAGAAGTTGAAGAATTAAAAAAATATGTTTCAATAATTCAGATTGATGAGCCAATATTATCAACAGGTTTATATGATTTTGATATAGCACGGAAGGCAATAGATATAATTGTTAAGGATTTAAATATAAAATTTTCCATGCATGTTTGTGGAAATGTTTATAACATTATAGAGGAGTTGAATAAATTTAATGTAGATATTTTAGACCACGAATTTGCTTCAAATAGAAAAAATTTGGATATTTTAGAATGTATAGAAAAGAAAGTTGGCTTTGGTTGTGTAAATACAAAAATTAAAAAGGTTGAAAGTGTAGATAAAATAAAAAGTTTAATAGAGGAAGGTTTAGAGATATTAAAAAATAATGAAAATTTAAGTAAAAATTTATTTGAGAATATTTTAATAGACCCAGACTGTGGAATGAGGTTATTGCCGATAGATGTTGCATTTAATAAATTAAAAAATATGGTAAAAGCCACTAAACTTATAAAAAGTGAATTCAGTTCCCTTCTATAAGTGGTTTATATCCTACATTACCCCAACTATCTGTTTTATTTGTATATAAGCCAATAATAGAATAAGAGCCATTATAAACGAATATGTATTCTCCATCTTCACCATAGTATATAGTTCCGGTAAATGTTTTTGGCTTTTCTTCTTTATAGTCAGGATTTGTATATTCTTCATTACTAACAGTTGTTGTGATATCATTTACATCTTTTAGGAAAATCCAATCAATTAATACTTTTGCATTACTATTTACTAAAGTATTTATTGAAATTGGATAATTATTACCATTATTTCCATTAGTAAATGCTCTCTGATACAATATATTTAAAGTATCATCAAGGATTGAAAATTGTAAATCTCTATTTGAGATTCTTTTTAAATCATAAATATAAAACCCATTTAAATATGTATTACCATTTGGAACATAATCTCCTCTATTACTACCTACTCTCATATATAACCAATTGGTACTCCAATTATAACAATCCCACCCTACTCCAATATAATCAGATAATGGCTCAAAAAATCCAACAGCTTGGGCATGAACTGGCGTAAAATTACCTCTAAACATTAGTTCATATCCTGTTCCATAGATATTTTTAGTCCATACACTTGAACCAATGCCTTGAACTGTTAAAATACCATTATTTATATCCCATCCACCACTAACATTCCATTTATCATAATCCATATAATTAAAGTCATCAAATAGTATAAATGTATCATCTGGATTTTGCCTATCAACGGTTGTTGTTGAATTGTATAGTAAATAAATTTGGTTGTTATTTATTAATTGGCTTTTATTACATCTCACCCAAATAATTGAGATGTCATTAGGTCCTCTCCAAGTTTGTACCCAATATGGTAATAGAACATTATTTTTTCCTACGATTCTAATTTCTCTTGGCGAAAATGGGTTATACATATGGTTATAATTAAAGTTAGTGTTATTTAATATTATACAAAATGTATGATTTTCATTATCATTTGGAAAGTTATTTACAGTTATTATTTTATAATAACTCCAATTGTAGTAAAATTTATTTAAATACACATAAGGGTCAGGAATCCTTGATAGTTTTATCTCTCTATCTATTGGTAGTTGCTTAACTCCAACGACCTCTCCATTATTTAACTTCTTTTTATAGTTAATAGTTACAGTTAATGATAGATGAACTATTTTAGGATTTCCAGTTGGAGTAATATTTACAAAAGAAACATTATAAGTTATATTTTCAGTTCCTTTTAAGCAACCTAAAGTTTTATTAGTCTCATTTCTTATTAAACTGTTTATATAATTAACTGCCTCATTAGATGTATCAAAGAATCTTCGTTCCTTCATTATTTTATAACTTGTATTTACAAAGGCATCTTCAACAATTTTATCGATATTTCTCTCGATAGTATTTTTTAAGTTCTTTTCATATAAACTAAACTTTTTTATTTTTATTTCATCTTCAATAGATTTTGTCTTATAATCGATAGTAGCATAATATACCGTTGAAATTACAAACATTAACATAACCAATATCATGGCATTTTGTGAGAGATACATAATAATCCCGTTTTCCATTTTTATAGTATATAAATAGTATTTAGCAACATAGATTATGGAAATGGGTTATCCTCAACCCACAGATTCATCGAGATTACCAATCTCTCTGCTGTGAGTTCATTGGACTTCGGGCTGAACGGAAACAGCCCCAGAAATCTTTTTATCAGATTAAAGACAGCAATAACATCTCTATCGGCATAAAATCCACAATCGAAGCAATACATTAGCCTCGAAGGCAGAGCCCTCTCATCAGCCAATCTATATAATTGAGATAATCTATTTCCACAGTTTGGGCATAATATAGAAGTGTAGGAAGGATTTACCTCAACAACTTTAACTCCGAATTCTAAGCACTTATTTTTAAGATAGTTTAAAAATTTTTTAGCCGAAATGTTATGTAGTTTATGTTTTATCTTTTTAAATGACTTTTTAGCGATATTTTGATTAAAATAAGAGGATAAATCCTCGATAATTAAAACTGCTTTATTTTCTTTAAATTCCTTAGCAATTTTGTTAGTTATATGTGGCTTTAGAGGAATAACTATTCTACCATTCGGTGTAGATGTTCTTAAATGCATTATTTTCTTCCCTTCTTTATCTATTGAATATAGTTTTTCTATATTGGTTTTAAAATCTTTGTAGTTGAATAAAATATCATCTAACCATAAAGATGCCCTTTTAATTTTAGGAATTTTTGTATATGCTCGTCCTCTCTTTTTTATGGATATAAAGCTTTTTATTCTCGTAGATGCGTCTTGTGAAGCTGTATATATGTAGTGGGTAGGTAATTTCGGATATTTATTTTTTATTTCTCCATATATTCCTTTCCTAATCTTTATATGTCCTTTTGTATTATTTCTTAATCCAAAATTTAGAGCAATCGTTAAAATTTCTTTATAAACCTCTATAGTATTTTCTATGATTTTTATTTTTGTTCTCGTTATTGGCTTACTCTTCAATACTACTGTTTTAGATAATTTAATAATTTCTACCATCTTCATTCTCTAAATAGTTTTTTCGTTTGTTTTATTAGTTTTATTAGTTTTTTGTTATATTTACAGCTTTCGGAGGAGCTATTATAAGTATCTATATGCAATAATATAATACAGAAACTAAGAAACTGTTTCAAACCCTTTTAGTTTTCAAATAAATATAGTTCAACTCTTGATGAATTTATATTTCTTGATAAATAAACTGGCATATGTATTGGGTAATTTACATATCTTTGAAAGTTATATGCCTCATCGTAATCGAGGAATCTTTCATTTGAAATATTAATAAAATCATCACTTCCATATATTACATACCATCCCTCACTCCTATTTAATGTTAAAACTGCTAAAACATATATGCTGTTATTTTTGTTGTAGGTTCCATCAGTATGGTTAATCAGAAGATGTCCATCAATATATAACTGATAGTTTTTCAGAGGAATCTTTTCTTCTAAAAGTTTTTTAGATTCGTTAGTTTTGTTAAAATAATATAGTAAAACTGCATTTTGCAGAGTACCATCTTCTGAAAGATGTTCCATCGTTTTAATTCCTCTATCAAATATATAATCTGCTTTAACCATATCGACATAGTTGTTGTTATGCTCTGTAATAGATATAGTCCAATAAGCCATTCCTATAATTAAGATAGTTGTTCCAATAGCTAAATCTATACTGTTAATCATTTGGATTCACCATTACAGTAATATTTCTTGGAGATAATGTTAAATAGTAAAAGTCTGTATTATCATCAGTTTTTATTTTAAACTCTACTGGTAAAGGACTACTTAATATTTCAATTTTATTTATTCCAGATTTTATATTTGGTGTAATATCAATAGGTTGTAATACTGTAAGAAGTGGCTTTCTATATACATATCCATTCACTGTAAAAATAACCTCAGATGCAAGCCATCTAACTTCTGGCTCTGGTTCATAATATTTTCTAACAAACACCCAGTCAATACTTATATTTCCATTTTTTTCAGAATCAGGTGGATTATATCCTCCTCCCTGTGAAGTATCATATTCCCTTGCATAGAATGAAACTGGTAAATTACCATCATATACATAATTAGACAAACTCCAAAATTCATTATCGTTAATTAACAGATTTACATTGTTATTTCCATTTCTTTGTATTTCGTAGGTGTTCCAGCTATCGTATAAATTCTCAGGAAGTATTCTATATTCTATATGATTTTCGTCAGTTGTTGATGATTCAAATCTTAAAAACTCTCCTCCCCAATGATAGTTTGAGACCATTTGTCTATCATATATTGTATATCCATGGTAATATCCTCCCCATTCTTCATATCTTTTATGAAAATTCGCTCTAAACCTTACTGCGGTGTGACTATCATAATTTCCTGTAGTTATATATATCTCATTATCGTTAGTAAGATTATTCACATTATAATAATTATAATCCAAACTTAAATAAGTAAAATTCAACCCATTAGGGTAAGTATCATTTATAAACAGTGGATTTCTAAAATTATAAATCCATTTATTTAAGTTCTCTTCAGAGAAATTGTCAAAGAATACAAATGTATTTTCTCCATTACTCTTTGAATTTGCATTTGGATTTCCATAGAGCATATAAATTAATTTATGCTCATTTGGAGCTAAATTTACTTTTACCCAGACAACTGTTCTTTGAGTATTAATTGTATTTGGTTCAATCCAGTAAGATAGTTCGTTTCCATTACTATCTATAAATCTTATATCACCACAGTCAGGTTTCATCAATCCATCATTAATATAACTTCGAGAGTCAAATATTACTTTTATATCATAATCATTTAATGGTATATTTAATCTATTTATTACTAATATAGGAGCGGCATATCTCCAATCACTCCATGAACTAAATATATTTCTATTATCTGTAATAACTCTTGCAGAAGCACTTATTACATTTCCATCACATATTCTGAAATAGATATGGTCTCCATTACATCCATATAAATTTACTTCGCTTTTATTTTTAGTAATTCCAGTAATTTTTGGAATATAGGCATTTTCTTTAAAGTATATTATTGTATTTGCATTTGAAATATTTGGTAAGGATATTAAAGATATGTTAGAAAATACATTTGAATATACTGTGAAATTATATCCATTAAAAGTAAATGTTATTTTATTTAGGGAAATATTACTACTATTGTCCAACATGTCATCAAATTCATTTGGATAAATTACAAAACAAAATTTTCCTGAATCATTTGTAAAATTATTAATAGGGTCAAATGTTTTTTCATTCAAGTTTAATATGTCTGTAAAATTTTGAATATAATCCTCTTTATAATTTCCTGGAAATTCATATTTTTTTAGAAATAAATCTTTTAATAACAATGCTTTGTGAAATTGTTCTGTATCTCTCTTTTCTTCAATATCTGTTAATAAATTATGGCTATATATACTATATCCTAAATAAAAAATACTTAAAAAGATAAATGCAACTATAACTGCCTCAAAAGTAAATATATAACCTTTATTTGATTTAATTTTTTTTATCATACCAATCTCCTTTAATATTTATTTTACTATTCCAATTTTTAATAATATTTTAACCCATATAAAATTTAAAAGTAACGCCACTGGGAAGATTATAAAACTCCATATATTATGCACAAAATTATAATCTGAAATATATGAATTTTTTAAAATAAGGATTATCCTCAATATATTTGCAATATTTATAACAAAAATTCCAAAAATTGAATATAGAAATTTATATTTGATGGGGACTTTTGGAGTAGCAAAAACATAACCTAAAAATAAAGACATCTCCAAAGAGCAAGTGCAGGCAGATATTATAGTATAAGCATCTCCGTTGTATATAATAACATTATCAAAATATTGAGTTTTTAGTAGATTTCCAATAATATATGCTAAAATTTTAGATATCTCATATTCAAAAGGTTTTATAAAGAAATATATTAAAGGAAACAAAATCAAAAAATTAATTAAATATTTTTTATTTTCCATTTGTTGAAACCTCTTTAACTTTATCTACTTGACTTAAAACTTTATTACTTGCTCCAATTGTCGATTTTACACTTGTAGTTTTAGCAGTTGTTGAAGATTGTGATATAGATTTTAAATAATAGAATCCTGCAATAGATACTGCCGCTACAATTGCAGCAAGTAGTAAAGCAAACTCTAAAGTTATTTGCCCTCTATTAGATATTATTTTTTTCATTTTAATCTCCCCATTATGTAGTTTATACTAAGTAAGGTTGTTATAAAGATAATTATTTCAATTGGTGGGGGTATTGGAATGCTCTTTCCACTTCCTTTATTTACTGAAATTATTCTAACTGTAGAGCTATTAAGATTTTCATCATCAACTACGGTTAATTTAACAGTATATACTCCAGATTTGTTATAAATGTGGGTAATTATACGATTGGTAGTAGTATTAGTATTACCATCTCCAAAATCCCAGATATATTTTGTAATTACTCCATCAATATCATAGGATGAAGAGGCATCAAAGGTTACATTTAAGCCATTTACTGTAAAAGTAAATCTTGCAACAGGAGGATAATGCCCGTTACCTATTACAAATATTCTTTTTGATATTGTATCCTTTACTCCATAACTATTAGTAACAGTTAGTGTTACTTCATAGATTCCTCCCTTTATATATTTATGCATTGGATTCTGTTTATTTGATGTAGTTCCATCTCCAAAATCCCAATACCATTTAACTATATTACCTGGAGTAGATGTAGAGTTATCTATGAAGTATATTGTTTGATTAATATGAATAATATTAGGAATCCATGTAAAGTTAGCTTTAATGTAAAATACATTTACAGTTTTTGTAATAGAACTTGATGAATTTAGATTATCATAAACTGTAAGTGTTACATTGTATGTTCCTGGGTTAGTATAGATATGAGTAATTTTTGAAGAATTTGTTTCATTGATATTTCCATCTCCAAAATTCCAAACATATTTTACTATTTTTCCTTCTGGATCGTAAGATAATGATGCATCAAAAGTTATAGTTTGATTAACCTTAGGGAGATTTGGATAGTAAGTAAATTCAGATACTGGAGGTTTATTTATAATGCTAAATTTAACACTTACTGAATCTGTCTTGCCCATTCCGTCCCAAACTGTTAATACTGCTGTGTAGTTTCCAGTTTCATTAAATTTGTGAGATACTATTTTTAATTCATTTGAAGTATAGTTCCACACTACATTTCCAGATGAGTTATATACTGTTAAATTAAATCCATATATTTTTGCCATGGGAGAATTTGGTGGTATAGTATATTCACTTATTTTGTTTCCATTATAATCATACTCAGGAATATTTCTATTTGCATCTGGATCATAACTATTTATTGAGTTAAAAAATACAGTTGTATTATAACTTGCAGGATTTGGATAGACGTATAATCTAGCTATAGGATCTCTATCATCAATAATATATACAGTTTTTCCGTTTTCAACACTACGCACTTTCATATCTATATGATATACACCTTCTGATGTATAGGTATGAGTAAATGTATACGGAGAATAGTGAGGTAGTATCCATTGATAGTTTCCATCTCCAAAATATACTACATGCCAAAATCTTGTATAATATGCAGGTTCAACTATAGTAATATTTATTGGATAATTCGTAGGAGCAATTGTAGGAGAAACATAAATTTGTGGGTATGAAGAATAGCCACCAACACCAATTGGTGGGGGAATTCCTACTTCAATGTTTCCATATTCATCAACAATAAATACATGAGGATAGTAAATTCCTGATTTACTATATCTATGAGTAGGTGATGTTTTAAACGAAATAGTTCCATCTCCAAAACTCCACATAATAAATATTGGTTTAAATACTGGATTGCAGTGAAATTGAACATTTTGATTTACTCCAACTTCTACTGGATTAGCTGTAGCAGTTATATCAATATAGTATCCATCTTTTATTTTCATATTTTGTTTAGGGGTAGGATTATCAGAATAGTAGTATAGATTAACTATATGTGCAGATTTATTATAGGTATATGAATATGTTGAGGGATTATTATATGTTGATGATGGGTAAAAATTATATCTTGTATTTCCTACATCACCAACTACTATGAAGTTTAATGTATCTGATTTCCACCAACTACCTGCACCATAACTCATCCAGAAGAATGGCCACATAAATGGGAATTTGTATACATGATATGAGGGTGTAAATAAATATTTATATGTATAGTCAGTTTCTGTACCATCTCCAAAGTCCCATTTCCAGTAATACCCCCACGCCCTTGACATTTCAAATCTTATAGTATCATTTTCTTTATATGTCAATTTATATGGGTCAGTATATGCATTACCTCTATTGTCATTATCATCTCCTGAACTATTATATACATAAGTATATGCCTCTCCATTATAATGACTAGGACCCATAACCCAGTATATATATCCACCTCTTGGCTTATTTACTTTAATTCCATAATCTAAATACCCAACTAAAACCCTTCCATAGTCATCTACTAATAAAACTCTTGGATAGTAAATTCCAGGTTTTGTATAGGTATGTGTAGGAGATTTTTCAAAGGAAAATGTTCCATCTCCAAAACTCCACATAATAAATATTATATTTCTACTTATAGAGTAGTTAAATTTAACGCTATCTCCAGCAACAATATCATCTCTGCTAACATTTACAGTAACTGGGGTAAGATCCACACTTAAACCATAAAATTCATAATTTTTAGGAGTTTCTGAGTAATATTTTATTATAACAGTATTGTTTGAACTGTTGTAAATTACATTCCACTGTTGTTTTGAGTTTGATGAACTACCATTAAAAATATACTTAGTATTTTTTACATCACCAACAACGAGCCAGTTGTATGTTAAAGCCTTAGAATAACCAGTATTGTTTAAATATCCACACCATGCAACTGGATATGGGAATGGAAAACTATACTTATGTATGACAATATTGTTACTATTGCTATAATCAGTTTCTGTTAAATCTCCAAAATCCCATTTTACTAATCCATTATTTAATATATCCTCTGCAACAGAATCTGGAGCTAAGGCTGTAAATGTTATAGTATCATTAACTTTATATGCAATAATGTTTTTATTATAGTTATTTGTATAACCACTACTGTTTGTTATATTCATTGTTCCATTATGAATTAGTATTATATATCCATTAGACATTGAGACATTTAAACCTAAAAATAATAAAAATGCTATAAAAATTAATAAACGATTTACTTTCATACTCTCACCAGAATAAAAACAATTTAACTAAAACTAATATTTACATTTAATTTTTTAGAAACATTTAATATTTTCCCATCAACATTGGCACTTATAACTATGTTATTCCCTACATTTATAGGAGATTGTGTAAATCCACTTAATATAACGCCATTTTTATTAGGTGTAATTAAGATATATGTATCTCCAATAACATTTATAGTTTTATCTTTTATAGTTAAATTGTATCTTAATGTCCCAATAGGCTTTAATTTAATACTGATACTTACATTATTTGTATATGCTAAAATTGCATAGTTTTCAAGGGTATCGGCTATGTCATATAATCTATTTACTATTAAGGCATCAGTAGTGCTATCCGTATAACTAAGTTCAGTATTATATATGAATAATGAAACAATGAGTAGAGAAAATATTGCCATAATAAGGTCAATAGATATTTGCCCTCTTTTTTTGATTAGTTTTATCATACTAAATCCCCAAATAATAAAGATAAAATTAGTTAAATATTATGTATTCCGGAGTTATCCATTATAGCATGTTTGTAATATTTACCTTCAATATATGATTCTATTATTTCTATTTGACTATGTTTGCCCCATTTATTTACAGAGATTTTATCAATTCTTGAATTTTTAATAAATAACTTATTATTATTTTTTGATTTATATTCATTAATTGTAATTTCTTTTACTATTGAATTATTTATAAGCCCATTATTGTTGTATTTATTAATGTAAATTTTGTCTACACTACTATTATCTATTGTTAGATAATTATATTTATTACATTTGTAGGTATTGTCAATGATAATCTCTTTTATTGTTGTGTTTTTAATTAATCCCATTTTATAAGAATAACTACCCATTTTAAGTGATGATATACTTGAACTATCAATTACTATTTTATTCTTTTTCATTGTATTAGCAGAGATAGTATCTATCATTGAATTATGTATATATACATTTGCATAAATCGTACTTGCTTCAATATTATTAATTTTTGAATTAATAATATCCATATTATATTTTATATTATGTTTAATTTTTATATTTTCAACAGTTGAATCTATGAACTTGAAATTGTTATAAATATTATTTGCTTCTATATTACCACTAACATTAGTATTCTTAAATGTCATTTTAGCATTTATATTATTTTTAATTTTTATATTTTCAATTGATGAGTTACTAAACTCAACAAGCCCTTTAAAAGATCCACCAGTTTCAATATTATTAATTTTCGAGTTAATAATTTTCATATTTTCTGATTTTATATTTCCATCAGTTTTTATATTCTCTATATCTGAATTATTAAATATCATAAATTTATTGTTAATGCCTTTTTTTGCTTCGATATTATTAATTTTTGAATTGACAAATTTTATGTCTCCTTTAATGTATCTATTTGTTTTTATATTTCCAACTGATGAATTTATAAATTCATAATTACCATAAATATTTTTTGCTTCAATATTACCTTCTATTTTAGAATTAATAACTTCCATATTACATTTTATATCTTTATCAACCTTAATATTGTCTATCTCTGTTTTATATAGTTCTATATTAATATAAGTGCCATATGACTTTTCAATACTATATGCATAAAAATCATCAATATATGAATTAATAAATAATAATTTCTTCGTTTTTATACCCTCTTTTCCGGTTACTTCAAAGTTTCCAATGTATGAAGAAGATATATTTAGCAATTTACCTTCTAATGTATCAGCGGATATCTTATCAACTTTAGGAACATTAATATATGTCTCACCTGCATTATGGTCATCCATTTTTAAATATAATGAAGAAATCTCATATATATTACCAAATAACAATTCACATTCTTTATTGATAGTAATATTACCACCAACTGTTCCATTTGCATTATATTTTACAATCTCATTATTATCTATTTCTTTATTAATTTCTCCAGAAACCCAATTCCCTCCGCCAATATAGTTTTTTGTGAGTAATGCATATCCTTTTACATGTAAAAATAAATCGTCAATTCTACCAGGAATAGTAATGTTAGTATCAGTTTCATTAGTAGTTTCATTATTATTAGTAGTTGTATTATTGGTAGTGTTGTTTATGTGTGTAGTAGTAGCTGATAAGTTAAAATTAACATTTACTGTAGTATTACTCGGAGTAAACGAAACTATTGTTAATTTTTTAATATTTTCTACATCTTTACTATTAAAGTTTATACCACCAATTTGAGTGGCAATAATGGCTCCCCCAATAACAACAGCCAAAATAAGCATAAGAAATTCAAGAGTTAGTTGTCCTCTTTTCATACTATTCACCACAGTAATATAGTAAAGTTTATATAGTCTAACATTCTCTAATATTATTTTGTTATGTAGAGGGCTATATATAATTTCCGTATATAATTTTTTATAAATAAAATATAAAAGAAATTAATAATATCAAATTATTGGAATATATAAGTTGAATTATACTATTTTAGTTCTTCTAACTTTTTCCTCAATATATCATTAACCAACTTTCCATCAGCTTTTCCTCTCAACTTAGCCATACATCTACCCATTAAAAACCCATAAGCTTTTTCTCCTTTTTCTTTAACAACATCTATGTGTTCTTTAATAATATCATCTATAATTTCCTCAACTTCTTCTTTTGACAATCCTTTCAATCCTTTAATCTCTAATATCTCATCTATACTTTTATCTGGATGCTCACAAAATCCTTTTAAAACTTCAATAATTCCTTCCTTAGCTATTTTTCCTTCAGATAAAGCTTTAAACGTCTCTTCAAAATGTCTATCTTCTAATTTGTCAATATTATATCCTTCTCTTCTAATCTCTTTTAAAGTATTTTCTAATGTTGTAGCAATTAATGAAGGTTTAATATTTTTAAATTTATTACATAACTCCTCAAATAAATCAACATAATAGCTTAAAACCATTTTTTTTGCCAGTTCATCATTCAATTTATATTCTTTTTTAAATCTTTCAAATTTCTCTTCTGGAAGCTCAGGTAAATTATTTTTAATCTCTTCTATGAACTCTTTCTTTATAATTATTGGTGGTATATCTGTTTCTGGATACATTCTTGCAGCTCCAGGTAGAGGTCTTAAATATGCAGTGTTTCCATCCTCTAAAGCTTTTCTTGTTTCTTCAGGGACTCCAATTAATGCCTCTTTAGCCCTCTCTATTATAGCCTCTAATGCTTTATCTACTTTACTTTCTTCATCTGCAACTATAACTATAGCATCTTCTTCCTTTGCATTTAAAAATTCTCTAAGTTTTTTAACTTCTTCTTCAGTAATGCCATATTTTGGTAATTCATCTGTATGAAAGATTCCTCCTACCCCGGCTATAACTTTTGCCCTATCAGAAAATTCAGTCCCCAATCTTCTTCCTGGTTGAATCTCTTTTCCAACTAAACCAGCAAATCCTTTTAATAAAACTGCCTTAACCTTTCCATTCTTTTTCTTTAAAGCATTTTGTATAATTTTTGATTTACAATCTTTAAATATTTCTGTAACATCAAATATATTCTCAACAACTTCTGCATTTCTTTCTCTTAATTCATCTCTAATCTTTAATAAGTTTAGTTGTCTTATAACTTCATTCTCTACAACCTTTTCAATTAAATCTAAGTCTTGAACCCCTTTAACCTCTATTCTTGCTCCATCTTTAATTGATATATTTATATCTTGCCTTATAGTTCCTAAACCTCTCTTAACCTTTCCAGTAGCTCTCAATATCTCTCCAATTCTTCTTGCCGCTTCTTTAGCCATTTTAGGACTTTTTATATCAGGAGCTGTTGAAATTTCTACCAATGGAATTCCCAACCTATCTAAGTTATAAACTATAGCGTCTCCTCTATCTTCTATCTTTCTTGCCGCATCTTCCTCTAAACATAAGCTTGTTATCCCTACTTTTCCTTCAGATGTTTCTATATATCCATCTTTTGCTAAAAATATAGTCCTCTGGAAACCAGATGTGTTAGAGCCATCAATAACTATCTTTCTCATTGTGTATGCAACATCAACTATATTCATATTCATCAATAAAGCCACTTCTAACGCTATCTTTAAAGCCTCTTCACTTGGTAAATGTGGGGGCTCTTCATCCAACTCAACCAAACAAGTAGAGTCATTGTAATATTGATAAATGAATTTCTTCCCTTTCCTTGCTTCTATTAAAGCAGCTCTATCAACTTCTCCCATCTCACTTAACGAAGGTCTTAAAACTCTAACAATCTCTCCATCTGGTTCATCATCTCTTAAAATTGTAGGACAGTGGCAGAATAACTTTCTCCTTGTATTTAACTGCTGATGAATCTCTAATCCAACCTTTAAACCAATTTTTTCATAATCAATATTCATTATTATCACCAAATTTGTTTTACTTATGATTAATATGCATCAAACCTACTTCTATATTCAATTTCTCCAACTAAATTCTTATTAATTAATCTTTTAACGTCCTCTGGCTCATAATTTCCTAAGAGATACATTAATTTAACTAATGCAACCTCTGGTAACATATCTTCACAACCAATAACTCCTAATTTCTGTAATTCTCTTCCATTTGAATAGACGTTCATATTTACTCTTCCATTTATTGTTTGTGTTGTCATAATAACGACAACTCCTCTATCTATCGCATACTTTATATCTTCAAATATATACTCTGGAGCATGTCCCAAACCAGTCCCTTCTAAAACAATTCCCTTATAGCCTTTATCAACATAGAATCTAATAATTTCTCCATCCATGCCCGGATAGATTTTTATTAATGCCACTTTTTCTTCTAAGTTGGTGTTTATCTCTACTTTTTTGCTACCATCTGATTTTTCCACTTCTTGCAAATAAATAACTTCTTTTGTAAATGGATTTATCTTAGCTACTGGTATTGAATTTATAGATTTAAATGCATCTCTTCTTGAAGAATGGCATTTCCTAACCTTAACTCCTTTATGTAAATAGCAGAATGTATCTCCACTCTCTCCATGCATAACAACATAAACTCCTTTAATATTTTTTGTAGCGGATAAAACAGCACTTATTAAGTTTAGAGCAGCGTCTGATGAAGGTCTATCACTACTCCTCTGAGCTCCAACCAAAATTATTGGGACATCTGCTTTAACCATAAATGATAATGCTGCTGCAGTATAACTCATAGTATCTGTTCCATGTGCTATAACAATTCCATCTGCTCCATCTTTAATTTCTTTTTTAATCTCTTCGGCAATCTTTTTCCAATACTCTGGCTTCATATTTTCGCTTAGTATGTTTAAAATAGGCCTTCCTTTTATATTGGCAATATCTAAAAGCTCTGGCACAGCCCTAATTAAATCATCTGCTGTAAAAGAAGGATGAACAGCCCCTGTTTTATAATCTACTTTTGATGCAACAGTTCCACCTGTGGATAAAATAGACACTGTTTTTAAATTTTCATTCTTTTTAATATTTAAAGGAGGAAGTTCATACTTTGGCTTTTCCCCTTTAGCAATAATCTCTATATTTTTTATATTTTCTTTCAATATTCCAACATTATAACCGTTTTTCATCTTTATAGTTATAATGTTTTCATCTGTTGAGGGTAGTAAGATACCTTCAAAAATTCCTTTATCTGTTTCTATTTTTACAATATCTCCAACCTCCATTATTTCACCATACTTAATACTTAATGTGATTTTATTTTTAATAATACCTCCTACAATATATAACTTTTTAGACTAAAATATTAACTAAGAAAAAGTAATAACTCAATAAATTATAAAAATTGGATTATTATTTAAAAAAGAATTACAATTAACGATATAAAAGTAAAAAGTGGCGTCAGTTCGCCCATCACTCATCACAGTTCAGCAGCTACTCCGTTCATCATCCGCCATAGTATTATTTAAATTTGAGGTATATAATTCTATTGGTGGTTTGTATGAATGTTGAGGAAATAGAGAAATACATAGAAAAAAATTACAATAAATTGCCAGAAGGTTGTAAGCAGTGTGTTAAGGGAGAGAAGTTAGTTTTATTTATCACTGGAATTTGTAATAATAATTGCTATTATTGCCCACTATCTGAAAAAAGGAAAGGTAAAGATGTGATATATGCGAATGAAAGATTGATTACAACTGTTGAAGAGGCTATTGATGAGGCAAAGTTATGTAGTAGTAGAGGAGTTGGTATAACAGGAGGAGATCCTTTATTAAAAATAAATAGAACTGTAAAATTTTTAAAGGCTTTAAAAGATGAATTTAAAGAGTTCCACGCTCATCTATATACTACGCCAGAAAGTGTAACTGAAGATAAATTAAAACTATTAAAAGAGGCTGGTTTAGATGAAATAAGGTTGCATCCAACAAAGATATTTAATGAAGGATATAATGAGGAGTATGTAAAATTTTTATGCGATAAGTTGAGTTTATGTAATAAATATATTGAAGATGTTGGAGTAGAAATTCCAGGGATTCCAAATATGGAAAATGAGATTTTAAAGTTGGCTGAATCTGTTGATGGATTAGCAAAATTTATGAATATTAATGAATTTGAATTTTCTGAAGAAAACTATTATGAATTAGAAAAGAGAGGATTTTATCCAAAGGATGATGTTAGTAACGCTATAGCAGGAAGTGAAGAAACATCTTTAAAAGTTATTAAAGAATTTAAAGGAAATATGTTCATCCATTACTGTCCATCAGTTTTAAAGGATGCTATTCAAATGAAAAATAGACTTATAAATAGGGCTAAGAATGTTGCTAAACCTTATGAAGTAATAACTGACGAGGGTTTATTATTAAGAGGAATCATGATTTTTGATAATGAAGAGGATTTAAAAGAAATTGCAAATATATTGGAAGAAAATGAGGTAGAGTTTGAAATTATTAACAATAAAATTTATTTAAATCCATTTATATTAGAGGATATTATAGATGAGATGAAAAGGCAAAGATATCCAATAACCTTTTCAGCCTATATTTCAGAGGTTTATCCTACATCTGACGCTCTTGAAGTGGAAAGAATTCCCTTAATAACTAAAAAGTTGAGATTTAGAAAAAGGAGAAGAAGATAAAGAAAAATAAGGGAAATAGTATGATATACGATTTTAGAAAAAAATCAAAATTTGGTTATACTACTGGATCTTGTGCCACTGCTGGGGCTTATTCAGCATTGTATTATTTAAAATTTGGAAAAAAACTTGATTATGTTGAAATTGAAAATTTAAATGGAGATAAGTTAATCATTCCAATAAAAAAAATTGAAAAATTAGATGATAATAGAGCGATAGCAGTAGTTGTTAAAGATGCTGGAGAAGATATAGATATAACTAATGGCGTTGAGGTTATAACTGAAGTTGTATTAAAAAAAGGGAAAAGAGATGTTGTAATTAAAGGTGGGGAAGGAGTAGGAATAGTTACTAAGGATGGTTTGCAGGTAAAAAAAGGAGAGTATGCAATAAACCCAAAGCCAAAGGAGATGATTAAAACAAATCTATTAAAATTGCTAAATGATAATGAGATTGTTGAAGTTATAATATCAATACCAAAAGGTAAAGAGTTATCTAAAAAGACACTAAATCCCAAATTAGGAATTGTTGGTGGATTGTCAATATTAGGAACCACTGGAATAGTTAGACCTATGTCTAACGAGGCTTATATGAATTCTTTAGTTCCTCAAATAGATGTAGCATTGGCAAATGGATTTAAAAGATTAATTTTTGTTCCTGGAAATATTGGAGTAAGATTTGCTAAACAAATATTAAATGCTAAAGATGAGGAAATTATTGAGGTTTCAAACTTTTGGGGATTTATGCTCGATAAAGCAAAAGAGAAAGGTGTTAAGGAAATAATAATATTAGGACACGCTGGAAAAATAATTAAGTTATCTGGTGGAATTTATAATACTCACTCAAAAGTTGCAGATTGTAGAAATGAGATTTTAACTGCCTATTCCTCTTTATTTATTGATAATAAGAAGGATTTAAAGAAAATTTTATATTCAAAGACTACTGAGGAAGTTTTAAAAATTTTAGAGAAAAGAGGAGTTTTAAAAGATGTTTTTAATCTTATAGCTAAAAGAGTAGTTGAAAGAGTTAGTGAAAGATGGAATGGAATTAAATTTGGATGTATAATTGTAGATATGAAAGGGAACATATTAGGAAGTTATCCAACAGATTTAAACAATAAAAATAAATAATAGAGGATAAAATGGACGAAATAACAATAATTGAAATAATTAGAAAAACCCTAAAGTATTCTAATAATTATATTATAAAAGGAATTGATGATGATTGTGCAGTTATAAAGATTAATGATAATCTTTATTTAGTTTTTACAACAGATATGATGATTAAAAAAACTCACATTCCTTCTATATTTAAACCCTACGAAATTGGAGGAAAAATTTTAACTGCAAATGTTTCTGACATTGCATCTATGGGTGCTAAACCTTTAGCGTTTTTATTGTCAATATCTTTATCTGAAAAAGAGGCAAATAAAAATTTTATTAAAGAACTCTACACGGGTTTAAATGATTTCTCTAAACTGTATGACTGTCCAGTAGTTGGTGGAGATACAAATAAAGGAGATGAACTAATTTTATCTGGCTCTGCAATTGGGATAACAGATAATCCAATTTACAGGAAGGGAAATGTTGGAGATTGGATATGTGTAACTAACGATTTAGGGAGAGTTTATTGTGCCTTAACCTTATACTATATGTTTAAAGATAAAAAAATTAGCAACAGTGAGTTTAAAAAACTCTGTGAGAAATATCCAAAAATTATAGAAAAATTAAGAAAACCCATTGCAAGAGTTAAAGAAGGAATTTTAATGAATAAATATATAAGTGGATGTTGCGATATTTCAGATGGTTTGGGGAAAGAAATTAAATATTTCAAAAATTTTGAGTTATATGAGGATAAAATCTATAAATTAATTCCAGAAGATGTTATTGAATTTTGTGAAGAATTTAATCTTAACCCTATAAAAGTTGTTTTAAACAGTGGAGAAGAGTTTGAACTTTTATTTACAACATCAAAATATAATAAAGTTAAAGATATTGTAAAGGATTATTCAAAAATCTACAAAATTGGCAGAATTATAGAAAAAGGGCAATTTATAGACGGAGAGCAATTTTGTGGTGGTGGCTATATTCACAAGTGGTAAAAATAAAAAAGAAACTATTGTATTTTTAATAAAATTTTATATCCTATTCTTTTTTCTATTTTTTATTTTGAATTATTTTGGAGAATATATTGTTGAAGTAGTTGCCTATCTCTCGTATATTTTTGTTAAACTAATAATTCCTAATGCAAAAATAATAAATAACATTATATATTTACCAAATGCAGAAGTAGAAGTAATCAAAGAATGCACTGGAAGTTTTATAACATCTGGAATATTATCTCTCATTATTTTATACTCCAAAAATATTAAAGAATTCATAATTGGGTTATTTTTCCTATTATTGGCATTTTTTGTAAATATTTTTAGAATTGTTTTAGTTTGTTATTATGTAAATCTTTATCCCAAAAATCCAATATTTTATCACGATATTGTTGGCTATATTATTATTTTATCTCTTATTCCAATATTGGTTTTAGGATATTTGAAAGTTATTGACATTATAAGAGAGGGAAAGAATGCAGTATATAAGGGTAAATACATTAAAAATAAATCCTAAAATACTAAAAAAAAGATTAGAAGAAAAAAATGTTATCTTAGAAGAAACTTTCCTACATTATGCCTTTAAAGTAATAAAATCTCCATTTTCTATAGGTTGCACACCTGAATACTTATTTGGCTATTACATTCCTCAATCTATCTCCTCAATGATTCCTCCAATTGTCTTAAATCCAGAAAAAAATAGTTTTGTATTAGATATGTGTGCCGCTCCCGGGGGGAAAACAACACATTTAGCCCAATTAATGGAAAACTCTGGAACAATAGTGGCTGTTGATATAAGTAAATCGAGAATTAAAGCATTAAAATCAAACATAAATAGAATGGGAATTTTAGATACAATTATTATAAACAAAGATATGAGAATATTCAAAGATTACTTATTAAAAAATAATATCCTTTTTGATAAAATTTTATTGGATGCTCCATGCACTGGAAATATAGTTAAAGATAAAAATAGAAAGGTTTCAAAGGAGGATATAAAATACTGTTCATTGAGACAGAAAGAACTATTGAATATAGGAATTGACTTACTAAAAGAAGGGGGAATCTTAGTTTATAGCACTTGTTCTGCCGAAGAGGAAGAGAATGAAGAAGTTATAAGATACATATTAAATAAAAGAGATGATGTAGAACTTTTACCAATTGAAAACAACTTTAAAAAAATAAATGTAATTGGAGGGGGAATAGAAGGTACTTTAAGAGTAATTCCTCCAAATGAGCCATTCTTTATCGCAAAACTTAGAAAAATTAAAAGTTAAATTTTATAAAGAATTATTAAGGTGATGCTTTGAGCGAGGATTTAATTGTTATTGATGGTAGCTATTTAGAAGGCGGAGGACAGATTGTTAGAACCTCTGTAAGTTTATCTGCATTAATGCAAAAACCAGTAAAAATAATAAACATTAGAAAAAAAAGAAAAAATAAAGGTCTGTCTCATCAACATGTTGCATCTGTTAAGGCAGTAAAAAAACTTTGCAATGCAGAAGTTTATGGGCTGTATGTTGGTTCTGAAGAGTTAATTTTTATACCTTCAAAATTAGCTCCAAAAGATTTTGAGATAAATATAGGAACTGCCGGTAGTATATCCTTAGTTATACAGACATTATTACCTTTATCCTTAGGGATTGATAAAAAATTTACAGTGAAAATTAAAGGAGGAACTGATGTTAAGAAATCTCCACCAATAGACTATGTGAAAAATGTAACCTTAAAAATACTTGAAAATTTTGGAATATTAACAGAATTGAAAGTATTAAAAAGAGGATTTTATCCAGAAGGTGGAGGAGAAGTTATTTTTACAGTTAAGCCATCAAAAATTAAAAAATTTAACTTAATAGAGCATACTAAATCTGACTTGGTTGAAGGAATTAGTTATGTGCAAAATTTAGATGTGAATATAGCGAGAAGAATGAGAAAAAAGGCAGTAGAACTATTAAATAAAGAAAAACTAAATCCAAATATAAAAATAGAAACTTCAAGAGGTTTATCCACTGGAGCAGGAATTGTTTTATGGAACGACACTATTGGAAGTAGTTGTTTGGGTGAAAAAGGATTGAGGGCAGAAATTGTTGCCGAAAGATCTGTAAAAGATTTATTAAATGAAAGAAAGACGGGAATGGCTTTAGACAAATATATGGGAGATCAAATAATACCATTTTTAGCTTTTGGTAAAGGAATAGTTGGAGTTTCAGAAATTACAAATCATACAAAAACTAACATTTGGGTGGTTAAGCACTTTTTAGATGTAGATTTTGAGATTAGAGAGTATAAGGAAAATAGTTGTAGTGGTTATACTATTGAGGTGATTTAGATGTTTGAATTTTTTGAAACTACTGCGGATATGGGAATTATTGCTAAGGGGAAAAGTTTAGAAGATGCCTTCAAAGAAGCGGCTAAGGGACTTTTTCACATAATGGTGGATATAGACAAAGTTGATAAAAAAGAAAAAATAGAATTTGAAGTATCAGGAGAAAATTTAGAAGAACTTTTGTATAATTTTCTAAATGAGTTGATTTTTTATAGTGATGTAGAAAATTTAGTTTTTAGTGACTTTGATATGAAAATTGAAAAAAATAACAATGAATACAGATTAAAATGCATAGCATATGGAGAAAAAATAAACAAAGAAAAACATAACATAAAAGAAGAAGTAAAGGCAGTAACTTACCATAAAATGGAAGTTAAAAAAGAAGGAGATATGTGGATAATAAAATATATAGTTGATTTATAAAAAATGGCATCAGTCGGCTTGCTACTCATCACCGCTCAGACGGGGATAAACGTCATCATCTGCCATTTAGAACTGTTTAATTTTTCATAGACAAATATAGACATTAATAGATTTTCATTATCTAAAGATTTAGATATAAGTATGTATAAGAAATAGAGATTATACTTGACTCAGATGCGGGAGAAAAATGGAGTCCCTAATAGTTATTATCTAATTTAACCAGTGGGAAGATAATAAAAACCTCGACATGGGCGGAGATCAATGATATACTCTCAATGAATCCAGAAAGATATAGAGTTGATAACTTCCAAGTCCAAAGACATCCATTAATGATATATTGTTATAAAAAATTATTTAAAATTTACTTTTATTCCCCACTTTGTTTTAATCTCTTTAAATTTTTCTCTTAGTTTTTTAGTTATTTCCCCTACTTTTCTGTTGTTTATAACTCTACCATCCACTTCAAACACTGGAACTATTTCTGCAGCTGTTCCTGTAATGAAAAGTTCATCAGCAGTATATATATCATGTAAGGTTAATGGTTCTTCAACAACTTCAATTCCTTCCTCTTTTGCCAATTTTATAACCACATCTCTTGTTATTCCTTTTAATATACTTGAATAGACTGGAGGAGTTTTTAAAACGCCATTTTTAATTATGAAAATGTTATCTCCTGTTCCCTCAACTACAAATCCTTTATCATCTAATAAAAATGCTTCATCAACTCCAGCATAATTTGCCTGAATCTTTGCTAACACACTATTTAAATAATTTAATGATTTAACTGCAGGATTTAAAACATCTACTGGTAGCCTTCTAACAGAAACTGTTATTGCTCTAATCCCATCCTCTCCTAATAATGGAGGCATAGGAATTGCTATACAGAAAATTGTTGGTTCTTTACACTTTCTTGGATCTAACCCTAAATCTCCAACTCCTCTTGTAACTACTAACCTTATATATGCATCTCTTAACTTATTAACTCTCAAAGTTTCTAAAACTACGTTAATCATTTCTTCTTTTGTTAGAGGGATGTCAAGGCAAATAGATTTTGCAGAATCATACAATCTGTCAATATGTTCTTTTAACATAAAAACAACGCCATCATATGCCCTAATTCCTTCAAATACTCCATCTCCATACAACAAACCGTGGTCAAATACTGAAATTTTCGCATCCTTTTCATCAACAAATTTTCCGTTTAAGTATATTTTCATTAACCTCACCTTTACACATTTTATACAAATTTTGTCTTATATTTTGTTATCTCTATATAACACTATTTGTTTTATATATCTTCGCTAAAGTTTTTATTTTATATAATTTTGTCTAACACTCATAAATATTGCAAAGTTAGGTGATGATATTTGGCTAAAATATTAATAGCCCCATTAGGTGTAGGAGATACTAACGAAGATATATACAAAAGGCAATATCGAACCGCAAAATACAGATTCGAAGGGGATAATAAAGAAATAGAGAGTTCTTTTGTTTTATCAGTTTTAGTTGAAAAGTTAAAGATAGATAAAATTATAGTTGTCGGAACAAGTAAATCTATGTGGGAGGAACTCTATAAACATTATGCTCAAAAAATTGGGAGATTTAATGAAGAATATTGGAAATATATCGGAGAAAAGGTTGGAAAATCTAATTATAAAAATCATGAATTGAAAGAAGAGGATTTAAAAGAACTATGTAATGTTTTAGATGAATATTTAAAAAAGATTAATCCTAATGCAAAAGGTGGCTCTAAGTGTTTGCTTATTAAGTATGGAATAAATAAAGAAGAAATTTGGGAGAATTTCGATATTTTTATGTCTTTAAGTAATGAAATAAATGACAATGATGAAATTTATTTGGATATTACTCATTCATTTAGATCTATTCCTCTATTTATGTATGTAATGTTAGAATTTCTTAGATACTTCAAAAATATTAAACTTGAAGGAATATATTATGGAATGTTAGATGTTTATAAAGAACTAAATTATGCTCCAATTGTTGATTTAAGCCCTATATTTGAAATTCTTGATTGGGTTAAAGGAATGTATGAATTTACAAAATATGGAAATAGTTATTTAATTTCTGATTTGTTGGAAGAAGAAAACAAATTATTGGCTAATAATCTTAGAAAAATCTCAATCCATATAGATGCAAACTATTTAAGGGAAGTTAGGGAAGATATAAAGGAATTAAATAAAATATTGAACAACATCAATGAAGATTTTGGAAGATTTACAAAATATATTATTCCAAAGTTAAAGGAATTTAGTGAAAGATTTAATAATGTATCTTCATACTATGAGTTTCAAAAATTAATGGCAGAGTGGAATTTTGATAATAAAAAATACAGTTCTGGATATCTATGTTTAACTGACTCTATATTTTGGATGCTATGTGAAAAATATGGATTAACTCCAACACACAAAAATAGGGACTTAATGAAAAGATTATCTTATGCCGTAGATTTATTGTTCTTTAAGGAAGTTAATGCAATTTATGAAAAATTGAGAGATATAAGAAATACAATAGCACATGCAGATGCTGTCCGTAAAGGTGTGAAATTTAATACTGATAAAGATTTAGAAAGTATTGAAGAATTATATAAAAAGAACCCTCCAGATATAGAGGAAGTTATAGACAATTTAATAGAGAAAATTAACAATAGTAAGAATAATAGAGAATATTATTTAAATTTACTAAATAGATTACTTAAAACTTTGCTAATTCAAAAAGTTATTAATGCATATAAACTTGAAAATATCGAAATATATTGGAATTTCGTAGAAAAGAATTTGTTATCTCCTAAATGTAAAAATAGATGTACTAATGAAAAATTAAGAGAGGTTATTGAAATTTTAGAAGGACTTGATAATAATGAAGATGTAGTAGAGAAGGTTAATACTATAATGAATATAGTTAATAACTACAAAGATGAAGATTTCTATGATTTTAATGTCTTAGAATTTGCTCTATTAAATTATATCTCCTTCAATCTATCAAAAACATACAATGTTAGTAGTAAAGATTACTTCAAAGTATTTAAATGGCTCATATTGAATAGAAGATTATGCTCTAAAAATCAGATTATGAATTCTCTAAATAATAGATATTATAAAATTTTCAGTTATAAAAGAAATGGAAATAAAATAAATGATGAGATTCTTTCCCATGTGAAGGATATTATAAATCAATTGAATGAGGATTTATCGTCTATTAAAGAAAATTTACCTCTTGATATGTTAAAAAAAGAATATGAAAGATTCTCAAATTCTAAAAATAGGTGATAATTTTGCCAAAGATGTTTTTATTATTTTCTCATAATCTTACTGATGACCAAATAAAAGATGCAAAGGAAAATTTAAAGGTAGATAAATTTATATATTTGCCAAAAGAATTACAAAATATTTGGAGCAATATTCCTCCAGAAATTGAGGATATAACCGATTATCTAAAACCAATAAAAGAATTTCTAAAAAATAATGCAAATGATGGGGACTATGTATTAATACAGGGGGACTTTGGAGCAACATACAATATGGTTAATTATGCCTTTGAGAATAATTTAATTCCTATCTATGCAACTACAAAAAGAGTGGTTAAAGAAGTTATAGAAGATGGTAAAGTAATAACAATTAGAGAATTTAAACATTGTAGATTCAGAAAATATAAATAGACCTATTAACAAATATTACTTATTATGGGGGATTGGTATGGACAACGATTATAAAGCGTTAATGATTGGAAGTTTATTGCACGATATTGGGAAGTTTATACAGAGGGCTAAAAATCCAAGAATAAAACATCAAGAGTGTGGGGCAGAGTTTATTGAAAAATATTACAAAAACTTAGGAATTAATGAAGAGATTAAAAATTTAGTCATTGAATTGATTAGAGAGCATCACAATAAAAGTAATTCTAACCCCTTAGTTAAAATTCTAATATTATCTGACTGGCTAAGTAGTGGAGAGAGGGAAGATGTTGAAGAATGTCTAAATATACCAAAAAAAGATCAAGCATTACTGTCAGTTTTTGAACTTATAGATATTAGTGATGATAAGTTTTATCATAAAAAAATAAAGAAAAACAAAGAAGAACTATACAGAAATGGAATGAAATACTATTTAAGACCTCTTTCAATTAAAGAAGAGGTAATCTTTCCATACCTAAACCCAAATATATCCTATGAAACTTTATACAATGCATTTAAAAATGAATTAGAAAATAAAAAAGTAAAAATTGACAACTTTGAAAAGTTATTCCAGTTAATTCAAAAATACTTATGGTGTATTCCCTCAGCAACCAATTGGAAAAAGGAAGGTTATTTACCAGATATATCATTATTTGACCATTTAAAAACTACTTGTGCCATTGCCTGTTGTTTATATAATTTATACAAAGATGGAAAACTAACAGATGATGATATCGAAAAACTACTGAAAAATAACAAAAAACTTTGGAATAAGCCAGTATTTTCATTAATTCATGGAGATATATCTGGAATACAGAATTTTATTTTTACAATCACTTCAAAATATGCTATAAAATTATTAAAAGGTAGAAGTTTTTACTTGGATTTCTTAACTGAATATTTAGCAAAATACATTTGTAAAGAGCTAAATTTACCAATAGCTAATATACTATATTATGGAGGAGGTCATTTATATATTTTGAGTTATCTTGTAGATGACAATAAAATTAATGAATTTGAAAAAAAAATAAACGACACATTATACAATATGTTTAAAACAAAAATCTATGTTACTATTGAAAAATATGATGTAACCCCAAATAACTTCAAAATGAAAAATGATGAAAACTTTGCAAAAATTTGGCGATATGTTGCAGATGTTACTCTTAAAAAGAAGTTTAAAAAATTTAGTTATAAAATTAGTGAAATTTTTAAGCCTTATGGCTCTGAAAAAGAGGACAAATGTAAGATATGCAATAGAGATATTGAATTAAAGAAAGAAAATGAAAATAAAGAATACTTCTATTTATATGAAGAAAATAATAAAGAAATAATTTGTAAATATTGTGCATCTTTTATAATGCTTACAGAAATTTTGAAAAAGTTTGAAATTAATAAAAAAATTGAATTCAATAAAGAATTTGAAATAAAACATCTAAAAATAAAGACGAAATTTTCTAATGTTCCCGCAATTAAAGAACTAATTGATAAGTTAGGTTTAGATTTTAATGACAACAATTATTGGCTTGACACATACTATTTGCCTCATGATAGTGGAGAACTTATAATACCATATAAAATATGGAGTATTGCATTTCCATTAGAGAAAGTAGAAGAAGATGAAGATAATAATGAATATAAAATAAGAGATTTTGATACTTTAGCAAATTTAGCTAAAGAAAGAACTGGAACTAATAAAATAGCAATATTGAAGATGGATGTTGATTATCTTGGGACTATATTTACTCAGGGTTTAGGTAAAGAATCTACTGAAAATAACAAAAAAATAAAAAGTAGAGCATCTATCTCAAGAATGAGCACATTAAGTTCCATGTTAACTTTATTTTTTACAGGATACATTCCTCATTTAATAAACACTGGTAAAGCTGATACTGTAAAAATAAATGGAAAACCCGTAAAATACAAAGATTATATATACTTAGTTTATTCTGGGGGTGATGATACCTTAATAGTTGGAAGTTGGGATGTTGTTATTGATTTAGCTAAAAGAATTAGGAAGGACTTTTCGAAATTTGTGTGCTATAATCCAGATATTACACTAAGTGCAGGAATTGTTTTAATTGATCCAAAGTTTGAATTCAAAAAGGCAGTTAATATAGCAGAGGAAGAATTAGAAACTGCAAAAGGTTATAGTATTTATGAAGATGATAATATGAAGATAGATAAAAATGCTTTGTCTATCTTTGAAAGTCCTATGAACTGGAACTTAGAAGTTTATTATAATAAAGAAATATGGGAAAAATGGAAAAAATTGCAAGAAATTGGAATCTTACCTAAAAGATACGAAATATTATTGGAATTTGAAAGTTTAGTTGAAAATATTAATGAGAATGAATTAGAAAAGATGTTTGAAAATGCTTTAATTTCAAAAGATTCAAAGATTAGCAGAAGATTATTGCATATCTCTCAAAATGTGGCAGATAGATTAAATAAGGTCATTAATAAGAAAAATAATGGTGAGATTATATTAAATCTACCTTACTATTGGAGAATGCTCTACTACCTTTATAGAAACTACAAAAATAACAATAAATTAGATAAGAATGTTAAATTTATTGAAGACTATCTTAAAAGTAAGGTTATGGGGCAAATAAAGTCCCCTAAAATTAAATTCAGTTGTAATGATTTGAAAGTTGCCGCCAAAATTGTTGAACTTAAAACGAGGGAGGGTGAGAAAAATGCATAAGCAAAGACATAATAGAAAACAATCTTCCAAAAATCCTCAAAATAATAATCAAAATACATTAGATAAATTAAAAAATAAGATTGAAAATAATATTAAAGACCCCAGAAATCGCTATTGTTTAGAATATAATGAAAAATACAGTCAGATTTTAAGTGATATTAGTAATATTATCGAGGACCTAAAAACTCAGCCTTTAAAAGTTAATATTAAAAATAAAACTTATGATATACCTAAAAATGTCAAAAATGATATATTAGATTTAATTATTATGCAAAAAGATATAGGGAATATAGATATAAAAAAATTCCAAGACTCTTTGAAAGGAGATTTAGCAAGGAATGTAGATGCTATATTTCAAGAAATAGATTATGTAATTTTTTGTAAAATTATCGACAAGTATGTAAAGGATATATTAAATCTTCAAGAATTAGCAGATAAAATATGCGAAATAATATTACTATCTGAATATCTTGCAGAAAAGCACTTTTCAGATTTACCCTCTACAAAATTTAGAGAGTTTTATGATTATGTATTAAGAATTTATGAAAATTATAAGAAAAATGATGGAGGAAAAAATATTAAATGGTTTATTGAGTTCTCATTGATAAAGCCAAAAATTGCATATTATTATGGAAAAGAAAAAAAAGATAGTAATAAAAAATTAGCGTTAAAAAAATTAGAGTATCTTATTAATAGTGTAATCGATAATATAGATGATAATACATCCACTCCAAAAGAGAAATTTGAAAAATTTGAAAACTTCAAGACCTTTTATGAATCTGTTGTAGCATATCATAGAATCTCTGCAAAATCAGAACATTAATTGGGGGATATTATGGTTTTTGGAGATAATACAAATAATATTCCAAAGGTTTCAGAAGATTCTCAAGATAATAGGATATTATTAAAAGGTAAGGTTATATTAGAGGGTATTGTTGAACTACAAACTGGAATTCATATTGGGGGTAATAAAGAAACATTAAAAATTGGGGGAACAGATAATCCAGTTATAAAAGATGCTAATGGTCTTATATATATTCCAGGTAGTTCTTTAAAAGGAAAAATAAGAAGTCTATTAGAAAAAGTATATGGGACGTACAAAATAGATAACGATACTAAAAATAGAATACCAAAAAATAATGGCGAACCGTGTGAATGTGGTCAATGTGATATATGTCAGTTATTTGGACCTCATAATTCAAACAATATTATAAAACCTCCAAGGGTCGTTGTAAGGGATGCCTATTTAGTTAAAAAAGAAAATAATGAATTAGTAAAGCTAAAAGAAATTAATGATTACTTAGAAATTAAGCCAGAAAATATGATAGATAGATTAAAAGGAACTGCTAAACATCCAAGATTTACTGAAAGGGTTGTAAAAGGAAGTAGGTTTAAATTTGAAGTAGTGTTTAACATTTATGAAAAGAACGATAAAGAGTTAATAAAAAAATTTATTGAAGGTATGAAGTTGTTAGAAGATGATTATTTAGGAGGTTCTGGAAGTAGAGGATATGGTAAAATCAAATTTAAGGAGTTAAAGTTAATTAATAGACCCAAAAAATATTATGAAGGAAATGCTAATGAAATCATAATGCCAAACAAACCTACAGATAATTTAGATGAATTAATCAAAATTTTAGATAATGATTTAGATAAAAAAGATGATAATGACAATAATTTTTGGATTTATGACCAAAATGATCTAAATGATAACTAATGAATAACCAAATTGTTTTTAATTCTTTATTTTCTATAATTTTTGGTGGATACTATGGAAGTTATTGAAAATATAAAGTTGGTAGAATTAAAACCAAAAATAAATAGTAAATATCACTTTGGAGAGGGTAGTTTAGAACATAGTGGCTATATTTTCCATTCAAACAGTTTATTTTCTGCAATATTTAATAATTATGTAAAGTTATATGGAAAAAATGATAAAAATCTTGAAGAATTAAAAAATATAAAAATTTCATCTTTATTTTTAAAAATTGATGGAAATAATGAAGATATTTATTTAATCCCTAAACCAGAACATCCCTACTTTTATATTTTAAAGGAAAATATTAAAGGTATTACTCCAAAAGATGTCAAAAAAATACAGTTTTTTTCTATAAAAGCATACATAGATTACTTAAATGGAAAAATAAAATGGGATGGAGAAATTTTAAAAGAAATAATAAACAATCAGACAATAAATAAAAAGATAGTAATATCAAAGGACGAAATAGACGAAATAAAAGAAGGATTTAATATAGAAAAGAATTCATTAAAAGATGTAAAAATTAAGTTAATATCCTCAATTCTTGAACAAAAAGTGGCAATAGATAGAATAAAAAATATTTCATTACAAGTAGATAACAGAGGACAATTATACACTGTTGAATTCATAAAACTACATAAAAATGTTGGTTATTACTTTTTAATTGATTATAATAGTGATGATGAGGAATTTATTAAAAAATTAGAGGCATCTATAAGGTTAATAGCCGATGAAGGTTTGGGTGGAGAAAGGAGTTCTGGAGCAGGATTTTTTGAAAGCGTAAAGATTTCTGAATTAAATAACGATTTTAAAAATTTATTCAAAATGTCTGATAATTTAGGATATAAAACTACATTGGGAATTGCTATTCCAAATAAAAACGATTACGATAAAATTATATACTACAAATTTATGGAATTTGGAGGTTACATATACTCACCATACAGTTTTTCATATCCAAAAAAAAGAGTTTTGGCTTTAACTGAGGGTTCTATCGTTAAATCAGATTTTAAAGGTTGCGTATTAGACAATATTGCTCCTGAAAACTTTAAATGTCATAATGTTTATCTCCATGGAAAGCCAATATTAATTCCATTTAAAGGGGATTATAATGATAGTAAAGTGTAAAGTATTATCACCAGTTTTTATTGGTTGTGGGGACGAATATACTCCATTAGATTATTTTATAGAGAATAGTAAAGTGTATATTGTGAATTTCAATAAAGTTTTAGATAATATTAATGATATTAAGAAAATAAATGAAATAACTGATTATATAAAGCAAAATATTCACAATAATAGAATAGAGGTTAATGCTAAGGATATTCTAAGTAGATTGAAATTATGTCCTACTGATGATAACTATGTATCTAAGTCATTAGATTGTGAAATAAAAAATGATAGTAAAACAAGAGTTAAAAAGTTTATATCTCAAAATGGAGTTCCATATATTCCTGGAAGTTCTATTAAAGGGGCAATAAGAACTGCATATTTGTTTTATTATTATGATAAACATTTTAACAAATTACTAAAAATACTAAACCTAAATAACAGTGAAACAAAAACTAAAAAAATAAAAATAAAAGATATGGAAAAAGTACTTATTAGTTATGCAATATCTAATAATGCTCAGAATGACTTTTTTAAATATCTTAAAATTTCAGATTCCTTAAATTTGAATGGAACATTTAAGTTTATAAATACTCAAAGATGGTATATAAAAAAGAGACATGGAAATCCTTTTGGAGTAAAAGAAGATGTAGAAGCTTTAGTAGATGGTAGTTTTGATATAGATATAAAAATTGAGGATGAATTTATAAATGAAATATCTAAAAAACTAAAACTAAAAACTTCATATAATATAAGAAATGAAACAGATAAATTTGAAATCTTAAAGGATATTTGTAATAGTTTTGCTGAATGTATTGTAGAATTTGAATTAAAAAGAAATTATCCTATATATATCGAAGACTTTTATGAAAAACTTTTAAAGGATATAAAAAATAACAACGCAATATACTTAAATTTAGGATTTGGTGGGGGCTTTTTCAGTAAAACGATATATCCCTTATTATGGAAGCACGATAAAGAAAATAAAAAATTTGATGAGATTAAAGAATTATTCATAAAGATGGCTGGTAATAATGAAAAATTAATAAAAGCATGGCAATCTGCAGAAGAATATACTGATTTCCCTACTACAAAAACAGTATATATGAAAGATAAAACGGCAAAATTACCAATGGGTTGGATAAAAATTGAGAGATGGGAGTAATATGGAAAATATATTAATAGCACCATGGGGAAATTTTAAAAGTTGGAGAGAAGTAATATATTCTTTTGAAGATATTAAAAAACCGTCAAAGACATCTGTATCAGTCATTTCTGAAAAAATAAAACCAGATAAAACTTATATCTTAGTATTAGATACTTTATCAAATCTAAATTCTGATAATTATAATGACATTATTTATGAAGTAAAAAATGATGTAGAAAACTTTATAAAAAATGAAAATTTAGAGATTAAAAATTATAAAATAATTGTATGTCCCGGTGTAGGTTCATTCCCAAATGGTAAATTTTTAGGTAATCTAAGAGATTATTATTCATTTATATTATACAAACTTGCCAAAAATATCAGTGGTAATGTTCATATACACTTAGATTTAACACATGGAATTAATTATATGCCAGTTCTAACATACAAAGCAATTAGAGATATTTTAGAAATCTTAGCCATAAGAAATGATGCTAAATTAACAGTTTATAACTCAGATCCTTATGGTGGGGATTTAGCAGAGTTAAAGATACATATCGTTGAGGATTCAAAAATTATCCCAACATATCAATTTAGTGGAATTCAACAAAATCCATTAGATACTACTGAATATACTCCAAAAGAAAGAATTGGGGAGATTAAAAAGACAATAAATCAAAATAATGATATAAAGAATTTAAAATTATTGAAACAAAATATAAATGCTTTTTTAGCATCTATAAAATATGCCCTACCTTTAGTTTATTCAACTTTCTATGTGGATTACAAAATTATAGAAAAAATAGCAGAGGGTATTATAGATTTGTATTTTAAGTATATCCAAATAGATACAGATAATAAAATATTAAAAAGATACTTAAAACTAACAACAGATTTTGACTCTATAATAAAAGCATATAAGATTTCTAAAGAATGCAAATTAGAGAAATATATTAAAGATGAGTTATCATTAAAGGAAATTAATGAGTTAAAAGATAAGTTATTCTGTAATAATCCATATAGTAGTTTTATTGGAAGGGAACTATCTACAATATATCGCATATTTAAAGAAAAATATAATGAAGAGGAAATTAACAAGATATCAAAATCTTGGATACCTATGTATAAATTTAGAAAAGAAGATAAAGATAAATTTAATATTAGAAATTTCCTAGCTCATGGTGGTCTTGAAAAGAGTGTAACAGAGATTTATATAAACTTAGATATAAATAATGAAAATGACCGTGAAAAAATATTTAATAACATAAAATTAAGATATTGCAAAGATTTTATTAAAAAAAATAATGATATTGTAAAATTTATATACTCTTATTTAGATAAAAAAACTAATAAAGAAGAGAAAACTAATATTTTAGAAAAACTCGAAAAAGTAATGCTTAATACATAAAAAATATCTTTTAATTTACATTTTTAAGAATTTTTTCAATATTTTTAATATTAAATACACATTTATATTTTTACACCTATTGTATTTATCTATTTAAATATTTGGTTAATTTTCTACATTAAATTTATATACAGTATCTACGAATATGCACTAGGTATGCACAACCGGGTATTACTCACAACCACATTTAAATAATTAAATCTATCTAATAACTTACTAATTTCGACGATGAAGAATTTTAGAGACGTACTTTCTTTTTTTATTTCGTCTTTTAGTCCATAAGTTATGAATAAGATATATAAGAATAAAAAGGAATAATCTAACTTTTAAATAGTTGATTTCGTTTTTATAGACACATCTTTAAGCAATCTAAACCTTGTTTCGATATTCTATCGTTTTTTGTATGTTTTTATATAAGATTTTGGATTCTAGAAGTTGATTATAATATTAGTTAAAAAAAGTATAATATATCTTCTCTCTTTCGTTATTTGTAGTTATTTCGTCCTCTGCAATAACTAATTTTGGAATAGTTTTTTGGTCAATAAAGTAATCGAACTTCCAATTTTCTCCTTTTTCGTATTCATTCTCAAGATAGTATTTAACCCTACTATTTTTCGGAATAAAACTTATGTAATTACAGCCATATCGTTCAAAGATTTTTATTATTTCAAGGTCTTTAAACTCTCTATCGGTTAAGACGATAATATCGTGTGGATTTATTTTTAAATCGTTAATAGCAAAGGATAAAATCTCCTCTATATGAGTAAATAACGAATCCTCCTTAACAAGAATGTCACAATAGATTATTAACGAAAAATCTTCTGTGTGTAAGGTAGCAACTATAAACTTATACGAGCCATTACTACCTTTTTCTTTTCTAAATTTATGAATTACTTCTAAATCCAACCTTTTTCCATAATAACCCTCAAAATGCGTATCTATCGATAGGTAAAATTTTTTATAATTTTTTTAAATCGTTAAATACATTTTTAACGAAAGATTTATAAACTTCTTTAAACATAGTATTGTTTGCCTTATTTATATATCGATAGTAAGAGTCCACCGATGGATAATTTAGCTTGCTAACGGTCTCTAAGTATGTGTGATTCGACATTGCCTCTATAAAACCTCTTGTATAATCCTCAACTCGATAAATTCTTGGATTAATTCGCAAAACCTCGTTTATAAATTCGTTAAATTCGTTAAATGATTTTATAGCCGACAATCTTATGTCGTTCATAGTTCTATCCCCTCCTATTTTTTTAGTAACTATTCGATATTATGACTTTTCTATTAATATTATCTTTTCTATTGATGATATGATGTTCGGAGATACTGTATTATATAATACCTATATTATCATATATAGTGATTACCTATAATCCCAAAAGTTAATTAAATTCAATTACCTAAGGTGTTGTTATGAAATATGCAAATGTATTGATTGGACTACTACTAATCCTTAGTGTAGTTAGTGTAGGATGTATGTCTGAAAATACAATATTTATGCTCTATTTAAGGCATCAAAATTAAAAATTATAAAAATCTGTTTTTTAAATAAAGATAGATAACTAACAAAATTAAATGCAACATATAGATTATAAATCCATACTTCAAAAACTCAATTAAATATATATTTCCCTTTGACAATCTTAAAGTTATCAAATTAGCAAAAGAGGCTATTAATGTTCCATTTCCCCCTATATTTACTCCATAGGCAATTGGTAGCCAGTTGTTGTATATATTTGACATTAAAATAGCTGTTGGAACATTTGAAAGAATTTGAGATAATATTGAGGAATAGACCATAACAAATATGTCATTCTCATAACTAATTTTAAAAAACTCTATAATACCTAACCTTTTTAAACCCTCAATATCTATAAACAAGGCACAAAATGTTAAAATAAATAGATAGTCAATTTTTACTCTCTTAATTAATGAAATACAAAGAATTATTGGAAGTAGATAAATATAATCAAATATTCCCAAAATTGATGCAACAACTAAAATAAATATTAATAAGTAAATTAACCACTCTTTTTTAAATGTTTGAATTTCTATTGATTCTATATTTATTTTTGCTCTTTTAAAATCTAAAAAAGGAATTAAAATTAAAAGTCCAAAAATCTCCAATGGCACCATATTTACTATGAAATTTATTGGGTTTATATTGTAATGATGATATATGAACAAATTTTGAGGATTCCCAAAGGGTGTTAAAGAACTTCCAATATTTGCTGAAATTCCCTCCAACATTAAAATTTTTCTTAAATTTATATTACAATATTCTGCAACTATTAAAGTTATTGGAATTACTACAAAGAGAGCAATATCGTTTGTTACAAACATAGACATTATTAAAGTCAATAAAATTAGAACAACAAAAACTCTATCAGTTTTTTTCAGTATTTTTAAAGAAATCCACTCCAAAAATCCACAGTCTTTTAAAATATTAACAATTACTAATATGTAGAATAAACTAAAAATGGTTTTCCATTCGATAATATCTACTATTTCAGTTGGCTTTATTATGAATGTTAAAAATAATACAGAAAGAAGAATAAAGAATGTGAATATTAGCTCATCAATATCTTTTAGTTTATTTTTCATACATATCCTCTTAGAGTAATAGGATTATAATCTCATAACATTCTTAAAAAATTTATATATCTTGATAACATATAAAAAATAAAAATTGCCCATTTTTTCTATGATATTCTTTTTTATCTTACTTTACTCCCTACTTTTATATCTCTATCAACTGTTAATAGACAAACTTTTCCTTCATCATCTTCAGCCGCTAATATCATTCCTTCAGATACAACTCCACACAACTTTGCAGGTTTTAAATTACATACAATAATTACTTTTTTACCAACTAACTCCTCTGGTTTATAGTAGTTTTTAATTCCTGAAACTATTTGTCTCTTTTCATTCCCTAAATCAATAACTAATTTTAAAAGTTTTTTTGATTTAGGTATATCTTCAGCCTCAACAATTTCTCCTACTCTCAAATCAATCTTTTCTAAGTAACTTATATCAATTTGTTCCATTTTTTCTTCCTCATTTTCTTCTTTTTCTTTATTTTTATAGAGATTTTTCTTCATTTCTTCTATCTTTTTATCATCTATCTTTTTAAATATAATCTTTGGTTTTTTTAACTCATTTCCTTTTAAATTTAAATCAAGTTCTTCATTCATTAAATCCAATAAAGCAAGAGACTTTTTAGGCATATATGGATATAATAAATAGGCTAAGGTTTTAACTACTTTGCAACAAGTATATAATATTTCCTCCAATCTTTTTTCGTCCTCTACAGCCCATGGCTCCATCTTTTGGAAGTAACTATTCCCCTCAATAGCAAGATGCAATATATTAACTAAGGCATCTCTAAATTTGAAACTCCTTATATTTTTATCAACTAAATCAATAGTTTCTTCACATTTTTGTAATAATTTTTTATCTTCCTCTTTTAATCTCTCTTCATCTACTATTGGAACCTTTTTAAACTTTCTATGCGTAAATGTTAAAACTCTATGTGTAAAGTTTCCAATTATATTTATAAGCTCATTATTTATCTTATTTTTGAAATCTTCAAATGAGAAATCACAATCTTTAAATAAAGGGGCAGACATTATTAAATAGTATCTCAAATAGTCTGCATCAAAATATTTAACGAAATCTTTAATCCAAATAACCCACTTTTTACTTGTGCTCATCTTTTTTCCTTCTAAGGTTAGATAACCTCCACTAATTACAGATGTTGGTAGATTATACTCTCCATGAGCCATTAACATTCCTACCCAAAATACTGCATGATGAACAGTGATATCTTTTCCAATAAAGTGATAAATCTTTGTATCTTTTTCCAACCAATATTTTTTCCAAACATCCCCTAACATCTTTGTAAATGAGATATAACCAATAGGTGCCTCTAACCAAACATACATTACTTGATTGGTTCCTGGAATTGGCACTCCCCAATCTAAATCCCTTGATATATCCCAATCGTGCAACTCTTTAATCCAATTTAACGCCATATTTTTAACGTGTTCAGGCATTTCTTCAGAATTTTTAATATATTCCTCTAATTCTTTTTTTAAAGCACTTAATTTAAAGAAATAATGTTTTGTCTTTTTAATAACTGGTTTTCCTTTACATATAACACAGTATGGATCCTTTAACTCATAAGGCTCCAAATGTCTCCCACAAACTTCACAATGGTCTCCTCTTGCTTCTCCTCCACAGTATGGACAGATTCCTTCAACGTATCTATCTGGCAGAAATTTTTTACAATTTTCACAGTAAAATTGCTCTATCTCTTTCTCATAAATATATCCATTCTCTTTTAACTTTAAAAAAAACTCTTGAGCAGTTTTTATATGTATCTCACTGTGTGTTTTCCCAAAAGCATCAAACTCAATTCCCAAAGAATCTAAATCATCTTTAATTTCTTTATGATATTTTTCAACAATCTTTTCAGGTGTTGTCCCTTCTCTTTCAGCAGTTAATACAATAGGAACTCCGTGATTGTCTGTTCCTCCTATATGTATAACATCCTCTCCTTTTAATTTTAAGTATTTATACATAATATCCGCTGGAATATAAGTACTTCTTGCATGACCTAAGTGTAAAGGCCCATTCGTATATGCCAAGGCAGTTGTTATTAGATATCTCATATTAAATCCCTCCAATAGAGTTTTTTAATTAAAATTCAAACAATTAAAAAGTTAATAAGTCAATTTTAATAAATGAATTTTATGATCTGAAAATAACAAAAGTAAAATTTAAATTATCCTTCAATAGTTCCATATCCTATTAATCTCCATCTTGATCCAACTCTTCTACTTATAGCCACTCTATCTCCTATATCTGCACATATTGGTATTTTTAATTTTATATCTGCTATATCTCCTCTTGCTGATGTTATAACTCCTGCAGTTGTAGCAGTTCCAATATTCAGCATTAAAACCTCTCCTGTTCTTAATGGCTCAATTTTTAACTCTTCCTTAGTACCAACGACTCTCTCTAATAAATTAGCCTTTATAGTAATTTTTTCCCTTATTGGAGGGAGTGTTCCTGGTAAGCCAACAACACTTCCAGTTAATGCGTCTGACTTTGTTAAGTATGGATCTAATGTAGTCCCAACTCCAATTAAACCTCCTGGATGTGCTTTTCTAAGTATTGTATTTCCAGCGGCTAATGAAACTATCTTTGTAGTTAGTGGCTTCCAAAATGTTTTGTTTCCTTCAGTTACCTTAATCCCTGGTCTAATTTCAATTTCATCTCCTACTTTGAAAGTTCCCTGTATTATTGCTCCTCCCAATACTCCTCCTTTTAAATCTTTAATTTCAGTTCCCGGTTTATTTATGTCGAAACTTCTTGCAACATACATTCTTGGTGTAGCGTTAGGGTCTCTTTCAGGCGTAGGAATAAAATCTTGTATTGCCTTTAATAAAACATCAATATTTGCTTCATGATGAGCAGAGATTGGGATTATTGGAGCATTTTCAGCAATAGTTCCCTTAATAAATTCTTTTATCTGTCTATAATTTTCTTCTGCCTGTTTTTCATCAACTAAGTCAATTTTATTTTGAACGATAATAATTTTGTCAATTCCTAAGATTTCCAAAGCCATTAAATGCTCTTTTGTTTGAGGTTGTGGACATGGTTCATTGGCGGCTATAACCAAAATTGCCCCATCCATTAGTGAGGCTCCTGATAACATCGTAGCCATTAATGTTTCATGCCCTGGAGAATCTACAAATGAAACTCTCCTTAAAAATTCAGTTTCAGCTAAACAGTTTGGACATCTTGGTTTAGTTGTGTAAGTTCCACATTGAGGGCATTTTCTTATTTCACAATCTGCATATCCCAATCTAATTGATATCCCTCTTCTTAACTCTTCACTATGCCTGTCTGTCCAGATTCCAGTTAATGCTTTTGTTAAACTTGTTTTTCCGTGATCAACATGACCAACCATTCCAATATTAACTTCTGCCTGTTTAGATTGTTTTTTCTTTGCCATAATTATCCCCCATGTTAATTAAATTAATTTATTGAAATAATCTTAACAACTAATAAAGATTAATAATGTGTAAATATTAAGTTTTATTTATGACATTAACGATATTTTAAAACATTATAGTGTTTCCACATTATTTATATTTAATGTTGTAAAAAATAGTATTAAAGAATAAAAATGAATTTACTGAGATTCATTTAAAAACTAACTATGAAAAATAAATTATACTAATTTTAACATTTATTCACTTTGCTCCCCACCTTCTAATCCTAACAACTCAGGAATTGATTTTTCACCATATTCAACAACTTTACAGTTGATTTGGACAATATCTGGAGCTATTGTATTTCCTCTTACTGTTTTTCTTCTTCTTTCTCCTTTTCTTTTTGGTCTAAATCCTGGTGGAGCACTTAATAAGACTCTAACTTTTCTACTTCCGTGGATATCAGGTCTCATTGGAAATCCACTTGAATCAGAACCTCCAGTTATTTCTAATTTGTATCCTTCTAACCCTAATATACTACCGTCGAAAGTTTCTCCAATTTTTTTACCAACTAATGGAGTGTTATCTGCCTCTATTTGATAGCATCTTCCAGTTTTTGGATCTGCAACAACAAACTTTGCTGTAGGCATTGTAATTACCTCCTTTATGTTGTTTATTTAATTTTTTATTTTTGTAGTATATTGAATTATTCAGTTATTTAGTTTTTTAAATTTAATTTATCTTTTTAATTCTATAATAAAACAGTTTAAATTTTTAATTTTAATTAGTTATCCCCCTATGCCTCACCAGTTTCATCATTTAACTACCCCTTTGGGGTTAAAGGGGTAGAATATCCACTGGATCATCGACGAGTCCCAACTCCTATATAGAGGAGTCAGGACAATAGACATAACATTTATTGAAATCATTGTTTTAAATAATTTTTGGTCTTAAACCTTAAATACTATCGAAATTATGTAATATAAAATTATAAGTATAGCAATTGCTAAAAACATATATTGAGATCTTAACATTCTTTTTCTTCTTTGCATATACTCCATTTTACATTTTTCTGAACAAAAAACCTGATCTGGAGGTATTGATATACCACAATTTAAACAGTGTCTATGCTTTGGAATTTCCATAATTATCCCTCTATTATTGTACCATTTATTATTCCTTTACTAACATTTAAAAGTTCTTCAGGTGTTCCTTTAACAACCACTACTTTTAATTTAGCTCTTTCAATAATTTTAGCCGCTAATAAATCAATAACTGATGATGATCCTGCCTCTAATGAAAATGATAAAGCTAAATCAACGAGTTGTTTTGCAGAAATTTTATCAAATTTTTTTGCATCTTTATATTTATTAGGATCTTTGTTATAGACACCATCTACATTTGTTCCTATAACTAATAGATCAGCGTTTATAAACTCTGCCAATGAGGCAGAAACAGCATCAGTAGTATGACCCGGATGAGTTCCACCCATAACTGGAATCTTTCCTAAATTTAAAATTAATTCTGCCTCTTCAAAAGATGTAGGAACTTTTTTTATACTATAGTCTCCTAATGCTGAAATTAAAATCATTGCGTTCATTCTCGTAGCCATTATTCCAATTTCATCGCAAAAACTATTATTAGCTTTAAGTTCTCTTGCTATACTTATATATTCTCTTGCTGTCTTTCCTCCTCCAACAACTATCGCTATTTCATGCCCTTCATCTTTTATCTTTTTAAAAACATCTGCATATTCTTTAATCTTTTTAGCATTCGCTCCTTCCTTTGGCATTATAACTGAACCACCCAAATCAAAAACTATCCTCATCATATCACCAAAAGTATATAATGAGTATTTTTGCTAATAAAAACAAAACATACTTGGTATATAAAATTTAATCTTACCAAACTTTTTATTTCTACCTTCTACTAATTATTTAATAATATATTTAAATATTTGGATTAATATCCACAAAAAATAAAAAGGTGTAATATAATTATAATATTACTGTAAAGTTACCACCTACTAACTTAGAGTCAACTTGATATCCGAGCCAAACTTTTTGGCAACCTTCTCATACATTTAGCAATAGCTCTACTTACTCTCTCTGCTCCTGCCTTCTTCAATATTCTTTCAAATGGTGCTACTGGTAACTCTCCCAATAATTTCTTTTTAGGCCTTTACATTTTTAGTTTTTATAATAGGAGTATATATATTTTTCTCTTAAGTTTTTTTAAGAATTATAGTGAGTTCGTTTTTAGTATTTGCCTTTAGATTAATTATATTATATATTTTTATATTATTATATTTATTTAAAATACTTATAACTTTTTCTAAATCTTCTTTAATTGTTCTATATTTTCTTGCCTTTAATGTATGAATTATATATTTATCTTTTTTTAAGTATTTTGCAAATTTTAGAGTTAATAATATAGATTCCTCTGGATATAAGTTAGTGTCATTGGTAATTAAATCAATTTCTTTATCAATTTCTTTTTTAAAATCTACACATTCAGCTTTCTTTTTTATATGAACTATGTTTTTAGCATTTACTTTTAACTCACCGGGATCAATAGCATAAACTATTTTAGCCTTTTTCGATAAAACCTTGACCCATCCTCCAGGAGATGAGCCTATATCAACGACACAATTTAAATTTTTAAATATATCTGGATAGATTTTTATTAACTCTAAAATCTTTCTTTCTGACCTATTTAATGGTCTTTCATCGTATCTTTTTAATTTTTTTAAGCATTCTATATTTTCTTTAATAATGAATTCATTAAAATCATTGTTAAAAATAGATATATAGGTTTTATCTTGTAAAATTTCAATATTCACTTTAAAATCCCAATTTTTTAAATCAACTTTTAAATTTAACTCTTTAAAATTGTCTAATATATACTTTCCAATAATATTTTCCAATTCTTCGCTTGTAAAATTATGCTGTCCTCTTCTATTACATCTAACCACGAAGGATTTGCCTTTTATATATTCTTTCTTTTCATTTATTAATAAAGATACATTCTTTTTTATTTCCTCGATATCTGTTTGGCATTTTAGTTCTAAAGGAATTAATCTAAGTAAAAATTTTAAATTGTCTTTATTTTCTTTAATATAATTTAAAAATTCGTAAGGATTATTAGAATAAGCTATTAATATTCCTCTAAATGGTGTCCAAGATATTTTCTTTTTTATTGGTAATTTCTCTAATTCTTCCTTTAATTTTGGCTCAAATCCAGGCTTTGTTGTTATTAAAGCAACGGGTTTCATAGATTTCCACTAAACTCTATAATATTTTTTGCTAATCTAACTTTGTCCTCTAATGTTTTCATAATTGTATTTGTTATTAAAACTTCACAAGGTAGTTCTTTAGCTAACTCTTTATCAGTTTTATCTACAACTAATATATCTACTATATCCTTATAAAATTCATAAACTCCTTTAATTGACACTTCATAACCTTTAACCTTCATCAACTTTCCCGCTGGTCCAGAGATAGAAGAATTTCCAACGATAGGAGAAACAACGACAACTTTTTTATCTTTCAATATTTCTCTAATTCCCTTTAAACTTAAAATAGGTCCTATGGATGTTATTGGATTAGAGGGACCAATAATAACAAGGTCACTTTTTTCTAAAGATTCTAAAGATTTTTCGCAAGGTTTGGCATATAGACAATTTTCATAAATAACATCTAAGACATCAACATCTCCCTTTCTCTTAACCCAAAAATCGTGAAATTTTAATAAGTCAATCTTACCATCAACATTGGCCAAAATTTTTGTCTCAACTCTATCGTCTGTCATAGGAATAACTTTTGCTTTAATTTTTAACGCCTCTCTTTCCATCTCAACGATTTCAGAGAGTTTATAACCTCTTTTTAAATAATAACTTTTGTGCATTTTTAATGCCCTATCTTTGTCCCCAATTTTTAAAACTTCATCAAATCCCAAATTTTTAAGTTGTTCGTGAGTATAGAATGTATCTCCCTTCACTCCATACCAAGTATCTTCGTTAATTAAATCAGCAAGTGTATATAGAACGGTATCAACATCTGGAGATAAATATAGATCTCCTATCCAAGTATCTTCACCAGTATTAACAATAACAGATAATTTCTCATTATCAACAACTCTTTTTAAACCCTGTAATAGTTTTGGAGTTCCTGTTCCACCAGATAAGACAGTAATCACAATGACCACCTAATATAGTTAAACTTTATTTTATAGGAAATTTCCACTTCAATTTTGTAATTATTTTGTGAGATATTTTATCAGTTAAATAGTATTTGTTTATTTTACATTTCTTTTCTAATATTTCATCTATTATTTTTTTAATATTTTTTTTACCATTGTATTTTTTTGCTAGCTTTTTCATTTTTAAAGCATTTCTTTTATAAACTTTAATATTTCTTATATCAAAAATAGCCTCCTCCAATCTATACAATTCTTTATATGATAAAGAGATTCCACAACAAATCTCATTAACTTTTTTAGCATTGTTACATTGCTCTGGATGGTCTAAATCAGGAATAACTATTAATGGCTTTCCAAAAGACAAAGATTCCATTATTGTTGAATGTCCTCCGTGAGATATAACAAGTTCAGCATTTTTTATTAAATCTTTCATATTTGTTGTCATTGGGATTATTTCTATATTTTTATAATTGTAAGATGGCAAATTTAAGTCATCCTTTAACTTTTTAGCAACAGTATAACTACCACAAACAAGTTTAACATTGAAATCATTTTTTAAAGCAATTTTTCCAAGTTCTTCAAGTATTTTGTATCTATACTCAAATCCTCCAATAACGCTAAGTATATAATCCTCATTTCCATCTTCAACATCGTATCTTATTAAAGGTCCAATAAACTCCATATTTTTTAAAATCTTTAAGTTGTATTCACATACAGTATATGGTGGAGGAAAATCAGGAACTATAAATTTTTCACATCTTCTATTTATCATATTTAATGCCTTCATTGTAGGATAAACTATTAAATCTGTCTTTAATTTATATTTGGTATAATTTTGATTACTTATGCAAATAACGGGTTTTTTTAAAAGTTTTGCTGCAACAACTGTGCTGTACTTACAATCAGAAATAATTAAATCTGGATTGTATTCCTTTATAATTTCATATTCTTTTTTAATTGCTTTTTTTGGACTATATTCTTTATTGAATATTGTTGAAGTTATGTCAAATTTTCCATCGTTTCCTTTGAGTTTTATCTCTGGAAAAGTTTCAAAAACTTTATAATTGCATTTTTCTATAAAATCTTTACTTTTTCCATAGGCAATGTATGCAATTTCATAACTATATTTTAAACTCTCCCCAATAGCCAAACATCTGGTTGTATGACCAAAACCTTCCCCACAAACTGAGATTAAAATTCTCATAATCTCCCCAATAAGTTTTTATAGTAATTATAGTAATTTTTTGCTCTCCTCTGTAAGTGTTAATTTATTAATTCTTCCTATTTTTTCTTTTTTAATAATTTTTCTATCTTCTAATTCAGATACAATTCTTGAAACTTTAGGCTTACTCATTTTAGTAATTTCTACTAACTCTTTTTGTGTAATATGTCCATATTTTTTTATTAAGTCAATTATTATTTTCTCATCCTCAGTTAAAAAATCCCATAAAACTCCTTTTTTTAGATTTTGATATTCTTCTACAACCTTATTTAATTCTTCTACCTTTTCTTTCAATTTTTTATTTTCACTTTTCAATTTTTCTACAAGTTCATTTAAGTAATTAATCTCTTCCAGATATTTTTGATTTTCGTTGATAAGTTTGTCTAACTCACTTTTATACTCTGAAACCTTATCATTTAAAACACTAATAATTTCATCTTTACTTAATATGTTTCTATTAGCCCTATTTAATTCTTCTTTTAATTCATTAATCATATTATTTAATTTTAAGATTTCTTCATCTTTATTTTTCAATAATTTTTTTAATTTTTCCAACTCATTTATTATACTGATATTTTTTTCCAAAATTTTTTTCTTAGACCTATTTTCTCTAATAAATAAGCCCCCAAATATTAAAATACTCAACATTAGTAATATTAAAGTATATTTTAGGTTACTATTGGTTAGTATATTGTTAGTTTCTATAATATTTTGAGTAGGAAATTTTACAAAGGTATATTTAACTGCAATAGTAAATGTTATCTCTTTATTTAAGTTGAGATTCCAAACAATTATTTGATGTTTTCCGTCAGTTGTTATCTTATAACCTGATGGGGTCACAAATAAATTTCCTTGATATGACGATATTACAGCTCCTGGTGGTAGGATAACTTTTATTGTAGCATTCTTTGAAGATATTGGAAAACTCATTATAAGTTGGTATATATCATTTTTTATCCATACGGCATCTGAAACTAAGAGATTAAATGTAATATTAGTATATTTTCTTGGCGGAACTGGTTTATCAAACTCTAAACCAAATGTGGTAGCTCCCTCTTCATATAGTATTGAATAACCTTTAATGCCATTTGGTGAGTATATGGTATAATTTTTAACATTCTGTGGAATTGTAAATGTAATACTACTAAGATTTTCATCTTTATCATTATAAATCAACAGTGTTATTGTTTCATTTATAGTATTATCAGGATTAACAATACATTCAATATTTGTCTCTTTAATTACATATCCTAAAGATACATCTACAAGCAAAAGTAATAAAAATAAAGACATAATAAGTTTTGTCTTAATAGTCACCACCTTAGTATATAAAATATTATTTATAATAAAATAAACCTTATTCATTAATAAAATTTACTAATATACACATTCAAAAAATTTAAGTTTAAGGTTTGTATCAGCAACAATAAATAGAGGTTGAGACTTATGTTCATAAAAGATTATAGGGTATCTATTGCAATTCCAATAATACTTTTAATTTCGTCAATATTTTTAATCTTTTATGAAGGTATTCCCAAAAGTATAGACATTACAGGTGGAACTGAAATAACAATTAAAGTAGATAAAGATATTGATATATCACCTCTAAAAGAATCACTCGATGGAATAGCAGAAGTAAAAAAATTAAAATCTGCAGATGGATATTACATTGTTATTAGAGTAAGCGAGGATAAAGTAGATATAGCCAAAGAAAAAATTAAAGAATTTTTCCACGTTGATAGTTTAGATAAGTTAAATTATTCTGAAAAAACTGTTGGGGCTGTATTGAGCTCTAAATTCTTTGAAGAAGGTTTTAAGGCAATTTTATTTGCTTTTATATTTATGGCTATAGCTGTTTATGTTGCATTTAGAAATCCAGTGGCGAGTGGTGTTATAATACTCTCCGCAATTTCAGATTTAATTATGGCATTGGGTGGAATGAGTCTATTTAATATTGAATTGTCATCAGCAACTATAGCGGCTTTATTAATGGTTATTGGTTATAGTGTAGATTCAAACATATTACTAACTACAAGAGTTTTAAAAAGATTATCAAAAGAGTTTGATGAGGTTGTAAAAGATGCTATGAAAACTGGATTGACTATGACTTTAACTACAATCAGTGCTATGACAGTTTTATTGATAGTTGTAAAACTTTTTATTCCAGTTGCTGAGATTTTATCAAACATTGCTACAGTTTTAATTTTAGCCTTAATTGCAGATATAATAAACACATGGTTTTTGAATGCTGGGATATTAAAATACTATATAACTCAATATAAAGGCAAAAATTAAAAATATTCTTTTTTTAAGATTTCTAAAAATTTTTTAATACCCATTTCTATTCCACTTTTTTGCCTTTCTTTAACATTTTCAAAAGTTAATAAGTTTGCATAAACATCAGATGTAAATAAATATATATTATAATCTGTAACTATACAAATAGCTCCTCTTCCAATTCCAGCAGTAGTTCCAATACATATATTAGCATTTAATTTTTTCTTTAAACTGTTAGCCATTAACTTTGCCACTTCTAAATCTTTCTCTTCGCTGTATGCCTTTGCATATTTATAATTATAATCTGGCTCTGGAAGTTTTACATCTAACAATTTCTCAGCCCCATATATTGATGGAACAAACATAGATACTAAAACTTTAACATTTTTTATTAATCTTAAATCTTCATCAGAAAATAAATATTTATATTCAAAATTTTCATAGCCAGATGAAGCTTTGTGTATGGTTAAACCAATATTTGCATGGGTAAAACATTCAGCAGTAGCAACTGTAATCATATTATCACTTCGTGGTATTTATGGGAATTAAAGATTACTATGATAAATTGGCAAAAAACTATGATAAATTATATAAAAACAAGTATATGAGAATTGTGGAAAAGGAGATTATAAAAAAAGAAATTACTGATAATGATTTTGTCTTAGACATTGGCTGTGGAACTGGGAAACAGTTAAAAATTTTAAATAAAGCAATTGGTTTAGATATATCAATAGAAATGGCTAAAATAGCAAATAAAAAAACTAATAAACCAGTTGTTGTAGCAAATGCTGAATTTATACCCTTTAAAAATAGGAGTTTTGATAAAGTTATATCGTTTTTTGGAGCATTAAATCATTGTAATATAAAAAAAGTTTTTAAAGAGGTAAAGAGGGTTTTAAAAGATGATGGAATTTTTATATTTACAGTGGCAAATATCTATGATATAAAATGGATATTAAAGAATATTATAAAAGGTAACTTTAAAAAAATAAGAAAATCATTAAAGAAAAGAAAAGGAACAATAATAAAAGTTATAGATGGAGAAAAAATAAAAGTAAAAACAAGATTTTATGACATCAAAGAAATTGAGGAACTCCTAAAAAAAGAAGGTTTTGAAATATTATATACCTTTGGAGCAAATATTACAAACTCTCCATTGGATATGTTTATTTATAAAAGCTTTTTAAAACATTTTGCCTCCTATATTGGCTTTGTTGTTAAAAAGAGGAATAAACGCTAAATATTATTTTTTTAATTTTTCTTTTCCTGCCCTTTTTATTGCGTCATACATCATCTCAACAGCATTAGGATTTTTCTCCAATAAATTACCAGTAACTATTGCATCAGCTCCTGCTAAAACTTTTTCATAGGCAATTTCTGGCTTTCTAATTCCTCCACCAACTATTATATTAATATTAGATAGTTTTTTTGATAAAGCAATTGTTTCATTATTCACTGGATACTCTGCCCCACTACCCGCCTCTAAATAAGCCCATCTCATTCCAAAGAACTTTGCCGATAAACAATACATGGCTGTAATATTTGGTTTATTCTGTGGGATTTCTCTAATTTCCCCAATGTAACCAACAGCTGTTTTTCTTGCTGGTTCTATACAGAGATAAGCCATAGGAATTGGCTCTAACTTGTATTTTAAAATTGTTATCGCCCCTAAAGTTGGAGCTGTTACAATCCAGTAAGTATTTGTTGAATTCATTAAACTCATATAAAAAACAGCATCAGCATATTTTGATAATCCATCTACATTCCCAGGAAATAAAATTATAGGAAGTTTAGTTATCTTTTTTATAGTTTTCACTTTCTCATCTAAATCAATTATTCCAATACTACCTCCAACCATTATAGCATCTGCATAATCCTTAATTTTTTCTGATATTTCTTCAATATTTTCCTCTTCTGGGTCTAATAAAGTTAAATAAACTGCCCCTTCTTCTTCAATAATTTGTGTTAATTTTTTCTCAACCTTTCCTATTTTTATTTCCATACTTTCACCAAAATAGAAGATTGAAATTTTAAAATAAATTTATATAAAATAAAAATCAAAATTACAATATAAGAACTAAAAGATTATATTTAAAATTTAAAAATAGTTTTTGATATTCACTTTTCAATTATTGTTTCCTTTATAGCCATCCCAAAATGTCTCGCATATTCATCTGGTCTTATTAAAACTTTGTCTCCTGGTTTTAAATCTACAACAGAAACTGGTTCTCCTTTTTCATTCACCAATCTTATAGTTTCAGCGTTTTGTAATATTGTTCTAATTATATCTCCTTTATACTCTGCCTCAATTAACACTAAAGGTCTTCTTTCAATTTTAACTCTGCCAACTATTGCCTCTCTTGCGTTTCCATCCTTATCAACTATTAAAACTTTATCTCCTGCTTTTAATTCACTTAAATATTTTGTTTTATTTCCTGGGCATAATATATAGGCATGAACTGGACCTGCATTAACTCTGAAAGGTCTTGTAGATACATAAGGATTTTCCACAGTTTCAGAATGAACTAAGAATAAACCTCTTGAATATGAACCAATTAACATCCCCTCCCCAATGTTCATTAAAGAACAGGTATCAATACAAACCCTATCTCCACTACCTATTGGCTCTACTTTTGTAATAGTTGCTACATCTAATTTTACTTTCTCTTTATTCATATCTTCAATTAATTTTGATAATTCTTTTATATCTTCAATGTTTTTTGGATTGAATAGAACTCCATCAGTCCCTTTTTCTAAAATCTCATAGGCAACTTTTGCCTCATCAACTGAATCAACACTTGCGATAATCTTTACATCTCTATTAAATAAATCTGCTATTAAGTTCTCTAATGGAATTATAGTCCAATCTCTACCCTCTAATATAATATTATCAACAAAGCCAAACCTTGCTACTTCTGAAGCAAATTCTTCATCTTCCTTTGACTCTATAGGAATGTATATAGCAGTTTCTTTCCCTAAATTTTTTGCCTCTTTTAAAAATTCTATGTTGTCATTTTTATTTACTAAGACAATATCAGCATCCAAAGAATGTGAAGCAACTTTAATATTTCCCAATTCTTTAATTTTTTCAATATCTTCTGGATCTGCAACTACTACGGGAATTGATGACTCTAAAGCCATTTTTACAATTTCTTTCTTATCTTCCCAATTATCTCCTGTAACTCTAACCCATCCAAATTTCATATTTTCACCTACTCACAAAATATTAACATTAAAAATAGTCCGTAATGATGATATATATACTTATATCTTATAATAGATTACAATGTCTCTTTATTATTTCGCTTTCATCTAAGTTTAATTTTTTCATAATTTCGGCAATAACTAAATCTAAGAATATTAATGCCATTTCTTCAAATGCTGTTCCCATTGGTAAGTAATTTGATTTTTTAATTGGTAATTGGATAGTTAAATCTACAAACTCCATTATAGAGCCACACTCACAAACAATAGCAACAATATTATTATTTATCTTTTTAGCCCTCTTGGCAACTGTTAAAACACTCTCTGTCTTTCCACTACCTGTTATTAAAATTAATAAATCATCCTTTTCGTAAGATGGCGTTGTTGTATCTCCAACAAAATAAGAGTTAAAGCCAAGATGCATCAATCTCATAGCAAAAGATCTTCCTACATATCCACTTCTTCCTACACCAAATACAAAAATTTTTTTTGCATTTATTATTTTATCTATTAATAAATTCATTTTTTGTATCCATTCATCTTCTATATAAAATTTTTTTAATATATTGATATTTTGTAAGATAATTTCAAGTTCTTCCAATTTCGACACCTATCGAATTTATATTCACAAATATATCTAAATTTATTGATTAATATTTTAAAAATAAAAACAAATTAATTAATTTCTTAAAAAATGGTGGGGGTGCTGGGATTTGAACCCAGGTCCAGGGATTTCTCCTGCTATAGTCCAGTGCCCTATAGGCATCTGGAGTCCCCGATGATAGACCTGGCTACACCACACCCCCTCATTAACGACACATATAAAAAGTTATAAGGGAGTATTTAAACTTTACGGTTTATGGGTTTTAAATGTAATGATGAATTTTCATTAAAAAGTAAAAATTTAAATATATATTAATTCTGTTTTTATAGTATTTTATAAGGTTTCTATTTTTATTTTGTCTGTGGAAAAAATTTTCATAATCATACCTTTTATATATCAGATTTTACTTTTTTATTGTTTATATGTTAAAACTTATATAACTTATCAAAGGTGTAAATTATGATTTTATTAGACGAAAATACAAGAGCAATAGTTCAAGGAATAACTGGAAAACAGGGAAGTTTTCATACAAAAAAAATGTTAGAATGTGGAACAAAAATTGTTGGTGGAGTTACCCCAGGAAAGGGAGGAATGAATGTTCATGGAGTTCCAGTTTTTGATACTGTTAAAGAGGCCGTTAAAGAAACAGATGCTAATGCATCGGTAATTTTTGTTCCAGCACCATTTGCTAAGGATGCTGTTTTTGAAGCAATGGATGCAGGATTGGATTTAATTGTCGTTATAACTGAGCATATTCCTATTCAGGATACAATGGAATTCGTAAATTATGCAGAAGATTTAGGAGTTAAAATTATTGGTCCTAATACCCCAGGAATAGCCTCTCCAAAAGTAGGAAAACTTGGAATTATACCAATGGAAGTGTTAAATGTTGGTAATATAGGAATAGTTTCAAGAAGTGGAACTTTAACTTATGAGATTGCACATCAAATAAAAAAGGCAGGTTTAGGAGTATCAACGTGTGTAGGAATTGGTGGAGATCCGATAACTGGGTTAAGATATAAAGAAGTTTTAGAGTTATTTGAAGAGGATGGTGAAACTGAGGCTGTTGTATTAATTGGAGAAATTGGAGGAGGTGCTGAGGAGGAGGCAAGTAAGTTTATAAAAAAGATGAAAAAGCCAGTTGTAGGATATATTGCAGGACAGTCTGCTCCAGAAGGTAAAAGAATGGGGCATGCAGGGGCAATAATTGAAAAAGGAAAGGGTACTGCTAAAAGTAAAATGAAGGCCTTAGAAGAGGCAGGGGCTTATGTGACAAAGAGAATATCTGATATTCCAAAGATACTATCAGAAATTTTAAAATAAAAACAAATAAAAAATAATAAATCTAAATTATCCCCAAAAAACTTAATACCTATAAATGTATAAAGTAATAGATATATGATAATATAAAAGTTAAATGAAAAACTTTATATTTTATTTTTTAAAATTAATTTTTAACTTTTCCACATAGGGGGATAATATGTCAAAAAGAGTATTATTAAAACTGTTTATTGAAGAAAAGAATATTAATAAGGCTATAAATATTATGACTTTGGCTGGAATTTCTGGATTTTTTTTACATAACTATAGAGGTATATCATCAGATAAGTTTAAAACTCTAAAAAAGGAGGATTTAGAAGATATTAATAAAGTTTATGAAATTATAAATAAAGAATCTGATAAAGCTGTTATTATAGGAACAGTTGTTAAAGAAGAGAAATCTAAAAAAATAGAGGAATTACTAAAAGAAAAAATGTCAAATGATAAATGGACATTAATTAAAATCCCAATATTAAAGGTTAAGGTTCATAAGGTTTAAAGGTGAAATTATGAAAATCTTGCTGTATTTATTCGTCGAAAGTGAAAATGTTGGGAAGGCAATAAATGCATTATCAGAGGGCGGAATAACAGGGTTTTTTTTATACGATTATAAAGGGATGTCTCCTCAAGATTGGCACGGATTTTTGTTAGATGAAGATCCTGAAATGGCTATAAAGGCTGTTAGCGATTTAGCACAAAATGCTGTCTTAATTGGTACTGTTGTTAGTGAAAGCAAACTTATGGAGTTAGAAAAAATTATAGACGAAAAACTTGCTGACTGTAAATACACTATAATTGAAATCCCAATAGAGGGAATTATTGTAAATATGCCCTAAATGAGGAGATGATATGGGTAGAAGAGGAAGACCAAAGATACCAAGATTTATATCTGAGGAACCTAAGTTTAGAATATTTAAACCTCATGGAGTACCTTTTAGACATTTAGATAAAGTTGTATTAACAGTAGATGAATTAGAGGCTATTAGGTTAGTTGATTATATGGACTTTACTCAGGAGGAGGCGGCAAAGTTAATGGGTATTTCAAGGAGAGTGTTGTGGAGTTTATTAAAAGAAGGTAGAAAAAAGATATCTGATGCATTAATAAATGGGAAAATTATAATTATTGAAGGTGGTTTTTACAAAATTAGAGAATGTGGTTTTTGTATGAGAAATAGATTTGGAATAAAAAAACATTGTAGAAATATAAACAATATGAATGGTGAGTAGTTATGATACTATTGGAAGTAAATAATGTAACAAAAAAGTTTGGAGATAAAGTAGTATTAAAAAATATTTCATTTAAATTGGAGGAAGGAGAATCCTTAGGTATATTAGGAAGAAGTGGAGCAGGGAAATCTGTTCTATTACATATGTTAAGAGGAATGGATGGATATGAGCCAACTGAGGGAAATATTATATATCATGTCTCATACTGTGAAAAGTGTGGATATGTAGATGTTCCTTCGAAGGCAGGTTCTCCATGTAAAAAGTGTGGAAACACTCTAAAAAAGATAGATGTAGATTTTTGGAATGATAAAAAATACACATATAATTTAAAAAAGAAAATTGCTATAATGCTTCAAAGAACATTTGCCTTATATGGAGAGAAAACAGTTATTGAGAATATTTTGGAAGCTTTGTATCAGGCAGGTTATGAAGGAAAAGAGGCTATAAATAAGGCGTTAGAATTAATTAAGATGGTTAAGTTAGAGCATAGAATTACTCACATTGCAAGAGATTTAAGTGGTGGAGAGAAGCAGAGAGTAGTTTTAGCAAGGCAAATAGCAAAAGAGCCATTTATATTTTTAGCAGACGAACCAACAGGAACCTTAGACCCTCAAACTGCTAAGTTAGTTCATAAGGCATTAAAAGATTTAGTTATAAATAACAATATAAGTTTAATTTTAACTTCACACTGGCCAGAAGTTATTGCTGAGCTAACAGAAAGGGCTATTTGGTTAGATAACGGAGAAATTATAATGGAAGGTACATCAGAGGAAGTTTATAATAAATTTATGGAATCTGTAAAAGAGTTCCAAAAACCAGAAGTTGAAATAGAAATTAAGGAAGATATTATAAAATTGGAGCATATATCTAAACACTACTGTTCAGTTGAAAGAGGTGTTATTAAAGCTGTAGATGATGTAACACTCAATATAAGAGAAAACGAAATATTTGGTTTAGTTGGGACAAGTGGGGCTGGAAAAACAACATTGGCAAAAATTATTGCAGGAGTTCTCCCACCATCAAAAGGAAAGTATTGGTTTAGAGTAGGAGATGAATGGGTAGATATGACAAAGCCCGGATTAAATGGAAGAGGTAGAGCTAAGAGATATATTGGAATATTATTCCAAGAGTATGCATTGTATCCTCATAGAACTATATTGGAAAACTTAACCGAGGCAATAGGTTTAGAACTACCAGACGAATTTGCAAGAATGAAGGCAGTTTATACTTTAACTTCAGTTGGATTTAGTGAAGAGGAGGCTGAGGAAATCTTAGATAAGTATCCTAATGAATTGAGTGTTGGAGAAAGGCATAGATGTGCCTTAGCGCAAGTTTTAATAAAGGAGCCAAGAGTTGTTATATTAGATGAGCCAACAGGAACTATGGACCCTATAACAAGAAATATAGTTGCAGAATCCATCTTAAAATCAAGAATTGAGTTAGAGCAAACGTATATTATTGTTTCTCACGATATGGATTTCGTATTAAATGTTTGTGATAGAGCTGGATTAATGAGAAATGGTAAATTAATCAAAGTAGGAAAGCCAGAAGAAATTGTTCCATTATTAACTGAAGAGGAAAAACAAGAGATGTTCAATAAGTAAAATTTAAGTTTAGAATTTTTATTAACTTTAATAATTATTTATATTAGTTGTGAATGCCCTATTAAGGTTGTTAAACTAAAAACCTAACAAATATTTTTAAAATTTTACATAAATCTTAAATTTTAAGTTCATTTTTGTTTAATATTGTAAGCCATTATTTATTGTCTTTTTTTAAAAAAGCAAAAAAATTTTTATTAAAATGGGTGATAGTTTGGAATTTTCAGAGTGGTATTCTGAAATATTGGAAAAGGCAGGAATTTATGATGTTAGATATCCAATAAAAGGATGTGGAATTTATCTACCTTATGGATTTAAAATCAGAAGATATACATTTGAAATAATTAGAGATTTGTTAGATAAAAGTGGACATGAAGAGGTTTTATTCCCATTGTTAATTCCAGAAAATCTATTGGCTAAAGAAGGAGAGCATATAAAAGGATTTGAGGATGAGGTTTATTGGGTAACTCATGGGGGAAAGACTCCATTAGATGTTAAATTAGCTTTAAGACCTACATCTGAAACTGCAATATACTATATGATGAAACTTTGGGTAAAGGTTCATACTGACTTACCTATAAAAATTTATCAAATTGTCAATACTTTTAGATATGAAACAAAGCACACGAGACCTTTAATTAGATTGAGAGAAATAATGACTTTTAAAGAGGCACATACAGCACATTCTACAAAAGAAGAGGCAGAGAATCAAATTAAAGAAGCAATATCAATTTATAAAAAATTCTTTGACACCTTAGGAATTCCATACTTAATTTCAAAGAGACCAGAATGGGACAAATTTCCAGGGGCTGACTATACACTCGCCTTCGATACGATATTCCCAGACGGTAGAGCAATGCAAATAGCAACAGTTCATAATTTAGGACAGAATTTTTCAAAGACATTTGAAATTATATTTGAGACACCAACAGGAGATAAGGATTATGCTTATCAAACATGTTACGGTATTTCAGATAGAGTTATTGCCTCAATTATAGCAATACACGGAGATGAAAAAGGGCTAATTCTACCCCCAATTGTAGCCCCAATACAAATAGTTATAGTTCCATTAATCTTTAAAGGACAGGAAGATTTAGTTTTAAATAAGGCAAAAGAGATTTATGAAAAATTAAAAGATAAGTATAGAGTTTATATTGATGACAGAGATATAAGACCTGGAAGAAAGTTTAACGATTGGGAAATAAAGGGAGTACCTTTGAGAATTGAAATAGGACCAAAAGATATTGAAAATAAAAAAATAACTCTATTTAGAAGAGATACTATGGAGAAGTTTCAAGTAGATGAGTCACAATTAGAAGATGTTATAGAAAAAACTTTAAATAATATTATGGAAAAAATTAAAAATATAGCTTGGAAAAAATTTGAAGACTTTATATCAGTTATGGATAATTTGGATACTGATAAAATTAAAGAAATACTTTCTCAAAGAAAGGGAATAATATTAATCCCATTTAATGAAGAAATTTATAATGAAAAACTTGAAGAAAAGGTGGAAGCAACTATTTTAGGAGAAACTGAATACAAAGGAAATAAGTATATAGCAATAGCTAAAACTTATTAATCTATTTTTATATCCATAAAAAATATTTTAACTAATAGGTTTCTTTATAACAATTGTGAATTTAATGGAATTTAATATCCACTAATCCTATGTATATCATAAATTATTTAAATCTTAAGATAGGAATACTTAGATTATAAAATTAAGGTGAAAAAATGGAAGCTCTGAAAGGAACGACTACTGTTGGTTTAATTTGTGACGATGCTGTAATATTGGCAACTGATAAAAGAGCATCTTTAGGTAATTTAGTAGCAGATAAGAATGCTAAAAAATTATATAAAATAGATGATTATATTGCAATAACAATTGCTGGTAGCGTTGGAGATGCACAGGCAATAGTTAGAATGTTATCGGCTGAAGCCAGATTATACAAAATGAGAACAGGCAAATATATTTCTCCATTAGCTTGTGCTACCTTGTTAAGTAATATCTTACACTCAAGCAGATACTTCCCTTTTTTAACTCAAATAATTATTGGTGGCTATGACTTGTTACAAGGACCTAAATTATTTTCATTGGATCCATTAGGTGGAATGAATGAAGAAACTAATTTTATAGCTACTGGTTCAGGTTCTCCAATAGCTTATGGGGTTTTAGAGGCAGGATACGAGAAAGATATGTCTGTTGAAGATGGATTAAAATTAGCAGTAAAATCCCTTAAATCAGCTATGGAGAGAGATACCTATTCAGGTAATGGAATATCATTAGCTGTAATAACGAAGGAGGGAGTAAATATATTGGAAGATGACGAAGTTGAAAAAATTTTAACAAACATACAAACAAAATCTAAGAAAAAATCTACAAAAAGAAGTCGAAAGAAAAGTAAATAAGAGAGATTAAATAAATAAAAATTAAAAAAATACTCAATACTCAAAAATTAAATTTTAAATTAAACTATTTTTATATATTCAAATTTTTAAATTTTTTGTAATATTTATGAAAATTAAATTTCTTTAAAATTTTCATTGTATGGCTTTAAACAAATATTTTGTTAAAATAAGAACTAAAATAAGAATTTTTAACTCTTACTGATTTAATCCTTTAACTTATATCATTTTTTGTTATTGATCTGTCATCGTTATTAAATTTAAAAATTTTAAAATTTTAGGAGGAGGATTATTTTGCCAGCAGAGGAAATTTTAGAAAATATAAAGAAAGAAATTATTAAAAAATCCCCAAAAGACGCAAAAATAGTCGATGTTCAATTTGAAGGTCCTGAAGTTGTTGTTTATGTAAAAAATCCAGAAATCTTTACGAATGAAATTATAAAAAATCTCGCTAAGGATTTAAGAAAAAGAATTTCTATTAGGCCAGATCCTTCTGTTTTAGTGGAGCCAGAAATTGCTAAAAAGAAAATATTAGAGATAGTGCCTGAAGAGGCAGAAATAACAAACTTTGTTTTTGATGCAAATACTGGGGAGGTTATAATAGAATCAAAAAAACCTGGATTAGTTATAGGTAAAGAAGGTAAAACATTAGAAATGATTAAAAAAGCAATAAGATGGGCTCCTAAACCCGTAAGAACTCCACCAATACAATCTGAAACAATTAAAGCGATTAGAGCAACTTTATATAGAGAAAGGAATGAAATTAAAGGAATTTTAAGAAGAATTGGAAGAAGGATACATAGAGATGTCATTGTTAGAGGAGACTACTGGATAAGAGTTTCTTTTTTAGGAGGTGCAAGGGAAGTTGGAAGATCTTGCCTGTATGTTCAAACACCAGATACGAGAGTATTAATTGACTGTGGAATTAATGTTGCTTGTGAAGATAAAGCATTTCCTTACTTTGATGCTCCAGAATTTTCAATTGAAGATTTAGACGCTGTTATAGTTACTCATGCCCATTTAGACCATTGTGGCTTTGTTCCAGGATTATTTAGATATGGTTATGACGGTCCTGTATATTGTACAAGGCCTACAAGAGACTTAATGACTTTATTACAAAAGGATTATTTAGAAATATCTAAAAAAGAAGGAAAAGAAGTTCCATATACTTCTAAGGACATAAAAACATGTGTTAAGCATACTATTCCAATTGATTATGGTGTTACAACAGATATTAGCCCTACAATAAAACTAACTTTACATAATGCAGGGCATGTTTTAGGATCTGCTATAGCTCATTTGCATTTTGGAGAAGGGTTGTATAATTTAGCATATACTGGAGATATTAAGTTTGAGACTTCAAGGTTGTTAGAGCCAGCAGTTTGTCAATTTCCAAGATTAGAGACATTAATTATAGAATCTACTTATGGGGCATATGATGATGTTCTTCCAGAGAGGGAAGTTGCTGAAAAAGAGTTGTTAAAAGTTGTTAGTGAAGTAACAGACAAAGGAGGAAAGGTATTAATTCCTGTTTTTGGTGTAGGTAGGGCTCAGGAATTGATGTTAGTTTTAGAAGAAGGATACAATCAAGGAATTTTTAATGCTCCTGTGTATTTAGATGGGATGATTTGGGAGGCAACTGCTATACATACAGCATATCCTGAATATTTATCAAAAGAGATGAGGCAAAAAATATTCCACGAGGGGGATAACCCATTCTTATCAGAAGTTTTTAAAAAAGTAGGAAGCACCAATGAAAGAAGGAGAGTTATTGATAGCGACGAACCTTGTATAATATTAGCCACTTCAGGAATGCTCACTGGAGGACCAAGTGTTGAATATCTAAAAAACTTAGCTCCTGACGAGAAAAATGCAATAATATTTGTAGGTTATCAAGCTGAGGGAACTTTAGGTAGAAAGGTTCAGAGAGGTTGGAAGGAAATTCCGATAGTTACAAGAAATGGAAAAACAAAATCAATTCCAATAAATTTACAAGTTTATACTATCGAAGGATTTTCTGGTCATTGTGATAGGAAGCAGTTAATTAAATACATTAGAAAAGTAAAACCATCTCCAGAAAAGGTTATTATGGTTCATGGAGAAGAAAGTAAGTGTTTAGACTTTGCAGATACTGTGAGAAGATTATTTAAAAAACAAACCTATGTTCCAATGAATTTAGACGTAATAAGAGTTAAATAACCATAGGGGGCAGAGCCCCCTATGGAACAAAATTTATTTTACGCACTTTTCAACGAAGTATTTATAAACTTTATAACCATCATCTGAGAGCTCTGGATGGAATGATAAAGCCATATATCTTCCTTGTCTAACTCCAACTATTTTATCTTCATCTCTTGCAATAATTTCTACATCGTCACTTAAAATTTTATCAACTACTGGAGCTCTTATAAATACTCCATAAACTTTCCCCAAATCTTTAAATTCAATTTCTTTTTCAAAACTATCTTTTTGCCTTCCATAGGCGTTTCTTTTTACAGTAATATCCATTAATTCTAATAGTATTTGATTAAGCCCAGTGCCTTTTGATAATAAAACCATTCCAGCGCATGTTCCTAAAATTGGCAGATTGAAGTTTTTTATTTTTTCTAATAACCCATACTTTTTCATTAATTTTCCTATAGTTGTACTCTCTCCACCAGGTATTATTAATGCATCTATCTCTTTTAAATCTCCAACTCTTTTAACTTTCTTTGGCTCATATCCTGCCTTTAAAATTGCCTCTTCATGTTCTTCTACATCTCCCTGAATGGCTAATACGCCAATAACCATAATCTACCATCCTCTTTTTTCTTTCACAATTATATAAATATCAAAACATACATATAATATTACTAAAATTACTAATATAAATACTAATGTGTGAAATTATGCTTAAAAATATCAAGATATGTTTTCTAATTACTATATTATCTTTTATTTCTGGATATATCGTTGGAGTCTCACAGCCCATGTATTCTGAAAATCCTATTATTCAGTATTTCAAAAATCCAAAGCCATTTTCTGTTGAAAATGTCAATATTCCTATAACCTATTACGGAACAATAAAAGGAAAATACATTGGCTATCAAATAACTCCTCACAATGTAAATGAAGAGGCAAGAAAATGCTTTTATAAATACTTTAAATTAAAGGATAAAGATCCAGAAGAGGCTGAAAAATATTTAAGGAGAGGTTTATTTTTAACTGAATATTTAATTTCTCAATCAGAAAAAGAAACTGTAAATTTAAATGGAAAAAACATTACATTTATTATTTGGAGGTATAATTTTGATTTTCCAGAGTATAATTTATCAAGAGGTTGGGCTGGCTCTCTATGTCAGGCAGGATGCATGAAAACTTTGTATTTAGCATATAAATGCACAAATGATAAAAGGTATTTAATTTTAGCAAAAGAGGCGTTAAATGCCTTTATAGTGCCTGTTGAAAAGGGAGGTTTATTAAAAATAAGAGTAAAAGATAATAAAACTTACTATTGGTATCCAGAGCATGCATCAAAAAATCCACCTTATGTTTTAAATGGATTTATAACCTCTGTTATTTGGATTGGAGAGTTTGCAAATGAAACAAATGATAAAGAGGCATATCTCTTATATAAAGAGGGATTAAGATCAATAAAATCTTTTCTATCAGAATACGATGCAGGAGATTAGAGTTATTACGATGCGTTAAAACATAGATGTAATGAACATTATGAACATCTCCAAAGATTACAGATGTTATGGTTATATAATCTAACTAAGGAATAAATTGTGATAAAAATGAACTGGAAAGGACATGTAATTTTTGGACTTATATTTGGTTTGCCTTTTATCTCATCTCCAGAACAGATATTTTTAGTTTTATCTGGAGCATTGTATCCAGATTTAGACCACGATGTTAAAGAGAATATTGTAAAGAGAGGAATTATTATTTCTGGAGGAATTGTATTAATTAATATTTTACTTTATTTTTTTGAAAAAAGTTTGTTTAATATTGATTTATTTGTTTTAGGAGTTTCAATTTTTTTAATATTTTTAATTCCATATTTTTCAGAGCATAGGACTTATACTCATACTATTTGGTCGTTGTTATTTGTATCTATAATTATTGGTTTTTTATCTTACAAACTTTCATTTATTTCAAAGGTTTTTGCAGGATTAATATCTTTGTTAATGGTTACTAATGAAGTTTTATTGGGAAAAATAATTGTATATGCGGTTTTTGTATGGGCTATTTTGGATATTATTAATCTAAATCCAAATATTAATGGTGTTTTACATTACATATTACCAGTTGCTGTTGGTTATTATTCCCATATAGTAGGAGATTCCTTAACACCAGCGGGTGTTAGAGTTTTTTATCCAATATCCAACTATAAATTAAGAAAAAAAGGAGGATACATATTAATAATATTTTGGCTAATCTTTGCTATATTGTTTTGTGCTAAAAATTTAAATCTTATATGTTAAATTTCATAGGACAGAAGATTTTCTTTAATTTTATTTATTTTATTAATTTTTTCATTTACTTCTTTTTCATATTTTTCTAATCTCTTTTTAAATGCCTTTATTCTTTTTTCAACTTCTTCTGGAGAAGGACCTCCAATAACATTCCTCATTTTGACATTTTCATAAGGATTTAATGCCTTTTTTATCTTTTCCTCATCTACTTTCAAATTGTATTTTTGTAAAACCTCTTTTATAACTTCCAATATATCTCTCTTTTCTTCAATTGACTTTCTAACAACCTCACCAACGATTCCGTGGGCGGTTCTAAATGGTATATTTGCCTCTCTAACCAATGTATCAGCCAATTCTGTAGCAGTAGAATAATTTACATATGCCAACGCTCTCATTCTGTCTTTATTAACTTTTAAAGTTTTTAGCATTCCATGAATCATTTTTATTGTATCTATTGTAATATATATGCTCTCCCATAAATTAGGAGTAATTTCCTGCAAATCTCTATTGTAAGTATTTGGTAATGCCTTTAATATTGTTAATGCAGTAACTAAATTTCCATTTAATTTGCAAAGTTTAGCCCTTGCAATTTCAGCAACATCAGGATTTTTTTTCTGAGGCATTATAGAAGAGGTTGAGCAATATTCATTTGCTATTTCAACAGTTCCAAACTCATAAGTTGAAAATAGAACTAACTCTTCGCAAATTTTTGATAAGTTAGTTCCCAATATTGCCAAATCAGCCATAACTTCCAATATAAAATCTCTTGCAGAAACTCCATCCATTGAGTTCTCTATTAATTTGTCAAATCCTAAAAGTTCCTTTGTTCTCTCTCTATTAATTTTAAATCCAGTTGTTGCCAACGCTCCACAACCTAATGGAGAAATATTGATTCTTTTATATGCATCAAATAATCTCAATATATCTCTTTCAATTGCTGAAACATAACTTAATAGATGATGAGCAAATGTTGTTGGCTGAGCGTGTTGTAAATGAGTATATCCAACAGTTAAAGTGTGCTTATGCTCATCTGCCAAGTTTAATAAATCTTTTAGCATATTAATCAATAATTTAATAATTTCTAAAACCTTATCTCTCAATGCTAATCTTAAATCTGTTGCTACTTCATCATTTCTACTCCTTCCAGTGTGCATTCTTCCAGCGACATCTTCACCAAGTTTTTTAATTAACTCATTTTCAATAACCATATGTATATCATCTAAGGAAGGGTCTAAGTTTAAACTTTCTATTCCATTTTTGTAAATTTCTTTCAAACCTTCAATAATCTTTTTTGCAGTATCTTTATCTATAATTTCCTCCTCATAAAGCATTATTACATGGGCTATATCACATAAAATGTCTGCCTCAAAAATTTCTTTGTCAAAATCTAAACTTGTTGTGTATTTTGCTACATCTTCCTTAATAGAGTTCCCTAATCTACCTCTTCTCAAAATGTTCATAATTCTCACCATATTTTGTGTGTTATTTTAGATAATTACAAAAATTGATATTAAAATATTTAGCATTTGATATTCAATGTTAGTATGGATAAAAAAGAAATTGAATTAAATAAGGTTTTTGTTATTATATAGTTATAAAATTACAATAACAATTTTTATGAGGGTGATTAAATGAGTTTAGAATTAGTAAAAACAATTATGGATAACAAAATATTTAATAATAATATATTTTTGGAAATATTTCTAATTGGTATAGCAACAGTAATAGCATCCCATTACAATAATAAAATTTTTTAGTAATTTTAGGGATACTATCATTGCCAATTGCTGTGATAGTTCTTATTAAACTATTATTTTATATGGAATATAATCAAAATAAATCAAATGGATTAATATATAAAATTTCAAAAGCAATTTTAATAATTATGATTTTATTACTCATATTTGTTGAAATTTTAGTAATATGCGCTATTATCAAATTTGTTATGTGAAACCATGAAAAACTTTCCAATAATATTAACAATCTTATCTTCTCAATAGGTTTCATTTCAGGCTTTATATTCATAAACAATTTTTCAAAAAACTATAAAGGAGATGAAATAAATCAAAAGCTAAAAATCTATAGTTGCTTTTGTAGAGGTTTATATCACTCCAGAAATAGCAAATTATTTATTAACATAAAATAATAATTAACAATAATAAATAATTATTTGGTGGTTAAAATGGGCATTGTTCAATCATATATTACAGATGAGAAAGGAAATATCAAAGGGGTTATAGTAGATTATAAGATATTTAAAAAAATTGAAGAATTATTATTAGATTATGGACTTTTAAAGGCAATGGAAGAGGTAGAAGATGAGGAAGAAATTGATTTAGAAACGGCTAAAAAGTTATTAGAATAGTGAAATTATGAAAGTATATTTTAAAAAATCTTTTATTAAAGATTTAAAAAATCTACCTAAAAATATACAAATAAAGATTAAAAAATTAGTTTTTGAAGAAATTCCCAATAAAAATAGTTTATCTGAAATTCCAGATGTAAAAAAGTTAAAAGGGGCAGAGAATTACTACAGAATTAGAATAGGGGATTATAGAATTGGTTTTAAATATGAAAATGGGAAGATTATTTTTTATAGAGTATTACACAGAAAACAGATTTACAAAAAATTTCCATGATTTATATTAGGTTTTTTGTAAAGTTTTAACTATTTTACAGTTATCAAAAACTTTAATTGGCTAATTATATACTTTACTATTTAGTTTGAAATAGTAATATATATGAGTTTTTACAATTATAATTACGAAAAATAATATGGATATTAAAAAATATGTTAAAGTTACCTATAAAAAAATTAAAAAATAGTTAGCGATGATGCCCTCTATGGGCGGAGCCAATATTAACGGGCTATATTGAACCACCATAAAGAGGTGGCATTATGAATATATTAAAGGTAGTGTATTAAAAGTTTTCGGAGCAGTAGTTTTAGTTAGCATGATAGGTGCTTTAGTAGCTGAGCCTGTTGCTTTAGGTGATATTGGTGGTTTATATTATCAATATTATGAGAAAGATATAAATGCAGCTAACGCTTGTTATAAACAGGCATTTTGGGCTGCGATAAAAGGAACTACTGCCTGTATTCCATTAATGTTTTGTGGAGGTATAGGTGTTGCTGGAATGGCTGCAGTAGTCACATATTCTTCTGTTGTACTATAATATTTAAATTATTACTCATTTTATTTTTTTACCTAATTGGTGATAAGACATGTACGATGAAAATAAAAAAATATATTCTTTATTTCACTCATCGGAGTTTTATTCATACTATTGTCTTATTTTATAATAATATTACAAATGTATTATGGGCTAATAGACATAACAAGCAATTTAATTTTAAATACATTGTTAATAATCTCTGGAGCAATATTTAATATTCTAGTTGTAAAATTTTTAAAATTAGAAGAGAAGTTATTAAAAAATAAGAAATTGTTAATAATATATCTGGTATTTATAGTTGTGGCTATAAATATCTTTGATTGGATAATTCAACCGATGATTAATTATTTTAACATAATCAACTACTTACCATTATCATTTTTTGCTGGGTTTGGAGGTGGAATATTGGTTTCATTCTTCTATTTAATTATATGGGAAAATAATAAATATTTAACTCATTCAAAATTTTAGAACTATTATGTTCTAATCTCTGCAATAAAAATCAGTATAACAAAAATTCATCTTAATTGTGAAACCATGAAAAACTTTCCAATAATATTAACAATCCTAATTTTCTATCTGACTTTATATTTATAAAACTAAAAATCTATAGCCGCTTTCGTAGAGGTTTATATTACTCCAAAAGTAGCAAATTATCTATTAACATAAGGTTTAAATAGAAGATTATAAAGATAGAAGAGTAAGACCAAAATTAAGGTGGTTTAAATGAAAACTATTAACTTTAGAGTTTTTTACGATGGCAAATACTGGGTTGCAGAAGGTATTGATGTAAGTATATTTACACAGGGAAAGACATTAGATGAATTAATGAAAAATATTAAGGAAGCGGTAGAATTGCATTTTGAAGATGAGATAAAGGCAGGAGAAATTATAAAAATCCTCTCTGTTTCTGAAATGGAGGTGTCTAATTTTGCATAAACTTCCAGTTGTTAGTGGTAGAGATTTAATAAAATTTCTTAAAAAGTTGGGATATGAGATTGTTAGACAAAGAGGTAGTCATATACGACTAAGAAAAGAAACAGAATATGGAATCCATAACATAACCGTTCCATATCACGAAGAGATAGCAAAAGGAACATTAAATGCTATTTTAAATGATGTTTCTAAGTGGAATAATATTCCAAAAGAAGAACTAATAAAAAAATTAAAGTAATTTTTATAAATCACCTTATCTTTGTAAAGTTTTAGTTATTTTACAATTATTAAAAATCTTAATTGGCTAATTATATACTTTACTATTTAGTTTGAAATAGTAATATATATGAGTTTTTACAATTATAATTACGAAAAATAATATGGATATTAAAAAATATGTTAAAGTTACCTAATAAAAAAATTAAAAAATAGTTGGCGATGATGCCCTCTATGGGCGGAGCCAATATTAACGGGCTATATTGAACCACCATAAAGAGGTGGCATTATGAAATTTTTGGGAAAGGATGTATATAAGATTTTTGGAGCTGTAGTTTTAGTAAGCATGATAGGTGCCTTAGTCGCTGAGCCTGTTGTTTTAGGGGATATTGGATACTACTTAACAGAGAAGTATGGTGCTGCAGGAGGTGCAGCTAGTGGAGTTCTAGGGTATGTTCTTGTAGATGGAGGAAAAAAAGTTGGAAAGGCTGTTGGAAGGGCTTTAGCACTTAGACTTATGATGGCTGGTGCAGAAGAAGGTGCAGAATGTGGATCATTGGCTGGACCTGCAGGAGCAGTAATAGGAGCTATTATTGGAGCAGCAGTAGCAGGATATTAATATCAATTAATCCATATATTTTTTCATTATATTTTTTATAAATTATTATCTGGTGATTTAATGAAATTTTATAATATACTTATTGGATGTATAATCGCAGGTATTTATGGAATATTGCTATATTATATTTTAAGTAATATAAGCACATTAAGTCAGGGATGGATTGGAGCTATTATAGGTATTACAGCTGGATTATTTACCTATATGGTATTTAATATCTTCAATAGGGCTAAAAATACAAAAATTGATGAACATAAACATAACTAATTTTAGTCAAAACATGAGGTTAATATAAGGTTTTTTTATTTTTCCAATAGTGTGTGATGTTATCCATATTATTCTGAAAAATTACTAAGTACTAAAGAAAAAGGAATAATTTTTGTTATTGATGGTATCTTTATTTTTATTATCCTCTATGCATATATAATAAATAAAAATTATCTTATCCCAATTGTAGGACTTATTGTTATATTTGTACTTGATTACTTACTAAAAAGAGTTTTCATAACTAAAAAACTCCAAATATCTGAAACTTTAAGTTAATGACTAATATGGGGAATTTAATGAAAAAGGTCATGTTTCTAATATTAATAAGTACATTGATATTTTCTCTTGGATTATTATTATCCATAAACATAAATGGAAGTTATATAAATAAAAATAATAGATATCTACCAAAATGTTTCACGCCTGCCCCTTTAACGATAATATTAACAAACAACTTAAAAGTAATCTTTTTAATGTTAGCTGGCTCCATTACTTTCGGATTATCCACTTTTATAAACTTAATATTTAATGGTTTTAATCTTGGACTATTAATTTCTAATGCATACAATAGCGGAATGCCTATAAAACTTATTTTAGCCTTAATTCTTCCACATGGAATATTTGAAATTCCAGCAATGCTTATATCTGCACTTGCTGGGTTTAAGATTCCTTATGAAATAACTCTTTATCTCTTAGACAAAAAAGAAAAACCAATAACAGAAGAAGATATAAAAGAATTTTTAAAATTAGCATTAATTTCAATAATATTGATAATTATAGCCGCTTTTGTGGAGGTTTATATTACTCCAAAAGTAGCAAATTATCTATTAACATAAAATTTAAATATAACTAAATACTAATTAACCACTAAAAAAATAACGGGGGATATAATGGATATAAAGGAACTCATCTTAAATCCAAACAACTTCTTTAAAAATTTATCTAATAAAGAAATCTCTCTTAAAGAGCCATTTATTATAGTTTTAATTTTCTCTATATTAATAGCAATATACTCCTACTATACATCATCAGTTATGTTTAAAATCTTTCCTCAAGATATGCAGAGCATGTTATCATTTATGACAATTATATTAGCGATTTCAGCATTTATTGGAGGGTTTGTGGCGTGGCTATTAATAGCAATAGTTATGCATATTATATCAATGGCATTTGGTGGGAATGGCTCTTTTAAAAGAACTTTTGAATTCACTGGCTATGGATTTTTACCTAATTTAATTGCTTTATGTATAACTATACCAATTGGATACTATTTCCTATCAAATGTTCATATTCCTACATTATCAATGGAACAACTACAAAACCCTATTATTGTTAAAATGGTTATGAAACAGATATTTCCAAAAACTTTAATATACACCAATACATTAATAGGATTTGCTGTAACGATATGGAACTTATATATATGGACTTATGCTATAAAATATGCAAGAAACTTAGAGTTAAAGAAGGCATTTATAACTGCATTAATCCCAACAGTTATATTTGGTTTATATCAACTATACAGTGTATTAAAATTTCTATAAATTGAGGGAAAAATATGAGAGAATTAAAAAATCTATTAATTACTTTTTTACTTTTTATTCTTTTAACTCAAACCTCTGCCTATATAACATTTAAAAATATTGACTATAAAACTCAATACTTAGAGCCTTCAAAAACCTATGATTTATATGTAACATTTGAATCAGATGAGGAGATTAATAACACTCTCGTTTATATAAAACCTTACAACCAAATGTCAAAAAATAATATTCAAATAATCAAAGGTAAGCAGTGGATAGGACATCTTTTCCCATCTGAAATTGGTGTTGCTCATTTTATAATAAAAATTAAAGATAATGCACCAAATTATGACTATAAAATGGTAGTTTATTGTAACTATACTAAAAATGGAGAACAATACTCTGAAAATAGAATTTTTACACTTCCTGTAAGAGGAAAGGCAAATATTATAATAAAACCTAACAGTAATATTCTAAAAGTTGGAACTAATAAAGTTTTAATTCTATTAACTAATAAAGGAACAGGAACAGCTGAGAATATTAAAATAACCTTCCAAAATTCAAACAATTTAGTAATTTTAGGAGACAATACTTTTACAATAACATCTTTGAGTCCTAAAATTACAACTTACATTCCACTAACAATATTTGCTAAAAAAGAGGGAGTTTATTATATAAATTATAAAATATCCTACGAAAATCCTTATAATTTATTGGAATTAACTCAAAAATCAGAAACAATAGATGAGGATTCAAAAACAGAAACTTTAACATATCAGAATAAAAATATAGTTGAGAATTTAGGCAGTTTAACATTCAATGTGTTTCCAAATAAATTAATTTCGATAAATATAAACAATCCAATAATAACAGTTGGAAAAATTAATAATTTAACAATCTCAATAAAAAATAACTATAAAGATTCTCTATTTATAGTCCAAATAAGTAAATACTTTATTGGAAATAACCAAAAAACCGTATTTATTAAAAAAGGAGAAATAAAAAATACATCATTCCAAATAAAAGTAGATAAAGAAGGAATTACCTCAATTCCCGTAGTTATATACTTTGATAACAACCAAATAGAGAAAAATTTAACAATAAATGTTATAGGAAAGGCAGATTTAGTTTTAAGTGGAATTAATATAGAAAGTTCATTTAATGAGGTAAAAATAACTGGGGATATTGACAATATAGGAACTGGGAAGGCGAAGAGTGTTCTAATTTCAATAGAAAAAACAAAGAATATAATCCCAAAAAAGCCATATGAGAACTATTTTGTAGGAACTTTAAACCCTGATGATTATGGAAGTTTTGAATTACACTGTGTAATAAATGGAAATGTAAGCGAAATTCCAATTAAAATAACATATAGGGATGAAAATAACAACTTAATAACAATCCATAAAACAATAAAAATTAATAAAGAAGTTATTTCCTTAAAAAATGAAAATAGTGAGGAAATTAATTATTTAGTAATGGGGATAGGAATTATATTTGTTATAGGAGTGGTTTATTTAATTTATAGAGGATTTAAAAAGGGAAAGAATGATTAAACTAAAAAATGTAACAAAAATCTACAAAATGGGAGATGAGACCATATACGCCCTAAAAGATTTAAATATAAGAATAAAAGAGGGAGAGTTTGTTTCAATTATGGGCCCTTCTGGAAGTGGAAAATCTACACTTTTAAATATTATTGGTTGTTTGGACAAACCAACAGAAGGAGAGGTTTATATTGACAATATAAGGACAAATGACTTAGATGACAATGGATTAACAAAAATTAGGAGAGATAAAATTGGTTTTGTCTTTCAGCAATTTAATTTAATTCCTCTATTAACTGCCTTAGAAAATGTAGAACTTCCACTAATTTTTAAGTATAGAAATTCAATGAGTAAAGAAGAGAGAAAAAAAAGGGCTTTAGAGTGTTTAAAAATGGCTGAATTAGAGGAGAGATTTGCCAATCATAAGCCAAATCAATTGAGTGGGGGACAACAGCAGAGAGTGGCTATAGCGAGAGCTTTGGCAAATAATCCACCAATTATATTAGCAGATGAACCAACAGGAGCTTTGGATAGTAAGACAGGAGAAAAGATTATGATGTTGTTAAAAAAATTAAATGAAAATGGAAAAACTATAATTGTAGTTACTCACGACCCAAATGTTGCAAGATTTGGAGATAGAATAATTTACATTAAAGATGGAAGAATTGAGAAAGAAGAGGTATTAAATTGAAAAGTTAGATAAGTGATATTTTATGTATTTTGAAATGGCTAAGAGAAATTTAAAAAGGCATTTTTTGAGAAGTATTTTAGCATTGTTAGGGATAATTATTGGAGTAGCAGCAATATCTTCATTAGGAATTTTAGGAGGAGGATTAAAACAAGGAATTATGGAAAATTTGGGAAGTATTTCAAATTATATTATAATATTTCCAAATTATCAGAATGGATATACATCAATTGATAAAAAAGATATTGATAGATTAAGAATTTTAAATTGTAAGATTATTCCAATTTATGCCACATCAGATTATGTGTATATAAAAGGTAAAAATAAGAGGGCTTATGCAAATATCTTTGGTATTGATAAAAATGATATAAAGTATTTAAATTTAGGAGTAAAAGTTTCAGACACATCAGTTGCTGTTGATACCTTTTTTTCAAAAGTAAATGGTGTTAGTATTGGAAATCAATTGGAGATAAAAAATATCTCTTTAAGAATTAATGGAATATACAATAGTACATTTCTTTTTCCAGATAACTCTTTAATTTTAACTGCAAAAACATATAAAAGATTTTATGGAAATGAGAATTATTCAAGGGTTATTTTATATGTCAAAAATATAAATGATATAAATAAAATCAAAAATGAAACTGAAAAAATCCTAAATAGGAAGGAGAAAAAATATATCATTTTATCTTTAAATTTAATAATTAATAAGATTAATGATGTTATAAATAAAGTTTCTTACTTTTTAATGGGTATAGGGGCTATTTCTCTATTAGTTGCTGGAATTGGTATTGGAAATGTTATGTTAATGAGTGTTGTTGAAAGAACAAAAGAAATTGGAGTGATGAGAAGTTTGGGAGCTTCAAAAAGAGACATTATATTATTATTTTTATATGAGGCATTAATTTTGGGGATTATTGGTTCTTTAATAGGAGCATTTTTGAGTTTATTCTTTGGATATTTAATTGTACATTATCTGTTAAAAACATCACTATCTTATTATGTAATAGTTTATATGATAATTGGAGTTATATTTGGAATTTTAACTTCTTTAATCTCTGCATTATATCCTGTATATAAAGCGGCAAATTTAGACCCAATAAAGGCGTTAAGAAATGAATAATAAAATATTTGGTGTGACTATGGAAAATTTAGAATATGAGTTAAAGATTGCTATAAATCACATATTAGAAACAAATTATCCAAGAAAAGCCTTTTGGCATTTTGATGATTTAGTTGAAAATTTAAAATGTGGTATTAAAGCAGGAGATGACGCTATAGTAGTAAATAATTTTGTTTTAAATATGGAAGGACCATATCCTCTAAAATTAGGAGCTAAGACAGCTTTAATTCATACAGCATGTGATGTAGTGGCAATGGGGGCTAAGCCAAAATTTGCATTAAATGCTATTCAAGCAAAAAATGAAGATGAGATAAAATATGCTGTTAATGGGTTAAGAAAGCAGAGTATAGGTTTAGAGATTCCAATAATTGGGGGAAATACTCAGACAATTGAAGGTCTAAAATCTTGCATTTCAGTGGCAGTCTTTGGAGAATTAATTAAAGATGATTTAATAGTAAGGGATGGAGGGGCTAAAGAGGAAGATTTGTTAGTTATGCTTGGAGATCCTGTAGAGGGCGATGTTGGAGAGAGAATTTATAAGGCAAAGAAAAAATTTGACACATACTTAGAAATTTTAAATAAAAATATTAAAATAAACGCCTGTAAAGATGCATCAAGGGGAGGGTGGTTAGGAAATTTATTAGAGATGTTAATAAAATCAAAAAAAGGAGCTAATATATATTCTCTCCCATATCCAAGAGCTACAAGATACTTGGGAACTTATATATTAGCAGTTCCAGAGGAAGAATATAAAAAAGTAGTTGATATTGCTGTAAAAAATAGATGTCCTATAATATTGTTTGGTAAAATATTGGAAAGACCAAGTTTGATTATAGGCACAAAGGAATATATATCAGAAAGTGATATGCTAAAATTGATAAAAAATTTTCCATATAAGTATTAAAAATAAATATTAAAAAACTAAAAATACTATAATGAATTATGAAGGTGTAAAGTATGATAAAGATTGCATTATTAACATGCGGTGCAGAATGGAGCGGAGTTTATCGTGAAATAGAAAAAGCGGCTAATAGTGTTGGAGGAGAGTTAGTTTTTCCAGAAGTCGATTTATCGTATATTGATGAAGTTGAAGAAAGATTAGGTTTTAAGGTAGGATCTGCAAATTTAAAACTAATGTTTGCAAGGGCAATGTCAATTATTGAAGGTAATACAGATGCTGAGGCAGTGTTTATAGCAACATGTTTTAGATGTGCAGAAGGTGCATTGGTTAGAAATGAAGTTAGAAAACTTATTCAGCAGAATACCAATTTACCAGTTGTTATGTATTCTTTTACTGAAAGAACTAAGGCTTCTGAGTTATTAACAAGAATGGAAGCATTAACTACAATCGTTGAAAGAAAATCTTTATTAGCAAGAAAGAAACAGGAAGGTATAAGTTTAGGAATAGATAGTGGTTCTACAACTACAAAGGCAGTTGTTATGATAGATGACGATGTTGCAGGAACTGGTTGGATCTATACTAAGGATGTAATTGGCTCTGCTAAAGAGGCAGTTGATAATGCATTAAAAGAGGCGGGAATATCATTAGATCAAGTAGAAACTATTGGAACAACTGGATATGGGAGATACACAGTTGGAAAATACTTTAATGCTGATTTAATACAAGAAGAATTAACTGTTAACTCAAAAGGAGCAGCATATTTGGCGGATAAGCAGGAAGGGGAGGCAACTGTTATAGACATTGGAGGGATGGATAATAAGGCTATCTCATTATATGATGCTATTCCTGATGGTTTCACTATGGGGGGAATCTGTGCTGGTGCAAGTGGTAGATTCTTTGAGATAACTGCAAGAAGGTTGGGGGTTTCTCTACAGGAGTTAGGAGAGTTGGCAGCAAAAGGTGATTGGAGAAAAATAAAAATGAATAGTTATTGTATTGTCTTTGGTATTCAAGATTTAGTTACAGCCTTAGCTGAAGGTGCAAAACCAGAAGATGTTGCTGCTGCTGCGGCTCACTCAGTTGCTGAGCAAGTTTTTGAGCAACAACTTCAAGAAGTCGATGTTAGGGACCCTGTAATATTGGTTGGAGGTAGTAGTTTGTTAAAAGGTTTAGTTTTAGCAATGGAAGAAGTTTTAGGAAGAAAGATTATTGTTCCAAGATACTCTCAATTAATTGGAGCTGTTGGAGCCGCTTTATTAGCATCAGGATTTAGATACAAAAAGATGAAATCATAACTTTGGTAAGAGTTTTTAAATAAATTTTTATCTTTGATTTATTAACTTTTTATTTAAATTTATTTAATTTTAGGAAGGGATGGCTATGGCTGAGATTATTGTTCAATGCGATGATAAATCTGGAAAGGAAATATATACGAAAGTTATACAAACTGCATTGGAAGATTTGTTATTAGGAAAATCAATAATTAGAGTAGAATTTATTGCAAAGGAAAAAGAACCTTATTTTATATTGGGAGTTCTTCCAAAACCAACAAGAAAGATGATTAAAATAAGAGATTTTGCTGAAATTGTGGAACAAAAAAAACAAGATGGTAAAACCATATATAAGTTAAAAATAACTGACGAAACCTATGTTCCATACTTATTAAAAAAGATACATGTTATAGATCAACCCTCAAGATTTGAGATTATTACTGATTCTGAAATTGATTTAGATATGGATATCTACGATACTCAGAAAGATTTTATAGATAAAGTAATTGATTTTATGAATAGAGTTTTTCCTGAGGGTATGAGGATTAGAAACACATACATAGACAAGGCTATAGTTTCTATAGCTTCTGAAAGACCATTTAAACCTGAAGAAATTGAAGAGGCATTTAAATTAAAAGAAAAATTAGAGACAATGAATACCGCTGGATATTATTAAATTATATTTTTTATTTTATATATTTTTATCTAAACATTTAAATGCATAGATTTATGTATTTATAATACTTTACTATAATATAATAATATACTTTACTATAATATAATAATATACTTTACTATAATATAATAATATACTTTACTATAATATAATAATATACTTTACTATAATATAATAATATACTTTACTATAATATAATAATATACTTTACTATAATATAATAATATACTTTACTATAATATAATAATATACTTTACTATAATATAATAATATACTTTACTATAATATAATAATATACTTTACTATAATATAATAATATACTTTACTATAATATAATAATATACTTTACTATAATATAATAATATACTTTACTATAATATAATAATATACTTTACTATAATATAATAATATACTTTACTATAATATAATAATATACTTTACTATAATATAATAATATACTTTACTATACAAAAATTTTAAATAGTTGAATTATCAAAATAATCATTGCAAAAATTTAAAGTAAAATAATAATATGTTGTTGAATTTGAGGGAAAAAATGATAGATAGAGTATTAGTAGAATTAAATAAGACAGAAGGGATTAAAGGATCAATGGTTGTAGGAAAAGATGGTTTAGTTATAGCCTCACAATTGCCAGGAAATGTCGATGCTGAACTTGTAGGGGCTATGGCATCTGCGGCATTTGGGGCCTCTGAAAGAACAATATCAGAAATAGGGATGGGTAATTTAGAGCAGGCAATGGTTGAAGGAGAGCATGGAAAAATATTGATGATTGATGCAGGAGAAGGGATTTTAGTCGTTTTAACAGATGCAAAAGTTAATTTAGGTTTAATTAGAATTAACATGAAAAGAGCCGCTGAAAAGATAAAGGCTATGATTTAAACATTAAAAATAAAGTTTAAATATACCACCTTCAATATGGAGGTGGTGTATTTGGAGGGATACAGTATGAGCCAACAGGCAAAAGATTTATTACAAAAAGTTAATGGAGAGTGGAGAAATATGGATAGAGTTATTCCTTTAATGAATGCAGTGGTAACAGGATACATTATTGCAGTTTCAAAAGTTTTAGGAAGAGGAGCTACAGCAATGAGTCAAATGCTTATTAAGGAAATTGGAGATGTAATTGCTGAGATGGTTGACCAAATACTTGGTGATAAACAACTTAAATATAATGTTGAAAATAGAGCAGAGTTAATAAAATCTGCTTTACTTGAAATGGGTATCTGCAAAGATGTTGAGGTAATATCTGAAGGGAAAGAAAATGAAGAAACCCATATAATTAAAATTAAAGATTCTATATTCCTCCCAACACATATGGTTTTAGTTCATCAAGGTTATAAAGAGTTTCCATTAAGTCCAGAAGGGCTAATATGTGCCGCTATTGTAAGAAAAGTTTTAAGGACTAAAGAGGGAGGAAATGCTGAGGCACAAGTTAGAGTTAATACTAAACTTCCAACAGATGAAAAAACTTTAATTGTCGAAATTAAAGAAGTAAAAGCAAAATAGATTAAAATTTAATTGTAGTCACTGTTTTAATAATCTATTAATTAATTTTTGTTCTTTTTATCATTTTATTTATAAACATAAATATATTAATGTATTATAATAACTAATATATAGAAAATATGGAAAATTTTATGTTAAGTTTAAGATAACATAAAAAGAAAAAGTTTAATCTTTTGTGATGAGTATGATAATTTTAAGAAACGAAATTTGCGATAAATTGGAAGATATTGTTAAAAATTTAAAGATAGTTAAGCATTGTATAGGATGTGAGGGGATAAATTTAGACATTGAAAATCCTTATCATCATCCCTCTATAGAACTTACTCAAAAATGTAATTTGAACTGTATTTACTGTTATTCTAAGCATAAAAATATTAAGAGAGGTATTTATGGAAATTTAGAAAATGCAAAGGCGGTTACAATCTCTCAATACGGAGAGCCACTAATGGATTTGGAAGGAGTAAAAAAAGGTATTAAATTTTGTAAGGAGTTAGGGTTGAGGGTTGATTTACAAACAAATGGAGTTTTATTAAATAAAAAAATTATAGAAGAATTTAAAGATTTAGGTTTGGATTTAATAATGATTAGTTTAAGTTCTTTTAATAGAGAAAAGTATAAATTATTAACTGGAAGGGATTACTTTTCCAAAGTTTTAGAGAATATAAAAATAGCATCAAAGTATTTACATACAATTGTTAGAACTATATATATTCCAGGATTTAATGATAATGATTTATTAAAATTATCTAAAGAACTTAACGGCTATGTAGATGAAATTATGGTACATCATCTAATTTTATACAAAGAAAATGAGAATTCCTTAAAAAATCTAAATATAAACTTTGATGAGGTTGGTAAAATTAAAAATTTATTATTAATGGTAAATAAAATGCAAGAAAATTCCCCAAAAATTAATGTCACTATTAAAGGATGCTTATTAGTTCAATTAAAAGAAATGGATGGCTTTATATTAAACAACATAACTTATGATGTTTTTTCAGAAGTTCCAGATATTAAAAGAGAATATAAACCATTACCGTGGTGATTTTATGAACTTTGAGATTTTTGACACTGATTATATAACAATAATTTTTGTTAAAGATAAACTAAATTATACTGGAAGAGAGATAGAGTCGTTATGGGCTTTTAAAAATTTTGATGTTCAAAAAGATAACATAGTAGTGTTTAGAGGCAAAATGGAAGTTACAATTGATAATATGAAGGATTTAAAAGATGTTAAAAGAGAAAAGGATATAGATATACCAATAAAATCAGAAGATGCCATAAATTTTGTTATAGAGCATTTTGATAACATAGATTTAAAAACAATATATTTAAGGCAAAGATTGTTAGTTTGCATAACTAAAGAAATTATTGAAGATTACTGTAATTTAAAACTAAGGAGAGATGGAGATGATTTATACTATAATAACAAAAAACTGTCCGTATGTATTGCCTGTAAAGGAATTGTTTCTTCAAAGATACACTTAGGAATAAACGTAAAATCAAAAGGAGCAAAACATATAGAAATTATAGGATTGGAAGATTTGGGAATAAAGGATATTGATAAAATTATGAAAGATATAGCAATTAAATACGCTGAGGAAATAAATAAAATAGAAAAAGATATTAGAAAGGCACTTCCATTATTTTAAATTAATATTCTGGAATTTTTGCCTTACTTAATTTTTTAAATCCATTTTTCTTAATTAAATATAAATCCTCAATTCTTACACCAAATTTGTTTTTTAAATATAATCCCGGCTCAATAGTTATTATCATTCCCTCTTTTAATATTATATCTTTATTATCTTTTAATTTGTTCGATAATCTTGGCTCCTCATGAACCTCTAAGCCAACACCATGTCCCAAAGAGTGAATAAACAACTTTTTATAATCTCCTAAGTACTCTCTAACTATACTATCAAGTTGTTTAGCAGTAATTCCTTCTTTTAAATATTCTTCAGCAACTTTTTTTGCTTCATAAACTAAATTATAGATTTTTTTCATTTCTTCATCATCTTTTAATAAAAATGTTCTCGTTATGTCTGAACAGTAGCCATTATAAACAGCTCCAATGTCAATTAATAAAATATCCTCTATTTTATCTTTTGTAGGTAAAGCATGAGGGAGAGAAGTTTTTTTATTAGAGACAACAATAGAATCAAATGCTGGTTTTATTGAGCCATTTTTTTTTCATAATATATTCTATCTCAGCCGCTAATTCATATTCATTTAGATTTTTAGCATCATCTAAATTATTTAAAACCCAATTTATGGCTTTATCACTAATATTAGATGCTTTTTTAATTAAGTCAATTTCATCTTTATCTTTAATCATTCTTAGCTCTTTAATTTTGTTGGATATTATTTTATACTCTTTATCAATATATTTTAAATAACTAATTGGTAGTTCCTTCTCAACTCCATCACATCCTTTAAATATTTCTTCCCAGCTTTTAAACTCTCTAATTTCTAAAAAGTTAAAAAGTTCTTCTGCATAATCTTTATCAAGTTTACCAACATATAGATAAGGTTGTTCTTCAAAAACTAATACAGAAAAACTCATAAAATATTTTCCTAAAAAATAATTTATATTTTCCTTCTTTAATATCACCGCCTTTTTTATATTTTCACTTTCCATATATTTTAAGAATCTTTCAATTCTACTATTCATTATTATCACCAAAAGTAGTTGTGATATTATGATTATTTACAAAGAAATATCTAATTTAAATAAAAAATTTCCTTTGCTGAATGAAGAAAAAATCCTCTTAGGAACTGATGGAAGTGTAACAAATATCTTGGAAATTTTATTTGAAGATGTTTGTAAAGTAGAGACAATAAATCAAAAAATTGTCAATAATACAAATTATAGGGAGGTTATTCTTAAAGTTAATGAGACACCATTAGTTTATGCTATTTCAAAAACTCCTTTTAAAAATATTGAAGAGGAAAATCTTAGAGAAGAAATAAAAAAAGATTTATTGTCAGCAGATATTCCAATAGGAAAAATTATAAGGAAACACAACTTAGAAACAAGGAGAGAGATTAAATACATAGGCATTGCAGAGCTTGACGATAGATTAAAATCACTACTAAAAACCAAATACAATAAATTACCAAAAAGAACATATAACATAATATACAAAAATAAAATATTGATGGAGATAACTGAGATATTTGCTATCAGAGGAAAATTAGTAGATTAAGAGGCGTTGCTTCCATAAGGAAGCAATGCATCAATTTTGATGAAACTTTATTAAAGTTTCTTACAGAAATTTTTGCTATTAGGGATAAATTAGTGTATTAAGTAGCATTGCATTTGTAATTTTTAATTTCTTTAAGAATTGTTGGTGGAACTATGAGAGAGGCTATGTTTTATGAGAAATTAGATGATAATAAAGTTAGATGCAACCTATGTCCAAGACATTGTATAATTAATAATGGAAAAAGAGGATTTTGTTGGAATAAACAAAATATAAATGGAACATTGTATGCTATTGGTTATGGAAAAGTTTGCTCATTAGCAATAGACCCGATAGAAAAAAAGCCATTATTCCATTTCTATCCAACAACTCAAGTGGTTTCTTTAGCTATTGGAGGCTGTAATTTTAGATGCTTACACTGTCAAAATTGGACAATTTCCCAATTTCCACCTGATGAAATTCCTTATAGAGAAATGACACCAGAAGAAATTGTAGAAATTGCTATAAAATACAACTGTCCAGGAATATCTTACACATATACGGAGCCAACAGTTTATTATGAGTTCATGTACGATACTTCAGTTGTAGCAAGAGAGGAAGGGCTATTCAATGTGATGATTACTAACGGATACATAGAGAAAGAACCATTAAAGGCTTTGCCAGTAGATGCTATGAACATAGATATTAAAGGAAATGCTGATTTTTATAAAAAAGTATGTAAAGCTACTTTAGAGCCAGTATTAGAAACTTGTAAATTAGCAAAAAAATTAGGAATACATGTAGAAGTAACGAATTTAATTGTTCCAGGTTATAATGACAATATTGACGATTTATTATTTATAATACACTTTGTAAGAGATGAGTTGGGAAGAGAAACTCCACTACACTTTTCAAGATTTCATCCTGATTACAAATTAACAGATGTCCCTCCAACACCAATAGAAACCTTAGAGATGGCAAGAAATTTAGCTATTGAAGAAGGATTAAAGTATGTTTATATTGGAAATGTCCCTGGGCATGAGGGAGAAAATACTTATTGCCCAAATTGTGGAGCTTTGCTAATAGAAAGATATATATTTAACGCTAAAATAGTTAATTTAGATGTAGAAACAAAAAGATGCAAAGTCTGTGGAGAAAAAATTGATATAATTCTATAAAATAATTTTTATAAAATTACTCTTTTAATGCTGGGATTATCTTCTTACCTATTAATTTAATTGCTGTTTCTTTGTTTGGTCCAATTGGTGATCCAGCAACTATTTGAGTTACTCCCATTTCTGCTAATTTCTTACATTTTTCAATAACTTCTTCTGGTGTTCCGTAAATTGAGAATGCCTCTAACATAGTGTCATCAACAGTTCCAAAGGCGGTTCCAAAGTCTCCTTTTTTCAATGCCTCTCTAATTTTATTAACTTTTTCTTCATCAATACCATGTCTCTCTAAAACTACTGGTGGAGAACCTGCAGCAATGAATGCAACGACAGGAACAGCTGCTTGTTTAGCTTTTTCTGAATTCTTATCTACTGACATACATGCATAAGCGGCAACATCAATTTCATCCATGCTTCTTCCAGCAGCTTCAGCTCCTTTCTTAATTAATGGAATTGCCGCTTCAAAGTCTTTTGGATTTGATGCGTTAATTAAAACACCATCTGCAATCATTCCAGCAGTCTCTAACATCTTTGGCCCTTGAGCCCCTACATAAACAGGGACTTTCTTTTGAATAGGCTTAACTGCCAATGCAGCTCCTGCCAATTTAACGACTTTTCCTTCAAAAGAGACTCTCTCTCCTGCTAATAATTTTCTAATAACTTCTATACTTTCTTTTAATGTTGTAACAGGCTTAACCCACTCAATACCCAATGTGTCAAATGTTGCTTTGTCCCCTGGACCAATACCTAAAACAGCTCTACCTCCAGATAACTCATCTAATGTAGCTATTGCTGAAGCAGTAATTGCTGGGTTTCTAACATATGGGTTGGTAACTCCTGGACCTAACTTAATTTTGTTTGTATTCATTGCTATAGCAGTTAAAGCCATATATACATTTCTATTGTTGTAGTGGTCTGTAATCCAACAGTATTCAAATCCATTATCTTCAGCCAACTTTACATAGTAACAGAGTTTTTGTATAGGTTCATTAGGAACAAATTCTATTCCAAATTTCATTATCTCACCTTTTTTTATCATACTTTGTTTGTTATTAACAATTATTATATTATTACTTAATGATAGTAATTAAGTTTTCTATTTACCTCAAATCGAAAAATATTTATAGATGTAAAAATTTTTAATATGGGATATTAAATTTTCTAAAAATTTTGTAAAAATGTTTCATTAACTATTTATATTAACTGTAAAATTAAAAAAATTAGAGAAGAAATAAATTTATAACAAACTAATAATTATAATAATTTACGGTGATTATTATGAACCTTGAAGAAAGAAAAAAAATGGAAACTAAATCGATTGATGAACTAAATCTTATAGGGAAAAAAGTTTGTGTTGATACTTGTGTGGTTATTGATGGAAGAATTACTGAATTAATTGAGAGAGGTAAACTCAAAGATGCTATAATAATAATCCCTGAGGCTGTTGTTTCTGAATTAGAATATCAGGCAAATATGGGTAGAGAAATTGGATATAGAGGAATAGAAGAGTTAAGAAAACTTATAGAAAAAGCCCGTGAGCATAATATAAAAGTTGAGTATGTTGGAGAGAGACCTACAAGGGAAGAGATATTTTTAGCAAAAAGTGGAGAAATTGATGCAATGATTAGAAGAGTATCTAAAGAAACAAATTCTATATTATTAACAAGTGATTGGATTCAGTATAATTTAGCTAAAGCCCAGGGAATTGAAGCATATTTCTTAGAAACCTTAGAGGAAGAAGTTGAACTTGTGTTAGATAAATACTTTGATGACGAAACAATGTCAGTTCATTTAAAAGAAGGTTGTCTTCCTTACGCTAAAAAAGGAAAGCCTGGAGAAGTTAAATTAGTCCCTATTGGAGATAAAGAATTAACCAAGGAAGAGATGGAAGATATTATAGATAACATCATAAAATACGCTGAACAAAACAATGGATTTTTTGAAATTCAAAGAAAAGGGGCTACTGTAATTCAATTAGGAAATTTAAGAATTTCCATAGCAAGACCTCCATTTTCTGAAGCGTTGGAAGTTACTGCAGTAAGACCAATAGTTAAGGCATCATTAGAAGATTATGAATTGTCAGAAAAACTATTACAAAGATTAAAAGAAAGAGCAGAAGGAATCTTTGTCTCTGGACCTCCTGGAAGTGGAAAATCTACATTTGTAGCGGCATTGGCAGAATTTTATAGACAGCAAGGAAAAATTGTTAAAACAATGGAAAGTCCAAGAGATCTGCAAGTTAGTAAGGAGATTACTCAATATGCACCATTAGAGGGCGATATGGAAAAAACTTGCGACATCTTACTGTTAGTTAGACCAGATTATACAATCTATGATGAGGTTAGAAAAACCAGAGATTTTGAAATTTTTGCAGATATGAGAATGGCTGGAGTTGGAATGGTTGGAGTAGTTCATGCTTCAAAACCAATAGATGCTATTCAAAGATTAATTGGAAGGGTAGAACTTGGAGTTATTCCTCAAGTTGTAGATACTGTAATATTTATAAAAGATGGTAAGATTCAGAAAGTTTATGAAATTGACTTTACAGTTAAAGTTCCTTATGGAATGGTTGAGGAAGATTTAGCAAGACCAGTAATTGAAGTTAAAGATTTTGAAACTGGTAAGGTTGAATATGAGATTTACACTTACGGAGAACAAGTCGTAGTTATGCCAATTAAAGAGGAAGATACAAAGAAATCTCCAATCTATGGATATGCTGAGGAGAGATTAGAGGAAATTTTGAAAAAACTTCTACCAAGAAAAGCTAAACCAATGGTAAAAGTTACAGGAGATAACTCAATAGATTTAATTGTTCCAGAGAAATATGTTGGGGCTATAATAGGAAAAGGAGGAAAAGAAATTTCTAAGTTAGAAGATATGTTAGGTTTAAAGATTTCAGTTAAAGAAAAAGAGGCTGAAGAAAAAAAGGATATGGAAAAAATATATAGAAAGTATGAATTTGTAAATGAACTTGAATCTACAAAGATTTATGAGACAGATAAATATGTTGTTGTTGATGTTGGAGAAGATTACGCTGGAGAGAATATAAGGATATATATTGATGGAAAACTACTAACAACTGTAACTGTTAGAAATGATGGAACAGTTAGGATAAACAAAAAAACTAAAGTAGGTAAAGAAATTTTAGATGCAATGATAGAAGGAAAAGATATTTATGTTGAGTAAGATCTAAATAATTTAATTTATTTTCTAAACCAAAGAGGAATTGTAGATATTAAAAATAAAGATATTAAAAAAACAGCTTTAGGTATTGGAGCTTTTGTGTTATTGTTTTTGTATAATGACTCCATCATTTTTTTAAGATTTTTTGGAGCTTCACCTGTATGTAACTGAATAGTACTTCCTTGTAGCTTTCCATTTATGCCATTTATTATATCTTTAGTATCATTAATTAATGGAGCAAAAAATATGCATCCTGATTTTTTTAACTCATCTAAAGTCATTTCTCCATTATACAATTTTTTAATTTCATCTTCTGTTAAACTTCTATTAAATATACCTACTCCTGATACAATTATATTAGAACCCCAATATCCTCTCCATGGTCTATTAGCAATATATAACGGACTATTATTATATTGATTAGAGCAAGTAACTAATGAGCCATCGGGTAATCGTGTATTACCATGCCAGATATAGTCAAATTTAGGATTTTTTTCATCATAAACTAATTCTCCATTCTTATATATCTTAACTTCTCCATTATCATAAGTTAATGCAATATGTTGATACTCATTAGTATCTAACTGTACATTAGTTGTAATCCATGCCCAACTATCTGATTTACCATCTCCATCTTTATCTATTGAAATTGCATATTTTAGTTTATTATCTTTAGTTAGTGCAATTTCATAAGTTGTCTCTTTGTTGAGTATTATATCATAATTAGTAGTTTGACTACCAGTAGGTTTTATCCAAAAAGCTGTTGTAAATTCTGAATTACCATTCATAGATAGTTTGCTATTATTCTTATCTCCACCATCAAATATTAATTTGCTATAATCACCATAATTTTCTACATCACCATAAATAAAAGTTAATAAGCATAGAATAATTGTAAGAAATACTATTTTAAAGGATATTTTCATGTTTTCACCTTATAATAATATATTAATGATTAATATATACAATATAACTATAAATATATAAATCTTATTATTCCGGATCTATAATATCTTCTTTTGAATTAATCCCTTTATACAATGTAGAGTCCATAACAATTCTTATAAAAGTTATGTTGATTTACAATAAATTGTGACTAAAAATCTCTGCTTTAGGGTGGGATATCATCATATTCATATGCATTCACTTAAATCTAATTTATTAATTTAAATTTATAGATCATAGATAAAATAAAAAATAAAAATTTAGAAAATTTAAAAATTAAAAGTTATTTATTCGGAGGAGTTAAAATTCATCACCTCCGAAGTCTCCACTTTCTCCTCCTTTCTCCTCTTCTTTAGTTTTCTCTGCGGCAATAACATCATCAATTCTTAAGAGCATGACTGAAGCTTCAGTAGCAGAGTCAATTGCTTGAGTCTTAACTTTTAATGGTTCAACTACTCCTCTTTCTAACATGTTAACAACTTCTCCTTCGAAGACATCTAATCCGCAAACTTCTCCTCCTTCTTTCTCGTGAGCAGCTCTTAACTTAACGAGCATGTCAATTGGGTCTAATCCTGAGTTCTCAGCTAATGTTCTTGGAATGACTTCTAAAGCATCAGCGAATGCTTTAACAGCTAACTGTTCTCTCCCAGCAACTGTTTCAGCGAATTTTCTTAATCTCTTAGCTAATTCTATTTCAGTAGCTCCTCCACCAGCAACAATCTTACCTTCTTCTAATGCACACTTAACAACTCCAATTGCATCATCTAAAGCTCTTGCAACTTCTTCAACGACATGCTCTGTTGAACCTCTTGCTAAGATTGTTACAGCTTTTGGATGCTTGCACTGCTCAACGAATATCATTGCATCTCCAGCAACTTTTCTCTCTTCAACTAATCCAGCTTCTCCTAAATCTTCTGGTGTTAAGTCATCAATCTTTGTAACGATTCTTGCTCCTGTTGCTTTAGCTAATTTCTCCATGTCTGATTTCTTAACTCTTCTTACTGCTAAGATTCCCTTCTTAGCTAAGTAGTGCTGAGCTAAGTCATCAATTCCTTTCTGACAGAAGACTACGTTAGCTCCAGTTGCGGCAATTTTTTCAACCATGTCCTTAATCATTTTCTCTTCTTGCTCGATGAACTCCATTAATTTAGCTGGGTCAGTTATTCTTATTTCTGCGTCAGTTTCTGTCTCTTTAACTTCAATTGGGCAGTTTAATAATGCAATTTTTGCATTTTCAACTTTCTTTGGCATTTGTGGATTAACTCTTTCTTTGTCAATAACAACTCCTCTTATTAATGTAGTTTCTTCAATTGGAGCTCCTTCTTTCTTCTCAACTTTAATTAAATCCTTATCAACTTTTCCAGTTTCTTCATCAACAACTGCTTTAACAGCGTCAACAACAATTTCAGCTAACTGTTCTCTTGCTTTTTCTGCTCCTTTACCAGTTATAGCAGTCATTGCTATTTTCTTTAACATTTCAGTATCTTCAGGTTTTACTTCTTTAGCTATATCTTTTAATTCTTCAACTGCCTTGTTTCTTGCCATTTCGTATCCATTGATGATGACTGATGGGTGGATGTTTTGGTCTAATAACTCTTCAGCCTTTCTTAATAACTCTCCAGCAATAACAACTGCTGTTGTTGTACCATCCCCTACTTCTTTCTCTTGTGTTTTAGCAACTTCTATTAACATCTTAGCAGCTGGGTGCTCAACACTCATTTCTTTTAATATTGTAACTCCATCGTTTGTAACAACAATGTCTCCTAATTCATCAACTAACATTTTGTCCATTCCTTTTGGACCTAATGTTGTTCTAACAGTCTCAGCAATAATTCTACCTGCTAATATGTTCATTCTTTGAGCATCTCTTCCAACGTATCTCTTAACATTTTGTGGTAATACTACTATTGGGGTTCCTGCCATTGCCATGTCTCTCACCTCACTTTGTTACCTTATTCGGTATCTATATGTTTATGAAATTCTATATATATTTTATGGTTTTGTGCATATATATGTCACTACCAATATAATTAAATATATAAATTAAGTAAATTAAATAAATAAAACAATATCTTTTTTAATTTTAATTAAAAAATTAAAAGAAATAAAATAGACATTTATTGACATTTATTCATTAGTAACTTCTTCATTTTCTTTTTTTTCACTAATTTTTTCCAATTTTGCTAATGCTAATCTGGCACCTTCTTCAATTTCATCTGAAAAGATATTTCCAATGTTTATTAGTACAATTACACCCCAGATAACTAATATTACCAATACAATTCCTGCTATAACTGGAGACATTCCAGCCATTATTGGTAAGAAGAACAGATAAGCAATTATTGCTACGATTAAATATGCTAATGCTCTTAAACCTCTCCTATATCTTTTTAACTTATCGTCTGTTATTCTTTCTTTTGCTAATTTTGAAGCAATTATGTCAGCAACACCATCCATTAATTCTCCAAAATCTTTAACTATTTTTAAAAATACATAGGCTAACGCTATAAAAACAATTGCTGAAATAATTGGTTTTAAAGCTGTTAATCCAAATAAATATGGATTTCCAAGCATATCAGCAATTGGTATAAAGACAAGGACTCCAAATAACCATATTAACCCCGCAACGACTAAACTAATTACTATCTGAGGGACATTCTCTTTCAATTTTAATATTCCCTCTTTATATAACCTTTCAGTATTGTCCATTCATTATCACCTCACAATTAATTATTTATATTACTAAGCATATAAACTTATAATTTTTCATTATATTTATAGTTTATTTTAAGTTTATTTATTTTTGTTTAATGTTTATTACTACTTTAACCATGCTTCAACTCTTTTATTGTATTTATATTTTTAAAGATTTTTTTAGATTTATCTAACTCCTCTACCTTTATATAAAACGGATTTAAGTGAGATATAAAATATCTTAAAGATAAGTTACTACCTTCCATTAGGATTTTATTTAGAATATGTAAGGAGTTTCTTTTATATAAGGCAAATAGAGGCTCTATAAAACCATTCTCATGCTTTGGAACTATGCATAAATTGTCTTTTTTAGATATTTTTATATAAGAGATTAATTTTATTATAGATTCTTTCGTTATATATGGACAATCGCATGGCAAAACAATAAACCACTCTGCATTTAAAGCTCTCATACCGCACAAAATACCCATAAGAGGGCCTTTATTTTCAATCAAGTCAAAGGAGATTATGCATTTATATTTATTTAAATATTCTTTTTCTTTATATAAGTCAATAGAATTTTTTGCAAAAACTGTAACATAAGGAATATTTAAACTTTTTAAAACATCTGATGGGTAATTTATAAGATACTTTCCATTAAAAATTCTAAATGGTTTTTTTCCACCAATTCTCTCTCCCTTACCACCAGACAAAATTATTCCTCCAATGATACTCTCACCCAAAATGTTAAAAACTTTAATAACCTTTTAATAACCTTTTGACAATTATGATAATAAGGATTTATTGTTAATGTATGTTAATCGTTGTAAGTTGTAATTAGTAAGTATTATTCTTAATTTATATAAATGGTGATGATTATGAGCACAACAGCGGTAAAGGTAAAAAATTTAACAAAAAAATATGGGGATTTTAAAGCATTAGATAATGTCTCTTTTGAAGCTAAGAAAGGAGAGATTTTTGGAATTGTTGGAAAAAGTGGAGCGGGAAAATCTACTCTAATAAAAATTTTAAGAGGTTCCTTAGATTACGATGAAGGGGAAGTGGAAATATTGGGTAGAAAAGATAACTTTAAAGAGGTAACTGCTATTCATTTACAGAGAAATTTTGCACTATGGGCAGAACCAGTAATTAATAATATTATAAGAAAACTTTACGCCATAAGAAACAAATCTGATGAATTATTGCCAATGGAAGAGGAATGGGAAGAGTATGAAAAAGATGCTTTAGAGATATTAAAATTAGTTGGTTTAGAACATAAAAAGGATGCTTTTGCAAACATACTAAGTGGTGGTGAAAAACAAAGGCTAATATTAGGTAGACAGATAGCTAAAATTTATGAAAAGGGAGAGGGAGTTTTATTATTGGATGAACCAGCAACAATGGCTTGTCCAGCATCTAAGCAGAAACTATTAGATGTAATTAAAAACATTAGAGATAAGTTAAATATAACTGTAATTATAACCTCCCATTTGCCAGAAGTGCATAGATATCTTTGTGATAGATTGATATTATTGGAAGATGGAAAAGTAAAAAAAATTGGAGATGTTGAAACAGTTTTAAATGAGTTTTTGAAAGATATGAAGCCACCTTATATAAGAACTCCTAAAATAAAAGACAATGATATAATAAAAGTTGAAAATGTCTCTAAGAGGTACTATGTTATTCATGGAGGAGAAACATTAAACTTAAAAAATATCTCCTTCAATGTTAAAGAAGGGGAAATAGTGTCTATTATTGGACCAAGTGGTGTTGGAAAAACTGTAATTATGAGATTGATGGCTGGCTTAGAATTACCAGATGAAGGGAGAATTATTGTTGATGGAGTTGATATAACCAAATATGGATGGGAAAGAATAGAACTTAGAAAGAGAATAGGAATTATGCATCAAGAGTTTTCTTTGCCTTACTATCAAACAGTTGAAAATTTATTAAAATATAGATTGGGATTAAAAGGAGAAAAGGCACTTGCTCATGCAAAAGTAAAGGCTGAAGAACTTGGCATTTCTCCAAAGATTGTAGATGCAATTTATCAATTAATTGATGTCCCAGAGGCAGAGAGAATTTCAAAACTTCAAAAGATGGGTTTAACAGAGGATATAATTTATAAACTATTCCCACCAATTGTTGAAGATTTTAAGCCAGATGAAATTTTAGAGGCGTTAGATTTAGGTAAGGACATTTTAAAGAAAAAAGTTTCTGAACTTAGTGGAGGGCAAAAGGTTAGAGTGGCTATGGCTTTACAGTTAATAACTAAGCCAAAGATTTTATTCTTAGATGAGCCTTTTGGAGATTTAGATCCAATAACATTAAGAGATGTTGCAAACTATTTAAAGAAAATAAATGAGAAATTTGGCACAACAATAGTTTTAGTCTCCCACTGTGTAGATTTTATTAAAGAGATTAGTGATAGAGCAATACTCTTAGATAATAATAAATTAGTTATGGAAGGAAAACCTGAAAAGGTTTGTGAGGAATTTATAAAAAGAAGTAATGTAAAGTTCCTTCAGCCATAGAAGTTTTTGTTTCCCATTTTATAGCATAATAATAGTATTTAACTTAATTTATACAAACAGAATCTATGGAAATGGATTGTCATCAACTCACAGATTCATCAAGATTACTAATCTCTCCGTTTCCCATTTCCATAGCATATCATAGCGTTTAACAACTTAATTTATATAAACCGATATCTATGGAAATTTCATCGAGAATATCAATATCTCTGCCATAGGTTCATTGGACTTCGGGCTAAACGGAGACAGCCCCATAAAAGGAATTTATATTGACCTCAAAGGCAGAGCCATCTCATCGGTTATATAACAATATTATTCCACTGATATTTAGAAACTGCTACAAACCCTTGTGAGTTCATTGAACTTCGATGAACGGATACAACCTTCGAAGGTTTTTTTATCAAAGTTATAAAGATATATTAACATTGTTATATTACAGAAAACAGAAATTAAAAACTATTTCGAACTCTTATGAAATAACAATTTTTAGCTGGGAGGAAACTATAAAAAAAATAATATTAAATAATATTTATTAAAAATCTATTAAAATAAGATTATATAAAAATACGATATAAAAATACGAGGTAGTAAAATGACATACGATACAATAATTATAGGAGCTGGTCCAGGAGGTTTAACAGCAGGAATATACGCAATGAGAGGTAAGTTAAATGCTATATGTATAGAAAAAGAAAATGCTGGAGGTAGAATTGCAGAGGCGGGGATCGTTGAGAATTATCCTGGATTTGAAGAAATTAGAGGATTTGAATTGGCAGAAAAATTTAAAAATCACGCTGAAAAGTTTAAACTACCTATAATATATGACGAAGTTATTAAAATAGAAATTAAAGAAAAACCCTTCAAAGTTATTACAAAAAATTCAACTTACGAAACTAAAACTATCGTTATAGCCACAGGAACTAGACCTAAAAAGTTAGGTTTAAATGAGGATAAGTTTATTGGTAAGGGCGTTAGTTATTGCACTATGTGTGATGCCTTTTTTTATCTAAATAAGGAGGTAATTGTTATTGGAAGGGATACTCCAGCAATAATGAGTGCTATAAATTTAAAAGACATTGCTAAAAAAGTTACTGTAATTACTGATAAATCAGAGTTAAAAGCAGCAGAGCCTATAATGTTAGATAAACTTAAAGAGGCAAAAAATATTGAAATAATATACAATGCAAAACCCTTAGAAATTATTGGAGATGAAAAGGCAGAGGGGATAAAAATATTAGTCAATGAAAAAGAAGAGATTATAAAAGCTGATGGGATATTTATAAGTTTAGGACACATTCCAAATACTGAATTTTTAAAAGATAGTGGTATAAAATTAGATAAAAAAGGATTTATTATAACAGATAAGAATTGCAAAACGAATATAGAAGGAATTTATGCTGTGGGGGATGTTAGAGGAGGAGTTATGCAAGTATCTAAGGCTGTTGGAGATGGATGTGTTGCTATGGCAAATATTATTAAATATTTGCAAAGCTTAGAATAGTATTTATTACTATTTTATTTTCTAACTTTTTTATAAAATTAAAAAAAGAAATTATTAGAGGTTGGGATAATTATGGAAATTATTTTTAGGGGTGCGGCATTAGAGGTTGGTAGAAGTTGCATTGAAATAAAAACCGATAAAAGTAAAATATTATTAGATTGCGGAGTTAAACTTGGAAAAACTATTGAATACCCAATATTAGATGAATCTATAAGAGATGTTGATAAAGTTTTTATCTCTCATGCTCACTTGGATCATTCTGGGGCTTTGCCAATACTATTTCACAAAAAAATAGATGTTCCAGTAGTAACAACAGAATTAACAAAAAAATTAATTAAAATTTTGTTAAAGGATATGGTTAAAATTGCTGAATTTGAAAATAAAAAAATTTTATTTAACAATCATGATGTGAAGGAAACTATAAGACATACAATTCCTTTAAATTACAAAGATAAAAAATACTATAAAGATTTTTCATACGAATTTTTTAATGCTGGACATATTCCTGGGAGTGCCTCAATTTTGTTAGAGTATGAGGAGAAAAATAAAACTATACTTTATACTGGAGATATAAAGTTAAGAAATACAAGATTATCAAAAGGGGCTGATTTAAGTTATATAAAAGATGATATTGATATTTTAATTATAGAATCAACCTATGGAAATAGTATACATCCAGATAGGAAGGCCGTTGAATTATCATTTATAGAAAAAATTAAGGAAATATTATTTAAAGGAGGAATTGCCTTAATTCCAGTATTTGCTGTTGATAGGGCTCAAGAGATTTTATTAATATTGAATGACTATAATATTGATGCTCCTATTTACTTAGATGGAATGGCGGTTGATGTAACCAAATTGATGCTTAAATATAAAGAGCTATTAAATGAAGGGTATAAATTGGAAGAATGTTTAAAAAATGTTAAATTAATTGAAAAGCCAGAAGATAGAGTTAAAGCAATTGAAAATCTATCAAAAAATGGGGGAATTGTTGTAACAACTGCTGGAATGTTAGATGGAGGACCAATACTATATTATTTAAAATTATTCATGCATGATCCAAAGAATGCTCTATTATTAACAGGTTATCAGGTTAGAGATTCTAATGGTAGACATTTAATTGAAACTGGAAAAATATATATTGGAGAAAATGAGGTTAAACCAAACTTAGAGGTTTGTTTATATAACTTCTCATGCCACGCTGGAATGGATGAACTACATGAAATAATTAAAAAGGTAAATCCAGAGTTGTTAATTATACAGCATGGAGAGGAAACTCAGGCAACAGTATTAAGAAACTGGGCTTTGGAGCATGGATTTGATGCAATAGTTCCAAAATTAGGAGAGAAAATAAGATTATAAAATTATTTTTTAGATTTTATTTTTGTCTTAAATTTTTAAAATTTAAAAATACTTGGTGTGGATATGTTAGGACTTAAAATTGAGACAGCATTAAAATATAATGAAAATCTAAAAAAATATGTCTATAAAAAAGGGGATAAACTTAGGATAGATTTTAAAAATAAAAATGCTTTAATAGAATACAATAAAACTATTTTAAAGGTTTTATTTAATTTAGATGTGGACTTTCATAAAAATGGTTTAGTTCCTACACCTATAAACAGATATTACTTTGTAAAATCTACTTTTGAAACATTATATAGATTGAGAATAAAAAAACCTAAAGTTTTAGAGATAGGAACAGGACATTCAGCAATAATTTCTCTATTAATAAAAAAGTTTTACGATGCTGATGTATATGCTACAGAAGTTGATGAAGAATTTTTAAAATTTGCTAAAAGAAACATTGAAAAAAATAAATTAGATATAAAACTTATAAATTCTAAGGGAAAAATTATTGATGGAATAGAAGAAATTAAAGGTGAAAAATTTGATTTAATTATATCCTATCCTCCATTTTATTCAAAAAATTCTGTAAGTAGTGGGAGAAAATTTGGAGGAGCTAAGGCAAAGAGCGTTGAATTGATAGGTAGAGGTAAGTATGGAGAGGAATTTTCATTTAGAATAATTGAAGAAGGTATTAATTTTTTAAATAAAAAAGGAGTAATTTCTTTAATGATGCCAAAAAAACCTGAGAAAAGGAGAGAGTTAATAATTGAAAAAATGAAAAATATTAACTTAGATGTGGAAGTTGATGAAATAAAAACAGGAAATAGATTAAGATATGTAATTAAAGGAATAAAAGAGTAAAGGGGATAGAATGTTAATTATACTAAAATTGGGAGGAAGTATTTTATCAAATAAAAATATTCTTTACTCAGTTAATTGGGATAATCTTGATAGAATTTCGAGAGAAATAAAAAATGCCTTAGATTATTACAAAAGCCAAAATAAAGATATAAAGTTAATATTAGTCCATGGCGGTGGCTCTTTTGGGCATCCTGTTGCTAAAAAATACTTAAAAATTGAGAATGACAAAAAAACATTTTTAAATATGGAAAAAGGTTTCTGGGAAATTCAAAGGGCAATGAGAAGATTTAACAATATAATTATAGACACTTTACAGAGTTATGACATTCCTGCAGTTTCTATACAGCCATCTTCATTTGTCGTCTTTGGAGAAAAATTGATTTTTGACATTTCAGCAATAAGGGAGATGATTAAAAGAGATTTAATTCCAGTAGTTCATGGAGATATAGTAGTTGATGACAATAATAACTATAAAATTCTATCTGGCGATGATATAGTTCCGTATTTATCTAAGGAGTTAAAAACTGATGTAATACTCTACGCTACTGATGTTGATGGAGTATTGATAAATAACAAACCTATAAAAAGGATTGACAAAAATAACATTTCTAAAATCTTAGAATATTTAAAGGAATCTAATAAAATAGATATTACTGGCGGAATGAGATACAAAATAGAGACAATTATGAAAAATAAATGTAGGGGAATTATATTTAATGGAAATAAACTAAATAATATTTATAAATCTTTGTTGGGCATAGTGGAAGGTACTAAAATTGACTTTTCATAATATTCATTATTTAATTTCAACTAATTTTGCATTTCCTACTTGATATAATATTTTAAAGTATTTACTGTTGTTAAAAAATCCTTTATCATATCCTCCCAAATATTCAGAGATATATATATATTTTATATTTTCTCTTTTGCACAGATTTACGATAAAAGTATAGTTTTTATTATCAATTGCTGTTGCAATGTCAAATAATGATATATTTCCCTCTAATTTGTCTCTACCTGATGAAAAATTGTAATAACAAAATACTGGTTTATTTTTTGTATATATTGGTAAGAATTGAGCAGCATCTTCACCAAAATTCAGTATTGTTTGATTTGTTATATTATTTTTGTTTATATATTCAAAGATTTTTAAGTCGTTTTGATGTATCACATATATCTTTTTTTGGTAATTTGATAATATACTATAGTTTGTATAGGAAGCATATAATGAAAATAATAATACAAAACTTATGAAAATTATCTTTAAAAAATTATATTTTCTTTTTTTCATTGATATTAACCTATATAGAAAATATAATCCTGAACCGTAAAATATTGGCATAATTATTTGGATATGCATAGCCATTCTTGCACTATCATATTGGTTACTGAAAAATGGAATATATATATGTAGAAATTTTATGTTAATAATGTTTAAAATTAACAATATTAGCAATATAATAAACGGGATTCCGTTGTATTTAATTCTGCTTAAATTATAAAGTCCTACAATTAATAAAAAAGTAAATACTACTGATATTATAAAGGTATTTATATTATCTAAAATACCTGTTTTTAGTGTGTTTGTCCAAATGTATATGTAATATATTCCCAATCCTGCCAATATGTTATGAACTATTTTTAATATCGGTTCAGGAGAAAAATTCGTAGATTTTCCATAATTTATAACACTTTTAGCCATTTTTTGTAATATTAACAAAACAGCCAAAGATATAGACAAAATATAGGAACTCCAATATTTTATAATATCTTTATAATGTTTTGAATATAAATCGTAAATAGATACTGATATTAAGAATAATGTTAATATTATCAATGGAAATGTGTGTATATATACCAAAGATAATATAACGAAGGAGAATAAATATATGTATCTATTATCCTTAGTTATTCTATATTTTAATATAAAGAATATACATACGAGCATCATTGCATATCCTAAGGTATTTGGAAGCAATGTTCCAATAATTCTATAAACAACATTTGTTAATGGAAAAAATAATGATATAAAAATTCCTAAACCTCTTTTTATTCCCTCACCAACTAAATAATAACCAAAAATAAATAGAATTATCATATAAAATTTAATAAATTGAATTGAATTAAGTATATCACTTACAGATGATGATAACAAATATATAATAGAATGAAAACCAGAAGGATAATCTACATAGTATTTATATGGTTCCTCATTTGTCTTATAGAATATTGTTTTTTCCTCAATAATTTCCTTTGCTTTATAGGAATGAAATTGTACATCAGTTGTATTCGCAGGATTTTGTGGAAATAAAATGTAGCCAATGAAAAGAGAATATATCGTTATTATAGCAAGAATTATATGTGACTGTTTAAAATTTTTAAATTTAATAAATTTATTAGGTTTTTTATTTTTAAAGTATATCAACAGTAAAATTAACAACAATGGAATTATATATAAATATTTATACATTGGTTTGTTTGAAATTGATAAAAGATATGAGAAAATAACTATATAGGAGACAGTTATAAATGGTGTTGTTAATATCTTTTCCTCATTATTTAGTGGATTTATAAAATAGATCAATATTAACAAAACTAAAAAATAAAATAAATCTATAATTATCACCATAAAGATTTATATGTTTTTTAAACTGTTACTATACCTTATTGAAACATTATTTAATGCATCTATAGTTTTATTTGCAGTTTTTCCAGGAGTTTCAGGGTTTGAATCTAAATAACCTGAAAGATAATAATAGGATGCAATAGTTGCCATTATAATAGAAGCAAATATTATTACACCGATTTCCATTGAAACTTGTCCCCTCTTAGAAAAAAGTTTTTTAATAATTGGCATAAAAACACCAAAAAATTTAAAAATTTAATAATTAGTACTACATTGAAATATTAATAAATTAAATATTACTCATTAAATTTGCATATTTATTAGCTGCATTTGACATGTTTTCTATTGTTGAGTTTGCTGCAGCTCCTGCTCTACTTGCAGCTCCTTTGACATTTGTAGCATAAAAGTATGCTGCAATAGCGGCAACTGCAACAGCTGCTGCAATTAAAATTCCAATCTCCATTGAAACCTGTCCTTTCTTTGACAACAATTTTTTTAAGAGTTTCATTCTATCACCTTTTATATATTATCTACACAATTTATATAATTATAACCTATATATAAATGTTACACATACTTTATTCTACAAAGTATATCTATCCAATATTTGATAATCTTAATAATTCAGTTAAATATTTTTTAAAATTTTCTCTCCCTACATCTGTAATTTTAACTATTGTTTTTATTCTTTTTTTAAAAGGATATTTTTTAATAATTATATAACCTTCTTTTTCCAATTTTTTTAAATGAGCCCATAAATTCCCCTCAGTTGTCTTAAGTTTTTCAAGTAAATACGTAAATTCACAGTATTCCATTCCATACAATATTGCCAATATCTTAACTCTTATCTCAGAATTAAATACTTTACTCATAATCACTCCCTTATTTATTATCACAAAATAGTAAGATAAAGGCAATAATCATTTGAATTGTTCCCAAAATCAAAAACTGATAATTTAAATATAATATCATTAATATAGTAGAAAATATTAATAATAAGCCACAAACCTTTCTATATTTTGATTTAAATAATATCCCATCTACACATAACAACAATCCATAAATTGAGGCTATAAAAACACCTAAAAGAGGAGGATATATTACAAATACAGAAATAGAAGATATTATGATACATGCTAATCCATAAACAATAATTTCTTCTAAGATTTTATCAAAATATCCATGGACTTTTTTATATAATCGCTTCTGCCTTATTATTAAGACGACTCCCATTATAATAATTAAAACCATCGTAATAGTTAATGCCGTAATATTCTCAAAAAAAGATAATACCAAATGAAGTAAGAAAAATACCAATGCACTTATAAAATTAGATATAAAATAAACTCTTTTTTTGTATTCTCTATCTTCACTACTATATCCTTCTTCTATCAACTCCAAAATTTCCTTCACATTCATAAATATCACTTATAAAAACTCTTTAATCTCTCTCTAATCTTCCTACCAATCATTAATATTTCCTCATTTTCTAAAGGTTTTGGAATTACCCCACCTTCATTTTCATAAATTTTTTTAGCCAAATCTCTATAAATTGATGCAATTTCACTGTCTGGGGCGTATTCTATAGCTGTCTTACCTTCAATTTCTGCCTCTGCTATTAAAAAAGAATTTGGAATTTTACCAACTATCTCAGTTTCCAATTTTTTGGCAAACTCTTTAACGATATCTTCTGCATCTAATGAACCTCTAACATTGTAAATTAATCCTCCTAACTTAATCCTTCCAGTTTTTGCAAATTCTTTAATTCCTTTACAAATATTGTTTGCCGCATATATTGACATATAGTCAGAGGAAGTTACAATATAAATCTGATTGGCAAGTCCCATTCTCAAAGGCATTGCAAAACCACCACAGACAACATCTCCAAGAACATCATATAAAACAACATCAACTCCTAATGTTTCAAAAACATTCATCTTCTTTAACAACTCTATTGCCACTATAACCCCTCTCCCAGCACATCCATAGCCAGGCTTAGGCCCTCCTGCCTCAACGCAGTAAATTCCCTTATAACCTTTATAGACAATATCATCTATACTTATAACTCCATCTTCTATTGCCTCATCTAAGTTAAGTTTATCCAAATTTTTTTTTCTAATTGTATCTAATACCGTTGGAATCTCCTTTCCACCTCTTAAATTTGAAGTACAATCGTGTTTTGGGTCACAACCAATAACCATAACCTTCTTCCCCTCATCAGCCAAGGAAGCGGCTATATTACACACAGTTGTAGATTTACCAATTCCTCCCTTACCATAAAAGGCAATTTGTTTCAAAAATACCACCTCTTTTATAAAAATTAAATATTTAGATATTCCTCTAATTTTTCTTTAGCCTTCTTTTTAAGATAGTAATTTCCTATAAATCCAGATAGTATTGGTAAAGGGGTAAAGATATACATAAAACCTCCAAAAACTCCTAAAATTTTTTTATAAAATTTTATTGAATTTATTTTTTCATCTTCTACCTTGAATAACATAGATTTTATTAATTTTTTCTCTGATTCTAACACTATATCATAACTCCATAAAATAGCCTGATATAGAGGAGTTGGCTTTCCCCCAAAAGTTGTTCTTTTTTTAATTATTGCTTTATATAAATCATCTGATGAATTACCTTCAAACAATGTATATGCATTACCAACCATTCTTGCTATATGGGCATCACTACTTCCAATAAATGCAAATGGCTTTTTATGATAATTTTCTATAACCTTTTTTAAAGCTATATTATTTACAATTCCATCTCTATGATAAGCGTTAAAAACTTCTACTCCATCTAAATCTAAATCAAATATCCTATCTTCAAGAGATTTACATATAGGGCTATAAGGGTGTGGTGCTATCGCCAATCCTCCCTGCTCCTTAATTTTTTCAATAGTTTCTTCTGGAGTTAAATATTTAGGAATCTCTTCATTTAAAAATAAGCCAATAATTTCTCCTTCAGTAGTTAAAATTTCACTTCCAACTATAACTTCAATATCAAACTCTTTTTCTAATTTTTTAGTCTCAATCCCCCCTCTTATTGTATTGTGGTCAGTTATTGCTATAACTCCAATATTTCTTTTTTTAGCCATTTTTAAAATATTCCTTGGCTCTTCTACAGAATCAGGAAATTTTAACTTCCAAAATCTTCCTATACCTGAATATTTAGTATGTATATGCAAATCTGCCTTCATATTATCTCCTTATTCAAAGAGTTTTAAAACATTTGGAATTTTTTCAATTAAATCTAATGCTGTATAGTAATAACCTTTTTCCTTTAAAAGTAAATCCCCAGCGTATCCATTAATAAAAGCTCCACAACACGCAGAAATAAAAGGCTCATTTGTAGCAAATAATCCTCCAATTAACCCCGCCAATACATCCCCAGAACCCCCAACAGTCATTCCTGCATTTCCTGTCTTATTTATCTTTAAATTATTTGAATTAAATATTATGTCATATTTTCCTTTTAATACAATCGTTGATTTTACTTCCTCTATATTATTTATATCAATATTCATATATTCAAACTCTTTTTTATGGGGGGTGAATATATAATTTTCAGAGAATTCAATATTATCATAATCAATAACTTTAATTGCATCAGCATCAATTATAACTTTTTTATCATATTTTGATAAAAATTCATTTACAAATGACTTTGTTTTATTGTTATTAGATAAACCACTTCCTAAAACAACAACATCATACTTTTTAGCGATATTTAAAGCATAATCAACGTGTTGAGCACTTAAATAGTTATCTTCAACCTTATACATAATAAACTCTGGATGATTTAATTTGTCTATTACACAATTAACAGAAAGAATCCCTACCAAATCAACAACTTTTAATGCCGCCAATCCAGATAATATTGGAGCCCCAAAGAAATCTTTACTGCCCCCTATAACCAATACTTTCCCATTCTGTCCTTTGTAGCTATTTTTATCTCTCTTTTTTAATGCTTTTAAATCACCCCATCCAACTATATACTCTGCCTCTTTAGGTATCCCTATTTTTTCTACAATTACATTTCCTTTATTTATCGTCTTTCTCTTATGGAATGTTATAGTTAAATCACTTTCCAAGTTTCCAGTTTCTACATCAACGCTCACAACAAAGATATTTTTATTTATTCTCTTCAATTCATTTATTTTATTAACTATTGTCCTATATGGCTCTCTCAACTCCCCTCTAATTCCTGTTCCTATCATAGCATCTACAATAACAGCCTTTTTCTCCTTTAAACTTTCAAAAATATCCTTAATATCATCAAATCCTCTAATTTCCATAATTTTTATATTTCCAAACTCTGCTAAATTTTTTAATATTTTAAAGTTCTCTCTTGCCTCATAAGTTTTTATCTCTGATTCTTTTCCAATTAATATAACAATTCCTCTTCCTAAATGCCTCGCCGCAACAAAACCATCTCCACCGTTATTTCCAGTTCCACATAAAAAAATGTATTCCTCTGCCTCAATATCTTTAATTTTATCATATACTGCCTTTCCAGCATTTTCCATTAACAGTATCTTTTGAACTCCTAAATACTCTGCATTGTCATCAATAATAGCCATTTCCTTTGGAGTTATAACATCTTTTTCTTTTATTTTCTCCTTTAAAATGTTAAATATCTCCATTACTTTCATCCTCTCCCACATAGATACTTATTAATATCATTAATTATAATATATTATATTGGTTGTTATATATACATTTCAGCGTAATATTTCAATTAAATTAGGGGGTTTTTATGGTAAAGAAACTTAGAAAGAAAGATATAAAGGTTCCATTAACTGTTCCAGAAAGTGTTAAAAAAGAATATATTAGTAATTATTTAGAATTAACTAAAAAGACAGGAAATGTTATGATATTTGCAGGAGATCAAAAAATTGAGCATATGAATGATGATTTCTTTGGGGAGGGGATTGCTAAGGAAGATGCATCTCCAGAGCATCTATTTAATATAGCGAGTAAAGGAAAAATTTGTGCATTTGCCACTCAACTTGGATTAATTGCAAGATACGGAATGGACTATAAAAAAGTTCCATACATTGTAAAGATTAATTCTAAAACGCATCTTGTTAAAAGTAGAGATCCTATAAGTAAGGCATTAGTAACTGTTAGAGATGTTGTCAATTTTAAAGAAAACTCTGGATTAAATATTTTGGGAGTTGGCTACACTATCTACCCAGGAAGTGAATATGAGCATATAATGTTTGAGGAGGCATCTAAAGTTATATTAGAAGCTCATAGGCATGGATTAATTGCAATAATTTGGAGTTATCCAAGGGGTAAGAATGTTGAAAATGAAAAAGACCCTCATTTAATTGCTGGAGCTGCTGGAATTGCATGTTGCTTAGGAGCAGATTTCGTAAAAGTTAATTATCCCAACTGCGACAATGCCGCTGAAAGATTTAAAGAGGCAGTATTAGCCGCTGGAAGAACAGGAGTTTTATGTGCAGGAGGAAAGAGTGTAGATCCAGAAATATTTTTAAAAAGAATTTGGGAGCAAATAAATATTAGTGGAGCAAGAGGAAATGCTACTGGAAGGAATATACATCAAAAACCATTAGATCAGGCAGTAAGGATGTGCAATGCTATATATGCAATAACTATTGAAGGTAAAAGTTTAGAAGAGGCATTAAAGATATATTATGGAGATAGAAAATAATTATTTTGGACAATCCAACGCTTCTGAAAATATTTTTATGTCAATAATTGGTGTTTTATCATAAGCATCAATTTTATCAATAATAATTTTATTTTTATAAATTTTGTGGATTTTTACTGTGTATTTTCCAATAGGATTAGGTCTATACGGAGAGCGAGTGGCAAACACACCCTTTAATGGATTTTTTATATCTCCTTTTGGATGAACCTTTAAAATTTTTCTTTTTTCTTCATCATCATTTTTGTGAAACCAGAGGAGAATAATAATATAATCTCCTTCTTTTAAACCTTCTAATCCATCAATATATTCATCAAATATCTCTAAAATAGTATAATTTTCATTTTGCTCTACAATTCCAATAGGTTTTAAGTAAAACATTATAATCTCCTCTTAAAAAACTTACATGCATTTTTATAAATAACTTTTTTTACCTCATCAACATCCATTTCTTTAATTTTAGCTATCTCTTCAACGACCAATTTAACATTTTTTGGCTCATTTTTCTTTCCTTTAATTGGAGATAAATAAGGGCTGTCAGTTTCTGTTATTAAGTAATCAATGTCTAAATTTTCTACAAGTTTTTTGTGATGTTCTGAAAAACATAATAGAGTAGATATTGAAATTAAATTGCCCTCTCTACATATATTTTTTGCAGTTTCTAAATCTCCACTGTAACAGTGGAACATAATATCAACTTTATCTTTACATATATCAAATATCTTCCTCTCAAAACCTCTTGCATGAACTACAATTGGTTTATCTAACTCAACTGCCAAAGATAAAAATTTTTTAAATATTTCTTCTTGCCTTTCATAGTTTTCATCTTTAATATCCATCCCAATCTCTCCAACAGCTAAAATCTCATTTTCATTACCTCTAATTAAATTATAAACCTTCTCTACAACTTTATCATCAGCTTTAACCCTTGAAGGATGATAACCTAAAGTTAGATAAATATTATATTTTTTCTTAAATTTTAGTGCTCTTAAACATCCTCCTAAACTTGCACCACTTGTTATTATTATAACATTCTCTTTTTTAGATCTCTCAATAATTTCGTCTCTATTTTTATTAAAATTTTTGTCCTCTATATGACAGTGAGCATCAACATAAAACATAGAACCACCTAAATAATAATTAGATAATTTTAATGAGGGATAAAATGGAAAAAGTTTATTATATAATAAGGGAAGATTATGATTCATTAGATAATAACATTTTAAATTTAACATTTAAATCTTACAACCTTAATAATTTTGATAAAATATTAATAAAGCCCAATATTCTTGGACCTTATCCTCCTGAAAGATGTGTTACAACTCATCCAAAATTCTTAGAGTGGATTATAAAATATTTGCAGAATAATTTTAATGGAGAAATTGTTGTTAGAGAATCTTCTGGATATTCAACAAGAAAATCTTTTAGAGTTTCTGGAATTGAAGATGTTTGTATAAAATATGGTATAGAATATATTCCATTTGAGAAAGATAAATATGTAAAAATAAAAATTCTTGATAAAGAAATCCCAATTCCAAAAACCGTTATTGAGAGTGATTTAATAATAAATCTCCCAAAATTAAAAACTCACATTTTAATGAAATTTACTGGTGCTGTTAAAAATTTATACGGCTGTATTCCTGGAGGTTTAAAGCCAAAACTTCATGGATATTTCCCTAAAGAAGAAGATTTTGCAAAGTTGTTAGTAGAACTTTATAAATTTATAACTAAGGATAAAGAAATTATAACCATAATGGATGGAATTTGGGGAATGGAAGGAAATGGCCCAAGTAATGGAAAACCAAAGCATTCAAAGATAGTTATATCTTCAACAAATCCTGTTGCAGTTGATTTATTTGCTTCCTATTATATTGGTTATAAGATGGATGAGATTTTAACAAATAGATTACTTAAAGTTGATTTTGAAGTAATAGATGCAGATAAAAATGAGAAAAAATCTCTCAATGAAATAAAACCTATCAAATTTAAAAAACCAGATACAGTTTTTTTAAATTCTATATTGCCTCCTCAAATAATTAAAATAATTTTCAATCTTATGACTCCAAAACCAAAGATAAATAGAAGCAACTGCCTAAAGTGTAGAATTTGTGAAAAGGTTTGCCCAGTTAATGCAATAGTTAATTTGAAAATAGATAGGAAAAGATGCATAAACTGCTATTGTTGTCATGAGATGTGTCCTTACAATGCAATTGATTTGAAGAGATTTGTTTTATTTTAGTTTTTATACTCAAGTAATTTCTTCAAAATAGCCATTCTTACTGGAATTCCATAAAAACTCTGTTTAAAATACTTTGCCTGTGGTAGATTATCTACTTCATAATCAATTTCATCAACTCTTGGTAATGGATGCATAATTATAAATTTTTTACCTTCAACAAATTCTTTAGTAATTCTATAACTACCTTTAACCTTTTCATATTCATTAGGATCAGGAAATCTCTCTTTTTGAATTCTTGTTACATATAAAACATCTATATCATCTCCAATATCCTCAATATTCTCTAATTCATAAAATTTTATATTTTTGGATTTCAAATCTTCAATTATATCTTTTGGCATCTTTAACTCTTTTGGGGAGATGAAATACATCTCAACATTTTTAAATAAAGATAAAGCATAAACTAAGGAATGGACAGTCCTCCCATACTTTAAATCTCCAACAAAAGCTATTTTTATTCCATCTATTTTTCCAATCTCTCTCATTATTGTGTATAAATCTAAAAGCGTCTGTGTAGGATGCTGATTGCTTCCATCCCCAGCGTTTATAATTGGAACAGAGGAATATTCACTTGCCAATCTTGCCGCTCCTTCACTTGGATGCCTCAAAACAATAATATCTGCATAACTACTTATAACTCTAATAGTATCTATAAGACTTTCTCCCTTAGCAACAGAAGAACTTTTTAAATCAGTCATTGTTATAACTTCTCCTCCTAATCTTTTCATAGCCGTTTCAAAACTTAACCTTGTTCTTGTTGATGGCTCATAAAAAACAGTTGCTAATATCTTCCCTTCTAAAAGTTTTAAAGGAGTTTTTTTCTTTAATAACTCTTCCATTTTTTCAGCTTCTTCTAAAATTTCTAAGATTTCTTTTTTACCTATATCTCTCATTGATATTAAGTGCCTCATGTTTATCCCTAATATTATATATAGAAGGTTCAACAATAACTTAAATAATTAAAGAATTATAAATATTTTGGAGGAAAAGTAATATGGAATTAATTCAAATAGTTGGGATAGTATTTGCATTGTTCGCTTTATCGAGAGTTATATTACAACTAAAAAGGAGAAATATTAATATCAATGAAGGGTTATTCTGGATTTTCGTTTGGAGTTTTGTTATTCTATTGTTAATATATCCAGAATTTTTTGGTTATATTGCAGAGATTTTAGGAGTAGGGAGAGGAGTAGATGCTATTATCTATATCTCCATAGTAATTTTATTTTACTTAATTTATAGAATTTATGCCAAAATTGATAAATTAGAAAGACAGATAACATACTTAGTTAGAGAAATAGCCATAAGGGATAGATATGAGCCTAAAAGAAGAGATTGATTTTAAATTATCGTTGATTTATGATGCTCTACCTTATATTGAAAATGTAGAGTTCATTAAAAAGTTAATTGAAAGTAGTGATAGTTTAGAAGACCTTGAAAAAAAAGTTAAAGAACTCTTGGAAAAAGAAACTGATATTACTAAAAAAACTGATTTAAAAATATTATTAGAAAAAATTGAAGAGTTTAAAAACAAATATCAAAAATAATTTATTATTTTTTCTTTCTATAACCATGCTCAAATTCTTTATCGTAGAGTTTTGAATAAGCATAATATTTAGGATTTAAAACTTCTCCAACGATTATTAAGGCAGTTTTATTAATTCCCTCTTTTTTTACCTTTTCAGCAATATCTTTTAAAGTTCCTCTAATAATCTTTTCATCCTCCCACGATGCGTGATAAACTACTGCTACAGGAGTATCTTCTTTATAACCTCCCTCAATTAACTCTTTAACGACTTTATCAATCATTGAAACTCCTAAAAAAATAGCCATCGTTGATTGATGTTTAGCTAAATCTCTCAACTTTTCTTTTTCTGGCATTGGTGTTCTTCCTTCTGGTCTTGTAATAATTACAGTTTGAGAGACTTCTGGAAGTGTTAATTCTACTTTTAAAGAGGCTGTAGCGGCAAATAAAGAGCTAACCCCGGGAATTATTTCAACATCTATCCCATATTTTGATAGTTCATCAATCTGCTCCTTTATAGCTCCATAAATAGAAGGATCTCCAGTATGCAATCTAACAACTTTTTTTCCTTGTTCAACTGCTTTAACCATTACATTAATAATATTCTCCAAATCCATATTTGCACTATTGTAAATCTCAGCATTTTTTTTATTATATTTTAAAAGCTTTTCATTAACTAATGAGCCAGCATAGATAATAACATCTGCCTCTTCTATAGCTTTTTTACCTTTGATTGTTATCAACTCTGGGTCTCCTGGACCTGCTCCAACTATAATAACCTTTTTTTCCATAATTTCCCTCTATTTATTATCTTGCTCCTCCTCCACCACCACCAAAACCTCCTCCAGCTCCAAAGCCACCGCCAAACGAACCAGAAGAGGAACTTGCAACGGTTGTAGTATAACCACTATTTACAGAATGATACATTGAACCATAGGCAATATAAACCGCTGGAGCAATCTCGGTTTCTGGAATATTTATATTTAATGACTTCATTGCCTCTACGACTTTATCCCCCACCCCTAAAGCAGTTCCATATATTAACCACTCTTTCCAGATTGAAATATCTTCTGGAGAATACTTTTTAATCATTGCTAAGTCAGATAAAAATTTTTTAAATGCATCCCATTCAAGTTTTTCTTTATAATAATTATTTTTCCATCTTCCAAATAGAGATTTTGGCGTAAATAATAGCAATATAGTTTGTATAATTAATATAATTGGTAAGTAAGGAATATCTCTAAATACAGGATAATATTTAGAAAACTGCATAGAAATCAAATATAGGACTATTGTTAATAATACAAAAACTCCCAACAATATCCATATTATATCCTTTCCAGTTGTATTTAAGAACTGTTTTGTTAAAGTTGATGACAGTGGAGGATTTTTCATAACTCTATTAACATCATTCCATAACATTTTAATTCTATCTTTATCATCTATATTCTCTGCTATTTTTTCAATTTCTTTTGGATTGAATATATCATCTTTTGCATATTTAATTAAAAATCTCATAACAACTCTTTCAAACTCATCTAAGTCATTTAAGTTTTTATTTAGAATTTTTATTTTTACATCTTCATCATCTTTCATTATTTTTATGTATCCTCTATTATGCAAATCCAACAATGTAGCATAAAAACCATTTTTATCAAAATTACCTACTTCTCCATTAAATATAAGATTAACAACCCACGGCTTTCTATTTTTGTTTGGAACATAACTTAGATACTCTGGAACAACATAAAATTTCTCCTTTCCATATTTTTGATAGATAAAGTATGCGATTAAAGGAAAGGCTAATATTAAAGCAATTAAAAGATATTTTATAGCCAGTGATATGTTGTATATCATTAAATATCTATTATATGCAGATATTGTTTTTTCTTTAACTCCTTCTATATAATTTAAGAATCCATTAACGGAATATGGCTTTAAAAGGAACTCAATTTCAATTGGCTCATCTTTTGGGCTACTGCCTTCAATTGTGTATCCAAAACTTGTTTTATAAACATTGTATGTGGAAGGATAAACAAATAAATTTAATATACTTTTATTTTCATCAATTATGTTTATTTTAACATTTTTATATGGAAGATGCTCATCTGCGAGTAGTAAATTTATATGACAAACTTTATTATCTGTTTCAATTGGAGGATATATGTAAAATTTATACTTTGTTTTATAAATTCTAACACTGTAATAATTAGGGTTGTAAAATCCAACTTCATTTCTAATATAATATTCATATACAAGGTTATATAAGTTAGAAATTATCCACCTATCCACATTTCCAAATACAAAAACATCTCTTTTATAATCCACAACATATCCAACCATATTTTTTGACGATGCTGAAAGATTTAAAACCCTTACATAAGGAATTTCTAAACTTTCATTATAAGTTAATGGAACTTTCCAATCTCTGTATAGCATTCTATATTTTCCATTTGACAAAATTTCGTAGGTATATTTTTCTTCCAAGGTTAAATTTTTGTTAATATATAGATTTGCCTCATAATTCTTAACATAAACATCAGAATATCCTGTTATATTTAAATTAACTAAAAAGACACCTAAAACTCCAACAATAAAAATAACAATACAAAAAATAATCATTTTCTTTTCTTCACTCATAAAAATCCCCAAAATTAAAAATTTAAAAGTTAATTTTAGGTCTTTCATATATATTTTCTTCAAACTGTAAGTAATCCATCTTTCTAAATCCAAATATATTTGCCACAATATTTGAAGGGAATAAATCAATTTTTGTATTGTATTCTTGAACTATATTGTTGTATGTGTATCTATGTCTTGCAATTTCATCCTCTATCTCTCTTATAGCATTCATTAATTCTTTAACTGTCTCAGATGTCTTTAACTCTGGATAGTTTTCTACTGCAACTAAAATATTTCCCAAAATATTTCTTGATTCTCTCTCAATATTTTGAATATCCTCTGTTGTATTTGCCTTCAAAACACTACTCCTTAATTCAGTTATTTTTGTTAATGTCTCCTTCTCAAAGCTTGCATAACTTTTTACACTTTCAACAAGTTGATTAATCATATCCAATCTCTTTTTTAAAGCTACCCTTATCTGCCCTAATGTAGCCTCAGCTCCATTTTTTAATGTTTGGAATCTGTTGTATATTGAGATACTATAGATTACTATACCCAAAATAATCAATATAATGACTAAACCAACAACAATTAGTAATAATGACATAAATTTCACCAAAAAGATTTGAATTATTTAAATTTTATGTTATTGTTAATATATAAATTTTGTTATAAAAATTTATAAAAATTTATTCAAATTTATAGCCACAAACTCTACAAAAGTTTTTCAAAATTTCACTGCCATATTCTGTATGTGCCACTTCAGGATGAAATTGAACTCCGTAAATTGGTTTTGATTTATGCTTCATTGCCTCAACATTACAAATATCTGAATGTGCCAAAATTTCAAAATCCTTTGGGATTTTTTTAACTTCATCCTTATGTGAAGCCCATGCATTAAACTCTTTTGGAACATTTTTGAATAAATCATTTTCCTTATCAACATAAACTTTTGTTAATGCATATTCTTCAGCCTCAGCCCTTCCAACTTCTCCACCATATGCCTTAGCAATTAATTGATGTCCTAAACAAATCCCTAAAATGGGAAGTTTTGCATTTAACGCTATGTCAATACAATTCTTTGCCTTTTCAATATCTGGCCCTCCACTCAATATAATTCCTTTTATTTCTTTATTTTGTCCAATCTCCTCTAATGGCGTTGTATTTGGGAGTATTTTTGAGGGAACTCCTATGTATTTTAAACTTCTATATATTCTATGAACATACTGCCCACCGTTGTCTAAGATAATAATCATTTATACCACCTCATTATAATAAAAATTTTTATTTTTTGATATTTATTTGAAGAAGATTTAAATATATCGCCATATTTTTTGGATATTTAAATTGCGTGATGTTTATACTATATTTAATACGTAAAAATATTTAAGTCAAACTATATAAATTATATTACTATAAATTGATGCTAAGGGACTCTACTTTAATGAATTCAGATGAGATCTTTTAGATTTCATTAGATGGAAAAATTTTGTTGTCTAAATCACAAATTGCAGAACAAGGTTTGAAGACTTGCAAGCGATTATCAAAGTTAGCCGTGAAGGAAAGGAATTATGTTAATGACTATATTCAGTTGTAAATTTAGCGAAAGAAAAGGGTGTTTTAAAGGATTGTTATAGGAAATTTAACTGAAAATTTAACTAAAATTGATATTGGGGATAGAATAAATCAACAACTGCACAGAATACCATTCGGAAAACTAATACATAGAGTAACTTATAAATCTGAAGAAGAAGGAATATCAGTGGAGTTGATAGATGAAAGTTATACATCTAAAAAATGCAGTGTTTGTGGAGTAATAAAGAAATCGAATAGGAAATACAGAGGTTTATATGTTTGTTCTGAATGTAAAATGGTTATTAATGCAGATATTAATGGTGCGAGGAATATTTTGTTTAAGGTACTCCCAAATCCCGAATGGGGATTAAACGAAATCCTTACGGATTTCGTAGCCCTCGCTTCGCTACGGTAAGGATAGTGGGCTTGGCAACCCATAGAGGTGAGCTTAGGCTCCCTCTCCTAAATCCTCCGCTTTATGTGAAGAGTTGTTATATCATCAAGCAATCAAATTAATTAATATATACAATAGATTTAAATATAAATATGGAGCAACAGTATATAAGTAATTATATATAGCATCACAACCCATACAAATATAATATTATTATACCATACATATTATACTTAATTATATTTACAAAAATAATAATAAAAATATTAAAAATAATGATTATTCTGATTTGGTGATAATAATGGTTTTTGAAGAATTTTTAGAATTAAATAAAGAAAAAAAATCTTTTGATGAATTTAAAGAAGAAAAAATCAAAGAAAAACCATTAAGTGAGAATATAATTGAAAGTGATTTAAAAAATAAAGCAACAGTTGCTGAATTAGAGAGTAAAATTTTAAAATTAGAATTAGAGAAAAAAGAACTTGAAAGAGAGAATTTACAGTTAATGAAAGAAAATGAAATTTTAAGAAGAGAATTAGACAGAATGAGAGTTCCTCCATTAATAGTTGGAACTGTAGTTGATAAAGTCGGAGAGAGAAAGGTAATTGTTAAAAGTTCAACAGGTCCAAGTTTCTTAGTTAATGTTTCACACTTCGTAAATCCTGATGATATAACTCCAGGAAAAAGAGTATGTCTAAATCAACAGACATTGACTGTCGTTGATGTTCTTCCAGAAAATAAAGATTACAGAGCAAGGGCTATGGAAGTTGATGAAAAACCTAATGTTAAATATGAAGATATTGGAGGTTTAGATAAACAAATACAAGAAGTTAGAGAAGTTGTAGAACTTCCAATGAAACATCCTGAACTATTTGAAAAAGTAGGAATTGAACCACCAAAAGGTATTTTACTTTACGGACCACCTGGAACTGGTAAGACATTATTGGCTAAGGCAGTAGCAACAGAAACCAATGCAACATTTATAAGAGTTGTTGGCTCTGAATTGGTTAAAAAGTTTATTGGAGAAGGTGCTTCATTAGTTAAAGATATATTCAAATTAGCAAAAGAGAAGGCACCTTCAATAATATTCATTGATGAAATAGATGCTATCGCCGCAAAGAGAACTGATGCCTTAACTGGTGGAGATAGAGAAGTTCAAAGAACCTTAATGCAGTTATTGGCAGAGATGGATGGTTTTGACGCAAGAGGAGATGTTAAGATAATAGGAGCTACGAATAGACTTGATATTTTAGACCCAGCAATATTAAGGCCTGGAAGATTCGATAGAATTATTGAAGTTCCTCCACCAGATGAAAAAGGTAGGTTAGAGATATTGAAGATACACACAAGAAGAATGAATTTAGCTAAAGATGTTAATTTAGAGGAGATAGCAAAAATGACAGAAGGATGTGTAGGAGCTGAATTAAAGGCAATTTGTACAGAGGCAGGGATGAATGCTATAAGGGAACTTAGAGATTATGTAACTATGGAGGACTTTAAAAAAGCTGTTGAAAAGATTATGGAAAAGAAAAAAGGTAAAGTTCAAGAGGAACCAAGTCATTTATCAGTTCTTTACAGATAAAATAAAACTTTTTTATTTTTTATTTAGTTTAGTATTTAATTTAATATTTTTTAATTTTAAATACATAATTAACTTATTTTTTATGTTAAAATTTTTATGTTAAGTTAGTTTATATTTTATGGAGAAATCTTGTCTTTATTAAAATTTTGGTGATTCTAATGAACACCTATGGAGATATGTTTAGAGTTACAGTTTTTGGTGAGAGTCACGGTAAGGCAGTTGGAGCTGTTGTTGATGGTTGTCCTGCAAATTTGCCATTATCTGAAGAAGACATCCAAAAAGAACTTAATAGAAGACGGCCAGGAAGTAGTATATTTTCAACACCAAGAAAAGAAAAAGACCTTGTGGAAATCTTATCTGGAATTTTTGAGGGAAAAACTACTGGAACGCCAATATGTGCAATTGTCTATAATAAAAATGCAAGACCAAAGGATTATTCATTGATAAAGGACACTCCAAGACCTGGGCATGCAGATTTAACCTATAAATTGAAATATAAAAATTATGATTATAGAGGAGGAGGTAGAGCTAGTGGAAGAGTAACAGTAGGGCATGTTATTGGTGGAGCAATTGCAAAAAAATTACTTTCTTACACATATAATATAAAAATCATTGGTTATACAATAAAAATTGGAAAAATAGAAGGAGATTTTAATTATTACAAAAATCCAGATATATTTGAAGATGAAAAATCTCTTGAAAGTTTGATAGAAAAAATTGAGGGTAATCCACTAAGATGTCCTTCAATGAATGAAAAAGAGATGGAAGAGTATGTTTTAAACGCCATGAAAAATAAAGACAGTGTTGGTGGAGTTGTAGAAATAATAGTAGTAAATGTTCCTGTTGGTGTTGGAAATCCAATATTTAATAAGTTAAATGGAGAGTTGGCAAGAGGTTTAATGAGTATAAATGCAGTTAAAGGAGTTGAGATTGGAAGAGGTTTTGAATCTGCAGAGATGTATGGAAGTGAGATGAATGATGAAATGTATTTTGATGAAGACAAAAATATAAGATTTAGAACTAACAACTGTGGAGGAATATTAGGAGGAATTAGTTGTGGGACCCCAATTGTTATAAGGATTGCTGTAAAACCAACTCCTTCAATAGGTAAAAAGCAAAGAACTATAAATTTAAAAACATTAGAAAATACTGAAATTGAAATTAAAGGAAGGCATGACCCAATTATAGTTCCAAGAATAATTCCAGTTGCAGAATCTGTAGTGGCAATAACCTTAGCTGATTTAATGATTAAAGGAGGCTTTATACATCCTTGTAGTTTATAAATGATAACACTATGTATGGTGAAAAGATGAAGTTTATATTTATCACAGGGGGAGTTATATCATCATTAGGAAAGGGAATTACAGCGGCTTCTTTGGGCAGATTGTTGAAAGCAAGAGGTTTTAAGGTAAATATGGTTAAGATAGATCCTTATTTACAAATTGACGCTGGAACAATGTCTCCTTATGAGCATGGGGAAGTATTTGTAACTGAAGATGGTGGAGAGACAGATTTAGATTTGGGACATTATGAGAGGTTTATTGATGAAAATTTAACTAAACATAATAATATAACAACGGGTAAAATCTATTGGAGCGTTTTAACAAAAGAGAGGAGAGGAGAGTATTTAGGAAAAACTGTTCAAGTTATTCCTCACATAACTAACGAAATAAAAGATTGGATTAAAAAACTTGGAGAAAATTATGACATTACAATTGTTGAGATTGGAGGAACTGTTGGGGATATTGAGAGTTTGCCTTTCTTAGAGGCTATTAGACAGTTTAAAAAAGATGTTGGCAAAGAAAATGTTTTATATATCCATGTCTCTCTTTTGCCATATATAAAAGCGGCTGGTGAGTTAAAAACAAAGCCAACACAGCATAGCGTTAAAGAGTTAAGAAGTATTGGAATTCAACCAGATATATTAATTTGCAGAACTGAATATCCAATAAGTAGTAAAATCAAGGAAAAATTATCCCTATTTTGTGATGTTGACAAAGAGGCAGTTATTGAAGCAAGAGATGCAAAAACCATATATGAAGTTCCACTTAACTTAGAAAAGGAAGGTTTAGGGAAATTAGTCACTAAAAAATTAAATCTTCCAGATAGAGAGCCAAATTTAGAAGATTGGAGGAAATTCGTTGATAGAGTAATAAATCCATTAAATGAGGTTGTTATAGCAGTAGTAGGTAAGTATGTTGAGTTAAAAGATGCCTATTTAAGTATAAATGAGGCTTTAATTCATGCAGGGGCTAAGAATGACACAAGAGTTAATATAAATTGGATACATTCAGAAAGATTGGAGTGTGAAGAATTTGAAGAAATATTAGATAAATATAGAGAAAATAATCAATTAGATGGAATTTTAGTTCCCGGAGGATTTGGAGATAGAGGAGTTGAAGGAAAAATAAATGTAATAAAATATACAAGAGAAAATGACATTCCATTTTTAGGCATTTGTATGGGTATGCAGTGTGCAGTTATAGAGTTTGCAAGGAATGTATGTGGCTTAGAGGGGGCTAATTCAACGGAGTTTGATGAAAATACAAAATATCCTGTTGTAGATTTGTTGCCAGAACAAAAAGAGATTGACGCAAAAGGAGGAACTATGAGATTGGGGGCTTATCCAGCAATATTAAAAGAGGGAACTTTAGTTCATAGATTATATAAAAAGACTGAAGTTTATGAGAGACATAGACATAGATATGAGGTAAATCCTGAATATCATGAAATATTGGAAAATTATGGCTTAACAATTTCTGGAAAATCTCCTGATGGTAGATTGGCAGAGTTTATAGAGATTGATAAAAATAGATACTTTGTAGCAACACAAGCACATCCAGAATTTAAATCAAGACCAAATAAGCCACATCCTTTGTTTGATGGTTTAGTTAGAGCAGCATTGGGTGAAAAGATATAATAAACGCAAAGAATGAAAAATATAAGTTAAAAAAAATAATAATTATTGCAAAATAAAATTAAATAAAAATAAAAATTTTTAAATTAAATCTGGGTTATTATCTACTGATATATACAATTGCCCTTTTGGTTTTCTATTTACATAGTCTCCTGTAAATTTGTAGAAAGTTCCTTCTATTGGAATTCCTTCATCTTTTTTACTTAATTTGATTATTGGATTTTCTACTATTCCTTCAAACTTAAATGAGGGTAAAACTTCCTCAACCTTTCCATAAACTACTATAGCTCCTGCTTTCATTTCTCCTCCTACTCTAACATCTACATTTCCATCAATAAATATTATTCCCCCATTCTGGTGAATTCCTGCCATTATACCTACATTTCCTTTTATATGGATAACTCCATTTCTCATAAACTCTCCAATTTCATCTCCAGCATTACCTTCTACAATAATTGTCCCCCCATTCATTCCTCTCCAATCTCCTCTATAGGCAGAGCCAACATAGTCTCTTGCATTTCCTTTAATTAACAACTCTCCTCCTTTCATATTTTGTCCAGCCCAACTGTCAGCATTTCCATTTACAATAATTTTTCCTCCTTTCATTTCAGCGCCAACATACATTCCTACATCTCCTTCAACAATTATCTCTCCTCTACTCATCTTTGAGCCAATATATTTTAATTTTTGATTTGAATTCTTTATAATAATTCTTGGCTCTCCTTCAATATCATTTAATTCAACATCAAAAATATCGCCAACTTTAACTTTTTTTCTACCTTGGATTAACTCAATATTTTTTATTTCATCTAAACTCATCTTTTCAATAACTTCTGGCAATACTTTGTCCATCTCTACCGGAACAATTATATCCTCCTTTTGTAGTGTTAATATTAACTCTTTCATAACATCACCAATTTTTATTTTTCATTTTTATCTTTTGGTTCGACAATAACAGCAGTTCCATATGCATAGTATGTTAATTCAGGAATAGAATAATTTTTATCACATGCTATTTCTGTCATAACTTCATTAGAAATTCTTACCCCTATGATTGCATTAGCTCCTAATTCTTTAGCTACTTCTATTAAATCATCTAAGGCATCTTCTGGATCATCACCATATCCTATTACAACACCTAAATATTTTACAATTTTAAAACCTTCTAAATGGTCTGTTGTCGATGTTATCATTAAAATCCCTATTTTGAAAAATTAAAAAATTATAATTAGCTGATGTCAGTTGCATCTATCTTTATAACCTTCCAACTATTTGCATATTCCTCAGTAACTGGATAGTTATCTAAATTAACTGAATAGTATTTTGTGAATTTCTCTCTCAAGTCTTTCATAATCTCCTGTTCTAATGACTCATCAACCTTAACATCTACATATATTGTGTCTCCAAAGACCTCTTTTACAACGTTTCCATCTTTAACAACCAATTCTCCTCTCTTCAATACATACTTGGCATATCTAAATGCTCTCTCTATTTTCTTACCATCTTTTTCTTCTGGGTTTATTTCATAAATTGCTATATCTGCATCAGCCCCAACACCTAAATGACCTTTCTCTTTGCTTAATCCTAAAACTTTTGCTTGATTTGCTCTTGTAACTTTTGCTATTTCATACAAGTCATATTCTTTATCACTATCAGCCACATGGCTTCTCTGTTGAGCCCACTTATGGACTTTGTTATATAACCACTCATCTCTGTATTTTTTACTCATTAACCATGCAATAATTCTTGGATATCTTGTGAATGGCCCTGCATTTGGATGATCAGTTGTTAATAATACTTTATCTGTGTCTATATTTAGGAAGATATCTAAACCAATTGCCCATTGTAGAGCATAAACAGGCCCCTTTGGAGAGTAAATAAATGGAACGACTCCTGAACCTGTTTCAAGTTCAACATCACAGTTTGCCCATTTTAATCCATTTGTCATGTGTAAATCATATTCCATTGGTCCATCTGCTGTCATTGTTGTAGTTTCATCTAATGTAATTTGCCCTACATCAACCACTAAATGGTCGTTTTTATTAACATATTCAGCAATTTCTAAACCTTTACTTTCAAAGTCCTTCCATGAAGTTCCTCCGTAGGAGTGGAATTGGACATGAGTATTATAGTAAATGGTTTCTCTCTCTCCATATTTTGGTTTTGCTTTTATACCTTTAACACAATCCATTGTTTCAAGAGTAGTTTCCCAGTTTCCAGGGTGTCCTAAGTTGTTTGGATGGACGTGGATTGAGTGAGGTAATCCAAGAAGTTCATTAACTTCACATAGACCTCTTACGATTTCTCTTGGAGTTATATCAAAGTATGGAACTGGATCATCAAGGCTATGGACATTTTTACCCCAACCCCATGCCTCAGTTCCTCCTGGATTAACTATCTTTATTGCAAAACCTCTTGTAGCTTTTAAAAGCCATGCTACATAAGCGGCACATTTTTTAATATCACCTTCTTTTAAATACTCTAAAACAAACCAATTATTACCAAATAGTGTTAGAACTCCTTTATCTACTTGAGGAGTTTCTATAAATTCTTCATGTGTATGTCTTGCCAATAATGGAGGCATTGCTGCTTCAAAAACTGTTGTATATCCCATCTCTGAGTATTGATAACCAGTTTTGTATGTTGATGGGACTGAAAACCCTGTTCCAGTTCTTAAACCTTTTTTTGCATAAATTTCTTTTTTACTGTCCTCTGGTCTAAACATTCTACCCACATTAACTTTTGGTCCTGCAACATGAGTGTGGGAATCAATACCCCCTGGCATAACAACACAGTTTGATGCATCAATAATCTTTGCATTTTCAGAAACTTTTTCAACGATTTTCCCATCTTTTACACAAATATCCATTTTTTCTCCATTAATTCCATTTAGAGGGTCATAAACAATTCCATTTTTTATTATATATTCCATACTATCACCATTGTTACAACAATTTTAATTTTTATTTTTGTTTATTTAGATTTACTCAAGATTTTCAAGATATTTTTTTCTCATTAAAGTTTTCATATCTAAAAATTCTTCATCAGTTTTTTCTATCTCAACATAAAATCCAGGATATCCTTTAAGACAGGGCATTCCTGTACTGTGAGTGTCTGGCTTAACTACACAGTTTGCCCAAGGACCCATAGGGATAAATACCATACCCTCTGGCATTCTCTGGGTAGCTTTTTTTACATAAACTACAACCTCTCCATACTCAGATTTAACTTTAACTTTATCTCCTTCTTTAACTCCTAATTTTTCCATATCTTCTTCATTAATGTAAATAACTCCTGCTGCTTTAACATACAAATCGAGATTTTTTCCAGCCTCTATTGCCTCTCCTTGCCAAATAGTTCTACCAGTATTTAACATAAACTTCATAATTTTCACCTTATTTTCTTATGAAAACTAATTCTATGGCGTTAACTGGACATGCTTCTATACAGGCTCCACATCCACCACATAAATCAGGATTTACTATATTAACTACTCCATTCTCAACTCTAATAACTACATCGTCACTGTATGGTCCCTTTCCTCCCCATGTTTCTGGATGTTTAGCATTGACAGGACATGAAACTACGCAATTACCACATCCATGACATCTTTCTGGATATACAACTAACTTATAAGCTTTCATTTGCTCACCTTTAAAGTTTTTAATATTTTTGATTGTTAATTTTATTGGTTTTTTTATTTTTTTAATGATTATTTTGTAATTAATATTAATTTTGTAATAGTTTTTCAAACGCCTTTTTCCAGGCAATTGCTTTAGGTTCTCTTTCAAAGTTAATCTCTTTTCTAACTACCTTTATAGCATTAATTGGACATGCTTTGCTACAAGCTCCACATAAAACACATAAGTTTTGATTAACAACCAATCTTGGAACTTTTTCAGCCTTATCTTTTGGTTTAGGGAATTCTAAAGCACTACATGGACATATTGAGATACAAGCTCCACATGCGTTACAGGCATCAACATCAATTATAACTTCTCCCTTGAATGGCTTCTCTACTTCAATGGCATTAGCAGGACAAATATAAGCACACCATCCACAGGTTACACATAAATCCTTATCAACGACCGTTTTTCCTTGGATATCATCATATAACTTTGCTTGAGGTACTCTTTTCATCATTGGACACTTATAACAAATAACCTCTATTGCATCATGAGGACAAACAAATTCACAAACTTTACAATAGACACATTTATCTTTATCAACTTCAATGTCAGTTATTGGTTTTGGATTTGATGGAGTTGGATAGTTGTATTTTAAATCAATAGCATCTGCTGGACAGTATTCAGCACAAATTCCACATAAAACACACTTATCTTTGTTTATATTTATTTCTCCAATAACAAACTTACTTCTTTCTGCTAAATTTCTCTCTACTGCTATAGCCGCCTGAGGACAAACCATTTCACACTGCTCACACAAGACACACTTATCTTGATATATCTTAATATCTCTTTTAATTTTTGGATATCTTTCATCTTCTTTTATTGATTTTCCATTGATTTTTAAATCTAATGCATCAAATGGACATGCTGATGCACACATTCCACATAAAACACAAGTATCCTTATCAATATCTAATTTTGGAGCAACTATATCTCCTTTAGCAATAGCCCCTAATGGACCCATAACTATTGCATTTACTGGACATATATCGGCACAGATTCCACAGCCAACACAATATTTATCGTTCCAAAATAGTTCTCTTTTTTCAAGTTTTCCATCTCTATATATTATGAATCCATTTTCATATATTTCTTTTACTTGTTCAATCATAATTCTCCCTCACAAATTTTAATGAGTTAGTTGGGCAGTTTATTATACAATTTCCACATAGTGTGCAAGAATTGTAATCGATATTTATAGTCAAATAATCAAGTGTGAGTGCTTCACACATTAGGCAAGTGCCACAAAATATACATGAATCTTTATCCCAAGAAAGTTTTATTCCATATAACTCTTTTATTAAATTCTTTGCAAGTTCTTTATCATCAGTTAAAGAATGTATTATTCTTGCTCCATATTCAGGAGGAATCTCTCCAATAGTTTTTGCTATTTTTAAAATTTTCTCCTTGGGATATCTTCCAGAGAGATAGTGAGAAACTATTGACCTATCACTCTTAATAATTTTTGCTATTTCTTTTTGTGTTAAACCCTTTCTTCTCAGTTTCATTGATACTATTGCTTTTATTCCTGAAAGAATATGTTCTGGCATTGTCTCACATTGACATTATTTTAGTTAGTGATACTCACTATATAAATGGTTTATACTAAATTTAAGTAGAAATTAATATATAACATTGTGTGTTTTACTCACATCTCTATTGTAGAACTATTATTCAAAATATATGAATAATTTATCTATTTTTGGTAGATAAAGTTTATATTAGTAAAGTTCAATAATATAAAATACAAATCGTAAAAAATAAATATAACATTGATTTGAATTAGAAAATTTTTATGGTGATATGATGAGGGAGATGTTAATATCTGAATGTATAGAACTATTAAGAGCACATAGATTTATTGTTTCAAAACCATTAAGTAGAAGTTGTTTTGACATAATTGCAAGTAAAGATAGTATTAGACTTATTTTAAAAGTTTTAAAAAATATTGATAGTTTAAGTAAAGAACAATCAAAGGAATTAAAAAAAATAAGTAGTATATTACGTGGGACTCCTTTAATAATTGGTATCAGAACAAGAAATGCTCCAATGGAGCATGGAGTAGTTTATGATAGATACAACATAAAGGCTGTAACTTTTGAAACATTTAAGGACTATTTAGAAGGTAGTCCGCCAGTAGTTTATGCAAAGAGAGGAGGGTTTTTTGTAAATATAGATGGACACGTTTTAAGAGAGGCTATAGAAACTATGGGAATATCTGTTGGAAAATTGGCTGAAGTTGCAGGAGTTTCAAGAAAGGCAATATATAAATATGAAACGCAGATGGCTAATCCTTCTGTAGAGGTAGCAATGAAAATTGAAGAATTCTTAGATGTTCCATTAGTTAAAGGAATTGATTTATTTGAACCTATTGAAGATGAGGATTTTGAAAATAAATTAGAAAAATTAGAAGATTACAAAAAAGAAGCATTACATTTCTTAAATAAATTAGGATTTGACTTATTTATAGTCAATAAAGCGCCATTTGATGCTGTAGCAGAAAAGGATTTAAAAGAATCTCAAAATATCTTATTGACCAATATTGAACAACAAAACAATGAAGAAGTTAGAAGAAAAGCATTATTAGTTAAAGAACTATCAAAATTATTGGAAGGATATTCATTATTGATATTAGAAAAAAAAGAGAAAGAATATAAGAATTTACCAGTAGTAAGTATTGAAGAGTTAAAAAAGATGGACGATGCTCTTGATTTAATTGAGCACATAAAATCAATATTGAAAAAAAATATTGCGTAAATCTAAATCTTACCAAATTAAATTAGATAGGATTTTCACATATATATTTAAATATTTAGATTAACGATAAACCAATTTTACTCTAACTGACAGTGTGATTACTATTGCATTTGCATTTTTAACTACGTCATAAAATGATATCAACGAGTATCTATATTACCGTTTTTTAGCATATTTAAACCTTATCTATTTCTATTTTTGTTTTTAAGATTCTTTTCGCTAATTCACACTGTCAGTTAATTACCATTATAGATAGGCAACAAAAACCAAAATAAAATTTATCTTAGCTATCAATATGATATAATTTTTAGTAGTTTTAATATTTAAATATACTTTAAAGATATTAAAATTTATTAATTAATCGAAAACTATAAATACTACTTTTTTTAATGTTTATACTATAATTTTTATAATTGGTGAAATAATGAATCCAGAGATGATAATGGAAATGATGAACTCAGAAATAGCCAATGAAATGGCTCCAAAGATGATGCCTAAGATGGTACCTTTAGCTTTAGAAAAGTTTTTAGATAAAATTCCTGAAAATGAAAGAAAAGAGTTTATATCTAAGATTGTTGATATTATTGTAAGTAAAAATGAGAAAAAGGAAATTTTCGCTGAGTTTTGTGATATGTTTGAAACTCTGTTAAATATTAAAGGATTAAGTATTCATTCAAGGGGAGGAAAAGGTTCTACAAAAGAAAAAATATCTCCAATGGATTTATTTTTAGCAGGGCTGTGTGGATGTATCTGTATAGCTGTTGGTAATACATTAAAAGAAAATAACATAGAGGCTAAGATAAAAGTAGATGGAGCTGTCGAAAAATCTTTTGAAGAGGGACGAATAAAAAAAGTAATATTAAATATCTATCTAAAAATTGATAATATTGAAAATCTTAATTTGAATAAAGAAGATTTAAAGAAATTAGTTTTAAATGGCTCTAAAAAATGTTTAATTAGTAATACCTTAAACTGCGAAATTGAGAAAAATGTTATTTTTGAATAATAAAAATAATAAAATATTTAATGAGGTGAAAATTTGAGTGAAGATTTACCAATTATAGGAAAAGATGCCTTAGGTAGAGTAATAAAAGATTGGAGTAAAAAACCATGGTGGGGTATTGATAGGAAAAAAATTGAATGGTATCCTAAAATAAACTATGATAAATGTATTGGTTGCGGATTATGTTTTATAACCTGTGCAAATAGAGTAGTATTTGATTGGGATAAAGAAAAGAAGAAACCTGTTGTTGCTAGACCTTACAACTGTGTAGTTGCCTGTACTACTTGTAAAAAGTTATGTCCAGTAGATGCATTAGAGTTTCCAGATAAAGAATATATGCAAAAAATTATTAAAGAAAATAAATTGTTAGCCAAAGCCAAAGAAATTTTAAAAAATCATAATTTAATTTAAATTAATGAAAAAATTATTCTATCTTAACAGCATGGGCACATCTTTTTGCGAGGTCTCTTGCCTCCTCAATAGAGTTTGCATATGCCAAAGCTACTCCCATTCTTCTACCTACTTTTGCATTCGGCTTACCAAACAATCTTAATTTTGTATTAGGTACTTTTAATGCTTCTTTTATATCATATTTTGGAGCGTATTTGTTTATATTTGCTTTTATTACATGACTTGCTCCTGGTGTAATAAGTTTTGTTGAAACTGGTAAGCCCAATATTGCCCTAACATGAATCTCAAACTCACTCATCTCCTGAGTAACCATCGTAACCATTCCTGTATCGTGTGGTCTTGGTGAAACCTCACTAAATATAACTTCATCTCCTTTAACAAACATTTCTACTCCAAATATTCCATAACCTCCTAATGCATTGGTTATCTTTTTTGCTATCTCTTGTGCTTGTTCTTTTAACTCACCCATTTCGTGAGGTTGCCAACTTTCGTGATAATCTCCATCTATCTGAATATGCCCTATTGGCTCGCAAAATTTAGTTCCTTCCTCTGTAACTGCTGTTAATAATGTTATTTCGTAATCAAAGTTTATGAACTCTTCAACAATAACCCTATTTCCTATTCCTCTTGCTCCTTCTTTTGCTCTAATCCACGCTTTTTCTATATCCTTTTCTTTTTTAATTACACTTTGCCCTTTTCCAGATGAGGACATAATTGGTTTAACAACACAAGGCAATCCAATTTTTTCAACTGCTTCCTTTAACTCCTCCAAAGAATTAGCAAATTCATACTTGGCAGTTTTTAATTTTAACTTTTCAGCGGCTAATCTTCTTATTAGTTCTCTATTCATTGTTATTTTTGTTGCCTCTGCAGTAGGAACAACAGTATATCCATCTTTTTCAGCATCTATTAACGCATCAGTATTTATCGCCTCAATCTCTGGAACTATGTAATCTGGCTCTTCCCTTTCAATAATCGCCATTAAAGCATCGTAATCTTTCATATCAATAACATAACTTTTATGAGATACTTGCATAGCAGGAGCATTTTGATATCTATCTACGGCAATACATTCAATTCCTAATCTTTGCGCCTCAATAATAACCTCTTTCCCTAACTCTCCACTTCCTAATAATAAAAATTTAACACTACCTTTTAAAAGAGGAGTCCCAATTGCCATAAATTCCACCAAAAAATTTTTAGCATTAAAAATTTTATTCTATATTTTTAGCTTTTAAAGGAATCCTTAATATAGTTTTTGTCATAGGACTTTCGCATGGATAAATATTAATAATGTATATTGAAAGTTCTATGTTAATTATCCCATTTGGGAATAAATGTTTTTAGGGGTTGATATGGGAGAAAACACAGCTTTGGTAGTTTATTATACAAAACAACACAAAAATAGTTTTAATGCATTGATTGGAGCATTAGAGGTTAATGAATACTTTGACAATTTTCCTATATACTTTGCCAATAAAAAAGATATTTATAACTTAGAAAGAATTTTAAAGAAGTATGATAGAGTAATTATTGCAATATCGTTTTTTACAACTGAGTTATGGAAAACCTATGAATTAATGAAAAAACTAAAAATTAAATATAAAGAATATAGTAATAAAATAATTTACTTAGCTGGAGGACCTCATCCTACTGGAGATCCGAAGGGAACTTTAAAATTAGGGTTTGATGTAGTTTGCATTGGAGAAGGAGAAGAGACATTTCCAGAATTTATTATGTCAGTTAGTGAGTATGAAAATTATAAAAAAGTTAAAGGAATATGTTATTTTGAAGAGGATAAATTTATATACACTGGAAAAAGAAATCCTATTGATTTAAATAAGTATCCACCATTTCCAATAAAATATAACAAATTTGGACACATAGAGATAACGAGAGGCTGTCCTTATAAATGTTATTTCTGTCAAACACCAAGAATATTTGGAAAAAATGTTAGACATAGAAGTATTGAAAATATCTGTAAATACGTTGAAATAATGTCTGAAAGAAATTTAAAGGATATTAGATTTATAACACCAAATGCTTTTGGATATGGTTCTAAAACTGGAAAAGATGTTAATATTGACAAAATTGAAAATTTACTAAAAAACATTAAAGAAATTTTAGGTAAAGACGGGAGAATATTCTTTGGAACATTTCCTTCAGAGGTTAGACCAGAGCATGTTAATGATGAAACAACTGACTTAATTTTAAAATATACATACAACAAAAGCTTAGTTATTGGAGCACAGTCTGGAAGTGATAGAGTTTTAGAGTTGTGCAATAGAGGACATACAGTTGAGGATATTTATAGAGCTGTATATATAGCAATAAAAAAAGGAATTAATGTAAGTTTAGATTTTATTTTTGGATTACCTGGGGAGACTAAGGAGGATATTGAGAAAACAATAAAGGTTATGAAAGATTTTATAAAATTAGGCGTTAAAATACATGCTCATGCTTTTATTCCATTACCACAAACTCCTTTTGCAAAGGCAAATCCTGGGGTTGTTGATAAAAAAATAATAATGGCTATGAGATATGAGATTCCCAAAGGAATATTTTATGGTTCGTGGCATAATCAACAGATGTTAGCTAAGAAAATATCAAAGTATTTAAGATTTGGAGAGTTATAGAGTTTTAAAATTAAAATATAACTAAATATGATTTAATAAATGGTGAAATATTGAAAAGAATCGTTGAAGTGGATTATCTTAGAGGTATTGCAATATTGGGCGTTATTGCTATCCATGTAAGTAGTTATGGAATATTTGATTTAAATATATTTTACAAATTATTTTATGTATTAATGAACAACCTTACAAGATTTGCAGTTCCGTTTTTTATAATTATTAGTGGAGTGGTATTGTCGTATAAATATGCAAACAACGGGATAAATTACATATCATTTATTAAAAAAAGGATTAGTTTTATATTTATCCCCTATTTATTTTTTGTGTTGATATATTATTATTTTTTTCATATTGCCCGAGGAGAATCTTTTAGTGTGATTAATCTCTTAAAATATATCATATCTGGTTATGTGGCTCCTCACTTATACTTTATACCACTAATTTTTCAATTTTATATATTATTTCCTATCTTTATAAGTATTGCAAAATATCTAAATTCTAAAAAATTGCTTATAAATTTAGTAGTATTCATAATTTTTGGTATTATTTCCATATACTCTGTGTGTTATCTTCATATACTATCATGGGGCTTCCCCTTAATGATTACTCAGGTATATTTTTTCTTATTTGGATGTATATTAGGTTTAAACATTAGAAAATTTAAAAATGAATTTTTCAATGATAATGAAAACTTAATTAGAATTCTAATTTTATGGAGTATTTTAGCAGTTTATATAATATTAGACGGCTTATATCTAAAAACTTTTAAATTTTATAATGATTTTCATTTCTACTTTTATTATTTTGGTATTACTGGATATAGTATATTACTATTCATCTTACTCTTTAAATTATCGAACTATATACACAACAAAAAGATTTTTAATATAATTTTAAAAATTGGACAATATTCTTTTGGAATCTATCTTATCCATTATTTGTTTGTGCGATATGATTTATTTATAAGAGGAATCTATCAACTACTTAAGGGCGTATTAAACAACAATTTTTTAAAATTTTTAAATAATAGCATCATTAACCTTAATATTCAATATTATAATAGTGTAAGTTACTTTATTTTATACTTCATTTTGGTCCTAATTTTAAGTTATATTTCTACTTATCTATACACAGAGTTAAAAATAAAAATTAAAAAACATAGGAGGACATTGTTATGAAGATTGGAATTGTTGGTGGTGGATTGGGAGGATTATTAACAGGAGCATTGTTATCTAAGAATCATGAAGTTGTTATATTTGAAAAACTTCCATTTTTTGGAGGAAGATTTACTAATTTGGAATATGAAGGATTTCAACTAACAACGGGAGCTTTACATATGATACCACATGGAAATGATGGATATTTAGCTCAGTTATTAAGAAAGGCAGGAGCTAATGTAAAAATTATAAATTCAAATCCTGATGGAACTTTTTTAATTAATGGAAAAGAATATTTATACAAAGATTTATTTTCTCTTTTAGGATTTAAAGAGAAGGTTAAGGCTATAACAATGTCTGCCAAGTTAAAGTTAGGAAATGTTGATAAAAATATCTCATTTGGAGAGTTTTTAGAAGACGTTGAGTTAGCTTTAAAGATAGGGAATGCATTTACAGGATGGGCTTTGAGTTTAACAGCCTATGAAACACCAATGAGTGAAATTATTGAAATTGCTAAAAATTATTACAAATTTGGAGGTCCTGGAATTCCCATTGGTGGCTGTAAGGCAGTTATTGACGAACTTTTGAGAATTATTAAAACAAATAATGGAAAAATTATTAAAGAATATGAAGTTAAAAAAATAGAGATTGATGAGAAAGCATATATTGATGATTACGAATTTGATGTAGTTGTTAGTAATATATCCCCTATAGAAACACAAAAAATTTGCAATATAAAATTTTTAAAATCAAAGCCAAAGCCATCCAAAGGTATAAAAATATCTATAGCCTCAAAAGAAGGAATTATAAGGCATGGAGGAGTTCTCTTTACTCCAGAATGTGAAAGAATTAATGGATTGAATCAAGTGACAAATGTAGATAAATCCTTAGCCCCTGAAGGATGGCACTTAGTTATGACTCATCAAGCACAAATAACTAACAATGTAAAAAAAGAGATAGATTTAGGTTTGGAGGATATTGATAGATTATTTAAAGGTAAAGATTATAGAATCTTGCATATACAGTCATATAGAGAAAGTTGGCCAGTAAATCACGCTTCTAATGAAACAGATATAGATAATATTGTAAATGATAAACTATTTTTAGTTGGAGATGGATGTAAGGGGAGAGGAGGAATTGAGGTTGAAGGAATAGCCATGGGAGTTTTAAAAGTCGTTAATTATATAGAGCATTTAAATAAAAAGATGAATTAATTAAAATAAATTAATGAACTTCTATTTTGTGGGGATGCAACTATGGATATGGAAACATTAGAAGAATTTAAAGACTATTTAGTTGCATATTTAAGGAATATTCACCAAGAGGATATTATATTAGACAGTGAAAAAATTGTAATTGATTTAAATAAACTTTATGAATATGGATTAATGGAATTTGTAGAGTTTTTAGTAGATAATCCTGAAGAGGGAATTAGATTTATAAAAGAGTGTTACTATGAGGCATACTACACTTTAAGAAACGAATATCCAAAAAACATAATAGTTTCAGTAAGGAATTTACCAAAAATTTTTAAAACTACAAGGAAAGGGAAGATTTTCACAATAGAGGATATTAGAAGCAATACCTTAGGAAAGTTAGTAGAATTTGAAGGAATCATAGTAATGGCATCAAAAATTAGACCAATGCTAAAATATGCCTATTATATATGTCCAAAATGTGGAAGAGAATATTATAAGGAGATAGATATTTTGAATTTTGAGAGTGAAAAATCTGTATGTGAATGTGGCTCGGAATTAAATTTAATTGAAGATAAATCGACATATACTGACTTCCAAGAAATAAAAGTTCAGCAACCTTTGGATTTAATGGAAAATCCAGAAGAACCTCCAAAGTATGTAACCGTGTTTTTAGAGAACAGTTCAGGAGTGTATGCTGGAAGAGTTAAAATAACTGGCGTTCCAATAAAAATTAGAAAGAGCAAAAAACTTCCTATATATGAAATTTATGTTAAGGCAATACATTGTGAAGTCTTAGATGGAGATGTTAAAATTAAATTAACTAATTCAGATATTGAAAATATTAAAAAATTAGCTAAAAGGCAGGATATCATTGATATATTGGCTGATAGATTAATTCCTGAAATTAGGGGACATTCGGCAATAAAAAAAGCTGTATTTTTGCAACAAATAAAGGGAGTGAAAAAACCAGGTAAGAGGGCGGATATTCATATACTTTTAATTACTGATCCAGGTATTGGGAAGACAGTAATTTTAAGAAAAATTGCTGAAATTCCCGGTAATTTGTATGGTTCAGTTACTACTGCAACTGGTGTTGGTTTAACTGCCGCAGTAGTCAGGGAAAAAACTGAAATTGGAGAAGATACATGGGTTATAAAACCAGGGTTATTGGTTAAGGCACATAAGGGAACTGCCTGTATTGATGAATTAACTGTTAATAAAGATTTGCAAAGTTATATCTTAGAGGCAATGGAAAGTCAAACAATTCATATTAGTAAAGGAGGAATTAATGCTAAACTACCAGCTGAATGTGCAATATTGGCAGCATGTAATCCAAGATGGGGTAGATTTAATCCAGAAGTTTCTGTAGCTGAGCAGATAAACATTCCTGCTCCATTATTAAGTAGATTTGACTTAATATTTCCAATTAGAGATGTTTCTGATAAGAATAAAGATAGAGACATTGCAGAATATATTATTGACTTACATAGGGCTTATTTAGATGACAATATAAATAAAAAGATAGGGCTAAATTATTTAGAAGTTGATGGCGTAAAGATTGACAAGGAGTTTATAATAAAATACATTTACTACGCAAGGCAGAAAAAGCCAGTAATTAGCGAAAGAGCCAAAGAATTATTTATTAATTACTATGTTGAAATGAGAAAAAAGCACCAAATAACTGCAAGACAGTTGGAATCTGTTATAAGAATTGCTGAAGCTCATGCAAAGGCGAAGTTAAAGGATGTCGTTGATGAGGAAGATGCCAAAGAGGCAATAAATATTATCACTGAATGCCTAAAAGAAATTGCCTATGACCCAGAGACAGGAATATTTGATGTTGATAAAATATTGGGAGTTTCTAAGAAAGAAAGAGATAAATTAATTGTTGTATATGAAATAATTAAAGAATTGGCAGAGAAATCAGAGCTCGTTGAGTATGTTGATATTGCTGAGGAGGCAAAAAAGAAAGGAATTAAAGAGAATGAATTGGAAAATATTATTAAAAAATTAGTTAAGTATGGAGATATTGACGAACCAAAGCCGGGAAGATATAGAATATTATAATACTTTTTGGGATAACTATGGAAAAAATAGAATATTTAAAGAAGGAACATTCTGACGAAGAAATTTATAAGATTTTAGAAAAACCAGTAAAAGAATGGTTTAGAAGAAAATATAAAACTTTTACTCCTCCACAAAGATATGCAATTAAGGAAATACATGAAGGAAAAAATATTTTAATTTGCTCACCAACTGGAAGTGGAAAAACATTATCTGCTTTTTTAGCAGGGATTAATGAATTGATAAAATTATCTATGGAAAAAAAGTTAGAGGATAGGATTTATATTCTTTATGTTTCTCCTTTGAGAGCTTTAAATAACGACATTGAAAGAAATTTAAAGGAACCATTAAAGGAGATTTACGAAGTATCTAAAGAATTAGGAATTGAGTTGGATGAGATTAGAGTGGCTGTAAGAACGAGTGATACTACGAGTTCGCAAAAGCAAAGGATGTTAAAAAAACCACCTCATATATTGATAACCACTCCAGAATCTTTGGCAATATCTTTATGCTCTCCAAAATTTTCTAAGTTATTGGAAGGAATTAAATATGTTATAGTTGATGAAATTCATGCATTAACCAATAAGAGAGGAGTTCATCTTTCTATATCCTTAGAGAGGTTAAATAGAATAGCAAACTTTATAAGAATTGGGTTATCTGCAACAATTCATCCTTTAACAGAAGTTGCCAAATTTTTAGTAGGTAATGGAAGAGATTGTTACATTGTAGATGTAAGTTATAAAAAAGATATGGAAATAAAAGTTTTATCGCCAGTTGATGACTTTGTATATACTCCTTCTGAAGAGATTAGTAAAAGATTATACAATTTATTAAAAAAACTTATTGAAGAGCATAAAACAGTTTTAATATTTACAAATACAAGGAGCGCAACTGAAAGAGTGGCATTTCATTTAAAAAAGATGGGTATAAAGAATATTGAGACACATCATTCTTCTTTAAGTAGAGAACATCGATTAATGGTTGAAGAAAAATTAAAAAAAGGAGAACTGTCGTGTGTTATTAGCTCAACATCCTTAGAGTTGGGAATTGATATAGGGAGTATTGACTTAGTTATTCTCTTAGGTTCTCCAAAGAGTGTTTCGAGGGCTTTACAAAGAATTGGAAGAAGTGGGCATAAACTTCACGAAAAGAGTAAGGGAATTATTATTCCTTTTGATAGAGATGATTTAGTTGAAAATGTTGTATTAGCTTATGATGCTAAAATTGGTAAAATTGATAAGATACACATTCCAAAGAACTGTTTAGATGTATTGGCACAACATATTGTGGGAATGGCTTTGGAAAAAGTTTGGGATGTTGATGAAGCATATAATTTAATTAAAAGAGCATATCCATATAAAGATTTAAGTAAAGAAGATTTCTTAGATGTTTTAAGATACTTATCTGGAAGTATTGAAGAAAAAAAGGTTTATGCTAAAATATGGTTAAAAGATAACAAATTTGGTAAGAGAGGAAAAAATGTTAGAGCAATTTACTATATGAATGTTGGAACAATTCCTGATGAGACATCTATATCTGTCTATGATGGAAAAAGATATGTTGGTGAGGTTGAGGAAGAGTTTGCTGAAAAGTTGATGAAGGGAGATATATTTGTTTTAGGAGGAAAAACCTACAAGTATTTAGGTAGTAGAGGAAATAAAATCTTAGTTAAAGAGGTGTTCAATGAAAATCCAACAATTCCAGCGTGGTTTTCTGAACAGTTGCCACTTGCTTATGATTTAGCCTTAGATATAGAAAAATTTAGAAAAGAAGTTTTACATAAAGAAGTTGAGGATATTAAAAATAAGTATGATATTGATGAAAAAACATCTAAGGCTGTAAAAAACTACATAGAAGAGCAAAATAAGTATGCAATTGTTCCTGACGATGAGAAAGTTTTAATAGAAAATTTTGATGAAGAGAAGCGAAGATATTATATATTCCACTTTGTTGCAGGAAGGAGGGCTAATGAGGCATTAGCAAGAGCTTTTGCCAATTACATCTCTAAAATTAAAAATTGTAATGTAAGAATATCAGTAAATGACTATGGATTTGCTTTGATACTTCCAAAAAATAGAAAGATAACAAAATCTGATATTGTGGAATTATTAAATATAGACATTATTAAAAATATTAGGGAATCTATTGAGAGAAGTGATATTATAAAGAGAAGATTTAGACATGTTGCTACAAGGGGCTTTATGATTTTACGAAGATATATGAATAAGAAGATTAGTGTGGATAAACAACAATTTAATGCTGAGATGCTTTTAAAATACTGTAAAGAGGTTAATCATCCTCTATATAGAGAAACAATTCGGGAGATTTTAGAGGATTCTTTAGACATTGAGAATGCCTTAAATTATTTTGAAAAAATAAAAAAGAGAAAAATATATTATTTAAAATTACCAACTCCTTCTCCATTTGCATTTAATTTAATAGTATTTGCTTCATCGGATGTTATATTTATGGAAGATAAGAGAAGGATGATTATGGAATTACATAAAAGAGTTATGGAGTTTATCAAGGGAAATAAAAAAGAGGAATAAAAATTTTATATAGTTTAACATCATTACTAATTAATTAAAATATTTTTGGTGATATTTATGACTGAGGAACAAAAGACTGAACAAAAAAGAAGACTTACTGGAAAGATGAAGAGAATGCTTAGAGCTAAGGCTCACCATTTAGAGCCAGTTGTTTGGATTGGAAAGGAAGGAAGTGAGAAGGTTATTAAGGAAGTTGATAGGCAGTTGAAAGCGAGAGGGTTAATAAAAGTTAAGGTTAGAAAAACTGCCTTACTATATGAAGACAAATATGAAATTGCAGATAAACTTTCTAAGGCGTGTGATGCAGAGGTTGTTAGTGTAGTAGGACATGTTATAACATTATTTAGACCAAGAGAAGGCTGGAAAAAATATTTAGCTAAGAAACCTAAGAAAAAAGTCAAAAAAGATGAGAAAATCATTGAGTTGTTTGAAAAGTTTAAAAAGAAGGCAATTAAAGAATAATTGATAAAATAGATAAAGAAATGTTCCTAATAGAGGGAAAAAATGAAAAAAATCTATTTAGTATTAATAATTCTTTTTGTTATCTTAATTGGAATTGTAGGAGCCACAATATTGGTAGTTATGAGTTTATCAAATGAAAGTATAAATTTATTTGGAGGAGAAAAAATAGCAAAGGTTTATCTATGCAATGAAATTTATTTTAATTATGATCAAGATTCCGGTTTATTTATGGAACCTAAAAAAGATGCAAGATATTACATTAATTTATTAGATAGATTAGAAAAAGATGACTCAGTTAAAGGAGTTTTACTTATAGTTAATTCTCCGGGTGGTGAAGTTATAGCAAGTGAAAAATTGGCAAGAAAAGTTGCAGAACTTGCAAAGAAAAAGCCAGTAGTTGTTTATGTTGAAGGATTAGATGCTTCAGGAGCATATATGGTTTCAGCTCCAGCTAACTATATAGTTGCTGAGAAACATTCAATAGTAGGAAGTATTGGAGTTAGAATGGATATAATACATTATTACGGATTGATGAAAAAACTTGGTATAAATGTAACTACAATAAAGGCAGGAAAGTATAAAGATATAGGCTCACCATTTAGACCAATGACTAAAGAAGAATATGAATACTTACAAAAGATGATAAATGAAACCTATTTAGATTTTGTTAAATGGGTTGCTAAGTATAGACATCTTTCAATAAATTACACTCTAAAAATAGCAGATGGTAAAATATACACTGGAGAAGATGCAAAAAAAGTAGGGTTGGTTGATGAAGTAGGAACTGAAGAAACTGCATTGAAAAAATTGGAAGAACTTGCAAATGTCTCAAATCCTGAAATCGTAGAGTATGGATTAAATGAAGATAATGGATTATTATTTAAATTAACATACTACTTAGGATATGGTATTGGAAAAGGTCTTGGAGAAGTTTTATATTCAGCAGGAATTAGAAATGAGAAAATTTTATTACATTAATTTCTTTTTTTATTTCTTTTTTTGTTTATTTAATTAAACTAAATTAAAAAATTTTTATAAATGTAAAATTAATATAATAATAATATTAAGATTATTATCTATTTTGATTTTGTATTAAAAATTTGGTGACAGTATGGACAAAAATTTGAATATCCTTAAGATAAAGGCAAATTTAATAAAGTATGTGGATGTTGACGAAATAGAAAATTTACCAAAGGTTAAAGTTAAAAGTGTTGAAGAATTTCTTGAATCTCACAGAGTCCTTGGAAAAAATGTAATTTACAAATATGAGGATAATATTGAGCAAATATTTTTCTTTGTAGATAATGGCGTTATATTTTATATCCCTACCAATGGATTTAAATCATTGCCAGATATGATAGAAGCAAAATCTTTAGGTTTAAGTGCTGAAGAATATTACGAATATTTACAATTTGGAAATATTGATGAATATAAAAAATACAAATCTTCTGGATTTAGAAATATTGAAGATTATAAAAAAGCAAAAGAACTTGGATTTATAGATGGACTTGAAAAACTTGTAAAAGAAAACATTGCAAAAAAAGTTGATGATAAATACATTATAGAATATCTTTATTATGGAATATTAGAAGAGCAGATATTTTCAAATGATGCTGAGCTCTATTACTTTGCATTAGATAGAGGGTTTAAGAGTTTTGATGAATTAGTTGAAGCACTAAAAGCAGGTTTTGGCGATTATAGAGAATATCAAGATGCTTTAAAAAGAGGATTTAAAGATGCTTATGAATATAATGATGCATTAAGTAGAGGTTTTAAGGATGCAGAAGAATATAAAATAGCAAAAACTCTGGGAGTTTCAAGTGAAAAAGAGCTTAAAGAGTATAAAGAATTAAAAAGAATATGTGAAAACTTTGAGTTAGAAACATTTGAAGAAGGTTATTTATTAAAGATTTTAATGGATATGAGATTAGACGAAACAATAAATCTCAAAGATTTATACAATAAATTAAAAGAAAAGGAAGGTTTAATGAAGATAAAAAAAGATATGCTAAACAAGCTTGCAGATATTTCAGGACCTTCGTGGTATTCTACAAGATTTACTACAATAGACGATTTAGAAGAATATTTAGAAAATAGTGAGACTATTTCCTTACTTGGGGAATATATTAAAGAGGAAAAAATATTTAGAAGGATATATCCTCCAAAGCCTTCAAGAAGGATTGTTATTATTGATGCAATAACTGTTTTAGGAAATATGCATAATCTTTCATCTAAATCTATAGAAAACCTTATTAAAAAAATTAAAAATGCAGGATTTAAAAATGTAATGGTTATAGTGGATATAGAAACATACTATAAAATTAAAGGAAAAGACATTTGGAAGTATTTAATTGATAAATGTAAAATTAAAAGAGTTGAATCAAAAGATGAAGCTTATGACTTTATAATTGATTATATAAAAAACTTTGGTGCATTAGTTATAAGTAATGCATCATTTAAAGATTATATAATGAAGAATTCAAAATATCCATCATACAAAGAAATTAAAGATTACATCATTCCATTTACGATAAAAGATGGAAATATTAATATTGATATTGAATTGTTGAGAAAAATATATTCTGAACTATGTATAAAAAGACTTGAAAAAATAAAAGAAACTGTGATAGTATGAGAGTAAGGATTAGAGATTTTATAGAAACTAATGAGGGATTATATTTTGCTGTAAATTCATACTATCATCCAGAAGATAGAGTTTTATCTTTTTTGAGATATGTTCCTTATAAATTTGTAAATTTTGAAGTTGATATAAGTAATATTAGAGAAATTAATGGAAAAAAATATGTAAAAATAAGTGAAAGTTCTTTGGCATACAAATTCTTAGAGGAAAATTTTAATAAATATTTATTTTATGATGAAACTATCGATGTGTTAATGCACGCAATTCCTAAGGAAGATGTAAAAAGAATATTAAAACCAAAAGAACGATTAAAGGAAATTGTTAATGAAGAATATAAATTAAATGAGTTGGAAGAGAAATGTAGAAAATTATCTTTAATATTAGAGGATTATGGAGTTCCAATTAAAAGTATGGGAGTTAGCGGATCTCTATTGTTAAAGTTAAATAACAAAAATTCTGACATTGACTTTGTAATCTATGGTAGAGAGATGCATAAAAAAGGAAGAGAAGCATTGAAACAGGCATTTGAAGATGGAAAATTAGAGCCATTGTCTGAAAATTTTTGGAAAATTGCATATAAAAAGAGAATTAAAGATAACACTTTAACTTATGAAGAATTTATATTTTATGAAAAGAGAAAGTATAATAGAGGAGTCGTAAATAATACAATGTTTGATTTACTATTTACAAGGGAATGGGATGAAATTAAAGGAAAGTATGGTGATAAGAGATATAAAAATTTGGGCTTTGTAGAAATAGAGGGAATTGTGTTAAATGATGATTTTGCCTTTGACAATCCTGCAATTTATGAGATAGAGTGCTACAATGATGAAAATATAAAAGAGGTTGTTTCTTTCACCCATACTTATGCAGGACAGTGTTTTAATGGAGAGGAGATTATTGCAAGAGGAAAATTAGAGGAGGTTATTGATAAATCTGGAAATAAATATAAGAGAGTTGTTGTAGGAACTACAAGAGAGGCATATAATGAGTATATAAAGTTAAAAAATTTGTAAGGTTTTATTTATGATAGTTGAAACTCCCTCAAAAGTTATATTATTTGGAGAGCACGCAGTTGTTTATGGATATAGAGCAGTATCAATGGCTATCAATTTAACATCAACTATAAAAATTGATAAAATCAATGAAAGAAAAATAATATTAAATTTAAAGGATTTAAACACGTCATTAAGTTTGGATTTAAATAATATAAAAGATTTAAATATTTCAAATTTAGATAATAATTTGAGTGATTTTAAATATTGCCTCTGTGCTATAAGAAATACATTAAATTACCTAAATATAGAACCAGAATTTGGGTTTAAAATGGAAATTTCTTCAAAAATTCCAGTGAGTTGTGGCTTAGGCAGTTCTGCCTCAATAACCGTTGGAACAATAAGGGCTGTTAGTAAATTTTATAACAAACATCTTAAAAATGATGAAGTTGCAAAACTTGGTTATTTGGTAGAGAGAGAAGTTCAAGGAAAGGCGAGTATAACAGATATTTTTACAATAACATATAGAGGTATTTTAGAGATAAAAAATAACAAATTTAAGAAAATTAAAGGCAGTTTTGAGGAATTTTTAAAAAGTTGTAAATTTTTAATAGTTTATGTTGAAAAAAGGAAGAAAAAAACTGCTGAGTTGGTTAATAAGGTTGCCAAAATTAAAGATAAAGATATAATATTTAAAAAAATTGACGAAATAGTTGAGGAGGCATTAAAAACAAAAAATAAAGAAGATTTTGGAAGATTAATGACAAAAAATCACGAACTTTTAAAAAAATTGAATGTTTCTACGCCAAAACTTGATAAAATTGTTAATATTGGAAATATATATGGATATGGAGCAAAATTAACTGGTGCTGGGGGAGGGGGGTGTATTATAATATTAGTTAATGAAGAAAATGAGAAAGATTTAATAAAAGAATTAAATAAGGAGAATGTAAAAATCTTTAAGTGTGAGATAATGATTTAATTTTGATGTATATTATTTTTTAAAATTTCTCTTGCTCTATATTCTGCTCTTGCTTCTATATCTTTAAGAATATTATCTACCCAATGAACACCATATAGGTAGTGTATTAATAGAGCAAACCCCCAAAATATAAGAGGATATATGAACCAAATTTCATCAGGAGTGTATAGAAGGTTATCAACTATAAACATTGCATTAACAATTATGTAGATTATTAAATGAATTAAAAATTTCCTTTTCTTTTTTTCTTTTATTATTTCTCTATAAACTTTTTTATAGACCTCCAAAGGTATTTCATTAATCATCATTGTGTCACCAGTATTATTCTATAATTATATCTATTAGTCCAGATATTTATAGATTTATACCTGACACTTTTCTTTTATAAATTCCAATAGATTTCTTCTAACTTCTCCAATTGTATATCCCAACTTAATAGGAATATTATCCTTTTTATTTAAAATTTCAACTAAATGTGCTACTCTTGGTAATCTTAAATTCGCCTTTCTTATTGTTTCAACATCACTAAAAACTTCTTGTGGAGTTCCTTCTTTTAAAATCTTCCCATTATAGATAACATAAACTTTATCTGCATATACTGGAACTAAATCAACGTCATGTGTTGAGATAACAATTGTCATTCCCTTTTTATTTAAATCATAAAGTAGTTTCATAATTTGAGCCGCTCCAACAGGGTCTAAGCCAGCAGTTGGTTCATCTAAAACAATAACTTCTGGTTTCATTGCTAAGATTCCAGCAATTGCCACTCTCTTTTTTTGTCCTCCACTTAGGTGATGTGGTGGCTTATCTCTATACTCCCACATACCTACAGCTTTTAACGCCTCTTTAACTCTCTCTCTAACCTCATCCTCTGGTAGTCCTAAGTTTAAAGGACCAAATGCCACATCATCTTGAACTGTTGGAGCAAATATCTGGTCATCTGGATTTTGAAATACTAAGCCAACAGTTTTTCTAACTTCAATTAATCCCTTTTTATTATACTTTATTGGCTTTCCTTTTATTAAAACCTCTCCTCTCGTTGGTTTTAATATACCATTGAAATGCAAAAATAAAGTTGATTTTCCAGCCCCATTAGGACCTAAGATAGATACAATTTCCCCTTTTTTTACTTTAAAATTTATTCCCTTCAAAACCTCAGTTCCATCTGGATAACAAAAATACAAATCTCTTGTTTCAATTATATTCATATTTTCACCTTTAAAATTTTAAAAATTTAAAGATAATGCAAAATTAAACTGCTAACTTTAAAGTTTTGAGTTAATAAGGAGATTCCTATAAGGAAAATGTCAAAAATAGCAATTGCTAAAATATATGGAATAGGTGGATTTTTAATTCCCCCTAATAATTTTAACTTTCCATCGTAGCATCTTGAAAGCATTGATATATTTAACTGCTCTCCTTTTTCCCACGCTCTAATAAATAAATGTGCCGCTAATGCACCCAAAGATTTATATGTAGATTTTAAATTAGCCTCTCCCAACCTTGACTCCTGTGCAAACTTCATTCTTTCATATTCTTCATAAAGAACAAATATATATCTATATATTAACATAGCCATATCTACAAATTCTTCTGGTAATTTTAACTCTCTCAATATGTAAAATAATTCTGGCATTGGAGTTGTTAGGGCTAAGAATAGCATACTACTAACTCCACCGAGCATTCTTCCAAATAGTAAAAAACCTAAGTCAAATCCATCAATATACACTGGAATTTTAAAACCAAATATATTTATATAGAACCACACAACTTTTCCAAAAAGAAATGCAAATAATACTAAATTTAATATTCCAAAACTTAGTGGAATTCCTATAAAGACTCCATAAACTCTCTTTGGGACTTTGGCTATAAACAGTAGAATAAATGAAACGATAAAAAATATTAACAGTGGAACTATAATTGACTTTGATATTAAAGAAATTATTAGCATTGAGATTGCAAAAATAAACTTTAACTTTGGATTAACATACCTTAACTTATTGTTTATAGCGATATAATCTACAATATTATGCTTCATTTTTATCACCAATTTAAAATTAAAAAATAAGAGTTAATTTTTCTTTAAATTACAGATAAAAAGTTAAAAATAAAATAAAAAGAATAAAAATTTATTTATTATTTTTTATTGAGCTAATTCTCTTTTTGCTTTGAAGTATCCTACATAGTAGCCGATGATTATAGCCCCAATTGCCGCCTGCAAAGCGAATAATAAACTCTCTATCTCTCCACTTGGTGGCTCCCAAATTGGGCTGAACCATGGATGGTATCCAGTAGATTCTATAGCCTCAGTCCCTACATCGTCAGAACCTTCAAAGTATCCCTGTTCTTCAGTTTTTCCAGCATACATTATTAAAGGAATTGCTACAATTAAACAAACTGCCAATAAACAAATAATGTGTTTAGTTTCCAAAGTTATTCACCTCCACTAACAGTAGGTTTAACATTTAAGTATGGCTCTAATTCTTTTTCTGGAACTACATTTAATTTTTTGAGAATGTCTGGTCTTAACTTCTTAATGTAGTCCCAGATTATCACAATTAAGAACCCTTCAGCAATAGCCAATGGAACTTGTGTATATGCATAGATTACTATAAACTTGGTAAATGCCGCAGTGAATGAAGGAATTGGGAATGCCAACGCTAATTGTATTGCTGTAGTTATGTAAGTGAACCAATCTCCAAATACTGCGGCAAAGAATATTGCAATATTTGAATTTAGTCCTAATCTCATACAAATTTTGTATGCTATAATTGCTGCTGCTGGACCAACAATACCCATTGAGAAGTCATTAGCCCCTAATGTTGTAATTCCTCCATGAGCTAAAAACAATGCTTGGAACAGTAGAACAATTGCCCCTAAAACTGCAGTTATTGGAACTCCAAACAACACTGCACTCAAAGCGTTACCACATGGGTGGGAACAACTACCTGTAACTGAAGGCATTTTTAAAGAACTCAATACGAACATGTATGCTCCTGAAATAGCTACTAAAGGTTTAGCATCTGGATGTTCATTTAATAACTTTCTCAATTGGATTATCCCGTAGGCTATTACTATACCTGACAATATATACCAAAAGGCACACCACATAGGTGGTAAGTAACCTTCCATTATGTGCATGTTATCACCTATTCCTGGGGTATGTAGATATTTTTATTTCTTTATTTTTAGGTTTAATTAAAAGAAACTTTATAGATGTTATAATCATCTTTATACTATATATACTTAACGATTTTTTATTAATATTAAAGTTATATTTAATTTTATTATTTTTAAAGAATTCTTCACTGTTTTTCATACTTTATCATACTCCCAAAAATTAAAGACATTTTTAATATTGATTAAATTATCTTTTTTAGTAATAACTTATTTATATAATAACACAATTTTAGTAATATTAGATATTACAAATTAAAAGTTTATATAAAAATATGTTATTACGGTGATTGATATGAATCTTTTATTTACAATTACTGCTTTCATACTCGGAATGTTACACGCATTAGAACCAGGACACGGGAAAAGTGTTTTAGCCGCTTACATCGTAGGGACTAAAACGAGCATAAAAGATGCTATCCTATTGGGAATAACTGTTACAGTTTCCCATACTGCAGTTGTATTCTTATTAGGAATAATTTCAATATATTTACTGGAAAATCTAAATGTAGAAATGGTTCATGATATGATGAGTATTATAGGAGGGTTAATCTTAATAATTATAGGGATTTGGATACTAAAAAGTTATTTTCATCCACATGAGCATAAAATAGATACTAAAAAAGGAACAATTGCTTTAGGATTATCCGCTGGCTTAGTTCCATGTCCAACGGCTTTGGCAGTTTTATTATTATCAATATCCTCGGGAAATGTAATTGATGGTTTAATCTATGTGGCTATTTTTAGTATAGGATTGGCTATATCATTAACTGGATTATTAGTATTACTCATTGAAAGTAAAGAATTTATAGAGAAATATATAGGTAGTAAAAAAATTTCAAAACTTCCTTTAGTTAGTGGGAGTATAATTTTACTAATTGGTCTATATACAATTCTTCATCCAGTTTTACATCCTATTTTAGAATTATAAATTTTTAATTTCAAAAATCATTATATACTATTTTTTATATTAAGTTGTATTTATTAGTGAAATTATAGCGATGGTTTTATTTGGTGAAAAAAATGAGTTCAACAATAACAGTTGATGAATTATTAAATAGAATACAAAAATTGGAAAAAGAAATTGAAAAATTAAAAGAAAAAAATTATGCAGAAACTAAGGAAATAGCAGTAAGTGTAGCAAGAGAGGAAATAAAAAATGAAATTAGAGATGAGTTAAGAAAAGAATTAGCAACGAAAGAGGACTTAATAATTGTTAAGGAAAAATTAAGAGGAGAAATTTGGACTAAAATATTAATAATCTTAATTATAATATCTCTATTTATCCCAGAAGTTTTATAAAATATTGGAATATTGTTAAAATAAATTTAAATGTATTTATTAAATATACAAACATTTTATATTAGATGTTTTAATATATAGTATCTAAACTATGATTCAATGTGATACTATGGATGAGAACATAAAAATGTCAAAATTTGCTCATATAACTAAAGTTCATCCGTGCTTCAATGAAAAAATTCACGATAAAGTTGGGAGAGTTCATCTGCCAGTAGCACCAAAGTGTAACATTGCATGTAAATTTTGTAGAAGAAGTTTAGGAAAAGAGGCATGTGAGCATAGACCGGGAGTATCTTTAACAATATTAAAACCTGAGGATGTTGAAGAATATTTAAAAAGAGTTTTAAAAGAAATACCAAATATAAAGGTTGTTGGAATTGCTGGACCGGGAGATAGTTTGTTTAACAAGGAAACTTTTGAAACTCTTGAAATTATAGATGAAAAATTCCCAGACCTTATAAAATGTCTCTCCACTAATGGCTTATTGTTAAATAAATACTACAAAAAATTGGCAGATTTAAATGTTAAGACAGTAACAGTAACTGTAAATGCAATAAATCCAGAAATTTTAAAAGATATAGTAGAATGGGTTTATTATAATAAAAAAATACATCATAATGTTGAAGGGGCTAAGATATTAATAGAGAATCAAATTGATGGAATAAAAAAAGCTTTTGACGAAGGATTAGTAATAAAAATAAATACTGTTTTAATTCCAGAGATTAATATGAACCATGTTGTTAAAATAGCAAAAGAATTAAAGGATTATGCATATATTCAAAATATAATTCCATTAATTCCATTATACAAAATGAAAAATATGAGACCTCCAACTTGTGAGGAACTAAAAAGAGTTAGAGAAGAGTGTGAAAAATATATTCCACAATTTAGGGCTTGCGGTCAATGTAGGGCTGATTCAGTAGGGCTAATAAAAGAAAGAAAAATATTAGAAGAATTTTTTAAAGAAAAAAATATGGAGCAAAATAAAAATTTAGATGTCTTTGAATTAAAACATTTTTCACATTAATAGTAAAGTTTTTTAGCCCTTTGTATTGCATTTTTTGATAATCTATCCCTATCAATTGAATAAACTTCCATTTTTGGAATTATAACCCTAACTGTATCAACTCCAATTTTATTTAAATCAACATATATCAGTTTATCAAATCCATCCTCTGAAATTTTGTCCTTTATAAATTCTAAATCCTTTTTTAGGTTATACCTTGCATTGTTAGGCATGTCTGAAATATAAATCTCTTCCTCAAATTCAAACCATTTTTTATGTATCCTCTTTAATCTTTCATAAGATATTTTTGAAGTAAATTCCTTCCTTAATTTCGCATCTCTCCTAAATCCATGTAATTGAGATGCTCTACTTTGAGCCACTTCTGTTAAAGCCCTTAAAATAGCAATTTCTGGGTCTAAATGGCAACCTACACCCATACACAGCATTAAAGGGTTTTTACTTGAATAATCGTCAGAAATTGCGGCAACTACTGGAATTTCAAATTCTGAAGTTAAATCCTTCAAAATTATCTCTACTCCGGCATTATTAAACTTTCCAATTAAATCATGTATTAATGGATTTTTAGCATCTTCAGGATTTATCTTCTTTGGAATCTTTCTAACCAACTCTGCCAAACTCCATGCATCTCTTTCAATAACTTCCAAAGTTCCATGTAATATTGCCTCATCTAAATTATTTCCACTTGCCAATCCATTAGTATTTCCCCTAAATAGCTTACCATAAACTGGATAGAAAACAGCATCTACTGGAACATCTACAGTCTCATTATTAATTATATCAAATCCTTCCACCCATTCTTTAACATTCTCATCTGAATATTGTGGTAGAATCAAATCTTTAATGTTTATAGGATTATCTGCCTCTTTTTTAATTTTACTTTCATCGTAACTTGCTGAAAACCTTTCTATTGCCTCCATACTCGCAGAAACTTTTGCTTGAATGTCAGTAGCTCCTTTTCCATAATTTATTGCTATTCCTTCTTTTCCATCAATAACTACTTTTCTTTTTAAATAATATACAGGAATTCCTAATTTATCTAAATGTTGTATATTTTTAATTTCTAATGTATTTATATCTCTTAATGTATTTTTTATTTTTTCAAAAGTCTCTTCTGGACTACAAACTCTATAACTTGCTAATTTATACTCTATTTTCATTTATCTTCAACCTCATCTTTAAATTTTATAAAAAAATATCATTAGTTTTTATAAACTTACTTTTAAATACTTTTTTATATTGTATAAAAAATTTTTAATTTAAACTCAAAAAAGAGAATAAAACATTTTTGGAACAAATATGTGGAAAATTGTTTATATCTTTGTTTTAATAAACCCATAGGAGGATTCCACCCCTCCTATTGGTATACCTCCCATATTAAGCATGCTTTTTTAATTTTTAATTATTTTTATTTTTTATACAGGTTCCCATCCTTATTTTAATAAACCCATAGGGGCTTCGCCCCTATTGGTATACCCCATTTATTTTTAGTTATTATCCTTGTTTTAATGGACTAACGATTCAAACCCTACCAACTATTGCTTATTTTATACTCGAACTCCTATATAAATCTTTCTTTTAACACTCGATTTTTCTGACTGCCTGATTATCAAAGTATTTATAAAATTAAGAAAGGTTGTGCTAACTATTTATAAATCCAATACACAACCATAAACAAAAATCTCAATAATCAAACCTTATTTTATATATTTAAAAATAAAACTAAACTTAAAATTATAAAAATAAAAATAAATAACTAAAATCTCTAAAAAATCTAAATTTTAATAAGAAAAAAATAGTAATACTTTTTATCAATTTTCTAGTACCAAATCCAAACAACCCCTTTATAAATGCAAGAAAGTAAAATTAATATTATTAATATGCATATTAAAAAAGTTAATAAAATTTCCTTAAAACGACTTATTAGTTGATGTGAGACCTAAAAATTTAAATCAAATCTATCAACTGTATAGGCTTACTTAAATGCCTTCTTGCAGAGCCTGGAACTTCATAAAAACCTATTTTTAAATCTCTCTCAACTTCTATCTTTCTAATTTCATCATATCCTATTAATTTTTTGCATTTTTTACATTTATATCCTGTTTTTTTACCTTTTGCCTTTAATGTGCCTCCACAGTATGGGCATTTTTTATCCTTAATATACTTTTTTTCTAACTTTAATATCTTAATTTTTTCAATATTTATTCCTAATGGTTTTTCTCTTACAGTTCCATAAACTGCTATATAATCCCCTACAATCAATTTTCTTATAACGTCTCTAAACTTTTTCGTTGGCTCATAAGATACACAGTCAATCTTCCCAGTGTTGTCAGATATTCTAAATATTACATGCCCCCCTTCTATGTCTTTTGGATTTTCAACAACTCTTCCATAAACAATAACTCCAGTGTTTGGATAGATATCTTTAATTTTCATTGGTCTTAAATGAACATCAGTTCCTTGATTTGTTTTAAATATCATGAATCTTTCTGGTTTTTCTCCTTCTATCATGTTCATAGCCTTTAATAAAATTTCAGGATTAATTCCTCTAATTCCAAATAAAACAGGACATGGGGTGTTAGGAGTTATTAAAATTTTGTTATTTTCATAATCGTAGTTGTCAAATGTGTATGGAAACGTTTTCTTATCCATTTTTATAACGCTATCCTCATTAATAACTCTTTTTTTTCCCCACATTTCTTTTTTTCTATATGCCAAAAGTTCGTAAGTAAATGGTGGAGTGGCAGAAATAGCTCCTAATGCCCCTACAATCCCTCTCCCTAATTTGTATTTGATATAATCTCCACCAATCTTTAAAATGAATTTTTCGGCGTAATCTATGCTAACTATGTTATATAAAACTTCTTTATAATATTCCTTTAATTTTTCCCTATTTTCTTTATATTTATTTTCATCTAAAAACACTATTCCTGGATTAGTATTTTCACATTCAAAATCAGTATATTTTTCAACTATTCTAATAGTTATATCTTTAATTTCATCAATATCAGTTGAAGATAAATCTTTATTTAAAACATGTATTGCTACACCTCCATTACCTCTGGTTTTATATTTAACCATTGGATTCATTCTAATGAGTTTTGGCATATCTACAGAATAACCATTATTTTTCAATTCCTCAATTAATAAAGTACCTATATAGGTAGTGCAATATTTATATGGGCTGTCTGTATCGTCAATACCAATATACATTTAGCTCACCTTAATTTGTTATATTGATTTACAACAAAAATATATAAATGGGATTTTAGTAATTTTTACTTCCAATAACCATATATAAAAATAAAAAACTTTACAGGGGATAACTGTGGCTAATGAGGATTTAAAATTAAAAGTGGCTAAAGAGGCATTAAAGTATGTTAAGGATGGAATGGTTGTAGGTTTAGGATCTGGTTCTACAGCCGCTTTATTTATTAGAGAACTTGGAAACAAAATACAGGAAGAAGATTTAACAGTATTTGGAATTCCTACATCTTTCGAGGCGAAAATGTTAGCTATGCAATATGGAATTCCATTAGTATCTTTAGATGAGTATGATGTAGATATTGCATTTGATGGAGCAGATGAAGTTGAAGAAAAAACATTATTTTTAATAAAAGGTGGAGGAGGCTGTCATACACAAGAAAAAATAGTTGATTACAATGCAAAGGAGTTTATAGTTTTAGTTGATGAAAGTAAGTTAGTTAAAAAGTTGGGAGAGAAATTTCCAATTCCTGTAGAAGTCATTCCAATGTCCTATAGAGTTGTTATGAAAGCATTAACAGAACTTGGAGGAGAGCCAGTAATTAGATTAGGAGAGAGAAAAAGAGGACCAGTTATAACAGACAATGGAAATATGATAATAGATGTTTTTATGAAAAATATTGATGATCCAATAGAACTTGAAAAAGAAATTAATAACATTCCTGGAGTAGTTGAAAATGGAATATTTACAAAAGTAGATAAAGTTTTAGTAGGGACTAAAAAAGGTACTGTTTCCCTAAATAGAAATAAAAACAAACATTTAACTCTTTAATATTAATTTGGTTATTAATTAGTTAAAGATTGTAATGGTGCGGGAATTCTACCTCCTCTTTTAATAAACTTCTCAGAAGAAAATTTACTAACTTCCATAATTGGAGCTTTTCCTAATAAACCACCATAATCTACTACATCTCCAGGTTTTTTTCCTGGAACTGGGATTATTCTTACAGCAGTTGTTTTATTATTTATAACTCCAATAGCCATTTCATCTGCTATAATTGCTGAAATAGTTGATGCTGGTGTGTCCCCAGGAATTGCTACCATATCAATTCCAACTGAACAAACGCATGTCATAGCCTCTAACTTCTCTAAACTTAATGCTCCTACCTTAACAGCCTCAACCATTCCACTATCTTCACTCACTGGAATAAATGCTCCACTTAGCCCTCCTACATACGAAGCTGCCATAGATCCTCCTTTCTTAACAGCATCATTTAATAAAGCCAAAGCTGCCGTTGAACCATGAGTTCCACACTTCTCTAAACCCATTGCCTCCAATATGTTGGCTATGCTATCTCCTCTTGCAGGAGTTGGGGCTAAGGATAAATCGACAACTCCAAATTTAACCCCCAATTCCTTAGAAACTTCCCTTCCAATTAGCTCTCCAACTCTTGTAATTTTAAATGCCACTTTTTTAATTTCATTAGCCAATGTTCCAAAGTCGGCATCTGGAAGTTTTTCTACTACTGCCCTAACAACTCCTGGGCCAGAAACACCAACATTTAGAACTAAATCTCCCTCTCCAACACCATGAAAGGCTCCAGCCATAAATGGATTGTCCTCCGGAGCATTGGCAAACACTACCAACTTAGCACATCCTATTCCATCTTTTGTTCTAAATGCTGTCTCTTTAATAATTTCTCCCATAATTTTTACAACATCCATATTAATTCCAGTTTTAGTTGAAGCAACATTTACTGAAGAGCAAACTCTCTCAGTTTTTTCCATCATAAATGGAATTGAATTGATTAATGCAATATCTTCCTTAGTGGCATCTTTATGAACTAAGGCAGAATATCCACCTAAGAAATCTACTTTAACTTTCTTTGCCGCCTTGTCTAAGATTTCACCGACTTCTACACAGGCATTTATTTTTTCCTCACTGTCCAAATCTTTAATTGCTCCACCAATAATTAAAGATATTGGTGTAACTGCTATTCTTTTATTTACAATAGGAATTCCATACTTCTCAGATACTCTATTGGCTACTTCTACCAAATTCTCAGCAGAAGTAGTAATTTTATTATAGATATTTTCTTTTAATTCATCTAAATCTTTTGATATACAGTCTCTCAAACTTATGCCCAATGTAACTGTTCTTACATCTAAGTTTTCCATTCTTATCATTTTTATAGTTTCAATTATTTCCTCTGGTCTAAACATAATTATCACAATATTTTATGTTTTATTCATCAATTCTTTGTGTTCTTCTAACGGTGAAAGCAAACAAAGAGGGTAAAATAGCTCCACCAAGTATTGCTTCTGTTAAAGCTACATCTGGAGCCAATAGTGCATAGTATAAATAGGCAACACATAATCCAAAAAATCCTGATAATATAATACATTTTATTAAATCTTTCTGTAATAATGATGCTAAACTTGACAATATTGCCATTATTATTACAATGTAGTTTATAATCTCCATCAATATCACCTGGAATAATATTTTTTCCATAGTATTCTTAAACATTCAATAACCATCCTTTTGGCAATTTCATCTAATGTATAAGGAGTTATTGGCTCAAAATCTTTGATAAACTTTTCAGTTCCTACTACAATATGCCCATCTTCATTTAAATTTAAAAACTTTGCTGGACCCTTTGCATACTTAGCATCACAAACCTTTACTTTTTCATCAATGCCAAATACTCCATTAGTTCCTATCGTTTTAATACCTTTACTTTTGCAGTATTCTATAATAGCCTTTGTTGTTGGAATTGTATTTCCACCAGCGATGCATATAATTGCAACATCTCCTCTAATTAAGTTTAAATTTTTTTCATTTATATTTACTTTGTAAGATTCTACTCTATCTTTAAAAAATCTTTTTATAAAATCTACTTTATACTCTCCAACATTTCCTCCTAATTTTCTATGAATAATATCGTTTTTCTCTATCTTAGCGCTGTCAAAAACATAAACTTTCTCTACTCCACCCCTATGCACTTCCAATAAATCAAATATAACTCTAACTCCTAATCTACCACAACCTATAACTGAAACCTCTCCCTTAGGAATTAACATCCTCTCTAAATCTTCAACATTCATAAGTATCTCCTATTAAAAAATATTTTATATACTAAACTTTTATATTTAGATAACTCTTTATTATAAAAATATTCTTAAAAAAATTATGACATTTATGGAGGGATTACTTTGATATATGTAGCATTTACTCCTTATGGTGCGTTTGGAGTTAAAGATAACAAGGAAGTTAATAGTTTAGATGACATTGAATATAAAAAATTATTTGATGAGAAAGAAATTCCAGAAATACTGTTTTTATTAAGAACTAATCCAAATAAAATGGCGGATGATCTAAAAGAAGAGTGGAATGATGAAGTTAAGTTAGAAATTTTAAGCGTTGAGCCATTCAAAATTGGAGAGTATTTGAGAAATAATTTATTTGAAATTGGTAAGGAGTTGGAATACTTTAAAGATTATGAGAATTTTAAAAATAAAATGCACTATTGGAATACAGAAGTAACAAAAAAACTTATAAAAAGTTATACTCAACAGAAAGATAAAATAATTATTCAAGTCGCTGAGGCTATATCTGATTTAGACAAGACATTAAATTTACTTTCAGAAAGATTAAGGGAGTGGTATTCCTTATACTTCCCAGAGTTAGACCACTTAGTTAGTAAGCACGAGGTTTATGCCTCTTTAGTAGCAAAGTTAAAAAAGAGAGAGAACTTTACAAAGAGCCAATTAAAAAAGATACTACCATCAAAGTTGGCTGAAAAAATAGCAGAAGCGGCAAAAAATTCAATGGGTGGAGAGTTGGAAGATTACGATTTAGATGTAATAGGTAAATTTGCTGAGGAAATTAATCATCTATATGAAAAGAGAAAAGAACTTTATGAATACTTAGAGAAATTGATGACTGAGGAATGTCCAAATATTACAAAACTCGCTGGCGTTTCTTTGGGGGCAAAATTAATAGGATTGGCGGGAGGTTTGGAAAAGTTATCTAAGATGCCTGCCTCAACTATACAAGTTTTAGGTGCTGAAAAGGCGTTGTTTGCACATTTGAGAAATAAAGCAACTCCACCAAAGCATGGAATTATATTTAATCATCCTTTAATTAAAGGTTCTCCTCCATGGCAGAGAGGTAAGATAGCGAGGGCTTTGGCATGTAAGTTGGCAATAGCGGCAAGAGGAGATTATGTTGGAGATTATATAGCTGATGAATTGTTGGAGAAATTAAATAAGAGAGTTGAAGAAATAAAGAGAAAGTATCCTAAACCAAAGAAAAAAAAGAAAGTTAAAGAAAAGAAAAAGAATAAAAAAATTAAGGGTAAAAAGAAACCCAAAAAGAATAAAAAGAGAAAAATGTAAAGGAAGAGTATAGATGACAGTCTTCTACCGTTTAAAACTGATTAATTAAATATAGACAAGTATTTAAATATGTATTGAATTATCAAAATGTTTTATCATAGAATACATATTGAATGGATTAAAAAACAAACTAAAACTACCGAAATCAAATGAATTCAAAAGAAATTTAAGAAACAAATTTTAGTATTAAACATTAAAAACGATTGATAGCAACTTAATATCTATCAATATATGTCATTCAATTGAAGGATGGATAATAAATAGATTAATTTGAATTACACAGAATTAAGGAGAGTTATGATAGAAAAATTGAATAAACGAAAAATGTATAAAAATAGATATTTCAATCGAAAGTTAGATAGGGCTAATTGATTAGTTAAGTATGGAGATATTGACGAACCAAAGCCGGGAAGATATAGAATATTATAATACTTTTTGGGATAACTATGGAAAAAATAGAATATTTAAAGAAGGAACATTCTGACGAAGAAATTTATAAGATGAATGAAATAATACAAAAAATTAGTTATAAAACGATAACGATTTTAGTTAATCTGCCTATACTTCAACAACCTGTCCCATATGCGGGAGTAAAATGGAGTCCTAAAAGAGACATGTCGTTTATTGTCCAAATTGTAAAAAGTAGTCTATAATCGCCTATATATTACCTATATCGGGAGAATTCCATTAATTTTTAGTAATTAATAAATAATTTAAATGGTGATATAGTGATTGGTATAATTGGAGGTACTGGAATTAGTAGTATATTAAAGGGAGACAAAGAAGAGATAATAGAAACTAAATATGGAAAGGCAAAAATTATGTTTGATAAAGAAAGAGATGTAATTCTATTATTTAGACATGGAGCTAATCATAATACTCCTCCACATAAGGTAAATTATAGAGCAAACATCTATGCATTAAAAAAATTAGGTGTTGAGAGAATTTTAGCTATAAACTCTGTAGGTTCTTTAAAAGAAGAGTTAAAGCCTGGAATGTTTTTTATTCCAAATGATTTTATTGAATTTACAAAGAAAAGAGAGGAAACTTTTTATGACGAGGGAAAAGTAGTTCATATAGATATGACAGAGCCATATTGCCCAGAACTTAGAAAAATTTTAAAAGATATTCTAAATAAAAATAATTTCGCCTATGGAGAAGGAGTCTATGTTTGCACAGAAGGGCCAAGATTTGAAACTAAGAAAGAAATAGAGATTTACAAAAATTGGGGAGATGTCGTGGGAATGACTGGCTATCCAGAAGTTGTCTTAGCTAGAGAGTTAGAAATATGTTATGTATCTCTGTGTAATATTACAAACTATGCTTGCGGAATCTCAAAGAATATTTTAACTGTTGATGAAGTTTTAAAAACTATAAAAGAAATGGAGGACAAAATTTTAAAAGTTGTTGAAGAATTTATAAATTACGATTTTGGAGAAAGAAACTGCATATGTAAAGAAGCTCTAAAACATGCAATCATAGAATAATAATTTGGTGATAATTTGCTATCTAAAATTTTAAGTATTTTTAGTAGAAAAAATAATAAAAAAGATACTAAAAAATCCATAAATAATAAATCACATAAAATCATTGAAATTGATTATAATAAATGTAAGAATTGTTTGTCGTGTTATAGAGTATGTAAAAATAATGTCTTTGACATTGAAAATAATAGAATTGTCGTAAAAAATGAAAAAAATTGTACAAAATGTGGAGAATGTGTAAGAATATGTAGATATGGAGCTATAATCCTTTATAGATGATATATTAAAAAGGGAGAAACAATGAAATTAAACAAAATAATAAAAATTTATGAACTTGATGAAAAGGTAAGAGGAAATATATTAAATTTTTTAAAAGGTGAGATACTAAAAGGAAAAATTATTATCTGTGGAACGGATACATTATATGGAATATCTGCAAATGCGTTAGATGAAGAAGTAGTAAAAAAAGTTTATCAAATAAAAAAAAGAGATTTAAATAAACCATTATCAATCTGCGTTAAAGATAATGAAGATATTGAAAAATATGCTTATGTAAATGATTTGGCTAAAAAGATTATTGATACTTTTTTACCAGGACCTTTAACTATAATTTTAAAGAAAAAGGATGTAATTCCTGATATAGTTTCTAAGGAATACATTGGAATAAGAGTTCCAGATGAACCAACAATTAGAGAGTTATCAATAGTTCCTTTAACAACAACCTCAGCAAATATATCTGGAAAAGAAAGCCCCACATCTGTCGACGAAATAGACAAAGAAGTTTTAGATAATGTAGATTATATTATTGATATTGGAAAGTGTAAGTATTCTAAGCCCTCTACAATTATTAAAATAGAAGATAATAAAATAATTCCTATTAGGGAGGGAGTTATAAAGATGTCTGAAATTTATGAAATTTTATGATTTTATTTTAATTTAAATTTGTAATTATTTATTTGTTTATTTATGATGTCTATTTAGGTGAATAAAATGAGAAATAATAGGCAGATAGATTGGATAAACAAAATAATAGAAGATATTGACAAAAAATCTTTAAGTGTCATAGAGGCTGAAATTATATTGGATGAAATTATAAGTAAACTTAACGAATTGATTTCTGAAATTAATAACTATGTTGCAGAAATACACTATGGATTAAAAATAACAAACGAAAATATTAATTTGTCAGTATCTGAGTTGAATGAATTAAAAAATAAATTAGAAGAATATTTAAAATTTGCAGAAAGTTTAAAAGATTACTTAGAAAAAATTGAAAAAACATATGATAATTCAACAAATGTTAAAAATGAAATAAATGACATAAAACAATTTTTAAAAGAAGTTTCTATTAATTTAAAAAACATTGAAAACAGTATAAATAACCAAAATAAAAAGATGGAAACTTTAAATAACAATATTAAATCTTTATATAAAAATCAAAAAGATATTCTTAATTCTTTATCTACTACTAAATTTTTATTATATGTAACTATTATCTTAACTGCTTTAAACATCATAATTTCACTAAAAAACTTTTTTTAAATGATTGAATGAAAATAATATAGAAAATATAATAAAGAAAAAATAGGAAATATATTATAAAGCATTTTCACCTCTTTCGCCGGTTCTAACTCTAACGACATCTTCGACAGGGATTACGAAGATTTTACCATCTCCGGGGTTACCAGTTCTTGCATTTTCACATATAATATCAATAACTTTCTCAACATCATCGTCTTTTACAACTAATTCAATTTTTACTTTTTGTAATAAATCTACTATATACTCTCTCCCTCTATATCTCTCAACTATACCTCCTTGAACTCCTCTTCCTTTAACCTCTGTAACTGTCATCCCTAAAAATCCATTTTCTGATAACGCCTTTTTTACTATCTCTAATTTCTCTGGCCTAATTACTGCTTCTATCTTTTTCATTTTATCCCCCTAATTATAGTTTTATTTTCTTCTTTTTATAATTTATTTTTTTTTATTTTTTTAACTTTTTTAAATAATAAAATTTAGGCATTAGGCAAAAGACGTTTCCTCTTCTGGATATGCAGGCATTTTGTGCTCTGCTAAATCAAGACCCATTCTTTCTTCTTCTTCACTAACTCTTAAACCTCCTGTTACTAATCCTACAAGTTTAGCAAGTATATATCCTAAACCAGTTCCATAAACAATGCAAAATACTGAACCTATTATTTGATCTACTAAGCTAACCCCTCCAGCACCTCCAAATAATTCCATTCCAAAGATTCCTGCTAAAATAGCTCCAACAACTCCTGCAGTTCCATGAACTGGGACTACTCCACAAACATCATCCAATCCACATTTTTCAATCAGTCTATAAACTATTGGAACCTGTAATCCAGCAAGTAATCCAATTATTAGACCACCAACTGGACTAACTACATCGGTTCCTGAACAGATAGCTACTAAACCAGCAACAATACCGTTTGCTGTAAATAGAACATCCTTCTTAGAGGCTATTAAAGCTCCAATGCCTCCTCCAGCCATAGCCATTGTTGTTGTTGCACAAACCAATCCTGAAATATCTCCCAATGCTAATGAACTTCCTACATTGAACCCATACCAACCTATTGCTAAAGCAAACGCTCCAAAAACTGCCATTGGAATGTTATGCCCTAAAATCGGAATTGGTTTTCCATCTACAAATCTACCAATTCTTGGACCTAATGCCATTATAGCTCCTAAAGCTAAAAATCCACCTAAACCGTGGACAACCAAACTTCCAGCATAATCATGCCATGGAACAATACTTGCTCCCCAAGGACCCAAATAAACAAACAGTGGATATAATAGTGCTGTAATAATTAATGAAATCAATACATAAGCACTGAACTTAATTCTCTCTGCAACTCCACCTGAAACTATAGTTGCCGCTGTTGCACAGAATACTAAACCAAAGAACCAGCTCGCTAAATCTAACCCATTGTTTGGCCAGTTTGTGCCAAATATTTTACTCCACCAGCCTATATATGCTGAAAAATCAAATCCGTGTTTCCATAATATTCCACCAATAAACAACCATGCAACACAACCAATTAGCCAATCAACCATGTTTTTCATCATAACATTGTTAGCGTTTTTCTTTCTAACCTGCCCTCCTTCGAGCATCGCAAAGCCCCACTGCATCATGAAAACGAGGACACCCATAACTACAAGGAAGAAAACATCTGAAGCATTAGCCAATGTTATTAGTGCTTGAACTATTGAGTGTATATCTGTAGCATTTGTAAATAAATCTGCTGTAGCCATTGGTATCACCCTATAATTTCTCCCAGAAAACGGAATTTATATTCCTATGTAAAAGGAAACTTATTTCCTATATATATTAGGGAGTATATAAATTTTTCTAAAAATCATAAAATTATGAAAAAGAATAACCAAATATACAAATGATTATTTTTTATAAAATCTCAATCTTATAATATATTAAGATTGTTATGTATAAAAATATTCTTCTAACTCCTGCGAAGAACTAAATGTTCTCATGTTTAAATCTTTTTTTCTTCTATAACTGACGTCTATTCTTTATCTTGGCAGTCTCGTTTTAAAATATAGAAAAGTATATATTTCTGCACGGTATTTTAATATAATTTATAAATTGCATGTTACTATTATGACGAAATTCGTAAATTATATTGTTAGTGTTAAATTAAATATTTAATTATTTATTATTAACATCAGGGAGGGAAAGTTATGGAAATGCATAATGAAAGCATTTTATGGGAGGAATATTTTGATGCACTTGAAAAAAAGAACTACGAAAAAGCTCTTTATCTAATTGACAGAATCTTAGAAATTAGAAAAGCTCCAGACATCTATGTAAGAAAAGGAAGAATATTAAGAACAATGGGAAAAAATAACGAAGCATTAGAATACTTTAATAAGGCATTGAAAATAAAACCAAACTACATCTTGGCAAATTTTTTAAAAGGATTCTTATTGATAAGTTTAGGTAGATTAGAAGAAGCAAAAGATGTGTTTTTAAAATTATATAAATTAAAAAAATCTGACTTATCTGTCAAATATGCTACTGCTTATATACTAAAAAAACTTGGAGAATATGATTCAGCATTAAAAATTCTTGAAGATATATTAAAAAAATATCCAAATTCAGCCATTGCCTGGGCAGAGAAAGGAGAGATACTATATAGAGAAGGAAAGCTTAAAAATTCTTTAGAATGCTTTGATAAAGCTCTAAAAATAAATCCTAATGATTGTCAATCTTTACAATACAAAGGAGAAATATTATTTAAACTTGGAAGGTATGGAGAGGCACTAAAATGCTTTAAAAAGGTTTTTGAGAGAAGTAGTAAAGATATAAAAGCATTAATGTATATAATACAGATTTTAATTTACCTTGGGAGATTACATCAAGCTCTCGAATATACAAAAAAATCTCTAAAATTAAACCCAGAAGACCCACTACTATATCTATATAATGGAATTATCTTAAACAAATTAGGAAAATATGAAGAGGCTATAAAGTGTTTTGATAAAGTATTAGAGATTAATCCTAATTTCCCAGAAGCCTGGAATGGAAAAGCTGTAGCTCTTGAAAAACTTGGAAGAATCGATGAGGCTATAGAATGCTACAATAAAGCAATTGAAATCTATGAATAGATTTTTATTTTTATATTTTTATATGTTAATTAACCCTAAACTAAACCGTAAATTATATATATGGTAATAGGAAACTTATTTCCAGATTGTTTTAGCAAACAACATTAAAATACATTAGGGGGATACATATGAATGTTGAGCAAGCAATTGAGTATGTAAAAAAGAACAATGTTAAATTTATAAGATTCCAGTTTGTCGATATTTTAGGGTTCCCAAAAAATGTAGCATATCCAGTAAAAAGTGGAGAAAAGGGAATTGAAGAATTAAGAGAAATATTTGAAAACGGAGTATGGTTTGATGGTTCATCAATTACAGGTTTTGTTGGAATAGAAGAGTCAGATATGTTATTAAAGCCAGATTTATCCACACTCTCTGTTTTACCATGGAGACCTGAAGAGAAAAGTGTTGCAAGAGTTATCTGTGATGTTTATAGAAACGAAAAGACTCCATTCGAAGGTGATCCAAGAAGTAGATTAAAAGCTATTTTAAATGAATTAAAAGAAGAAATGAATGGAGAGTTCTTCGTAGGACCAGAACCAGAGTTCTTCTTGTTAAAGAGAGACCCACACAACCCACACAGATGGATTCCAGCAGATGATGGTGGCTACTTCGATGTTGAACCTTTAGACGATGCTCCAGACATAAGAAGAGATATTGTCTTAGCATTAGAAAACCTTGGATTCCATGTTGAAGCATCACACCACGAAGTAGCTCCTGGACAGCACGAAGTTGATTTCAAATTCGATAACGCTTTAAAAACTGCTGATAGCGTTGTAACATTCAAAATGACAATTAAAAACATTGCTAAGAAACATGGATTAAGAGCAACATTTATGCCAAAACCATTCTTTGGAATGAATGGAAACGGTATGCACTGCCACCAGAGTGTTTGGTTTAACGGAGAACCATCATTCTACGATCCAGAAGGACCATACAATGGGTTAAGTGAAACCTGTTTAAGTTACATTGCTGGAATTTTAAGCCATGCTAAGGCATTAGTTGCTGTAACAAACCCAACAGTTAACTCATACAAGAGATTAGTTCCAGGATACGAAGCTCCAGTAAATATTGCATGGGCTAACAAGAACAGAAGTGCTATCATTAGAGTTCCAGCTGCAAGAGGTAAGGCAACAAGAATTGAGTTCAGAGCTCCAGACCCAACATGCAACCCATACTTAGCATTCGCCTGTATGTTAGCAGCAGGTTTAGATGGAATTAAGAAAAAAATGGAAGCACCAGAACCAGTTGAGAGAAACATCTTCAAGATGTCAGAAGAAGAGAAGAAACAGTTAGGAATTGAGTCAGTCCCTGCAAATTTAGCAGCAGCATTAGATGAATTAGAATGTGACGAAGTATTACAAAAAGCATTAGGTAAGCACATCTACGAAAACTATATGGAGATTAAGAGAGCTGAATGGGATGATTTCAGAATATCAGTTACTGACTGGGAAGTTAGTAAATACTTAATCTACTAAATTATTTCTTCAAATTTTATTTTTTTATTAAACTAAATTTCCATAAATTTAAATTAATTTTTTTAGAACAAATAAAATAAAATTATTGTGATACTATGAAAGCGGTAACTGTTTTAAGTGGTGGATTAGATTCTACTGTAGCGACATTAATAGCCAAAGATTTAGGTTATGACCTTACAGCAGTTATTTTTAACTATGGGCAAAAAGCAGCTAAAAGAGAGATAAATTCAGCAAAAAAAATTTGTGAAATATTAAATATTAAACCTATTGTCGTTGATTTGCCATTCGTTAAACAATTTAAAAAAAGTTCTTTAATTACTAACAAAGAAATTCCTACTTTAAAAATAGAAGAATTGGAAAGTGAGAAAGTTTATGAAACTATGAAATCTGTGTGGGTTCCTGCAAGAAACTTAATAATGTTTAGTATTGCCAGTGGTTTTGCTGAAGCTTTAGATGCAAAAAAAGTATTTATCGGAATAAATAAAGAGGAAGGAGTAACATTTCCTGATAACACCATAGAGTTTGTTAATGCATTTAATAAAACTTTAGAGTATGGAACTTTAAATAAGGTTAAGATAGAGGCACCATTATACGATAAAACTAAAGAAGAGATCGTTAAAATAGGTAGTGAGTTAGAGAAAAAACTTAATGTGGAAGTTTTAAAATATACTTATTCGTGTTATAAAGACAATGGAGAAGATTTTTTACACTGTGGAAAATGTGAAAGTTGCATTAGAAGAAAAAGAGCCTTTTTAATGGCTGGCGTTGAAGATAAAACAAAGTATATTGAATAAGTTATTAATTTTTATTTTTATTTTTTACTCTTGATTTCTTCAATTCAGATAGTTTTTTAACGGCCTCTAAATCTACAACTTCATCATAAGATAAGTAACCATTATAAACAGCCCTTTTAAAGAAACCTTCTCCCCATTTATTTCTTATTAAAACTGTTGAATATCCTCCCTCACTTCCAACATTACCTACTGAAATATCAGATGTTAATCCAGTGAAATCACCACAAACCTTACAACCACTTCTCATTAAATCCTCTAAATCTTTTAATTTATATTCAACAACATCTCCATTTATTAGCTTAATTTTTAATTTTCCAGATTCAATATCCATTTTTCTAATTTCCCAAGGTTCTATACCTTCTGATTTTAGTTTTTTAATCATTTTATTGTAATCGTAAGTTTCAAAACAGAATATGGCAATCTTCAATCTTATGGCATTTTTAAATGGTTTTAATAAATCATTATCTGATGCCATTATTTGAGTGATTGCATTAATTACACATGGAGTTCCTACTACTGCCAACTTCTTTAATTTTTTCTCCATAACAGCAGTTTTTAATGATTTTAATATTGGACCCTTCCAAAGATATTTACTTCCTGCCGCTTTTATAACATCTTCTTTTGATAAAGATAAGTATGATGTAGGTTCTAAGGTAAATTTATCATCTATCATAACAATAGCTCCATCAATTAATCCTTCTTCAAAGGCATTTGCCAATATTGCCGTTACAACCCCACCATTTTGAGCATTTTTTATTTCTATTAAAGATTTTGCCTTTACTGCTTTTAATATATTTCCTAATACCTCCTTCTTAGGAACTGAAGATTTTTTTATCCTCGGGCAAGCATCATAACAAGCTCCACATGGGACATCATACACAACTGTTTTACAAAATTCTGCAGAAATTGGATGCTCAGTAGTCATGTCAGTTGGTATTAAGATACAAGAACATTCGTCACATTCAAATTTTACTGGGCTTTCCTCTACAAAATATAAGTTATTCACTGGACATACTGCTACACAGGCTCCACAGCCACTGCATCTATTTGTGTCCCAAACTTCCTCCTTTAGATTTTTATATGATTTCATTAATCTCACCTAATCCATCTTAATTTTTAAAACATTACTAATTCTAATTTAAATTTAAATAAAAACGAATTATTACATTAAATCTGGAGTATAGAGTTTTCCAAATGGTCTTTTTGAAATTGGTGCTATTTTTGTCCATTTTGAGTTTAATAATTTGTTTTTAATTTCATCTGAAAGATTAAACCATTTACAAAATTCTTCAATATATGGCTTAATTTTTTCTAAATCCTCTTTGGTAAATTCTTTTATATCTGCGGCAACTCCTAATTGGTCTTTATCAACATTACCTCTAATGTATATTGCTCCTCCATGAATTCCAGTTCCTATCATTCTCCCTTTAACTTCTCCTAAATCATTTCCTTTTTCATCTATGTTTAAAACTATTATAATACCTCCTGCCATATATTCTCCTAAGAAATCTTTTGCTCTCCCACCAATAACAAGAACTGGAACCTTATCTTTGTATGCCTTCATATGTATTCCACTTCTATATCCAACATCTCCTCTAACAAAAACCTTTCCTCCTCTCATAGAGTGGGCGGTTACATCTCCACTGTTTCCATAAATAACTATTGTCCCATCATCCATTGTGTTTCCTGGAGCAAATTCAGCATTTCCATGGACTATTATTGTTGGACCACTCATAAACATTCCTAAGTCTCCACCAGGAATACCATAAATTTCAATTGTTAAATCTTTTTTCTGCAATCCATTTCCAATAAATCTCTGTCCTAAAACATTTTTTAGTATTATCTTTTTAACATCTGGATTTTTATTTAATATTTCATGAATCTTCTCATTTAACTCCCTATAATGCATATCCTTTGCATCTATAACTACCTCTTCCATAATTTTTCACCTTCTAAAAATGTAAATTCTAAAAGATAATAGAAGAGACATAAATAATAATAGCTTTATTATTCTCCTGCCGCTTTTATTCCTAAAATTTCAAGTTCTTTTTCATTTAATCCTACTCCTCTTAATCTATCTCTGTTACCTCTTAAACTTTCTATAGAATTAATTCCTGCCGCTCCTAACAATTCTTTAATTTCGTGAGTCCATGCCTTAATTAAATTGGCTACTCTTTGAGCTCCAACTTCAGGATCTAATCTTTTAACTAACTCTGGTTTTTGGGTGGCAATACCCCAAGCACACAAACCAGTGTAACATCTTCCACATACTCTACAGCCAAGAGCCACCATTGCGGCAGTTCCAATATAAACAGCATCTGCTCCCAATGCAATTGCCTTAAATACATCTGCTGCACATCTAATTCCTCCACTTGCTATAATACTTATTTCATTTCTTAATCCTTCCTCTCTCAATCGTCTATCAACTGCGGCAATAGCCATTTCTATTGGAATCCCTACGTGGTCTCTAAATACCTTAGGAGCTGCTCCAGTACCTCCTTTGTATCCATCAATAACTACCGCATCTGCATCACTTGTAGCAATTCCAACCGCAATTGCAGGAGCGTTGTGGACAGCGGCTATTTTAACAAATACTGGTTTTTTCCATCTTGTGGCTTCTTTTAAACTTCTAACTAATTGAGCCAAATCTTCAATTGAGTAAATGTCATGATGAGGAGCTGGAGATATTGCGTCACTGCCCTCAGGAATCATTCTTGTTGCTGAAATTTCTGCTGTAACCTTTTCTCCTGGTAAATGCCCTCCAATTCCTGGCTTTGCTCCTTGACCTATTTTAATCTCTATTGCTGCCCCTTTCATTAAATATTCTTCATTTACTCCAAATCTTCCACTTGCTACCTGTGTAATTATGTGATCTGCGTAAGGGTAGAGTGCCTTTGGCAAACCTCCTTCACCAGTTCCCATAAATGTTCCACATTCTTTAACTGCTTTAGCAAATGATAAGTGAGCGTTTAAAGATAAAGCTCCATAAGACATGTGTGCAATCATTATAGGAGTATCTAACTTTAAATTTGGAGCTATTTTTGTTTTTAACTTGGCTTTTTTAATTTTTTTGCCATCTATTTCTTCCTCAACAAATTCAAACTCCAACTGCTTAGGTTTTTTACCAATATATGTTCTTAGCTCCATTGGCTCTCTAAGAGGATCAATAGATGGATTTGTAACCTGACAGGCATCTAATACAATATGGTCAAAGTATATTGGATGTTCTTTAGCGTTACCCATTCCACTCAACAAGATACATCCAGTTTTTGCCTGATTGTATATGTCAGTTCTCGCATCAATATCCCACAGTGGATGACTTCTCCAAGAAATAGCGTTTTCTTTAATTGTAATTGCATCTCTGGGACACATTACTACACATCTGTGACATGCTCCACATCTATTTGAATAACTAATAATTCTATCTCCCTCTCTTCTATGAACTCCCCAAGAACACTCTACAGTACATCTCTCACATAGCATACATTTATTTGGATCTACCTCTACCTTATACTTTGGAGGAACATAGCTTGGAATCATGCTTTCACATCCAAAAATTTTTTAATTTTTTATTATTGCTTAGGTAATAATAAACTTACTTCCAAACTCTTGCAATTACTGGAACTCCTGCATCAGGCATCCAAACTCTGTCCAAGTCTGGGCAAATTCTTCTTATTGCAGATTCTTCGCTTGAAATAAATATTAAATCATCTTTTTCAGCAGCAATTAATGGTCTTAACTTAATTCTATCTGTTAAACCAAACATAGTAGTTTCTTTTTCAATATCTCCATTCATAAAGATTAAACCACTTGGTGTTCCAACTGCAATAGCAAATGGACCATTTAACATAGCTCCTCCGTAAGTTAATCTTATCGCTGTATGCAACTCTCTATCTTCCTCTGGCATTTTATCAATTTCATCCCAAAATCTTGGGGCTAAGGCAGATAATGCATATTCTACTGGAACTTTATGTTTTCTCATTAATAAATCTAAAATATAGGTAACAACTTCAGTGTCAGTTAATAATCTACACTTATAGCCAAACATTTCAACAAACCTTTTATTAGTTCCATAACTTGTTATCTCACCATTATGCACTACGCTCCAATTTAATAAATTGAAAGGATGAGCTCCACCCCACCACGCCTTTGTATTTGTTGGATATCTTGCATGAGCAAGCCATAAATAACCTTCATATCTATCTATTCTATAAAACTCTGCCACTTCATTAGGCCATCCTACTGCCTTAAAAACGCCTAAATCTTTACCACTTGAGATAACAAAAGCTCCATCAACTTTATCGTTAATTTCCATTACAATATCTACTATGACATCCTCCTCTCTATCAGAATATTTTTCATTAACTTCATAGAAGTATCTCCAAGGAATATGAACTTTTTCAATTATACCTTCTTCTGTTGGTATTTCCTCATCTTTAACAATAGTTCCATACTCTTCCAATATATTTTCAACATTTATTTTTATTTTTTCAAATTTTGGAGTGTTATCAAATAATATGTGAAATGCATAGCAATGTTTATATTTTGTTGGATAAATTCCATAACCTACATATCCAGACCCTTTACCATTACCTCTCTCTTTTAAACTATCCAGTGCTAATGCTATTTTATCTCCTTTTATCATTCTTTTTTTTCTACTCATAAAACCGATAATTCCACACATAAACAACCCTCCATAAATTGGGTATAAAAGAGATAAGATTTTGTTAGGTTTTAAAATATTAGTCAAGGTTATATTTATATAATTATGGTTTGAAAGTTGAACATTATAAATACAAATATAAAAAAATAAAAAAATATTACGATGATAAAAACTGTGATAATTCCATTAATAAATCGTTATATCCATAACTTTTTAGTAAATCCTCAATATTTTTAATTGTTTTGTTGAATCTTTCTATATATTTATTCTCATTTGTATTTGCGTATTCTTGAAGTAGTAAGAGAATGTTTAAAGATTTTTTAAATATCTTTATAATATTCAAAAAATTTATAAATTTTATCATTTGGAGTAAGTGTATGACACAATTATCTTTACTCTATTTTTATTTTTACTATTTAAATTAGTCAATACAATTTTTTCTATTCCTTTTAACGCATAAATTGCTCTATTTACATTGTTGGATAGCTCATAAGTTATTATCTTTTTTAAAGATATCATTGCCTCTCTGGTAATTGAAATTGGTGAGTCATTGGCTAAACAGGCTATTTTAACAATAATATCAATGTATATTCTAAAGAACCTCTCATCTTGGTTTTTTGTTTTGGCATTTAGCTCTTCGTAATAACTTCCCAATAAAATCATCGCATTTCTTACAGTCATATAATGTTTTAAATATAATGCCTTTTCTATTATGTAATAAACAGTTCTTAAAGGATTTCTTGGAATATCTTTTGCAGATCTGTAATTTACATATTCAGATTCAGAATTTACCAATTTATAATTTTCAATTTCCTTTTTATCAATTGATTTTATTAACTTCTCTATAACAACTTCGGGTCTTAAATTGTAGATTGTGCTTTTTATATATGGGATTACAATTAAAAAATCAAAGTATGCAAAGAAAAACACTAAGTATATTAAAAAATTATATGGGATTTTAAAACTTCCAATAACAATATCTTTTTTTACTGGTAAAAAACCTAAAGCAAAAACCTCATAACCCATTGAAATTAAATAAGATAAAATAAATGCCCAAAATGTTTTGTTTAATATTATATGCCCAATTCTTGTTGAATACTGCTGACTAACCATCTGTATAGCAATAATTGTAATTTAAACTATTATTCCAATCATCCCTGCCTGAGTTTGTAGTAAAGCGCTTAAAATATATCTAACATTATCTGAAAATCCCTCATCCCATGAAAAGCAGTGTATGGAAGATTATTGTAAGGATAACTGCAATTATTGAAATAAAAATTATATTTCTTATCTCATCCTCTTTAAATCTTTCAACAATTCTCAATAAATTCAAGTTTATCACCAATTTATTTAAGATTTAAAGATTACACTGTAATATTTATTTTTTATTACTATTTCTATTTAATTTAATAATTTTAATAATTAAGAATCTTTTAAAATTTATTTTTAAATCATCCAATTAATTTTTCTAATAACCAAATATCCATTAGATTTTTTTACAAAAAATTTTTTATAATTAAAAATTTTAAATAAACCCTAACCTCTTCTAAATACCATATTAAAAAACCTAAAGATGGTGAGGAAATGAGAATTTCCCCATTAACAGCAGGGTTGATAGGAGGTTTTACAGCAGCAATGTTGCAGGCATTGTTTAAAGTGTTCCCTCCACCAGCTTATGGTATCTGTATAGCATGTCACACAAGAGATTTAGTAAATTGGATTGTCAATCACTTATTTGGAACTTCATTAGGTTTAGCTCCTGTATCAAAAGTTTTTCCTGTTTTAACTGTTGTAGGTATCTTTATTGGGGCTTTAATAGCCGCATTTATTCATAAAGAGTTTAAAATAAAACAAACACACAATCCAGCTATTGGTTTTATTTTAGGTATTTTGGTTATTAATTTTGCCCTATTAATGGGAGGTTGTCCTGTTAGAGAGACTTTAAGAACTGCTTATGGAGATATTATAGCGTTGATTAGTTTAATAGCTATGTTTGCTGGAGTGGTTGTAGCAAGTGAAGTTTATTTAAAAAGAAACCTCTAACAGAATTTTTTCAGAAATTAAATTTTCTATTGAATAAAGATGCCTTTGGCATCAAAGTTCCAATATAAATATCTAATCTGCAAAAATTCTGTTATAAAAACTACTTAAGGTGGTTTTATGGAATATCTCCACATAATTGGAACATTTGTATTTGGAATAATTTTAGGTTATTTATTCCAGAGAGCAAGAATGTGTTTTGTTGGAGGAATGAGAGATTTCTATTTAATAAAAGATACATGGTTAATCAAAGGTTTATTTGGGTTCTTTGCTGGAGCACTAATTGGATATATCATATTTAGTGCTGCTGGATTAATTTCAGCATTTCCATGGTTTGTTGATAAGGGATTATCCCCAATACCAGGAGACCCATTGGGCGCAAGTAGAACTTTAATGGGGCATTTAATAGTGGCTATTATTGGTGGATTTGGAGTAGGATTTTTCTCAGTTATTCAAGGAGGTTGCCCATTAAGAAACTACGTTATGGCTGCTGAAGGGAATAAAACAGCTATTGCCTATTTAATTGGATTAGCTGTTGGAGCAGTTATATTCCACAAGTTTGTAGCTCCATTAGTAAAGGCAATATTAATTTAAAAATTTAAATCTCTTTTTATTTTGTGAGAGTATGAAAGGAAAAAAGATAGCTATTGTTTCTCATTGTATATTAAATCAAAATAGTGTTGTTAATGGTTTGGAGAGAGCTGAAGGAGCTTTTAATGAGGTTGTTGAAATTCTTTTAAAGAATAATTATGCCATAATCCAATTACCTTGTCCAGAGATAATTTATTTAGGATATGAGAGAGTAGGAAAAACAAAAGAGGAATATGACTCAAAAGAATATAGAAAACTATGCAGAGAACTTTTAAAGCCAATAGTTAAATATCTGCAAGAATATATAAAAGATGACTTCAAATTTATTTTAATTGGAATAGAAAACTCTCCAACATGTGATATTAAAAATAGAGGAATCTTAATGGAAGAACTTTTAAAGGAGATTGATAATTTAAATATCAACATTAAGATAATTGCATATCCAAAAAATGAAGAAGATTATGAAGAATTTATAAAAAATTTAAAGAAGATGATAGAATGATTTTGGGAATAGATGTTGGCTCCACAACTACAAAAATGGTTCTAATGGAAAATAACAGAATAGTTTGGTATAAAGTTGAAGATATTGGAGTTGTTATTGAAGAGGATATTTTATTAAAAATGGTTAAAGAGATTGAGAAAAAATATTCAATAGATAAAATTATAGCAACAGGATATGGAAGGCATAAGATTAGTTTTGCAGATAAAGTAGTTCCAGAAGTTATTGCTTTAGGAAAGGGAGCTAATTATTTCTTTAATGATGCGGATGGAGTTGTAGATATTGGAGGACAGGATACAAAGGTTTTAAAAATTAATAAAGAGGGAAAAGTTATTGATTTCATCCTATCAGATAAATGTGCTGCTGGAACTGGAAAATTCTTAGAAAAATCTTTAGATATTTTAAAAATTAATAAAAATGAAGTAAATAAATATAAATCAGATAATGTTGCCAAAATATCATCAATGTGTGCAGTTTTTGCTGAAAGTGAAATAATAAGCTTACTGTCTAAAAAAATTCCAAAAGAAGAGATTTTAATGGGAGTTTATGATAGTATAATAAATAGAGTTATTCCAATGATAAACAAGCTTAAAATACAAAATATAGTATTTAGTGGTGGAGTCGCTAAAAATAAAGTTTTAGTTGATATGTTTGAAAAAAAGTTAAATAAAAAGCTTTTAATTCCAGAAGAACCGCAGATTGTTTGCTGTGTTGGAGCCATATTAGTATAAATTTAATTATTATTATTTTTCACTTAAGAATAGTGGTGGCAAGCTATCATCAACACCTGGAACATAACCAAAGGTATCTCTAATCTTCAGCTGCATTCTGTGGAATATATAAGCTAAAGGGATATCCATTGGGCAAGCATCTTCACACTGCCCACAGTTTATACAGCTTTGAGATATATGGTTCAATCTAATCCCCTGGAAAATTAAAGGATTTGGCGGGATTTTTCCTTTTTCATCAATATAATCTTTCTCTAATCTACATTCAACACAGAAGCAGAGTGGGCAGTTATCTCTACAACCATAACACTTTATACATCTATTCCAATATTTCTGCCACTCTTTAAGGTTTGGATATTCATCTTCCAAATGTATTTTTTGGAATTTTTTAGCCAACTTTATCATAACATTCTCTATTTTCTCTCTAATTTGAATTGCCTTTTCTGAAGGTTCTTTAATTTTGATATAGCCTTCTTTTTCAGCATCCTCAACTAATTTTTTTCCTTTTTCTGAACAGATTTCAACAAACGTCCAGCCCTTTTCAGCTCCCCAATTTCCACAAGCTAAATCAGCCATTCTTGGAATTTTTAATTCACATCTTTGGCAGTTCTTTCTTCTACCAAAACCTTTTTCTTCCAACTCATCTATTTTGATAGCCTTATGTTCTCCATTTTTTAATTCAATAATAAACTTCCCCTTATCTATTTCTTCTTTAACAACATCTAATGGATTAACTTCATAAAATAGCTCAATCATTTTCATGGCAGTTATTGGACTTATTGTCCCTCCACAATTCAAACCAATCATATAGATGTTATCTAAATTTACCTGGTTTAACTTTGCTAACTCTTTAATCGCCATCGCATCACATGGTTTAGTAGAGACAGCGATTTTTTTATCATTCAAATATTTGCTAATTATCTTTCCAAAATTTGTTGGTGCACAGTGCAAAGAGCCAGCAGTTTCTATCAATTCATTAGAATTTGTTATAAATGCTGGAATTCCATCGTAAATATCTTCTCCTCTCTTTAAAGCTAAAACTCCATCAACAAGCTTGTTATCTAATAAGTATTTGAATAATGCAGTTACTGCTCCACCACATTCTGCTTTCTTTAAAATCTCTTTATCCGTAGCTTGGATTAATGCATATTTCATAATATCACCTTAATAAAATCCTGTTGAATATTTTCTAATGATTCAAATCCCAAATCAATTTCAAGTTTTTCTGCCAATTTTTTAATTATCATCCAATCATCCATAGCTTCCCCTGGTGGATTCACTGCCTTATTTATTTTTTGAATTCTTTTATCTGTATTTGTAAACGTCCCCTTTTTCTCTGCCCAGCATGAAGATGGAAGAACAACATCAGCAAGTTCTGCGGTTTCACTCATTATAATATCCTGAACTACCAAAAACTCAGCATTTTTTAATGAATCTTTATCTACTAAAGCTGGGTTTTCTCCCATTATGTATAAGCACTTTGAATTTTTTAATAATTCAAGATATTCATATTTATTTAGAGCAGGTATGCCAATAAGTGTTGCTCCAACTGTATTGCAGTGTTTTGCTATTGGTAGAACTTTGGATTTATTTTTCTTTGCATTTTTAATTATTTCATCAGCATTTATTGGAGCGTTGATTATAATCATTGTATCTTTATCAATATTGCCCAAACTAATATTTGAATAATCATCAACCTTTACAAACTCATCAGCATTTAATTTTAAGATTTCCTTTTCCTCTATATTGAAAATTGTTACTTTAGCCCCTTTTTCCTTTGCTTTAATAACTTTTCTTCCAATCAATGCATGTTGCCCAAAAACATCGCCAATAATTATAATGTGTTTTGCATTTTCAATATCATCAATGCTTGTAGAAACCTCAGTATACTTAACCTTTGGAGAGTTACAGATACAATGCCCAATCTTTGCTTTTAAGATATCTGCCAATTTTTTTAACGCATAGTTGTCTTCATTTGTGCATTTTCCAGAAGCTATAAAAGTTATATCTTCTGGATTGTATTTTTTTAAATTCTCTGCAATAAAATTTAATGCTTCATCCCAATCAACTTTAACAAATTTCCCATTTTTCTTAATTAATGGTTTTTCCAATCTCTTTTCATGGTATATTATTTTATAACAGTTTTGTCCATATAAACAGTTCTTTCCTTCATTTATTGGATGTCTTTTGTTAGGATAAGTTCCAACAACTTTATTATCTTTGATAATTAAATCAATGCCACATCCAACACTACAACCTGGGCATATTGTATGAACAACTTTCATAATTACCACCCAATATTCTAAAAATAAATAATTATGTATCTAAGTTTAATTTTGATTTTTAGCTTTCTTTTTATCTTACTAATTTTAACTTTTTGATGCTAATTTTAATATTTATTTTGAATATTGTATTGTCATACCAATATTAATATCAAATATTGTTATTGTATATAAAATTTACTACTTATCTAAAATTATTATTACTAAAATAATAAAAAATTTTAAAAAGTATTACCAAACCGACAAAAATTATAATTGGGTATTATTAATCTACAAAAACTCCTTAACCTCGTTAATAAATTTTAATATTTTAGCATTATTAATTTATATATATAAATTTTACACAATCATATTTTCTAATAATTGCTAATGTATCAAGAAAATTGAAGGTAAAATTTTTAATATTGATAAGATAGTTTTTTAATGAAATTTTCAAAAATCTTGGCAAAATATTCACAATATATTAGAAAATCTAATAACTAAATAGGTATTAGATTTGGTGATATAATGCAACTAAAGGCAATAGAAAAATTAATGCAAAAATTTTCTAATAGAAAAGAACAACTCTACAAGCAAAAAGAAGAAGGGAGAAAAGTTTTTGGAATGTTCTGTGCTTATGTTCCAATAGAAATAATTTTAGCAGCAAATGCAATTCCTGTTGGTTTATGTGGAGGTAAAAATGACACAATCCCAATAGCAGAGGAGGATTTACCAAGAAATCTCTGTCCATTAATAAAATCATCCTATGGATTTAAGAAGGCAAAATCATGTCCTTACTTTGAAGCGTCAGATATAGTTATTGGAGAAACTACTTGTGAAGGGAAGAAAAAGATGTTTGAATTGATGGAAAAGCTTGTTCCTATGCATATAATGCATCTTCCACATATGAAAGATGAAGAATCTTTAAAAATCTGGATTAAAGAAGTTGAAAAGTTAAAAGAGTTGGTTGAAAAAGAAACAGGTAATGAAATAACTGAGGAGAAATTAAAAGAAGCAATAGATAAAGTAAATAAACTTAGAGAGCTATTCTATAAGCTTTATGAGCTAAGAAAAAATAAACCAGTCCCAATTAAAGGATTAGATGTTTTAAAAATATTCCAATTTGCTTACTTATTAGATATTGATGACACAATAGAAGTTTTAGAAGATTTAATTAAAGAGTTAGAAGAGAGAGTTAAGAAAGGAGAAGGTTATGAAGGTAAGAGGATTCTAATAACTGGCTGTCCTATGGTTGCTGGAAACACTAAAATTGTTGAACTCATTGAAGAAGTTGGTGGAGTTGTGGTTGGTGAAGAAAGCTGTACTGGAACAAGATTCTTTGAAAACTTTGTTGAAGGTTATAGTATAGAAGATATAGCAAAAAGATACTTCAAAATACCTTGTGCTTGTAGATTTAAGAATGATGAGAGAATAGAGAATATAAAAAGATTGGTTAAAGAGTTGGATGTTGATGGGGTTGTTTATTACACATTACAGTGCTGTCACACATTCAATATTGAAGAAACTAAAGTAGAAGAGGCATTAAAAGAGGAGGGCATTCCAATTATTAGAATTGAAACTGATTACTCTGAAAGTGATAGAGAGCAGTTAAAAACAAGGTTGGAGGCATTTATTGAGATGATTTAAAATAAAAATTCCTTAATTTTCTTCTTTTTTATTTTCCAACTACAAGGTTTCTATATTATAAGATATTAGATTTCTTAATATCTAATTTTATATATTTTAATTGCATTAATACATTTTTGTGAGAACATGATAGGCATTTGCATGCGCTTCGAGAAAGGTTATACTTTTAATAATAAATTGGTGGATTGGGGTTTGCATTATAATCCAAAAATAGTTAAAAAAAATAATATTATAGGCTATCATGCACCAATTTTAAATTTGGATGAAAAAGAGAGTGTTTTTATTTTAAAAAATATAATTGAAAATATTAAAGGAAGAGATTATTTAACAATCCACCTACATAATGGAAAAAATAAAGATATTGATAAAGAACTTTTAATTGAAAATCTATCAATAGTTAATGAATTTGCACAAAAAAATAATGTAAAATTATGCATAGAAAATTTAAGAGAAGGTTTTTCATCTAATCCAAACAATATAACTGAGATAGCAGATGAAATTAACTGCTTTATAACATTTGATATTGGACATATCCCATACAACAAACGATTAGAATTTTTAGACATTTGCTCTGATAGAATTTACAACTCCCACGTTTATGAGATTGAAATGAATGGAAAACATCTGCCACCTAAAAATCTTAACAATTTAAAACCAATATTAGATGCTCTCTTAGACGTTAAATGTAAAATGTTTTTAATTGAATTAATGGATATTAATGAGATTTTAAGAACTGAGAAGATGATAAAGGAATACTTAGAAACTTATAAATAAATTCAAAATCTAAATAAGGTGGATAAGTTATGTTATTTCATCAAAACCTTAAAAATTTTATTGATTTTAAGAAATCTTTTAAAGAGCTAACGCTATCTGATGAAACATTTAAAATACTTGAAGAAAATGGTATAAAGTTAAAAGATATTGCCATAGGAGAATTTTCAGGTAGAGATAGTGTAGCAGCAATAATTAAAGCTATGGATGAAGGTATTGATTTCGTTTTGCCTGTTGTTGCATTTACAGGAACTGATTATGGAAATATAAGCATTTTTTACAAAAACTGGGAAATTACAAATAAAAGAGTTAAAGAAATTGATAGAGATAAAGTTTTATTGCCATTACATTTTATGTTTGAGTCAAAACTTTGGCATGCATTAAATGGAAGATGGACAGTTTTACTTTCAAAAAAATATAACTATTACAGCCCATGTATTGGATGCCATGCATATTTGAGGATATTGAGAATCCCTTTGGCAAAGCATTTAGGAAATAAAATAATCAGTGGAGAGAGGGTTTATCATAACGGAGATTTTAAAATCGACCAAATAGAAGAAGTTTTAGATGTTTATAGTAAAATTTGTAAAGAATTTGATGTTGAGCTAATTTTGCCTATAAGATACATAAAAGAGGGAAAGAAAATTAAAGAAATTATAGGAGATGAATGGGAGCAAGGAGAGAAGCAATTTTCATGTGTTTTTAGTGGAAATTATAGAGATAAAGATGGAAAAGTAATTTTTGAGAAGGAAAGTATTTTAAGGCTATTAAATGAGTTTATATATCCAGCATCAATTGAGATTTTAAAAGAAGGATACAAAGGGAATTTTAATTATCAGAATATTGTAAAAAAGTTTATTTAGTGAGATAATGAGGACTATTTTAATATTATTAGATGGTTTAGGAGATAGAGGTTGTGAGATTTTAGATAACAAAACACCATTACAATTTGCAAAAACACCAAACTTAGATAAATTAGCTGAAAATGGCATGTGCGGTTTAATGACAACATATAAAGAAGGGATTCCCTTAGGAACTGAAGTTGCCCATTTTTTACTTTGGGGATATTCCTTAGAAGAATTTCCTGGAAGAGGAGTTATTGAGGCATTAGGAGAGGATATAGAAATAGAGGAAAATGCCATATATTTGAGGGCTTCTTTAGGATTTGTAAAAAAGGATGAGAAAGGATTTTTAGTTGTAGATAGAAGAGCTAAAGATATTAGCAGAGAAGAGATTGAGAATTTAATAAATTCTTTACCTACATGCATTGATGGATATAAGTTTGAGCTGTTCTATTCTTTTGATGTTCATTTTATATTAAAAATTAAAGAAAAAAATGGATGGATTTCAGATAAAATCTCTGATTCTGACCCATTCTATAAAAATAGATATGTTATGAAAGTTCATCCAATAAAAGAGTTATGCAAAAGTAGTGTAGAATATAACAAAGCAAAAGACACTGCAAGGGCTTTAAACAAATATCTTTTAAATGTTTATAAAATCCTACAAAATCATAAAATAAATAGAAAAAGAAGAAAAATGGAAAAAATGCCTGCTAATTTTTTATTAACAAAATGGGCATCAAGATATAAAAAGATAGAGAGCTTTAAAGAAAGATGGGGAATGAATGCTGTAGTTTTAGGTAGTAGTTCATTATTTAAAGGATTAGCAAAATTTTTAGGGATGGATTTTACAAAGATTGAGAGTTTTGAGGAAGGAATAAATTTAATTCCTGAGTTAAATTATGATTTCATTCACTTGCATACAAAAGAAACTGATGAGGCTGCCCACACAAAAAATCCATTAAATAAAGTAAAAGTTATTGAAAAGATTGATAAACTTATAGGCAATTTAAAATTAAATGATGATGATTTACTTATAATAATTGCAGACCACTCAACACCTTCTGTTGGAGATTTAATCCATTCTGGTGAAAGTGTTCCAATAATATTTTATGGAAAAAACGTTAGAATCGATAATGTTAAAGAATTTAATGAAATTGCCTGCTCAAATGGACATTTAAGAATAAGAGGGGAAGAATTAATGCCTCTAATTTTAAACTATACAAATAGAGCTTTATTATATGGTTTAAGAGCTGGAAATAGGTTAAGATATTATATTCCAAAGGATGATGACATAGAACTTTTGAAAGAATAGGAGGGATATTTTGATAGGAAAATTAAAAAATATTCTTAAATTAAAAAAAGAAAAAGAAAGAGAAAAAGATAGCCTAAAAGGAAAGGGATTAATTATATTTGAAAATACAAAGGATGCCATGAAGGCAGAGAGTATTTTAAAAGATAGATATAAAATTAAGGTGGTTGCTCCTCCAGTAGAGATTAGAGAAGGATGTGATTTGGCAATAGAATATGAGTTAATTGATGAATTTGGAATTAAAAGAGAATTGGAAAATAACAACATAAAACCTTTAAAATTTATCTCTTTAAATGATTACTCTTTAAAGCCATTGGAGTTAATAAAAATTAAAGAAGTTGATGGATTCATTTTAGTTAGATGCGGAAATATGAAAATAACTATTGATAAAGAGGGGAATATTGTAAATATTTCTGGTGGTGGTTGTCCAGATGTTCCTTATTTAGCATTAAAATTAAAAGGAAGAAATATTAAGGATATTAAAGAAGATGAAACACCAAAAAGTTTGGGCTTTACCTTATGTGCATACACATTAAATAAAGCGTTTGAAAAGGCAAGAGAATTGTTTATTGAAAATGAACGTTAAAATTAAAGTTAAAGATTTTGAAGTTGAAGAGTCTATCCAATATAGAGAAAAATAGGAAAATGGACTTGGAAGTTATCCTGGTTAAATTAGATAATAACTATTAGGGACTCCATTTTTCTCCCACATCTGGGCATATAATTTTTATTTCTTATACATACTTACATCTAAATCTTTCGATAATGATTTTGCATATACATATATTTGCATATTTTCACCTCATTTTTTGTCTAAAATCAGACCCCCAAGGGGATGGAAACCGAAAAATTGCTATTATCATTTTATCACGATTATTTGTCTAAAATCAGACCCCTAAGGGGATGGAAATTTTTAGATATTCTTTTATGTATGTTTTTCTTTCTTCAACATTTATTTTTTATTGTTTTCATTTTTCACACTAATAGTAATCCAAATATTACAAAAATATCCAAAATTAGGGTAATTATTGCATTGATCATAACTATTTTAGTTCCTAACTTGGCTCCAAACAATGAAACATGTAGTGGCAAAGAGTGTTTTACATATCTTGTGGAGAATGTTAATACATTTCCAATAATTAATCCAATTAGAACTTCTTTTGAACTTAAAATATTTTCATTTAAAAAACCTCCAGCCATAACTATTGCGGCTTGAACATTTAAGACTTCAGTTAATGCTAATATTCCAACATTCGGATTTAAATTTAACACACTTATTATTGGCTGAATTAATTTTTCAATATAGTTAAAGAAACCAACTTTGTATAGATATAAAACCAAAGTCATCATAAAAAACATTGTTGGTATAAATCTCTTAGAGAATTTTAATGTTTTTGTTAGTGATCTTTTAAAATTCTCTTTTTTATTCAACTTATCAATTTTTGGAACTTCATAAAAATCATTTTTTGATATTGAAAAGAGATATAAAAATCCAATTATTGTTTTTATAAATGCCACTCCTAATCTAATTAAAATAAACAATACTCCAGTCCAACCTAATATTGGAATAACTACGGGAATAAAAAAAGTAAATATATGTGATAAAACTGACGGAAATGAGTTAGCTAAAGAGGTTCCTATAAGCTCTTTTTCATTTATTTTATTCTCTTTTAAACCTTCTGCTAAGATAGAATAGCCAACTGTAGGACTAAAAAAACACGCTAATATTGAGGAGATTGAGATAGGATTTATTTTTAGCCTCTTTAAAAATGGAAATAAATAGTCACTTAGCTTTTTCATTGTTCCAATATTCATAATATAATTTACAATAAACATCGTTAATAATACGACAATAGATATTTTTATTGTATAAAATAGAGAGGTTTCAATGCACTCAAATAAAAGTATTATATAGTACATAATAACCACCGTAACATTTAGATAAACTTAAATTATTCATTTTCACTTGTTTATTATTATTTATTAAACTTACTATTAAATTTATTATTCTCGCTTAAAAAATTTATTTAGTATCTAAAATAGTAAATGTAGCCGTTTAAAACTGTTTAATTTTTCATAGACAAATATAGACATTAATAGATTTATTTGATTTCCATCCCCTTAGGGGTCTGATTTTAGACAGAAGATGAAGATATTTTTTAAAGTTCAGCGCGCTGTTTCCATCCCCTTGGGGGTCTGATTTTAGACCTGTTTAAAATCCAGCATTTTAAAATTACAGCATAATTTATCGTTTCCATCCCCTTGGGGGTCTGATTTTAGACTGTTCCTAAAGCCCACATTGGTTTAGTTCTAACATTTGTTTCCATCCCCTTGGGGGTCTGATTTTAGACGAGATGCCATTGGAATTATTAAAAAAAGATGCTGAATATCCGTTTCCATCCCCTTGGGGGTCTGATTTTAGACCTATGTTTGTCTAACACTAAGTTTATTAGCTTCATTAGTATGTTTCCATCCCCTTGGGGGTCTGATTTTAGACTTGATAAAGAACCCATGCTAACCATGTTGGTATATTTAATTCTGTTTCCATCCCCTTGGGGGTCTGATTTTAGACATATCCCCTCCTTATTGCTATTGTCATATTGTTATTGTTTCCATCCCCTTGGGGGTCTGATTTTAGACCTATGTTTGTCTAACACTAAGTTTATTAGCTTCATTAGTATGTTTCCATCCCCTTGGGGGTCTGATTTTAGACTTGATTATTATTTTTAACAATTTTCCATTCACTTTCAGTTTCCATCCCCTTGGGGGTCTGATTTTAGACAATTATATTTTGGGGATTACTCACACTAATAGGAACATAGGCGTTTCCATCCCCTTGGGGGTCTGATTTTAGACAAATGCTATTTTATTTACTGTAAAAAAATAAAAAAATGGAGGGTTTCCATCCCCTTGGGGGTCTGATTTTAGACAATCATCATCACTCCTTGTAAGAATAAACCAGACCCAGAAGTTTCCATCCCCTTGGGGGTCTGATTTTAGACATTTGTCAGATAAACAAAAACTACTTTTAAAATTATGTTTCCATCCCCTTGGGGGTCTGATTTTAGACAATTTTGATAATAAAATAAATGTTTGCATTGGTGGTTTCCATCCCCTTGGGGGTCTGATTTTAGACAGTGAAGCGGGAGGTAAAATAAGAGTTGTAGAAAAAACGTTTCCATCCCCTTGGGGGTCTGATTTTAGACATCAACCAAACCAACAAACTCCCATTTTTTAGGTTTTACGTTTCCATCCCCTTGGGGGTCTGATTTTAGACCAGCAAATAACTACTCCAACATTTACTACTCCAAGTGTGTTTCCATCCCCTTGGGGGTCTGATTTTAGACCTCATCTTCTTTCAGTTTCTCAAGCATTGTTAAAGCATTTGTTTCCATCCCCTTGGGGGTCTGATTTTAGACTTGATTATTATTTTTAACAATTTTCCATTCACTTTCAGTTTCCATCCCCTTGGGGGTCTGATTTTAGACAATTATATTTTGGGGATTACTCACACTAATAGGAACATAGGCGTTTCCATCCCCTTGGGGGTCTGATTTTAGACAAATGCTATTTTATTTACTGTAAAAAAATAAAAAAATGGAGGGTTTCCATCCCCTTGGGGGTCTGATTTTAGACAATCATCATCACTCCTTGTAAGAATAAACCAGACCCAGAAGTTTCCATCCCCTTGGGGGTCTGATTTTAGACATTTGTCAGATAAACAAAAACTACTTTTAAAATTATGTTTCCATCCCCTTGGGGGTCTGATTTTAGACAATTTTGATAATAAAATAAATGTTTGCATTGGTGGTTTCCATCCCCTTGGGGGTCTGATTTTAGACAGTGAAGCGGGAGGTAAAATAAGAGTTGTAGAAAAAACGTTTCCATCCCCTTGGGGGTCTGATTTTAGACATCAACCAAACCAACAAACTCCCATTTTTTAGGTTTTACGTTTCCATCCCCTTGGGGGTCTGATTTTAGACACTTCATCGAGTCGGCTTAGAGGACCTTCCTTTGCGTTTCCATCCCCTTGGGGGTCTGATTTTAGACAGGGCATAATTTGAAGAAATAAACTTTTAAAATTACTTTATTATGCTTCTTTGTTAGGGGGTTATAGTTTGGAGGGTCAGTAACCCTTGTTATTTATATACCTCCGAACTTATATATAAACTTTTCTATTTTTATTTATTTGCTTAAAAATCCTTTAAATTTTTAATATCAACCTTTTTATCGGGGAAAATTAGAGATAAAAATAAACTACCAAAATCTCCTAAAAATCTCAATAATTTAATAAAACCAAATACTCAAATTAATCAAAATAGACGACCCTCCGAAATTTAATAAAATCTTTTAAAATTTAAAAATATTAAATTAAAATCCCCTAAATTAAAAAATAAAAATTTTTAGCGAGGGAAGATTATCAAAAAGCATAAATTATTTTACATTATATAGACAGATATAACCAAAGATATATATAAATGACCTAAAATATAAAAACAATATAAATTACTGAATTAGGGATAAGATGGTTGATTCTAATTTTGACATTTCTCTATGGGTTAAAATGATTAAGGAAGGAATTGAGAAAAAAAACTTAAATCCTTGGGATGTGAATATTTCTGAAATTGCAGATTACTATATAACTAAAATTAAAGAACTTAAAAAATTTGATATTAGATTATCGGCTGATGTAATTTTGGTAGGGGGAATACTTTTAAGGTTAAAATCAGAATCTTTATATAATGAATGTAATATTGAGGAAAATGATTATGAAGATTTTTATATTGATGATAACGAGATTAAAGAAAACAATAACACTAAGAAAAGTGTAAATAAAGAAAACAATAAAGATAAAAAAAGTAAAAAAACCATAACTGTAGATGAATTAATTAAAACTATTGAAAAAGAACTTAAAAAAGTAAAAAAGTCTAAAAGAAAAAAGGAAAAAGATATAAAAGAAGTAGAAGAAATCGTAGAGGAATTATTAGAAGAGGATGATATTTCTGATATAATAGAAAAACTTTTAGAAGATTTAATGAAAGAAAAGATAATTATATATCAGGAAAAGTTTAAAACAAAGGATGAGAGAGTTAAATATCTTTTGCCTTCTTTATACTTGGCTAATGATGGTAAGGTTGAGTTAATTCAGGAAAAATTATTTGAAAAATTAATAATAAAATTTATTCAGGAATCTTAGCCCTTTCAAAATGCTCCTTTCCTTTAATTAAACTCATTGTTGCATCAATTCCCACCTTTGTGGTTAATCTATTTTTTAAGTCACTTGAGGGGTCTAATGATGAGCCCTTTACTCCAGGAATTATAATAATATCTTTATCACCTTGAACTCTTGTGGCAATAGCATACTCAACATCATTTATATCAAATATATTTATATCTTCATCAACAACTACCACATGTTTTAAACTTGGATGTGATGCAAAAGCCGCTAATATAGCATTTTTTCCATCTCCTTCTGTTCTTTTTTCTATCTGCACTACTGCATGGAGCCAGCAACAACCTCCTTCAGTTAATACGACATTCTTTACAGTTGGAACAGTATTTCTAACCCCCTTAAATATTCTTGGTTCTTGAGGCATTCCCATTAAAGTTTTATGCTCTATTCCTCCGGGTAATAATGCATGGAATATAGACTTTTCTTTTCTATATAATTTTTTTATTTCAATAATTGGTTGTTTTCTAACAATATCGTAAGTTCCAGTTATATCCACAAATGGCCCCTCGTCATCTAACCTATCAACGATAACTCCCTCAATAATAAATTCTGCTTCAGGAACTAACAAACCATTATCTAACTCAAAAACCTCTATTTCTCCTCCTAACAATGATGCTGAAAATTTAAGTTCGTCAAATGTTATATCTGCTGATGTAGAACCAGCTAATAAAACTGCTGGATGTACTCCAATAATTATTGCCACATCTAAATAACCTTTTTCTTTCAATGCCTTTTTATATAAAAAATGTAAATGTCTTTGCTCTACCATTCTTATAACTAAATAATTGTCTTTAACTAAAATTCTATGAATTGATAGATTATAGCCATAATCTTCATCATTTACAACAACAACACCACTCGTTATATATGGACCAGCATCTTTTTCATAGTATGTAGGAATTGGCATTTTTTTAATATACTCTGGCTCTTCTTCAATATACTTCTCTCTTAATTTATTATTTTTAATTAATTTTCCATCTTTTTCTTTTTCCATTGCATCGAGCATAAAAAATATAAAGTCTTCTTTTTTCACATTGAAAATCTTTGCTAATGTTTCTCTACTACAAATATTACCAACTACTTCAAAGCCATCCACATCTTTTATATAAACTGGCTTTCCATCATACTTCTTTAAGATTCTTGAAACTTCAAAAATTTTATTTGCCTTTTCTATTACAATTGGATTTAATTTATCAATGATTTCTCTAATCATACTTTCACCAAAATATTATGCTTAATAAAAATATCTTTATAAATCATAAATCTTTTGTTTTTATATATTTATGGTAGTGTCATAATCATACACTAAACCGTAATTTTTATATATTAGTTTCATTATTTATTAATTTTGCATAGGTTGGTGAAGCGGGGTAGGGTAGCCAGGTCCATCCCGCCGGGCTCATAACCCGGAGATCGGAGGTTCAAATCCTCCCCCCGCTACCATTTTTGTTTTTTATTTTGGACAATTACATTTATAAATTTAAATATATCGATATTATTGATAATAAAAATAAATGTTCCCCCCGTATCCTACCCTCTCTCATCCATAGCACAGCCTCGTCGAGAGCGTGGGCCTCGGGGGGCAAATAAATATTATTTAACATAAATATTATTTAACTATAATTATAATATTATTTTATAAATTTTATAAAATATTAAAATTTTATTATTCTAGGGTTCCCACTCCAACTATTCTAACTTTTGCACTTCCATCTATTAAACATACTTTATCTCCAACATCGTAGGCAATATTTTTTTGTAGTTTTAATTTAACATTATTTCCATTAACTTCTTCAACAGAGCAAGGAACACTTTGTAGTCCTACAATTATTTGATAATTCTCTCCTTCTTTTACATCTTTCTGTCTAAAAGGATTCCAATTTATTTTTATATCAAGCTCATTAGTTACTTTTAGATCTTTATCAGATAATATATAACCTCTGTCTAATTCCTCAGTAGTTATTCCTTTTAACGCTAAACCTACTCTATTCCCTGCCTTTGCCTCTGTAAAATCATTGTCGTGAATTTGAATGCTTCTAACCATAACTGTTTTGTTGATTGGATATATATTTAAATTATCATGAACTTTCACTGTTCCAGATTCTACTTTACCTAATATCACAGTTCCAACACTTCTAACTGTAAAATAGTGGTCTATAGGAATTTTTACATTTCCATCATAATCTCTTTCTACATTTAAATTAACTATTTTCTCTCTAATGTCTATAAAATTCTTCTCTAATATTTCAAAATTTCTCATTGAAGTTTGTGATATTATATTTTTTAGCATATCAACATCGACATAATCCCCTAAAACAAAAAAGCCTTTGTCTATTTCAAACATATCTAAGGCTAAGAGAGTTTCACCTAACTCTCCAGTAATTTCATCAATAAAAACTAAAGCATAATCCATCATATTTATTGTATATATTAATGGATTTATTCTATCAGGATATCTCGTAGGTTCTACATAGCATATTACTTTTTCTCCCTGTTTATAGTTATAAAAAGTTATATCTGTTGATGTTCCTTTTTTTCCCAACTCTTTTCCAATGCCTTCAATGTGTCCAAATAACCCTACTGTTAAACCTTCCATTTAACCACCATTCAATTATTTTTTAAACTTTTTATTTAACCCTATTTATATGACTCTACCAACTATATAATAATTTCAAACAAAGTTAAAAAATTAAAAATAGATATATATTATAACAACTGCAACAATTAAAAGAATACACCAAACCAATATTGAAAAAATTGTTAATTTCTTTGCCTCTTCTTTATCCCACAACTTATAAGGAGAAATTCCATATATTGCAAAAATAACACTTGAAGATAAATTTATACAGATTATATTTATTAAAAATAACATTAAAATCGGAATAGACTCAATAAAATATCCAGATCCTATGGTTAATCCAAAAACAACTAATGGAGGCAGTAATGCTACTGCAATCATCACGCCTACAACGACAGAAGGGATGTCAGAAACTACAGACAACGCACCAGCGATACCAGCACATAATGCTATTATAATATCCTCAATCCCTAAGTTCATTCTTGATATTATTTGTGGGTTTTTTATAGATATTGGAAGAATATGCCCCAAAAAAACTGATAATATTATTACTAATCCAATGCCTAAAATTAAATCTTTTAAAGATTTTTTTGCTAAATCTCTATCGGCAATTGCCATAGAAAAAGACAATGCCATATTTGGGCTTAAAAGAGGAGCGATAATCATAGATGCTATAATAATTGCTACATCATTTTTCCATATCCCTATTACAGCAACAATTGTTGATAATATTACCATCAAATAGTATTCCTTTGGAGAATGTACTATCTCTGAGACTTTATTGTATATTTCTTGCCGACTCAATCTTTCTAATTCTTGGACTTTTTCTGGATCTTCTTCATTACTTTCTTTTTCATCTTTTTCTACTGCAGGAATTGTAGCTTTTGGCTCAAACACAATAATTCTGAATTTAGAACCTCCATATTCTTTATTAAGTTTATCTAATATTACTTCAGTGTTTTTCAGTGTTGTTAATATCTTTATAACCGTAAAGTTATTTGTTTCTTCTACACTATACCATATAATATCTTCACAGTTCTCTAAAAAATTATCCATCCCACTAAAAAGATGTTTTGGAACATAACATTCTATATATCTTAATTTCAAAAAAATCCCCTACTTAGAATATTATTAATACTTTTGACACTATAATATATTTAAATAATGCAACCGTAAAATATATATACTAAATCAGTATATTCTTCATAGTGCTTAACAGTTTATGAGCAGGGGTAGCCAAGCCAGGACTACGGCGCTGGACTTGAGATCCAGTGGGGCTTTGCCCCGCCTGGGTTCAAATCCCAGCCCCTGCGCCATTTTTATTTTAGATATTTGTATTAATTAATCTAAATATTTATATAAAAATGGAAAAAGTAGTTTTATCATTAAAACATGAAAAAATATAAAAACAGAAGATTGTAGAAGGAAACGGAAATAATAACATCATTTATATTATTTTTTAAGGTAGCCAAGTACTCTCATCTTTAATTTTTTCTGGTAAGTAAGTATTTACTACATACTTTAATCCATATTTTGCTAAAGATTGTTGTTCTGCTCTTACACCCATATCAAGCATTTGTTTTAATGCCTTCTGCCATTCTGGAAAACTTCTTACGAAATCATCATTCTTTAAACCATCTTTTATTCTCTTAATATCTTGCTCCTTTAAAGGATGTGTTGGCAAATCATAATCAATAATATCTTGAGGAGTTACACCTATTAATCTTGCCGCAGGAATTGAAAGTTTATCTGCCAAATGTATTGCTTTACCACTACCAACTTTTAAAGTTCTATATATGTTTAAATATCCATAAGGGTCTCCATCAGTGAATACTAAAACTGGCAAATCGTGTTCTTCGTTAAGCCTTTTTATAAATCTTCTTGTAGCTCTTGCTGGCACTCCTTTTAAAGAAACCAATATACAGTTATGTTTGTCCCAAAATCTTTCAGCGTTTAACCTTGCAAACATACCAGAAGTTTCAATAGCTAATACAAAGTCGGCATTGGTTTCAAGATTCAACTTAGTTACATCGTTTGGAATATTATATGCTCCAGTCCCTAATTTTGTACAATCTACAACCAATTCTCCCTCTGGAGTTTCTTCAATAATTTTTAAAGGTCCTACTACTGCAGAACCATCCTCCTCTGGAATAAATCCAAGATGTTCTCTCAATACCCCTAAAGCCGCCTCTAAGTCTTCAATAACATTGTTTGATGCTTGCTGATCATCAAATCTCGCTTCACCCCAGTTTTTTGAAACGTAATAAGCTTCTCTTAGCGTTGAGAAATCATCAGATTCTAATAATTGCTTGGCAAATTCTAACATTTTGGCTGTTTGTGCAAAGATTTTTGCCTGATTAACAGTTAAAGTTCTTGCCTTTTCTTTACCTACTAAAGTAAATGAACCCTTTTTTTTATCAAATACAGCATTAGATAAACTTCTAATTGGCATTGTTATTTTTGGCCTTTTACCTTTCATTAATTCATCATACATTTTTTTAGCCAATTCAATAATTTTTTGTTTTGCAATTTCTCTTGGCTTTTTAGAAATAGCAGGAAGTTTTACCATAATAATCACCAAACACTACAATTTGTACCTATATGAATTTAATATAACCAATAGATTTTTATACTAAGTTTTATAATTGAATAATAATTATGATGCACAATGCTATAGATGGTAAAATTACTCGTAGGCTATATAAAATTATTCATATATAATTATTTAGGTCTTATGAATAAAAATAATGAATAAAAATTATGGAGGTTATACCGTGAAATTTTTGAAAAAAATATTAGATGAAGAAAATAAAGTTGAGGAGTTTGAAGAGTTAGAGCTATCTCCTGAAGATAAGGAGTTGTTAGAATATTTGCAACAAACTAAAGCTAAAATTACTGTGGTAGGTTGTGGAGGAGCTGGAAACAATACAATTACAAGATTAAAATTAGAAGGAATAGAGGGAGCTAAAACTATAGCAATTAACACAGATGCCCAACAGTTAATAAGGACTAAGGCAGACAAAAAAATATTAATTGGTAAAAAATTGACAAGAGGTTTGGGTGCAGGAGGTAATCCTAAGATTGGCGAAGAAGCGGCAAAAGAAAGCGCTGAAGAAATTAAAGCGGCAATTCAAGATTCCGATATGGTATTTATAACCTGTGGATTAGGTGGAGGAACAGGGACAGGATCAGCTCCAGTAGTTGCAGAGATAGCCAAAAAAATTGGAGCATTAACTGTAGCAGTAGTTACTCTACCTTTTGAAATGGAGGGTAAAATTAGAATGAAAAATGCTATGGAAGGATTAGAAAGATTAAAACAACATACTGATACATTAGTTGTAATACCTAACGAAAAGTTATTTGAAATCGTTCCAAATATGCCTCTAAAAGTAGCTTTTAAAGTGGCTGATGAAGTTTTAATCAATGCTGTAAAAGGGTTAGTAGAATTAATAACCAAAGAGGGATTAATTAATGTGGACTTTGCCGATGTAAAGGCAGTTATGAGCGATGGAGGCTTAGCGATGATTGGAATCGGGGAAAGTGATAGTGAAAAGAGAGCTAAAGAAGCTATAAATATGGCACTAAACTCCCCACTGTTAGATGTAGATATAGATGGAGCTACAGGGGCTTTAATTCATGTTATGGGTCCAGAGGACTTAACATTGGAAGAGGCAAAAGAAGTAGTAGCAACAGTGTCTTCAAGATTAGATCCTAACGCTACAATAATTTGGGGAGCTACTATTGACGAAAAATTAGAGAATACAGTTAAAGTTTTATTAGTAGTTACAGGGGTTCAATCAAGAATTGAGTTTGGAGAGTCTGGAATAAAAAGAAAAAAGACAGAGTTATTGAATATCCCAAAAATTTAAGGGGATAATAATGAATATAGATATTGACATTAATAAAAAAATAGATGAACTAAAGGAGTTTCTTGAAGAGTGTAAAAGAGTTTGGTTAGTAATTAAAAAACCTACAATGGAAGAATATATAAATGTTGCTAAAATTACAGCATTGGGAATAACATTATTAGGTGTAATTGGTTACATAATCCATGTCCCTGCGACATATATAAAAAATATAATAAAGCCTCCAAGCACTCCAAAAGTATAAAAATAATTTAAAGACTTTTTTATGTTATTTTTTATTTAATTTTTTATGCTTTAATTTTGACTAAATACTAAATGATTTATATTTTTGAATTAAACTATTTAAGGTGATATTATGATTTTTGCTGTAAGAACTATGGTTGGTCAGGAGAAAAACATTGCTGAATTAATGGCAAGTAGGGCTGAAAAGGAGCAATTAAATGTTTATTCAATATTGGCTACTGAGTCTTTAAAAGGGTATGTTTTAGTTGAGGCAGAGACAAAAGGGGATGTAGAAGAATTAATAAAAAGAATGCCAAGAGTTAGAGGAATAGTTCCTGGGACTATAGCCATTGAAGAAATTGAACCACTATTAACTCCAAAGAAAATTATTGAAAATATTGAGAAAGGAGATGTTGTTGAAATTATTGCAGGTCCTTTTAAAGGAGAAAGGGCTAAAGTTATTAGAGTAGATAAAAATAAAGAGGAAGTTACCTTAGAACTTGAAAATGCTATGGTTCCGATACCAATAACATTATCTGTTGAAGGTGTTAAGATAGTTTCAAAACATAAAGATTAATATTAGTTAATTAGGAATAACTTTATATATTCCATATATTAATTTTATTTACGCATCATAATATAATACCTTATTTTTTTAACTGAGGTGAGACATTATGGCTAAGGAAGTCGTAGAAGTTTTAATTACTGGAGGTAAGGCTACAGCAGGGCCACCATTAGGACCAGCAATTGGTCCTTTAGGAGTTAATGTTATGCAGGTTGTCAAAGAGATTAACGAAAAAACTAAAGACTATGAGGGAATGCAAGTTCCAGTTAAAGTTATAGTTGATACTGAAACAAGAAAATTCGAGATTGAAGTTGGAATTCCTCCAACAACCGCTCTAATAAAAAAAGAGTTAGGTATAGAAACAGCAGCTCACGAACCAAGACACGAAGTTGTTGGTAACTTAACATTAGAGCAAGTTATTAAAATTGCAAAAATGAAAATGGATTCAATGTTATCATACACTTTAAAGAATGCTGTAAAAGAAGTTTTAGGAACTTGTGGCTCTATGGGAGTAACAGTTGAAGGAAAAGATCCTAAAGAAGTTCAAAAAGAAATTGACGCTGGAGTATATGATGAATACTTTAAAGAAGATGAAAAAGCTAAACAAAAAGAATAATTTTATTTATTTTTTAACTTTTCTTTTTTATTTTTATCCTTAAATTCATTAATTTTAATCTTTCTATAAATTTTTCTATATTAAGTTTTGTTAAATATCCGCAAAATATTCCAATTATTAAACCACCAATAACATCGAAAGGATAATGAACGCCAACATAAACTCTACTGTAACCTACAAAGATAGCCCAAATTAGGAATAAAATTCCAATTTTTTTTGAGTAATTTAATAGTAAAGATGTTGCCAATGTAAATGCATATGTTGTGTGTCCGCTTGGAAAACTTGGTTCATTACCTTCAAAGCATAATAAATGGACATTCTTTAAAACTATATAAGGTCTTGGTTCATTTATCAAATACTTCAATGAAAATATAATTAAAACTGCTAAAAATAAACTAAACGCTAATTTTAATCCCAATTTTCTATTTTTTAAATAGATTAAAATCGTAGTTATAAAAACTATGAGATACACTGTCTTAGAGATAAGTAGCATAATAATATCCAATATATGATTATAGTGGGAATTTATTAAATAAAAGAGATAAATATTAAGGTTGTATAACTTATTTATACTAAAGTTACTTAGCATATTCCCAAAAAATGCCTCAATTAAAAATCTTGGAGCTCTACCAACAACTGTTGCTATTGTAAATATCAATGCTCTAATTTCAAAGATTCCAGAGAGCCACGCAACAACTTTGTAAGGAATAGGAGTAAATCCTGCCAAAATTATCCCATAAATCCCATATTTATTAAAAAACTCCTCCCCTTTCTGTAAATACTTCTCTCCAAAAAGTTTTACAAATATTGGATGCCCTAATTTGTATCCTAAGTAATAGCCAAATAATCCTCCCAAAGTTGTGCCTATTGAGGCTACAATTGCTGATATTATAGGATTTACTCCAAAAAAAGGAGCACTTATTATAAAAATGTCTGGAGGAATTGGTTGAATAAATGCCTCTGTAAATGATATTATAAATATTCCAATGTATCCATAATTTCTTACCATTTCTGTGGCAACTGCATATAAATCCACAAAAATCACCCAACTTTATAATAACTGCGTATTTATATTAGTTTGTATATAGAACTTTTGGTAATTAATTTAATATAATGAGGGAAAATATGAGAATGGAGTTGGAATTGCAAACAGATAATTTTACAGTTATTCCTTATAATCACCAGTATTATTTAGCGTCAGCAATATACAATAAAATTCACTCTGCAAATCCAGAATATGCTGAAAGACTACATAATTATCAAAAATTTAAATTTTTTACATTTTCTTTGTTACAAATTAGAAGGAGAGTTATTAGAAAGGAGGGAATAGAAACAATTGATGGAAAGGCATATCTTTATATTTCCTCACCAAAAAATGAATTTATAGAGAACTTTGTTGAGGGTTTATTGGAAGATGGAGAGTTAAGAGTTGGAAAAATAAACTTTTATGTAAAAAGAGCGAAAATTTTACCAATCCCTAAAAAGTTTAACATTTTAAAAACAATATCTCCAATATATTTAAAAACTATAATTCCAACAGAGGACAATAAGTTAAAAACTTATGATTTACTTCCAAATTCTTCAAAATTTTACGAAAATTTAAAAAACAATCTAAAAAAGAAATATGAAGCATTTTATAATGAAAAATGTGATTTAAATTTTGAATTTGAAATTTTAAAATATAAACCTAAGAGGATGAGAATAAAGAATATTTACTGTAGATGTTCTGAAATGGTGTTTAAGGTTTGGGGAGATTATGAACTAATAAAATTTGGTTATGAGTGTGGCTTTGGAGAGAAAAACAGTTTAGGATTTGGAATGGTTATAAATATTGATTGAATTTCTATTTTTTAATTTTTTAAATTACTTTACTTTTTTAAATTAAAATTTTATCGATAAATTTATATATGAATTTAGAGAAAAATATAATATATAGTTAATTATATTTTGATGGTGGGGGAATGATAGTAAAAACTCTTGATGAATATATCAAGACGGGAAATATAAAAAATGAATATAAATGTGAATTTTACTGGACTGGACATCCCTTTGTTGATGCTGGATTAGTTACTCTTTTATTAATTGCCAATAAAAATAAACCAGAGGACTTAACTAAAGAAGATATAGAAAAAGCCATATATTTTGCATCAAAACTTTATTCTAAAAAAGAATGGGCTTCTTATTTACATGGAAAGATATTTCCAAATAATGGAATAATAATGTCAAATCCTGGGATGTCTAAGAAAAGAACATCAGAAAATATTGCTAAAAATCTAATGGATTTATATAAAAATATTCCTAAGGTTTTAGAACCTTCTTCAAAAGAAAAACGATGTGTTATTTGTGGTAGAAGAAAGCCTTACGAAAAAGACATTTATAGATCAGATTTTCCACTATTAGGAACTGGAGGCATGTTAAACTTTTTCCATTCAGCGAATCCTAAAGGGGAAGTTATTTGTGCATATTGCCTATTTTTAGTACAATTTATGCCATTAGTTGCCTATAATCTACCAAATGTCCTCATTATTCATGCCTATCCTTATGAAAAAATGTTAGAGTTGTGTAAAGAGAGTATTAATTATGCAAAAGAATATAGTTTATTTTCAAATGCCAGAGATTTTAAAAAACCTGAAAACTTCTTTTTTAAGAAAATAATTGAAATTACAAGAAAAATGGAAAGTTACAAGTTTTGGGAAAATGTAAGTGTTACTTTATATTATTTTAGAAATGGAAACCAAAGTGGACAGCAATATATTGATATTATGCCAATACCTACATCTGCATTAAAATTTATTGCATTTGCAGGAGAGATAGACTATGATGGCTGGAAAAATATTGTAAATATGGGATGGAAACTTAGTAAAAGTAAAAAGAAAAACTTGAATTTTGAAGAAATAGAAAAAAAGAATGATAATGAAGTCTATCGAAGATTATTAAATGAAGAAAGTATTTTAGAATTTTTTTATAATAGAAAAAAGAAAAAAGTTAATGCTAAGTGGAATTTACTAAAATTTTATTGTTTGGAGGTGTTAGGGTTGGATGAACATGTTATAAATTTTATTAAAGATATTGGAGATAGAATAGTCGAAACTATAGAAAAATTGGAAGACAATAAATTAAGGCAAACTGTTAGAGAGTTAGAAAACTCAACAAAACTTTACCAATTTGAGAATTTCTTTATAAGAGTTGAAAAAATTAGACAGCAAAAAGGTATCCCAAACCCTTTATTAACTTTTGATGAATTTGCAAGATTATTAACAAATTATGGTGAAGATATTAACACCTCTTGGAGAGTCGTTAGAAACTTATTGTTATTCAGAATATATGAAAAACTTCATGATAGATTAATTAAGTTACAATCTGAATCTGAAGAAGATGTAGAAGAAGATGAAATCTATGAGGGTGATGAAGAATGAAATTTATAAGTGGTTTAGTTTTAATTGATACTCCTCACTCTGCTTTAAATATGATGGGGACAGATACAAGCTCTGCTGAAAGAAATAAAGTTATTGTTAAAAAATTGAAATGTGGAAAAGATAGCTATGTCTATGTATCAGCTCAAGCATGGAGATACTGGTGGAGAAACACACTAAAAGAACATTTTGGATGGGAACTTTCACCATTAGAGAAAGTTGAAGGCAAAAATCAAGTATTTACCCAAGCAAATCCAATAAAATATCCAGATGATGATGTTTTTGGATACATGAGAGCTATGGAAGACTTAACTGTAACAAGAATTTCTCCATTAAAAACTACCCCATTAATCTCAGTATTGCCAGTTAGGAATTCTGTAGTAAGTGATTTTGCCACTGCATCGAGACACGAAGGAGATCCAGTCCCTTATGAAAGCGAATTTTATTCAACAGTATTAAAAGGAGCCTTTTCTTTGGATTTAAATGCTGTAGGGAGATTTTTATTTATTAATAAAGCAGGATTTAGAAATTTAATTAATTTTGATGCTTTAATTGAAACTCTTAAAAATTCTAAATCTAAAGATGCTAAGAAGAAGATTAAAAAATTAGAGGAACTAAAATCAAAAATAAATTGGGAAGAATATTTTTTAAATCTTGCAAAAGAAATTGGAGTTGAGATGAAAGAAAATGAATGGATTATGCCAAATAATATTAGATATAAAAGATCCTCTGAAACTATTAAAGCCTTAAAATATCTATTCGGTGGAGCAAAACAAACGTTGTTCTTAACGGATGTCACACCAAAATTAATTATTTTGGGAATATTTGATGGAGGAGTTAATCCATTTATATCAGATATATTTTATGAGAATAAAGGAGAGATAAAATTTGATAAAGAGGCATTAATTGAAAGAATAAAAGAATTTTCTGATATATTAAATACAAAGAAAATTTTTATTGGTATAGATAAGGGTTTTGTTAAAAAGTGGAACTTAGATATAGAAAATATTGAGTTAGAAAATATTGAAGTTGAATATGGTAAAATTGGAGAAGTTTTAGATAAAGTATCAGTTGAAATTGCTAAATATTATGGTGTCATGCATGATTAGAGTAAAATTAAAAAGTTGGACAGCAACTTTTAGATATCCTACATTTCAATCTGGATATCAACCTACTCTTCCTCTGCCACCTTTATCAACAATATTAGGTTTGCTTTCAGCTGTTAAAGGAGAGATTGTAGGGTTAAATGACGTTAAGTATGTTGGTTATATATTTAAAAGTAATGGAAAAGGTGTAGATTTAGAAAGAACTTATACACTTGGAAAAGATATAATAACAGATGTCATAAAAAGAGAAATACTTGTGGATAATATATTATATCTTTATTTACCTGATGAATGGGAAAAATACTTTAAAAAACCAAAATATCAAATTTTACTCGGTCGTTCATGTGATTTAGCAACTGTTGAAGAAATAAAACACATAAATTTAGAAGAAAAAGAAAATGTTCCAATTGGTGGAACTATTGTTCCATTAGAATCCAACATTCCGGGAATAATCCAAGCCTTACCTGTTGAGTATGATTATTCAAACATTCCAAGATGTATAAAAGTAGTTAAGCCTTTTGTTTTAATTCCTTATCCAAAAAACATAAGAATGGCTAAAATTTATGAAGGAAAACTTCCCTACGATAAAGATTTGGGTCTTGGGGTGTGGCTTTATGACAAATCTTTGCTTGGCTAAATTTTCTCCAGATGAACTTCTTGAATGCCACACTTATAATGCTTTAAATGTTATGAAAAGCCTTATAAAGACTTTTTTCTGGATTAAAGAATTTGTTGGAAAAAATTTTTGGGAATTATTGTTTTATTCCATTGTTTTGCATGATATAGGAAAATGTGCAAAGGGATTCCAAAAAAATCCAAAAAAGTGGGGATATAGGCATGAATTACTTTCAGTTCCTTTTGTTGAGTTTTTAGATTATGATAAAGATGAGAAAAACCTAATTGCTCTTGCAATTTTAACTCATCATAAATACATAGATGAACTTGATAATGAAAGACAAATAATTCCACGTAAACATAAAGATGCATATATTGAAAAAGTTGAAGAACTTTTAGAAAATAAAGATTATCTTAATAAATTCTTTTTTCCAAGAATTAACGATTGGGAAAAAAGGATATTGAAAAAGAAACTAAAAAAGTTTAGTCTCCCAGACGATTGGGAAGAGAATATAAAAAATTTTGATTTTAATAAGTTGTTAGAGTGGTATGAGATAAATAAAGAAAAATATAAGATGAAACTAATTTTTTTAAAAGGTTTATTGAATGCTTGTGACCATTTAGCATCTGCCGGCGAGTATAAGATTTTGACTCTACCAAATCTAAAAGATAGAATTTTTGAGAAAATTGAATCTCCAAGAGAGCTTCAAAGGAAAGTTCTTTGTGTTGATGGGAATGCTATTTTAAAAGCCCCAACTGGTTATGGAAAAACTGAAACTGCCTTACTTTGGAGTTTCGCAAATTTGGATAAAGTTGAAAATAAAAAGGTTATTTATCCTAACAGAATCTTCTACATTCTCCCATACAAAGCAAGTATAAATGCAATGTATGAACGTTTAAAAGGAAAATATCTTCCAGAAGATGGTATGGTAGCTATTTTGCACAGTTCATCCCACTATTATCTCTATGCTTCTGGACATGAATATAAACGGCTAACAAGCCTTTATAGAAAAATATATTCTCCCGTAAAAGTTCTAACCCCTTTCCAAATTATGAAAGCTTTTTTTGGTGTGGGATTTTATGAAATGGAACTTTCAGAATTAGCAAAATCCCTTCTTATATTTGATGAGATCCATGCATACGAACCAAATATAATTGGGATTATTCTTGGGATGTTAGAGTTTCTTATTAATGATTATAAAGCTAAGGCACTTGTAATGTCTGCCACAATGCCAACATTCTTAGAAGAACTTTTTATAGAACTTCTAAAACCTGTTGAAATCAAAATGGAGGAAGAAAATCCTGATGAATTTACAAGACATAAAATAAAAATTGTTGATGGCAATATTATTGATATATTGAATGAATTGGAGGTTTATGGAGGTTATTTTGTTTTTGGACATTGTAAATTGGAAAAACCTACATTGATAGCATGTAATACAGTTGATAGGGCTATTGAAGTTTATAAAAATTTAAAAGAGAAAGGATTTAATGTTCTTTTGATTCATGGTAGATTCACTTATGGAGATAGGGAAGAACTTGAAAAGAAAGTCAAAAATAACTTGGATTCTTATGATTTTGTTGTAGCTACTCAAGTTATTGAGGTTTCCCTCGATATAAGTTTCAATTCAATTTTAACTGAACCTGCACCATTAGATGCGTTAATTCAAAGGTTTGGAAGGATAAATAGGCACGGATGGAAGAATGGAATTATCAAGGACGTTCATATATTAACAGAAGGTTCTGAAAAGGATAAATATGTATATAAAAAATGGATGGTAGAGAATTCTTTGAAAGTTCTTCAAGAATTAGATGGTGAGTATTTAAGAGAGTCAAAAATTCAAGAACTTATAGATGAAGTTTATAGAAATCCCAAAGAAATTATAGATGAAATATTAAAAACCAAAAGAACTTCAATTGACCTATTTAATGAATTAACACCACTATATAGAAGCAAAGATGAAAATAAATTCTATGAACTCTTTAAAGGTTTGGAAGTTGTGCCGATAAAATACTCTGGCAAAGTTCAAGAGTTAGCAGATAAAGGAAGGCACATAGAAATTTATCGCTATTTAGTACCATTATCTATTAGCAAATATTATGGAATCCTTTCAAAATTTGGGAATATATTTACTTATGATAAAAAACTCCATGTTATGTTTGCTAATCTTCACTATGATGAGAACCTTGGACTGCTAACTGACAATATGGATATGGATGAAGAAGATTGGATATTGTAAAAATTGGTGAAATTATGTATTATAATGAATATATTGAAAAAGAACTCTTAATCAGAGGAATTGAAATAAACTATCTCTTTGTCTGTAAAACGAAGTTATGGTATTTTACAAAAGGAATAACAATGGAACACGAGAGTGATATTGTTGATTTGGGAAAATTTTTACACGAAAAATGTTATTTTGGGGAGGAGAAGGAGGTTTTAATAGGAACCATAAATATTGACTTCATTAAGAAAAAGGACATTGTTGAAATTCACGAGGTTAAAAAAAGTAAGACAATGGAGAAAGCACATGAAATGCAGGCATTATATTATATTTACTATTTAAAAAGATATGGTATTAAAGCAAAGGCAATTCTTAACTATCCAAAACTTAGAGAGACAAGGGAAATAATTTTAGATGGAAGAGAAAAAGAGGTTGAAGATGCTATAAAAGAGATTGAAAAAATAAAGTCAATGCCAAATCCACCAAAACCAAAGAAATCCAAAATTTGCAAAAAATGTGCATATTATGAGTTATGTTGGATTTAAGTGGGGGAGATTATGAGAAAAAAGTCACTAACTTTACTCTCTGATGGTTATCTTTTTAGGAGAGAAAATACACTTTATTTTGAAAATGCTAATGGAAAGAAACCTTTGGCAGTTGAAGGAATTTATGACATCTATATCTATGGAAAAGTAAGCATAAGTTCTCAAGCATTACATTATTTAGCACAAAAAGGCATCGCTTTGCATTTCTTTAACCATTATGGATATTATGATGGGAGTTTTTATCCGAGGGAGTCTCTCCATTCTGGAGATTTAGTTGTAAAACAGGCAGAGCATTATTTAAATTATGAAAAAAGATTAAATCTTGCAAAACTCTTTGTTATTGGTGGAGCAAAAAATATGGAAAAAAATCTGTCAAAATTTGGTATTAAGGTTAAATTTGATGAATTCTTAGAGGAACTTAACTATGTAAATAAAATTACTGAGGTTATGAATATTGAAGGAAGAATTAGAAGTGAATACTATAAACTATGGGATGAGACTTTGCCAGATGAATTTAAAATCATCAAAAGAACAAGAAGACCTCCTCAAAATGAGATGAACGCTTTAATAAGTTTTTTAAATTCTCGTTTATATCCAACAATAATAAGCGAACTTTACAACACTCAACTAACTCCAACGATAAGCTATTTGCATGAGCCAAGAGAAAGGAGGTTTTCCTTAGCATTAGATTTAAGCGAAATTTTTAAACCAATAATTGCCGATAGAATAGCAAACAGGTTAGTTAAGCAAGGCATTATTCAGAAAAAGCATTTTAGAGACGATTTAAATGGAATACTGTTAAATGATAATGGTAAAAAGATAGTTCTAAAGGTATTTAATGAGGAGATGGAAAAGAGTGTTAAACATCCAACATTAAAAAAGAACGTTACAAAAAAGAGATTGATAAGGTTAGAATCTTACAAGTTGATTAAGCATTTAGTTGGACAAAAAGAATATGAGCCATTGATAGCTTGGTTTTAAATAACCTTTCTAACGATTTTTCTCCTACCTTTACTTAGTTTCTCAACTAAACCCTTTTCTTCAAGTTGTGAAACATATTCACTTATAGTAGATAGAGATTTTTTTAGCTTATGTGCAATATCACTTACAAACATTTCTCCATTCTTATCTAATAGATTGAGGATTTCCTTCTCGAGTTCTGTTAATTTTATATCTGTAGAGATTAATGGAAACTCAATGATTTTTCCAGATTTTGATACATAGAATACTTTCTCTACATTTTCTTTTTCAAGTATTGCAGCATAAAATAAAGCATAACCAACTATTCTTTTTCCTCCAGTTAAATTAATGACTGTTTTTGGGACAATATATTTCCTAAATTTTTTAACATTTACATTAAATTCGTAAGGACTAACTTCTACAAACAGATAAGGAATATTATGCTCTTTTAGTTTTGATTCTATGTATTTTTTTGTTTTTTCAATAGAGTTCATAGATTTTTCATCTGCATCAACATCTAAACTGTATATTAAAATCATGTTACTGATTTTTTCATTATTTATTCCAATTATTTTTCCCTCTTCATCAAAAATATGGTTTGGGTGATATCCAAATGTGGTGATATACCTCATACTATACCCTCACAAAAATTTTTGATTGGTTATATTTAACTTCGATATTGTATATATATTATTCGTATAGTTCTACGAAATTCCTTAGCAAAGTTTATATTCTCCCATGTCAATATAACATAATGTCAATGTATGAGGTGATAAAGTTGGAAGTTTGGATTAAAAATATTGGGAAGTATCTTAGCTATCTTGTAAGCGACAAGTTTGGAGAACATGCCTACGACATTGTTGATGGAATAGCTAAAGCAAGAAATGCAAATGAACTTCTGGAAGCATTGTATAAGGGGTTAAGGTTATCTCCAAAATTGAAAAAGATAGAAAATATTGAAATACCTTCTCCAAAAGACATAGAAAACTTAGAAGAATCTCTAAAAAATATTGGAGATAATGAAAAAGAAGTTAAAAAAATTGGATTAAGTATTGCTCTATGGGCTTTTGCAGATTGGGATAAAGAATAACAAAAAAGATGGGGGGATAGTTATGTTTTTAAGATTATCAGGCAGAATGAGGTTAAACTCTCAGTCTCTAAATGCTCAAGGTGGAGGAGGAACAAATTATGTAGAAATAACAAAAGCTAAAGTTAGCATTAAAGATGACGATAAGTGGAAAATCCTTGAAGTTCCTGCAATTTCTGGAAACATGGTTAAGCACTGGCATTTTGTAAATTTTGTTGATTTCTTTAGAGAGACAGAGTATGGAAACAATTTAACAGAAAAAGCTTTGAGATACAATGGTGCAAGGTTTGGGCAGGAAACTAAAGCTAAAAAAGCTAATGGTTCTGAAATTGAATTAAAAGATGAAAGTGAAATCATTAAAAACTTCGCAGATGCAGATGTTCATGGATTTTTAGCTCCAAAAACTGGAGTTAGAAGAGTATCTCTTGTAAAAACTTCATTTCTACTCCCAACAGAGGATTTCATAAAAGAAGTTGATGAAAGACTTGTATATGCAGTAAAGCACAATAGAGTTGATGTTGATGAGAAAGGAGCTATAAAGTCTGGAGAGGAGCAAACGGCTCAAATGTTATTTAATAGAGAGTATGCAACTGGATTGTATGGTTTTGAAATCATACTAGATTTAGGGTTTGTAGGAATTCCACAATCATCTCCGTTAAATTTAGTGATTGAAGAGGATGAAAGAAAAGCAAGAATTAAATCTGCACTAAAAGCTTTAATTCCAATGCTAAGTGGTTATATTGGCGCAAATTTAGCCAGAGCTTTTCCAGTATTTAAACTTGAAGAGTTTATAGCAGTTGTTGGCGAGAAACCTATACCTGCTTTAGTTCATGGATTTTACGAAGATTATGTAGAAGTAAGCAAAAATGTTGTAGAAAATGCAAAGAAAATAGGATTTGATATAGAAGCATTTGGATATAATGTAGGTTTTGGTGAAGATATTTCATCAGTTGAAGAATTAATATCTATAATAATAGAAAATAAAAAAGTAGAATAATTGGGGATAATCATGGAAGCTTTAGTAGCCCTCTTTCGATTTCCTTTTTATTCTTTTGGGAAATATTCTTATCAAGTTAAAGTATCGTTATTATTACCACCTCCATCAGCATTAAAAGGAGCATTAGCTAAGGGGGTTATACTGCTTAGTAGAAAAAAAGGAAAAAACTTGGATGAAATTGCTAAAAAAACAATTGAAGAATTAGAAAGCAAACTAGTCTATGTGGGGGCAAAGCCATACAAAAGTAGCATCGTAAAAACTCCAATTTTACTAAAAAGACTTAGGAATTTAGAAGAATCAAAAAAGTCAAAAGATGATGATAACGATAAAAGTGATGCAATGAGAAGAGAATATGTATTCACAAGAGAAATCTTGGGAATTTATGTCTTTAAGGAGAAATTACCTAAAGAAGAGAAAAATCTGATACTTAAGGCTGTCTATTTAATTGATCAGCTTGGAGATACTGAATGTGTTGGAAATGTAATTAAAGCTGAATGGGTTGAAATGAAAGAAGAAAAAACTCCATTAAAATCCTATGTAAAGCTTAAAAAAGTGTCAAAAATTAGTATAAATGGAGGTATTATTGAGAATATGCTCGAAACTCCAAATTTTGGAAACAAAGTAAAAGAAGTATCCTATCTACTGCCAATTGTTGAAAAATGTTATAAAAGAGATTCATACTACATTGAATCAGATAGAATTTTTAATGGAAATTACAAAATTATTGCTTTTGATGAGGTGATTGGGTTATGGATATAATTAATTTTTTTAAACACGTTACAAATCATGAACCTTACGATTATCAAATTAGATCATGGGAGAAAATTAATAAAATTATGGAACACGGGGGGAGTGTTGTTATAGAAATACCAACTGCTGGTGGAAAGACTGAGGCAGCGATTATACCATATCTTTATCAATTAGTCTCCAACGATTGGAAAGTCCCTAGATTAATTTACGTTCTTCCAACTCGTTCACTTGTAGAGAAACAAGCAGAAAGAATTAGAGGTTATATTAAAAAAATTCTTGAAATAAAAGGATATCCAAAAGATAAAGCTGAAGAATGTGCTAAAAAAATGGTTCAAGTTGAATATGGGTTAGAAGAGACTCATGCTTTCTTAGGTTTTGTAGTTTTAACTACATGGGACACATTTCTTTATGGTTTGGCAGCTCATAGAACTGTTGGAGATAGATTTACTTTCCCATGTGGAGCGATTGCACAGAGTTTGATAGTTTTTGATGAGATACAGATGTATCAAGATGAAAACCTTTATATGCCAAGATTAATTGGATTAGTAGTTAAAAGACTGGTAGAAGCTAACGTTCCATTGGTTTTCATGACAGCAACATTACCTACAGACCTTAAAAAAATACTTAGCATAGATGAGGAACCAATAACCGTTCATCCAAAAGATACAAAAAAGCCAGAAAGAGGAGAAGTTATTGTTAAATTTGAGAAAAAATTAAGTGATGATGATCTCAGAAATGAAATTAAAAAAGCTATTGATGAAGGAAAAAAAGTGTTGATAATAAAAAATAAAGTAAACAGTGCTATAGAAGTTTATGAAAAAGTAAAACATCTCGGGAAGTCTCTACTGCTACATTCCAGATTTACAGTAGAAGACAGAATAAAAAAAGAAATAGAAATTGATAAAGCTGATATAATTGTTGCTACGCAGGTAGTTGAAGCTGGTCTGGATTTACCTAATGTATATCTTGTAATAACTGATTTAGCTCCATTAGATGCACTGATACAAAGAATTGGAAGATGTGCTAGAAGAAAAGGCGAAAAAGGAAAAGTAATAGTAGTATTGCCAGATTTTGACGAAAAAATAAACAAAAATTTCAAAGAAAAAATTATTTTAGGATTTAAAGATCTTTCATTTGAAAATGCCCATATAACACTGACAAAAAACAAAGATTATGGAAGAGTTATTGAAATAACTATTGAAACAATTGAAGAAAAAAGAGGGAAGAGTAAAATCATTCCCAAAAAATTTTACATTGGTGACTTAGGAACTAAAACAATAAAAAAACTTATTGAAGATAACAAAATTTTGAAGAAAAAAGATTTATACATCATTCCATACTCAGCTCAGCCTTATGATCCATTAATTATGATAAAAAGTTTTGATGAAGTTAAATGTGTAGGCGAATATTTGTATGACATATTTAAAGCTCATGAGGCGTTAGATAGGGTTTATAAAGAATATTATGAGAACAACATAGTTCCTAAGGACTACTACTCCGCTTATATATACTTTAGAGAGTTGAAACTCTTTTCCACACCACCTGAATATGAACTAAAAGCAAGGCCAGAACTGTTTGCAATGCTATATCCACTAAAAGATACTGAAGAAAAAGCAAAAAATAAAGAAATTATTGACTTTAATCCAAAAAATGTTATTCGTGTAAGTTATAACTGGCTTAAAAACTGTTGGAATATGTTTGACAAAAAATTTGAATTAATTAAAGAGTACAACGAAAAAGAGAAAAGTTGGATATATCGTATCAAAGAAACTGAAAAACTACAACCTTACAAAATTTACATAATTGACAACAAATACTACTCTAAAGAAACAGGTATTGTAGTGTAAACTCTAAGACGTTTTTTTAGGTGAGATTATGGAAATTTTGGCTTTTAAGAATCAGACTCTCATCGAACATGTTAATGATATGATTGAATATTGGGAAAAAATAAAATACAGATATATAAAAACCATAATAAGGGCTTTAGAGGCTTGGAACATAAATTTAGATATTGAAAAAGCTGATGAATTTATGAAAATTTTGATAAAACTTCATGATATTGGCAAAGCTTCAAATATATATCAAAAAGCTCTCATCAACGATAAAGAAAAACTCAATGGCTTTAGACATGAGCTTGTTAGTGCATACTATACTTACTACATTCTCCTTAAAAAATTTGGAAATAAAAACCTTGCTTTCATTGGAGCTTTAACTGTTATGCTTCACCATGAGCCGATTATTATAGGTCAAATAAGAAATCTTAGAAAGAATGAATTAACAGCTGAGGTTGTACTAGATAAGTTAAAAAACTTTGATGGAATGGTTGAAGGTTTTGAAGAACTTATTAAAAAGTTAATTGGAGATTTAATAGATGTAATACTTGAAAATGAACCTAATAAGGACAATATTATTAAATTTGTTGTGGAAATGAGTGTTAGAGCAAGACATATGCCAAATTCTGAAAAGCTTAGATTTATTGTTGGGACCTTACTTTTACCTTTAGTCATGTGTGATTATAAAGGAGCAGAGAGCAGAGAAGGAAAAGCTCCAAAGTTCGCAGAAGTTTTGGAGGTCGAGAGTTATGATATTTGAAACGCCGGGATATAGTGAGATACTTGATTTATATATAGCTTATGGAATGGTTGAATGCTTAGTTAGAGAGGGTATTGAAAATCTTAGACTTTTCTCAAGAGGAGATAAATATTGTATTGTAGTTGAAGAACCTAATGTAACAAATAACACTATTAAAAATGGAATGTTAAATGCTTTGGAAGATATGCTTTCCCTACATAAAGCTATTGGTAGATACATCCCTACAAAAGAGGATATCAAGATCGTAAGCGATGCTGATTTTAGTGCAGGTGCGAATATTAATAACGTTTATTGGGATGGAATTCCAAAAACTCTTGAAAAGATAAAAGAAAGTGTAAAAAAAGGAAAATTATCTACAAAGAATAACAACACAGTACCACTTACTCTAATGCCCACTGCTGGAAAATATATGCCGAAAATTTATGGAGTAAAGGGCGGAAACCCAATAAAAATAGATGACTTCAATTATGCCCTTGCTTGGATTGGTTTTCATTATTATATACCATATATAAAAGTATCGGACAACAGGACAACATATATTCATATTTATGCCATAAAGCCTCTTGAAGAATTAGAACTTTTAGAAATTCTTGCTCTAAAAGATTTAAAAAAGAAAATCAATAATTATCTACTTGGAAAAGATAAATTCTTTGTATATAAAAAAACAGCATTATTATATCATTTAACCCATATTGAATCAATATGTGCTTTAGAAATAGTTACAGAAAAGAACTTTTCAGTTGTTAGCTATACTCTTGAGAAGATTAATAATAATCAATCAATACGAGCTTTTGGAGAATATGATTTATCAAAACTCATGAATTTTTTAGGAAATTTAAAAAATACTGATTTCTATAATACAATTCAATTTATAGATTTCATACTTAGAAGCGATATTGGAGTTTCTATAACTTTCATAGATGGTATTCTTTATGATGACTTAGATAGAATATATACATCTATAAGAGAATTAAAACGTAATGGTGTTAAAATTTCATCTATGATTATTCAAAGTATTCTGGAATGGTTTAAAGATTTTAAAAAATAAAATAAAAATTAACAAGTTATATAATATCATCAATTGGATTTTTCTCTACTCCATAAATTTCTCTACTTGGTTTTGATTTAAGTTTGTATATGATTATAGAATCTTTATCTTCGTCAATTATATTTAAAAGCCCATCTTTTATTCTTTCAAACTCTGCATCTGTTACCTCTCCTTCAAATACACTATTTTGAACCCAGTTTAAATGCTGTCTGAGGAATTTTTTGACTTTATTCACTCTCGCAACATTCACATCATAAACTATGATTATATACATTCTCCTTCGCCTTTATCCTTTTTAATGATTATAACACTTCTTTTTTCAAATATTTAAAATTATCTTATATATTTTTAATACATTTTTAAAATTTATTCATAATAATTAATATATAATTTCAAGATTTTTCAGTTTAGGTAATAATTATTAATAAAAAATTTTAATTTTTCTTATTATTTATTAAAATTTTAAAAAATTTTAATATTATTATAATAATTTTTTAGTATTTTTGTTATTTTTTATTATCCTAACTGAAATTTTCCTGAGGGTCATTATTACTTTTAAAAATAATATAAATATACAAACCTATGGATTTTTATGGTATTAAAAAATAAAATTAAAAATTTAAATATTTCCATCCCCTTAGGGGTCTGAGTTTTAAACCCATAGGGCTCCGCCCTATTGGGATACCCGGGATGCATTGCCTCGCAATGCTCGGCAATGCCTCTTAATTAATATTATTTTCCCCTTAGGGGTCTGATTTTAGACAAAGAAGGTATTGGTAAATTGTCAAACCTCACGGCAACTAAATAATTTCCATCCCCTTAGGGGTCTGAGTTTTAAACCCATAGGGCTCCGCCCTATTGGGATACCCGGGATGCATTGCCTCGCAATGCTCGGCAATGCCTCTTAATTAATATTATTTTCCCCTTAGGGGTCTGATTTTAGACAAAGAAGGTATTGGTAAATTGTCAAACCTCACGGCAACTAAATAATTTCCATCCCCTTAGGGGTCTGATTTTAGACGGGGTTGTAAATAACTTTTTAAGAATTGTTGAGAAGTTATACGATTTCCATCCCCTTAGGGGTCTGATTTTAGACAACGAAATGGAGAAATTAAAATACTTCAGAGATAATAATTTCCATCCCCTTAGGGGTCTGATTTTAGACATCAAGCAATCAAATTAATTAATATATACAATAGATTTGGATTTCCATCCCCTTAGGGGTCTGATTTTAGACGACAATATGTTGATAGAAAAATAGATGGAGATGATTACGAAGTTGAATTTCCATCCCCTTAGGGGTCTGATTTTAGACGAAACATGGGAATCTGCAGTTGCTGGACAAATTGTATTTCCATCCCCTTAGGGGTCTGATTTTAGACTCTACCCAAATAACCAATAACAATTTTACCACTTTTATTTCCATCCCCTTAGGGGTCTGATTTTAGACTGGTATCTGTAAGCCATATTGACCTTTGGCATAAATATTAGATTTCCATCCCCTTAGGGGTCTGATTTTAGACATGAAAGGAGGCCAGAATGGGCGGGCTAACAAAACATTTCCATCCCCTTAGGGGTCTGATTTTAGACAATAAAGATGCAATAAACAAAAAGTTAATAAAAATAAAAATTTCCATCCCCTTAGGGGTCTGATTTTAGACTAGTAGTGGCGACAGTGGAGGAGGTAGTAGAAGCTCACAAAATTTCCATCCCCTTAGGGGTCTGATTTTAGACGAGGTAGAATATTTACTGTTGATGAAATCTTAAAAAAAGATTTCCATCCCCTTAGGGGTCTGATTTTAGACACTGTTTAAACTGTTGTTGTAGCTGTTCTTGCACGAAATTTCCATCCCCTTAGGGGTCTGATTTTAGACTAAAAGAGATAAAAGAAGACATTAAAGAGATTAAAAGAATTTCCATCCCCTTAGGGGTCTGATTTTAGACCTGTTAGTTTTTTGTATTCGTCATTTATTTGTCCTAATATTTCCATCCCCTTAGGGGTCTGATTTTAGACAGGGCATAATTTGAAGAAATAAACTTTTAAAATTACTTTATTATGCTTCTTTGTTAGGGGGTTATAGTTCGGAGGGTTAGTAACCCTTGTTATTTATATACCTCCGAACTTATATATAAACTTTTCTATTTTTATTTATTTGCTTAAAAATCCTTTAAATTTTTAATATCAACCTTTTTATCGGGGAAAATTAGAGATAAAAATAAACTACCAAAATCTCCTAAAAATCTCAATAATTTAATAAAACCAAATATTCAAATTAATCAAAATAGACGACCCTCCGAAATTTAATAAAATCTTTTAAAATTTAAAAATATTAAATTAAAATCCCCTAAATTAAAAAATAAAAATTTTTAGCGTGATAAATAATAACTACATTGACAAACTTAAACTAAAATATTAGAGTTACATTAAAATATCTGATGGAATTTTATTAATAAAATTATTACAAAAAGTAGTGCTGGTGATTATATGCCAACAATAAATGTAAAAAAAGTTGACATAGAAAGATTGGTAAATATGCCCTTAGAGGATGAGTTTATAGAGAGCAAGTTTCCAATGATGGGTGTGGAAGTAGAAGAAATTTTTGAAGAAGATGGAGAAAAGATAATTCAATTTTCAATAAATCCAAATAGACCAGATTATTTATGTGTTGAAGGTTTGGCGAGAGGTTTTAGAGGTTTTATAGGAATAGAAACTGGTTTAAAGAAATACGATGTTGAAGTTTCAGATGTAAAATTATTTGTTGATAATGTTACCACAAGACCATACATAGCGGGAGCGTTAATTAAAGGAATTATTATTGATGACTATGTTTTAGAGAGTATAATTAATTTACAAGAGAAATTACACTGGGTTTTGGGAAGAGATAGAAAAAAGGTGGCTATAGGAATACACGACTTTGATAAGGTTAAGCTACCATTTTACTACAAAGAAGTTAAAGGAGATGAAATTAAATTTGTTCCTTTAAACTGTGATGAAGAAATGACTCCAAAGGAAATTTTAGAAAAACACGAAAAAGGAATTAAATATGGTCATTTAATTAAAGATGATAAATTTCCAATAATCTTAGATAGTGAAGGAAATGTTTTATCTATGCCTCCAATAATTAACGGAGAATTAACAAAAGTTACTACTGAGACAAGAAATTTATTCATCGATGTCACTGGAATTGACAAATATTTAGTTGAAAAAACTTTAAATATTATTGTAACTGCATTGGCTGAGAGAAAGTATGTAAAAATACATTCAGTTAAAGTAATTGAAAATAATAACTCTACTATATACCCAAATTTAAAAGAAGATGTTATAATAACTACTCCTGACTATATAAATAGAGTTTTAGGAACAAATCTAACTCCTGGGGCAATAATAAATTACTTAAGGAGATGTAGGTTGGATGCTCAATTTGTAGATAATAAGTTAAAGGTTATTATTCCCCCATATAGAGTTGATGTATTTGGTGAAATAGACATCGCTGAAGAGGTTGCTATAGGTTATGGATACGATAAGTTCTTTGGAAAGTATCCAAGTATTGCAACTATAGGAGAACTTGACAAATTAGAAAAGAAATGTGACTTTATAAGAGAAATAATGATCGGTTTTGGATTTTATGAAGTTATAAACTTAATGCTATCAAATGATGAAATTTTATTTAAAAAGATGAGAATTGAAGATGACAACTATATAGAAGTTTTAAAACCAGCGTCAATTGATCATAGAATTGTTAGAAAGAGTCTTCTACCATTATTGATGGAAACTTTGAGAATTAATAAACATAAAGAGTTGCCTCATAAAATATTTGAAATCGGTGACTGTGTTGTTATTGATGAAAGTATGGAGACAAAATCAAGGGTTGTGAAAAAGATATGTGGAGTTATTTTAGACAGTGAAACAAACTTCAATGAAATAAAGAGTTATGTGGAGGGTTTATTGAGAGAACTAAAAATTGAATATGAACTTGAAAATTATGATCATCCATCATTTATTAAAGGAAGATGTGCTAAAATTTTAAGAGATGGAAAGATGATAGGATACTTTGGAGAAATTCATCCAGAAGTTATAACTAACTTTGAATTAGAGCATCCAGTTGTTGGATTTGAGTTAGAAATTGAATAAAATAAATAATTTAATTAATGTGAAAATATGGAAAATATGCTTAAAAAATTGCTATATAAAATTGAAAAGTTAAGAAATGGAGAATTAGAAGATTTTGAAATTTTAAAAAAACATATTCAAAGTTTAGATGAATTCCAATATAAAAATATAATTGATAGATTGAAGTTTCAAATTGAAATTGTTGAAAAATATAAGCCAAAAGTTAGACCAGCAATTGACCCAATAGTTTCAACGGAACTTGGAATATATAGGAGATTGGATGACTATGAGATAGGAAAACTTTTAGAATATCCAGAATGTTGCATAAAATCCTTTGTTGAAAATGTTAGAATATCTATTGATAATGAGCATTTAAAAGAGGTTGATGAAATAAGGGAGGAGTTAAAAAATAAAGGAGTTTATGCTATTGTTTTACCCTCTGGTTTTATTCCATGCAGTTTAAAATGTGAGGAGGCAATAAAAAGAGGACACATAGGATATTTAAATAGAGAGGAGTTTGAAAAAATATTAAAACTTGAAGAGGAATTAAAGAAGAAAATTGTTCATTGGCATTTTGGATATAGCGAATTTTATGAAAAAATTATTCTTTAAAAAATATTTTTGGTGTTATTTTATGATTATAATCATTGCGGGAATTGGTAGAATTGGTTATACTTTGGCTAAGTCTTTGTGTGATAAGGGACATGATATTGTTTTAATTGATAATGATAAAGAGATATGTAATAAAGTATCTGCCGAAATTGATGCCTTAATTATACATGGAGATTGCACGAAAACAAAAACCTTAGAAGAGGCTGGAATTGAAGATGCCGATATATATATAGCGGTGACTGGTAAGGAAGAAGTTAATTTAATGAGTTCTTTACTTGCAAAGAGTTATGGAGTTGATAAAACAATTGCAAGAATTTCTGAAATAGAGTATAAGGATGTTTTTGAAAGGTTGGGAGTCGATGTAGTAGTATCACCAGAATTAATAGCCGCTAATTATATAGAAAAGTTAATTGATAGGCCGGGAATATTAGATTTAACGATTATAGGAAGAGGAGAGGCTGAGATTTTAGAATTCATAATTCCTGAAAAATCTAAAGTGGCTTATAAAAAAATAAAAGATCTTGGAAGGCCACAAGATTATTTGATTATTGCTATTTATGAAGGAAGTGAATTAAAAATTCCTAGTGGAGATATTGAATTAAAGCCTGGAGATAGAGTTTTAGTTTTAGTAAAAAAAGATGCTGTAGATATAATAAGAAAGATGTTTTTAGAGTAAATAATAAAATAGAAGGTGAAAATTTGAGAGTTAAAGTAAAAGCTCCTTGTACATCTGCTAATTTGGGAGTAGGATTTGATGTATTTGGTTTATGCTTAAAAGAACCTTATGATATAGTTGAAGTTGAAAAATTAGATGATAAAGAGATTGTTATAGAAGTTGATGACAAAAATATTCCTACTAATCCTGATAAAAATGTTGCTGGAATAGTAGCTAAAAAGATGCTAAATGATTTTAATATTAAAAATGGAGTTAAAATAAAAATAAAAAAAGGAGTTAAAGCTGGTAGTGGTCTTGGTAGTTCTGCCGCATCATCTGCTGGGACTGCCTATGCAATAAATAAACTGTTTAATTTAAATCTAAATAAATTAAAGTTAGTGGATTATGCCTCTTATGGAGAGTTAGCATCTTCAAATGCAAAGCATGCTGATAATGTTGCCCCAGCAATATTTGGAGATTTTACTATGATAACAAACTATGAACCTTTAGAAGTTTTACATATACCAATAGATTTTAAACTTGATATTTTAATAGCCATTCCAGATATATCAATAAATACAAAAGAAGCAAGAGAAATTTTACCAAAAAGTGTAAATTTAAAAGATTTAGTAAATAATGTAGGAAAAGCCTGTGGAATGGTTTATGCTTTATATACCAAAGATAAATCATTGTTTGGAAGATATATGATGTCTGACAACATTATAGAGCCAGTTAGAGGTAAATTAATTCCAAACTATTTTAAAGTTAAAGAAGAAGTTAAAGATAAAGTTTATGGAATTACAATAAGTGGTTCTGGACCTTCAATAATTGTTTTACCAAAAGAAGAGTTTATTGATGATGTAGAAGAAATTTTAAGAGATTATTATAAAAATACCATAAGAACTGAAGTTGGTAAAGGAGTTAAATTAATTTCTTAAATAAAAAAGCTAATTAATTGAATTTAAATTAATATCATTTGTTGTCATTGGGATAAATCCATATTCCTTGGCATGTTCAATACACTTTTTAGTCATTTCGTTATTATTTACATAATCCAATGTTAAAATAACTATGCCATATTTTTCCTTCAAATTTTTTAGTTTTTCACTTTGAGCATTTATCCAATTTAAATCACTACCTTTCCAATAATATGCAATCTTATTTTTGAAATCATAGCCAGTTGTGAAGTCCTCAAAAAGAATACCATCTATGTATGGAGCGGTTTCATTAACAATTTCAAAACCTCTATTTTGGATGATTATTATATCAGGATTTTCTTTTCTAATTTTTTTGATTAATTCAATAACTTCATTTTTTTGGTTTGTATAGATTGCACTATCAACTGTATCTAAAAATATACCATCAAACCCCATATCTTTAAATTTTTTAACTTCATTTAAGATAATATTTTGCCATATTGGGGATGAGACATTTACATAGTAAGAGTTCCAATTTTGATTTTTTCCAACAATTATTTTTTGGCAATCTTTGAAATATGGTCTGTCTTTGCTAACTTCTCCAATGCTTAAATAGGCAATAACCTTTATATTTGGATTTAATGACTTTAATTTTTGAATATCTTCTTTTTTGTAATTGTATGGTTCTATAATAACCAAATCATACTTTGAAAGCTTTTCTATATTGTTTGAACCATAATAAATCCAAAAATTGTTGATGTTTAATTTATTTGTATTTTCCCAATTGTAGTTATTTAGTTCGTTGTTGGTAATTTTCGTATTATCTAAACATCCACAAAACAAAATTAAAAGTAAAATAGATAGTAAAAGTTTTTTCATTTATTTCACCTATTATGTTGATTTTTATACTATTTTCCTTTGTAAATGCCATTATAGACACTACTAACATCTTTACACTCGAAAAAAACAATTTGTGCAATTCTTGCATATCTATATATAGTTATTGGATTAAAAACCTGCAGTAAATATTCTGGTCTTCCTTCATATCCAGGGTCATGAACTGCGGAGTATAAAGTTGCTCCCATTCTCAATAAAGAACTTCTTGGAAATGTAAAGGCGGCGATATTATTAGGAATTTTTATATATTCTGCTACTTTTACAATGTAAATTCCCTTATCTAATCTTACAAATTCGTCTTTTTCAGAGTTGAATATCTCAATGTAATTTGGTAATTTTCTTTTTTCGTTTGAGAAGTCAATTACTCCATCTCCATCTATTTTAAATATTTTCCAAACTTTTAAATCAATCCCACACTGTTGAATTTGCTCATCTTTCAAATTATCAAAAAAATTTTTTGATGTATTAGGCCCAATAATCATTAACTTCACCAATTTAATTTTTTAAAAATCAACTCATCCTTTTTATATACAAAAGTATTGCTCTCAATGTCTCTATCAATTAAACAACTTGCTCCAATCCAGCAATTGCTACCAACTTTAACTCCAGGCATAAAAGAGACTTGAATTCCTGTCTTAACATTATCTCCCATTATTACTCCTAATTTTCTTACACTCTCAACCCTTTTACCTTTTATATTAACTTTAACAGGTTTGTCATCAAATCTCAAATTTGCAGTTATTGTATTACAACCAAAATTACAATTTTCCCCTATAATACTATCTCCAACATAAGAGAGATGGGGAATTTTTGTATTTTTCATTATTATGCTTGCCTTAACTTCGGAGGAATTTCCAACAAAAGTATTTTCCATTAAAACTGTGTATGGTCTTATATATGCCAATGGCCCAATTATAGAACCTTTTTTAATAATTGCTGGACCTTCAATAACTGAATTTGCTTTTATAATAGCATTTTCTTCAATTACAACATTTCCTTTAATTACTACATTCTCTTCAATTTTTCCTTTAATAATAGAATCTTTTATTTTACTCAAAAGATGTTTATTTGCTTCTAAAACATCCCATGGTCTTCCAACATCGTTCCAATATCCATCTAATTTTATTCCTTTAACCTTTTCTTCTTTAATAAGTTGTTTTATTGCATCTGTAATTTCTCTCTCTCCTCTTTTAGAGATTTTTGTTTTTTCAATTAAATCAAAAATCTTCCTATCAAATTTATATATTCCAGCATTTATTAAATTTGATTTTGGATTTTTAGGTTTCTCTTGTATTTCTACAATATTATTTTCTTCATCTAAGACAACTACTCCAAAATTTTCAGGATTTTTTGTTTCTTTAACAGCAATGGCATATTTATATTTTAAAAATCCCCTTAAATCATCTTCAAAGATAATATCTCCATTTATAACTAAAAATTCGTTATCTACATAATCTTTAGTAGTTAAAACTGCCTGTCCAGTTCCATCTATTTCTCCTTGCTCTAAAAACTTAACTTTTGGATAATCTTTAAAGTAATCAATAATTTTTTCTTTTTTATATTTAACAACTATGTAAATGTTATCTACTAAATCCTCAACTTTCTCAATTATGTGTTGTAAAATTGGCTTACCAGCTATTGGAATCATAGGTTTTGGCCTATTTTCAGTTAGAGGTTTTAATCTTTCTCCTTTACCAGCGCATAAAATTACAGCGTCCATTTACATCACCAAAAAATAATTTATGTTAATGAAAGCCCATTTTTAATTAATTTTATTCCTTTTTCTAATAAATCTTTAGCTAAACTCATATTTTTCGCTTCAACTCTAATTCTAATATATGGCTCAGTTCCAGAAGGTCTTATTAAAATCCAACCATTTGGCAAGTTAAACCTTGCTCCATCAACAGTTTCTGGGGGAGTTTTAAAAATTTTTTCTCCATTTTCAATAACATAATTCATTACTTTTTCTTTTTTTTCATCTTCACAGTAAATTTTTTCCCTCAAATTTATATATGAAGGAATTTCATCCAAAATTTCATATAAACTTTTATTGTAAAATTCTAACATCTCTAATATTCTTAACCCACTTAAAATTCCATCAGGAGTTAAGTGAATATCTCCATGAATCCAAGTTCCAGAAGGTTCTCCACCAAAGATAGATGAAGATTTAATCATTTCTTCGGCAACATAAACATCTCCTACTTTAGTTCTTTTTACTTCAACATCTAAATCCTTTAAATATTCATCAATGACCATTGAAGCATCTACCGTAGTAACTATAGTTTTAGTTCCAGTTTTTTCAACTATATATCTTGAAAATGCCGCTAATAATTTATCAAAATCTGCTAATCTTCCTTTTTCGTCTATTGCTACCATTCTATCTGCATCCCCATCGTGTGCAATTCCAATATAACTATTTCCATTAGAATTTAATCCTTTAATCATATCCATAGTTTTTTTAAGGTTTTTTTCGTTAGGTTCAGGCAATCTACCAATAAATCTTCCATCCATATGGCTATTAACTGATATTACATGGCAACCAACGTCTGTAAATAGATAAGGAGACACTAAGCAAGCAGATCCATTGGCACAATCAACAACTACATTAAATTTTTTATTTACTTCAATCTTTTCTAAAATGTAGTCCCTATAATTTTTTATACCTCTGTTATCTTCCCATATATCTCCCACTTCATCCCAATTTACCTCGTTAAAATCTTTTTTGAATATAATTTCTTCAATTTCATCTTCTTCTTTTTTATTAAATGCTAAGCCATTTTTATTGAAAAGCTTTATTCCATTGTATTCTGGTGGATTATGAGAGGCTGTTATCATAACTCCAACATCATAATTTCTCGCATTAAAACCTAATACGGGAGTAGGAACTACCCCAATAGTTGTCATCTCCCCACCTCCTCTTAAAACACCAGCAGATAGTGCAGTTTCAATCAACTTTCCAGTAGTTCGTGTATCCCTCCCAATAACAACATTTTTATACTTCTTAGCTATTGCTAACCCTACTTTATATACAATTTTTGGAGATAAATTTTTCATCCTTATTCCAGAAGTTCCAAACAATTTACCCATTTTACCACCATTTTTAAATTATTTAATTATTTTAAAGATTTTAAAGGTAAAAATTTTTAATAGTTAAAGTAGAATATCCTAAAACTATTAATAAACTTTAAATAATACATAGAAGCAAAACAACAACATAAATTTTTATATTATAACATTGCGAACATAAGGTATAAATGTATGAGTCAATTAATTGTAAAGCATTAATATTTAGTAGGTGTAATGTATGATACTCTTAGTAAGTCCAATAGATGTTGAAGAGGCAAAAGAGGCTATTGCAGGAGGAGCAGATATAATAGATGTGAAAAACCCAAAAGAGGGTTCATTAGGGGCTAATTTCCCTTGGATGATTAAAGCAATAAGGAAAATTACTCCAAAAGAGCTATTAGTTAGCGCTACAGTTGGAGATGTCCCTTATAAACCTGGAACTATTTCATTAGCTGCAACAGGAGCGGCAATTAGTGGAGCAGACTATATAAAAGTTGGATTATATGGCATTAAAAACTACTATCAGGCAGTTGAGTTAATGAAAAATGTTGTTAAGGCTGTAAAAGATATTGATGATAGTAAAATTGTAGTTGCCGCAGGTTATGCTGACGCTCATAGAGTTGGGGCAGTTGAACCATTAATTATTCCAAAGATTGCGAGAGATTCTGGTTGTGACGTAGCGATGTTAGATACTGCAATAAAAGATGGAAAATCCCTTTTAGATTTCCAAACCAAAGAGATATTAGAAGAGTTTGTTAATGAATGCCACGAGTATGGTTTAAAATGTGCCTTAGCAGGGTCAATAAAAAAGGAACACATTCCAATTTTAAAAAGTATTGGAACTGATATTGTTGGAGTTAGAGGTGCTGTATGTAAAGGAGGAGATAGAAACAATGGAAGAATTGATAGAAATTTAGTAAAAGAATTAAAAGAGCTTTGCAAATAGATATAGACATTAATTATCAAAAAATAAGGGATTTTAGATTTTATTCTTTAATAATTCTCCTTAAATTAATTGATAATATGGAACAAATTCTATTTAATTGTTCTTCAGAAATTTCAACTTTTTTCTTTAATATTTTTGAAATATCAATCTCTATATAATTCTCTCCAACATCTCTTGGGTGTATTGGAGATATTTCATTAAATACAGAAAAAACAGGGCAAAAATCGTGGCAATATAGGCAATATACACATTTTTCATAATTAATTTTTGGAATCTTGTCTTTTACATAATTTTCAGTTATTTTAATTGGCTCAATAGGTATCATCTCAATTGCCTTAGTTGGACAAACATTTGCACATCCTTCACAACCTATACAGAGATCTTCAATTACTGTTCTTGGAATCTTAATTTTTCCAGATAGTATAGCCTCTCTCATCTCTAAACTTGTATATCTTCCTGAACCAAAAATAATTCTTTCTAAGTTTTCATATATCCCAGTTAAAAATATTTTAGCAAAATTTTTTAGATCTTCCAAGGCAATCACCAAATTTTTAAAATTTATTCTAATCTCTTATTGGCTCTTTAACTTTCCACTTTCTGTGGAGATATATAGCTCTTGTAGGACAAATGTTGTAACAGGCTCCACAGTATTCACAAATATCTGTATCAATAACTCCATAGTCAATGCAGTTGTTTGGACAGACTTTATTGCATAAGCCACATTTTATACAGAAATCCATATCAGTTCTAATAAATGAATTTTCCCTATCAACTATTTTCTTATAACCAGTTGTATTTGGAATTACATCTCTTGGGCAATGAATAGCACATGTCTCACACAATATACAGTCATCAGTAAATAAAACCACTTTATTACTCCTATCTATAATTATGGCATCTTTTGGACACACATTTGAGCAAGTTCCACATAGTATGCAGTTTTCATCTTTAATACTCTTGAATTCAACAGTTGTTATTGATATTGCCTCTTCTTTACAGTTATTTATACATATTCCACATAAAGAGCATCCTCCAATGACAGTATCATCCTTCAACCTTCTAACATCGTTAGGGCAGATTTCTACACATTTAAAACATTTCCAACACACATCTGGGCTATAAAATAAGTTCCCATTCTCAAATCTCAAAGCTCCACTTGGACAATTCAGAGAGCACAATCCACAGTTTATACAGTAACTTGTAGGTTGAATCTTTTTATCTTCCTTAACTTTAACAACTTTAAAGTTTTCAACCTTTAAAGCATCATTTGGGCAGATTTCTACACATTTAAAGCAAAGAATACATTTATCATAATCTACTACTCCATTTTTAATAGCATCTTTTGGACAATTCTCTCCACAGAGATTACAGGAAGTACATCCATTTATAGAATCAGGAATTATTGTTTCTCTTGGACATAGATAGGAGCATCTTAAACATCCAATACACTTATCTCTATCAATTTTAATAGATTTTCTCTCTTTCATCTCAATAATATTTTTTTGTGGTTTTGAAGCTTCTACAAGTTTAACTTTTGTGAGATTTTCTAAGACTTTTAAATAACTCTCAGATAATTTTTCTCTTTTAGTTTGTATTAATTCATAAGAACTTACTCTCGCATTGTAAGGGCATACTTCAACGCAAACTCCACACATCGAACAAATGCCCATTGGAAACTTTTTCCCATCTTTTTCTACAATTTTTATTATATTTATTGGACAGACATTTGCACAAATTCCACAACCATTACATCTCCTCCTATCAACATAAAGCCCTCCAAACTTGTTTCTTTTAATTGCCTTATTTGGGCAATTTCTCTCGCATTCTCCACAGGTTAAACAGGAAAAACTCTTATTATTTAACAAAAATATCGCATCGGTAGGACATGCTTCCATACATTTTGATGTTTTACTATAAAATGGGCAGGTTTTACACTCTTCATTTACTCTACATCTGTCCAATATTGTTATGATCATAACATATCACCAAAAAATAATTAAGATTTTAGGACATCTTTCCTCCAAATACTCTATTGCCCAAAATTATTCCAATTACAGAAGAGACAAATGTTAAAGATAATGGTAAATTGTAGTAAGGAAATGCCTTTAAAAAATAGGCAATAACTATGGATAATACAAGATATCCAAAAATATTTTTTATTTTCATTCTATACTTTGCCCCAATAAATACTCCCAACAAAAAGGCAAGAATTGAAGGGTAATATAAAGATATTTCTAACATTTTCTTCACCACATTTGGTTATTTGTTTAAAATTTCTTCTGACTTTTCAATTCTCTCAATAATAACTTTTTCACAAGATAGTAAAAAGGCGGCAGTAGATAATCCTGCTAAAACTTTTAATCCAACGGCAATATTTAGATATGGTATTATTCCAGCAGTAACTATTTCTTTTGGTGCTGGGAATATTGGAATATTATCAAAACTTGTAAAGATAAACAAATAATAGCCACCAATAAACATTCCTACGACTCCCAACAACAGATATGTTAAAGCCCCTATTGCCTCTAACTTTTCTAAGTATTTGTGATCAAACCACAATGGACTTTTAGAACCAAATGCTACAACTGACAATATCAAAGCAGATGCTATTAATGCCCCTCCTTGAAAACCTCCTCCAGGAGTTATGTGTCCTCCTAATATTGTTACAATTCCCAAGGCAACCATAAAAACACTTGCAGGAAATGCTAAAAATTTAATTATTGGTGTATATTCTCCCCATCCTTTTAGAGTTATATAATCATCAGTTTCCGGAGCTTTAAAAAGTTCTTTTAAGTATGTATTATCATATAAAGATTTTCCAAATACTACCCAAGAAACCATAACAGCAACAACTAAAACTAAACATTCTCCCAAAGTATCATACGCCCTCCATCCAAATATAACTGAACAAACATAGTTTGGAATAATATAATGAGTTAAATAAACTAAATTAACTCCTGGATTTACATGCATATTGGATAAACTGTATAATATAGACGCTCCAAATACAAAGAATGATACTGCTGTAACTAAATCTCTTTTAGAGCTCATTTTACCACCTAAATTACATAAACTCAAAGTTGGTCATATAAATGCAGAAGGCTATTGCTCCCAAAAATATGGAGAGCCAGAATAGTTGATAATTTATAGCATTTGAATTTTCCTTTTTAAACTTAAAAATTAAAGGAGATACAGATAGAGAGAAAGCTAAGGTAGCTAAACCAAATAAAGTCATTAATGTTTTTCCATATATTCTACCAATAATTATAGAGCCAAATATAAACAATAAGTATAATGTGTATTCTCCAGCAAACACTGCTCCAACAGTAATTCCATCTCCATGTGAATCTTTATCTAACTCTTTTTGAAATTTGTCATAGTCCATAACAAAATCACCTAACTTATTTTAAACAATAAGGAACTCCTAATTCATATGCATAATTAAAAAGATACTTTGTTACGATCTCTGGGTAAATTCCAAGGATTATACACAATGATGTTAATATGAATAAACTAAATACTGCAAGTTTAGGAACTCCCTTACTTTGATATTCTTTTATAGTCTCTTCATCAACTGGCTTTAAATATATCAAATAGAATGCCTTCATCATAGAAACAAAAGTTCCAATACTAACAATTATCATTATTATAGCTATTTCTGGCATATTCACTTGCATTGCCGCCTGAGCAAGCATCCATTTACTCTGAAACCCATTAAATGGTGGAACTCCTGAAATGGCAAGTTTAGCACACAAAACCATAAATGCAACAGAAGGTATTATTGGTAATAACCCTCCTAACTTGTGTAAATCACTACCTCTTTTATGGCTTACAATATACGCCCCCAAAAACAAGGCACTTTTATAAATAACGTGGTTTATTGCGTGAAAAATTCCAGCAACTATCCCCAAAGGCGTTCCTAATGCCAATCCAGTAGCAACATATCCCGCCTGACTTATAGCGTGATAAGATAAAAGTTTTTTATAATCACTCTGTAATAGAGCCATTACTACTCCAAACACCATTGCTAAAACTCCCAATGCCAATAAAACTGCATGAGTTCCTGAAAAATAAGACAATCCATTGAATAATTTTAAAATAATCAGCATAAATCCAACTAATATAAATTTTGAATATGTTTGCAGTATTGCAGAAATAAATCCCTTTGCCCTTGCATATATGTCTGCTTTAACATTGTGAAATGGTGGAAGTCCTGAACCATAAGATAAACCAACTACTAAAAGTAACAAACCTCCATATATCATAGGATTATCAGACAAAATGTAGTTTTTCATATCTGTTATGTTTAAAGTTCCCGTAGATGCCAATAAAAAGGCAATTCCTAACAGCATTAACGAAGCGGCAATATTTCCCATTATCATGTATCTTAATCCAGATTTATATGCCTCTTCAGTTCCAGATAAAAATAATAATCCTACTTGAACAATTGATATTATTTCAAAAAATACATAGAAGTTAAATAGATCATCAGCTAAAACCATTGCCGCAACACTTGCAAATCCCATTAAAGAGAGAGTTACGAACATATTATTTTTTAATTTTTCTCCCATTCCAGCAATTAAAACAAGAGAAGCAATTATTGCCAAAACTACAAGAACAACCTGCTTTAGTGGATTGTAATAATATGCAATACCTGAAACCCACCCATCAATAACTCCATAGCCACCAAAGTAGTAATATCCATACTGCCCAATAAATGGAAGAATAATTAAAATAATCGCTATTAAAAATGTTAGATATTTAACTATCTTTTCCTTTCCATGAAGTAAATTCATTATTATTGCCATAATGAGTGGAAATATAATTATCATTGGAAGATAATTCATTTTCTCCCCTCAAAAAATTATAGAATTTATTAATCTTCTTTCAATATTACAGAGCTTTTTAGTGTTTTGTATTTTTTATATAAAATTATAGAAACTCCAAGCATTACTGCAAGCATAGATGCTTCAATAACTATGTTGGTTAAAACTAATGCGTGAGTTAGAGGATATGCAGATTCCTTAGCAAAAACCTCTACTGGAACATTAGGAAGTTTTATAGGTATTGTTCCTCCATTGTATCCAATAGTTATTAAAACTAAATTTACTCCACTTCCCAAAATCTCCAATGCTATTATTTTTTTCAAAATATTATCAACAAAAAATACTCCATACAAACCTATAATTACTAAAATTCCAGAAGCGATAAATGAAACTATCTGGAAATCCATTCCATTCACCAAGAATTTATCATTATTATTAATGACAGATTATAACTAAAGGTATATAAATATTGCGTTGGAAAATTTTATATTGACCAACAATAACTTTATAATAATATGGGCTCGTGGTCTAGATGGCTATGATGCCGCCCTCACAAGGCGGTGGTCGCGGGTTCGAATCCCGCCGAGCCCACCATTTTTAACATAATTTTTTAGAGTGGTATTGTGGAATTCCATGCAATATTTTTAATATTTTTATTTGCTTTTTTATTTTTATTAATTGGATTTAGAAAAAATCTAAGATCATTTAAAGATAGATTAAAAAAAGATTTAGAATGTAAATTATTATTTTCAATTGTATTATTATTTATTAAATTTCAATTTTATTTATTGATTTAGTATATTTTAAAAAAGAATATCAAGCAATATTTTTAATTGCATTATTTGTTATTTTATTATTTGGATTAGAATATATTGGACAGTTAAAACGAAAATATTTAGTTGATGAGTTAAATAACTTAAAAGTATTATTAGAAAAGGAAAATGAATATAATAAAAGGCGGTTAATTAAAAATATTGAAGATAAATGTATAGATATTATTTCAGAAGATAAATTATTAGATACAAAGGAAGTTAGAAGGTCATTGACAATAATAATGACAATACTTTATATTTATACATTATTTGTGCCAGTTGAGGATAGAATATTTAATTCAGTTCAAATGATTTTCGGAATCGTTATTGCATTCTACTTTGGAAGTAGAGCAGTAGAGTATGGATTGAAAATTTACGAAAAACTTAAAAAATTAAAAAATAATCAAAGTTTTTAAAGATGGTGTGTATTATGAAACTTAGGATGAAACCAGAGGATTTTATCGTTGAAGAAATTATAGATTTTAATAAGATATCAGGAAAAAAATGTTATTTATATAAATTAACAAAGAGAAACATTGAAAGTTTAAAAGCATTTTCATACATTTCTAAGAAATTTAGAATTCCCTTAAAAGATATTGGATACTGTGGATTGAAAGATAGACATGCATTAACTACTCAATATATCTCTATCCCAAAAAAATATGGAAAATTACATTTAGATGAGATAAATTTAAAATTAGACCTCGTAGGGGAGTCAAAATTTTTATTATTAGGGGATTTAGAAGGAAATAAATTTACTATAACTGTTAGAGGATTAAAAAAAGATGATATTCCAAAAATTAAAAAAAATTTGAAATATTTACATTATGGAGCACCAAATTATTTTGATAGTCAGAGATTTGGAAGCGTTTTTGATAGAAAATTTATTGCAAAGGAAATTATAAAAGGAAATTATGAAGAGGCAGTAAAAATAATATTAACAAAGTATAAAAAGTCTGAAAAAAAGATAATAAAAGATTTAAAAAGATTTATAAATAAAAATTGGGGAGATTGGGAAAAAGTTTGGAACTACATTAAAGAAAATAATATAAAGGCAAGATTATATGTAAATATGGTTAAAGAATTAAAAAAGAGTAATGATTACAAAAAAGCATTGAGTTATGTTGATGATAGATTAAAAAAGATATTTGTAGCGGCATATCAGAGTTATCTATGGAATGAATGCGTAAAAGAACTTTTAATAAGTTATATTCCCAAAGAAGATAGAATTTATTACGAATATGAGGCAGGAACTTTAATGTTTTATAAGAAAATAGATAATGAGATTTTTGAAACGCTAAAAGATAAAAAATTTCCAACAATAGCCCCTGATATAGAATATAATGAACAACATAAAGAAATTATAGATAAAATTTTAAAAAGGGAAGTTTTATCAATGGAAGATTTAAACAATATAGGAGATTTCGGTAGATTTATATACACTGAGAGGAAAATTTTATCAATACCTAAAAACTTAAATATTGGTGAATTTGAAGAGGATGAATTAAATAAAGGTAAATACAAAATAACTTTAAGTTATGAATTGGAAAAAGGTAGTTATGCAACAATTATAATAAAAAGAGCATTCTTAGGAGTTAAAACTAAAAAAAGATTCAGATAAAATATATTATTAAAATTTTAAATTAAATTTAAGGTTTTAAATTAAAGGTGGTTGTTTTGAAACATATAAGAATATTTAATGGAGTTAATGAATGCGATATTTACCTAATTGGAACTGCTCACGTCTCTAAAGATAGCGTTAAAGAGGTTGAAGAAGTTATTACAAATTTAAATCCTGATGGTGTTGCAGTAGAACTTGATTATAAAAGATTTTTATCCTTAATTTCAGAGGAGAATAAAAAAATAGATGTTAAAAAGGTATTAAAGGAGGGAAACTTTATAAAATTCTTTATTTATTTAATTTTGGCTAATTCACAAAAAAAGATTGGAGAGAGTTTTGGTATAAATCCTGGAAGCGAAATGAAAAAATCCATAGAAATAGCACAAAAAAATGGAATTCCTATATATTTAATTGATAGAGAGATAGATATAACATTATCAAGATTATTAGACAAAATGTCTTTTAGAGAAAAAATAAAAGTTTTGTGGAATTTATTAAACACTGAAGGGGAAAATTTGGAACTTAATGAAAATTTACTAAATGAGATGGTTAAAAATCCTGAAAAATTTACAAAGATGTTAAAAGATATTTCTCCAACTATATATGAGGTTTTAGTAGATGAGAGAGATAAATATATGGCTAAGGAGTTATTTGAACTTAGTAAGGGTAAAAATTCAATCGTTGCCGTAATTGGGGCTGGGCATGTTGAAGGAGTTATAAGATATTTAAAACAACTTGAAAATGGAGAAGACATTGATATATATGAATTAACAAAAGTAAAGAGAAAAAATAAAAGATTTACAAAGATTTTAACTTATGGAATTTCATTTACTATATTTTTAATATTTTTATATGCTATATACTATGCATTTAATAATCCAGAGTTGTTAAAGATGATAACATTTCAATGGGTATTATTTACTGGTGGATTGTCTGCTTTAGGTGTTCTTTTAGCGAGAGGTAAGTTAATAACCGCATTGATAGCATTTCTTTCAGCACCTATAACTACTCTAATCCCACTACCCTTAGCGGCTGTTGGAACTATTGCTGGACTTGTAGAGTTAAAGTATAGAGAAATAACTGATAAGGATATAGTTGGCTTACTAAATGCTGAATCAATTAAAGAACTTTTTAACAACAATTTATTTAAAGTTTTGTTAGTGGCCACTCTCTCTAATATAGGAGCATCTATTGGTGTTTTCTACTGCTTGGGTAAGTTTGTAGGATTTTTATAAAATTATAAAATAAAAAGTTTATAATAGATTAACGATAATATCTGCAACGCTAACTTTACTTACCTCTGATAAATATGTATCTGTTCCAACAACTTCCTCAACACCTGCTGAGTAAAGTTTATTTAAAGCGTCTCCAATTAATAATGGATGAACGCAGGCAGAGATTATTTTTTTAGCACCTTGCTCTTTTAATAATTTAACCGCAGTCGCCATTGTTCCTCCAGTTGAGATAATATCATCTATGATTAAAACATCTCTATTATTAACATCTAATGTTTTTGGAGCTATTTGAATCTCAGTTGGAGATAATCTCGTTTTTTCTAAGTAGTCATATTCAGCATTTAACACTTTTGATGCAGTTTTAGCAAATTCTAATGCCCCCTTGTCTGGGGCTAAAACAATTGGATTATCTAACTTATCTTTAACATACTCTGCCAATTTAGGAATAGCGTCTCCATAAACAAAAGGAATTGTAAAAAAGTCCTTTATATGTATTTCATGAGGATTTATAGTTATTAATTTGTCTGTTATGTTTGAATATATTTTTGCCAATGCTTTAATACTTACAGCCTCTCCAGGATTGAATTTTTTATCTTGCCTTGCATACGCCAAATAAGGAACTACTAATGTTATTTTTTCAACGCCTTCATCTCTCAAAGCGTCGCACAATAAAATAGTCTCTATTATCGCATCATTTTGATTTTTTTGCGTGTTTATTACTACTGCTTCATTATCATTTATCTCATCTACAATCCTAACATAAATCTCATTATCTGGGAATCTTTTATACTCTACTCTTGTTAATTTAGTATCTAAAAGATTAGATACTTTAAAAGCTAAATTTTGCGACTGACTTCCTGAAACTACTATCACACTATCACCTTATTTCTTATGAAGATAATTTTATCTTATTTCTAAACTCTAAACCTACTCTATCACCAATATTTAAATCCATTTCTGTAAATGACTTGATTAAGTAATTTTTATATTTAATGAACACCTTTTTATACTTTCCATAGTCAATAACATTTATAACTATTCCATCATTTCCATTTTTTATAATTACATCTTCAGGAGATATTGCCTCATTATCTATTACATTAAATCCTAAGAACTCTGCTACTTTTCTATTATTAGGTTTTTTTAATATATCCTTATCTCCAAAGGCTATAAGTTCTCCGTCCATAAATATGCCTACTTTTTCTCCCAATGTTCTTGCCTCTGCTAAATCGTGAGTTATATGCAAAACAGGAATATCTTTTATTTTTTTTAGTTCTGATATTATGCTTTCTTTGATTCTAATATCTAATGCAGAAGTTGGCTCATCTAAGAGTAAAATAGATGGGTTTAATACTAACGCCCTCGCTAAAGCTACTCTTTGTTGCTCTCCTCCACTCAATGTTTTAACATCTCTGTCTAATAGATGAGATATATTTAAAAACTCTGCAATTTCTTTAACTTTTCTATCAATCTCTAACTTATCAACTTTCCTTATTATTAAACCGTAAGCAATATTTTTATATGCATTTTTATTTGGAAATAATGCATAATTTTGTGGAACATATCCAACATTTCTTTTTTCTGGAGGTAAGTTTGTTATATCCCTACCGTTTAATATAATCCTTCCAGAATCTACCTTTAGAATCCCTGCAATGCATTTTATAAGAACTGACTTTCCCGCACCACTTGGTCCTAAAATTACGCAGTATTCATTACTTATTTCAAAAGAAACATTTTTCAATTTAAAATCTTTCCAAATCTTTGATAGATTACAAACTTTAAGCATTTTTATCCCTATTAACTTTAATTTTTTATTTTACCCAATATTTTTTATTCTCTGTTTTCTTAGTATTCTAAGTATTGCAAACAAAATAATGCTAACTATAATCATTGCTACAGATATTGGTTTCGATGCATTTAAACCAAAACTCATAAATCTCTCCAATATTAAAACTGGAACTGTTTTTGGATAATAAGCAATTATTAATAATGCTCCAACTTCACTAATTCCTCTTGCAAAACTTAAAATTATTCCAGAGATAATATTATTTTTTATTAATGGTAAAGAAATTTCAAAAAATGTCCTTATCTTTGAAGCCCCCAAAGTTCTTGATACATATTCAATTTCTTCATCTACACTTAAAAAACCGTCTCTTATACTATTAACCATAAAAGGAATTCCTACGAATAGATAAACAATAACTATTCCAAAAAAGTTATCAACAACATAATTTCCAATAAACTTTATTACATCAACTCCATAAATGAAAGATAATATTAAAATCCCAATAACGCTATGAGGAATTGCCATTGGTAAATCAAAAACAGCTTCAACAAAATTTTTAAATTTAAAATCGTATCTTGCTAAAATATATCCAGTAGGAATTCCAAAGATTAAGGCTATTAATGTTGCTACAGTCCCAGCTAACAATGTCGTTTTAAATGCATCTATAACTTCATTATCTAACAACACTCTTAAATCTCCAGGATTTATTAACATATAGACAATTGGCAAAAATATGAACAGAAATATTATTATTAAAAATATTGACATTAAAATGTCGAATTTTTCCATACTCATCCCCAGAGGTAATTAAACTACTTAACTATATAAAATTTATGTTAATTTATATTAATGAACATAGGGAGGGAAATTATGATAACAGTGGGCATAGATCACGGAACATCTGGAATTACAACATGTATAAAAAATAATCACAAAAAAATAATATTCAAATTAAAAAGGAGTGAATTAAAAGAAAAATCTTATTTAGATGAGTTAAAAAAACATGTTTCTTTGGAGGATATTGATTTAATTGCTTTAACTTACTCAATGGGAGATGGTATAAACAAAATTCTACCAATAGAAAAAGTCAAAAACAGAGGAGTTTTAAGCATAGAAGGGGCTGGAGAAAAGGTTGGAGGAGGAACAAAAGTTTATGATGAAATTAAAGAATCAAATATTCCAACAGTAGTTATTCCAGGGCTACATAGAGGAATAAAGTGCTTAGATAGAAGATTTAAAGCGTTATATTCCCACATCGCCTCTCCAGAGAAAGTTTCAATTTCTTATTATGCTCACAAATTATTTGGATTTAAAGATTTTGTTTTATCAGACATTTCATCAAATACTGTAACTTTGCTAATAAAAAATGGCAAAATTTTTGGAGGGTTTGATGCCTGTGTAGGGGCATTAGGTATTTTACACGGCCCTATAGATTTAGAGATGATAAGAGATATAGATAGTAAAAAAATAACTGCAAATGAGGCTTTTTCAAAGGCAGGAGTTGTTAAAATAGCAAAACTTTACAAAGGTGTAGAAAATACAAAAGAAGAAATCATTAAAAATTATTTTACTGATGAAAATTGTAAATTAGCTATTGATAGTTTAATTTTAAGTGTTTCTATGGAAATTAACAGTTTATTACCTTTGTTAGATAAAAACAAAAGGAGAGTTGTTTTAGCAGGATCTATTGGAACCCTCAAAGAGCCTATAAACATTCCAAAAAGAATTAAAGAATTTGTTGAATATAGTATATATGTTTTATATGGTGAGAGTGGAGCAATTGGAGGGGCGTTAATAGCTGAGGACATTTTAAAAGGGAAGAGAGATATTTTAGGTATTGAAGTAGAGTTTTAAAGTGATAACTATGTATGCGATAGGTTTAGGGGAAGAAAATAAAGAAGAAATATTAAAAGCATACAATAAATTAAAAGAAGAAGGAATTGATGTTGTATTAATTGACAATCCAAAAGAATTGGTTGATAAATTATTATCAAAAGAATTGAAAGGGGCTATTAGAGGTTCTTTATCTTCATCAAAAGTTATTCCATATTTAAGAGAAAAAATAGGGAAATTTTATAGAGCATCTATTTTAAAAAACCCTTTCACAAACAATATTTTTTTACTTTCTCCTGTTGGGATTGATGATATATCTGAAAATAAAGATGAAAGAATAAAAGACAAAATAAAAATTATTAATTATTCAATTAAATTTTTAAAATCCTACAATATTGAGCCAAAAGTTGCTTTACTCTCTGGTGGAAGATTAAATGATTTAGGTAGAAACAAAATAGTAGATGAAACTATATACGAAGCTGAAAAAATCTTAGAGTATTTTAAAGGTAAGTTTAATATAATACATAAAGGTATATTAATAGAAGAATATTTAAAGGATGATTGCAATATTATTATAGGTATTGATGGAATTTCTGGAAATCTTATTTTTAGATGCTTAGGATTAATTTGCAAAGTTCCAGGGTATGGAGCCGTTATTTTATCAGATAAAAATATAAACTTTATAGATACGAGTAGAAATGCTAATTGGGAGAGATATTATAATGCTGTCAAATTTTTAGCAGGTGAAAGTTTTGATTTATTCAAAAAATAACTCAATTAATGTAAAAAATAACTATAAATTAACTAAGAAATTAAAGAGTATTGGAAAAAGGGTAGTCATAGATTTCTACAAATTTTTAGAGGAATCTAAAATTTTAAAAATTTACGAGAAAATATTAGAGGAATCTATTGATAAAGATAATTTACCAAAACACGTAGCCATAATTATGGATGGTAATAGGAGGGCTGCTGAAATTTATGGGAAGGATAGATATTATGGGCACTACTTAGGGGCTGAGAAAGTTAGAGAGGTTTTAAAATGGGCGAGAGAGTTAGGAATTAAAGTAGTTACTTTATATGCTTTTTCTACTGAAAATTTTAATAGACCTAAGGAAGAGGTTAATAAACTTATGGAACTCTTTGAAAAAAAGTTTTATGAAATTGCTGATGATAAAGAAATACACAAATACAAAGTTAGAGTTAGAGCAATTGGTAGAATTCACTTATTACCAGAAAATGTTCAAAGAGCCATAAAATATGCTGAAAATAAAACGAAAAACTATAACAATTTTTTTGTAAATATCGCCATCGCCTATGGAGGACAACAGGAAATAATTGACGCAGTTAAAAAGATAGCATGGAAAGTTAAAATTGGAGAAATTGATCCAGAAGATATTGATAAAGAATTAATAGATAAACATCTATATACTGCTGATTTACAATATCCAAACCCAGATTTAATTATTAGAACTTCTGGAGAAGAGAGGATTAGCAATTTTCTAATATGGCAGAGTTCCTATTCAGAGTTATATTTTTGCGATATATACTGGCCATTATTTAGAAGAATTGATTTTTTAAGGGCAATTAGGGAATATCAGAGAAGGCAGAGGAGGTTTGGAAAATGAAAACTATAAAAATATTCTTCCTTTTTCTCATTTTTATTGTATTATTTTGTGGATGTTTTGAAAATTCTGAAATACATAAAAACTATTCTATTACAAATAAATCAAATATAGAAAATTCATCTTGTTATGATTATAATAATACCGTTTATTTTAATAATTCTAAATTACAAAATATAACTGAAAATAAAATTAAAAATATCTCAATAAAACTTTTAAATTATGAAATAATTGCCTATGGCTCTTTTGGAGAAAAATATAGTGGATATTATTTCTATAATGAAGGTAATAAAACCTTTATAGTTATAAATTTGGGAGAAATGCCTACAGCAGGATATAAAATAAACATTATAAATGTAACGAAAACATCTAATGGAATTATAGTTTATTACAATGTTACTCCACCAAAGGATTTTGCTACGATGGTTATAACCTATCCCTATATAGAGATATGTGTAAATGGGTCATACAACAATGTGAAATGTAGGCAAAGTTAATAAATAAAAACACTTTAAATTTATTAAAAACAAAATTGTATGGGGTTGTGGTATTTTGAGGGTAGAGATTATATTTTTAGGTAGTGGTGGTGGTCGATGGGCTACAATTACCCAAAAAAGAGCCACAGGAGGATTTAGAATACATACTAATGAACTTAGAATGCATGTAGATCCTGGACCAGGGGCTATTGTAAGATTAAACGAACTAAAAATATCTCCTTGGAGAACTAATGCTTTATTTATCTCTCACTGTCATCCAGATCATTATACTGATGGAGAGATTATTGTTGAGGCTATAACTCAAGGAATGACGAAAAAAAGAGGAATTTTTTTAGGAAATCTCTCAGTTGTTGAAGGTTTTGGAGAGTATGAGTATGTTATATCTAAGTATCATCAGTCAAAACTTGAAAAAGTTCAGGTTTTATATCCAGGAGATGAAATAAGTTTATATGACACTAAACTTAAAGCAACTCACACTAAGCATGGAGATCCTTTTGGTATAGGATTTAGATTATCAACAATTTTTGGAGATATTGGTTATACTTCAGATACAGAATTTATTCCAGAACTTATTGAGGATTTTGACGGAGTTAGAATTTTAATAGCGAATGTTGTTAGAAAGAAAAATGAAAGAATTAAAGGACATTTATGTTCAAACGATGTTATAGATTTAATAAATTCAATGAAGAAGAAGCCAGAATTGTTAATAATAACACATATGGGAGTTAGAATGACTAATCCCCAAATAGAGGCGGAGTATATTTCACAAAACACAGGAATTAAAGTTATTCCCGCAAAGTTAGGATTAAAAGTTGAACTTTTAAATGGCTATTATAAGTATCAGTTAATGAAATAACTTAAAATTTAAAAATTAAGGATTCTTATTTTTCTTTAAAATGACAAAAACTCCAACTAAAAATATGGTTATTGATGTTATTAAAGTGGCTAAACTACCTCCAACTATTCCATAGAGTTTTACTAAAATTAAATTTAAAATAATATTTAAAATTATTCCAAATAAAATTATATAGAAGGATATTTTTGCATATCCTAAGCCCTGTAATGTCGTAGATATTAAAGTATAGTAACTCATAAATAATGAAGAGATTGCTAAAATTCTTAAACATAAAACTCCTTCTGGATTTATAACATTAAAAAATGCTTTTAAAGGAATTTCTGGGAAAAATAAACATCCAATAACAAAAATTGATGAAAAAATAGTATTTTGGATTAAGCCATTTTTTAATATCTTTAAATCTTTGGATTTTGAAATTCTTGGAAGTAAAGGGATAGAAATGGCAGAAGCAAACATAAATATTCCTCTTGATATTAGAGAAGAGTATCCATAAATTCCACTCCAAAATCCTCCCATAATAGACATTATTATAATGTTATCAATATCTCCAAATAACCTGTAAGATGATGTCGTTAAGGCGATAGGAATAGAATATTTTAAAACCTTTAAATTGAAATCTGAAAAAATGTTTTTTATACTACTTTTTACTATGTTTTTTATTTTTTGAAGTTTTAATTTAAGTTCTAATTTTACTTCTTTGTTTGATTTATTACTCTCTTTATATAATATCCTATAGATCAAATAAACTCCAAAAATTCCTGATATTAAGTAAGATAGTGAGATAGACAACAAAGATCCAAAAATTTTAAAATATAATGTTAAAACAAATACTAAAATAACCTTTACAGTGTATTCAACTATCCATGTAGTTGATAGATGTTTAATTTTTAATAATCCTTGTAGTATTCCTCTTGAAAATGCTATTAAAGTTGATGTTATTATACATAAACCAATCGCAAAATATAATGAATTATTTAAAGATAAATAGTGTCCTCCCAATATGTATTTTATGTATGGAGTTATTAAAAAGCCAATAATAGATAGTAAAACCATAGATAAAAATATTGGAATATATTTGTTAATATTTACATCCTCTTCCTCTGCTAAGAATTTTGCTATTGCAGGAGGAATTCCAGAAGAGAAAAAAATAGTTAAAGTGTCAGCAATTGGCATTAACCCTTTCAAAATTCCAAACGCCTCTGTTCCTAATAAAATTGCAGTTATAAAATAAAATAAATAAGCCATACCTTTTGAATACAAATTTGCCAATAATATGTAAATGCTATCCTTTGCCAAACTCATAAGAATCAACTTTTTTAGATTTTGTTATTTTTTATTGGTTTTTATTTTTTATATTTAAACATTGAACAACAACCTACAAAAACAAATAAATATATAAAGATATTAAAAAATTATTGGTGAAATTTATGGGTAGAAAAGACAAAAGATGGTTATTACAAAGAAAGAGAGATTTTTACTACAAATTGGCTAAAAAACTTAAATATCGTTCAAGAGCCTCTTTCAAACTTATGCAGTTAAACGAAAAGTTTAATATTATCAAGCCTGGAAAGATAGTTTTAGATTTAGGATGTGCTCCTGGTGGCTGGATGCAAGTTGCAAGAGAAATCGTTGGAGAGAAAGGTTTTGTTATTGGTATAGATTTACAACCAGTTAAGCCATTTGAATATGATAATGTAGTAGCAATAAGAGGAGATTTTACTTTGGAAGAAAATCTAAACAAAATTAGGGAATTAATTCCCAATGAAGAGAAAAAAGTAGATGTAGTTATATGTGATGCATCTCCAAACATAAGTGGATATTGGGATGTAGATCACGCTCGTTCAATAGATTTGGTAACAACTGCTTTACAGATAGTAACTGAAATGCTTAAAGAGAGAGGAAATTTTGTTGCCAAAGTATTCTATGGAGATATGGTAAATGATTATGTTAATTTGGTTAAAAAATACTTTGAAAAAGTTTATATTACAAAGCCACAGGCATCAAGAAAGGAAAGTGCTGAAGTTTATGTTATAGGTAAGAGATATACTGGAAAAAAATGGGAGGAGAAAGATAGAATAAAAAGAATAGAAAAATTGAGTGATGATAATAATGAATTGTTGGTTAAAAAAATTAAAGAGATGAGAAAATTAAAATCTAAGAGTTAATTTTGTTTTTTTATATAAACAATTCATCGATATCAACTAATTTCTGCTCTCCAGTAACCATATCTTTTAAAGTTACTTTATTTTCATTGAGCTCTTTCTCTCCAACAATAATTACTTTTTTAAATCCTCTCGAATTTGCATAATCCAAAGCTTTTCTTAACTTTCTCCCCATAATTTCCAATTCTACAATTTTTCCAGCTTTTCTTAACTTATCAGCTATAATTAAAGATTTTTTAATTAATTCCTTATCTTTTTTTATTGGAATTATTAAGATTCTCTCCTCTTCAATATTTAAATCGTCAATGTTCATCATAATTCTATCAAATCCATACGCAAAGCCAACTGCTGGTGTTGGTTCTCCTCCAAATGTCTCTATTAAATTATCATATCTACCTCCACCACATATTTGCTTAGCTCCTTTTTTTCCATAAATTTCAAACACCATTCCAGTATAGTAATCTAAACCTCTCGCAATTCCAAAGTTTATAGTATATTTATCATAAATAACAAACTCTAAAATCTCCTCTAAGTTGTTTATTGCCTCAATGGATTTTGGGAAATCTTTTAAAATCTCTTTTAATTCTTCTAAAATTTCTTTACCTCCTTTAAATTTTAGTATTTCAAATATTAAATCTTTTTTTTCCTCATCTAAAATCTGAGTTAAATAATTTTCTAAATTTTCATAATCCTCTTTGTCTATCAATCTCCTAATTTTAATTTCCTCTTCTTCACTAATATTAAACTTTTCTAAAACTCCTTTTAAAACTCCTAAGTGTCCTATATGCACATCAAAATCTAAACCAATATTTATTAAACCGTCCATCGCTAAATTCAATATTTCAGCATCTGCTAATGGCTCTTTACAGCCAATTAACTCGCAACCCATTTGCCAAAACTCTCTAAATCTCCCAGCCTGTGGTCTTTCATATCTAAAGCAGTTAGCAAAATAATACAATCTTAAAGGTTTTTGTAATATTTTCAACTCATTTATGTAGAATCTCACTACTGGAGAGGTCATCTCTGGTCTTAAAGCCATCTCTCTACCGCCGTGATCTTTAAACACATATAACTGCTTTCTAATCTCTTCCCCAGTTTTTTTAGCAATTAACTCAAAACTTTCAAAGGTTGGAGTTAATATCTCCAAATATCCGTATCTCTCAAAAACCTCTCTTAACTTATTCTCAATGTACCTCCTTTTTTTCATCTCCTCTGGTGTAAAATCTCTCGTTCCTCTCGGCTTTTGAAACATGTCTATCAACCCATTAATATTATATATAACTTTTAACACTAAAATAAATAAAGTGGTTATTAATAAACTTTTACAATAGTTTCAGAAGTATAATTATTAAGTCGATTATTTTTAATTTACAAAGACAAAGTCATTGAATTGAAAACAATAAATTAAAAATTATTTTTGTTTTGAATTTAAAGAAAAATTTTGAGTAATTTATAGTTGTTTTAAAATTTACAGAATTGTAGATTTAAATGAATTCTAAAATATTTTGATTTTGTTTTTAATTTAAATAAACTATAATGAAGTGATGATTATGACAAATCTAACTCCTATGATGAGACAGTATTATAGAATTAAGGAGAGATACAAAGATGCCTTACTGTTTTTCAGAGTTGGAGATTTCTATGAATTATTTGACGAAGATGCTAAAATAGCATCAAAAGAGCTTGGTATTGTATTGACATCAAGAGATAAAAAGCATCCAATGGCTGGCGTTCCTCATCACGCTGTATTTCCATACATAAAGAGGCTGATTGAGAGAGGTTATAAGGTAGCAATATGTGAGCAAGTTGAAGACCCTTCAAAGGCTAAAGGTTTAGTTAAAAGAGAGGTTGTTAGAGTAATAACTCCTGGAACTTTAATTGAGGAAGAATTATTGTCTAAAGAGAACAACTATTTAATGTCTATATATAAAGGTTGCAAGTATGGAATTGCCTTGATAGATGTATCTACTGGAGAGTTTTTAACTACAACCGTAGATACATTTGATGAAGTTATTGCTGAAATTTTAAAATTTACCCCTGTTGAATGTATAATTCCAAAAGACTTTGAGAATATTGAGGAGATTAAGAAAAACATTCCAGTAGTTCATCCACTATCTTCAGAATATTATGATAAGGAGGAATGTATTAACCTTCTTAAAGAGTGCATAACAAACTTAAATGATGTTGATATAGAGAAAGAGTCAATATTTGCGTGTGGTTCCGCCTTAAAGTATGTTATTGAGTCATTATTGGTAAAAGACATTAAATTGAGATTACAAAAGTATATCAGTAAGGAGTATATGATCTTAGATTCAACAACTTTAAAAAATCTTGAAATTTTTAAAAATTTAATTGATGGTAGTAGAAGAGGTTCTTTAATTGAAGTTTTAGATAAAACAGTAACATCTATGGGTAGTAGATTGTTAAAAAGATGGATTCAGAGACCTTTAATAAATGTTGATGAAATAGACAAGAGATTAGAGGCAGTTGAAGAACTCTATGAAAAGAGTTTTTTAAGACAAAATCTTAGAGAGATTTTAAAAGATGTTTATGACCTTGAGAGGATAGTAAGTAGAATAGAGTATAAAAAAGCCACACCAAAGGATTTAATAGCTTTAAAAAATTCTTTAAAAGCTATTGAAGAAATAAAAAACTTTAACTTTACTTCTCAAAAACTCAGTAAAATAGTTGAAGAATTAAAAACATTAAATGATGTTGTAGAACTTATAAATAATGCTATTGTTGAAAATCCTCCTTTAAGTATAAAGGATGGAGGAATAATTAAAGATAGTTTTTGTGAAGAGTTAGATGAGTTGAGAGAACTTAAAGAAAACCATGAAAAGTTTATTAAAGAGATTGAAGAGAGAGAAAGGAAAAATACTGGAATAGAGAAATTAAAAGTTGGCTATAACTCAGTAATTGGCTACTATATAGAGATTCCAAAGTCAAAAATTAGGTTAGTTCCAAAACATTATAAGAGAAAGCAAACTCTATCAAATGTTGAAAGATATACAATAGAGGAATTGGAATCAATAGAAGATAAAATTTTGGCGTGCGATGAAAAAATAAAAAATTTGGAGTATGACCTCTTTATAAAAATTAGAGATAAAATATCTGAAAGAATTGATGAAATAAGAGAAGTGGCTTTAAAAATAGCAGAGTTAGATGTATTGGCAACATTTGCTGAGGTTTCTGTATTGTATAATTATACTAAACCTAAGGTAAATAACGGTTATGATATAATTATTAAAGATGGAAGGCATCCAACAGTAGAACTTAATACTAAGTTCGTTCCAAACGATGTTACATTAACTAAAGATAGTAGAATTATATTAATAACTGGTCCTAATATGGCAGGTAAATCAACATATTTGAGAATGACTGCCTTAATAACTATAATGGCTCAAATTGGTTGCTTTGTTCCAGCAAAATATGCTGTCATTGGAGTTGTAGATAGAATATTCACAAGAATTGGAACTGTGGATGATATTACAAGGGGTTATAGTAGTTTTATGGTTGAAATTGCAGAAGTAGGGCAAATACTAAAAAATGCAACAAGTAAAAGTTTAATACTATTAGATGAAGTTGGAAAGAGTACTGGAAGTAGAGACGGAACAAGCTTAGCGTGGGCTATTGTTGAATACATACACAAAATAGGGGCTAAAACATTATTTGCTACTCACTATCATGAACTGGCAGAACTTGAAAGTATTTTAGAAGGCGTTAAGAATTATCATTTTAGAATTATAGAGGGAGAAACTTTAGAGTTTGATAGAAAGATTAGGAGAGGAGTTAGTAAAGAAAGTTATGGTATAAAGATTGCTGAGTTAGTTTTACCCAAAGAAGTTGTTGATAGAGCATATGAAGTTTATGAAAATTTAAATAAAGAAATGAATGGCAGTGTAAAAAGTTTATTGAAAGAAATTGCCAATATAAATTCTAACAACTTAACTCCAATACAGGCATTGATAGAGTTAGATAAAATTGTGAAAAAATGCAAAGAGATGAAACTTTAAAAGTTAAAGATAGGATATTAAAGATTATAGATGAGCTTAATGAGATAAATAGGGAGTTGAAAAATAAAGCAATAGAAAAGGCAATAGAAAATTTAAAAATTGCTGTTTATGCAGATAAGATTGGCTCAGAGGGTTTTTATCACAACTATATGAGGGAAAAGTTATTGGAAATGTTTCAAGGTAGCCAATATATTGAATCCTCTGGAACTAAAATATCTAATTTAGGTTTTAGACCAGATTTAGTTATTATAAATTATAATGAGTTAATTATTGCTGAAATAGAAACTAACAATAAAAGGGCTTTAAGAAAAATGGATAAAATTGCAAAATTATTAGATAAATTAAAAAATCTTCCAATAGCAACAAATAGGAATATTAGAATAATATTCTGTTTGTTAGATTCAGATGATAAAATTATCAGTAAGGCAAAAAAGTATAACTTTGAGATATTTGTTTTAGACAATTTTGAGCTGAAAAAGTTATAGTTTTAATTTTAGTATTAAAAAATAATATATGGTTTTGGAATTTTTAGAAATGAGTAATAATAAATAAGTAAAAATTTTAGTTTTTATTACAAAACTAATAAATTTAATAAGTTTATAATACTATTATAAGATATTTTATAATTATTTTCTTATTTAGTAATACAAAAATTAGATTTTGTCGAGGTTAAGTAATATTTTTAGAAGTATGCAAGTATTTAAATAATTAGATTTTAGATAGGATAATTAAAAAATGTTGAAATACTAAAGAAGATGTATTTCCATCCCCTTAGGGGTCTGAGTTTTAAACCCATAGGGCTCCGCCCTATTGGGATACCCGGGATGCATTGCCTCGCAATGCTCGGCAATGCCTCTTAATTAATATTATTTTCCCCTTAGGGTCTGATTTTAGACATGGTTTGTGATGTTTGTATTTTTCAGCAGTGAATTATTTCCATCCCCTTAGGGGTCTGATTTTAGACAATTTTTTAAGAATTTTGGAGGTGATATATGAAGATGATTTTCCATCCCCTTAGGGGTCTGATTTTAGACTTGACTTCTATTTGAAATCCTGCTGTATAAGCCCAACCGCTATTTTCCATCCCCTTAGGGGTCTGATTTTAGACATAATCCTCAAAACGACGAGATTATAGATTTTATTCAATTTTCCATCCCCTTAGGGGTCTGATTTTAGACGTGAAAACATATGCAAATATATGTATATGTAAAAATCTGTTTTCCATCCCCTTAGGGGTCTGATTTTAGACTTTTAGACACACAAAAGCTATAAATATTTTAGAAAAAGCCATTTTTCCATCCCCTTAGGGGTCTGATTTTAGACGGAGCTGGAAATTACTCTGCAGAAATCTTAGATTCTAATTTTCCATCCCCTTAGGGGTCTGATTTTAGACGAAGCAGTATTAACTAAAAGATTAATGATAGAGATATTTTTTCCATCCCCTTAGGGGTCTGATTTTAGACGTAGATGCTGCAAATGTATATATAAAGATTGTTAAATATTTTCCATCCCCTTAGGGGTCTGATTTTAGACTGCCCTTGTTAGGACATACATCTCTACATAGTCATCAATTTTCCATCCCCTTAGGGGTCTGATTTTAGACTTGTCAATATATTTAACAGGTAACCACATTTGAACATTTTTCCATCCCCTTAGGGGTCTGATTTTAGACCCAGTCATCTTTATATCCCAAAATTCTATTAAATGCTTTTCCATCCCCTTAGGGGTCTGATTTTAGACCTGTAAAAAACGAGTAACTTATAAATCTGAAGAAGATTTCCATCCCCTTAGGGGTCTGATTTTAGACACAAAAACGCAGATGAAGAGGAAATATCAATCTAATTTCCATCCCCTTAGGGGTCTGATTTTAGACTCTCTATCTAATCTATGTAAAAAATAATCTATACTAACATTTCCATCCCCTTAGGGGTCTGATTTTAGACATTAGAGCAATAGCAGAAGTTCTTGACAGATTAAATATATTTCCATCCCCTTAGGGGTCTGATTTTAGACCTCCAGACAAAAGAATATGGAATTATCAAAAAAGATGAATTTCCATCCCCTTAGGGGTCTGATTTTAGACTTTTTTTAGTTCTATGTATTCTACTAAACATTCTTCATTTCCATCCCCTTAGGGGTCTGATTTTAGACAAATCAGCAAGTTCATTATCTTTTAGTTCTGATTTTAGTTCATTTCCATCCCCTTAGGGGTCTGATTTTAGACATTTCCAAAATATCCAAATGAAGAATTAAAGAAAAAATATTTCCATCCCCTTAGGGGTCTGATTTTAGACTATAGTGCTTATTTTCCATAACATCTCTCAATTCATTTCCATCCCCTTAGGGGTCTGATTTTAGACTGTATATACCACCATTGGCTGAGACATTGGAGGAGTCACCTTTCCATCCCCTTAGGGGTCTGATTTTAGACTTTGTAAATGGCATTTTTATTGGTAAGTGTTAAAGACTCTCTTTCCATCCCCTTAGGGGTCTGATTTTAGACGAAGTTCAAAGTCGGATTAGCATTTGCCCCAGCAACTTTCTTTCCATCCCCTTAGGGGTCTGATTTTAGACAAAAAAAAATGAGGTGGTAAAATGAAAATGGTAAAAATATACTTTCCATCCCCTTAGGGGTCTGATTTTAGACAGTATCCTCCGCCGATGCTTCTAAGATAATTTACAGAACTTTCCATCCCCTTAGGGGTCTGATTTTAGACTAGAAGATATACTGTATAGACTGTAAAAAAAATGAGGCTTTCCATCCCCTTAGGGGTCTGATTTTAGACATAACAATAACTCATATATACTTCCCACTAAAGAATTACTTTCCATCCCCTTAGGGGTCTGATTTTAGACATCAATAAATCGATTTTTCTCTCTTTTTTAGTTTTTTCCTTTCCATCCCCTTAGGGGTCTGATTTTAGACTTCGGATTTTGCACTAAACTCTGTAAAATGCTTAATAATCTTTCCATCCCCTTAGGGGTCTGATTTTAGACGATTCTTTATGAACAATCCTCAAAACGACGAGATTATCTTTCCATCCCCTTAGGGGTCTGATTTTAGACATTCACTATCCAAGAAACTAATTAAGGTATCTAAGATATTCTTTCCATCCCCTTAGGGGTCTGATTTTAGACCAATTGATTTTCATGTCAATCTGATTATAATCTACATACTTTCCATCCCCTTAGGGGTCTGATTTTAGACTTTAGCTCACCTCATTTAATCCCGTATCTCTTCCACTTTCCATCCCCTTAGGGGTCTGATTTTAGACGTCTTAAATCAAACAATGGAGCATTTACAGTTGCACACTTTCCATCCCCTTAGGGGTCTGATTTTAGACAATGAAAATACTATAAATCAAGCAATTAACAATAAAGAACCTTTCCATCCCCTTAGGGGTCTGATTTTAGACAGGGCATAATTTGAAGAAATAAACTTTTAAAATTACTTTATTATGCTTCTTTGTTGGGGGGTTATAGTTCGGAGGGTCAGTAACCCTTGTTATTTATATACCTCCGAACTTATATATAAACTTTTCTATTTTTATTTATTTGCTTAAAAATCCTTTAAATTTTTAATATCAACCTTTTTATCGGGGAAAATTAGAGATAAAAATAAACTACCAAAATCTCCTAAAAATCTCAATAATTTAATAAAACCAAATATTCAAATTAATCAAAATAGACGACCCTCCGAAATTTAATAAAATCTTTTAAAATTTAAAAATATTAAATTAAAATCCTCTAAATCAAAAAATAAAAATTTTTAGCGAGGAAAGATACATCAAAAAGCATAAATTTTAAATATTCCAAGTATATTTATAACACCATAAAAATATTAAATACACTTAATAATAAGAATTTAGGTTTATAACTAAGTTGAAGGTGAGTAAGATGGAACATAATTACAAAGTAAAATTATTTGATGAATTAGGATTTGTAAGAAAGAAGTGTAAAAAATGTGGACAGTATTTTTGGACATTAGATGAAGAGAGAGAAACTTGTGGAGACGCTCCTTGTGATATCTATTCCTTTATAAGAAAGCCAATAACTAAAAAGTCATACACTTACAAGGAAATGGTCAATGAATTTATAAACTTTTTTAAAGAACATGGACATCAACCAGTAAAAAGAGCACCTGTAACTGCAAGAAGATGGAGAGATGATATTTTATTAACAATAGCTTCTATAGCAGTATTTCAACCATGGGTTACTAAGGGGATAGTGAAGCCAAAGGCTAATCCTTTAGTTATAGCTCAGCCATGTATTAGGTTGAACGATATAGATAACGTTGGAAGAACTGGAAGGCATTTAACATGCTTCACAATGGGAGGACATCATGCTTTTAATAGAGAAGATGATTTCAAATATTGGCAGGATGAAACAGTTGAACTATGCTTTAACTTCTTTAAAAAATTAGGAATAGATGAAAAGTCAATAACTTTTATTGAGAGTTGGTGGGAAGGAGGAGGAAATGCTGGACCGTGCTATGAGGTAGTAACACATGGAGTTGAATTAGCTACTTTAGTTTTTATGCAGTATGAGAAAGTTGAAGATAGCTATAAAGAAATACCATTAAAAATAGTTGATACTGGTTATGGAATTGAGAGATTTGTTTGGGCTTCAACTGGAGAACCAACAATATATGATGCCATATTTAAAAATATTGTTAATAAATTGAAGGAAGATGCTGGAGTTAAAGATATAGATAAGGAGATTTTAGCTAAAATTACAGAAGTTGCTGGTTTGATGGATGTTAAGGATGTTGGAGATTTGAGGAAGTTGAGAGAAGAAGTGTCTAACAAAGTAAATATTCCAGTTGATGAATTAGACAAGTTAATAGCTCCTTATGAAGATATCTATGCAATAGCAGACCACACAAGAGCTTTAGCTTTCATGTTAGGAGATGGAATAGTTCCATCAAACGTTAAAGATGGATATTTAGTTAGAATGCTTATAAGGAAAACATTAAGGCATATGGATAGATTAAACCTCTCAATACCAATAACTGAGATTGTTGCAATGCAATTGAAAGATTTGAAAGATTTATATCCAGAGTTATTAGATATGGAAGATTATATTATGGAAATCTTAGAAATTGAGACAAATAAATATAGACAAACAATTAATAGGGGAAGAGGAATTGTGGAGAGATTGTTAAAGAGTAAAGAAACCATAGATTTAGATAATTTAATTGAGTTGTATGACAGCCATGGATTACCTCCAGAAATAGTTAAAGATGTCGCTAAATCTTTAGGGAAAGATATTAGCATTCCTGATAACTTTTATACAATAGTTGCTGAGAGACACGAAAACAGAGAGGAAATTAAAGAAAAAGTTAAATTGCCAGAAGTTGATGTTGAAAAAACTGAGCTTTTGTTTTATAAATATCCAAAAATGAAAGAGTTTGAGGCAAAAATATTAAAGGTTGTTGATGATTATATAATCTTAGATAAAACTGCCTTTTATCCAGAGGGAGGGGGGCAGAAGGCAGATACAGGATATATAATAAAAGGAGATAAGAAGTTTAGAGTTATTGATGTGCAGAGAGAAAATGACATTGTATATCACAAAATAGAAAACTTAAATGATGAATTAAAAGAAGGAGATGTTGTTAGAGGAGTTATTGATTGGGATAGAAGATTGAGTTTAATGAGAAACCACACTGCAACACACATTATAAATGCAGCAGCTCAAAAGGTTTTAGGAAAGCATGTTTGGCAGGCGGGTTCAGATGTTGATGTAGATAAAGCAAGATTAGATATAACTCACTATAAGAGAATAAGCAGAGAAGAACTGAAAGAGATTGAAACAATAGCTAATGAAATTGTTCTAAATAACTACAATGTAAAAAGTGTGTTTATGGATAGAAATGAAGCTGAAGAGAAGTTTGGATTTAGAATATATCAAGGAGGGGTTGTTCCAGGAAATGTTTTGAGAATAGTTATTATTGAAGATGAAAATGGAAATATTGTAGATGTCCAAGCATGTGGAGGGACACACTGCCAAAACACTGGAGAAGTTGGATTTATAAAAATAATTAAGACAGAAAGAGTTCAAGATGGAGTAGAAAGGCTGATTTACTCAAGTGGTTTAAGTGCTTTAAAAGCAGTTCAAGATATGGAAGATACTTTAGAGGAGAGTGCTGAAATTTTAAGATGCCCTACTGAAAAATTACCAAAAGTTATAAAGAGATTCTTTGAAGAGTGGAAAGAACAAAGAAAGAAGATAGAGGAGTTAGAGAAAAAGATAGGAGAGCTTAAGAAATTTGAATTAATGAATCAGTTTGAGACTGTTGGAGATTACAAAGTTTTAGTTGAAAAAGTTGATGCAAATCCAAAGGAAATGTTGAATATAGCTGATAACTTAGCTACTGAAAATGCTATAGTTGTATTATTAAATGATAAGGGCAATATTCTATGTAAGAGAGGAGAGAGTGTTGATATAAATATGGCTGAACTTATAAGATATATTGCTAAAGGAGGGGGAAGAGAGCATTTAGCTCAAGGAAAATATGAGGGAGATGTAGAGGAGATTAAGAGGAAAGTCATTGAATTCATTAAAAATAAACAATAAAAAATAAAAAATCTATTTTTATTGTTTTAAAATAGAGATTTAGTTTTTAATTTAATTTTTTGATATAATTTTTTAATTAAGATTTTTAATAATTTATTTAGTGGTGAAATTATGGAAACTATAAATGTCATAGATTTATTTTGTGGATGTGGAGGATTTTCAAAAGGTTTTTTAGATGAAAACTTCAGAATCTTAGGAGCTATAGAGAACTTTAAGCCAGTAGTTAAAACTTATTTATACAATATCAAAGCTCCAGTGTGGATGGATGATATAAAGAGGATTCCCCCAAAAGCATTTGATGAATTTATAAAAAATGAGAAAGTTGATGTAATTATCGGCTCTCCTCCATGTGAGCCATTTACAAAGGCAAATAAACTAATTAAAGACAATCCATTAGATAGATTGTATAAAGACAAAATCGGCAGGTTAGTTTTATACTATATTAATTATGTTGATTACTTTACACAAAAAAATGACGATTTAATATTTGTTATGGAAAATGTCCCACAAATTAAAGAAATTAAAGATGAATTAAAAAAGTTGTTTGGGGACATAGGGCATAAGGTTTATTTTAATATATTGAGAGCTGAAGATTATGGAAATCCATCCAAAAGAGCAAGGATGTTTATTTCAAATATAAAATTAAAACCAAAAAAAGTAGATAAAATCGTTGTTGTGGAAGAGGCATTAAAAGATATTCCAAAAGATGCTAAAAACCATAAGATTAAAAAACTTTCTAAGGAAAAAATAGAAAAAATATCAAAATTAAAGTGGGGAGAGGCATTATATAGATATAGAGGAAAGAAAAAACTAATGTTTAATTGGTATCGTCTCCATCCTCATAAGTTAGCTCCAACTGTTAAAGGTAGAAGTAGATTTGTTCATCCTTATGAAAATAGATTATTAACTGTAAGAGAACAGGCAAGATTAATGAGCTATCCAGATGATTTTGTATTCTTTGGAGGACGAGATGCTCAATATAATCAAATTGGAGAAAGTGTTCCTCCGATATTGAGTAGAGTAATAGCCAAAGAAATTAAAAAGAAATTAATAAAATAAATTTTTTAATTAATTTAAGAATCATTTATTCCAAATTAACTATACTAAGACTCTAAAAGTGATGATATATACTGAGGGTTACCTATGAATATAAAAATACAACCAGGTTGTATTCTTAAAAGTCCTAAATTAAAAGAACCATTTATTGTTGAAATGGTTAATAATGTTGATGATACTATAAAGATTATTGGATACTATATAAATTCAAGAGAGTTGGATTATTTTATTCTCACACCTGAAGAGTTTAAAGATATTGAGATAATATTAAACCCTCTTGATTTTAAAGGAAATCCTGAAGGAGTTATGCTTGCAATTGAAAGTTTGCGATATCAGTTTGCATCTCTCTATGATCCAATACTTGCAGTTAGTGTATCAAAGATATCTCCATTACCATTTCAAATAGATGCAGTCTATAACTATATCCTTAAAAATCCACAAATAAGATTTTTACTTGCAGATGATCCTGGTGCTGGAAAAACTATAATGGCTGGACTTGTAATAAAAGAACTTAAATTGAGAGGTCTTGCTGAGAGAATACTTATTGTAGTTCCTGGAAATTTGATAGAGCAATGGAGGAGAGAACTTAAAGAAAAATTTCAAGAAGAGTTCGTTGTTGTAAATAGAAATGCAGTTAAAAACAATATGGATATCTGGAGAAGAGAAAAACAGCTAATAGCTTCAATTGATTTTTTAAAACAGGAGGATATTAGAAAAGTTCTTGAAACTGTATCGTGGGACCTTGTAATTGTTGATGAAGCCCATAAACTTGCAGAATATGAACTTTTAAGTAATGAAGAGAAAAAAAGAAAGGCTTTAGCAATTAAAAATTATGAGGAAAGATTAAACAGATATAAGAAAGCACTTAAGGAACTTCCAGAGAAAATTAAAAGAGAAACTTCTCTAACTGCTAAACCACCTGTATATATTGGTGCAATTTATGTATTGCCAAAAGGGACAATGGGAGAAAATCCTGAAATAGAAGAAATTGGAATGAAAATAGCAATGGAGTATGAAAGAAGACAAGGAAGAGATCTAAAAGATGTTTCTAAGGAAAATCTTGGATATGATATATACTCTGAAGGTAATGGTGAGAGGAGATACATTGAGGTAAAGGCAAGAGCAAAACTTGGAGATGTTGAACTCACATGGAATGAGTATGTAACTGCAAAGCGTCTTGGAGATAAGTATTGGCTTTATGTTGTTGCGTATGCATCTGAAAATCCAACACTGTATATAATTAGAGATCCAGCAAACTCTTTAAAGGTTGTTGAAAAGTATGAAATAAGATTTAAAGTGCCAGTTGAGGAATGGAGAAAAAAAGGATTAAAGGTAGATATTTAAGTAATGGTATTATAAAACTCTCTTTATAGCATTCCAGACTAAATAACTTTGAGGTTTTAACGTACCTTCAATTGGGTTTAGGAATAATATATTCTTTTTGACTAAGTACATATAAACAGGTGTAGGGATTTCTTTTTTTGAGATTTCATATTTATTTTTAAATAACTTTAGTGCATTGATTATATCTTCTTTTTTAAGTTCTATAACTTTATTTTCTATTTCTACTTTTGGTGTTACATAATCCATTGTGTCTAAAAACATCTCCAATTTAGAAGTTTCTTCTTTTAGCATTAGATTTAATATGTCCTCTAAATCCTTATACCTCATTTCATCAATTACACTATAGATATCTGAAGGTTTTCCTCCAACATAAGAATAGATTTTTTCTTTCTCTTCATTAGAAAGTTCTCTATTTAGAATATTGTTTGCTAAAAAGTCCATAAATTTTAAGGCAGTTTCTTTATTAAAATCATCTACTAAGATATATTTAGATCTACCTTCTAACTCTCCAGCGTTATAAATGTATTCGATAAACAAACTATCTGAACTTAAACAAAAAACATGGCATAGATGTTGTTCCTTAGTTAAAGAAACTAAGAACTGGAATAATTCTTTTAATAAATATTTTTGTCCATTTAGAACAACATCCTTAATCATTTGGAGTTCATCAAATATTAGAATAGGTTTTTTACCACTATTTTTTGTTTCTAATAGAATGTCATTAAGATATTGGAAGACATCATTTATTCTCTCTTCAAAGAGTTTATTAAATTCTACTTCTGGTATTGGGATTCCAGTTAAAACTTTAGTTCCTTTAATTAATAGATTTATAACTTCTGATTTGTTCTTTATTTTCTCTAATATTCCCTCTTTTTTCGTAGTAAATATTACTTCTATAAACTCTCTTTTTTCAGAAATCAAATATCTCCTAAAATTTATGTAAAATACCTTATATCTATCATCCAACTTATTGTTTATTATCTCGTTAATTAACGCTGTCTTTCCACTGTTTATAGACCCAAATATAAAATAAATAAAATTTGGCTCTCCTTCTATGATTGATATGATCTCTTTTATTTCTTTTTCTCTGTTAAAAAATTTCATTTTATTCACCAGTAAAAGTTATCAACTAATAGTATTTTCTCCCTGCATTATATATATCGTTTATTTCACATTACATTGAGGATGTGAAGATAAGAATTAAATAATAATTGTGTAAAAAAGAAAAATATGAATTTACGATAGAGAGGTTAAAGAAAAGTATTGGGTAGAATATATTTAAGAAGAATTTAAGAAGAATAAGAAGCCTATAGAGATTAAAATCTTAACTGGAATTTTGTATTATTTAGGATTATCATTAAGAAAAGTGAGTTTGTTTCTTTCTTTCTCAATTTGAATGTATAAACCAATGGTGAAAGATATGGAACTTAATAGAGAAGTTATTTTAACTACACTCAGAAAGCATAAAAATGAATTAAAAAATTTTGGAGTTAAAAGGATAGGATTATTTGGAAGTTATGCAAGAAATGAGCAAAAGGAAAGTTCAGATATTGATTTTATTGTTGAATTTGAAAAAGGAAAAGTAACGTATGATAATTACATTGGGTTGATAACATACCTTGAAAATTTATTTAACAAAAAGGTAGATTTGCTCACTGTAGAAGGTTTGAAAACTATAAGAGTAAAAGAAGTTAAAGAAGAGATTGAAAAAGGGGTAATATATGTCTAAAAGAGGAGATAATTGCTATATGAAAGCCATTTAAAAACACCAGGCATGTCTATGTTAAAAGATAAGTCAGCTATTGTAAGTGCCATTCAACAAGGAGTAGAGGAAGGAAGATTTGGCTTAGGTTATATAAATGAAGAAATATGTTGCAAGTATCTTGGTGAAAAGGCAAAGGTTACTCTTGATGATAATGAAATTATTATAAGAAAAGATTTCTGCGAAATTTTAAAAGCTAAGGAAAAAGAAAGAGAGACTGATAAGCAAGATACACAAGAAGTCATTTATGATGAAAAAGTATCAAACAAAATAATTCAAACGGAGACTACAACTCCATCAATATCAATAGAAGAAACTAAAGAAAGTGTTAAAAAAGAAAAAGAATGTGAAACTATTAAAAAAAGCATAGATAACAATATAAACTCTATTCACTTGCAATTAACCTTAGAGCCTGGAACTGGTGGATTAAGAGAAATTATAAGTATATTGAAATTATTAACATCACGTTTCAAAAAAGTTACTTTAGATATCAAGGCTGAAAATGGTAGTATTAGTCAAATAGAGTATGAAAACATTCTTGAAACTTTCAGACAGTCAAATATTAATGCTAAAGAAAAACGTTCATAAATAAAAAATTATTAAAATAAAATCTTATAATTTCTCACTTCTTAAATCAATTGTTTGATGCATTTCTGGACCTGTAGAGATTATAGTCACTGGAACTCCAGTAGCTTCTTCAATCTTGTTTATAAATTCCTTAGCTTTTTCACTAAGCTTTTCATATTCTGTTACTCCATAACACTCTTTATCATATTTATCTAATCCAGTTAAGGCAATTTGTGTAGCTCCATTCAACCTGCAAGCTTTTCTTGCTAATTCAAAGTCAAAATATCCTACTCTTCTCCTTCTTCCAGTAACTGTTCCATATTCAACAATTCCTAAATCTTCAGCCTCTTCTAATGACATTTCAGTTGGGAATGGTCCAGCTCCTACTCTTGTAGGGAAGCTTTTGAATACAACAATAACCTCATCAACTCTTGTAGGACCTATTCCAACATCAGCGGCAAATGAAGATGCGGTTGTATCCTTAGAAGTTACATAAGGATAAGTTCCGTAATATAATGATAATAAAGTCCCTTGTGTTCCTTCAATTAAAACATTTTCATCCCTATCTAAAGCATCATTTACTTCCTCAGAAACATCTCCTAAAAATTCTTTTAACTCTTCAATATCTTTCGCCTGTTTTAAAACTCTTAAAACTCTATCAACATTTGCAGGACCGCAACCACTTCCTGTAGTTCCAATCTCTTTAGCTAAGTGTTCATCCTTTCTATCCATAATTTTGTGTTTTTCTTCAATAATTCCGCATCTATAATCTACAATTAATCTCTCTTTAACATTAAAATCTTTGAGCATTTCAACTTCTCTTAACAAAACTTCAGGATCTACCAAAACACCAGCCCCTATTGCTAATTTTGCCTCTTTGTATGGAAATCCTGTTGGTATCATTCGAATTCCATAAGATTTTTCTCCAATAGTTACTGTATGTCCTGCATTAGGTCCTACTCCACCTCTCGCAATAATTGATGGTTTGTCTTTATCACAAATATAGCTTATTATCTTTCCTTTTCCTTCGTCTCCCCATTGTCCACCAACTATTATAGTGCAAGTCAATAAAACCACCTTTTTCCTTATTCAAAACCTTATATTTTTTTGTGATTGTAATATTTAAAATTAATCAATATTAAACAATAAAGATAAATAAATTTAATAAATTTAACATTATTTTTTAATTTCACATAAAATTTTTCCATATTTCTTTTTAAATTCATCTAAATTTTTAATAGTTGTGTCTAAGGTTAGAGGAGTTATTGAAATATGTCCTTTTTTTCTCAAAACATAAACATCAGTATCTTCCTCATCTTCGTATATTGGATATCCGTCAATCCAGTAATAGCTTCTACCTCTTGGATCTATTCTCTCCTCTACATGAGTAGAATACATCCTCTTAGCCAATCTTGTAATCTCTATTGGTGTCTCTAAGTTGGCTTTTTCAGGAATATTTACATTTAAAACATCGCAGGGCATATCATAATCTAAATATTTTTTAGCAATTTTTGTAGTAATCTTTGCAGGAATTTCAAAATTTATAGGAATTTCTAACTCTCTAAATTTTAAATGGTCTGAGGTTATCTGTAAAGATGACGCTATAGCTTTAGATCCATGGTGGGCAGCTTCAAATGCCGCTCCCAAGGTTCCAGAGGTCATTATCTCAGTTCCAAGATTTTCTCCAATATTTATTCCTGATATAACTAAATCAGGAACTTTTTTTAATATTTGATATATTCCCAAAATTACACAATCAGTTGGAGTTCCTGAAACAGCATAGCCAACAATATCTTTAGTTAATTTAACTTTAGTCATTCTTAAAGGTTCAAATAAACTTATTGCTCTTCCAATACCACTCTGCTGATTTGTTGGTGCTACTATAGTTATATTAGCATCAGGAAACTCTTCTTTTAAAGATTTATATAATGCTATCAATGAGGGAGAATAAATACCATCATCATTTACTAATAATATATCCATATAGTATCACCTATAATCTATAATTCGGTATTTAGATACATTATAATAATCTTATAATCTATTATTAAAGTAATCTTTAACATTTAAATACTGAGTGATATATAAGTTATAATATATCCAAATTAAAATTTATGAGGGAGTTTATATGAAGAAGAGAAGTATAACTGAATTTCAAGTTTTGTCTGAAATTATAAGAAAACAGCCACATATAAAACAAAAAGACATTGCTGAAAATTTAGGAATAACAGTTCAGGCAGTTTCAGAGCACATAAGGAATTTAGTTAAGGAGGGTTATGTTAAGTCAAGAGGTAGAGGAGAGTATGTAGTTACTGAAAAAGGTTTAAGAAAGTTGAAAAATTGGATATCTGAATTTAGAGAATACTTAGATGAAATTAATTCTGCAGTTTATAGATATAAAGATATATGGCCAGCAATTGCAGATGAGGATGTTAAAGATGGAGAAACTGTATATTTATATATGAAAGAAGGTTTATTGTATGCTTCAAAGAAACCTAAAGGAGAGGCAAAGGCTAAAGTATTGTATGGAGGAAAAAAGGGAGAAGATATTTCTATCTGTGAAATTAAAGGAATTATAGATGTTCCAAAGGGAAGGGTTATAGTATTCAAAATCCCACCAGAAGTTATTGGGGGTTCAAGGGCTGTCAATTTTGATTTAATTAAAGATTATCTTAATAAGACCGATAATTATGTTGTAGCCACAATGGGAACTGTTGCCTACGTTGTAGCGAGAAAGTTAAATATTAAACCAGATATAAGATTTGCTGTTCCAGAAGGTATAGTAAATGCCTGCAATAGAGGTTCTAATGTTATCGCTTTAATAACTGGAAAAATGGCTGAGAAAGTTATTAAAAGATTGGATAATGCAAAAATTAGTTATACAGTGTTAGATGCTACTAAAGAACATAGAAATTAAATATACTTAAATATAGATGAGGAATAAAATATGTATAATATAATTTTAGCAAAATCCGCCCTTGAATTGATACCTAAAGAAATAAAAAACAAAATAAAAAAGTCCAGAGTTTATAAATATGATATATTAGATTCTAATTATCATTATAAGGTTATGGAAAACTTAAAAGATAAAAGAATGAGAGGCAGGCCAGATATTGTTCACATCTCCCTTTTAAATATCTTAGATAGTCCTATAAATCACGAAGGAAAATTAAACATTTACGTTCATACTTATGATGATAAAGTTTTAAAGATAAATCCTGAAGTAAGGTTACCAAGAAATTATTTTAGGTTTTTAGGAGTTATGGAAGATGTTTTAAAAGGGAAAATAAATCCTTTAATAAAAATGGAAGAAAAAAGTTTGGAAGAGTTGTTAAATGAAATTAATGCTAAAAAAATTGCCTTAATGACTAAACAAGGGAAATTAACAAAACCCTATCAATTGAAAAATTATGATACATTTATAGTTGGTGGATTTCCATATGGTAAATTGAAGATTGATAGAAAAAAAGTTTTTAGAAAGATAGATGAAGTATCTATTTATAAAAAAGGTTTGATGGCTTGGACAGTTTGTGGAATTATCTGTTATGCTTTAAGTTTTTAAAATTTTTAGAAGAAATTATTAATCTCTTTTATAGTGTAATATACTAAATCAACTGTTTTTTCTAAATCTCTTTTATCAATAACTTCAACTGGTGTATGGATGTATCTTGCTGGAACTGAGATAACACCTGTAGGAATTCCCTCTCTTGTTAAATGTATTGCTGTAGCATCAGTAGTCCCTCCTTCTCCAACTTCCCACTGAACATCTATCATATACTTTTCAGAAACTGCTCTAATCATCTCTAAAACCTTTGGATGTGCTATTAAACCTCTTCCTGATGCATCTACTATTCCAATAACTGGCCCTTTACCTAAATCAACTGGAGCATCTTCTTTTTTAATTCCAGGGTGGTCTCCTGCAATAGTTACATCTAATACAATAGCAACATCTGGATTTATTTTAAACGCTGAAACTTTTGCCCCCTTTAATCCAACTTCTTCTTGGACTGTTCCAACTGCATAAACTTGACAGTCAATATCTTTTTTAGATAATCTTTTCATAACTTCTAAGAGGATAGCACATCCAACTCTATCATCAAATGCTTTTCCTGTCAATCTATGTTTTCCTAACTCATAAACTTCACTCAAAAAGGAAACCCATGTTCCAATATTAACTCCCATCTTTATAGCCTCTTCTTTACTTTCAGCCCCTATATCTATAAACATATCTTCATATTTTATTAATTTATTTCTTTCTTCCTCTTTCATTCTGTGTGGTGGCTTAGAACCAAGAACACCAATTAAATCTCCTTTACTTCCATGAACTACAACTTTTTGATTTAATATAGTTGGGTCATAAATTCCTCCAATTTTTGTGAATTTTAAAAAACCATTTTCATCAATGTATTTAACCATCAAACCAATCTCATCCATATGAGCGGCTATCATAATTTTCTTTCCACTATTACCTCTTTTAGCAATTAAATTTCCAAAGTTGTCAATAATTACCTCATCACAGTATTTTTCTAAGTCTTTTTTCATAAATTCTCTAACACTATCTTCTCTTCCAGAAATTCCGTGTAATTTTGAGAGTTTTTTTAAATATTCTACAACCATCATTTCTCACCTTATTTTCAATAGCATTAAAAATTATTTTTTAAACCTTTTTTTAACTAACTCGTATAACATTGCCTGCAATCCATGATATTTAACCATTCCTGCAAGTTCTTTTTGGTCAATCTCCTTTTCATCAAACGAAACCATCTCTTTGCTATACAATGCATAATCACTGTATCTACCAACAACTCTTGCAGTTCCTCCAAATAATTTAACTTTCACAGTTCCAGTAACTCTTTCTTGAGTTTTATCTATAAATGCATCTAAATCTTCCCTTAATGGGTCAAACCACAATCCTTTATAAATCAATTCTCCGTATAAGCTATCAACTATCTCTTTAAATCTAAGTTCATCTCTTGTTAAAACTAACTGCTCTAAAGCTTTGTGAGCTGTTAATAGTAGAACAGCTCCTGGACATTCATAGTTTTCTCTTGATTTTAATCCAATAATTCTATCTTCCATAATGTCTATTCTTCCAACTCCATGTTTTCCGGCAATCTCATTAGCCTTCTTTATCAACTCAACTGGTTCTAATTTCTCTCCATTTATGGCTATTGGAATTCCTTCTTTAAATTCAATCTCAACAATCTCTTCTTCTTTATCTTCTACTGGGTTTTTAGTCCATGCATATATCTCTTCTGGTGGAACAAAGTTAGGATTCTCTAATTCACTACCTTCAATACTTCTTCCCCATAAGTTTTCGTCTATACTATATTTTTTGCTCTCTGTAGGGATTGGAATTCCTTTTTCTTTTGCATACTCAATTTCTTCAACTCTCGTTAAGTTTAAATCTCTAATAGGAGCAATAATTTTTAAATGTGGTGCTTTGATTCTTATAGTTGTCTCAAATCTGAATTGATCATTACCCTTTCCAGTGCATCCATGAGCTACTGCTTCAGCATTCTCTTTTAAAGCAACTTCAACAACTTTATAAGCTATTAGAGGTCTTGCCAATGCTGTTGATAATGGATAACCTTCATAAACCGCATTTGCCTTTATAGCCCTATATATATAATCTTTGACAAACTCTTCTTTTGCATCTATTGTATAGTGCTTTAAAACTCCAAGTTTTTTGGCTTTCTCTTCAACCTCCTTTATTTCTTCTTCTGGCTGTCCAACATCTACACAGACAGAAATTACCTTATACCCATACTTATCTTCCAATAACTTTAAACAACAGCTTGTATCTAATCCTCCAGAATATGCCAATACTGCTATTTTTTCCATAATCTTACCTCCAATAGTTTTTTAAATATATATTAATATGAAATTGGGTTATAAATATATTTTAACAAACAAACATTATAAAAATACTAATGTGAAACTATTGTAAAACACAAATTTTTGTTATATTCTTTTTATTCTAATCTAAAATTAAACAAAAAAGGCAAATATTTGGGAGTATCCTGAACCATAGGGGGTGAATCCCCCTATGGATGGCTATAAATCCCCAATCATACCTTTAACTATTATTTCTGTAGCTTCATCCTCATCTAATCCCTTAGCCATCAATGTCTCTAATTGCTTCTTATCAACGCTACCTATTGCCGCTTCATGGGTAATTCTCGCTCTGTCATCTCTAACAACGAGTATTGGAATTGATTCAACCTCTGCATTTCCCTTAGTAATCTCTGCACAGTCAATATGTCCTTTACAGTATGGAGCATTTCCTTCAATTTTTAATTTTAAGGATATCTTAGAGTTATCCATCGCCGCTCCTCTACTTTTTATAATACACTTTGCATTCTCTCCATTTAATTTAACTATTTCATCAACTTTAACCACATCATCTTTTATAGCATAAGTTCTCGTCATTATATCAATTATAGCATCCTTTTTAGCATCAATCTCTTGATAAATATCCAATGTACCAATTCTACCTTTTGTTAGGGTAAAGTTTGAAGTATATATTCCCCCTTCGTCAATTTCTACTTTTACTGTTGGTTTTACTAAAATGTCTCCTTCCATACCGTGATAGTGATACTCATTATATGAAAATCTTGCATTTTTTCCAATTTTTATAACTCCATTCATAATATGCTTAATTCCCTTACCCTTTAAAAATGAACAGTGAGACATTAATGATATAGCACTATTCTCCTCTAATACAATTTCTACATCTATAATTTGAGATACATTTTCCTTAGTAATACCAAAACACATATGTATTGGCTCTTTAAATTTATAACCTTTCTTTACGACCATCTTTACTTTTAACCTATCTCCTTCTTCTTTTCCATCCAATATTATTCCCTCAGATCTTTCAATATTTATTATTTTATTTTCTTTAACTATAATTCTTGGACCTATTCCATGAATAACTTTTTCAGGATTATCTGATGTATATTTTAATGCCTCCATTATTTCCATCAATTCTTCTTTAACCATACAAATCCCCCATACACTTTAAATTTTAATCTCTTTGAAACTTGTAACATTTTCCACAATTTTTCTTGTAAAATTCTCCAACCTCCTTTGGATCTCCACTTTTTATAACTTCTCCATTGCAAATTAAAGAAACAACATCAGCACTCTCTGCAAGTTCCTCTCTATGGGTAACAACCAATAAAGAGCATCCTTTTTCTTTTAAATAATCAAAAATTCTTTTTATTTCGTCAAATGATACAATGTCAATTCCACTATCTGGCTCATCAAGAATAGCTAAATCTGGTTCCATACATATTATAGATGCCAATTCAACTCTCTTCCTTTCTCCTCCACTTAAAGTCTCATCAACATATCTATCTAAATACTTATCAGGGTCTAATTTAACCAACTCCAAAGATTCCCTAATTTTTTGCTCCATTATTTCTTTATCTTTTTTGTATTTCTCATTCATTCCTAAGGTTAAATATGTTTTAACCTTAATTCCTTCAAATCTCGCGGGCTCTTGCCACGCTAAGGTTAATCCCATTCTCGCTCTTTCAGTAATGCTCTTATTTATTATATCAACTCCTTTAAAAATAATCCTTCCTTTACTTGGTTTGTAACCAGAAACTCCCATTATTGTGTAAGCCAATGTGGATTTACCCGCTCCATTCGGCCCAATTATGGCATGGATCTCATTCTCCTTTACCTCTAAATTTATTCCCTTTAATATTTTCCTGTTACCTCTATGAACATGCAAATCTTCAACTTTTAATAACATGGTATTCACCAAAAATTATAAATAGGTCTTTTATAGATCTTCATTAGAAACTACAAAAGTTAAAATATAAATTTTGACAACATAAATAAAAACATTACTATTCCTATAGAAAATAAGAAAAAATAAAAAGTTAAAAAATGCCAGGTCTCTTTGGACTGGCGACCATCGGGTGATAATAATGGCAAGAATGCATGCAAGAAAAAGAGGTCGCTCCGGTTCAAAGAGACCCTTCAGGAAAGAACCTCCTGAATGGGTCCAATATACACCGGAGCAAGTAGAACAGTTAGTAGTAGAGTTAGCTAAGAAAGGTTATCAGTCAGCACAGATTGGTTTAATATTGAGAGACACTTATGGAATACCAGATGTTAAATTAATTACTGGTAAAAAAATAAGTAAAATTATGAAAGAACATGGCTTATATCCAAAAGTTCCAGAAGATTTATTAAACTTAATGAGAAGAGCAGTCAATTTAAGAAAACACTTAGAACAGCATCCAAAGGATTTACACTCAAAGAGAGGATTACAATTAATAGAATCAAAAATTAGAAGATTAGTAAAATACTACAAGTCAAGAGGAGTCTTGCCACCAGATTGGAGATACACTCCAGAAACTGCAAGATTGTTGGTTGAACAGGCATAAAGTTAATGATTTATTCTCTTATTTTAATCTTTTACTTTTATTTTTAAACAACCACACATTTGAAAGTGGTTTTATGGAAGATAAACTTAAAATTAAAGATTTTTATATAACAATTGATAGATGCTTAATTTATAAAGATTATGGAATTATTTCAGATACACATATAGGTTTTGACATATTTTTCAACGAGGGAGGAGCTAATTTTCCACTGTTACAAAAGGATATTGTTGTAAAAAATATATTATCAATAATTGAAAAATATAAAATTAACAATTTAATAATTAATGGAGATATAAAGCATAATTTTAAGCCCTATCCAAGAGAAATTAAATTATTGAAGGAGTTTATTGATTTTGTTAAAGAATATGTTAATATTATTTTAATTAAAGGAAATCATGACACATTTATTTCTTCTACTGGTTATGAAGTTTATGATTATTTTATATTAAATGATTATTTAATTTTCCACGGAGATAAATATCTAAAAGTTTCTAAGGATTTGTTAGAGAAAAAATATTGGATTTTGGGACATGAGCATCCTTCAATAAAACTTAGAGATGAAGTAGGGGCTATTATAAAATTTCCAATTTATTTATTAAATAAAAAATATATTGTTTTACCAGCATTTAATCCATTGTCTCCGGGAAATGATCTAATTAACAATCCTCCTTCATCAAAAGTTATAAAAAAAGATTATCTAAATTCTGAAGTTATTGGAATAACTGATATTGGATTGTTGAATTTTGGAACTCTTAAAAAACTACAAGAGTTTGCAAAAACACATTTGTAGATTATTTACATAAATTGTTGCTAAGAATCTCTGTTATCTTTCAGATTTCATTACTCTCCTTGCGAAGCAAGGAGATAGGGTTTGTAGCAGCTTCTAAATATCAGTGAGACAATATTGTTATATAACCGATGAGAGGGCTCTGCCTTCGAGGTTAATATAAATTCCTTTTATGGGGCTGTCTCCGTTCAGCCCGGAAGTCCAATGAACCCACAGCAGAGAGATTGGTAATCTCGATGAAGCTATGGACTGAGGATAACCCATTTCCATAGATATCGGTTTGCTATGGAAATGGGAAACGGGAGGGGATTAGGATTTATTTTATGTATATAGTCCTATATGTAATCCCGAATCTCGAGAGGGATTAAACGAAATCCTTGCGGATTTCGTAGCCCTCGCTTTGCTACAGTAAGGATAGTGGGCTTAGCAACCCATAAGCTCCTCTCCTAAAGCCTCTACTTTAGGCGGAGAGTTGTCATAAAATAGAATTTTTAAATTTTTCTATACTTATAAAATATTCTACAAGTTCCTTCATCTGAAACCATACAACTACCTACTGGATTTAATGGATTGCAAGCTGTTCCAAATAATGGACAATCCGTTGGTAGTTTTTCTCCTCTTAATATTTTATCACATATACAACCTTTTGGGATTTTTTCTTTAATCTCTGGAATATCTTCATGCTCATAAATGTCAAACTTTTTATATTTCTCCCTTAATCCAAATCCGCCATTTTTTATAATTGGAAACCCTCTCCAAGGCACATCTATACTTTCAAAAACTTCGTTTATTATCTTTTGAGCCAATACATTCCCTTCTGGTTTTACAGCCCTTATATATTCATTTTCAACTTTTATATCTCCCGTTATTACTTGCTTTAATATCATAATTATAGCCATTAATACATCAATTGGTTCAAATCCAGCAACGACCATTGGAACCTTATATTTTTCGCATGGCATATAATATGGCTTTAATCCAGTTATCGTTGAAACATGTCCGGGGCAAATAAATGCATCTATGTATGTTTTTTCACTCAGCAAAAATTCCATAATTGGAGGGGTTTGCCTATGACAGTTTAAAATAAAAAAGTTATCAATATCTTTATCTTTTAAACTAATTAACTCTGCTCCTGTTGTTGGAGCAGTTGTTTCAAAGCCAATTGCCACAAAAACAAATTTTTTATCTCTTTCTTTTTTAGCCATTTTTACAGCTTCACTAATACTATAAACAATTCTAACATCACAACCCTCTGCCTGTTTTTCCATCAATGATTTTTCGCTTCCCGGAACTCTATACATATCTCCAAGTGTCGTTATAACATATCCATTATCAGCCAAATATATTGCTGTATCAATCTCTTTTTGTGTAGTAACGCATACAGGACAACCTGGGCCAGGAATTACAGTAATATTTTCAGGAAGAATGTCTCTAATTCCATATTTACAGATTGTATGTTCATGACTTCCACATACGTGCATTATTTTCAACCTATCAACTTTTTCAGACAGTTTGTTTATTTTTTCAATGGCTTTTTTTATTAAATTTCTATCATTTACATTTATCATCTATAAAACCCCACCACACTCTTTGTAATTTATTTAATATTTTTTATAACTTCCATAATTCCCTCAATAGTGTATATTTTAGGTAGTAAAGGTTTAAATCCAAATTCTTCAATAACTTTTCCAGTTATTGGACCTATTGCTACAATATAATTCTTCTCTATAATCTTGGAAAATTCCTTATCCACATATTTAAAAAAGTTTTTAGCAGTTAATCCACTTGTAAATGTTAAAATAAATTTTTCATCTTTTAATTCTTTTTTTAATTTTTCAAACTTTTCTTTTAAATTTTTTGGTTCAACAGAGTTATAAACAAACAATAAATCTGCATTTAAATTATTTTTTAAAATGTCTCTGGTTGATGGTGTTGTAGGAATTAAAAATCTTTCATTTCCATTAATGACTTTTTTTAATTCTTCCAATAATTTTTCAGCAGTGTATTCCTTTGGAATTATATCTGGAGATTTACCAAAATATTTTTTAAAAGTTTTTGCAGTTTTTTCACCAATGACAGCAATTTTTTTATCTTTAACCCTATCTTTTTTTCTATCGTCCAATATGTTGTATAATCCAATAACGCCACTCGGAGATGTGAAAATAATCCAATCATATTTATTTAAATCAACATTAACATCTTTGTTATAAACTATCTCCAGAGTAGGAAATAATATTGGTTCAAAACCTTCTTTTTTTAATAATTTAGCAAATACCCCAGATCTTTCCTTAGGTCTTGTAATAACAACTTTCATTTTATCCCATTAGATTAATTTGTTTAATTTTAAATAGTGTCCTCTATATCTAAGATATACATAAAATTTATCTTTAAAATCAATAACTTTATATTCAATTAAATCTGGATTATGTTTTTTTACATTCTCAAAATATAATTTTATCGTTTCTGCAGTAATATTTCCTTTCTTCCTGAAAACCCACACATATACAGTTTCGTTATTAGTAATTACCCCAGCTATAACGCTATCTCTATTATAAATAACAATGTCCTTAAAGTTTTGAGGAATTAAAACTGTTAAATCATTTGGTGTTGCTTTCCCTAAATTACCATTACCTTTTATAATACAACCGTTGTAATACTTATAATCATCAATTTTTATATATTTAAATATAAATGCCATAGGAACTTTTATTCCAACAGTATTACCATCACTACTAATATAAACTCCATTAATAAATATTAAAAGGTCTTTGTAAATCCCATTAATATTACTTATATTTTCTTTGTTATTCATAATAACATCGTGGTCAATGTATGTAAATTCTTTAAATGGAGAGTTTTCTATAACTTCATTTAATGATTCCGCTCCTCCAATATTTTCATACAAATACCATCCAATTATAGCTATTGGAAGAACATTTATTAATACAAATAGGATAAATTTTTTCATAATCCCACCTAAATTTTTTTATAGATAGATTGTGAGTTATAATGACAAATAAAATATTAACATGAAGAGAATATATAAAATGTGATGGTGATTTTATGATTAACAGTATCAATATAGAAAAATTGGAAAAACTCTTAGAAGTAGGAGATTATGCAGATTTAAGAATACATTCTGGGCAAACTAACTCCATAATATTAAAGGATGGAAAAATAGAAGAGATATCTTCTGGATTAGGACAAGGAGTTGCTGTTAGGATTTTATATAAAAATGGCTGGGGATTTGCTTCATCAAACATTATAAATGAAAAAGAAATTGAAAATTTAATAAATAAGGCATATAAAATGGCTAAAATTTCAAATGAATATTCAGAAAAAGAAGTATCTCTAAAAGATTATAAGGCGATAGTAGATAATTACCAAATGATTGGAAAAATAAATCCTGTCGAAGTGGATATTGATGAAAAGAAAGATATAATAATAGATGCTTACAAAAATATAATGGATAAAAAAATTAAAAGTATATCTGTTAGCTATTCTGATGTATTGGGTAAAAAACTATTCATAAATAGTGAAGGTTCAAGAATTGAAGGAGAAATAACAAGATGCATAATGTATATGAATTGCGTTGCTAAAGAAAATGAAAATTTGCAATATGGTGCTGAGAGAACAGGAGGTTTTGGATTTGAGAAAATATTGGATAATTATTTAAATTTATCTATAGAGGCAAAAAATAGAGCTTTAAGATTACTTAAAGCAAAAAATTGCCCAAAAGGGAAATTTAAAGTGATATTAGATCCAGAGTTGGCTGGAGTTTTTATACATGAAGCTGTTGGACATGCTTCAGAGGCTGATTTAGTTTTACAAAACGATAGTGTATTTAAAGACAAGTTAGGAGAGAGTGTTGGGAGTGAATATGTAACAGTTATAGATGACGCTACGGTTAAAGATGCCTTTGGTTCTTACAAATATGATGATGAAGGAGTTGAAGGAAAAAAGACAGTTATTATTGAAAATGGAATTTTAAAAACTTATCTACATTCAAGAGAAACCGCTGGTAGAATGAATGCTGAATTAACAGGAAATGGTAGATCAGAGGGATTAAATAAGCCAATTGTAAGAATGAGTAATACTTATATAAAACCAGGAGATTGGTCATTTGATGAACTCTTAGAGGATACAAAAGAAGGAATATTTTTAAAAGGTTCAAGGGGAGGACAGGTTGATACTGGTAAAGGTTTATTCCAGTTTAGTGCAGTTGAAGCATATTTAATTGAAAATGGAGAATTAACTCAAGTTTTAAAAGATGCTGGATTAAGTGGAGAAATCTTGGATATATTATTTAAGGTAGATGCCGTTACAAAAGATTTTAAACTAAGCGTAGGTTACTGTGGAAAATACGGACAGAGCGTTCCAGTAGGTGATGGGGGAGGCTTTATAAGAACTATTGCAACTATTTCCTAAGTATAAGGTTTTATTCCACTGTAACACTCTTAGCTAAACCTCTTGGTTTATCAACATCTCTTCTAAGTTCAACAGCTTTATAGTAGGCTAACAATTGAAATGCAGGGGCATAGACAATTGGAGAAATCTCTTCAATAACTTCTGGAACTAATATGTTATATGTGTTATCAATTTCAGTTGGAGTTATAGCCACTACCTTTCCTCCTCTTGCTAAAACTTCTTCAATATTTGATAATAATGACTCATACACTGAGGAACTTCTTGGTGGCACTATTGATATAGTATCAATATTTTCATCTATTAGTGATATTGTCCCATGCTTTAACATACCTCCACTCATACCCTCTGCATGTAAGTAGGTAATTTCTTTAAACTTCAAAGCTCCTTCCAATGCACTAACAATATTTATCCCCTTAGATATAAATATGTAGTTATTTACCTTTAGATTTTGAGAAATATTTTTAATTATATCTTTTTTATTTAAAACCTCTCTTACATACTCAGGGATTTTATTGATTTCTTTTTCATATTTACTCATATCCCTACCAATAAGTTTTCCATACTCTATAAACAGTCTGTAAATTATCATTAATTGAGAAGTGTAAGTTTTAGTAGCACATACTGCAATCTCAATTCCTGCACCCATCATAATGGTTATATCCGCCTCTCTTGTTGCAGAACTTCCAATAACATTTACTATAACTCCTGTTTTAGCTTTATTTTTCTTAGCAAACCTCAAAGCCTTTAAAGTATCATAAGTTTCTCCACTTTGAGTAATTCCTATAACCAATGTTTTTTCATCTACCACCCCTTTATTTAAAAACTCTGATGCATCACAGGCAATAACAACTTTTCCTAACTTTGAAAATAGATACTCAGCAACCATTGCCGCATGTAGTGATGTCCCCATAGCAACAAAATAAACCCTTTCATAATCTTTGATGCATTTAGCTAATTTTTTAATTTCCTCAGAGGATATTTTAGCAGAGATTTTTAAAACTTCTGGCTGTTCCATAATCTCCTTTAACATAAAGTGAGGATATCCCATCTTTTCAGCAGAGCTTATATCCCAATCAATTTTTATTATATCTCTTTTTACAATTTTTCCATCATTCTCTATAACAACTTTATAATTATCATTTTCTTTTTTAATTATAACAATATCGCCATCTTCTAATGGGATCGCCTTATTTGTATAATCTAAAAATGCTGTAACATCGCTACCTAAATAATAACTATTATTTCCAACTCCTAAAATTAGGGGACTTTCATTTCTTGCTCCAATTAATAGGTTTGGAAAGTTTTTATTTATTATGGCTAATGCATAAGTTCCTTTTAATTTTTTAATCGCATTTTTAACAGCTTTTATGTAATTTTCTTCATTTATATATTCAAATTTCTTTAATTCTTCTTCAATTAAATGAGAAATAACCTCTGTATCTGTATCTGATATAAACTTATGCCCTTTTTTAATTAACTCCTCCTTTAATACTTTATAGTTAGAAATTATTCCATTATGAACCACTGCTATTTCATCATTGCAATCAGTGTGTGGATGAGCGTTTTCTTTGCTTACATTACCATGCGTTGCCCATCTCGAATTATGATTAATTATTAGGTTTCCAATAAAGTTGTGATAATCTTCAACCTCTAAATCATAAACATACTCAACATCAGATTCAATCTTTTCAATCTCAAATTTTGTCCAAACTACATCTCCATCTAAGAATTTCTTTAGGTAGTTTGCTTTGTCATATAATCCTCTACTATTTAATTCTTTAATAATCTTTTCTATTGTGTAATCAGTGCAATAGTTATCTTCATTTTTTATTGTTTTTAATGAAACGCCTACAAATTCTATTATTTCTTTTTTAGTCATTGGAACTGAAATATATCTAAAGTTAAGTCCTTTCATTTTGTTTAATATATTAATTAATTTCTCCATTTTGTCCTTTGCAGTAAAGCCAATGTATTTCTTAAATAATTCAAAGGATTTTTTATCACTTATAAGAAGTTTATATACATTAGTATAATTTTTCTCTTCTCTTTCTATTTTTAAATATGATGCTAAAATTCCAAATCTCAACAACAAGAACTGAATTTCTTTTATAAGACATTCAGAAGTCATTCCTATACCAATTTGCTTAGCATCAACTCCTATATAACCTTCTGCATCAAATATTCCCCTTAAATATGATGCAACTAAATTATTATTTAATCTAAATACAAATTCTGGAGTTCTTTTATTAAACAACTCTGGAATGTTCTTTTTAAACCAATCCACCAAGTATTTGCTGTTTATCTCCAATATGTAATAACCATTATTCTTTTTAATATTTCCTTCTAAATTAAAAACATTTTTAAATAGTTTATTGTAATATTCCAAGACATCTTTCCTTTCATCTTTTAATCTCAACATTCTATTTGAAGGGAAATAACCTTTTCCAATAATATAACCAACAATTTGCATTAATTCGGGCGTAGGGGTTTTTGGGGATTTGATTGGATTTATATTATTTATTATCTCAAACTCAACTTTATAATTAAAATTATAATTTAACTTCCTTACTATACCAATTAACTCACTTCCATTCAAATCCTCAACACATTTCTCAACTATCTTTCCATTTTCTACCACAAACAGTTTATGTTCTCCAGTTGTGATAAGTTCAGAAAAAGCAGTTTTTATCTTATATAATACCTTGGGTGATTTATGTTTAAACTTTTTGATTTTTTTGTTATATAGTTTTAAATCTTCAAAATTAACTGATATAACTTCATCTTTATCATCAATTTCAGAAATCTTTTTCATTCTACCATCTGATAGAATAATATAGGTATCTGGATGCAAACAATGTCCTACTCCTATATTACCCTCAACACTTAAAAAATCCTCTTTTTTAGATACTTCATCAACTTTTCCAACATCCTTTTTAATAATTAATCTGTCTTTATTAATAACTCCGATTCCACAACTGTCATATCCTCTATATTCCAATCTTTTTAAACCATTCAATAATATCTTTGATGCCTTTTCATCTCCAATATATCCAATAATTCCACACATATCATTTCACCGATAAGCCTAAATATTTCTTAACAATAATAAATAATAATTTAGATAATAGTAGTTTGGTATATATATTATTTGATTTAATTTATTTCATATTAAAGTTCTTTTAAGTAATGAAATTAATATAATTAATACTATAAAATATCTTATGAGGTGAGAGTTATGGTGTTTGGTAGTGCGGCAAGGGAAAAAACTCCTGAAGAGATATTAAAAGATGTTGCATTAATGTTAGATGAGATAATTAATGATACTACTGTTCCAAGAAACATTAGAGCAGCTGCAGAAAAGGCTAAAGAAACTATTTTAAAAGAGGACGAAGAACCAATTGTAAGGAGTGCAACTGCAATTCACATATTGGATGAAATTAGTAACGACCCTAATATGCCACTACATACAAGAACACAGATATGGAGCATAGTTAGTGAGTTAGAGAGAGTTAAATAATCAAAAAAATTTATTTATTTACAAGAAGTTTTAAAAGAGTTAGTTTAGTCTGCTCTTCTAAAGTTTCCACTTTTACATAGGCATCAATTAAATCCTTTCCTAAGCAAACTACACCATGATTTTTTAATATTATCACATCTTCATCTCTTTTTGCAGTTTCTTCTGCCAATTTTAAACTCCCCGCCTCATAATAATCAACATATCCAATTTTCTTTAAAAATACTTTTCCATCTGCTGTTAATATTTCTATTTCTTTATCTATTATTGATAAAAAAGTAGAGACAATTGAATGAGTATGGATTATAGCATTTACATCCTTCCTTTTCCTATAAATCATTAAATGGAGATTTCTTTCAGATGTAGGATTTCCTTTTATAATATTTCCATCTAAATCCATTATAGCAATATCATCTTCTTTTAAAAACCCTAAAATAGAGCCAGTTGGCGTTAAATAAACTATATTTTTATCTCTAACTGAAACATTCCCTCCACTACCTACTACATACTTTCTATCATATAATCTTTTACAGATTTCAATAAATAGACTTTTATTCATAATTTCACTCAAAATATCTTTAATATTAATATTATAACGGCAATGTATAGAAAGATAATTAAAAGTTCTAAGAGTATTATGTTAATACGAATAATTTTTAAATTTTTTTTAATATCGTCCATAATTTTTAAGTATAATCCTAAAATTAAAATAGTTTCTTGACTTAGTATTTTATTAGTTTTCTCATCTATCTTTTTCTCGTTTTCTTTTAGTTTAGCATCTACTCTTTTTTCTAATTCCAAAATTTTTTTATTTAATACTCTAAAATTTTCTTCTATTTCTCTCTCGTCCATAATAGCACTTCTTATTATTTATTTGGAAATCTTAGATGTTTCAGTTTCTGTATTTTTATCAATAGATTCTAAGTCAAACACCAATGGAATTATTTCGTCTAAAGTTTTTACTGGAATAATTTCTATCCCCTCACTCTCTATAACATCAATTAAATTAGCCTCTGGAATTATAACCCTCTTGAACCCATATTTCTTTGCCGCCTCTATTTTTTCATTAACTCCTCCAATTGCCAAAACATTTCCATTTAAATCTAAACTTCCAGTTATTGCAAAGTCTTGTTTTAGAGGGATGTTTAATAAGGCAGATATTATTGCTAAACATACTGCCGCTGTAGCACTATCTCCATCTATTTTTGAGTATGACTGACTAAATTGGATATAAATCTCTTTATTATTTAAATCTATATCTTTCTTAGGTAGTGGAAGTTTTCCTTCGCTAACCAGTTTTTTTGATAATGCAGATGCTAATGTTATAGAATGCTTTGCAATGTCTCCTGATATATTTAATAAGTGAGTTCCTGGATTCTTTGAGTCCAATATTTGAACTATAATTTTGGTTACATCTCCAATTCCTCCAACTCCTATAACTGCCAATCCATATACTACCCCAACTTTTGGTGTGTCGTTAGGCACTATGTGTTTGTATCTCTTAAAGTTTTTAATGTAGTTTAAAGCTACTTGTTTCTCCATACTGTAAATTCCAGATTCAAACACCTTTCTTATATGCTCAGCAGTGATATAAACTTTTTTATTTTCATCTTTTTTAGTTTCTGGACTGTAATTACCTTTTTCATCAAAGTTTCCTAATAATTCTTCAATTTCTTTACCCATCGCTATATCGTTTGCCATTTTTATAATGTTAGCAAGTAATCTTAATCTCAATGTTAATTTATCCTTAGAACCAGCTAAGTATTGAGCAATTTTAACTACTTCACAACATCCGTCATAAGTCATTGGATTTAAATTGTTATTTTTTATTTCTTGAACAATAAATTGTAAAATTTTGTCTCTATTTTCTAAGGTATTATCCATTTTATTCTTTAAGACAATTTTATAGTCGATTCTATCCAATAGAGGGGCTCTTAAATTATAGACATCATCCATATTTCCAGACATTATTAAAATAAAATCACATGGAATTGGATTAGTTTCTACAGTAGCCCCACTTGAGTTTGGATTTCTTCCACTAATTGGGAGACATTTATCTTGTAATGCAGTTAATATATAATCTTGAACTTCTAAGGGCATTGTTTTTATTTCATCGACATACAAAATTCCTCTATGAGCCTCGTGAATAGCCCCTAATATAATTCTCTTATGTGGTGGAGTTCCTAATGGAGGTCTTCCACCTAATGGACAGTGCTTAATATCCCCCAATAATCTCGTTACATTGTATGCACTCGCTCTAACAAGAGGTCTCTTTTTGCATTCATATAATAGAACTGGCTTTAAATCCATTGGACTTAAAGAGTTGCTCATTGAAGCTCTTGAAGCTCCCATTATACTTGTTAATATTATAATGAACCCAAATACTAATACAATTAAAGCTGTTATTGTCACTGACGCTAATAGATACTTTTCAGGTATGCTTCTTAAAAAATACTGTGACAAAATTATCGCTCCAACCATTATTAAAATTAAAGTTAATGGATTAGGAGATTTTAAATCTAACTTTGGAATCTCTTTTAAATCTTCTTTGTACTCTCCATCTATAACTTCAACTATTGGTCTCTCCATATTCTTTAAATTAGGTTTTGCAATTACATAGTAAGGGGTAAAATCTCCAAAATCTTGTAAAATTTCTCCTACTGCTTTTACAATCATTGATTTTCCAACTCCAGGATCCCCTAATAAAATAACATTTCTTTTGTTTTTTACGGCTGATAAAATAATTTTAACCGCTTCATCTTGTCCAATAACTTGGTCAATTAATCTTGGAGAAGGTTCGGGCAATTCTTCGGTAGTTTTAAATTTTATTGAAAACATACTAACACCTTTTTAAACTGAATCTTAAACTAAAAATTATCATAGAATGAAACATTTAAAATTAAATAATATTGATTTTTAACTTTTATATTTAGATAAATATAGAATTAATCTTTAAATTTTTGAATATATAAATATATGCTAAAAATGGTAATATATAATCAATTGTATGAAATACTAATGCTAATATTTAAACATTTTTGCTATTTACATAAATTAATACCTAATGCTGAATATCAAACTTGGTGAAAAAATGGATTTAGAAGGATATGTTAGAAGATGTTTAAGAAAAAATATTCCTGAAAATAAGATTATTGAAGATGGTTTTAAAAGAATATTGGAAATCAAAGAAGATATTGATGAAGAATTTGCAAAAAAATTTATAAAAGCAATATTAGAAGAGGTAAAAACTACTGAAAAATTTAAAGAGATTAAGGATGAAAAGTTAAAAAATTTATTGAAATATCCAGAATCTAAAGTTACAATGGGAAAAATGGGTGTTGGTAGTAGAGGAGAGGGAGATTTTTTTGTTCATAGGGAAATAGCAAGAATAGTTAAAAGCACAAATGTTAAGGCATATGTTTCAACAGAGGAGCAAGATGATGCTGGAATAGTTAAAGTTGATAACGCTAAATATATAGTTGCGGCAATAGATGGAACTCATTCGAGATTAAGTGATTTCCCTTTTTTGGGAGGGTTTCACGTAACGAGAGCAGCTTTAAGAGATGTTTATGTTATGGGAGCAGAGGCTGTTGCTTTAATTAGTGATATTCATTTGGCAGATGACGGAGATGTTGGAAAAATATTTGATTTCACTGCTGGAATATGTGCTGTATCTGAAGCGGTCAATGTTCCTTTGATAGGAGGGAGTACTTTAAGAGTTGGAGGAGATATGGTTATTGGGGAAAGATTAGTTAGTGCTGTTGGTGCAATAGGAGTTATAAAAGAAGGAAAACCCACAGCCAGAAGAAATGCAGAGGTTGGAGACATTATATTGATGACTGAGGGTAGTGGAGGGGGGACAATAACTACAACTGCCTTATATTACGGATGGTTTGATGTTATTTACGAAACACTAAATGTAGATTTTATAAAAGCTTGCCAAAACTTGATTAGAAGTGGTTTAATTAAAAATATTCATGCAATGACTGATGTAACTAATGGTGGTTTAAGAGGAGATGCCTATGAAATTTCAAAAACTGCAAAAGTTTCGTTAGTTTTTGATAAAGAGAAAGTTTATAAAACAATAAATCCAAAGGTCTTGGAAATGCTTGAGGCATTGGATATAGACCCATTAGGAGTTTCTACTGACTCATTAATGATTATTTGCCCAGAAGAATATGCCAATGAGATAAAAAAGGTTACTGGAGCTATAGAGGTTGGATATGTTGAAGAGGGGAATGAGAGTTATTTAATTGAAGATAATAAAAGGATTTCTTTGAAGCCAATGTTTAGAGAATCCGCCTATACTCCAGTTAAAAAGGTAGTTGGAGAAAAACCTCCAGAAAACTTAGAAGAAATGAAAGAAAAAGTTAGAAAAGCGTGTGATGAGGCAATTAAAAAGAAGGATTTCGTAGTAGAATTATTAAATAAGAAGAATAAATATTTAAAGTTTTAAACGGCTGTAGGAATCATTTTTTGAATTTTTTCCTGTAATTCTTTTAATCTTGTTTGTAATTTTTCAGACTGTTTTTCTAAAGTTTTTACTCTTAGTTCTAAAGTTTCTATTTTCTCCTCTAACTCTTTTTTAACATCGTCTTTTTTTCTTTTTATAAATAATCCACCTACTAACTTATAAACTTCCTCACTTGTGGATTTTTCTAATTCTTCCAATGCTTTTTTACATTCATTTAATTCAGATTCAACATTTTGTTTTTGTAACATAATCATTTGTAATTGTTGCTGTAATTGTTGTAATTGCATTAATTGAGCTTGAATTTGTTGGGGAATTTCCATTAAAATCACCTCATTTTTAGGAATAACCAAAATAAATTAATATGAAATTACTATAAAAATCTTTTCATTAAATAAAATTTTAAAAGTCTATGATATTAAACCGTTAAGTTAATATAGTAGTTACTATTAGTTAATAACTCTAAAAGTTTTATATACAAAAAGGGGATGTGGCTAAATGCTGAACCCTTAAGAGAGGGATAGTATGGGAATATATAAATATATAAGAGAAGCGTGGAAAAGACCAAAAGATACATATGTTAGAGAATTATTATGGGAAAGATTAATACAGTGGAGAAGAGAACCAGCAGTAGTTAGAATAGAAAGACCTACAAGATTAGATAGAGCAAGAGCATTAGGATACAAACCTAAACAGGGAATTATCGTTGTTAGAGTTAGAGTTAGAAGAGGAGGATTAAGAAAACCAAGACCAAAGAATTCAAAAAAGCCAGCAACATTAGGGGTTAATAAAATAACAATGGGTAAATCAATTCAAAGAATCGCCGAAGAGAGAGCAGCAAGAAAATATCCAAACATGGAAGTTTTAAACAGTTACTGGGTGGGAGAAGATGGAAAATATAAGTGGTATGAGGTTATTCTTGTAGATCCTTACCACCCAGTTATTCAGGCAGATCCTCAACTTAACTGGTTATGCTCTGGAAAACACAGAGGAAGAGCATTTAGAGGTTTAACATCAGCAGGTAAGAAAGGTAGAGGATTAAGAAATAAGGGAATTGGTGCTGAAAAGGTAAGACCAAGTATAAGGGCTCATGGAAGAAGAGGTAAGTAAATTATTTACACTGACGATAATATTTATGAAACTATAAATAAATGATATAGTAAGAAAATTTTATATACCCCCTTTATTAATCAATTTTTAAACATTTTGGGGATAACAACTACTAATTTTTAAAGCCCCGAATCTTTAAATAAATAAAAACCACTATTTTGAGGGTGGAAAATATGAGTGAAGAGCTGTTAGTACCATTAGATACATACTTAGCTTCAGGAATTCACATAGGTACTCAGCAAAAAACAAAAGATATGGAGAAATTTATATATAGAGTTAGAAGTGATGGATTGTATGTTTTAGATGTTAGAAAAACAGATGAAAGATTAAGAATTGCCGCTAAGTTTTTAGCAAGATATGAGCCAGAGGATATATTGGCTGTTTCAAGAAGAATTTATACAATGGGTCCATTAGAAGAATTTGGTAAATACACGGGAGTTAGAACTATTGCAGGAAGATTTGTTCCTGGAACTTTAACAAACCCTTCATACAAAGGCTTTATAGAACCAGAGGTTGTATTTATCAGTGATCCAAGAGTCGATAGACAGGCTTTGAAAGAGGCTATAGAAATAGGAGTTCCAATAGTTAGTTTATGTGATACTGAACACTTAACTTCATTCATAGACTTGGTTATTCCAACAAACAATAAAGGTAAAAAGGCTGTGGCATTAATTTACTACTTGCTAACAAGAGAGTTCCTCAAAAATAAGGGAGTTATATCTGATGACACTAACTTACCATTTACATATGAAGAATTCTTAGAGAGAGCAGCAAATCCAAAATATAGAATAATAATTCAGCCAAAAGATAAGAGAAGAAGAAGGAGAAGAAAAAAATAAATTGAGAGAGGTTTTAAAAATGCCTGAAAAAATATATATGGTTTGCGAGAATTGTGGTTGTGAAGAGATGGAAGTATTAAAAAAGAAAATTTATGATAAATCTGCCTATTATTTAGTTAAATGTCCAAACTGTGGAACTGTTAAAGAAGTTATTGATAAAGTTAAATTAAACCAGATAAAATTAATCATTAGTAGATACGACATTTCTGAATCTAAAGTAATTAATATTCCAGAAGATGAAACCTACAAAGTTGGTGACATTATAAATATTGATGGAGAAGATATTGAAATAACTAAAATCGAAACTCCTGAACCTGTAAAATCTGCATTGGGTAGAGATATTAAATATATTTGGGGTAAATCCTTATCTATTCCTAAAAAATTAGGAATTTCAATAAATGATAAAAGTAAAACTTATGGAATATATATTTATGTTCCAAACGATTTCGAATTTGAATTAGATAAAGTTTATAAAATAAACGATGGATTCTTTAAACTAAAGAAAATAAAAGCTGAGAAAGGTTTTCCTAAAAAAGCAAAGGCTAAAGATATAAAAAGGTTGTATGGGGAAGTTGTAAAACCTGTAAGGAATTATATTGACATATCTGAGTACTATAGAGAAGAATAAAAAATAATAATTAAATTTTTAAGGTGAAAAAATGGCTGTTGCAAGAACTGCAAGATCAAGAAGAAAAGTAAGAAAAGTGAGAGATAAGTGGAAAGAAAAAGTATGGTATGAAATTTATGCAACTCCTGAATTTGGTGGAGTTTTTATTGGATATACCCCAGCAAATGATCCAAGTTTAGTTTTAGGTAGAGTAGCAGAAACATGTTTAAGAGACTTAACTGGAGATCCTACAAAGCACATGCATAGAGTATATTTCAAAATCTTTGGAATTACAGGAAATAAAGCAATAGCACAATTTTATGGACATGATACTACAAGAGAGTATATGAAATCACAAATTAGAAGAAGGAGAAGTAGAATTGACGCCATCCTCGATGTAACTACGCAGGATGGATATAAAATAAGAACAAAGGCTATGGTTTTAACAGCATATAGGGCGAACGCTAAACAAAAATCAGACATCAGAAAGAAAATGGAAGAAATTATAAGAAATATGGCTAAGGAAAAAACATTCCCAATGTATGTTCAGGCAATGTTGTTTGGAGAAATGGCTGAGAAAATAAGAGAAGAGTGTAAGAAGATATTCCCAATAAAGAATGTTATTATATACAAATCTGAAGTTTTATCTTTAGCTAAAAAAGAAGAAAATGAAGGATTTATAAAAGAAAAAGAAGAAACTGAAGAAAGTGTTGCAGAAGCCCAATCTCAAGAGTAAACACTATTAATTTATAATTAATTTTGTAATTATTTATTTTTATTCTTTTCTTTTTCTATAGCTTTTAAAACTTCCAAACCAAATAATCTTGCATAATCTGGAGATTTTGCAGTTATTACATTTCCATCAACAACAACTCCTTTATCTTCATAAATAGCCCCATATTTTTTTAACTCCTCTATAGCCTCTGGTGCAGGAAATACAGTTGCTTTTTTACCTATTAAAACTCCTGCTCTTGCTAAAACAACTGGAGACAAACATATTGCTGCTACTACCTTATCTTTATCATAGAATTCTTTAACTAATTCTATCAACTTTGTATTGTTCCATAAATATTCCTTTGAACCTATTCCCCCCACTATAACTATTGCATCGTAATCATCTACATTATTTATATCATATATGGTTTTTTTAACCTCAATTTTATTTCCTAACATTCCAACACATTCTCCTTTTTTAGTAGAAACTACATCAACCTTTAAACCATTAGATTCAAATACAGCCATTGGTTCAAAAAGTTCTTCATCTCTAAAATCTTTTGGAGCAATAACCATTAAAACCTTTCCATTGATAGCTTTATTTTCCATATAACCTCCCTCCTCTTTATTAATGCACATTGAAGACATCACAGTTAATATTATGGTGGTTATTATTAATACTATTCTTTTTCTCATACTATCACACTTTTTTATTTATACCTTTAATTACATATCTATATTATGTAGATAATTGTAAGGTTATTTAAATGGGATTGTTATGAAAGTAGCAGTTGTTTTTGATAGTGCTGGAACTCTTGTAAAAATTATGAGAGTTATTAAAGATTTGAGAAAAAATAAATTTATATGTAATGTCCAAACTGTAGATATTGTAGATGAAAAAAAAGGTAGAGCATTAGTTATAATTAAAGAGGACCCATTAAAAGTAGTAGATAACAGAGATCCAGAAATGTTAATCTCTGATTTATTGAAAGAGGTTGATATTGGAATATCTTATTGCAATCCACCAATAAATAAAGAAGGAATTTACAAAGATAGAAAAACCAAAGTTAAAGATTTGCAGGAACCATTGAACATTTTAAAAAAATATGATATAGAGACAGGATACGGTAGTGCTTTAATAATTGATACATATCTTGGAGAGGTTGAATATACAATAGCAACTGCGGGATGTTTGTTTAAGGAAGTTAAAGATACTATTAAAAAATTAAAAGAAATGGGTATTAAAGTATATATTGCCTCAGGAGATAGAAAAGGTTTTTTAAAAAAATTGGCTGAAATTATTAATCTTGACGAAAAATATATTATGGCAGAGGCTCATCAGAAACAAAAAAGAGATTTAATAGTAAATTTAAAAAAAGAAGGTTACTTTACAATAATGGTTGGAGATGGGGCTAATGATGTTCCAGCAATGATTGAGAGTGATTTGGCAGTGGTAACCTTACAAAATGGAAATGTGTCAAAAAAAGCTCTCGAAGTAGCAGATATAAAAATTTATAATATAAGTGAAATCGTAGATGTTTGTAAAAAGGTAATAAATGGAGAAATTCAGGTAGGAGAAGATGATCGTAAATATAGAAGGAATTAAAATAAAATTACATCCAGAAGTTTATGAACCATCTGAAGATTCTATATTATTATTAAAAAATCTTGTAGATGTTAAAAATAAAGAAGTTTTAGAGATTGGAGTAGGCACTGGATTGATATCTATAGCCTGTGCAAAAAGAGGGGCTAAAAAGGTTGTTGGCGTTGATATAAATCCTTACGCCATAGAAATAGCGAAAGAAAATGCTAAACTAAATAATGTTGATATTATAGTTTTTAAAAGTGATTTGTTTGAAAATGTCAAAGGAAAGTTTGATGTAATACTTTTTAATCCTCCATATTTACCAACATCCGAAGATGATAAGATAGACAGTTATTTAAATTATGCATTTGATGGAGGAAAAAGTGGAAGAGAAATTTTAGATAGATTTATTGATGAATTGCCAAACTACATAAAGAAAAATGGTGTTGTCCAAATACTTCAAAGTTCATTAACTGGTGAAAAAGAAACAGTTGATAAATTAAAATCTCTTGGTTTTTATGTTAAAAAAGTAGATACTTTAAAAGTACCTTTTGAGGAACTTATGGTTATAAATGGAATTTATAAAGGTTAATTTTTAATTTAAAAGATCTTTACATATATTTACTATTGCATCTTTACTCAAATCATCTATTTTGTAATATTTAAAGCCAAATCTATCTGCAAGTTCTTTACCAATACCAATTTTTATAAATGACTGTGGTTCAGTATCTATTAATACAACATTAATTTCTCTTTCAGCAATTTTTTCACAAGCATCAAAAACTTCTTTAATGTAATCTTTAGTTATAGCGACATTTGGCTTAAAGTCACTTATTACTATCATAATTGGAATAATATTTGGATTTTTTCTTAGTTCTCTATCAAAAACTTCATAACTCTTAACAAATGCATCAGCTAATGGTGTTTTTCCACCAGTAGGGAGATCCTTTAATAGTTTCTCTCCAAGTTCCACAGAAGACGTAAATGGTAAAATTAACTCAGCTTTATCCTTTCTAAATGCAATCATTCCTATTTTATTTCTCTTTTGATAGGCATCTAAGAGTAAAGAAACTATAGCCCCTTTTGCCGCCTCCATTCTTCTCATTGCTCCCATAGAACCACTGGCATCAACAACAAATAATATATATGATGAAATCTTTTTTTCTCTAACTTTTTCCATTAAATCCTCTTTCTCTAAATATATTGCCAGTTTTTTATTGGATTTTTTTCTTCTCTCTTTCTGTTTTATAGATGCCTTCCTAAATGTAGCATCAAATGCAATATCAGTAACTTTTCCTTTTGGATATTTAAATTTAATATATCTTCCTCTCTTACTGTAACTTTTTATATGTCTTCCAGAGCCATATCTGTAAATGTTATCTCTAACTTTAAATCTTATTATATTTGGATTAATTTTAGTGTTGTAATCTATGTTAAAAGTTTCTTCAAATTCTCCATTATCATTGTTATTTTCATTATTACTTTCTGAACCTTCAGAATCTTCTATATCATCATTTACATCATGTTTTTTTTTAAGTCATCTTCATTATTTTTTTCATTATTTTTATTTTCATTATTATTTAGTTGTTCTTTAAATTCGTTAATCATCTGTTCTAATTTTTCTTTATTTAATTGTGGTGGCTCAAATGGTTTTCTTCTCATTCTATGTGGCAATGCTAACTCCATAGCCTCCTTAACATCATCTAAATTAACTTTTGTCCTACCATTGTATGCCGCTATTGCCTTAGCAGTTCTAACTACTGTAATATCTGCCCTGTTAGTTTGAATCCCCAACTCAATACAAACCTTAGATATAAATTCCAAAAGTTCATCACTAATTTCAACATCCTTTAAAATCTCTCTGGCTTTGATTATTCTTTCCCTAACTTTTTTTTGCTCTTCTTCAAATTTTTTATAAAACTCTTCAGGATTGTTATTAAATTCTTCCACTCTCTTTATAACCTCTACCCTATCTTTAACATTGTTTAATCCTTCAACATCAACCATTAGTCCAAATCTATCTAATATTTGCGGTCTTAACTCACCCTCTTCGGGATTCATAGTTCCAACGAGTATAAAACTCGAAGGATGCTTTATTTTAACTCCTTCTCTTTCAATTATGTTCCAACCCATTGCCGCCGCGTCTAATAAAACATCTATTATATGATCATCGAGTAAATTAACCTCATCAATATATAGAATATTTCTATTTGCCTCTGCTAAAATTCCTGGCTCTAATGCTTTAATACCTTCTCTTATTGCCTTTTCAATATCAAGAGTTCCAATAACTCTATCTTCTGTTGCCCCTATTGGTAAATTTACAACTTTCATTTTCTTTTTTGTTATTTTTAATTCTCCTTTTTTCTTCTTTTCTTTGCAAATGTCACATAGTTCTCCATTAGGGTCACAGTTAAAGGGACAACCTTCAACAACGTCAATCTCTGGAAGTAAATCAGCCAATGCTCTAACGGCAGTTGATTTTGCAGTCCCTTTTTCTCCTCTAATCAACACTCCTCCAATTTTTGGATTTATCGCATTCAAAATTAAAGCTTTTTTCATCTTTTCCTGTCCTACAATTGCTGTAAATGGATAAATATATTGCATAATTATCACACTTTTTAACACTATTTTGAAATTTTGTAATATAATAATACTATTTATTTAATTTATGTAATAGTAAATGATTATAACCTATTTAAACATTACTAATATTAATATTAAAAATAACTTTAATAATAACAAATTTAAAAGTGATTCCTAATGATAGCAATAATTAGTGACATACATTCAAACTTAGAGGCATTAACTGCTGTTTTAGATGATATAAAAAATAGAAAAATTAAAAAAATTGTATGTTTAGGAGACATTGTAGGTTATGGAGCTAATCCAAATGAGTGCATTGAAATTATAAGAAAGCTTAAATGTAAATGCGTGGCTGGAAATCATGACTATTATGTTTTAGGTAAAGAAAGTTTAGATGCTTTAAATACTTATGGAGTTATAGCAATATTATGGACTAAAAATATTATAACTGAGGAAAATCTTTCATTTTTGGATTCTCTCCCATTAGTTATTGAGGATAAAATAAAAAATAAAAAAGTTGTTTTTTCTCACGCTAATCCTAAGTATCCAGAACTTTGGGAATATCTTTTTCCAGATTATGTTGATGATGTATTTGACTGTGGAGATTTAATTTTTGTTGGTCATTCTCATATTCCTTTTGTTAATTCTGAAACTGAAAATATTTTACTACATAGGGGAGTGGTATATTTAGAGGATGATAAAAAGTATTTAATAAACCCAGGTAGCGTAGGACAGCCAAGAGATAGAATAAATAAGGCGAGTTATTGCATATTTGATACAAAGAATTTTAAAATAGAAATTGTAAGAGTTGAATATGATATTAAGAAAGCATATGAAAAAATTGTTAAAAGTGGATTACCAGAATTTTTAGGAGAAAGATTATTCTTAGGAATTTAAAATAAAAAAGTTTGATTGGTGAATAGAAAGTAATAAATATTAGTAATTATAAAAGTTGTAATTAGATTGATGGTTTATTGCTAAGTGGTGGAAATATGGATCCTGAAAATATGGCTTTAATTTTTTCAAAATTTATTTTAAATCCTCTGGTAAAAAGTCAAATCTTAGATTTATTTAAAAAAGATTCTAATGGCAAATTAATCATTGAAAATTATATAAATGCATACATTAATGGAGAGGATATTTGTTCAATTAAGTATAAGGTTTTTAAAAGGTTAGTAGATAAAGGTTTAAAGACATTTGCTGGAGAAAAATATATCGAAGAATTCAAAAATTATTTAAAAGATCCTTATTTTAAAAAAGGATTAATAAGTGTGATAAGAGGATTAGCATATTTTGGAGTAAAAAAGCCATTTGTTTCAGGAGCTCCATTTTTAGTAGTTTGGGATGTAACATATAGATGTAATCTTAAATGTAAGCATTGCTATGCAAATGCTGGAAAGCCACTAAAAGATGAGTTAAATAGTGAAGAGGCTAAGAAAGTTGTTGATATTTTTGGTAATGCTGGAATAGTAGCTATTGCATTTTCTGGGGGGGAACCATTAATGAGAAAAGATTTATTTGAATTAATAGATATAGCTAAAAGTTATGAAATGCAGATTTCTATAGCTACAAATGGAACACTATTAAATAAAGAAAATGTGAAAAAATTAAAAGAGCATAATGTTGATTTTGTCCAAATTAGTTTAGATGGTACTAAAGAAACCCATGAAAAATTTAGAGGAATTAAAGGCATTTATGACAAAACTATTGAGGGAATAAAAAATGTTATAGAGGAAGGAATCTGCTGTGGAATATCAATGACTGCTACTAAATTAAACTATAAGGATGTTCCAAATGTTATTGATTTATCTGAAGAGTTAGGAGTAAATTACTTTATACTATATAACTACATTCCTGTAGGTGTGGGGGATTTTGATATAGATTTATCTGCCGAAGAAAGGGAAGAATTACTTAATCTATTATGGGATAAGTTAATGAATGAAACTAATAAAAAATGTAAAACTGCCTTTTTATCCACTGCTCCATATTATTCAAGAACTGCATTAGAGAATAACAAATATTATCTTGCTACACACTTTGCAAATGTTGATTTAGATGGAGATGACAGATTAAAGAGTTTAGCAAACTTTATTGGTGGCTGTGGATGCGGTAGATTTTATTTAAGTTTAAAGGCCAACGGAGATATTCAGCCATGTGTGTTTTTCCCATTAAAATTAGGAAACTTTAAAGAATTTAATGATGAAGAAGATTTTTTAGAATTTTGGAGAAATAATAAGGTTTTAAACGATTTAAGAGATAGAGAAAAATTAGATATCTGTGGTAAATGTGAATATAAATATGTATGTGGAGGTTGTAGAGCAAGAGCTTACGCATACTTTAAAGACTATTTAAGAGAAGATCCCGGATGCATACTAACTAAAAGAGTTTATTAATTAGTTTAATTCTTAATTTTTTATTAGTAGAATTTAAATAAATATAAAAATAATTTTTATAATTGATAAAATAATCTAAAATAAAAGTAGATGAAGCTGTCGAAAAATCATTTGAAAGTAATATTTTAAATATTTAATCTAATTATAACTAAATAAAGAAGAATTAAAAATTAGTTATAAATGGCTCTAAAAAGTGTCTAATTAGTGGTTCCTTGAGATGTGAAATTAAGAAGAATATTATTTTTGAAGAATGAAAATTTGTGTGAGGACATATAAATATATAGAAAAATATGCCTTTCGAAACTGTTAAATAATAGTGTATGCAACTAATAATATCTTAAAAATGGATCTGTGCTCTCTATGGTTTTTTAACATTTAGATTTATAATAATCTTTACATTCTTCATAATTATTTGAATACCTCTTTCTTTTGCAATGTCTAATATAGCCTCTCTAATATCTATACCCTCTTTTTCTTCCTTAACTTTTTTTACTTTTTCTATCTCTTCTTTAGTTTTTTCAATTTCTTCAGTCTCTTCTTTTTTAATTACTGGATGACCTTTCTCTTTTAGGAAATTAATCAACTCATCAGTATTAGAGATGTCCTCTTCTGTGGCTATTTTATCATACAAATCTTTTGGTATAGCATCTTTTACTCTTTCCTTTAACTCTTTTGGTAACCACACTATTCTCTCCCACCCTCCATCTCCTTGCAAAAACTTTGGAGACATCATGTAGGCAATAGAAACCCCTAAAAATCCAGGAACCTGTTTACCTCCACTACATTGCCCTGCAAGAGATGAGAATGGAATTCCCACTGGGGTTTCTCCTTTGAATCCCCTATGGACTACTCCAAATCCATCAACTTCTGGAATGTAGAATACAACAGCTTCAAAACAACCACAGGATGTGCAAGGATTGACTAAGGCACTATGTAGTGATACTTCCTCAATAGCTCCTTGTGATTTCTCCTTAACAACTTCATTAACTCCTGAATAAATCCCCAATTTCTCATCTATTAACTCTCCCTTAGGAACTTCAAATATTGGTCCGTTAGGATCTATCTTCGCCGCTGCCCTTGCGTCTAAATAATTAATTCCTCCACATAAAGCAGGCCTATCAGGGGTTATAATACAAACATGAGTTGGAGCGAAACTCTGACACATTACACAGCCATAAAATACATCTACATCCTCATCCCTTATAGATTTTGTTTTCTCATCTCTTTTTTTATAAATTTCTCTGGCTTTTTCTAACTCCTCCTTAACTTTCTCGGCATCAGTTATTAATATTACATCACATTTTTCTATAAATGGAAACTCTGCCTTAAACAATCTTTGAATGACATTTCCAATGTGCTTTAATCTCAACCCTTTATTAAATGAATTTTTATTTATTCTAATCCAAATTTGATCTCTTTGATTTAAGTGCATAACTCCCTCTATGTAGTTTATAAATTCATGAACCCTCCTTTCTAAAACCCCCTCTAAATCCTCTTCTAAATTACTTCCACTAACTTTAACAATTATTGCAAATGGATATCTTCCTTTCTCTTCCATCTCATCCAAATCTTTTCCTATAACATCTACTTTATCTTCTGCATTTTCTACAACTTTAACCAATTCAAAACCATAACTCTTAGGCCCTGCTAACTCAACATACATATCTGGGCCTCTAACTCTTTCCCCTTCATTCATCGGTCCTACAGATACTGGAATATCAAATTCAGTAACCTTAACTTCAATACCTTTCATTTTTAAAGCATTTTCTACAATATTATCAATGTCTGAACTTTCTAAGGCTCCTTCAATAGTTGGAACTGGATTGTTTGTTATAACAGGAATTCCTGCCTTTATACATCCAGCCCCTGCAGAAAGTGTTATGTCATCAATATCTCCTAATGCGATAACAACTGCTGGAACTCTATTCTTTATATAATCAATTATTTCCTCTGTTTTTCCTGGTTCAATACCTCCAAAAATTAGTGGGGCTCTTATAGCAAGATTTGCCGCATGAGCGGCTGAAGTTATAGTTTCTCCAAGAGGAATTAGTAATTTATCAAATCCGTATTCTATTCCCGCCTCGTCCATTTCTTTAATTATTTCTCCAACGAATAATGCTAAAATATTTCTCTTTCTAATATCATTAATTAATTTCTTTAATTTTTCTTTATCTCCAACCTTTCCAATAACAACTAAAATTGCTGGTATTGTTCCCTCTACGAGTGGAACTCCTAAACTTCTTAAAGTTTCATCTGGTATAAATCCAACATAAGGTTCTTTATAAGGCTGTTCTTCTGTTGCATATTTTAATGCCTCTAACGCTTCAGCACATATTAAAGTTACTACTCCAGCATCGAGAGCGTTTTCCAATGTCTTTTCTTCTTTAATTTCAAGAGAATTAATTAACTCTCTCAACTCGTTAATATCTTTGACTTTTTTTCCTAAGAGCCCATATATTAAAGGAAGATTATAATTAGTTCCTTTATAACCAACTTCCTTATTTTCCACATTTTTTAAAGATTCTTTTGTTAAATTCAATACTTTTTTTGCACCTTCAATTATATTTTCAACAACCATTAATTTCACCATAATTTATAATGATTAATCATTATAAATATATTTTAAACTACAAACTATATATTATAGCAAATTACGCAATGCGTAGGATTGTTAATTATTGTTTATTAAAAAAGTAAAAATTCGTAAAAAATTATTTGTAAAACTGGAACTTCTTCAATAAAATGTATAGAATTGCGTATTAAAAAAGAAGGGTTTTTAAAACTTTCTATTTTAAATTTTGAGTAATATTTTTTTACTTTTTTTAATATTTTAAACATAATTTATATTGGAATTTTGTGACCCTCTTTTATGATATTAAGAACAAGAGTAACCTTACAGCCATTTACATTAACAAGAGGGTATATTTTTTCACTTAAAAAATTTCCTAATTCTTCCATATCTTCAAGAACAGCCAAACATACAGCGTCATATTCCCCAGTAGTTTGATAAATTTGAACTATTTCATCATAACCTTTTAAAATTTCAAGGGTTTTTTTAACTTCGCAAGGTTTTAAATAAAGTCCTAAAATTGCTATAATATCTTTTCCTAATTTATGTGGATTTATAGATACATAAAATCCATTTATTATTCCTTTTTCTTTCATCTTTTTTATTCTCGCTCTAACTGTTCCCTCACTAATTTTTAACTGTCGTCCTATTTCTCTATATGATTTTCTTCCATCTTCTTGCAAAATCTTTAAAATTTTTAAATCAATTTCGTCAAGATTCATTATTCCACCACTATGCATTTACCAATAAATTTTTTCTCCAATTTTTACATAAAATTCACAATAATCATCCCCCTTTCCACAACACTTCGTTTCAATAACTTTAACTTTTCTTTTTAATAACTTCTCTAAGGTTCCACTAATTAATCCTGCCTCAAAATGACACAGTGTAGTTCCAACATTTGGGGCATTGTAGCAAGAAACACACTCCTTCAATATTAAAATTATTTCATTTTCTTTTTCATTTATTTTTTCAATTTCTAATTTTCCAATCTTTGCCTTTTTTAAGATTTCAGCAAAATCCTCTAATATTTCATTTAAACTATTTCCATTAATATAATTTGATATTACATTCTTTCCAATATCTTTACCTATGTTGTATATAATTGCCTCAATACCACAGCCAGTAGTTAAAATACCTATTCTAACCGCTTGAAATATTGATAATGGAATTAAGTCCCCTAAACTTCTCTTTGGAGGATTGTTTTGTATTAAATTATCTATATTTTCCCCAATTTTTTTCATCAATAGATTCTTATTCATAGTTACATCACCAATAAAAAATGCTAATTATTAATAATCAAAATAAAAATAAATATAGCTGATGACTATGAAGTTTAGAGACATTGCCTTTGAATTTGTTTTTTGTATTGTTATGGGTATTATGGTTGGTTATATTATAGGGAAAGATACTAACAATATGGTTTATGTGGTTATAGGTTTATTAGTTGGTGTCTTAGTAGGATTTGTAAGGTTCTTTAAATTTGTAAAGAGTTATAAGTAGTGGTGAGATTTTGTGTAAAAAAACAAAGGTTGAGGATGAATTAATAGTAAGAGAAGAATCAGAAACTAATTGGGAGTATGGTTCTAATCCATACGAGAGAAAGATAGAGGATTTAATAAAGTATGGCGTTGTAGTTATAGATAAACCGAGGGGCCCAACATCTCACGAGGTTTCTACTTGGGTAAAAAAAATATTGAATTTAAATAAGGCAGGACATGGTGGGACATTAGATCCAAAGGTTACTGGTGTTTTGCCAGTGGCATTAGAGAGAGCGACAAAAACAATACCTATGTGGCATTTACCTCCAAAGGAGTATGTTTGTTTGATGCATTTACATAGAGATGCATCTGAAGATGATATATTAAGAGTATTTAAAGAATTCACTGGCAAAATTTACCAAAGACCTCCATTAAAGGCGGCAGTTAAAAGAAGATTAAGGATAAGGAAGATTTATGAATTAGAATTATTAGATAAAGAGGGTAGAGATGTCCTATTTAGAGTTAAATGCCAATCTGGGACTTATATAAGAAAGCTATGTGAAGATCTTGGAGAGGCTTTAGGGACATCTGCACATATGCAAGAACTAAGGAGAACTAAAAGTGGATGTTTTAAAGAAAAAGATGCTATATATTTACATGATCTATTAGATGCTTATCATTTTTGGATAGAGGATGGAGATGAGGAAGAGTTAAGGAAAATAATTAAACCTATGGAGTATGGTTTAAGGCATTTAAAGAAGGTTGTTGTTAAAGATTCAGCAGTAGATGCTATTTGTCATGGAGCAGATGTTTATGTTAGAGGAATCTCTAAGTTAAGTAAAAGTATTGGGAAGGGAGAGACAGTTTTAGTTGAAACTCTAAAAGGGGAAGCTATTGGCGTTGGAAAGGCTTTAATGAGCACAAAAGAGATATTAAAAGCAGATAAAGGCGTTGCTGTGGATATGGAAAGAGTTTATATGGATAGAGGAACTTACCCAAGAATGTGGAAGAGGAAGAAATAATGTAAAAATTTTTTATTTTAATTTGTCTATTTTTTATTTTTTATTTTATTTCTTTTCATTGGTATATTTCTATAATCACATTTTACACTTAAAGAAAAGTTTTTATAGTATTAGCAACATAAATATATTTAATAAATAGTTAAAAATAAGTTATATTATAATAAATTTTTATAATAAATTTTAAAACGCTATTTTAAGTAAATTTAAAAAATTAAGGTGAAATGATGTTTTTAAAGAAGAGACATCTTGAAATTTTAAGAGAAATGAAAAAAACAGATGTTCAAGAGGAAATTAGAAAGAAATTACCAGAAGAATTTAAAAGTAGAATCCTTGAATTGTTTATCTTAGGATTTGTAGAATTAGAAGATGGAAAAATAACATTTACAGATGCTGGAAAAAAGCTTATGGAAATCGTTGATAAATTAAACATTGAAGAATTGCCAGATGTTTTCGTCGATACTGAGATAATAAAGATATTACAACTATTTGAGGAAACTAATTACATTCCAGAAAATTGGAAAGTTTTACTTAAAGAGAGACAGATGTTAGATGAAAATGAAAATTTAAATGAAATTGGAAAAGAAATACTAAAAATATTTACAGAAACACATCCAGTTCTATACTTAACAAAAGAAATTATTGACTTTATAAACAAAATTCCTAAAATTAGTACATTAGAAGAGTTGATTACTCACAAAAACACTGTAGAATATGGAGATAATATTGTTAATGCCCTTCAGGCAATGAGAATGCTTTATATATCTCCAAGAACTGAAGGAGGACAGGCATATACAACAACAAAAACAGCAGATTTAGCATTAAAAATATTGTCTTATGTTAAAGTATTTAATAGACCTTTAATTTTAAAGGGTAGTGATATTGAATTATTAAGATCGGGAGGAACTTCAAAAGAACTTGATGAAATGGGTTTCCATGATGAGAGTGGAGTTACAGAGTTAGGTAATGCAATGATAGATACTTATGAATCTATGGGAATCGTTGAAAAAAAGACATTGCCAATTTATGTATTGGATGATGAGATAAAGGTTTTAGAAGGATTACTTAAATTAGAGGAGATTAATAAACATACTCCCGATATTTTACCAACATACAGTGAAATTCAGAGAAGAGTAGATGTTGAAGATCTTGGAGAAATTTTGCACACTCTTGAATCTAAAGAACTAATAGAAAGAAAGTTTATGAAAAATAAAGATACATACTGGGTTACAAACTGGGGTAGAACAATAGTAGAGTTAGGAGTCGTTACAACTGAGGGAATGAAGGCAATAACTTATGCATTGAGTGGAGATGTTCCAATAGCTGAGTGGGTTTTAGCAGGTAAAGAAGAAGGTTTAATAAAAAAAGGAGTTACTCAAAAAGGACATACAATGATTAAATTCTCAAAGAGTATTAAGAGAAAGCCCTATTTAACTAAATATGATATTGCAATACTTTTAAAAGTTCCTAAGGGGAAATATATACATAAAGATGAAGTTATAAAATTAGTCCAAGATCTTGTAGGAGGAGATGAAAAGGCTATAATTAAGGCTATTGGAGAAGCAGAATCTAAAGGGTTCATTGTAGAATTACAAAATAAAATTATAAAACTTACAGACCTTGGAACCGATGTTAAAACAGCAATAGAATATGCAAAAATTGATGAACTTCTATCAACAAAGTTTGGTATTACTCCAACAACATTTAACATATTAAAAGTAATTTACAATAATTTAGATAAATTTAATAAGATTTGGAAGGAAAGTAGAGAAGAGAGAGGTTATAAGGAGGATGAAGTAAAACTCATTAAGAAACACTTAAGTTTAAGTGAAGAAGAAATTCACAAAGCTCTTGTTATTTTAAGAGCTTTAGGATTCCTTGGTAAAAAAAGTATTACAAAAGCAGGAGAAATCTTAGTTAAGGCTTATGAAAAATTATATACTTAGTTATGCTCCAAACTTTTCATTTCTTCCAGTTAAATCTAACAATATCTTCATTACATGCTCTCCTTTAATCCAATGCAATGCACCTTTTGCACAGCTAAATTCATTGAATTCTTCAACATCGTCAGTTCTAACACTTTTACCCCAAATAACTATTGGAACTGGATCGGCTGAGTGATCTTTCATCTCTATAGGTGTGGAGTGATCCCCAGTTAATACAAAATAAACATCATCTTTATTAATATGCTCTAATACATAAGATAGCATTTTGTCTATTTTTTCTATAACTTCTTTTTTAAGATTGTAATTACCATCATGACTTGCCTCATCAGCTCCTTTAACATTTACCAAAACAAAATCATATTCTTTTAAAGCCTCTACTAACGCCTTAGCCTTACCCATAAAATTTGTTTGAGGAGTTCCAGTAGCTCCTTCAACTTCTATACAATCTAAGCCAATCATTTTAGCTATTCCTTTTATAAGACCAGTTCCGCAGATACAGGCTCCTCTCATATTATATTTTTTAGAGAACTTCTCTATTTTTGGAACTATTCCAGCACCTCTTGGTAGTATTATATTAGCAGGAGGTAATCCTTTTTTTCTTCTTTCTATGTTTATTGGATGATTATTTAATCTTTCATAAACAATTTTTAATAACTTATTTAAAATTTCCGCTGTTTTTTTAGCCTCTTCAGAATCATCCAACGGTTTTATTTCATTAACTTTAACTCCCTCTTCGTGAGGATCTCCGTCACTTACTTTATATGATAATCCCTCTCCTCTTAAAATTAAAGCCCCTCTATATCCCTTAGATGATTTAAAAATAACTTTAACTCCATCAATTTCTAAGCCATCAATTTCTTTTTCTAATTCTTCAGCCTCTTCTGGACTAATTCTTCCAGCTCTTCTATCTAAAACAACAAAATTTTCATCAACCGTGGCAAAATTGCATCTAAAAGCAATATCTCCCTCTTTTAAATTTAGACCAACGCCATAAGCTTCTAATGGACCCCTTCCAGTATATACTTCATAAGGATTATAACCCAAAATAGATAAGTGAGCAGTATCACTTCCAGGTCTTATTCCAATATCAATAGCGTTCATCAAACCACATATTCCTTCCTTAGCCATTCTATCCATTGTTGGAGTTTTAGCCTCCTTTAAAGGAGTTAACCCCTTTTCATTTGGTCTATCTCCAAGTCCATCTATAATAAATATAACGCACTTCTCTTTCATCATTTCTCCCTCATGCTATTATAAATTTATCGTTTTCATCTTTAGGCTCTTCATTCTTTTCAATACATTCTTTGTTATTGTTATCATTTATGTTTTTTATTTCTATATCATTATTTACAATTAATTTTTCTTTACTATCATAATCACTTCTATTATTTAACTTTTTCATCTCATCTTTTATGTAGTATTTAAAGTCATACAAAATGTTCAAATAAGAGGCATAGGCGTCAAATGGTGAGTCAAAATGACTAAAATACATATGAACATCCATATCTCCAAAGCCCTTGGTGCATTGATAATAGAAGTTATCACTTGTCTGTAAAATTTTATATATTTTATATATTTCATCAAATTTTTCTGATTTTTTTAATTTATCTTTATTTTCTTTTATAAATTCTCCAATTTCCTTTAATTTTTCAAAAGATATTTTTTGCATTCTATTTCCTAACCACGCACTAACATCTCTTTCAGTGTCTGCCCACGATATTGTAGCAAATTCATGAACATAAATTTCTCCTCTTGGTTTTAATTTTTTAACGACTTCATTTACATTAACAACCTCTAAGTGTTCATGTTTTGAAATTTCAATAGGTAAGTATCTTAAAAATTCAAATATTCCAGATTCTTTCCAATGATGCTCTCCAAAAGTTTCGTAGTCCATATAGATATTTATAACCTCTCCGGGTGTCGATGCTAACCATAAAGCATATTTGTCTGCGGTTAATGGATATTGATCCCAATCCCTTGCTGAAAATCTAAAACCAATGTCATCGCTCAACCTATAATTTCTCAACAAGATTTTCATACCATCAGGAGATTGATACAAATAATTTGGACTTCTCCAACTTAATATTTTCTCAGTACCTTCTGTAAATATTGCCTCAAAACCTAAGTCTTTAGTAATTTTTGCAATTCTGTTGTTGTAGATTAATTCAGTATTTCTAAATATTTTAGGTTTTACTCCAAAAACATCCTTATATAATTTTTTATGTAATTCTATATCTTCAATAAACTCCTCCTCATTTTCATACAAACTTGATAAAGAGTGATGATAGGTTTCAGCAATCAACTCAACATTTCCTGTTTTAACTAAATCTTTAAATAAATCCAAAACATACTCATTAAACTCTAAACATTGCTCTATAAAACAGCCAGTGATTGAATAATTTACTTTAAAGTCATATTCATCAATAAGTTCTAAAATTAACTCATTTGCAGGAATGTAGCATTTATTTGCCACTTTATTAAAAACCTCCTTATTTAGATTTGTATCAACATACTTCTCCCAAAAATTATTTCCTTTTTTATTAATATTTTTATTTAATCTGTGTGGCTGATGAACTTCGAAAGTGAATGTTATTAACATATCTATCATCTCAAAGATTTATTTTTATATTTATTTTTATATTATGGAATTATAATATTGTCATTTTCGTATATTGAGATAAGAAACATTGCATTACTCCAACCTAATGGCATAGCAGACATTGGAATTCCTAAATCTTTATGTATCTGTTCTGGAAACATACCTCCAAAACTATACTTTACCACCCAATCAAATAATTTTTTTGATTTTTGTAAGAAATAACTGTATCTTTCATCATTTTTTTCTTTTAAAACTTTAGACAACCTTTTATAGTATAAACTCAACCATAATGTAGATATTATCCAAGGATTTCCTCCAAAGTATATATCACTCGGATATCTTCCAATTCCTCCAACTTTGTAATTAAAAGATTTTTCAATATCTTCAGCTGTTTTTATCATTCTTTCATCATCTACATCTATTAAATTGAATGGATAACTTAAACCTAATATACTTATATCAACCTCTTTATTTAGAGGATTTATCGATTTAGCAAATCTACCTTCCTCTTTTAAATAAAATCTCTTTGGAACTTCCTTTTTTAAAAATTCAATGGTTTTTTCCCAATGTCTAACTTCCTCCCTTTTATCAACCGCCTTACTCATACTGTATGCACACTTTAAACCAGCATATATTGCTCCCATTGTGTATGCAAAGACACCAAACTTCTCTTCCCATAAATCATAGCACTGAGTAAAGTTTAAACCAGCACAATTTAAATAATTTCCAGCCTTTTCTATTGTATTCCAATATCTTTTAACGAATCTCCTATCTCCACTTAATCTATAATGCACATCCATAGCCCACAATACAGAGCCAACTTGATCTATCTGTAATGCCGTTAATCTTGGATTACCATTAACATAATAGTTTTGGAGCCAAGAACCATCATCATTCTGAACTTTGGACATAAATTCAAAAAATCTATTTGGAATTCCTCTAATTCCATATAAATCTAAGGCTATCGCTATATAACTTCCATCTCTACCCCACACATATCTATAATCAGGATGTAATGAAGGAGAGGCAATAATACCCCCATCTTTATCACAAAGCATCAATAGAATCATCAACGCTCTTTTAGCAATAGAGCAAATATTACTATCTGAAACTAATTCAGGATTTATATATTTCCTAATATCTCCTATATAGTTCCTCCAATAGTTTAATGAAAGATTCTTAATATTTTCACTGTTATTTTTAATTATATTCAACTGTTCAGTAATTATTGATAAATCACCATCAAATTTTTGTGGAATTATATAAATATTAAATGCTAAACTTCTTTTTTCATCAATTTCTATATTCCAACAGATCGCACTATCTGTCATTAGCCCAGAACTTTCTTTATTTTCTTTTAATATACCATTTTCAACATCTATATAGGCACTATTTTTACTATATCTATTACCGCACTGAAATGAGTCAATTTTTTTATCACCACCTATGCAGAAGATATATTTTTTATCAAACTTTACAATACAGTTTCCTTCATCTAAGAATTTTACAGTGTTTTCTGTGGGATTTTCTCCGATTCTTAAACTTTCATAAAAAAACAATTTAAAGGATATTTTTTTATCTAATTTATTTTTTATATACAATCTTCTAATTAACACATTGTGAGACACTGGAACTAAATCTTTAATTGTTAATATAATCTTATCATCTTCTAAGATAGTTTTAAAGATATTTGTCTCAGGAATATAATTTTGGTATATATTCCAATCATCATCCCAATGCCATTTTATTTTTTTGTCGTATATTGCCAATGCTGAATCAAATATATGAGTTTCATACCCAATATGAGGATAAAATAAATAGTTGATTTCTCCATAATCTCCAATTTTAACTAATAAACTGCTATTTCCTACAATACCGCTCATATAGATCACTTAAAACTATTTTATCACAAATATAAAAATAAAAAAATAAAATAAAAAATAAATTTCAATGATTTTTATTTATTTTAATTTGATAATCCACTTATTTCCATCTTTTAGCACAAATATCTTATCTTCTCTGGCTAACCATCCAATTGCCATTTTTACAATATTTGTATTGTATCCTTCTTTTCTTAAACTTCTTTCTATATTAGACAAGCTCTTTTCTCCTTCTTCTAATAGGTGATAAACTCTTCCAGCAGTTTCTCCAATTTTTCCCCACATATCTTCCATATCAATCACCTCATCATTTCAATGGCTATTTTATAAACATTAGCTGTTTCTTTTGCTATATTGTCCCAACTGTATTTTTCATAGACATCTTTTTTTGCATTATTTACAATATAATCCCTAAAATTTGGGTCAGATAAAACTCTATCTACACCCCATGCAATTGAATCTGGATTCTTAGGATAAACCCAAACTCCGTTATATTCATGGGTTATAATCTCTCTCAAACCTCCCACCGAACTAACAACCACAGGAGTTCCAGATGCCATTGCCTCCAATGCAACGATTCCAAAAGGCTCATAGACTGATGGAATAACTACAATATCAGCAGATTTATAGAGTTTCTTTAACATTTCTTTACTGACAAAGCCTAAAAAAATTACTTTGTGTCTTATATTTAATTGATAGCATAAATCTTCCAAATAGTTTCTCATATCTCCACTTCCAGCAATAACTAATTTTGCATTATGTTTTTTAAGAATTTTAGGCATTGCCCTTATTAAATACTCAACTCCTTTTTGATATGTCAGTCTTCCAACAAATAGAACCATCTTTTCGTCATCATGAACTCCAATACTTCTTCTAAAATTTAAAATCTCTTCCCAACTCATATTAATATCGAATTCCCATGGATTTATTCCATTGTAGATAACTTTAACTTTATCTTCAGGAGTTTTAAATATAGAACAAATTTCTTCCTTTAAAGAATAACTTACAGTTATCACTTGACAGGATTCGTATGTAGATAAATACTCCATCGTATGTATAGCCCTCGAATCATCAGAATATAATCCCCCACATCTGCCAATTTCAGTACTATGTATTGACTGAACATAGGGCATTCTACAGGCATGCTTTAAATTAGCCCCTACAAAGTGAGTCATCCAATCGTGGCAATGAATAACATCGTAATTATCAATTCCTAAAATACCCAATTTCTTTTCCATTTCTTCAGCCATAAACAAAGTCCAAGTTAAAAAATTTGGATGAGTTATGGGTTTAACCCTATATACATTTACTCCATTTATATTTTCATACTCTGGTAAATCGTAGCCAACTGTTATAACATCTACTCTGTGTCCATTTCTAACCAAACCCTCTGCCAAACCTTTACAGTGAATAGCCAAACCCCCCACAATCCTTGGAGGATACTCCCAAGCTATCATTGCTATTCTCATTTTCTCACTAAGTAGTAATCTTTATATAATCTACAATTTAAAGATTAATATTGAATAAATATTAGATATTTAATAAACATTATAAGTGTTAATAATGTATGGTATAAAAAGGTTGTGATAACTATGAAACTCGCTATTCTTTCTCCAACAATGACTCCTATAGTATCTTATGGTGGTTTAGGAGATGTAATGAAAGATTTACCCAAATTTTTAAAAAATTTTAATAATGAAGTACTTGTATTAACTTTAAACCATTATAACAGATACTATAACTATCCCTATGAAGTTATTAAAAAAATTAATATTGTTTATAAAGGAGCAAAAATTTCTTTTGATGTTTTAAAAACAAAGCATCCCACAACTGGAGTAGATATTATAGTATTTAGCAATGAAAAAATAAACAATTTAGACATTTGGGACCCTATTAAATATGAAATATTTGCCGACTTAGTAGTTAGCTATTTGGATGATATTAAAGATGTTGATGTAGTTTCTGGACACGATTGGATGTGCGGTTTAGCTATAGCTAAATGTAGTGATATTTTAGATCTTCCTACCACATTAACTATTCATAATGAGGCGTTTAAAGGAGCAATTGTTGAATATAAAGGAGAAGTTATGACTTTTTTAGAGTTTGGAATAAAATATGCCGATGCTGTTAATACTGTAAGCCCTACACACGCTGAAGAAATAAAAAACTGTCCATATATAAAGAAATTTATAAACAATAAGCCATTTGTTGGAATATTAAATGGAATAGATATTGATGAATACGACCCAATAAAAATTATAGATAGGATGGTTACCCTTTCAAATAACAAACTTAATCCAAAGGATTATGCTTATATATCACCATATACCGCAGAAGATGCTAAAAATATAAAACCAAAAATAAAATATTCTTGGTTTTATAGGGGAGGAATTTATGAATATGTTGAAGATTGGAATAAAGTAGGAGATAAAGGAATTTCAGCCACTGATGTAGAAGTTTATGGAGAGTTAAAAGGAGATATAGAAACTCCTTTAATTGGATTTGTTGGTAGAGCCACATATCAAAAAGGATTTAATACAATGTTTGAGGCAATTCCTGAACTTTTAGAAAAGCATGATATAAGATTTGTATTTTTGACAAAAGGGGAAAAAGAAATTGAAGATAGATTAAAAAATCTTGCTAAAGAATATGATGATAAGATTTTAGCTTTAATAGGATATTGCCTTCCATTATCTTCATTAGTATTTGCAGGAAGTGATTGGACAGTTATGCCATCATATTGGGAACCTTGTGGTTTAGTACAAATGGAGTCTATGGCATATTGCACTCCTGTAATTGCTACAGAAACTGGAGGGTTAAAGGATACAATAATTCCTTTACATTATAACCCTTATGAGCATGCAAATTTTGATAAGGCAACAGGAGTTTTATTTAAAGTTCCAGATAAAATTGGCTTTATTTGGGGGGTAGAACATGCACTAAATTGGACATTTTACAAACTTAATGAGATCTGCATATTTATGCAGTATGTTAGATACAAATGTCCAAAGCATCCATACGATGAAAACTCCCCATTATCTATGATGATGAAAAATTGCTATTATCATGTTCTTAGAAACCTAAGTTGGCAGAATTCTCCATCTATAAGAAAATATAAAGGATTGTTTGGCGGATCTCTTTATAATCATTACTTAAAATAAAAAATATAAATAAAACAATATAGCGGGAGATTATGTTGAAGTATGATTACAAAAACGCTGTTAATATTGGAGATGTTAGTTTAGAGGACTTTGAAAAAGTAGATTTTAATGGAGCATATTCAAATTTAATGGAAAAGTTAAATAAAGGAGTTATAGGATTTAGAGAAATTATATACGATGATTTAAATAAATACAACGATTTTAAAAATGAAGATGGAATAAATGTTGTAGTTGTAGGAATGGGAGGATCTATATTGGGAACAATGGCAATATATTATGGACTTTCATTATATAATTATAATAACGCCTATTTTATAGACAACAGCGATCCAGAAAAAACTCTTTCAATATTAAAAAAAGTAGATTTAAATAATTCGATAATTTACATTATTAGCAAATCAGGAAATACTTTGGAAACCTTAGTTAATTACTATTTAATAAAAAGAAAAATTGAGAAGTTAGATTCATTTAAAGGGGATATTATTTTTATTACTAACGGTGGTAAATTAAAAAGAGAGGCGGAAAAAAATAATTATAAAGTATATTCAATCCCTGAAAATGTTCCTGGTAGATTTTCTGTTTTTACAGTGGTTGGTTTGGCTCCATTATGCTCATTAGGAATTGATATATCAAAAATTTTAGAAGGAGCAAAGTATATGGATAAACTTTGTCAAAATAAAGATATTTTTAAAAATCCTGCATTGTTAAATGGGGTAATACACTATCTACACGAGAAAAAAGGTAGAAGTATATCTGTAGTTATGAGTTATATTGAAAGATTAAAGTATTTTGGGGAGTGGTATAAACAACTCTTTGGAGAAAGTTTAGGTAAAAATAACAATGGTTTAACTCCTCTACTTTCAATAGGTGCTAAGGATCAACATTCACTTTTACAACTATATATGGATGGAAAAAAAGATAAAGTTATTACTTTTATAACAACTGAAAGGTATGATTTAGATGAAGAGATAACATTTGAAGATATAAATGACGAAAAAATTTCTTGTAATCTTTCAAATATTATTAAATGTGAGCAAATAGCTACTGAAATGGCTTTAACACAGCGTGGAGTACCTAATGTGAGAATAACCTTAGATGAAATTGATGAGTTTTCTTTGGGGGCAATGATGTATATGTATGAAATGCAAGTTGGCTTTATGGGAGAGTTATATAATATTGATGCATACAACCAGCCAGCAGTTGAAGAAGAGAAGAGAATATGTTGGAAATTAATAAAGGAATGTGGGAATTATGGTGATAGATAACTTCAATAGTTCGGGGGTATACCAATAGGGGGCTCTGCCCCCTATGGTTCGGAAACTAATAAAGGAATGTGATAGTTATGATAGGTAAATATATAGAAACAATAAAGGATTGTAAGTTATATACAGCCTACAATACAAATGTTGATGCAATAAAATACTTAAAAGACGAAGATGTGCAGAGATTAGTTGATGAGTTTGATCACAAAGAAATAATAAAAAGAATGGAAGAATATCCAAGAGTTATTGAAGAACCATTAGATTTTGTGGCAAGGTTAGTTTATAGTATAATGACAGGAAAGCCTGCAGAGGTTCCTTTAAAGGATGATACAAAATTAAATGAATGGTTTGATAAAATTAAATATGATGAAGAAAGAATGGGAGGACAGGCAGGAATTGTATCCAACATAATGGCTACTCTAAAAATAGATAAAATTATTGTTTATACACCATTTCTATCAAAAAAACAATCTGAAATGTTTGTAGATTATGATAATCTTCTATATCCATTAGTTGAAAATGATAAACTAATTTTAAAAAAAGTTAGAGAGTGTTATAGAGATGACCCAACAAAGATAAATAGGATATTTGAATTTAAAAAAGGTTTAAAGTTTAAATTAGATAATAAAATTATAGTGGCAAATCAATCTACAAGATTTATTGTCGCATCGAGACCAGAAAATTTAAGAATTGAAACAAAAGAAGATGTTAAAAGATTTCTACCCAATATTGGAGAACTTGTAGATTGTGCATTTTTGTCTGGATATCAAGGAATTAAAGAAAAATATAGTGATGGAAAAACTGCAAAATATTACTTTGAAAAGGCTCAGGAAGATATAAAATTATTAAAGAAAAATAAAAAAATTAAGACACATTTAGAATTTGCTTCTATATCTAATATTGAAATTAGAAAGATGGTTGTTGATTACATTTTAAGTAATGTTGAAAGTGTAGGTATGGATGAGACGGAGATTGCTAATGTCTTACACATCTTAGGTTATGAGGATTTGAGTAATAAAATATTAAAAGAGAGTCTCGTAGAGGATGTTATAAAAGGAGCAAAAATTTTACTTGAAACTTTTAATAATTTGGAAATTGTTCAAGTTCATACAATTTATTATATACTATTTGTTTGCAGAAAAGATAACCCCCTATCTACAAAAGAACTTGAAGAATGTTTAGAGTTCTCTACTATTTTGGCATCAACGAAAGCAAAACTTGGAAATATAAGAGATATTAATGATTTATACGAAGGTTTAAAGGTTCCACATAACGAATATGGAGATTTGTTAAAAAAGATTGCTGAAAAGTTTAATGATAATGAATATAAAGTAGTTTTGTCTCCTTCAAGATATGTTGAAAAACCAAAATCTACTGTTGGATTGGGAGATACAATATCAAGTGGAGCATTTGTTTATTATATCACATTATTAAAGAAAAAAGAAATTTTATAATAAGCAATAACTCGTAAGAAGCTATGCATCGGGGGTATCCGAACCATAGGGGGTGAAACCCCCTATGGAAATGGAATAAAAATTTTTATTAGCGTGATGAGAAAATCAACAAGAATTTATTTTATTAAATTTATAATTATTTATCATTATAAATTAAACAAATTTGTCATTATTTTTCATTTGAAATCATTTATAATGATTTATCATGAGCAAAAAGGTATATATATTACTTTTTTCAACAATATAATTGAATATAATTGAGAATAACATAATGGAGAGGATGGTTATGGATGTAAAGTTCCAATATGTAGGTGTTGAGGAAAATAATTTTGATGACATAAAAAATTTAAAAAGAGATCTAACAAGAGCATATACTGGTAGTGAAGTATCAAAAGTTTTAGGATACATATTAGCAGGATTAATAATAGTTTCTGCTGTAGCACCTATTTTATTTTAAGATTTAGCTTAAAGAAGTTTGCTATTTTTAATTAATATTATCATATATATAGATATTATGTGCTATTTTTGCTCATTAGATTATTTAATAACTAAGATGTGATTAATTTTCTTTTAGATTAATTTTTTATATCTATTTTTGGTTAATTTTAGTAAAAACTTTATGGTGATATTATGAAAAAACTTGATGTTACTGGAGACATTTGCCCAATTCCTGTTTTAAAGACAAAAAGAGCATTGGAAGAACTAAAAGAAGGAGAGGAATTAGAAGTTGTAGGGGATTATAAGCCAGCATTGGAAAACATTAAAAGATTTGCTGAAAATAATGGCTATAAAGTAGTTAGTTATGAAGAAACTGAAAATGGATTTAGAATAGTTATAAGAAAATAAATAAGGTGAAATAATGAAATTTACAGTAATTATTACAGAGGCACCTTATGGAAAAGAAAGAGCATATTCCGCTTTAAGATTTGCTTTAACATCTTTGTTGGAGGGTATAGAGGTAAATATTTTCCTACTTGAAAATGGTGTATATGTTGCTAAAAAAGAGCAAAATCCTTCAGAAGTTCCTAACTATTTAGAATTATTAAAAAATGCCATTGAACTTGGTGCAGTAGTTAAAGCATGTGGTCCTTGTTCTAAAGCAAGAGGATTAAAAGAAGAGGACTTAATTGAAGGTGTAAAATTAGGAACTATGCATGATTTAGTAGCATTTGTTAAAGAAAGTGATAGAGTAATAACATTCTAAGTTTTTATTTTTTAATTGATATTCTTAGCTTTTTTGTATTCCTCTACAAATCTTTTATAGCAAAGATTTAAAACTTCTTTTATGACTTTTTCTTTACTTTTACTTTTATCATAAGGAGCATTTAAACCTCCTGCCTCACTATGTCCTCCTCCACTGCCACCTAACTCTTTACCTATTTTTTCCATTAGATTTCCTAAATGCACATACCTAGAAACATGCTTTCTACATCTTGCGCTAACTCTTATTTCCCCTTCTTTTTTTCTAACCGCCACAACAAAGGCAATATCTGCACCAATACTTACTATGGTTTTAGCACAAGATGCCTCGTGAGAACTAACATAAGATAAGGCTATCTTAATTTTATCAAATTCTTTTATTTCCATTCTACTACACGCCTTTAAATGGGCAGTTCTTTTACTATAATCACTCTCTTGAGATAAAAGAGATAAAATTTTTTGAAAACTTATATCTTTTATTAAGTAACTTATTAATTCAAATGTTTTTGGATTTGCTAACTTTAAATGTTTAGTATCATAAACTATTCCACATAACAAGGCTATTCTAACATTTTTTGGAGGAAATATATTTAATTCTCTAAAAATCTCTGCTATAATCTCAGATGTTGAGGGATAATCTTCTTTAATTATGTAGTATTTGCAAATATCAGCCAACTCTGTCTTTTTGTGATGGTCAATTAAAATAACATCCTTATTTTTTAGTTCATCAAAATTAACTTTTAATTGATTTATTGAGGCAGTATCAACTATAAATACAGTTTGTGGAAGTTTGGGATATATTTCTACATCAACGCTTTCACCAATTTCGTTTAAAATGTTCCTTGAGATTTTACTAACAGAATCTGCTACAATTCTATAATTCCCTTTTGAATTTAGTTGAGATGCTAAATATTTTAATGCCACACAACTCCCAACAGCATCAGGATCTGCATTATGATGACATAAAAAAAGGATATCATCTCTTTTTAAATAATTTAATAATTCCATTAAACTTCACCATACAACTAAAAATAATACAATAAAAAAGTGAAGATATAATTAAGAATATCAAACTTATATTTAATTTATTCCTCCTTTAATAATCCTGCAGCATCTAATGCCAATCTAACTTCTTCTGTTGTAGCTCCTCTTTCAATATCTACTTTTTTCTCTGTAGGTTCTAAGTGTTTTATGTTACATCTTCTTCTTTTAACTAATCCATCTACAATAACAAAGTTTTTATCTAAAATATCTACAATAACACAGATTTTTCCTGCTTCTCTTCCTGCGGTTTTTACACAAACTCTTCCTATTTCAATAGCAGCCATTCTACCTCACCTCATTTTTGTTGTTGTGACTCTCGCGAATCACAACTCATCCTCCAATGAGGGAGGTTTAATATCGCCCCCTCGTTATTTTTTTAAGTTATCAATAGCTGAGGAGACAATATTAAACACTCCCTCGATATTCCATTTTGATGTATCAATAATCAAATCGTAAATAGATAAATCATCTAAGTCAATATTATAAATTTCTTTATATCTCTTTTTTTCACTTTTTTCTCTTTCTAACATTTTTTTTAGAGCCTCTTCTTTACTTATACTTTCTCTCTGGCTAATTCTCTCAGCCCTAACTTCAAGGGGGGCTTTAAACCATAATGTTAAATCTGGTTTTATTCCATTCTTTAATAGCATCCACGCCGCCAACCTTCCCTCTAACACTACATTACCTTTTTTTGCTATTTCTACCTGCCTTCTATCAATTTCTTCATCAACTTCTTTATGTTCTTCAGCATACTTACTGAATTCCTGTAAGTCCATTCCCATCTCTTTAGCCATCTCTCTAAATATAAACCCTGCACATACATGCTTTAAATTGTATTTTTCTGCTATTAATTTAGCAATTGTTGTAGTTCCCGTCCCTGGTAGCCCCCCAATGGTAATTATCATCTATTCACCCATTTAAAATGGATTGATAAACATAAAATACTTTTGATATATAAACTTTTTGAATGTCTTTATAAACTTCTCGCTTTGTTGATCATTAATCTTCTTAAGCATCTTGGACATAGGTAGCCTCCATAAGGTCTTTCAGGTCTTCTTTGAGATTTTGGTAATTTTCTTATTTCAACTGGTCTCCCTCTTGGAACTCCGTGCAATTCAGCTCCACATATAGCACATCTTGCTTTATTTGGTTTTCTTCTTTTGTAGTGTATAACTAATCTTCCTCCTGGAGTTCTTCTATATATTCTTCTGTATGATCTTGATCTGTATCTTGGTGCTGGCATAGATATATCACCCTAAGTATTTTTAATTTTAAATTTAAATATAAATCCCCAAAATTAATGTTTGAAAATATTTTTAAATTTTTCAAAGAAAAGGATATTCAAAGTTATATATGTCATTAAAAATTTAATATCTCTATACCATAACAATTACTATTTAAAACTTTTGGTTGGTGAATATATGTTAAAGACAGTAATATGTGGGATAGAATTTAAAAATCCAGTTTTTTTGGCGAGCGGTATTATGGGAGAAACTGGAAGTGCGTTAAAGAGAATTGCCAAAGGAGGAGCAGGAGCTGTAACAACTAAATCTATTGGAAAAAATCCAAATCCTGGACATAGAAATCCAACTATTGTTGAAGTTGATGGAGGACTTTTAAATGCTATGGGGCTGCCAAATCCTGGAATTGATGAATATGTAAAGGAATTACAAAAAGTTAGAGAAGATTTAAATAAAATGAATGTTAAAATTATTGGCTCTGTTTATGGTAAGGATGAGGAGGAATTTGTTGAAGTTTCTAAAAAGATGGAGAAATATGTAGATATCATTGAATTAAACATATCTTGTCCTCATGCAAAAGGTTATGGAGCCACAATTGGGCAGAATCCAGATTTATCTTACAGTGTTTGCAAGGCTGTAAAAAAATCAGTAAAAATCCCAGTTTTTGCTAAATTAACACCTAATGTTACAGATATATTAGAGATAGCCAACGCAGTTGTAGATGCTGGAGTAGATGGATTAGTGGCGATAAATACAGTTAGAGGAATGGCTATTGATATAAAGGCAAAGAAGCCAATTTTAGGGAATAAATTTGGTGGTTTAAGTGGTAAGGCAATAAAACCAATAGGTATAAAAATTGTTTGGGATCTTTATGAAAACTTTGACATTCCAATAATTGGAGTAGGAGGAATAGTTAGTGGAGAGGATGCTATAGAATATATGATGGCTGGTGCTTCTGCTGTCCAAATAGGAAGTGGAATTTATTATAGAGGATATGATATATTTAAAAAAGTTTGTGATGAAATTATAAAGTTTTTAAAAGAAGAAAACTTAGAATTAAAGGATATTATAGGAATTGCTCATGAATAAATTTTTATTTTTAATATTTTTACTCTTTTTCTTTAAATTCTTCTATACACTCATCACACAAATATCTTCCTTGATATAGTCTAACTCTCCCTTGATATCCACAGTTTTCACAAATTCCATATATATACTCTTCAGAAAATTCGTCAGTATCTAATGGAATAACCTCTTTCTCATCTTCTGGCTTTATTGAAGCATATTCAGCAATTATTTCCAACAATTTTGGTGAGACCCTAATAATATCGCTCTCTGTTATTATTCCTACTAATTCCCCATCTTTTACAACAGGCAATCTTTTTATCTTATATTTAGCCATGATCTTAGCGGCTTCATTAATTGAAGCAGTTTGAGGAATTGTTATTAATTTTTTACTCATAACTTCCTCAGCTAATATGTCTTTTGGTTTTAGGTTTTTTGCAACAACTCTTTTTATAATATCTCTCTCTGTAACTATTCCTATAGGCTCCTTGCCTTCTACAATAACAACAGCCCCAATATCTTTCTCCTTCATTATGTTGGCGATGTCATAAACTGTCATGTCCTTTGTAGCGGTAATTACTGGAAAACTCATTACTTCTGAGACAGGAATCTCATAGGCAATATCCATAAATATCCCTCATAAACTTCTATACAAAAATAACTGGATGTAGTCATTTATATACTTTATACCTTAATTATTAAATAGCAATTTTTTAGTAATATTTGAGATAGATTTAGTTTTTATCTTGTTTATTATTTTTTGTGTTATAATTTGTTGCTATACTTTTTATAATGTTCTAAAATTTCCTTATGAACTTCATCTATTGTCTTGTTAGTTGTGTCAATTACGATAAATTTGTATTCTTCTGCCAATTCTAAATATTTTTCTTGAACTTTTTGTAGAAAACTTTTATTTTCAAATATATCTTTACCTTTAACTCTTTTTAAAGCAACATCAACATCAATAGTTAGTAAAAAAACTATATCTGGCTTTAAAGCGTATCTATTTATTGATTTTATAAAATCTTCATCAACACCTGCAACGCTTTGATAGGCTATTGAGGAATACAAATATCTATCACAAATTACATCTCTACTTTTTAAAATATCTTTTATTATCTTTGTGTGCTCTACTCTATCTGCGGCAAATAGCAATGCTAATGTTCTATCATCTAATTTAACTTTTTTTTGTAAAAATTCTCTAATTAACTTCCCTATTGGGCTATTTGTAGGTTCGCAAGTCCAAAAAGCATTGAGAGATTTAGATAATAGTCTTGATAGTGTCGTTTTACCACTACCATCAATACCTTCAAACACTATGAACATTTTTATCACCAAAATTTATATATAAGATTTATCATTATTAATCATTATAAATTATAACCACTAAATGGTGAATCTTATGGAGGTATATATTGACATTGTTAAGGATATACTTATTTTTATATCTTCTTTGGGAATACTATTGGCTTCATATAGATTGTGGGTTGAAAAAGATAGAAAAAATATTATTTATGCGAGAATACATATTTTAGGAGTTATAGATTGTGCATGTTTTTTAATTTTTATAGCGTTAGGAGAACCATTATTAGCATTTGTTTATTTAATTTTAGCTCCATTTTTGGCTCATGCAATTGCAAATGCGGCATACAATGACAAATTAGATAATTTATCTAAGTAAAAATTTTAAAACTCTCTTTCAGTAGAAAACTTAAACTCTTCCTCACCAAATAATTTTTTAACCATCCAATCAGCATCGAACTCAATTAAATCTTCATATCTCTGCCCAACTCCTAAATACAAAATAGGTTTTCCAATTGCATAGCCAATTGACAATGCCGCCCCTCCTTTTGCATCTGCATCTATTTTTGTCAATATAATCCCATCTATATTCACTGCCTTATTAAACTCTTCAGCCTGATAAACTGCATCGTTTCCAGTTAAAGCATCTCCAACGAATATAACTAAATCTGGCTTTGTAACTCTAACAACCTTTTTGATTTCTTCCATTAAGTTTGTATTTGTTGCCTGCCTTCCTGCTGTGTCTGCCAAAACGACATCAATTCCTCTCGCCTTAGCGTGTTGTATCGCATCGTATATAACTGCTGCTGAATCAGCCCCTTGTTTATGCTTAATAACTCTAACACCTACATTTTTTGCATGCTGTTCTAACTGCTCTATCGCTCCAGCCCTAAATGTATCCCCTGCTGCTATAACAACACTATATCCTTTTTGTTTTAATTTATATGCTAATTTAGCTATTGTCGTGGTTTTTCCAGTTCCATTTATTCCAACAAATACAATAACTGTTGGCTTTCCTTTTGCTTTATTCTTTTTTATAATCTCCTCAATGTCAATTTTTTCTTGGGATAATATATTTTTTATAGCATTTTTTACAGCGTTAATTGTAATTTCTTCAACATTGTCATTAGGAGATATTTTTCTCCCAACTAACTCTTTTTTAATGTTTTCAATTAACTTTTCTACAACTTCTAAGGCTACATCAGATTCTAAAAGCTCTATTTCTAACTCTTCTAATATATCTTCAATATCTTCCTCTAAAATTACAATTTCTTTTTTGAGAGCCTTTTTAATAGTCCTCGTTAAAATAAATCTATCAAAGAAACTTATTTTTTTCTCCTCTTCTGATGTAGTTTCTTTTTTAATTTCTTTAACTTCTTCTACTTTTTTAGAGCTTTCTGTTTTTTCACTTTCAGTTTTTTTAATTTCTGGTTCTATTTTTTCTTTTACTTCTTCAGCTTCTCCTTTATTGTAGATTTTTTCAGTAATTTTTGATGCAGTCTTTAAGAGTTTTTCCTTTAATTTTCTAAACATCAGTAATCCCTCAATTTTGTTATTATTAGAATTTTCTTAAAATATTTCTAAGGTTTTGTTTTTATTATAAATTCTTTTGTTATTGTTGTATATCTAACCATATAAATTCATAAAATAGAAAAGTTTATATAGAACTTTAAAAACATTTTATACATAGAGGGAAAAGAGGTGAGAGCTATGTTTGGAAGAGATCCATTTGACTCATTATTTGAAAGAATGTTCAAAGAGTTTTTTGCTACACCAATAAGTGGTTCTACAGTTGTTCAAAGTTCTTTTGGAATACAAATATCTGGTAAAGGATTCATGCCAATATCAATTATTGAAGGAGACGACCATATAAAGGTTATTGCATGGTTACCAGGAGTTAATAAAGAAGACATCGTCTTAAATGCTGTTGGAGACACATTAGAAATCAGAGCAAAAAGAAGCCCATTGATGATTACTGAAAGTGAAAGAATTATTTACTCAGAGATACCAGAAGAGGAAGAAGTTTATAGAACAATAAAACTTCCTGCTCATGTTAAAGAGGAAAATGCATCTGCTAAGTTTGAAAATGGTGTCTTAGTAGTTACATTACCAAAGGCAGAAACATCAATTAAGAAAGGAATAAACATTGAATAAAAAACTTTCAGTTTTTATTTTTTATTGGATAATAAATCTATATAGTTATATATACAAATGGTGAAGAAATGATAAAGAAAAAACATTTAGAGATGATATTAGATTCATTAAAAAGACATCCTAATCCAAAGGTTGATTTAGAACAATATACTATTGATGGTAAATTAGCAAGTGATATTTTATTTTTTGCAATGAATGATTTTTATAATAATGTAGTTATTGATTTAGGATGTGGAACTGGTAGATTAGCAATAGGTAGTAAGATATTAGGAGCTAAAAGGGTTATAGGGGTTGATATTGACAAAGAAAGTATTAAAATAGCAGAGGAAAATGCTAAAAATTTAAATGTTGATGTAGATTTTTACTGTATGGATATTAGAGATTTAAATAAAGAATTTCTTAAAAATGTTCTTAATGATGATTACAATTTAAAGAAAGTAGTTATTCAAAATCCTCCATTTGGTGCTCAAAAAAAGTATGCAGATAGAATATTCTTAGATAAAGCATTAGAAATTGCAGATGTAATATATTCTATACACAACTATTCAACAAAAGATTTCGTCATGAACTATGTAAAAGATAAAGGAGGAGAAATAACCCACATTTATGAGGCATATTTTAGAATTCCTGCAATATATGAGTTTCATAAAAAGAAAGTTGTAAATATTCCAGTAGTTGTTTTTAGAATAGAAAATAAAAATAAAATTTAATAGTAAATTTTACAAACAATTGGATTTTTTAAAATAGAAATAGCATCATTTAGAGTATCTTTTTTTGAAATACAGAATAAAGTATTTCCAAGCATAGATTGAGAAGCTCCTACTGTAAATTTTAAATCATTACAGAGTTCTAAAATATTTCCATTAATTAATCCTGTATTAACTGCAAATTTATATGAGAGATTTATAAAGTTTTCTAATGTTGGATTTTTTAATAGTTCATTTAAATATTTTTTACCAAATTCATTTATTTTTTCAATCCATTTATCGTTGGTAATTATTTTATTAGTCTCCTTTTTTCCAAATATTTCAATAATTATATAATAATCTTTATCAATTGTATATTTTTCAACATTTATAGGAAATCCGGGAGATTTTCTTATAATAAAACCTTTCACATATTGGCCAATAACATCTCCCAAACCAGTTCCACATTCTACTTCACTAATATGTGCTATTTCAACATAATTAATTTTTAAATCCAACATTTCATTTAATTTTTTAGATAGTGTTAAAGCACAGCCACCAGACATCCCCAAACCACTGCCTAATGGAAAGTCAGATGTAAAAAATATGTCATAGCTATTTTTATCAAATCCAAAGTTTTCATAGTATGTTAATACTTTATTTACTGAACATATATCTACTTTTTTTTTATTGTAATATATATTTCCACTACCTTCTTCTATATTAAGATTTACTCCTCTATTTACAGTAATTCCAGCCCCTATAGATCCAGTTTTTAATGTATCTTTTGATTTATGCACTGCAAAAAATCCAGTTATGTGCCCCGGAGCAAACATACAATAACCTCCATTAATACATAATAATAAAGTAAATAATGAAATAATTCATGTTAAAAATAAAAAGTATTCCCAAATTAAAATAAGTATAAAATAAGTAGAAACTAATGAAAAATTAAAATTATCTTCCAAAAGCTCTATCTATAATTATATCCACAATTCTGTCATCTGCTCCTATAGGTTCTCTATATATTATTTCAACATCTTCTGGGATTTCTAATTTTTCGTGTTCATGATGATGGTGGTGATGGTGATGATGATGTTCATCGTGATTATGATCATTATCCTCTTCCTCAATTAATCCCAACATTTTTGGAATATCTCTTGTCGTATGAATTCCATGTGCCAAAAAGACAGGAACTACTATAATTTTTTTAGCACCTCTTTCAATTGCCTTTTTAACAGCTTGGGGTATTGTTGGCTCGTTAAACTCCATTAAACCAATTTCGACAATTGGAAATAGATTTTTTTCTTTAACTTTTTCAGCTAATTTTACTAACAACTCTTTACTGTATGGTAATCTACTACCATGACCTACTAAAATTAATGCTTCCAAACTTTCACCTTTTATAAAATTTAATTTATAATATTATTTTATGGGATAGAGTTCATACTAACTATTATATAATATTTTTCATTTATTTAAAAAGAAATCCTTATAACCTTATAAATAAATATCTTGGAGGAGATTTAATATGGATACATCTAAACTTATTTTATTTTTCGCAATTATCATTTGGATAATATTATATACTATTAGAGATTCAATAAATTTAAAGACATATATAGGAATTTTTGGAATTTTAAGAACTAAGTTGGGATTAAAGACTATTGAAAAATTAGGTAAATATAAAATTTGGCAAAAAATTGGAATTATTTCTATTCCTATATGTGTTATACTTGGAGGATTTATGCTCTTAAATTTAATAATTATGAGTATAAAACTCGCTTCTGGAACACTACCAAAAGAGGCGGCTAAGCCAGTAGTATTTTTATTTGGAAATGTTATTCCATGGATTCCTGGAATTATTGCATTATTGATAGCAGTATCAGTTCATGAATTGGCACATGGAATATTTGCAAAATCTTTTGGAATTAAAGTAAAAAGTTCTGGAATACTTTTATTATTAGGAATTCCATTGGGAGCTTTTGTTGAGTTGGGAGATGAGTTTAAGAATGCAGAGAAGAAAATTAGAGGGGCTATTGCCTCAGCGGGTCCATTGGCTAATTTAATTATATTTTTAATTTCAATTCCTTTATTGTCTTTTGCTTATACATTACCAACAGAGTTAAAAGTTATTGATGTTAAAGAACCAGCATCAGAGTTTTTAAAGAAAGGAGATGTAATTTATGAAATTAACGGCAAAAAAATAGAATCATTGAAAGATTTTAAGGAATTTGCAAACACTATAAAGCCAAATACTGAATATGTAATAAAAGTTATTAAAGACAATAAAATATTAACCTATAAAATTGTTAGTTCAAAAGAGGGAAAAATTGGAGTTATATTAGAGCCAACTGAAGATATGGCATTATTTATAAATACAATATACTGGACTTACTGGTTTAACTTTTTACTGGCTTTATTTAATCTTTTACCAGCAATGCCATTAGATGGTTTCCACGTTTGGAACGCTTTGCCAGAATTATTAAAGGAAAGAAAAAATAAATTTATTTCAATGATGGGGAAATATTTAGAGCTAATTATAAATGAAAGAACATTAAATTCAATAACTTTTTTAGTTTGGTGGATTGTCTTAGGAAGTATTTTATATTCAATGTTTTGAAAATCCTTTTATTTTAAAATTTTCTGGTGGTGAGTATGGATTTATTTAATTTTTATATTTATGGATTGGTCTCTCTTTTTATTACAATAGACCCTATTGGCTTAATTCCAATATTCCATTCTATAACCTATCCTTATCCAAAGGAGCAAAAAGTAAAAATAATTAAAAAGGCGATAATAACTTCAACAATCGTTTTATTACTATTTGCATTATTTGGAAACTGCATATTTAGTTACTTTGGAATTACAATAGATGCATTTAGAGTTGCGGGAGGAATATTGTTGTTTAAAATAGCGTGGGACATGCTTCACGCAGAAATGCCTAAAACAAAACACAAACCTGATGAAAAAATAGAGTTAAAAGATATTGACAGCATAGTTTATGTCCCTTTGGCTATTCCTTTAATATCTGGTCCAGGGGCTATAACGACAACTATGATGGGACTTTTATTAGTGGCTATATCTGTTCAGATAATATTTATTGGCATGTTAGGTTTATATAAAAATTATATGCTATAAAATATTATTCTGTTGGATGGTTATTATTGATAAATCTCATACCACATCTTCTACCTCTTCCTCTACCTAACCCCCTCCCTCCAGAATCTATTCTATGAATATAAATACTTGGAGCGTTGCAATAAGGACAAAAGTCAGGTTTTGGAACACCATAAGGAACTTCTATAATATTATTACATTTAGCACAAATAAATCTTTTCATTTCCATTATATCCCTTATTTATTTTGATTTTCTAAATCTTTTAATCTTCTCTTTAGTTCTGCAATTTCTTCCTCTATTAATGCTTTTTCTTCTTCTAATTCTTTTAATCTGTCTAATAAGTAATTTCTGTCTGTAGCGGTAGTTACAGGTGTATCTTTGTATGGCATTCTATATAAATCCCACGCATGAACTATTCTTCCACTGTCATCAACATAAAATGCATGTGGTCCAAATCCACATCTGCATGGTCCTATGTATCTGTATCTTCCAACAGTTGCTGGGAAGTATCTCCAGAAGAATCTTCTTCCAAATCCTCTTCCGAATCCAAACATAGTTATCACCCTTTTTTATTTTCTAATATATCACATATGCGTAATAATATATAAAATTTTTGGTTTTGTTTATATTTGTGACATAATTATAAACAACCAAAAATATAATTAAAAAATAAACAAAGAAAATCTAACAAAAATAAAAGAGTTTTAAAAGAATAATTTATAAGTCAATTGGCTCTCCAATCATTGGAACTATAACCTCTACTCCCAAAGCCTCTGCCTTTTTAACAAACTCATTGACATCAACTTCAATTAATGGAAATGTGTTGTAATGCATTGGAATAACTATTTCAGGATATAGCAATTCAATAGCCACTAATGCCTCATCAATTCCCATTGTGTATCTTCCACCTATTGGAAGTAATGCAATTTTTGGAGCATATATTTCTCCAATTAGTTCCATATCACCAAATACTCCAGTATCTCCTGCGTGATATACTCTATCGTTTATAATGTAACCAGCAGCCACTCCCCCGCTGATTGTTGGAGATATATCAGATGAATGCTCTGCCTTAACCATTGTTAATTTAGCCCCATTAATTTCAATAGTTCCTCCAATGTTCATTCCTTCAGCATTAACTCCTCTTTCACATAGATAAACACTAATTTCATGATTTGTTACTACTGGAACATTGTATGTCTTAGATAACTCTTCGGCCTTTCCTAAGTGATCTGCATGTCCATGAGTAACTGCTATTACATCTACCCCTTCCATTATTACATCGTAAGGTAAGTTACACAATGGATTTGGAACAAATGGATCTATTAAAACATTATCTACTTTAAAGCACGCGTGACCATACCATGTAATCATCTTTATCACCTCACTATATTATACTTTAATATTACACTATTAAAATTTTATTGTGAGTTAAAAGGTTGGGTATAATAAATGGGCAGTTTCCTTAAATAGAACATACAAAACAAATCTATACTTTTGTTTCTATAAAATACTATCCAAAGATTTAAATAAGGATATATTATAACGTGGCAGTCCCGATATGTGGGGAAACTAAGCCCGAATGGGTAAGCTGAAGATGTGGTTTCTTTTAAACCCCGATTGTCAGCCAATGAAGTTGGGGGGTTGGAAGGTTCTCTGCTACGATTTGTTCCATTTGTAGCGGAGAACCAGAACGGCAGTTATAATCTTTATTTCTTAGTATATACTTATATCCAAATCTTTCGGTAATGGAAATCTATAAATATAAATATTTGTATATAGAAAATTAAACAGTCCCAAACCGCTATTAGTAATGTAGTAGAGGATATAAATGTAATTAAATGGCATTCTTCCGATTCTTTGAAAAGAAAAATAAAAAATAAACTAAAAAATCAAATTTTTAATCGTGAATTCCTTTTTCAGTTATTCTAAACATAGCTTCTGCATCTGGTAGATGTGGAGAATCATATAGCTTAGCAACTCTTTTATCTCCTTTTGCTTTTCTTAAAAATATTCTAAATGTTGCTGCGTGTCCCACTATATGTCCTCCAATTGCTTGCTCTGAGGCTCCAAATATTGCATCAGGTCTGGCAGCTACTTGGTTAGTTACTATAACAACACAGTTGTATAAATCTGCCAATTTATTGAGCGTAGCCATATGCCTACCTAATTTTTGTTGTCTCTCTGCTAATTTACCTCTACCTGTATATTCAGTCCTAAATGTTGATGTTAATGAATCTACGATTACTAATTTTATATTGAGTCCATCTCTAATTAACTTTTCAACATTTTCTGCATAAAGCATTTGCATATCTGAGTTATAAGCCCTTGCGACTAAAATATTGTTTAAAACATCCTTTCCGTCTAATCCTAAGGCTTCTGCCATTTGGATAATTCTTTCAGGTCTAAATGTCCCTTCTGTGTCAATATAAACTGCCTTTGGTTCATTTAAAAACTCATCTCTTATTGAGTCATCAGCTAAAATTCTCTCAGGACATTGTAAATTAACACATGCTTGATGAGCTATCTGCGTTTTTCCAGAACCATACATTCCAGCAAATTCTGTAACTGACTGACTCTCTAAGCCTCCACCTAAAATTTCATCTAAATTTTTGCTTCCTGTAGATAATTTCCAAATATATTTTCTTTGATTTAAAATTTCACTTCCACTTTTAAATCCTAAATTACATAGTTCTCTTGCGGCTTCTATAATTTTTACAGCTGCTTTCTCACTAATTCCATCAATTTCTGTAAGTTCTCCAATAGTTGCAGTTGCAATTTTCATAAAGTCAGTATAACCAGCTTCTTTTAACTTCTCTGCAGTTGATGGGCCTACACCAGGTAATTGAGTTAAATCGTCCATATTATCACCATCAGCATAAATTTATAATTGTCAATATTATGATATAAGATAAGTAATAGAGTGTTATTGTCAAAGGACTATATGAATGTTGTTATTAAGATATGTATTTTAATATTTGATTACTTGAAATAATTAATTATATTGAAAAATCTTTTATACTTAGTGATTGAAAATTTTTTAATTGAAAATTTAATGATAAAAGTAAAGTTACGGTGAAGTATATGATATCTAAATATTTGGTTAGAGATATTATGAAAAAGGGAGTTGTAGAAGTATCTTTAGATACAAAGTTATGTGATGTAATTAAAACTATGGCAAAATATGATATATCATCTGTTGTAGTTTCTGATGGAGAAAGGTTTTGGGGAATAATAACTGATACTGATATATTAAAGCATTATCATGAATTAGATAAAACAGCTGAAGAAATTATGTCTGTAAATCCAATAACAATTAGTCCTGAAGCTCCATTAGAAAAAGCAATTGATATTATGGTAGAGCATAATATCCACCATTTGTATGTTAAGTCACCTTGTGAAGAAAAAATAGTTGGTGTTTTAAGTTCAAAAGATATTATAAAGTTATTTTCTATGTTAATAGATTAATATTAATCTCACTTATTTATAATATTTATATATTTTACTATATTAAACCGAAAAGTTTATATATGTGAAGTATAATGGATAATAATGCAAACATTCGGTGCCGCGGTAGTTCAGCCTGGGAGAACGCTGGACTGAAGATCCAGTTGTCGGGTGTTCAAATCACCCCCGCGGCACCATTTTATGTGCCCCCATAGCTCAGTTGGTAGAGCGACGGACTGTTAATCCGTAGGTCGCAGGTTCGAGTCCTGCTGGGGGCGCCATTAATTTTTAATCAGTTTTTTATTTTTTTATTGGGCCCGTAGCTCAGCCTGGTTAGAGCGCTCGGCTCATAACCGAGTGGTCAAGGGTTCAAATCCCTTCGGGCCCACTATATGTGCTCCGGTGGTGTAGTCCGGCCAATCATGCGGGCCTTTCGAGCCCGCGACCCGGGTTCAAATCCCGGCCGGAGCATTATTTATCCTATTTTAATTTACCATAAATATTTAAATAGTTTATAAAATATTTATAATGTATTAATGTGCAGGGGTCGCCAAGCCTGGCCAAAGGCGCTGGGCCTAGGACCCAGTCCCGTAGGGGTTCCAGGGTTCAAATCCCTGCCCCTGCACCATAGGTAGAGTGGCCGGGGTGGGGTAGTGGCCATCCTGGGGGACTGTGGATCCCCTGACCCGGGTTCAATTCCCGGTCCCGGCCCTTTTTTTTATTTTCCCTAATTGTTTTGAACCTAAAAACGATACATATGACGATGTTATGGTATTAGGTGCGATAGGAGATGCGTCCCCGATCTGGGAGGGTCGGGGCTGAGGCAAGCCCACGACTGGGGTGGTGAAACCCCACAGCAACCAGCCGCAAGAAAGGTTTATCCTTTCTTGCGACCGTACTCCTAACTTAATTCCGGTTGATCCTGCCGGAGGCCACTGCTATCGGGGTCCGACTAAGCCATGCGAGTCATGGGGCTCCCTTCGGGGAGCACCGGCGCACGGCTCAGTAACACGTGGCTAACCTACCCTCGGGTGGGGGATAACCTCGGGAAACTGAGGCTAATCCCCCATAGGGGAGGAGGTCTGGAATGATCCCTCCCCGAAAGGCCTTGCGGCCGCCCGAGGATGGGGCTGCGGCGGATTAGGTAGTTGGTGGGGTAACGGCCCACCAAGCCTACGATCCGTACGGGCCCTGAGAGGGGGAGCCCGGAGATGGACACTGAGACACGGGTCCAGGCCCTACGGGGCGCAGCAGGCGCGAAACCTCCGCAATGCGCGAAAGCGCGACGGGGGGACCCCGAGTGCCCACGCTCCGCGTGGGCTTTTCCGGAGTGTAAACAGCTCCGGGAATAAGGGCTGGGCAAGACCGGTGCCAGCAGCCGCGGTAATACCGGCGGCCCGAGTGGTGGCCACTGTTATTGGGCCTAAAGCGTCCGTAGCCGGCCCGGTAAGTCTCTGCTTAAATCCTGCGGCTCAACCGCAGGGCTGGCAGAGATACTGCCGGGCTTGGGACCGGGAGAGGCCGGGGGTACCCCAGGGGTAGCGGTGAAATGCGTTGATCCCTGGGGGACCACCTGTGGCGAAGGCGCCCGGCTGGAACGGGTCCGACGGTGAGGGACGAAGGCCGGGGGAGCAAACCGGATTAGATACCCGGGTAGTCCCGGCTGTAAACTCTGCGGACTAGGTGTCGCGTCGGCTTCGGGCCGGCGCGGTGCCGAAGGGAAGCCGTTAAGTCCGCCGCCTGGGGAGTACGGTCGCAAGACTGAAACTTAAAGGAATTGGCGGGGGAGCACTACAACGGGTGGAGCCTGCGGTTTAATTGGATTCAACGCCGGGCATCTTACCAGGGGCGACGGCAGGATGAAGGCCAGGTTGACGACCTTGCCAGACGCGCCGAGAGGTGGTGCATGGCCGTCGTCAGCTCGTACCGTGAGGCGTCCTGTTAAGTCAGGTAACGAGCGAGACCCGTGCCCCATGTTGCTATCCCCTCCTCCGGGAGGGGGGCACTCATGGGGGACCGCCGGCGAAAAGCCGGAGGAAGGTGCGGGCAACGACAGGTCCGCATGCCCCGAATCCCCTGGGCTACACGCGGGCTACAATGGCCGGGACAATGGGATGCGACCCCGAAAGGGGGAGCAAATCCCCTAAACCCGGTCGTAGTCCGGATCGAGGGCTGTAACTCGCCCTCGTGAAGCCGGAATCCGTAGTAATCGCGCCTCACCATGGCGCGGTGAATGCGTCCCTGCTCCTTGCACACACCGCCCGTCACGCCACCCGAGTTGGGCCCAAGTGAGGCCCTGTCCGAAAGGGCAGGGTCGAACTTGGGTCCAGCGAGGGGGGCGAAGTCGTAACAAGGTAGCCGTAGGGGAACCTGCGGCTGGATCACCTCCTGAGAAATCATCTCGCTGGTTGCTGTGGGGCGCTAAATCCTCAGTCGTGGGCTTGCCTCATAAGAATAAGTGGGCCCGTAGCTCAGCTGGGAGAGCGCCGGCCTTGCAAGCCGGAGGCCGTGGGTTCAAATCCCACCGGGTCCACTTTTTTTATGTGCAGCCTGCAACCTTAAAAGGTTGTAGGTGAAGGGCCCGAAAAACATGAGGGCCATGCATAGGCTCCCACATCCTGGTGAAATCCGAATACTCCGCCGGGCCGTAAGCCCACCTGGTGGATGGCTCGGCTCGGGGCGCCGAAGAAGGGCGTGGCAAGCTGCGATAAGCCCGGGGGAGGCGCAAGCAGCCGTGGAACCCGGGATCCCCGAATGGGACTTCCTGCCCCATTTGGGGCGCTCCCGTTAGGGAGCGGGAACGCGGGGAAAAGAAACATCCGAGTACCCGCAGGAAAAGAAACCAACAGGGATGCCGGGAGTAGGGGCGACCGAAACCGGCACAGGGCAAACCGAATCCCTGCCCGTAAGGGCAGGGAGATGTGGAGTTGCAGGGTCCCCAGTATAGACCCATACTGGGAAGCCGAAGTCCCCTGGAATGGGGCGCCATAGAGGGTGAAAGCCCCGTAGGCGTAACCAGTATGGGTCTTGGGGTGTCCCTGAGTACCGCGCGTTGGATATCGCGCGGAAAGCTGGGAGACATTAGGCTTCCAACCCTAAATACGTCCCGAGACCGATAGCGAACTAGTACCGTGAGGGAAAGCTGAAAAGCACCCCTTGCGGGGGGTGAAAAGAGCCTGAAACCAGGTGGGCACGGAATGGCACGGCCCGAAAGGTAACCACCCCGAAGGAAACTCCCGTGAGGGAGGAGTACGAGGGGTGGCATGCCGGGGTCGTGCCGTCCGTTTCGAAAAACGGGCCGGGGAGTGTACGGGTGTGGCGAGCCTAAGGGGATCAACCCCGAAGGCGTAGGGAAACCGACAAGCCCGCAGCCCTTATGGGCGAGGGGCGGGGTCTTAAGGGCCTGGAGTCACACCCGTACGACCCGAAACCGGGCGATCTAGGCCGGGGCAGGGTGAAGCCCCTCATCAGAGGGGTGGAGGCCCGCAGGGGTGTTACCGTGCAAAGTGCTCCTATGACCCCGGTCTAGGGGTGAAAAGCCAATCGAGCCCGGAGATAGCTGGTTCCCCCCGAAATAACCCGCAGGTTAGCCGGGGGTTAGGTAGATGGCGGGGTAGAGCCACGGATAGGGTGTTTAGGGGGCGAGAGCCCTCGGCACCCTGTCCAACTCCGAACCCGTCATCGCCGTAGCCCCCGAGTGAGGGCATACGGGTAAGCCGTATGTCCGAGAGGGGAACAACCCGGACCCGGGTTAAGGCCCCTAAGTGCCGGCTAAGTGTAAATGAGAAGGGAGTCCCTGGCCTAAGACAGCGGGGAGGTTGGCTTAGAAGCAGCCATCCTTTAAAGAGTGCGTAACAGCTCACCCGTCGAGGTCAGGGGCCCCGAAGATAACGGGGGCTAAGCCGGCCGCCGAGACCCGGGGGCGCCGAAAGGCGATCCGGTAGGGGGGCGTCCTGCGGGGGTAGAAGCTCGGCCGTGAGGTCGAGTGGACCCCGTGGGAACGAGAATCCCGGCAGTAGTAACAGCAAAGTGGGGTGAGAATCCCCACCGCCGAAGGGGCAAGGTTTTCACAGCAACGGTCGTCAGCTGTGAGTTAGCCGGTCCTAACCCCCGGGGTAATTCCCTTGGGGGGAAAGGGAAGCGGGTTAATATTCCCGCGCCACCGGGGTACGTGCGGCAACGCAAGGCCAGCTCCTGACGCTTCGGGGTAGGCCGACCACCCCTGTCGGGGTGGCCAAGCGCATAAGCCCGGGGAGTGCCGTAATGGCGAGAACCGGGCGAAAGCGTGATGGGCCCTCCGTTAGGAGGGTTCGGCTGAGCCCTGGAGCCCGTGAAAAGGGAGCTGGCAAGGATCCCCGGTGACCGTACCCAGAACCGACACAGGTGCCCCTAGGCGAATATCCTAAGGCGTGTCGGGGGAATCCGGCCCAGGGAAGTCGGCAAATTGGCCCCGTAACTTCGGGAGAAGGGGTGCCTGCGGTCTTCTCTAAATGAGGGGACCGCAGGTCGCAGTGACCAGGGGGGTCCGACTGTTTAATAAAAACACAGGTCTTGGCTAGCCCGTAAGGGTGAGTACCAAGGCCGACGCCTGCCCAGTGCCGGTACGTGAAACCCGGGTACAACCGGGCGAAGCGCCGGTAAACGGCGGGGGTAACTATAACCCTCTTAAGGTAGCGAAATTCCTTGTCGGGTAAGTTCCGACCTGCATGAATGGCGTAACGAGACCCCCACTGTCCCGGGCCGGAACCCGGTGAACCTACCATTCCGGTGCAAAGGCCGGAGACCCCCAGCGGGAAGCGAAGACCCCGTGGAGCTTTACTGCAGCCTGTCGTTGGGGCATGGCCGTGGGTGCACAGCGTAGGTGGGAGCCGTCGAAGCCACCCCTCCGGGGGTGGTGGAGGCGACCATGGGACACCACCCACCCATGGCCATGTCCCTAACCCCGTGAAGGGGGACACCGGCAGGTGGGCAGTTTGGCTGGGGCGGCACCCCCCTGAAAAGGCATCAGGGGGGCCCAAAGGTCGGCTCAGGCGGGTCAGAACTCCGCCGTGGAGTGCAAGGGCAAAAGCCGGCCTGACTTGGTCGGTAACAGAGGCCGACCAAGAGGCGAAAGCCGGGCCTAGCGAACCCCTGTGCCTCACCGATGGGGGCCAGGGATAACAGAAAAGCTACCCCGGGGATAACAGAGTTGTCGCGGGCAAGAGCCCATATCGACCCCGCGGCTTGCTACATCGATGTCGGTTCTTCCCATCCTGGGCCTGCAGCAGGGCCCAAGGGTGGGGCTGTTCGCCCATTAAAGGGGATCGTGAGCTGGGTTTAGACCGTCGTGAGACAGGTTGGTTGCTATCTGCTGGGGGTGTTGGCCGCCTGAGGGGAAGGTGGCTCTAGTACGAGAGGAACGAGCCGCCGGCGCCTCTGGTTTACCGGTTGTCCGACAGGGCATTGCCGGGCAGCTACGCGCCAAGGGATAAGGGCTGAAGGCATCTAAGCCCGAAACCCTCCCCGAAAATAGGCGGCCGGTCCCTTTGGGGACGAGGGCACCCGTAGAAGACGGGGTAGATAGGCCGGGGGTGTAAGCGCCGAGGGCTCTGCCCGAGGCGTTCAGCCCGCCGGTACTAAGAGCCCGAGGGCTCGGCGGGGTATTCGGACACTAAATGGATGTGGGGGTCTATGCATGGCCTAAAAAAAGGCACTATTTATTGAGGGAGGTACGGCGGTCATAGCGGGGGGGATACACCCGAACCCATACCGAACTCGGAAGTTAAGCCCCCCAGCGATGTCCCGAGTACTGCCATCTGGCGGGAAAGGGGCAACGCTGCCGGCCTCTTTTTATTATACTACCTTTTATTGGTTAATTTGAATTTTTATGTATTATATATAGACAGGTAAGGGAGCTGGTGACTATCCCCTCTTTATGAGGGGAGGAAGTTCCGCCCACCCCGTATATGGGCAGATGCCCCCGAGAGGGGGCGGGAGATGCAACAGAAACGACACGGCTCCGGAAGAGATGACGATGATAGTGAAAGTTGAGGACTTCCGGAGAACCGGTGAAACGGGCATCTCCCCTGCCCGGGGTGCAAGCCGAAAGGCGCTTAGCCGAATGTCACCGAAATTACAGAAGGCGGGCTATAGCTCCCATACCTATCTTACATTTTATTTTTTAGGTAGAAAATTTTTTATAATATCTTCAACATCTTTATTTAAATAAATATTTTTTGATGTTGATAGTTTTTGAATAAACTTTGGTTTTAACTTTCTTTTTAAAATAATAAAGTTATCTTTTTTATAATAGCCCTCAAATTCACCCCATTTTACGAATACATTTTTGAAACCTATTCCCTTTTTGCAGATATAAACATCTATTTCTATATTTAGATTTTCCCAAAAAATCACTAACGATAAGATTATTAAACTTTCAGAGACTATTTCTACAATTAATTTATAAATGTTAATATTTGAATTATACATAAAAATATTTAATAAAACTACAAATAATATTAAGATTCCAATCAAAATTGGGAAAATTTTTTATCATACTTTGCTTTATCTCCATAAATTAGATAGAGATAATTCATTTTTATCTTTTTAATTACATCATTATAGGTTTTATCTTTTGAATACTTTGTTATTCTATAAATTACTAAACTATCTATAAAAATCATAAAACCAAATAATAATAAGAAATCCATACTTTCCCTCATTTTAACAAATAACTTAATATATTAAATAATAGATTATTTTAAGATATAATTTTTACTGTGGTGAATAAAATGGACATTAAGATAAAAGAAATCTTTAAAAATGTTTATGAAATTGATTTGATAGATGGTGTAAAAAGAATTGGAACAAAATCAATTGTTAAAGGAAAAAAAGTTTATGATGAAAAAATTGTAAAAGTTGATGATGAAGAGTATAGAATTTGGAATCCTCATAAGAGTAAGTTAGGTGCGGCGATAATTAAAGGTTTAAAAGTCATGCCTATTAAGAGGAATTCAAAGGTTTTATATTTAGGGGCATCTGCTGGAACAACCCCTTCTCATGTCTCTGACATTGCAGATAGAGGAATAATTTACGCTGTTGAGTATGCTCCAAGAATTATGAGAGAATTTTTAGATTCATGTAAAGATAGAATAAACTTAATTCCAATTTTAGGAGATGCGAATAAGCCACAGGAGTATTCAAATATCGTTGAGAAAGTTGATGTCATCTATGAGGATGTTGCTCAACCAAACCAAGCAGAGATTCTAATAAAAAATGCTAAATGGTTTTTAAAGAAGGGAGGATATGGAATGATAGCAATAAAAGCCAGAAGTATAGATGTTACAAAAGACCCTAAGGAAATATTTAAAGAACAAAAAGAAATTTTAGAAAGTAATGGATTTAAAATAGTCGATGAAGTAGATATAGAGCCATTTGAAAAAGATCACATAATGTTTGTAGGTAAGTGGTTAGGATAAAACAATTTTTTAAATTATGTGGTGAAAGTATGAGAGTTTTTGAAGTTATGAGAGAGACAAAGGAGACAAATGTATATTTGAAAATAAACATTGATGGTGTAGGAAAATACAAAATAGACACTGGAATTCCTTTTTTTGACCATCTACTTTCCTCATTTGCAAAACATGGATGCTTTGACTTAATTGTTAAGGCAAGAGGTGATTTAGACATTGATGACCATCACACAGTTGAAGATGTTGGAATTTGCTTAGGTTTGGCTTTAAATCAAATTGAAAAGAAAAATATTTTCAGATTCGGATGGGCAATAATTCCTATGGATGATGCAAGAGCGATGGTTTCTATTGATTTAAGTGGTAGAAGTTATTGCGTGGGAAGTTACAAACCAGAAAGAGAAAAAATTGGAGATTTATCATTAGAGAATATAAATCACTTCTTTGAGTCAGTTGCAAGTTATGGAATGCTAAATATACACTATGAAGTTATCGGAAAAAATGAGCATCACAAGGCTGAGGCTTTATTTAAGGCATTTGGTGTTGCCTTAGATTTAGCTACGAAGTTTGATGAGAGAAAAGGGATAATAAGTACTAAAGGAGAGATTAAATTGCCATAATATAAATTTGGTGTTATAAATGATTACTAACAACTTTGAAGAGTTTAATAATAAGGTTGAAGAATATATTGAAAAGTATAAAGGAAAATTTGGATGTATTGTATCATTTAATGGATTTGTTAGAGAATATGATGTAATAGATGGTAAAAAAATTCCATCAAAAGGTATGAAGATAGATGATAATATTTTTGAAAAATTAAAAGTTATAGTAAATGAGGTAAAAAATAAGTTTGATGTTATAGACATTGTGATATATCACAATACTGGATTTTTAAATATTGGAGATAGAGTTATGTCAATAGCTGTTTTTGCAAGGCATAGAGATGAAGGTTTTAAAGCTTTGGAATATATTATAAAGGAAGCAAAAAAATATCACTAAATTATTTCCGTTTTAAATTATTTTTATTTTGTGCGGTGTTTATTATGAAAATAAAAATTAAAGTTAAAGGTATAGTTCAAGGTGTAGGTTTTAGACCTTTTGTTTATAGGATTGCTAAAAAAAATAATCTAAAAGGTTATGTAAAAAATATGGGTAACTATGTAGAAATATATTTAGATGGTAAAAAAGAGGATATTGATAACTTTATTAAAGATTTAAAAAATAAAAAGCCCCCATTATCAAGAATTGATTCATTGGAAATTATAGAGTGTAATGATATTATATATTTTAATGATTTTTACATTATTGAAAGTGAAAACTCTAATGTTGAGGAAGAGGGAACTATCCCTGCTGACGTATCAATATGTGAAGAATGTTTAAAGGAACTGTTTGATAAAAATGATAGAAGATACAGATATCCATTCATTGCCTGCACAAATTGTGGGCCAAGATTTACTATTGTTGAAAAACTACCTTATGATAGAGAAAATACTTCAATGAGAGATTTTCCTCTATGTGAAGAATGTTTAAAAGAATACAAAAATCCATTAGATAGAAGATTTCACGCTCAGGCAACCTGTTGCCCAGTTTGTGGTCCAAAAGTTTTTTTGAGTGATGGTAAAAATATTATAGCTGAAAAAGATGATGCTATTAAAGAGGCAGTAAAGTTATTGGAAGAAGGAAATATATTGGCTATAAAAGGAATTGGAGGAACTCATCTATGTTGTAAGGTTAGCGAAGATGAACCAGTTCTAAATTTAAGAAAAAGGTTGAATAGGCCTACTCAATCATTTGCTGTTATGAGTAAAATAGAATACATAAATTTATTTGCTGAGGTTGATGAGACTGAGAAAGAAGTTTTATTGTCTCCAAGTAGACCTATAGTTGTTTTAAGAAAAAATCAGAATTATGATAAATATTTTTCAGAGTATGTTTCTAACTTGGATACCATTGGTGTTATGCTACCTTACAGTGGATTGCATTATCTTTTATTTGACAAAGAAATTGCTTATGTTATGACCTCTGCTAATTTGCCCGGATTACCAATGGTTAAAGATAATGATGAGATATTAAAAAAACTTGAAGGCATTGCTGATTATTTTTTATTACACAATAGGAGGATAGTTAATAGATGTGACGACAGTGTTATCAAAAAAGTAGCTAATAGATTTGTCTTTTTAAGAAGGTCAAGAGGATATGCTCCTGAACCTATAGAGGTTAATGTTAATAATGATAAAAATATTCTATGCGTTGGACCTGAGTTAAATTCAACTGCCTGCATAGTTAAAAGAAATAAGTTTTATTTAACTCAATATATTGGAAACACTTCTAAATATGAAACATTTTGCTATTTAAAAGATGCAATAGATAGAATTTTAAAATTAACTAACACAAAGAAAATTGATGTTATTGTATGTGATTTACATCCTCAGTATAACTCTACAAAATTGGCAGAGGAGTTATCAGAAAAATTTGGAGTTGAAATTTTTAGAGTTCAACATCACTTTGCACACGCATATAGTTTATTAGGAGATAACAACTATTTTGATGATGCCGTTATTTTATCTTTAGATGGAGTAGGATATGGATTAGATGGAAATATCTGGGGAGGGGAAGTTTTGTTATTTAAAGATGGTAAGATGGAAAGAGTAGGACATTTAGAAGAGCAGTATCAGTTGGGAGGTGATTTAGCAACAAAGTATCCATTGAGAATGCTCTTATCAATATTATATAAAGCCATAGGGGATGAAGCATTTAATTTTATAAAAAGATATAATTTCTTTTCAGAAAAAGAACTAAATATTTTAAAATTTCAACTTGAGAAAAAAATAAACTGCCCTTTAACAACATCCACTGGAAGAGTTTTAGATGCAGTTTCTTCATTGTTAGGAGTTTGTTTTGTTAAAACATATGATGGAGAACCAAGTATAAGATTAGAGCCCATTGCTAACAAATTTAAAGATAATATTGATGTAGAGCCAAAAATAAAAAATAATATACTTAATACAACAGAACTAATCTATAACGCCTATGAGATGTTTATATATGGAGATTCTTTAAGTAAAATAGCACACTACGCCCATATCTATATAGCTGATGGTTTGTTCAATATAGTAAAAAAAATAGCAGATAAGTATGGAATAGAAACAATAGGAATTACTGGAGGAGTTTCATATAATAAAATAATAACTGAGAGAATATTAAATAATGCTAATAAAGAAAATCTCAACTTCATATATCACAAAAGAGTTCCTAATGGAGATGGAGGAATTAGTTTTGGGCAGGGTGTTGCATATATAATAAATGAGTCATAGATATTCAAAAACGAGGGAAACGATGATAATTACAACGCCAAGATTTACAATTATTGAGGATGGAGCAATTAATAAACTAAAAGATGTTTTAAAAAAACTTAACTTAAAAAATCCTTTAGTTGTTACTGGAAAACATACAAAAAAATACTGTAAATTTCCCTATGACATTGAATACTACGATAAAATTTTATCACAAACAATAAAAAAACAAGATTATATTCAATATGACTGCATAGTAGGAGTTGGTGGGGGAAGATCTATAGATACTGGGAAATATTTAGCATACAAATTAGGAGTTCCCTTTATCAGTGTGCCAACAACTGCCTCAAATGATGGAATTGCCTCTCCTATAGTATCTATAAAACAACCGTCATTTATGGTAGAAGCTCCAATAGCTATTATTGCCGACACTGAAATAATAAAAAAATCTCCAAAAAGATTATTAAGTGCTGGTATGGGAGATATAGTTTCAAATATTACTGCAGTTTTAGATTGGAAATTAGCGTATAAAGAAAAGGGAGAAAGATATAGTGAAAGTTCTGCTATATTTTCAAAAACTATTGCAAAAGAATTAATTAGCTATGTTCTAAATTCTGATTTGTCTGAATATACAAATAAACTTGTAAAGGCCTTAGTTGGTAGTGGGATAGCTATTGCTATAGCCAACTCTTCTCGTCCAGCTTCTGGTAGTGAGCATCTTTTTTCACATGCTTTAGATTTGTTGAAAGAAAAATATAATTTAAATGTAAATTCATTGCATGGAGAGCAGTGTGGTGTAGGAACAATTATGATGAGTTATTTACACGAAAAAGAGAATAAAAAATTATCTGGTTTATCTACAAAAATAAAAGAATCCCTAAAGAAAGTTAATGCTCCCACTACATCTAAAGAGTTGGGCTTTGATGAAGATATTATTATTGAGGCGTTAACTATAGCTCACAAGATTAGAAATAGATGGACTATATTAAGAGATGGATTAAATAGAGAAGAGGCAAAAAAATTGGCTGAAGAAACAGGAGTTATATAATAATATTATAACGCATTAAATAACAAAATTATAACAATCTCAATAACTACTATTTGAAAAATCAAACATTAACTTTATTTATTAATAGATATAGACAATCGATTTCTAATATTATTCTAATAACAATCCCAAGAGCCATTATTTATTAATTATCTGATGAGGAGGCACTGCCTTCGAGGTTATTATAAATGCTTATAAATTCCTTTTATGGGGCTGTCTCTGTTCAGCCCGAAGTCCAATGAGCCTATGGCAGAGAGAATGGTATTCTCGATGAAACTATGGGTTGGAAACAGCCTTAATTGATGCTATTATTATTAGTAATACAACAACCCTTGTTATTTCATTTGAAGCTCCTAATACATCCCCATTTACTCCTCCAAAATGCTTTTTAGCTATTTTAGCCATACACAAGCCAGTAATTATAGGAACTAATATAGCAATTATAACAACTTTTCTATGAATTCCATCAAATAGAAGTATTAAAGGCAATGATAAAATTATTCCAACTGTTAAAAATTTTTCATCACTTTTTTTTACAAAGTATCTTCCAGTTCCTTCAATTAATGGATTACCAAAAGTTGAACAACTGAGCATTCCCAATTTTGCACAAACCTCTCCAACAAGTAAATACAATATATTAATTTCTAAAATGTAAGATATAGAAAATATAGCCATCAAATTGATAAATATTGCAAAAACTACTCCTCCACATCCAATATATCTATCTTTCATAGCCATTAACTTCTTTTTTTTATCTCCAACAGCCATATATCCGTCTCCAAAATCAATTAAACCATCCATGTGATGAAAACCATTTAAATATTCTATAAAAAACAAAATTAAAATAGCTGTTAAAAGATTAGGTAGGAAAAAACTAAAAATGTAACCAACAAACAAACTAAAAATTCCAAATATGTATCCAATTAAAACTATAAAGTAAAAATAACTCGCAACTTTCTCAAAATCAAAATCTTCCACATAAATAGGAAACCTTGTAAAAAATGACAACAATGCCTTAAACTCCTTAAACATTGTTATCCCCAAAATTTTAAAATTCTAATTCTTTTTAACATCTTTAACTTTTAATTTTTTAACAATATCTACAAGTTCTTGAAGTGAGTTTATTCTATAATCGCTATGTTCATCTTTCATATCTTTATATTTACCTTTTAATATCCTAACTGTTATCATTCCTAACTCTTTTGCTGGTTTTATATCTTTATCAACTCTGTCTCCAACATATATTGTTTCTTCAGGCTTTAAACCCATCCTATTTAAACCATATTTAAAAAACTCTAAGTGAGGTTTTCCTAAGCCAAACTCTTCTGATGTAATAACATCATCAAAAAACATATGAATTCCTAATCTAATAAGTTTTTCCCACTGCTTTATAGTTAGTCCATCAGTTATAACCCCTAACTTTAAACCCATAGATTTAAGCTCTATCAAGGTTTTTATAGTATGTGGATAAGGTCTTAATAATGCCACTTTAACATTATGGTAAGTTATTATTCCAGTAGTTATTATTTTTGGGTCATATCTCCCTAATATTGACTTAACTAAATCGTCAAAGTGCTTTCCATAGTTTGAACCCTTATCTTCAATAATTTTGTTTAGTATATTCATAGCCTCATCAAAACTTACATTTAAACCAGCATCTATCATTGATTTAACTGCCTCCCTTCTTGCAATTTCTACAAATTCTGAAGAATTATATAGAGTATCATCTAAATCAAATAATATACCTTTTATCATAATTTATTCCCTTTTTGTATTTTTATTTGAATTTTTTACTTTCTCTTTAACTAATTTGAATAATCCAACAAAATCATCATTTTCTGTAACAGGAACTACAATTAATCCTAACTTTCTATGCCTTTCAATCCAATCTTCATCGTAAGCGGGAACTTCTATTTTTATAGGTTCATCGGTAGGATTTCCTACTATAACATTTCTATATGGAAATGGCTTTATATCTTCGTCATCATAAGGAAATGTAGTTTCTCTAATATATCCTCCCAAAGCCATTGTCATTTTTGGAAGTAAAACCATTTTTGGCATTATTATCCCCTATTATTTATTTTACTTAAATTATAATCTATAATTATAAAGTTGTAGCAGGATATAACATTAAGACAATTAAAATTTATCATTAAATGAATATAAAATAACCTTACTAAAATAGTTTTCGTGTTTTGATTTTATATAATCTAAAATAATAAAGAAGTAAAAAATAAAATAGTGAAAAGTAGGAATTTAGTATTCTATGTAGTCAATTGCGTGCTTAAATATTAATAAGTTTCTGTCTCCTACTTTTACAATAATCTCATAGTTCGAAATACCTGTAACATTTGCATCTAAAACTTCCCCGTTTCTCAAGAATATCTTGACTTTTTTCCCTCTTAATTTTCTTGCATATTCAAAGTTTGGAATTATTTTATTTGCTTTCTTTTTTGCAGGTTTATTCATTGCCTCCACCTTTTTAATTAATTAAATTAATTAACCCATAATAATTTTCAAACACCTATATATACTTTTTTAAAGAGTAAATAGTAGATAATAAATATATAAATATGAATATTTAATTCTTTTCTGTTACGATTACTGAACCTTCGTTAAAAGGATTTGACCTTAAATATATTGAGTATAGATATGGATAATTATCTTTTAAATGCTTTACATAATTTAGCCACTGTATCACTAAAAATTTATAAACTCTAATAATATCATTCCTTAAGTGGTTTAAATCACTTTTTGGTAAGTTGTTTAAATCCTCTCTTTTATGCAATTCATCTGCTAAATGAAAAACTGCTAATAACAATTCTGAAAACTCATCATGTTCTAACAATAGAGGATTTTCCATTAATCTTAAAAGGAACTCTTTATTTTTATCTAATAGATTTTTTAGTTCGTATAAGTTAATTTTTTCAATATCTAAATCATAGTTATAATTTTTTAAGAGTTTTTTCATTTTTTCATACCATTTGTTATCCCATTCATTTGTTATTTTTAAAAAACTTTTTATATTTCCTTTATCTGCCTTTAAGATAATTTTTAATAAATCTTCGCCAACTGTATTAAAAAATGCACCTATAAGCATATTAAGTTTTTTTAATTTTTTCATTTTGTCTCTATGCTCTAAAATTCTCTCAATGACTACTGTTACGAGCAACACTTCAATAGGAACAAATGCTAAATGTAGTAAAAAATAACTCAATAAATGTTCAATATCCCTAAATATTAAAAAATGCAAAAAATAAATTAACATAGATGTAATAATTAAAATAATTGATAGTATCAATATATACTTTTTATCATCCATTTTATCCCATAAATTTCCATATCTTATCTCCTACATAGTGAAGATTCTTAACAGCTCTTCCTTCCTTAGATTCTTTCATTGTTTTTCCATCCATTAGAGCAATACCTACACATATTGGCTTTTTGTGTTCTTCATCAACAACAAACACAACATCTCCTTCTTTAATATTTTCATTTGCATCTACTATTCCTGGAGCCATTACATCTGCCCCTTTTATTAAAAATCTTATTGCCCCTTTATCAACTACAACTAAATTTTTGTTAGGTAGAAATTTTAACAACAACTTAATTGTAGGAATAATCTTATTATCTTTTTTAAAGGCGATTGGTTCTCTATCTACCAATATAATGTCAAAATTGTCTGTTATAACTACCTCCACTTTACTTTTTTTTGGAATAATATCATCCAAATTTTCAAAAAATTCATTTAACTCTTTTTTTAAGTTTTTTATATCCTTTTTACTTAAAAAATACCTCCTCTTTACATTCAATTCCATCACCTTAATTATTCCAATAATTTATAGAGTGTCGTTCTTTCTTTAGGAGTTAATCCAACCCTTTTAATCATATCTTTAATTTCCTCAACGCTCATATAAACTCCATGCTCTGCTCCAGCACTTCTTGATATATTCTCCTCAATAAGTGTTCCCCCTACATCGTTAGCCCCACATCTTAAAGATACTTGAACCATTTTTTTTCCTAATTTAACCCAAGATGCCTGGATATTTTTTATTAATCCTCTAAAAACAATTCTACTAATAGCAAACATCTTTAAATCTTCAATTCCAGTGGCTCCTGCTCTTGCTCTTCTCTCTCTATAAATTGGAGCATTTTTATACATAAATGAAAGTGGAACAAATTCTGTAAATCCATTAGTCTTTTCCTGAATTTCTTTAATTATAAAAAGATGATTAACTATATGTCTATACTCTTCAATATGCCCATACATAATTGTAGAAGTCGTAGGAATTCCCATTTTATGAGCTTCCTTAATTATATATATCCATTCCCTTGTCTTTATTTTGTTAGGACACAGTTCTTCCCTAATCTCATCATCTAAAATCTCTGCCGCAGTTCCGGGCATTGAATTTAATCCACTTTCTTTTAATATTTTTAAAGCCTCTTTAATAGTTAATCCAGCATTTTCTGCTCCAAAATAAACCTCCATAGGAGAAAATGCGTGTATATGTATATCTCCATAAGGTTTTGTCGCCTCATGAACAGCCTTTAAAATCTCTGCCTGATAATAAGTATCTATCTTAGGATGCAATCCTCCCTGAATACAAACTTCAGTGCATCCAAATTTTTTTGCTTCAACAGCCCTCTTAGCAATTTCATCTATGTCTAAAAAATAAGCATGTTTATCATATTCATTGGCTCTAAAAGCACAAAATTTACAGTTACCAATACAGATGTTTGTGAAATTTATATTTCTATTTACTACATAAGTCACTATATCTCCAACTTCCTCTTTTCTCAAAGAATCAGCAAATTTAAATAGTTCAAAAATGTTTTCATTATCTTCAAATAATTCTAATGCCTCTTTTTTTGATATTTCTTTCTCTTTAAATTTTTCAAAGTCCATAGTTTCACTCATTGAGTAAATTATTTATAATAATCCTCAGAAATTGTTAATTTGCCATCTTTTAATTTGTAGTGAAAGCATGAATAGTAACCTTCGTGACATGCCACTCCTTTTTGTTCTACTATGAATAACAAAGCATCTCCGTCACAATCTCTATAAAATTCCTTTAATTTTTGAACATTTCCACTTTCCTCACCCTTTCTCCATAATTTTTTTCTACTCGTTGAGTAGTAGTGCATATAACCAGTTTTTAATGTCTCTTTTAATGCCTTCTCATTCATAAATGCAGTCATCAATACATTCTTATTTTCATCACATGTAATTGCAATAATTAACTTCTCTCCATCTATATTTCTAAACTTTAAATTTAAATTTTTAATTATTTCTTCAATATTTTCCATAATTATCCCTTTTTTACCATTCATCACTTATATTCATCCACTCCCCAACTATATCTATATCCTTTCCTCCATATATACCATCAAATTTATCTATTTTAACAACTGATGGCAAATTTATTGCGGTTCCTACTATAAGTGCCTCACCAATACACAAAGATGCCAAATCTTTTGCTAAATCCTCCCCTAATTCTTCAGAAGCTCTCTGAATGTATTTTTGGTCTTCTGGCTCAATTATTCTTAAAATTATTTTAGTGTTTGTTTGTGATAAAATATTTGGATCTAATTCTTTAGGTCTTTGACTAATTAATCCCAACCCTACTCCAAACTTTCTACCCTCTTTTGCTATTTTTCCTAACCATAAACTTGATTCTGTTTTTTCATTGATTGGTATAAAAACGTGAGCTTCCTCTAAGATAATCAATACAGGTTTTTTAACAATTTTGTAGTGTTTATCTATAATTTCTAAATTAGATAAAGCTGTCATTCTAATTCTTTCATTTGGAATATTACGCTCTTTTAATGATTTTAAATAAAGGGTTCTCTTTGATAATATATGTTTAGCTATGTATCCTACAATTGTTCTCATTTGATGTATTTCCAATCCACTTAAATTAACAACATTTATTTTACCAATATCAAATTCTTCTATAATATCTCTATCTCCAATATACAATGAAAAATCTATCATAAATTTCCCAATTAAATTATATAAAGAAATAATGTTAATAAAATCTTGCTCACTCACTTTTCTTCGTTCATATTTTCTCATTAGTGGATTGTAATATTTTATATCCCAACCTACCTCTGCTGACTTACTCCACTCATACAATAAATTTTCTAACTTTTCAATAAATTCTAAACCCTCAATATTTGGAAAATCATTTTTTATTGTGTAGTAAGCATATTCAAGATAAATTCTTTTTTCAAAATCATTTTTATCTATTCCTATCAAATCAGAAAGTTCATCAGGAGATAACATTGAGGGATTCATTTTAGGAACAATCACTTTAACTTTTCCTTCTAAATCTTCGTGATATAAGGTAGTGTATTCTCCATGAGTATCAAAGATAATTATACTTGCATTCTTTTTTCCTAACTCTTTACATAAAACTGACACTGTATTAGATTTCCCTCCACCAGTAACTGATAAAATAGCAAAATGACGAGAAACAAGAGAATTTGTATCTAAATAAACCCTAACATTTTCCCTTGTTAATAAATGTCCAATACTAATTCCATTTTTAACATAAAAAATATTGTTTAAAATCGTATCTTCACAAAATTTTACATTTTCATCAGGTTTAATTGGATACCTGTTCATAAGTATTTTATTATCGCTCAAAACTCCTATAACCTTTGCTTCACAAATATACTTTCCGTTTTCAGCAGTAACATTTTTTACAATACCTAAAACCTCTTTATTATCAGTATTTTTTGTAATTACATACTCCCATAATCTTACATTCTCTAAAGACTCAAATTTAAAATAATTTGTTGATGTTTTCCCAATAACCTTCATATCCCTCTCCTTTAAAATTTTAATTTTTATTAATTAATTTAAAAAATGAAACCAAATTTTGACAATTCTCTCTTGCAAGTATTAATAATTTCATCATTTGGCTTATAATTTTCGGGAGATTCACAATACTTATACATTTCAATAGGCAATTTTTCTTTTAGATATTCAATAAGATTATTAATAGATTTTGACTTATCTTCATCATAAATTTCTTCAATTATATTTAAGTTTTCAATTAAAAAGAGATAAATGTATGCTAATATAGGATTAATATTAATATACTTATAGAGAGTGGCAAAGTGATATTGAACCTTATCTATTTTACAATAAATAACTGGAACATTTAACAGAGGAGAAAATATGTCTAAATTCGTTGGCTCTTTATTCATCAACTTTTTAATAATTTTATCAGCTTCATCCTTATTATCTAATAATTTTTTTAGCTTCATAGCCATTGATATAGCCTCATCATATTTTCCTGCTTTTTCATAGACAACTATTATAGATTTTATTGCATCAATATCGTTAGGATTTATTTTCAATACATTCATAAAAGAGTCATAGGCTATTTTGTAATTTTTTAACTTGAAATAGATATATCCTCTAATTTTCCATAACTCGATATCGTCCAAGTTTTTGTTAATTAAGTTATCTAAGTATGATAAAGCTTCTTCATAATACTTTAAATTATTAGATGTCTCTGCCTTTCCAATTAGGGAGTAGAGTATTAACTTATCACAATCTCCTGAAATATCGTAAGTAGTTATTTCTAAGATTTTATCAAAATACTCAGCTGATTTTTCAAAATCCCCTTTTTTATAGTAGTAAATACCTAAACCAAAGTATGCATAAGGATTTGGATATATTTCTATGGATTTATTATAGGCATTTACAGATTCTGAACTATTGAGTTTATTCAAAATGTCTCCATACTTAGCATAAAATATACTTCTTTCAAATAAGGATATTGACTTTTTTATATACTCAAGAGCTTTATGATATTCTTCAAAAATTTCAGATATAACACTTTTATAGTAATATGCAAAGTCATTAGATTCATCTATTGAAATAATTTTATTTAAGAATTTCAATGCGTTTATATAATTTCCAATTTCAATTAAATTAACTGCCTTAATAATATTTTCATAAATGTTTTTATCTATAATTTCAAAAAGTTCGTCTATAAATTTAACTATTCTTTTACATTCGTGATTTGGCTCTTTTTCTAAGATCTTTTTAAAAGATTCGTATGCGTTATCAATATCTCCAAAGAGCAAATATAACTTTCCCGCATTGTACAATGCGTCAATTTTCTTTTCATTTAGTTTGTAAGATTTTAAATAATAATTTAAAGCATCTTCATATTTCTTAAGTTTTAAGGAAAGTTCTCCCAATAGTTCATACAAATCACTATTTTTAATTTTTCTTGAAGCTTCAATAAAACATTTATATGCTCCATCATAATCTTTAAGTTTATACAAAATCATCCCTTTTAAATATATAAATTCTAAATTTTTAGGAGACAAAGAAATAGCTTTATTTATTGCATCAAGAGCCTTTTCATATTCTTCTAAATTAAAGCATGCATAGGCAAGATTAGCCCAATCTATTGCTCTCATATAATTTTCAGATATAGCCTTTAAGTAACATTCTACTGCCTTTTGGTAATTACCTTCATCTAAATATTTTTCAGCTTTTAATATCCATTTATCTAAATTGTCTTTAGAAATTAATTTACTTAGAAATTTTTTAAACACCATAATATCACTGAATTCTATATCCATTGTTATTTGCCTTAGTTATAATAATATCCCCACAAATTCCATACTTATCAAAAATTTCGTTAGCTTTTTCAACTATTAATTTTTTATCTCCAAGAGCATAAACGGTAGGTCCAAAACTTGATAAACCAGAATATACATTATTATCTTTTTCTTTATGTAATTCAAAAATTAAATCTTTAACAATATCTGATTGTAAATTTACTTCAATTTTTTTGAATCCTAAATATTGTAGTTTATTAACAACATCTCCAAAATCTTCCAAGTTTTTTTCAACAACCGCTGGCATCATCTTCATTAAAACTAAATGGCAGATTTTTTCAACTTCATTTAAAGGAACTGGGCAGTATTTTTTAAATATATCTACTTCTTTTTTTCCATAGATGTGTTCTCCCTTTGGTATTATTAATACAACTTCCCAATCAAAATCGTGTCTAAATATTATTGGTGCTGGCTTAACTCCTTTTGAAGCTGAAGATGGCTTAAATTCTTCCTTATCTTTACCTTTACCAAAGCTATGCCCTCCATCAATTAAAAATCCCCCATATTCAAATGCCCCTATACCTATTCCAGAAGTCCCTCCTCTTCCAGTAATCTTAGCCAATTCATAAGCATTTAAATCTTTCCCATACATCTTAGTTATTAACTTACCTACTGCTAAAGATATCTGTGTTCCACTGCCCAAACCAGAGTGAGAAGGAAATAATGATAAAATTTTTAAATATATTCCCTCTTCATTGATAGTTTTTAAAACTTTATTTGATATATTATAAATTCTATCCTCAATATTTTTTATATACTCACAATTAAATTTTTTAAATAATTTTCTATCAAACTCTATGATTATTTCATCGCATTCTTTTCCTTTAATTTTTATGTTTGGTTCTTCTAACGCTAACCCTATTCCACCATCTACTCTCCCAATAGACCCATTTAAATCAATAAGTCCCATATGAATTCTTGATGGTGTTTGAATTGTAATCAAAATTTTCACCTTGTTTTATTTTTATTTGGTTTTTTATTATTTTTAACTAAATTAAAATAGTATATGTTAAAATAATTAAAAAATAATATAAAAATTAAATTAACGCTTCTATTAAATCTCCTCTTGTAATTATTCCCACTAAATTACCTTCATCATCTACAACAGGTAATCTTTTAATTTTATGCTCAACCATTAATTTTGCCGCGTCATTGACTGTCATCTCAGGCTTTGCAACTATAACATTCTTCGTCATCACATCTTTAACCCTTGTTTTTAATGCCTTTTTTAAATCTTCCTTAAATTCCTCAATCTTCAATGCTGTTTTTAATGGTAACTCTATTAAATCCAATGGTGAAGGTAAAATAAGGTTTAAATCCTCATTATGTGTAACAATGGTTTTTACAATATCACTTTCAGAGATTATTCCAACTAACTCTCCATTTTTGTTTAATACTGGAGCCCCACTAATTTTTTTCTCTCTAAATAATTTTATTACATTACTTAAATCGTCGTCATCATAAACTACAATGGGTTTTTTCATAACCTCTTTTATTAACATTTTTTCCACCATTTAATCTTTTATTCAATATAATCTTTAATATTCAATCCTAACTCATCGCAAATTTCTTTTAGTTGATTATATAGATTTTCATCAATCTCAAATCCATTCTTTCTTTTCATTTTATTTCTCTCCTCTATCTCCCCAGGAATTAATATTTTAAAACCTTCTGCTGGCTCTGATGTTTTAATCTCTTCTAACAACTCATCTACTTTCTTTTTAAACTCCTCCTTTCCAACAAAAAACTCTGGATTTATAGCTATAAATAAATCTCCTTTACTGCATTTTTCATAAGGATTTGCTGTTCCTCTAACTTTAGTTCCAACCTCTGCCCCACCAATAGCTGACAACATCTCAATAGCTAACGCTAAACCATAACCTTTAGGACCTCCAAATGGTAATATACATCCTTCTAATGCTTTGGCTGGATCTGTTGTTATCTTTCCATCTTTATCTACTGCACAACCTTCTGGAATCTTTATCTTTTTCCTCAAAGCTTCTAAAATTTTACCTCTCGCTATTGATGCAGTAGCCATATCTAAGGAAAATTTATACTTATTCCCTTTAAATGCTATAGCAATTGGATTTGTCCCCAAAATCTTCTCTTTTCCACCAAAAGGTGCCATGGCTGGTTCTGTATTTGTTATTGTTATACCAATCATATCTTGATTCATAGCCAACTCTGAATAATAGCCAGCAATACCAAAATGATTAGCATTTCTTGTAGCAACAACTCCAACTCCAACATTTTTTGCTTTTTCTATAGCTAATTCCATAGCTTTTTTTCCTACAACTTGTCCTAATCCTAAATCACCATCTACAACTGCCGTAGATGGACTTTCTTTAATTATTTTAATATTAGGCTTTGGATTTATGTTTCTCAACTTTAAAGCAGTTATATACTGTGGAAACCTCCCAATTCCGTGAGATGTAAATCCTTTTAAATCTGCATCAACAAAAACATCAGCAGTTATTTTAGCATCTTCTTCTGGAACTCCAAATTTTTTTAAAATGTCAATTATTAGTTTTCTTTCATTTTCTGGTTTTAAGATTGTCATTTTTACCCCTCAAAATTTTTATAATTTTTATGGTTTTACAAAATCCATCTTGTAATAGACAATATCTCCATCTGCATCTACTATTGCTATGAGAAGTTTTTTTCTAACTGAATGAGCAACTCTAACGAATCCTGTTAGTTCATTTAATAGTATAGAGGAATCTTCTGTAAAAACCTTAACTAAATAAACTGAATGCTCTTTTTCAATATTTGCTCCCTTTTCATAGAGTCTAAAATCTGCTCCATACTTTAAGCCAGTTTTTACAATATAACCCCTTATTCTTAAATCCTTATAAACTAAATATTTTAGGCATAATCTCTCTTCAATGTTTTTTGCATATTCATAAAGTTCTTCAAAACTCATTATATTTTTATCTTTTTTAACTTCCAGCCATCCCAAATTTATTAAATATAATGCCTCAACTAATGACAGTATTAAAAAATTTCCCTCAACATTTCCATACTGCCTCGATGATAGTTTGGATATGCCATTTTTATCAAAAATTAATACTCTATCTCCATCTAAAATTCCAATAATTTTTTTTCCCACGAATCCCACCAATTAAAATTATTTGAAAAATTATTTAATAATACAACCTAATTTATATTAAAAACGATATTTATATAATACTGTATATTGAGGTGAATGCATGATAATACATCCAAGACCTTCTCCTATTGCTGCGGCTATGTATCAACTTAGAGACATTGGAGTTGATGCTATAATTATACACGGACCAAGTGGATGTTGTTTTAGAACTGCGAGGCTGTTAGAGTTAGATGGCGTTAGAGTATTTACATCAAATATTGATGAAAATGCCATTGTTTTTGGTGCTTCTGAAAATTTAAAAAAGGTTTTAGATTATGCCGTAGAATACTTAAAAAATAAGTTAAATAAAGAAAAGCCTTTAATTGGAATTGTGGGGACTTGTGTTAGTATGATTATTGGAGAAAACTTGGAGGAATTTGCCAACTATGAAAAGGCAACAGTAATTCCTGTAGAAGTTCATAGTGGTTTTGGAGACAACACTGTTGGAGCGATAAAAACAATGGAATCTGCCCTAAAATTAGGAATAATCGATGAGGAAGAATTTAAAAGGCAGAAATATTTATTAAAAAAAGCAACAGAAATTGAAAAAAGTAGGGGAATGGCTAAGAGAGAGTATATAAAACCAACGTATGAAGATGATACTGAGGAAGTTATTAATTTATTAAAATCTATGAAAAATAAAGATACAAAAATAGCTTGTGTATTAAATGCTAAAAAAGAGACTGCCTATTTATTTGTCCATCCTCTAATTGTGTTAAATAAATATTTTAACTGCGTAAATATTGCAAACTTAGATGAAAATAAGGGGCTTAAAAAAATTAGAAACGATGCAAAAAATATATTAAAAAGATTCAGACCAGATTATATTACTGGTGGATTAGATGAATATCCAATAACTGGAGAAAAGGCTGTTGAGATATTAAATAGCTTAGATGATATTGATTTAATAGTAGTTTCTGGAGTTCCTCATGCCTTACCAATTGAAAATTTAAAAAAGGATATTATTAAAATAGCTATAAGTGATGGTCCAAGGACATACTATCCTATAAAAGAACTTTATGACTATGCAATCGTTGAATTTGACGCTCATGCTAAAGTTTTAGGTAAAAGGGATATTGTTAAATCAAGATTTGGGGAAATTTTAGAGCATGAATTAAAATAAGATAAAAATAACAACAATAAATATAAATTATAGAATCAACATTTAACTAATAATTAAAATAAATTTAAATGGTGAAACTATGGACGAGCCATGGGTAGAAAAGTATAGACCAAAGACATTGGATGAAATCGTTGGACAAGATGAGATAGTAAAGAGATTAAAAAAATATGTTGAAAAAAAGAGTATGCCCCATCTTTTGTTTAGCGGACCACCAGGAGTTGGAAAGTGTTTAACAGGAGATACAAAAGTTATTGTAAATGGGGAGATTAGAGAGATTGGAGAAGTTGTTGATGAAATAAGCAATGGAAAATTTGGAGCAACTTTAACTGATAATATAAAAGTTTTAGGAGTTGATGAAGAAGGAAAAGTTAGAGAATTTAATGTGCAGTATGTGTATAAAGATAAAACCAAAGCTTTAATAAAAATAAAAACTAAGATGGGTAGAGAATTAAAAGTAACAACCTACCATCCTCTACTAATAAACAACAAAAATGGAGAAATAAAATGGGAAAAGGCAGAAAATTTAAAGGTTGGAGATAAGTTAGCAACACCAAGATATGTAGTTTTTGATAATAATAACGGTAAAGATATTGAAAACATTGATTTAGTTAGATGGATTGCCTATTATATAGCAGAAGGATATATTAAAGATAGTAAGGTTATATTTTCTCACAATAATAAAAAAATTATAAATAAGTTCTTAGAACTTACAAAAAGTTTATTTAAGGATGCTAAGATAATAGAGGGAGATAATTATATAACAATAATTTCAAAAGAGGCATTAGAAGTAATTAAAGAATATAGCTTAACCAATAAAAGGATTCCAAATAATATTATGAAAAGTAATACTTTAAAAGTATTTTTAGATGCTTATATTGAATGTGAAGGTATTAAAAAGAATGATAAAATAATTATTCCTGCAATAAATAAAGATTTTGCAGAAGAATTAAGTTACGCACTATTAAGATATGGTGTTATCGCTAAATTGGAAAAAGTAAATAATATTTATAAAATAATAATTTCCGAAGAAATTTCTGATAAAATAATTGTAGATGTAGAAAAAATAAATTATATCTGTGAAAAGTTGGGAATTAAAAATGTTAAATTAAAAAGCAATATTTTAGGCTATAATGAATGTAGAAAGTTGTGTAATGCTATTTTAAATAAAATAGCTAATAAATTAGACAATAATGAAATTGAAGATAATAAACTATTAGATTGTATTAGCTATGTGTTATTCTTAGCATCTAATGAAATCTATTGGGATGAAATTGTTGAAATTGAGCAATTATATGGAGATTTCGTAATCTATGATTTACATGTTCCAAAATATCACAACTTTGTTGGAGGTAATTTACCAACTATATTGCACAATACAACCGCGGCTTTATGTTTAGCAAGAGATTTATTCGGAGAAAATTGGAGAGAAAACTTTTTAGAGCTCAATGCATCTGTTTCTAAGGATACTCCAATATTGGTAAAAATTAATGGAGTAACTAAAAGAACAACCTTTGCAGAGTTGGATAAAATTTATTTCAAAGAGGAAGATGAGGAATATAAAGATGTGGATAACTTAGAAGTTTTAACCGTTGATGATAATTATAAAGTAAAATGGGCAAAGGTCTCAAAGATAATAAGGCATAAAGTGGAAAAAATATTGAGAGTTCATCTTGAAGGAGGAGCTGTATTAGAATTAACTGGAAACCACGCTATAATGATGCTTAGTGAAAATGGACTAATAACTAAAAAAGCAAGTGATATTAAAGTAGGTGACTTTTTATTGAGTTTTACTGCAAATATTGAGGGAGATTTGGAAAATATAAGTTTAAAAGAATACTCTCCAAAAGCAATAACATCAAGAGTTAGAGTGGTCGATAATTTAGAACTAAATGAAGATATTGCATGGATGCTTGGTTTATACACTGCGGAAGGGGCGGTAGGTTTTAAAAATAACACTTCTGGACAAGTTATATACACATTAGGAAACCATGAAACAGAGTTAATTAAAAAATTGGAGTCAATAGTAGATAAATTAGAATTACAATCCTATAAAAATAAAACATCTTCAGGATTTGATAGGTCAAGATATTCAGCAACACAGATAAGAATTTTAAATACTCAAATTGCAAGGTTTATTAGAGACAATTTCTACGATAGAAATGGCAAAAGAGCAAGAAACAAAAGAGTTCCTTATTTTATATATCAACTGCCAATTAATGAAAGAGTAGCATATTTAAAAGGGGTATCTGATGGAGATGGCTGTGGAAAATGGAATGAAGTAATTAGAATAACATCAGTTTCAAAAGATTTATTAATTGATATAGCATGGCTTTCGAGAATATCAGGAATAGAGAGTTCAATATTTAACAGAGAAGTTAGACTGATATGGAAAGGAGGAATGAATTGGAAGAAAAGTGATTTATTGCCAGCAAATATAATTATAAAATTGCTGAAAAAAATTGAAGATAAGATAAATGGAAATTGGAGATATGTTTTAAGGCATCAACTTTATGAGAAAAAAGAGAGAGTTTCTAAGATATTAATTAGAGAAATCCTAAAAATGATAAATAAGGAAGAATTAAGCGAAGAAGAATTAAACATATACTATCTATTACATAAATTGGCTTATACTGATTTACATGCATTAAAAGTGAAAAAAATTGAAATTATTGATTATAACGACTATGTATATGATGTTAGTGTCCCAAATAATGAAATGTTCTTTGCTGGAAATGTCCCAATTTTATTACATAACTCTGATGAAAGAGGGATAGATGTTATCAGGACAAAAGTAAAAGAATTTGCAAGAACTAAGCCAATCGGAGACATACCATTTAAGATAATATTCTTAGATGAAAGTGATGCTTTAACAGCAGATGCTCAAAACGCTTTAAGAAGAATTATGGAGAAATACTCAAATGTTTGTAGGTTTATACTATCCTGTAATTATCCAAGTAAAATTATTCCTCCAATTCAATCAAGGTGTGCAGTTTTCAGGTTCTCTCCACTTAAAAAAGAAGATATTGCAAAAAAATTAAAGGAGATTGCTGAAAAGGAGAATTTAAAATTAACTGAGAGTGGATTAGATGCAATTATCTATGTTAGTGAAGGAGATTTAAGAAAGGCTATAAATGTATTACAAACTGCTGCTGCATTAAGTAATGTTATAGATGATGAAATTATTTATAAAGTATCTTCAAGAGCAAGACCTGAGGAAGTTAAAAAAATGATGGAATTGGCGTTAGAAGGCAAATTTATGGAGGCAAGAGATCTATTATATAAACTTATGGTTGAGTGGGGTATGAGTGGAGAAGATATATTAAATCAGATGTTTAGAGAGATAAATAATTTAAACATTGATGAAAGAAAAAAGGTTGAATTGGCAGATTACATTGGAGAAACTGACTTTAGAATAGTAGAAGGAGCAAATGAAAGAATTCAGTTAAGTTCTTTACTTGCAAAAATGGCTTTACTGGGTAAAAAATAATAATAAAAAATAATAAAATTATATTATATACTATTTTTTTATTTTTTATTTCTTTGAGTATATACTAACAATAATGTTATTAACACAACAGTTAATATAGAAACAGTTACTGGAATTGGTGCTTTAACTCTATGAATGAATCCTTTTGGTGAAGATACCGTGTAACTTTTACCAGTATATGGAGAATTTCCAGAAATATCATATATAATTGCATTAGAACCATTTAATGGAATTATTCCACTATACTCTTCTCTACCTCCACTATTTTTATATGGCATTGGAATTATCCATGATTTATTTGTAGCAGGGTCAGTCAATATAAATGATGCGTTATGCCAAAAACCTCCACTTTGGTGAGCATGTTCAAATCTTATCCCATTTTCTGTAATGTTTATATCCCAATGTCCATCAGCATAGTTATTGTCTCTGTAATTATCATTCATTACAACTCTAATTTGAGAACCTATTGGAATTTCAGCTTTATAAGGTATTGGAGTAACATTATATGTCTGACCACCACTTTGTGTAAATATTTGATGAATATTTCCCTCAGGATCTTTCCAGTATAAAGCTGTTGTTGGTGCTGGATTTGTAGCACCATCATTATCTTTTAATGATATTACTTGTCTAATCTTTTGACCGTTATCTAATTCATATATTAAAACAGTGTAATAATAATGTTGTCCATGATATGATGACTCACCTTCAAATGTATTTCCTAATGGATCTTGATACGTTCCATTGTATTCATATACCCCTAAATATGCTCTAACTACTTTTGGAGCATCTGCATATACTGTTGAGAATATTACAAAAATTCCCAATATTAATATCAACTTAAGAGTAAATCGCATAATGTATCACCAATATAATCTATAATGATATTATATTATAATGATATATATTGTTTTACTAGTATTTATTTTTTATTATTTCTCTTCCATCTTTATAGCATTGACTGGACAAACCTTTACACATTTTCCACATAATATGCATTTATCCTTAATGATCTTAACTTTACCTCCTTCTTCTTCAATAGCATTGACTGGACACTCTTCAACACAGACAAAACAACCCACACATAAGTTTTTATTAACTTCAATGTCTTTTGTTTTTATAACTTCCCCTATCTCATTTTCTACCTTTATACATTTTTTTGGACACACTTCCATACAAGCTCCGCAACCCATACATAAATCTAAATTAATCTCAATACTCTTCCTTATCTCAACCTTTATAGCCCCAGTTGGACAGTATCTTGCACAAATTCCACATTTTACACATTTATCTTTATCTATGTAATAATTTTTTAGTCTAATTTTTCTATGGGGAATGGTTTTTTCTTTTATTACATAATGTATTTCTCTATCTTTAATCTCAGCTTTTCCATCTATTACATATATAGCCCCAACTGGACACGTTTGAGCACAGATTTCACATTTAACACATTTCTCATCAATAATTTTTACAGGCTTTCTAATTTTCGCCTTTTCTATTGCATTTACTGGACACTCTTTATAGCATAGATTACATCTAACGCATTTACTTTCATTGACATATAGTGATTTGTAAGATATTGGCTTTATTTTGTGAGCCACTTCACTAATATACTCTTTATCTCCATCTACCTTTGATAAAATTTCATTTAAAGATTTTTTTATTTCAATCAAATAAATCACCTATAAATTATCTCAATATAATAGCATTAAGAGGACACAGCTCTTCACATCTTCCACATAGCTCACATTTATTTATATCAATCCTTATCTTAGATCCATACTCCTCAATAGCATTGTATGGACAGTTTTTTAGGCATACTAAACATGAGGCACATCTTTCTTTAATATATTCAATAAATTCATATTTGTTTATTTCAACGATCTTTGCAGTTTCGTTAATCTCGCATCTTAATTTTATTATTACAATCGCGTCAGTTGGGCAAACTTTTTTACACTTTTCACAGAAAATACATTTTTCCCTATCAATTTTTATAAATAGGCCACTTTTATCATAAGATATGGCATTAACTGGGCAAACCTCTATACATTTCCCACAATTTATACATCTATCCTCTTTAACGATAATTTCCCTCTTGTTAAAAATTAAATTAAATTTTGGGAGTATTTTAATATTTTTATCTTCTAATTCTAAGTGTTTAGATATTATTCCTTTTATCATAAAACTCCCTCTTAAGTTCCTTTATCCTCTTATTTTCTTCATAAACTTTCTTTCTTAATTCCTCTTTCAGTTTATTAATTGCCAATTTTTCAATCTCTTCTAAAACCTTTCCATACTTCTTAGTGTAGTTAATTAAATCATTTTCAATTTTCTCAATTATTTCATCCTCTATTATTCTAACTTTAACAGCTTCCTTTGCCTCTTCTGGTTTAACTGGTTTTATAGCATTAACTGGACATTCTCTCTCACAAACTCCACAACTAACGCACAATTCTGGAACAATGTATGGAAGTTTTGTCTCTTTACTGATTTTAATTGCATCAACCTTACAAACTTTCTGACAAATTCTACAACCAATACATAAATCTTCATCAATAATATAGCAAATATCTCTCCTCTTTGGAATTATTGGAACCTTCAATCTTATTGCTGTTGTTGGACAAACTTCAATACATAAACCACATTTTACACAATTGACTACTTTTTTTTCTACTAAATCAATCTCCCCCACACACACATCCTTACAAATTCCGCAGGTTATACACAAACTATTAACTATGTGAGGAATATCCTCAATTTTATTTTCCTCTACTTCCAATCTATAAGTAATCTTTTTATTTTTAAGTTCAAATGCCTTTTCAATCTTTTCTTTTAGTTTTTTCTCATCAACGACTATTATGGCATTTTCTATTGGACACGCTTTTATACACTCTTTACAGGAAATACATAAGTCAATATCAATTACATACTTTCCATCCTTAATGTCGATAACATTTATTGGGCAAACTCTCTTACAGTTTCCACATCTTACGCAGGTTTCCTCATCTATAATAAGATTGTGATACTTTGGCTTGCTATAAAACAATCCCTCAGTTTCAACTCTATGCTTATCTATCTCTAAGACACCAGTAGGACAAACTTCGACACAGTTGGCACAGGCAATACATGAGTTTTCATCAATTTTTGGAATTTTTTTGTTATAATTTTCATTGTAAATTAATTCAATTGCAAAGGCAGGACAACTTTCTTTACATCCTTCGCAAGATATACATCTCTCAGGAAATTTAACAATAGGAGGAACTTTTCTATACCTTTCTGGTGGAATATAAGAACTTTTATTTACCTTAGCATTAATAAAATTTTTAATCCATCTTTTTTTAACAAATTCATAAAGATACCATAAAGAGGATGCCATAAATACCACCCTAAATATGCCCAAAGTTTATAGGAACTTCCTTACCATCTTTTACAGCAATTATAGTTCTTTCAGTACATGATATGCAGGGATCTATACTGGCGTAGGCAGATATGGCATCAGAGACTGTTGGACAGGTTTTTAACATATACTTATATGCCTCTAAGTTCATTACAGTTGGAGTTCTGATCATTATTCTCTTTATAATCCCTCCATCAGTAATTTCCATTTTATATAATAGCTCTCCTCTTGGAGCTTCGTTTCTCCACTCACCCTTACCTCCTTTTATATCTACCTTAACTCTAATATCTCCCTGACTCTCTTCATACAATTCTAAACATTTTCTAATTAATCTAACACTCTCTAAGATTTCCTCATGCCTAACCATCATTCTTGCAAAGTTATCTCCCTCTTTTCTCCAAACTGGCTTAAATTTAAGTTCTTGGTATGTTGAATGTCTCAATCTCCAATCACTCTCTGGAAGCCCAGAGCCTCTACATACTGGTCCAACAGCCCTCGTTCTCATAATTTCGTGATAAGGTAGGATAGCAATCCCTTTGCTCCTTAAAGCTATTAATGGACCAGTTTCAAACACTTCAATAATATTTTTTAGTTCTTCAAGCAAAGTATCGAGTTTTTTATTTATATCATCAATCATCTCTCTATTTATGTCTCTTCTAACTCCTCCAATTACAATGTAACCCATATTAATTCTATTTCCAGTAATCATCTCTATTAAATCCATAATTATTTCTCTGACATTTAAGAGCCATATTCCAAGAGTTTCATGCTCTATTGATAAGTTATAAACTGCTGAAGCAATTAAATGGCTATGAATTCTTTCCAATTCACATACTATTACTCTCAAATATTTTGCTTTGTCAGGAATCTCTGTTTTTGAAATATGCTCAATACATTCTGCAAATGTCATAGTGTGAATAAATGAACAGATTCCACAAACTCTCTCAGCCAAATAAATTCCTTTATGACAGTGTTTCCCTTCCATAATTTTTTCTATTCCCCTATGAACATAACCCATTTCAATTTCAGCATCAACTGGCTTTTCTCCCTCTAATATTAATTTGATTCTTAAAGGTTCTTTTAATATTGGATGAATAGGACCAATAGGAACTGTTGCCATAATTTCACTCTTTTATAATTTTTTATTTATTTTTCTCTTTTAACTTCTCTTCTCTCATTGCCAACGCCTTTGGAGCCACTTTTAATATTGCCTCAATTATTTCAGAGGGTCTTGGAGGGCATCCCGGAATTTTAGCATCTACTGGAATAACTTTATGAACTCCTCCAACTACATGTCCCTCTTTGAAGATTCCTCCACTCAATGCACATGCTCCAACTGCGACAACAATCTTAGGTTCAGGAGTTTTTTCATAAATTTCTTTCAATCTTTCAGCCCATTGTAATGTTACAGGGCCAGTAACTAACAAAACATCTGCCTCTTTTGGATTGTTATGAACATAAATTCCATACTGCTCTATGTCATATCTCGCAGATAGACAGGAAACTATTTCTATGTCGCATCCATTACATCCCCCAGTATTGACAATACAGACATTGATTGACCTCTTTCTAAACAACTTTTTTACCATATTTATTCCTCCTTTAGCAACTTAATAATTAATTTTCTACCCTCTTCTAACGCTTCTTCGTAAGGTTTTTTATACAAAACATGAAGTTCTACAACTTTTTTTCTAATTAAATCTGCCTCTTCTTTTTTAATTAACCCAAAGAAATCACATAGCCAACATAAACCTAAGTCAATATCAACCTTTCTACCTAAACAACCCATTCTTGCCTGTTCTGCATAGGCGTGTAGTTCATAACATGAAGTAAAGTCCAATTTTTTTAGAAATATTTCAATTACCTCATCAACATCAATTTTTAACGCTTTAGATATTGGAATAAAAACTTCATCCATTAAAAATCTATTATCTTTAAGAACATTTATCTTCTGCTTTAACGAATTTTCAACATACTTTTTGTCAATATTCAATGTTTCTTCCATAATTACCACCAAATAAATTAAACTAATGAAATTATGCCTCTCACTACTAAGGCAGTAATTATTCCAACAACTAACTCAACTCTTCCATATCCTGGTCTCATTCCTAATGGAAAGCCAATTAATAAAGTTCCAATTATATATAAAGGGGTGTTTATCAAAATTCCTCCAATTATAGCCAAAGATAACGCCAATTTATCAATACTTTTTTCTACATAGGGATTAGGGTATTTTCTATAACTGTATTCTAACCCAATAATATTGCCAATTATAAAGGAAATTATCGCTAAATTTAAATAGAATAAATCCATAATTTCACCACTTTATGCGGGAATGTAAAGTTTATACAACGCATAGGCAAAGAATATTAAAATTATAAGCATAAATAATACTTCTAAATTTTCCATTTTGCAGGCTATTTTTCTATTTGTGATTGATATAGTTAATATTAAGAGTAATAAGAATATGAATAGATCTAAACTAACATTTAACTGGAATATAGTTATTAGAATGCAATAAATAATGGTTATAATGCATGCAATTGTAAAGAAGTAAATATATCCTCTCATTTTATCCCCCTATGAATAATCTATAAAGGACATCGCACAAAACCAAACCTGCAATAGTCATTTGAAGCATAACTGAGTGATGAGGGGCTAATAAAGGAGTTAAACCATTTATAAATGCCAATATTACTGTTAGTAAAATCATAGCAACCAAAGTTAATAATGGATTACTTATAACTACTGGTCCAATGAATATTGCTATAAACAGCCACAATAATACGAAATATGCAATAGCTTCAGCAATGTATATCAATGATGCCAACAAACCATAATGTTCTGTCATATATCCACTAACTATATCTTTACCTTTAACTATTCCAAATGGACTGTATGGAGATTTTGATACAAGTAATATAAAGAAGGCAAATGCACAAATTGGCATTTTAAAGATTAAACTGCCGTGTAATTCTTGATATCTTAAAATATCTGAAATTAATACTGAGTGAGTTGTTAAATATATAGCTGCAACTACTGCAAATAAGGGAACCTCTGCCGCGGCTGAGAATACACTTCTTACCCCTCCTAATTTTCCATAAGGAGATCCAGAGGACAAACCACATCCATGCTCAACTATTTTTTGTAGGACATAAATTCCTATTATAATCAATAATGAAGATTTGAGGTCAATTCCTATAATTAATGCTGATAACCATACAGCGACATCTAACAAAACTACAAATATATATAGAGGATTTCCAGCAGTGATTGGAAAAGTTATCTCCTTTACATAGAATTTTAAGGTATGTAGAAGATACTGAATAATTGGTGGTCCTGGTCTTCCTTGAATTCTCGCCATTATTTTTCTATGTAATCCTAACAACAATGAACCAACCAAGTATGCAAATAATGTTAAGTTTAATGTTCCCAATAGTGAGGAACTCATTTTACACCACCATTTTTATTTTTAATAACCTCTAAATGGTAATTTTCCTTCTCCCTTTCTACGAGTTTTTGGAATTAGTAATGAGCCAATTCCATAAAGTAGTGAAGGAATAGCAATAACATACAAAATATATACTATCAATCCATTGTAAATTATCATACCTATAACGCATAAGATTCCTATTATCAATAAATAAAGCCCCAATTTTCTCTCCTCATCCATATTCTCACCTTAAATTGTTAATAAAATTTCGACAGTCCTTACAATTAACAGTAGTGAAGATAAGTGTATCATTAAGATATATGGAGAGCCAGGGGCTCTAAACATCTCTGCCTTAGCGGCATAGAATGGAGCAACTCCTGTCTCACCAGCCATTCCAGAGGCAAATATAATTTTTTCAAACAATAAAGATATTGAAGTCTTTGATAACTCAAATATAGATAAAGTTCCAGTTTTTGCCAGTATTAACCCTGCCGAGCCAAACAATGGAAGTGTAGAAATCATCGCTATTAAACCATACTGATAACCTGCATTCAAAACATGCTCTTTTTTTACAGCAGAAATAATTCCAATGTTTGCAATCCCTACCAATGTTAGAAATAATGCAAAGTCAAATAGATCATAAGTTACCATAGCTCCAGCAGTAGCCAATCCACAAAATATAGCCATCATTCTTCTAATCTTTAACTCTTTAAGAGTAACAATTTCCAATTTATCCTCAACTCTAAATTTTTGTGCTTCTAACTGCTTTTCTGGTTTTGTTAGATAAGCAATAACTGTAAATATTATAGCAATTATAAATCCAATAAATGAAAATTCTGTGAAGTTAAAGACAATATCACCAAATGGAACAATTCCTAACAAAATGCCATTAATATTTTCAATCATTTTGCCTCACCTATAAATCCAATAAGTCCAAGTTTTGAGCCAACCTTTAAAACTAAACCTAAACCAGCCATTAATAAGAATAAAAGCCATTTTTTTGGGAATAGAAAGAATCCTAAAAATCCTATAATCCATAAACCCCATGCAATTCCTGAAAGTCCAGCCATTCCCTCCCAGAGAGTTTTTAACTCTTCAGATAATTCCAATCCTCTGACTCTTAAAGATAAAGCATAAAATAACAGTCCAGTAGCTATAACCGCCCCTCCAGTAAATCCACTTAGTATTGCTCCATAAATTATAAGAACTAATGCAAAAAACTTAGGAGATGTTTTTAAAACTTCCATTTGGACATTGTATTTTAAATCTCCTGTATGTATTGGAAGTTTGAACTCTTCAAACAATTTATAAACCTTTGACTTGGGTTTTTTTGATTTTATAAATTTTCTATTTATTAAAATCTCTGAAACTGCCAAAAGTTCTGCTAAACTAACAACTAACCCTGGCAAAATTAATGCCTCACATAAATCAGACCCAACTCCTGCTATAATTACTAACATAGCACACTCAACTATATCTGTTAATATTAAAGCATGTAAATCATCTTTTTGTGAACCAATTGCAAATAATGATAAAATACCAATGGTAAATCCAACTAATATCGTTGGATTATAAAAATAAATAACTGGATTCTCCATAAATATCACCTAATCTTTATGGAATAAGAGCCAACTGAATATAATAAATGATACTAACAGTATAGTACTTTCAAGAACTGTATCCATTCCTCTTGTATAGTAAAGAATCTCATCCAATATTCCTCCAGGAGTTGAAACTATAGTTGTTCCAAAGTAGTAAGTTTTACTTTTTATCCACTCCGCTATTGGCGTTAAGTAGGCAGTTATCTTTCCAATGTTTGGAGCATATTCAGGATACTGTGCTTTTATCAATGCTGGTTTTTCCAAAGGAATACCTCCTCTGTCGTAAGGAGCTAAAGGAGTTTTTAATGTCTGTGAGTGTGGAATTGGTTTAGGATAAAGTTGGTTATTATTTAGGTAGTGAGGAGTTAATAATCCAAATATAAATATTAATGCCAAAAATATAGAGAAAATCCTTGGAACTACTTCTGGCTTTGAGAGATAATTCCAAATTTTACCAAGTTTTTTCATTATTCCACCTAAAAATTAATTATTCAATATCAGATTCTTTTTCATATTCCTCATTTTGAATTATTGCCCTAACTAAGATTAAACTTAAAATTGCATTAACTGCTATGAATGTCATTAATGCCAATGCCTCATCATAAGCCAAAAATATAAAACAAACTCCAAAAGTGGCTACTTCTGTATTTAGTAATCTGATTAATCTATCGTTAGATTTAGGTCCAACAATTGCTCCAATAGTTCCAATAATCAACAATACATAACTAAGATACAGTAAATATTCAATATATTCCATAACTATCCCCTTTTATTTAGACAATATTGGCAACTCTCTTCCATATTTTTTCTTTTTCTTTAATGTTGTTAAGTATTTCATATAACCAAGGAGTAGTATTATTGTTGATATTGGTTCACAGATTGAGGAGATTATTGCTATATCCAAATAGTAAGATGAAACAATCATTCCAATTAAGCCAACATTTAACAGGCCTAACATTATTATCTTGTTTATTGGGTTTGTATGTAATATAACTCCTAAACCTCCAAGAATACAACAAACTCCAGAAACAATTAGTAAAATTTCCAAATTTTCACCTTTATTCTATATCTTTTACTTGCTCTATTGTGTATGCTATGGCATTAGATGTCAATGTCGAGAATATAAAGTATATTATTGCCACTATTCCACCCATGGGAGATTTTACATAAAGAGCGATTAATGCAGAGATACAGAAACTTAAACAGCATAAATATAACAATTTTCTGGCCCTACTTCTTGTTAAAAATATTCTGAAAACCATTAATAATGCTATAAATCCAATAACTCCTTCTATTATGTCCATTATTCCCCTCTATTCATCTTTTTAGCAATTTTTCCAAGTAATATAGAGGCATATTTATGCTCAAATCCTTGAATTGAAAATATTGCCAAAATCATTCCCCCAACAAAATATTTTGCCTCAATTATAGGATTTAGAAGATAGATAATTAAAGTTATAGTTAAAGCACCAGTAGTTCCAGCGTATCCTGGATCTGCACATAGTCTATTTCCTATCCAAACTAATAAGGCAGCTATTAACCCACCTTCAACTCCCATTAGATAGTTCATAATTGAAGCCAACAAAGTTCCTGCCGAAGCATCTGGAGAACATACAATATTACCCATAAAGTATCCTCCATTCAGATTTCCACCAATATCTTTAATTTTTTCTCCAATTGTTTTAGCCCCTAAAACTCCAGGCTTTTCTGGTAGTCCAAAGTAAGTATCAATGAGAACGAAGTTAATCCAGCAGATAATTCCAGCAATTATAAGTTTTATAATATCTAAAATTTCCATTATACCTCACCAAATAACTTATGAGCATACTTTGACAACAAAGCCCCAAATAGGCCAGCAATAAAAGCTAAATATATATAATTTCCAAACAAATTCCTAAGAATTGCCTCAATTCCTAATGCCAATATTGGCGTTGGGAATATTATAGATGTCTCAAAACTAAATCTAATAGGCTTTTTTTTGGGTAGTATAGGAACTTTTAAGAGTAGAGCAACAACAATTGAAGTTATTAAAGATATTAAATATAATAAAACTATATTAATCACCTTCTCACCAGTAGTGGATTATTATACAATCTTTATTAGTTGAGTAGATTGGAGGAACTTCATCTTTTGGAAACACTTGAATAATTACTTTTTTTCCAGTTTTTTCCATAAATTTTTTTTCTAATCTTCTAATGTCTGAACAGTCCAAAATAATTTCAACATTTTTATTATCTATATGATAGCCAAAAACTTTTATTTTTCCTCTTGATAATACAATACTTTCTATGCTCATAACTTTTAATCTATTTCTCATTTCATTTAATAGGGTTTCTCTACTTATAATCAATACTGGATAATTATCTATAATTCTCAAATATCTTTTTTCACCTTTATTTATTATCTCAGAGACAAATTCAATAAATGTATCTTCAAATTTTAATAGGGATAGAGTGTCTAAAAGTTCAATTATCGGGTTTTCAATATTTTTTGAGGAAAAACATTTTAATAAGCCAAGAGTTATTGCAGTTGCTATAAGTTTAGTAGCCTGTCTTTTTCCTTTTTCCAACATACTAAGATGAGATTGACTAATTCCACTTTCTTTTGCCAATTTTGATTGAGTAATTTTTAATTTTTCCCTGAATGTTTGAATATATTGAGGATTTAACAATATAGCCCTTTCAATGATTTCTAATTTTTTATACATATTCTCACTAACATAGAGGAAATCATTTTCCTACATTTTTCATAATTAATCATTACATTATCGCTATCGAATAGTTTTATTCCACAAGAAATATATAAAAGTTATCTACTAAAAACCATATAGAAAATTTTATATAACAAATTGATTAAAAGTTCCCTTAGGTGATAGTTATGGAAAATGCTCAAAATGTTCAGAGATTAGACTGTCCAGTTTGTGGAAGTAAGGGAAGTTTTGTAATTACAACTCATCAAATAGACATTCCATACTTTGGTCCTGTATTGGAGACAACAATGATATGTGAAAAATGCAATTTTAGAAGGAGCGATGTGTTTCCATTAGAAGTTAGAGAACCAAAAAGATATAAATTAAAAATTAAAAGTGAAAAAGATTTAAATAAAAGAGTTGTTAGAAGTTCCTCTGCCTATATTCAAATTCCTGAGTTAGGAGTTGAAATAAAACCTGGCCCATTGGCTGAGGGATTTGTTAGCAATGTTGAAGGAGTTTTAAATAGAGTTGATAATATCTTACAAACTTTAATTAGATGGGCGGAAACAGAAGAGCAAAAAAAGAAAGCAGAGGAAATTAGAGAGAGAATAAAAAAATTAAAAGAAGGAAAAGATGAGGCAACTTTAATACTAATTGACCCATTAGGTCATAGTGCAATTATTGGAGAAGGCGTTGAGGAGGAGATATTGAGTGAAGAGGAAGTTGAAAAATTAAAAGAAGGAATTGTAATTATGGATTTAGATAAAGAAAAAGAGAAAAAATAATGGCTCAGTTCGGGTAAGTCTCATCACAGTTCAGATAACCCTCTTTTCATCATAGCCATTAATAATATGGTAAAAGATTTATATCCATAAATTACAAAATAACTAATAAACAAAATCTAAGTAAAACAATATATGGTGAAAACTTGTATAAAAAAATAGTTGTTCCTACAGATGGGTCAGATGTTTCAATTGAAGCAGCAAAGCACGCAATTGTAATAGCTAAAAAATTTGATGCTGAAATTTATGCAATATATGTAGTTGATGTCTCTCCATTTGTTGGAATTCCTGCTGAAGGTACTTGGGAGTTAATAAGTGAAGTGTTAAGAGAAGAAGGAGAAGAGGCATTAAAAAAGATTAAAAAATTGGCAGAAGATAACGATGTAGAGGTTCATACTGAAATGATAGAGGGAGTTCCTGCAAAGGAAATTGTTGAATATGCTGAAAAAAAAGAGGCAGATTTAATCGTTATGGGAACGACTGGAAAGACTGGATTAGAAAGAATATTATTGGGTAGTGTTGCTGAAAGAGTTATTAAAAATGCTCATTGTCCTGTTTTAGTAGTTAAAAAGCCAAAAAAATAATATTTATAACAAATCCTTAAAGTATTTTAAAAGGGAAGGTTTTTTAGTTATTATTCTTTTAACAAATTTTTTCAAATCTATACCATCTAAACTCTCTCCTAAAGCTTCTGCTAAAGCATCTAATTCATCATCACTCATTTTTTCTAAAATTTTTCTATATTTTAAGTGGTTCATTAAATACTCATAATGTTTCTCTTTCCATCTATCTTCATACTCCTTTAAAATTTTCTCACTCCAATCATTCATTTTTATTGCCTTACTTGCAACTTCTCCAGCTATTAAACCACAATCCATAGCTAAATAAATCCCTCCTCCTGTTAGAGGACTTATTTGTCCAGCAGCATCACCAACAACTAAAACTCCATCAGTGTATGTTTTTTCTATAGGTCCTGAAACTGGCGCTCCTCCTACCTTAAATTCTATAGGTGTTGCATCTTTTAATCTATCCTTTGCCATACCATTTTCTATAAAATCTTCTAAGTAATCTATTGCCTTCTTTTTTCTATCCCTCACACCTAAACCAACATTGGCAGTATCTCCTTTTGGGAATATCCAAACATAACCTCCTGGGGATATTTCATTTCCAAAATAGAATTCCATCATATTTTTGTCTAATAATTTAACATTAGCCATTTCATATTCTGCACAGGAACAAATTTCCAAAGGTTTCTTTTTTGCTTTCAGTCCAGCATACTCTGCTATATTGCTCTCTACACCATCCGCCGCTATAACAATTTTAGTTTTTATACAGTATTCCTCTCCCAAAAATTCAACTATAACATTCCAATAATCCCCATCTTTTTCTAATCCTATTGCTGTTGTTTTAACAGCTACTTTTGAACCTGCTTTAGCCGCTCTTATAGCCAAATACTTGTCAAAAATTTTCCTTTCTACGACATATCCTTGTGCTTTATCTTGAGTAACTATAACCTTTTTTCCTGAAGGAGAAAATAAAATACCTCCTTTGATAATATTTCTTACAAATTCTGGTTTTGGCTTTATACCAAATTCTTCTATTGATGGAATTGCCTCAGCACATCTTACAGGCTCTCCAATTTCTTGAGATTTCTCTATTAACAAAGTTTTAGCCCCATTCTTTGCCGAAGCATAACTTGCCATACATCCTCCAGGTCCTGCTCCAACTACAACAACATCATAAGTATCGTTTAATTCTCTCATCATTATTCTCCCTCTAATGCATTTAATGGACATACGATTACACACATATTACAGTTATTACACTTCTCTATATCAATCTCTATAATATGCTCTATTAAATTAATAGCCAGTTGTTCGCAAACTCCTACACACGCTCCACAATAGCCACATTTTTTGTAATTTATCTTTACCATAATTTCCCTCACTTAAATATAGTTTTGGTTTAAAATATATCCAAATATTCACTAATAGTCTTTTTAACTGTATCAACCATTACTTTAGTATCTTCGGAAGGAAATATATATTTGTCTTCTTCTATATTTAATTTCTCGTATCCTTCTAAAAAAGATACTGGACCATATTTTAAGCCAATCCCATAACCCCCTTCTAAAACACTTACAACGCTATATTTACTTAATTTATAGCCAGCAAACTTATAAAATGTTTCAGTTAAATCAATAGATGCTAAGCCATCATTCATATAGGCATCAAAACCAGAAGAAACTAAAACAATTTTTGGCTTAAAGTATTTTAATATAGGATCTACAATCTCAGTCCATGCATATATATAATCAGAATCAGTAGAATGTGATTTAAATGGAAGATTTATTTTAGTCCCTCTTGCATTATCTCCTCCTAAATCAAAAATATCCCCAGTTCCTGGATATATCCCTTTTTGGTGAAAGTCTATATGAATAATATCTTCATCATTCCAAAAAATTTCTTGTGTGCCATTTCCATGATGAACATCAAAGTCAATTATTATAACTTTTTTCATAAATTTTTTTAATAAATATGCAGAACCACAAATATTGTTAAAAATACAGAATCCATTTGAAGGGGCTCCTAAAGCCCTCCCAGAGATTCCAGCGTGATGTCCAGGAGGTCTTGTTAAAACAAAATATAAATCTTTATTTTTTAAAGATAACTTTACAGCATCTTTGGACATTTTAAATGCTGATAATGCCGCGTCTAATGTGCCTTTACATATATAGGTGTCAGTATCATAGTATGTAAAATTTAAATTACTTAGATTAATTATAGTTTCAACATACTCTTTATCGTGAATTTTTAAAATCTCATCGATTGTGGATTTTTCATTCATTAAAATTATATCGTTGTATCCTTTTGATTTCAAATTTTCTAAGATTATTTTAACTCTTTCTGGATTCTCTACATGATAAAATTTAGGTTTATGCTTTAAAACTTCTGGATTAAATAATATTTTTGGCATTATTCATCCCATTAAATCAATTTTTCATAGCCAATATTGAATGCCATAAGGTTTTTTTCTTCAGTTCCTTTTGGAACACTATCTAAAATCGCTTTTTCCATACTCTCCTTTGAGACAATTTTTGTTAATTTAGTTAATGCTCCCAACATAACGATATTCGCAACTATTGGAAGTTTTATCTCTTCTGAAGCAATTCTCGTAAATGGAACTTTATAAATTTTTACATCAACTTCTGGTTTTTCAGATGTAGAAACTAAATCCTCATCCACTAATAAAATCCCTCCTTCTTTAATGTCGTTTTTATATTTATCATATGCCTGTTGTGACATACATACTAAAATGTCTGGCTTTATAACTTTTGGATAATCTATGGGTTCATCACTTATAACTACCTCAGATTTACTTGCTCCTCCTCTCGCCTCTGGTCCATAAGATTGAGTTTGAACTGCCTCTTTATTGTCATATAGTGCCGCGGCTCTACCTAAGATAACTCCTGCTAAAATTATCCCTTGCCCACCAAATCCAGACAGTCTTATCTCTTTTCTCATTCTAACCCTCTCCCTTTCAATTTAATTTTTTAATTTGGAAATAATAAATTTTAGAAGATTATTTAAGTTTATTTATACGATAAATTATTCAAATAAATTGCATGCATAATTGTTGATTTATTGTTTTTGTTATTCTTTATTTTTTTCTTTTAGTCTATCTATTAATTTATTTAATTCTTCAACAAATTCTGGTTTTTCAATGTCTAAAAACTCTCCAACTATTATTTTTCCATTTAGTTCTTCTTCATTTAGGTTTTTAGCTCTGTTTATATGAATTGAGTTATCTTTTAAAAATTTAATCATATCTGCTGGTCTTCTTGAAATATTAAATCTACCGTAGTATGTTGGACATTGAGAAACTACTTCAATAAAAGAAAATCCTTTTTTCTGAATGCCTTTTTTAATTGCTCTAACAAGTTGAATTGGATGTGCCGTTGTCCATCTTGCCACATACGTGGCTCCAGCAGACATAGCCAATTTACATAAATCCATACTATTCTCTATAAAGCCATAAGGAGCTGTAGTTGCTTTTTTTCCATAAGGAGTTGTTGGAGAAACCTGCCCTCCTGTCATTCCATATATGTTGTTATTTATACAGATAACTGTTAAATCTATATTTCTCCTACATCCATGAATGAAATGATTCCCTCCTATAGCCGCTAAATCTCCATCTCCTGTAAATACTACAACATATTTATCTGGCCTTGCAATCTTTACACCGGTTGCAAATGCTATAGGTCTTCCATGAGTTGTATGTAAAGAATCACAATACAGATAGCCTGGAATTCTTGATGAACAACCTATTCCAGAGATAGCTATGTAGTCTTCAGGCTTAATGTTTAATTCTTCAATAGCCTTTAAAAAACAGTTTATAACTATACCATTACCACAACCAGAACAGAAAATATGTGGTAATCTATCTCTTCTCATATACTTTAAAGAAGGATGCAATATATCACCTCAAAATTTTTATTTTAATTTGTTTGCTTTAATTTATTTATATGGATTATGTTTAGTTTATCTCTTTCTCATAGTTACAGTGTGGCTTAATTCAAACACGGCTCCAGACAACTCATTCCCAATATCTTGAATATCTGCCAAATCTAACTCAATCTCATCTTTTTGAACCGATATTGCAACAGGTAAATATTTATAGGCAATTTCAAACATTTCAAAAGGTTTACATAATAACTCAATTCCAATCAAACCTTCAAAGTTTTTGTCACTGAAATTTTGAGTTTTAATTTTATTGATAATTACATTTTCCATATCTAAAGAGGCTATCAAATTCTTTATAACCTCTTCTTCACTTTTTCCAAAACCTTCAAAAACTGCCTTAACTCTTATAAATCCTTCATCTTCAAAATCAATTATTTCATCTTCGTCATATTTTCCTTTTTTGTATTCTTCTACATTAATTTCTTTTTTATTTTCTTCATCTATATATACGTTAAATCCAACCTTGTAGGTTTCTACAAATGTTTTAAAAAAACTTATAACTAAACCTAAAACTTCGTTTATTTCATTAGATTTGAGTTTTAATTTTGCTGGCTTTATAACTTCTATATCAGCACCATACTTTAAACAGAAATCTATATAATCTTTAAAACTATCAAACTCTATTTCAAATTCTCCAATTTTTGTATAAAACTTTAAGTTTTCATTTTCTTCTAAATCTTCATCAACATATCTTAGTTTAGCGTTATACTTTTCTTTTAATTCCTTAGATAACTTCTCAAATTCTTTTTCTACTATATCTTTTACATTTCCTTTAACTTCTTCCAATGCATGTATTTTTATCATTTATACCACCAACACTAAGCACCTTAATAAACTTTAAATTACAGTTTGCTCTCTTATTCTTTTAAGACTCTCAATTATTACAGAACTATCTACAAAAACTCTGCTCATGAGCTTCCACCTTTAAATCCTTCCAAGTTTTATCTGTCTTAATAGATCCTTTTAATTCCTCTAAAAGTTTAAATAAATGATTTTTAGTATTGTAAAATTTTGCAATTTCCTTAACTATCTTTATAAATCTCTCTTCCATTCCATCTGGAATTTTAACCCTTATTTCTACTACTCCTATATTATCCCTCATAACATAATCTAAATAATAATCACTATAAAATTAATTTTGAAAATTAAAATATAAAATTTTAATCAAATAAAGAATATCTTCTTAATACAAAATCTCTTCCTAAGGTAGCTAAGAAAGAACCCAACTTTGGACCATACTTTTTGCCCAATAAAATCATATATGACGCTTGGAAAGCATCTCTTGGATTTAAACCAATATCTTTTGCAGTTTGGTATATCAATTCATGTAAAGATAAAGCGTCAAATTCAGCAGTCTTTAATTTTTCAGCAAAGTATTTAATCCATTCTTTTTGTTTATCCTTCAATTTTTCATATATTTCTTTTGCTTCATTCTCATCAATTATAATTAACTTTTCTCCATACTTCAAGGCCCAGTTTCTTGCCATTAATAATCTATCCTTTAACTTTTTTAAGCTAAATTCATCAATATTTTCCACATTGTAATTATTCCTTTTCAAAATTTCAAATACTCTCTCCATATCTACGTCATTTTTTTCTTCATTATAGGTTAGTTGAGCAATAATTGAACAAAATCTGTATGGAACTACAAAAGGCTTAGTTTCTGGAATTTTTGGAGTAGATAATTCATAAATTCTTATTTTTTCTAAATCATCCTCATTTAAGTCATCTCTATCTTTATTGTTGAAGTAAAACTCCTCTAATCTATCATACTCATCAACTAAATCAGGAATTTTCTTTAAATCAAAGTCAATGTGTTTTGTTGGCTTACTTCTCATAATTAAGTATCTTAAAATCTCTGGGTGAGCTATGTAAGTCCAATCCTTCACAGCAAACACTACACCTTTTGAGGAACTCATTGGAATTGCCTTATCTCCAACCTTTAATTGAATCCACTCATAAACAACCTTTTTAGGAGGTTCATAATTATAAACTTCCTTTGCAATTAAAACTCCTGTATCATAAGAGCCACCAGCGGCGGCGTGGTCTTTACCCATTGGCTCGATTGTTACATTGAATATGCTCCATCTAGCTGGCCAATCTACTCTCCATGGAAGTTTTGCTCTACCTTTGTAAGGTTTTACAACTCCCTCAAATCCACAAATCTCACATTTATAATAAACTTCTTCTTTCTCACTATCATATTTTAAAACCTTTGTCTTTAATTTTCCACAATTTTCACAAACAACATTGATAGGATACCAATTATCTGGTAATGGAGTAGATCTAAATTTATTTAAAATTTCTATTATTTTTTCTCTATTCTCTAAGGCAATTTTTATTTTTTCATCGTAAAGTCCTTCTTTATAAAGTTTGTCTGCCCTATAAGTTGTTATTTCAATTCCTAAGTTATCTAAACTCTCTAAATAAGGTTTTAAAAAGTGCTCTGCATAGTTTTCACAGCAACCTTCTGGACAAGGGATTTCACTTAGAGGCATTCCAATGTATTGTTCAAACTCTTTTGGTAAAAATGGATACAACTTTCTCAAAGGGTCGTAAGTGTCTGCTATAAATATTAATTCTGCTTCAACATCCATATTTTTTAAACTTTTATAAATTGCATCTGCTGTCAGTGTTTCTCTTGCATTTCCTATATGAATATGTCCCGAAGGAGTTATTCCAGTAGCCACTACATACTTATCTACTTTTTTCTCTTCAATTAATTTTTTAGCTATTACATCAGCCCAATGCATAATTCCCCTCAATAATTTTGTTTTAAAAAACTGGATGGAATTACTTATTTTATTGAACTATATAAAAATTAATGTTATATTATATATCCTAATGATTTATATATTTCTATATATGGATATTTTATGCTATTAAAAATAAAAAATTTAAATACTTTTATTCTCTTAGGGGTCTGAGTTTTAAACCCATAGGACTCCGCCCTATTGGGATACCCGGGATGCATTGCCTCGCAATGCTCGGCAATACCTCTTAATTTAATATTATTTTCCCCTTAGGGTCTGATTTTAGACTTAACAATTAAAGCCATAAAAAATCATCAATTAGATGTTTCCATCCCCTTAGGGGTCTGATTTTAGACTTCTTAATGTCTGTATTAACTCTATTGTGAAATCTCTTATTTTCCATCCCCTTAGGGGTCTGATTTTAGACTGAAGATAATAGCAGTGTTGAAGATAAGAGAGATGTTCCAGACTTTCCATCCCCTTAGGGGTCTGATTTTAGACTTCAGGCGGAGCTCCCGTTGTTCAATGTTAGACACCCGTCTTTCCATCCCCTTAGGGGTCTGATTTTAGACCCTACAAAGAGAACTGAGATAGGAGCTCCCTCTATAATTCCATCCCCTTAGGGGTCTGATTTTAGACCCAAATAACCCTTTTCATTGATCCGACACGGCCAATGAATTCCATCCCCTTAGGGGTCTGATTTTAGACTCATATCTAAAAGTTATTTCAGCAAGTTCTTTTTCCACAATTCCATCCCCTTAGGGGTCTGATTTTAGACACGTTGTCACTGCAATTTAGTTCATTATACACAATCTTAATTCCATCCCCTTAGGGGTCTGATTTTAGACGTGGTAGCATTTGCATACTTCCCATAAGCATCTTAGCCCACCAAATTCCATCCCCTTAGGGGTCTGATTTTAGACAATTTTTTAAGAATTTTGGAGGTGATATATGAAGATGATTTTCCATCCCCTTAGGGGTCTGATTTTAGACTTGTTAAATGCAGTTGCTAAATTAACAGATATTTTAGAATTTTCCATCCCCTTAGGGGTCTGATTTTAGACCTGCATACATATCTCAAGCTATCAACACAAAAGTTTTCCATCCCCTTAGGGGTCTGATTTTAGACATTTTCGAATACGTGGTCGGTTTGGAGCGATATTTTTCCATCCCCTTAGGGGTCTGATTTTAGACGATTGGACAAGGCATTACGCAAAAGAAGCCTATTTAAGGCAATTCCATCCCCTTAGGGGTCTGATTTTAGACTTAAATGTTGATTTTAAGCTTTTTAACTCTCTAACTATCACAAATTCCATCCCCTTAGGGGTCTGATTTTAGACGATTCTTTATGAACAATCCTCAAAACGACGAGATTATCTTTCCATCCCCTTAGGGGTCTGATTTTAGACATTCACTATCCAAGAAACTAATTAAGGTATCTAAGATATTCTTTCCATCCCCTTAGGGGTCTGATTTTAGACCTTGTGCTGACATTCCAAATGAGTTTAATGTTGAAATTACACTTTCCATCCCCTTAGGGGTCTGATTTTAGACGTTCAGGGTTTTCTTTCAATGGAAACGTTTCTGTAGAATTTCTTTCCATCCCCTTAGGGGTCTGATTTTAGACTAAGGGTATAAGGATTGTTAAAAAAGCACTTGATGATACTTTCCATCCCCTTAGGGGTCTGATTTTAGACAGGGCATAATTTGAAGAAATAAACTTTTAAAATTACTTTATTATGCTTCTTTGTTGGGAGGTTATAGTTCGGAGGGTCAGTAACCCTTGTTATTTATATACCTCCGAACTTATATATAAACTTTTCTATTTTTATTTATTTGCTTAAAAATCCTTTAAATTTTTAATATCAACCTTTTTATCGGGGAAAATTAGAGATAAAAATAAACTACCAAAATCTCCTAAAAATCTCAATAATTTAATAAAACCAAATATTCAAATTAATCAAAATAGACGACCCTCCGAAATTTAATAAAATCTTTTAAAATTTAAAAATATTAAATTAAAATCCCCTAAATTAAAAAATAACAATTTTTAGCGAGGAAAGATACATCAAAAAGCATAAATTTATTCTACATATCTTGCTCTTCTTTCAACTTCATCCATTAATTTTAATATATCTTTCCAATTTTTAATCACACTTTTATAACCTTCTATAAATTTGTTCCAAATTTCATCAAATTTCTTATAATGCGTTGATAAAATTGCTTTTTTAAAGACAAGTAAATCAACTGCTTTATCTTCATCTAAATTAGAGATTTTACCTAATCCAAGGTCAATAATATACAATATCTCTCCGTCATATAAAAAGTTAGATGTCGTTAAATCGTTATGAATTAAATTATTTTTATGAAGTTTACCTACAATTTCACCAATTTTATAGGCAATATTTAAATCATCTTCAATTATGTCCTTAGATAACTTTCCATCAATATAACTCATCATAATCTTTTTATTGTCTAAATCTACATCAAAAATATATGGAGCGGGAACTTCAAAATCTTTAATCATTGATAGATATTTTGCTTCCTTTGAAGTTCTCCTTTTTCTTATTTTCTCATCTAATCTTGAATCTCTATAACTTTTTTTAATCCTTTCTTTTATAATTACATCAAAATCTAAGTATTTATCTTTTTTAATATCTGCCTCAGCCCCCTTCCCAATTAAACCTTCTGGAATTTTTCTCTTTTTTCCTTTAATGTTTTTTATCCAATTAACTTCGACCATATCAGCCCTATAATTCGGAATTATTTTTGTTTCCTCTAAACTCATTCTCTTTCCATTCATATACATTAATAAGCCGAGCCACGCTATCATCGCTCCATTGTCTCCACAGTATTGCATTTCTGGAACATAAAAATATACATTCTGCCCTTTACACATTTCTTTTAGCATTTCTCTCAATCTATTATTTGCCGCTACTCCTCCAACAAGTAAAACTTCTCCTTTATTTGTATGAGCCAAAGCTCTTTCAGTAATTTCAGTAAGCATTGAAAATGCATATTCCTGCAAAGAATAACAAATATCTTCCAATTTTTCTCCAGAATCATAAGCCCTCATTGCGGCAGTTAACAAACCTGAAAATGCTATATCCATTCCTTTAACAGTGTATGGCAAATCTATAAGTTTCTCTCCTTTTTTTGCTAACTCTTCAATATATGGCCCTCCAGGATGTGGTAAATTTACATATCTCGCAAATTGGTCTAAACAGTTTCCTACGGCAATATCTAAAGTTTCCCCAAAAACTCTATATCTTTTTGAAACATATGCAATAACTTGAGTATTTCCACCACTAACATATAGTGTTAGAGGATCCTCAGCATCTGTAGTTAATTTACCAATTTCTATATGCCCTATACAATGATTAACACCAATTATAGGTTTTTTTAAAGTTAAAGATAATGTTCTTGCAACTGTTGCAGTAACTCTTAAACTTGGTCCTAATCCAGGGCCTTGAGAGAAGGCTATTAAGTCAATATCTTTTTTATCTACAACTTCAAAAGCCTCCTCAATTAACTTTGGAAATGTTTCAGCGTGATGATCAGCCGCTTCTCTTGGATTAATTCCCTGTCTTGGAGGTTTATACATAATAGTTTTGTTAAATAATATTTCTCCATCAGATGTAACAATTCCCACACCTGTTTTTTCTGCAGTTCCTTCCAATCCTAAACAAATCATAGTATCACTCCTGAATTGGATTATTAATCTTAAAATTATTTACTTTAATTATACTTAGTTTATCATCTAACTTCGCTAATAAAAAATTATTGACCAAAATTTGAATTCGTTAAAGTGTTCTTCTACTCTTTTAAATGGGTTTGAAATTAACTTAAGAATAAAAAAGATTATTAATGAAGAGAATAAAACTAGTTCTAATAATTGATGTATTAAAGACAATAGATAATTGTTTGAGTGAATAAAGATAAAGAAAGTGTGAAAATAATACTAAGAGAAAAAAGAATTACAAAGAAGAATTTATCAAACCAACTTCAAATAATAAATAGTAATTAATTATCTAAATTTTTCCATCTAACACAAGTTTTGCAAAAGTTTCAAAACTTCTATCGTAGGTTTTTTCTATATCTGGTGGGAAACAGCAAGCAGGTAACTGTCTATTTTTTAAATGATAATGCAAACATTCACAACACATTCCCTTTTTAGAGCATGAAGGATAACTGCAATTACATCTTTTTAAGTTTATTTCTTTATTTGGACAATCCATTATACCACCATATTTTTGATTATAGAATATGAAAAAATTAATACATTCTTTAATTCTTTTCTTCATTTTCTTCTAAACTTTTTAAGAAATTTGCTATTTTATTTACTAAGATATCTGCCTCTTCTTCATTTGTAGGATATTTAACTTTTAAGGTAGGAATATTCTTTCTTCTAACTAAATAAAGAGTTAATTCGTTAGTTCTTTGACATCCTATACATCCAAAGGCAATTGGAGCATCTTCCATTATTATAGCTGCCTCAGCCTCTTCAATCAAAGGACCAATTAAAGCCATCCTTCCTCTAACACCAGAAGGCACTTCAACAGCGGCATACTTTAAACCTTGCTTAGGAACTTCATCAGTTATGTTCATAGGTGGGCTATCTATCTCTGGATTTCTAACTAAATTTCCTATAACTATATTTAAATTCAATGGCTTGTGTCCAAATCTTTCAACTAAATCAGTTAATATTAAACTATTTGGAGGATATATGAATATTTTCTTCATTACATCACCTTAAAATTTTATTAATTTATTTTGGAAATGCATCTTCTGGTAAGAATTTATATAGCTCAGGTCTTCTTGCAATGGTTAATATATCTTCAAATATTCCTGCTGTTATATCTACAACTCCTACTGCACCAACTATATTATTTTCATTATCCTTTATAGGGGTTACTATAACTGGTAAGCCAGCATAAGGTCCTAAAATAGGTGTAGCTTTAATAACATCCTCTTTTTCAATTGCTACCTTTAAAACATATCCTTCATAGTTTGTATCTACAACTTCCCCTTTTTCTAACCTAACCCCTGGTTTATTTTTACTCCTCATAGCTACTGGAAGTTTATTTACTAACATATGAATAGATTTGGCTATTGGAATTAAATCCTTTGCTTCAGAATTTTCAGATATGCATATCATAATATCTCCCCTATATAATTTTAAGTTAAACATTTAAGTAATAGTATGTTTCTACTAAAATATTAAATTAACTTTATTACATTTTTACATTTTCCAGTTAAAATATATAAATCTTTTTATAATTTTACTTTTGTCAATTTTTAGTTGGTGATAAAATGGAAAAAATTACTTGTGTTGGTCATACAGCCCTTGACTATATATTTAATGTAAAAAAATTTCCAGAGCCCAATACATCAGTTCAAATACCCTCTGCGAGAAAATACTATGGAGGAGCGGCGGCAAATACTGCGGTAGGTATAAAAAAACTTGGAGTAGATTCTGAACTTTTATCCTGTGTAGGATATGATTTTAAAAATAGTGGGTATGAAAGATATTTAAAGAATTTAAAGATAAATATTTCAAAACTTTACTACTCTGATGAGGAAGAAACTCCAAAAGCGTGGATATTTACAGATAAAGATAATAATCAAATTACTTTCTTTTTATGGGGAGCGGCTAAGCATTATAAGGAGATAGATCCTCCTAAATTCAATACAGAAATAGTTCATATCGCTACAGGGGACCCTGATTTTAATTTAAGATGTGCTAAAAAGGCTTATGGAAATAATTTAATTTCTTTTGACCCTGGTCAAGATCTACCACTATATTCAAAAGAAAGTTTATTAGAAATTATTGAACATACAAACTTTTTGTTTATGAATAAGTATGAATTTGAAAAAGCATCTAAGTTATTAAACTTTGACATTGAAAATTATTTGGAAAGAGTAGATATTCTCATAGTTACTAAAGGCTCTAAGGGTAGTGTAATATATACAAAAGATAAAAAAATAGAGATTCCTTGCATTAAGGCAGAGAAGGTTGTAGATCCTACAGGAGCAGGAGACAGTTATAGAGCAGGATTTTTATCTGCATACATTAAAGGATATGATTTAGAAAAATGTGGTTTAATTGCTTCAGCAACTGCCTCCTTTGTAGTTGAGGCAAAAGGTTGCCAAACGAATTTACCAACTTGGGATATGGTTATCGAAAGATTAAAGAAAAATGGATTTAGAATATAATTTAATAATATAAAGAGGGAGATTATGAAAGATAAAGAAGAGATTATAAAAAACATAAATAAATTAAAAGAGGAAAAAAATGCCATAATATTGGCTCACAATTATCAACCAAAAGATATTCAAAAAATAGCAGATTTTTTAGGAGATTCTTTAGAGTTATGTATTAAAGCTAAAGAAACAGATGCAGATATTATTGTCTTTTGTGGCGTAGATTTTATGGCTGAAACTGCAAAAATATTAAATCCTGATAAGAAAGTTTTAATGCCAGAAATTGAAGGAACTCAATGCCCAATGGCTCATCAACTACCTCCTGACATCATAAAAGAGTATAGAGAAAAGTATCCAGATGCTCCATTAGTTGTTTATGTAAATACTACCGCTGAAACTAAGGCGTTGGCAGATATTACATGTACTTCAGCAAATGCAGACAAAGTAGTTAATTCCTTAGATGCAGAAACTGTTTTATTCGGGCCAGATAACAACTTAGCATACTATGTTCAAAAGAGAACTGATAAAAAAATCATTCCTATCCCAATAGGTGGGGGATGCTATGTTCATAAAAAATTTACTCTTGAAGACTTAAAGAGAGTTAAAGAAAAATATCCAAATGCTATTGTTTTAATTCATCCAGAATGTAATCCTGAATTGCAAGATAACGCAGATTATATTGCAAGTACAAGCGGTATGTTAAGAATCATTATAAGTTCTAACGAAAAAGAGTTTATAATTGGAACTGAGGTAGGGATGATAGATAGAATTGAACTCGAACTTGAAAAAATTGGAGAAAAGAAAGTGTTAATTCCTTTAAGAGAGGATGCTATATGTAATGAGATGAAAAAAATAACCCTACAAAAGATAGAAAAAAGTTTATTAGAGGAAATATATGAAATAAAATTAGATAAAGATATTATAAAGAGGGCAAAAGTAGCAATTGAGAGAATGTTAAGTATTAAGGGATAAAATGAGAGTTGAAAATAGTAAAATATTTGAAAAATATTTTAAAAATTTATCAGATAGAGAGAGGGCAGTATTTGAAGGAGGTATTACTCTTGGGGCGTTATTTCACCAATTTGTTGGAACTCCTGTAAGTAAAAAAAATAAAGAATTATTAGAGAGGGCTATAGAGGAATCTATGAAAAATCAACCTTTTGTATATGACATAAAGGTAAAGATTAAAAATGTAGAAGAGAAATATGTTTCATTAGATGGGAAAATGTTAAATGTAGATTTAAAAATTAAAGTAAATAATACTATTGCTCACTTAAAACTTGAATATATCCCAGAAATTGACTATCCTTTAATGTATGTAAAAGATTTTAAAGAAGAATATGACAGGTGAATAGTATGAAAAAAGTTGCTATAATCTTAATTTTAATGGCTCTCCCAATAGTTACATCTGTTTATCCTTCAGAGGTTGAATATAAGTATGCAAGTTCTATTCCCATAAATTTTGTTCCTTTATCAGAAATTAAAAGTGTTGAAGAGATTAAATATCTTTTAAATGATAATAATTCATTAACCATATTTTGTTTAGACAATGATACAATTAATAAAAATATTTTGTATTATTTAGGAATAAAAAAATATACTCCATCAAAAATCCCAGATTATGGAAATTACACATATGTTAGTAACAATGGAGTTATTATAGTATATCCAAAATACAGTGTTTATAGAGAAAATGGAAGTTTAGTGTATTACCCCCCAAAAGAAGAAAATTATAGCAAATATGAATTTGTAAAACCCTATAAAGTAAAAGTTCCAAATTCTTCAGAAATCCCTAACTATGATGGTTATGTTTTAATAAAAAATGCTACCTTTATCTTATATCCAAAAAAATACATCGTTGAAGGAATGAATGGAGTAATCTACTATAACCCACCAAAAGAACCAGAAGATGAATATAGATACGAATATACATATACTTACCCACAAAAGTGTATTCCAGATTATTATGGCTATGTATTCATTGACAACAACAGTAATTTTATAATTTATCCAAAAAAGTATGTTGTTACTACTAAAGATGGAGCAATTATATTTAATCCCCCAGTTGATGTTAAAGAAATTCCAATCTACAAAATTAACTATAAAAAAGTAAATGATGGAGTTTATGAACTTAAGAAAAATAAACTTCTCTTCCTATATCCTACAACATTAAATGATAAGAAAACCCTTAAGATTATTGGAAAGTATATAGCAAATAATGGGGGAGTATTTGCATATATAAATAAAGTTCCTCCATACTATAAGAATATACTTGCTACAGGCGTTGCTATAGATAAAATAATTCCAGATGAAAATGGAGATTACGCAATAGATGTCGCAAAAAGAAAGATTAAAGTTGATATGTTAGACGATGAGATTATTTACAAAAAATTAAATCATATAAATTCTTTAAGACTCGTAGGAATAAATGTAAGTTATATAGTAACGGGTAATGAAGGAATAAAACTCGTTCAAAAATCTGATGTTAGTGAAGATGAATTGGAATATCTATATAAAGATTATTGGTTTAAAAAGTTTTATACAAACTACACTCATATCTACTTTAATCCTGAAAAATTGAGTAGTTTTTTAAAAACTACAGAGGACTTTAAATTTGATATATTGGCTTTAAGTTATTATCCTTTAATTTATGTTGATAAAGCCCCAGAAACTTTCCAAAATGACCCAATTGGTGGTTATTATCCAAAAGTAATAAGTTATAAAGGAACAGAAGATTATGGTTATTGGGAAGAGGGTCCTAATAGTGAGAACTACTACTATCATTTAGACAACGGCGAGCCATATTGGGATGGTAATGCTAAAGAGACATCAAAATGGTATTATGAAGGAGAGCCTGTTTCTCCTGAAGAAGATAGTGAAATGTGGGAAAAATATAAATATTTCAATCATTGGTTTGTAAAAAATTACGCCTATGCTCTTGCAAGTGGTTGTGATGGATTATTCTTAGAAAGTTCAGATAATTACTTAGTAGATGCAATTTTAGGGAAAGAAAATGAGGATATTGACTGGAAATTAGACATAAAAGACAAAGTAAAATACTTAGTAATTCCTGGAGAAAAAGGGTTTTATATAGAAAATGGAATTCCAATAATTAAGATTCCAACACCTCTAAAAGAGATTTATGGAATAAATGTTGTCTCAACACTATATATACCTCCAAAAGAGGAAAACTTTGGAGTTTATGTTGCAGATATTAGAAACTATAACACTAACTTACTTTTAAATCTAAAAGAAAACGGAACTGATATAGTTTCGTTTGAAGATTTAGCAAAATGGTTAAGTAAATATGTAAATAACAGCATATACTATAATGGAACAGATTTAATAATTAAAGACAATAAAGAAATAAAAGTTACAATTTATAAGAAGAATTTCACAATAAATGAAAGTTATATTTTTGAAGAGTTAGATAAAGAACATAATAAGTATATAATCGTGAATCCACCAAGTGATATTCCTTTAAATTAAATATTTTTAATTTTGGTGATAAAATGAAAGTAGGATTTTATAATATTCAAGGAGGAACAGGAAAAACAACAATTGCCGCTAATTTTGCTTACATTCTCAGTCAGTCAGTTAAAACTATACTAATAGATTGCGATTTATATGGAGGGACTATATCCTTAGTATTTGGTCTTGAAGATATAGACCACAACTTAAATACATACTTGGCAGGAAATTCAGCCATAGAGGATATAATTTATAATTATGAAGACTTAGCAATTATACCAACGGGAGTGACTTCTGATGTTTTTGGATACAAAACAGACATTGAAAAATTTATAAAATTAGTTGAAGTGTTAGCTGAAGAATATGATGTTATTGTTTATGATTTTCCACCAAATATTCCTGAAGGTAGTCTTCTTTTAGCTTATGGTAGTGAAGAAAACTTAGTTAATAAAGTAATTGTGGTTGGAGAAGATAGTATTCCATCGATTGTAAATTCACTAAAAACCATAGACCTTTTAAAAGACTTTGGTATAGGACTTACTGGAATATTAATTAATAAGTATAGAGGACTTACAGATCTTAGCGAAATATCTGACGATATAATTGGAGTTTTATCCTATGACCCCAATGTAGAAAGACAGTGGTCAGAGAGTATGCCAATTACGAAAATTAAAACAAAATTTTCAAAGGAGTTAATAAATATTACCCACGATATAGCAAATATATATTTAGAGAAAGATTTAGCCTCATTAAGAGCTTTAAAGGTAGTAAAAACACTTTCTGGAATTACTACTGAAGAAGAACTTAGAAAAAATGAAGAATTATAATAAGGGATAATAATGCTAACAAAAAGAATAATTCCTTGTTTAGATATTAAAGATGGAAGAGTAGTTAAAGGAACTAAATTTTTAAATTTAAAAGACGCTGGGGATCCTGTTGAATTAGCTCAATATTATGATAAGGAGGGAGCTGATGAGTTAGTGTTTTTAGATATTACTGCATCAGCTGAGAAAAGAGATATAATTATTGATGTTGTAGAGAGAACAGCTGAAAAAGTATTTATTCCCTTAACTGTTGGGGGTGGAATTAAATCAATTGATGATTTTAGAAAAATTTTAAGGGCTGGGGCAGATAAAGTTTCAATAAACACAGCGGCAGTAAAAAATCCTAATCTAATTAAAGAAGCGAGTGAAATATTTGGCTCTCAATGTGTTGTTGTAGCAATTGATGCAAAAAGACATTATGTCAATGAAGATGAAATAAATAAAATTAATAAAAATGTAGTTAAAGTTGAAGATGGCTACTGCTGGTTTGAAGTTTATATATATGGAGGTAAGAAAGAGACAGGAATAGATGCAATTGAGTGGGCTAAAAAAGTTGAGGAACTGGGGGCTGGAGAAATATTATTGACGAGTATTGACAAGGATGGAACAAAAAGTGGCTATGATTTAATATTAACAAGAGAAATATCTAAAAGCGTTAAAATTCCAGTTATAGCTTCAGGAGGAGCAGGAAAACCAGAACATATCTATGAGGCATTTGTCTATGGAATGGCAGATGCCGCACTAATGGCTGGAATATTACACTATAGGGAATATACAATAGAGGAAATAAAAAAATATTGTATAGATCGAGGAATTCCAATAAGAACTTTATAATTTTTTAAATATTTTTAAGTTTTAATGTTTTTAGAACTTCATCTTTTAATATCTCTAAGATCTTTTTTCTATATTCGAGGAATTCAATACTCGTTCTATCTCTTGGTCTTTCTAAGTCAATTTTAATTATTTCTTTTATTCTTCCAGGTCTCGCTGTTAAAACTACAACTCTATCTGAAAGATACACTGCTTCATCTATACTAGGTGTTACAAAAAATACAGTCTTTTTCTGTTTTTGCCATATTTTTAATAACTCATTTTGCAAAATATTTCTTGTTTGTGCATCTAACGCCGCAAATGGCTCGTCCATCAAAACGATTTCTGGATCGTTAGCTAAGGTTCTTGCTATAGCCACTCTCTGTTGCATACCACCACTTAGTTGATAGGGATATGCATTTTCAAAACCTTCCAATCCTACAAGTTTTATATATTTTTTAGCAATTTCTATCCTTTCTTTTTTTGGAATATCTTTCAACTCCAAACCAAATGTAACATTTTTTAATACAGTTCTCCAAGGCATTAATGTATATTGCTGAAATACAACTCCTCTATCAGCTCCTGGCCCCTTTACTTCTCTTCCATCTAATAAAACTCTACCTTCAGTAGGATAATCTAATCCTGCAATAATCCTTAATAGGGTAGTTTTTCCACAACCACTTGGACCCATAACTGTTAAAAATTCATTTTCATAAACTTCTAAGTTTATATTATCTAAAGCTTTAACATAGTTTCCATTAAATTCAAAAATTTTTGATAAATTTTCTACTTTCAACTTTACTTTCATTTTATCACTTTTATTTCATCATTTTTCTCCAAACGAAGTATTTATCTTCAATATATCTTAATCCTCTATCTAATATAAGTCCAATTAATCCAATAATTATCATACAAGCAATAACTACATCCATTCTACTTAGAGAATAGGCATACATAATTAGATAACCTAAACCAGCATTACTTGAAGGTAGCATCTCTGCGGCAACGACACACATCCAAGCAATTCCAGCCCCTACTCTAAGACCTGTTAAAATACTTGGTGAAGATGCAGGAATAACAACTTTTATCAAAATATCCTTTTCTTTGGCTCCTAAGGTTAAAGCCGCTTCAATCAACGGTTTAGGAACACTTTTCACTCCAGATATAGTATTTATAAGTATTGGGAAAAATGCCCCTATAAAAATAATAAATATCATTGACATTTCTCCAAGTCCAAACCAAGCCAAGGATAGTGGAACCCATGCCAATGGTGGAATTGGTCTTAACAGTTCTATTAAAGTATCTAATAAATTATTAACTAATGTAAAATAACCCATAAGAATTCCCAAAGGTATTGAGATAATTGACGCTAACAAAAAACCACTTAAAACTCTCTTTATACTAACAATAGTATTTTCTATTAAGCTACCAGTACCCAAAATACCATTAAAAGGGTGTAGTAAAACATTAACAACATCTTCAACTCTTGGTAATATAACAGGATTATTTACATATATAGCCAAAATTTCCCACAATATAATGGCACAAATTGGAGAAACAATTTTTAATATAACCTCCTTTAGGCTTAACTTCACAGATATCCCCTTTTTATTTTATCTCAATAATATAAAGAAACTTAATATTATTACAATTAAACTTTAACTTAGGGTATTTAAGATTTTTTATTTTTTTGATTTTAATTATTGTTATCATTCCCAGAGTGTTCCATTTAAATAACTAATAATTTTATCATTAGTTTTATTGTATATCTTACCAATTAATACTTTGATTTTTAAACCCTCATCAGTATTTATTTTTTTAACATTTTTTATCTTTATAACCATCTTCATCTTCCTCATAAACTCTAAAAATTCCTCCAAATCTTCTTCACTATCAAATATGAGTTCAAAGTCCTCTGAAACTCTTTCTCCTCTTGCTACTTTCTCAATAGTTTCAATCATTGGGAGTAATATAGATTCTCCTAAGTCTTTAGCCCTTTGTTTTCTCTCTTCAATAGATTCTCTAAATTCAAAACTCATAAAACCTTCTCTTACAATTCTGCTAAATATAAAATCAACGCCCAAGTCAAAGAAGAATGTAAATGCTGACTTTAAATCTTCACATTGCGTATAGTGAGTAGTATATTTTAAAGGAGGAACATCCATATCTGGATCTTTTAAAACTACCCCTTCTCTCCCTTTTTTATCCAACTCTTTAATAATCTCTTTTATGTAAATATCTGCCTTTTCTTTATTTACAATGGCTAATGGCTTAACATAGGGTAGATTATATTTTTCACAAAGCTCTATTCTATCTTTTACTGGAAGAGATTTATTAGTTTCTCTCTCTTTTATGTCAAAAATGTAAAACCCTAAATTTTCATAACCTCTATCAACTTCTTCGTAATAATAGGGAGTGTAGGGATTGTTTAATCCAATCATCTCTCCACATAACATATAGTTTGGATAATCATCTAAAATCTCTAAATTTAATAGTTTTTTAGCTTTTTTTGTAGTGAATGGGCAAATGTATCCACTCCTCGTTAATGCATAAATATCATCATTTATTTTCACAATTCTTGTATTATATCCATTTAATTTTTCCTCAATAACTACTTTATCTATAAAATGCTTTTTTATCGTAGGATAGAGAGTTAAAGCTCTATAAGTTTTAGGATAACCTCTAACTATATCAAGATTCTCGTTTAAGAATATTACAGTCCCCTTTTCTATATGTTTAAAGTTCTTTTTAAATAATAGTGTTCTTGTATCTCTATATTCTCCTTCTCTTAAAATTTTCTTTTTAAATGCTTTATTTATATCTTTTAAAGATAATCTAAGTTTTTCAGATATTTTTTTTAAGTCGTATGTTGTAACTTGCATAGATATCAGCTCCCTACATTACTATTTTAATAATCATAGGTAAATCTATTTATAACTGGAAATTACAAAATTTAATAAATAGTTATACTTTAAATAATATTGATAGTAAGTGGGGTTAAAATGAAGGTATATAGAATATTAACTATAATAATTTTAATATTAACTAGTTTATTAGTAATGTGTGGGTGTGTAATCTTGTTCCCACTAAAATATCCAGACGTTTTGTATAAAAATTACAATGTAATAAAGATTGAGAATAGAACTATAAATGGAGTTAAAACGGCAATAGTATATCAAATAAAAACAAATATTAAATATAATGGCTATGATTTAGACGCAGATAGTAAAAGGGACATTGGAATAATAACTTACTATGTTTTTAAAAATACAGATGTTGATGAGGTACAAATTATTTGTTACTATGCTGGAAGGGGACGACTACAACCTTACTATAAGTTTAAAATAAAAAGAAAAGATGCTGAGTTATCTGGACTTTTAAATTTATCTGAAAAGGATCTAAATACTGGGGTTTTATATTGTTATCCTAAACTTAAATCATTAGGAGATCTTTGGGTAAATGACAAGCTATATATACAAAAAAAGTAATATAATAGAATAAATAAAATCTTAAATATATATAATTTATATTTTATATTATTAAGTTTTGTGGTGGAGAAGATGGTTAGAGTAATCCCATTAACTGACGAAGAAAAAATGAGTATAGTTTCAGGATTAAGAAGTACAGTTCCTGCAACAAAGTTAGTTACCTTAAGAAAATTACAAGATATTGCTGAAAATCGACCAGAGGCTATTGTATATTTAGATGTCTATGATAAAGTAACATTAAATGAAATAATTACACTACTAAATCAAATAATGGAATACGATCCTGATGAGATTTTAAGAAGAGAAGCAATGATCACTTTAGAAAAAATTAAAAAGGCATTAGGTACCAAATTTTCAACATTTATTCCATTATGTACTTCTTGCAACTCTCCAATAGATTTGGGTTGGAATTACTGTACTAACTGCGGAGCTGAAATTAAAAGTATGGTATTTGAAGAAGAAATAGAAAGATGTAAAAACTGTAACAATTACATTTCAGATTCATGGAAATTTTGTGCGCACTGTGGAACTAAATTAAAAGAAGAGGAAGAAGAAATTTTAAGATGTCCTAATTGTAAAAGACCTATTCAACCCGATTGGATCGTTTGTCCATACTGTGGTTATAGATTAAAGAAAAAACCATAATTATTATATATTTAAACGCCTTCTAATCTTTTTTAGAATTTTGCTATACAATGTAATATTATATTTACTTCCCAACGTTCCAAAGTGATATTTTGTTTTCCAAGGATTTGCATATAAATTAAGATTAGATTTTAAAAGTTCTTTAGTTTTTTTATTTAATAAATTTAGAAATTCTTTTGGTGAAATATTAATTATATCCTCTATATTTATCTCATCAAATATCGTGTATGCGTTGCCAACTTCCCAAATAAAATGAGCATCACTTCCAAAACCTATTGAAAACTTATGTTTTTTAGCAAATTCTAACGCCTTTATGTTTGGCTCTAAACTACGGCATCTACTATTAAAAACCTCAACAATGTCAATATACTTTAAAAATTCCTTTTCTTCCAATACTTTAAATTTAACTAAACTTTTACTTCTATGAATATCAAAAGGATGTGGGATATATATTAAGCCTCCCTGCTCTCTAACTCTATCTAATGCCTCATATAAATCTAAATTTGAAGGAATTTCTTCATTTAAAAATAAGCCTATAAATTCCCCTCTATTTGTAGCAATTTCTTCCCCAGGAATAGAAAAATTAGTTTTAGTTAGTTTATTGTGATCACAAATTGCTGGAAGAATATTTTTCTTTATACAAACTTTTTGTAGTAATCTTTTAGGATTTAAAGAGCATTTACTTTTTATAGTGTGAATGTGCAAATCTACTTTCATTTAAACCACTTTAATTATTGTTTAAGTAAATGTGAATGGTTATTTATTTATAGTTATAGTATGTTAAGCAAAATATTTACATTTTAATAAAAATTTTTTTAATAATAAATGGTGGAATCTTATGAGAAAATTAGGAATCTTAGAAATTGTAGTAATATTATCAATATTAATAACTGCAGGAGCTTTGAGTTATAAGTATTTTACTTTAAGTAATGAAAATAATAAATATGTGTTTGATGGAAGCCAGATGTATAAATGTGCGTGGGTTTGTGAAAACATATTAAATAAAAATATTCCCTTATATGCTGAAGTTATAGGAAAATGGAGATATGGAAAACCGTTTAATGGAACTGTTGAAATTTATAAAGCATCTGGTGGGACATTATACGCTATATATCAAAATTCAACAATAACTATTGGAGGAGTTAATGCATATAAAGAGGATATTTCTGCAAAGAAGATAATTTTAAAACCGTTGGGTAATGCTGTAATTATTTATAAGGTTAATCATACAAATGGAAAATCGTTCAAAGATATTGCCAACTATATTCAAAAACAGATAAACAATAATTTTAAAGATTTAAATATAACATATGTTTATATAAATGGTATGTTTGGAGCAGACACTAAGGAATATACACCAACTGAGATAGTAAATATAAGAAATAAACTATATGTTGATATAAATAAAGGTTTATCCATAAATTTTTTAGATAATGGAGTTTTATTAAGTGAAGGAATTAATTTAAAAACCCTAAAAAATCTTGATAGTATTATTAACACTTCAAATGTCTCTACTTCCAACTTAGTAGTTTATATCGTAATAAATAATTCAAATATAGATAACATTAGTAATAAATATCCAGTAATTACTTTGGGATAATATGATAGAATTAAACCATTTATTTTTAATAATTTGTTGTATTTATCTAATTTTTTCAGATATTTCTTTATATTCATCCTTAGTGTTTTTATTCTCTGCGATATTTTTTTACATATCCTTTGTAGTTGGCAAAAGATTATATTTTAGGATATTTAATGAAAATAATATAAATGAGGGAATAAATAATTTTAACAAAAAAAATAAATCTATTTGGCTTTATATAGGGTTGTTATTTGTGTTTATTGGTTTAATATCGATTTTGGCTGACATAATTTGGATTAATGATATTCCTCTTTTTAATCCAATAGTTAGATATCATTTAAATGTTTATTTCACAACCTTATCTCACTTAATATTTATTGGCTGGGCTTTGATTCTATCATACTATAATATAGAAAAAAAGAGAGTAAAAAAAGTTATACTTTATACTTTAATTTTATCAATTCCTATTGCTTTGTTAGGTTATAGAACAAATGTTTTAGTTCTACTCTTATCAACGATTGCTGTCTTATACTACAAAAATTTAATAGAAACTAAGGATATTATAAAATACTTTGGAATTATATTCATTTTATTGGTAATAATGTCTATTTTAAGGATGTATTTCCTTGGTACTGGTGGAAATCCAATACTTTCAAGAATTGAATTAACTATGTCAGTTTATGATATATTATTTAATTACTTTAATGGAGTTTTAGATGGATATTTACACTATGCGGCAATATTTTCATATTTTGGGTTATGTAATGGACCAAGGACTGTTATAGCCAATATATTAGGAATTTATGGGGTGAGTATAACTCCAACTATTGTTGGTAGTGTAATAGCAGATTTTGGAACATTATCTATTATTCCTTACTTTGGTTTTTTAGGGATATATTTAGGATATTTATATATGTTGGCAAAGCATAAAGGAGGAGTTTATTTAGGTATTTATGGAGTAGTCTTTGCATATACATTGATAGCAGTTGAGAGTGGAATCTTAGATTTAGATGTTATAATCTATTATGTCTTTGGTGTATTACTATGTATTTACGCAACATTAAAAAGATTCTTAAAGAGATAGATTTATTTCATCCAGTTTTTATAGTAGTTTTTGGGCATTTGGCAATAATTTTATTGGCATTACCATATTTAAATAAAATAGGAATTTATAATTTTTTAAAAATTTTGTTAGTTGTTGGGATTTTTTTAATATCCTTTTCTTTGCCATTTTTTGTAGATATAAAATTAATAAATAAAAATATTATTAAAAATTTATCTTTATTGTCTTTTTTGATATTGGCAGGTTATGGTTCTTTTGCTATAACTCACTCAATACTTTTTACACTTATTTATTTAATGATTATAATCTTAATAGTTAAGTTATTTGTAAAATATCAAAATAGTAAGTTTTTTAATAATTTAGTATTCTTAGGAGGGATTTTATCTTTTATTTTAATTGTTTTAAAGTATAAAGGGATTCCATTACTAAATTATAATATAAGGATGGCTATAAACTCTGAGCCATTGAGATTAATATCAACTGGCTTATTAATATATTCGGGCATTGAAAATATTTTTTATTTTGCAGTAGCATTTGTTTTATTAACTCTCTTAGGATATAAAGCTGGAATTTTAATGCTCACTGTTTCATATATAATTTACAAATACAAAAATAAAATAAATTTAAAACATCTTATTTTGATATTTTTAGGGCTATTTTTAATCTTAAATATCGTTGGCTTTATTGTAATTTTAAATTCAAATCAACATTGGAAAATAGGTTTTTTAAATTTATTATGTTATAGGGCATACTTTGATTTGACTGTATTTAATAAAATTTTGGATATTAGTTCATTGTTTGGTTTAGGATATAATATAATATTAACTCCTAACGGAGAGAGGTATATAGGACAAATACTTTTTGGTTATAATCATAATATAACAACATTAATGTTAGGAAGTGTATTCTTAGACTTTGGAATATTTAGTTTTTTATTTGCTATATTTTTAGGTTATGTTTCAAAGTATATATATAATGGAGATAAAAAACTCTATGCCATTTATGCCTCGATACTATTAACTTACTGTGAAGTAGGAATTAACTATGGCTTTTTGATTGTTTTACTTTTCTTAATATATTTAAATTCATTAGAGGTGGATTTTGATGGTAAAGTATATAGTAAAAACACAGAGAGGCTTTGAAAATATTGTTGTAAATAGATTAAAAGATTATGTTGAAAACTTTAACTATATTGTGTCACCAGATGGTTATCATGGAGTTGTAATAATTGAAAGTGATGAAGATATAGAAGATAAAATTTTACAAATTCCAGAAGTTGAGAGATGTTTAAAGGTTTATTTTGAAACTGAGGCAGACTTTGAAAAAATAGTCAATATGGCTGAAAAAATTAAAGATTATATACAAGAAGGAGAAACATTTGCAGTAGAGACCAAAAAAAGAGGAAAACACGATTTTAATTCAATTGATGTAAATATCGTCTTGGGGGCTAAGATTAAAGATTTAACTAATGCAAGTGTTGATTTAGAGAGACCTGATAAAGTTATTAATGTTGAAATCTTTAAAGATAAGGCATACATCTGTATAAATAATAAAGATAGATATAAAAAATACACAAAAGATAAAAGAAATGCAAGAGAATTATTTAAAAAAGTTGTTATTGTTCAAATGCCTTATTTAGGAGAAAAGATAGTTTGTAAAAGGTTTGGAGAGGCAATAGGTAGAGCTGCCCAAGGATTTGAGGTTAAGGAATTAATTATAGCTCCAAAAGAGAAAGTAGATGCCTACGAGTTAATGGAATTCATAAAAGGGGTTAAAATTGGGCAACATTCAAGATATGAGATTCAAAAGAGAGCATATCCATTTGAAATTTCTTTAGTTCCTGTAACTGTTCAGGATCTATATCAAGTTATTAGAGATAAAAAAAGGAATAATAGATTAATAATAATAACTGACCCAAAAGGAGAGGAAATTTCAAAAATAAAAGATAAATTATCCTATGATTTAAGAAAAAAGAAGGAAATAGTAGTATTTTGTGGTTCAAGAGAGGGAATACCAATAGGATTGTTTAGATTTGCTGATTATGTAATTGACTTAGCGCCTCATATGACATTTGCTACAGAACATGCCATTCCATCTGCATTAATAGCTTTATGGAGTATATATAGTGGTGAAAAGAGTTCAGAAGACGAAGAATAAGTAATTTTTAAATTTTATAATAAAAAATGCACTGCACCCACTATGGGGTGCAGTTAAAATATACACCCTACCTACTTTGAGGTAGGGTTAGAATGATTTTTTATTATTTTTATGTTATGTTCATCTTAACTGTTATTTAATATTTTTGGTTTTTATTCTAAATCCCTTGGATCTACTAATTCTCCTTTAACAGCACAAGCTGCAGCAGTTATTGGTGATGCTAAATAAATTTCAGCATCTAAGGAACCTTGCCTTCCTCTAAAGTTTCTATTTGATGTTGAAACACAAACCTCTCCTGGCCCTAAAACTCCATACAATGAACCCATACATGCAGAGCAAGATGGATTTGTAACTACACAACCATACTTTAAGAATTTCTCAATTATTCCCTCTTTTAAAGCTTTTAAATACTCTTCTCTTGATGCAGGAGTAACTACAACTCTAACATCATCTGCTATTCCTCCATGTTTATCAATAATTTCAATAGCCATCCTTAAGTCTTCTAATCTTCCGTTTGTACATGAGCCGATAAATACTTGGTCAATTGGTCTTCCAGCGACTTCTCTTGCTGGTTTAACATTATCTACATTGTGTGGGCAGGCAAATACTGGTTCTATCTTGTCAGCCTCAATTTCATAAACTTCGGCAAATTCTGCATCTTCATCTCCCTTTATAATTTCAAATGGTCTTTCAGTTCCATGTTTTTTCATAGCCTCTTTTACATATTGTATTGTTTTTTCATCTGGCTCAATAATTCCAGTTTTACCTCCCATTTCAATAGCCATGTTAGTCATAGTCATTCTTGAGGCAATACTCATCTTCTTTACAGTTTCTCCTCCAAATTGACATGCCTTATATGTAGCTCCATCAACTCCAACTTCTCCTATAATTGATAAAATAACATCCTTTGAAGTAACGTAAGGTTGTAAATCTCCAGTAATGTTAAAGTAAATTGTTTCAGGAACTTTAAACCATAATTTACCAGTAGCAAACACGTGAGCCATGTCAGTTGAACCTATACCAGTAGCAAAAGCTCCAAAAGCTCCATGTGTGCATGTATGGCTATCAGCACCAACAACAACTTCTCCAGGGACTATATGCCCTTTTTCTGGCAATACTTGGTGGCAAACACCTTCTCTTATATCATAGAAGTATTTAATACCTTGTTCTTTAACAAACTTTCTCATTAATATATGGTTTTCAGCTGCTTTTATACTATCAGCAGGAACTTGGTGGTCAAATAAGATAACAATTTTTTCTGGATTCCAAACTTTCTCAATTCCATACTCTTTTAATGTATTGACTGTTAAAGGTCCTGTAATATCATGAACCATTGCCACATCAATGTTTGCCATTACAATATCTCCTGGGCTAACCTCTTTCTTTCCAGAAGCTTTTGCTAAAATTTTCTCAACAATTGTCATTCCCATACTATCACCATGTTATCTTAGACAATATTATTGATAATGTTGATAATACTATCATATAATCATATCTTAAATATAAAAAGGTTATATCAATATTAATGATATCTTGTTGTTGAAAAATTAAAATAGATTAAAAAGAAAAATTTAGTTAAATTATTCTTTTTTATTTTCTTCTTCTCTAAGTAATATATAGAACCAAGGTTCTTCATAATTTTTTAAATCTTTAACATAAGGACAATCTTTTGGGAAAACTCCAGCCATAATACCTTCCATAACTGTTAAACATCCATGTTCAAATCTATTATTATAAACTTTGCATAATTTTGTTTTTTTATCAAGGTGTGAGCAGTAGATAAGTTCTAAACCTTTCTCTGTTTTGTATGCATGTAATATACAACATCTTCCACATCTTTCACATAATTCATCTGGAAACATCTCTTCACTTATTTTTATAACTTTATCTTTTTTGAATCTCAATGTTTTCATAGTATCTCTCCATGTGAAATATAAATATAAGTGTTTTATAAAATAAAGAAAGTTTTAAAAAAGATTTTAATGACTATTCGCAAGTATAAAAATTAAGTTAAAATAGCAAGAAATAGTATATAAATTTTTTGTATATTAATTTATGTAAGATAGATATTTGATAATCCATATTTTTTATTAGTGTATTCAGTAATTTTAGGAATCTTATTAGTTTCTATTGTTATTACATTAATAGTTTTTATTAGTCTATTGTATTGTACGTCTCGAAATCAAATAGGTTAATATATATCAATAGCAGTTTTAATAGGTATGGTATTATTACTTATTTTAGTTGAAATTTTAGTAATATATGCAATTATTTTTAGACTCCTTTAAAATCATTATGTATTAAGGAAGGCATGACAGTTTTTTGATATGCATATTTTGAGCCTTTTTTCTCACAATAGCCAATTTCTGCTGGAGTGTTTAATTTGAAAAATATTAACTGTCCTATTCTCATTCCAGAATATAATATAACTGGTTTATCATGAGCCACAATTTCTAAGGTTATTTTTCCTTTAAAACCTGCGTCAATAAATCCAGCAGTTTGATGTGATGTTAAAAATACCCTTCCTAAACTACTTCTACCTTGATAAAAAGATGTTATTTCCTTAGGTAGTTCTATATACTCGTTTGTAGATCCTAATATTCCTCCTTTAACTACATAATCAACATTATATTTTTCTTTAAAGTATTCTATTTTTTCTTTATTTAGAGTATAATTTATAGGGCAAACTAATATAGATTTTTTTATTTTTATCTTTTTATATTTCAATTCTTTTGATAAATCATAAATTTCATCATCATATATTATAAATTCATCGCTCAATGTTACATCATAAGATGACGGGCCTAAATACTCTCTGTTAAAAGGTTCTATAATTAATTTATTTTCATTTATCAACTTAATTATATCTTTATCGCTTAGAATCATAATATCACCATATGCTTAATCTACTAATTTATGTTAATATATAAGGATAACTAAAAATTTAATTTAAAGTTTAAAGTAAATATACGAACTATATAAATTTGGTGATGAGATGGATATTATAACATTAACAACTGACTTTGGATTTAGTGAAGGATATGTAGGAGCAATGAAGGGCAGAATTTTAGAAATTTTAAAAAAACATAATAAAGATGCAAAAATAGTTGATATCTCTCATGAAGTAAAGCAATTTAATATATATCATGGGGCTTATGTTTTATTAACATCTATCCCTTACTTTCCACCATCAGTTCATGTTGCTGTAATAGATCCAACTGTAGGTAGTGAAAGGAATTCAATTGTTGTTGAAACGAAAAATGGTCACTACTTAGTTGGTCCAGACAATGGATTATTTACTTATGTTGTTGAAAGATTAGGAATAGAGAGGATTATAAAAATTGATGAAAGTAAATATAACCCGTCTTCAACCTTTCATGGCAGAGATGTATATGCAGTAGTTGGAGCAGAGATATTAATAAATAACGATTATGAGGGAGAGAAATTAAAAAGTATAGTTACATTGGACAATGAAAAAAAGAGAGTTATACACATAGATAGGTTTGGAAACATAATAACAAATATTAAAGCTTCTGAAGTTAAATTTAATATTTATGATGATGTTTTAATTAAGATAAAAACAAAAAATGGAGATAAAATAATTAAATGCAAATTTGTTAAATCATATTTTGAAGGAGGAGATAACTTTATATGTTTAATAAATAGTGAAGGATTCTTAGAAATATCTAAGTTTATGGACAATGCCTCAAAATTATTGGGTGTTGATTACTTAGATGATGTAGAGATTATTAATTAAAATATTCTTTATGGACTACTTTTAGCATATAGAGTTCCAAAGTAATATGCATAAACCAATTGAATATAAAAGATAAATATTGAACCTAATATCCATCCTATTATTGGTATTAACATTACTATACTTACAATTATATATAAGCCTATTATTACTAAATAACAAATAAAATATTCTTCAAATACAGATTTTATTCTATTAATTATTTCTCCAAATTCAAAAGCGGCTCCAAAACTATCTTTAGCAACAAAATTAGCTATAGCCATTGGAATAATAAATCCAAATATCATTGTTAATATAAATCCAATTATCAATCCTGCTATTTTATTTAGGTATAATAACACTAACATAATAATGAACGGAATTATTAAATATATCATTGATATTATTATACTTACCAATCCTTTTACAAATTTAGAACCAAAATTATCCCATTCTGGAAGTTTTTCTGTATTATTTATAATTAACTTCATAGTCTCCAATGAATAACCAGTGCTTATAAAATTTACAATTGGAATAATATTTAATAATCCCCCAATGAGAACTTTTTTAATCCAATCTTTATCATTCATAGGAAATTTTAAACCTTCCATAATGTCCATATTTTCACCAATATAAATCTATTATAAATATGTTTTTTATTAATTATATATATAGATTATTGTAATATTGAGGTGAGATTATGAAAATTAGAGGGATATGTTACAGATGTGGTGCTGAGGATGAACTTATAGATGGACTCTGTCCAATTTGCTATGCTCAAGAGCATCCACTAATTGAAGTGCCTGAAAGAGTGGAGATTGAAGTTTGTCATATGTGTGGTTCATACAAGAGAAAGATATGGCAAACTCCAAAGAGTAAAGATGCTTATGAAATATTGTATGAAATTGCATACTATGCTACAAAAGATGCTATTAAAAAGAAAAGTGTTATGGTTGATTTTGAAATATATCCTAAAATTACCCAACTTCCTGGAGGTAAGAGAAGTAAGTTAATAATTCCTGTTCATATTGTGGCAAAGGGAAGATTACCCGGAGAGAAAGAAGACAGAACTTATGAAAAGGATATAGAGGTTCATTTACAAATGGTTCAGTGTCCAAGATGTTCGAGATTTATGTCTAATTATTACGAGGCTACATTGCAAGTTAGAGCTATGAATAGGTATCTTACTGAAGAAGAAAGAGAAGAATTAGATAGTTTTGTTAGGGAAGAGTTAGCTAAAAGATTAAAAAAAGACAGAATGGCTTTTATAGCAAAGTTTATTCCTCAAAAAGAGGGTTTAGACTATCAACTTGGTTCAGTAGGGGCGGCAAGAAATGTAGCACAAAAAATTAAAGAGAAATATGGAGGAAAAATTACAGAAACCGCTACATTGGTAGGAGTAGATAGAAACACTGGGAAGGATTTATATAGAGTTACTGTCTCTGTGAGAATTCCTGAATACAAAGTAGGAGATGTCGTTGAATATAGAGATAGATACTATCAAGTAACAAGTATAACAGAAGATAAAGTATATATGAAATCTATTGATTACAAAAGAGAAAAAATTGGCTTATCTTGGCATGTGGCAGAAAAAGAAACTAAAATGGTTAAGAAAAATGAAGAGTTAGATACTGCAACTGTTATAGCCACTACGCCAAATATTATGGTTATGGACGATAAAAATTATGAAGTTTATGAGTTTGACAACATTGGAGATATTGAAGTAAAAGAGGGTGATAAAGTTAAAATACTTAAAAAAGAGGAAATTCCTTATTTAGTAAATAAAGTTAAGGAAGATAAAAACAAAAAGTGAGATAATAAGGTGAATTAAATGATTAAATTAGAAATTGACAAAAGGGCATACAACTCTATAACAAAAAATTTTTCAAAATTGATATATACTAAGGCAATAAAAAATTTAGAAGATTTACCTAAAAAGGAAGAAATTGTTACTCTAACATATAATGGAAAATTTGTTGCCAAGGCATTGTATAATCCAAAATCAGTAATATTAAAAATTTTAACTACTGAAAATGAGGATATTGATTACAATTTTTTTTATAAAAGGATATTAAAGGCAAAAATTTATAGAGAGGAAATTTTAAATTACAAAGATACTTACAGATGGATTTATGCTGAAGGAGATAATTTACCAACAATAATATTTGACAAATATAATAATATAGGGGCTATGCAGTTAATGTCAAAACTTATTGAGAAGGAGTATTTAAAGGATATTATTGACATTTTATTTGAATTATCTGACTTAGAAACAGTATATGTGAAAAGAGGAAAAAAAGGAGAAAAAATTAAAGATAAAATTTTTGGGGAAAAGAAAAAATATGAAACAATTATTAAAGAAGGGGATGCAAAATTTAAAGTGAATGTAAAAGGGCACAAAACAGGATTTTTTTTAGACCAAAGAGAGAATAGATTGGCTATAGAGAAGTTTATAAAAGAAGGGGATAGGGTTTTAGATGTTTGTTGCTATACTGGTGGATTTTCTGTCCATTGTGCAATTAAAGGGGCTGAAGTTGTAGGAGTAGATTTGTCAAAAAAGGCATTAAAAGTTGCTGAGGAAAATATGGAATTAAATAATATTCCAAAAGATAGATATGAATTTATAGAAGGAAATGCATTTAAGGTTATGGAAGAGTTTATAGAGAATGGAAAAAAATTTGATATTGTTATCTTAGACCCTCCTGCATTTACACAAACTGAAAAAGATATAAAAAATGCTTTAAGGGCTTATTCAACATTAAACTACTTAGGAATAAATCTGTGTAAAAGAATATTTGTTACTTGTTCCTGCTCTCATCACATAGACAGAGAGTTGTTTAAAAAAACAGTTATATCATCTGCATTTAGAGCAAAAAAAGAGTTAATAATGATTGATTATAAAGGACAATCTCCAGACCATCCAATATCCATAGGAAACAAAAATCTTGAGTATTTAAAATGTATATTTTTTTATGTTAATCAATATGGTGAGATAAAATGATATTAAGGCATAGACGACCAAATTTATATGGACTAATGAAAAAAGAAGGAGATAAAGAAGAAGTTGAGATAATTATAAATGAACTTTTAAATAATGACTATAAAATAATATTTCTACCCTCTGGAAGTTCAGCAGTATTTTTATCAATGTGGATAGCAAAATCTTATAGTAACGAACTTTTGATTCCAGATATGGGAGGATGGAATGGATTTTTAAAATTTCCAAAAATTTTAGATATTAAAACTAAAGAAATCAAAACTAACTTGGGAATAATTGACATAAAAAATTTAGAAGAAGTAAATAATAAATCATCAATAATTTTAACATCTTTAGCAGGTTATTTAGCCCCTCAACCATTGAAAGACATAAAAAAAGTATGTGAAGAAAAAGAAATTCTATTTATTGAAGATATCTCAGGAAAAATTGGAGGAGATTGTGGCTATGGAGATATAATTGTATGCTCAACAGGTAGTCCAAAAATATTGAACTGTGAGTATGGTGGCTTTTTAGGAATAAGTTATGAAGTTGAGGAAAAATTAAAAGATATTTTAAATGAAATTAAATTAATCTATAGGGTATATAAAACTATAAACTATTTTGGTCTTTTAAAAGAAGAATTATTAAATGCTAAAAAAACTTACAAAAAGTATGTTGAAGTTAATAAAATAATTAAAAAAAATCTTAAAAATGCCTATTTTAAAGAATACGAAGGAATTTCTACATTTATTGAATGTGAAAATCCAAAAGCTATTTCTAAGGAAATTAACAGTCTAATAAAATTAGACAATAGAAAGTCAATAACAACTATATGCCCAAAGTATGACAGAATTTTAAAAAAAGGAATAGTATTTGAAACAAAAAAAATTGAAATTTCAGAGTTAAACAGTGAAACTATATATGGAATTGTTGATATATTAAATTCTATTTTAGATGAGATTAAATCATAGCCTTTATCTTTTCAGCGGCTCTTTTCATGTTAATTCTAATTAAACCTAAATTAACTTTTGCATCTGTTAAAACGACTAAAATCCCTTCTCCTGCATCAATCATCAATATTTTTCCATGCTCTCCTTCAACCATTGCCTGCTCTAAATTACCCATCCCTATTTCTGATATTGTTCTTTCAGAGGCCCCAAATGCCGCAGATGCCATAGCCCCTACAAGTTCAGCATCGACATTTCCTGGCAATTGTGAGGCTATAACTAAACCATCTTTTCCTACAACCATTGATCCTTTAATCCCTTCTGTCTTATTTAATTCTACTAATACTCTATCTATCATTTTTTCACCTAAATTATAAATTACCACAACACAATTATATATTGTTTTGCTATATAAAATTTTTTAAAGTTTTTAAATATCATCACTGACTATGATTTAAGATATTATAAATTATGTCATCTAACCCCTCTTTTTTTATTACACTACCACTAATGACAAATTTTGGATTACATAGTTTATAAACTTCATCTATATTAGTTTTTCCAATATCTGTTTTGTTAATAAAAACTCCGTATGGAATTTGTTTATATTCCAATAATTTTATTATTTCTTCATCTTCTTTACTTATTCCTTTTGAAGCATCTAATATAACTAAAGCCAAATTAGCCCCAATTAATGCTAATTCTCTCATAAACTTAAATCTTTTTTGTCCTGGAGTTCCAAAGAAATGAATTTTTTACCATTTATCGTTAATGAACCATAGTCAATTGCTATTGTAATATTGTTATGTTCGACTTTTCCAATTTTACCAATCAAATTTTCCATCAATGTAGTTTTTCCTACATCACTTGAACCAACCACTACAACTTTTACTTCTCCATCTTTTTACATAACACCCCCTATATTACTATTCTATTAATGTTAAAAATTATTAAAAATTTTATAAAAAAATTATGTATTTATAGTTCCCTAAATAATCTTAATCTACTTCTTTTTATTGCTCCTTCAGAAGCCTTTTCTCCCATTAATGTTTTTAATTCTTTGACCAATGCTTGAGTAGCCACTAATGTTGTAGGTTTTAATTCTACTTTTTCACTTTCTTTTAATAGTGGCTCATTAATATTTCTAATGATTTCTAAACATACATCTACTTCTTTTTGCTCTTCAGATAATTTCATAGATATGGCACTATTTACAACTAATTCTGGGTTTATTATTTTCAATAAACCTGGAACACCATGAGTTTCAATTATTGACCCTAAACACTCTAAGGATCTAATAATTTGCATTTCAACCATCTTCTTAGGAGCTTTAATTATTTTTGTACCTACTGAGTAGTAATCTAAGATTCCAGCCAATGCAATGGCTGTAACTAATACACCCATATCAGCAACTACAGGAGAAACATCTGCTGGAACTACATAAGGTTTTTTATTAACACTCTTAGTAAGTTCTACAAGTTTATTTATTTGTTCATCTGTTGCTAATTCTACACCATCAAGAGTTTTACCACTAATTACATAATGTTTATGTTGAGGAGTTCCTGGAACACTTGCAGGGTGCATTGAACTAATTCCTACATCCTTTCTATTAAATCTTAATTCTTTTTCCAATGAGACATACAATACTAAAGGTGAAATAGTGCAAGTATTACAAATAACAGCATTTTCAGGAACATGCTCTAAGATATTTTTTGTAATGTTAAATGTTCTTTTACCGAATGGAGTGAATAAAATATGAACTTCTCCATGCTTTGCCGCTTCTATATCATCAGTAACAACTTTAACTCCTGCATCTTCAACCTTTTTCCATAAATCGTCACTCATTATATTTTTATTTGGTTCTGCTAAAACTACATCATGTCCTGCCTCAGCAAATTCCATCGCCATTCTTGAGCCTCCATAAGGAGGCTCTCCACCAAATTTTTCTGGCAAATTTAACTGTTCTATATACAACTTCTGATTTCCAGCCCCATATACTGATACTTTCATATTCTCAACCTCTTTACATCACAAAAAATTTAATTATATATTTATTTTGTGTATCTTACCTTTATATAATTTTCGACTTATTATTACTTATTATTACTTATTATTACTTATTATTACTTATTATTACTTATTATTACTTATTATTACTTATTATTACTTATTATTACTTATTATTACTTATTATTACTTATTATTACTTATTATTACTTATTATTGGTATGATAATATTACAATCAGAACTTACCATAAAATAAATATTAACCAAAAAAATATATATACTTTACATATGTAAAGTTCCTAATAACTCATAATAAAATATTATTTAACTATTCTTATAAAATAAAAATTAAAAAAAGATTTATCGATTTATTGAGATATAGTTTCATTTCCAATTACTAAAATAGTTGATGTCTGATTGTAATGTCCAATTGAACCTCCCAATGTTGTCCCCTGTTCTCCATAAGTATTAAATCCAATTACTGGGACATCTCCAATAACTTCCTTAATAATTTCAAGGTCGTTATTATTTAATCTCTCATTCAATAGATGTCTTAATATACAGTTAAATATTATAATTGCCCCTATCCTTTTTGGAGAACCTGCATTAATTATGGCATTATTTAATGCTTTTTTAAATGCCTCAATAGCATATTCTCTATTTGTATCCATTACCGTTAAATACTGTCCTTCATTAACCTCAGAATAGAATGTAATACTTCCATCGTCATTGGCTTTCATAGCACTTTTTATTGTATATTCTCCAAAGACATCTGAGGATTTAACTCCCATAGGTTTTTGAGCAAATATTTCTGGTGTAAGTTCATCCACTTCAAGAAGTTCTTTCATAACCTCAACTGCTGGTCTATGGCTGAGTTCATAAACAGTTCTACCCTCTGATTTTGTAATAATTGCACCTTTTTTCGTTGGGAAATATGGATGGCTATAACCTACTCCAATTTTTAATGCACTACTTAATGTAGCAACGATTCCTGTATTTGAATAAACCCCATTAGCAAATTGATATGTTTTCTCAAATTTTAAATCATCTCCTGTGGAACCTCCTACAATAGGAACATTACATCCTACTTCTGAAACTATCCCTCTTAAAAACTCCTCCTCTTTACCAGACAAACCATCTGGAATTACTATATTTACAAAAGGTTTCATCTTTAAAATATCCTTACTATGTTTGTTCATAAAAGCAACTGATATTATGGCAGATGCTGTTGGATTATTTTTTAAAGAAGCATATGCATTATGTATTGCCTCTTTACCACCCTCAAAAGGTTTTTCAGATAAATTTTTTCCAACTCCTACTCCAACCTTTAAATAGGGACTCTTTAATGTCATAACTGCAACTGTGTTGGTTGTAGGTTTCTCCATTATATTGGTAATTTCCCCAGCAGTAGTTCCTCCAATTATTGCTGAATTGCCAACTTCCTCCTTAATTGCATTATAAACTTCCTCTGGATTTAAATTAGAGGAAGAAAAAACTATTGTTAAATCTGGATTACCCCCAGTTTTCTCTAATGCCATTTTTATAGCCTCTTTTGGGTCTTCCGAATGCCCCACTCCTACTTTTAATACATCTTTAATTGCCATAAGTTCCCTCCTATTATAGATTTTATATTTATATTTTTAGGTATTTAGTTATTCGAGTTTATGAATACAAAAATAAGATTAATCTTTTTGAATATTTTCATCTTAAATTAGATTATAGTGGTTATATAGTGTTTGATAAAATTTATAAACCTTATTAAAATAAAAATTATTCCTACCATATAGAATATATTCTGAGGGATAGGTATGTTTTTAACATTGGACGACTTTGACTTTGAAGATAAAAGAGTAGTTTTGAGAGTAGATATAAACTGTCCAATAGACCCAAATACTGGAGAGATTTTAGACGATAAGAGAATTAGAGAGGTTAAAGATACAATTAAAGAGTTGATAAATAAAAATGCCAAAGTTGTAATATTGGCACATCAAAGCAGACCAGGAAAAAAAGATTTTACAACATTAAAAAATCATGCAAAAGTTTTATCTAATGTTATTGGTAAGGAAGTAGAGTTTATAGATGAAGTAATTGGCTATACAGCAAGAGAGTCTATAATTAATATGAAGTGTGGTGATGTCATTTTATTGGAAAATATTAGATTTTATTCTGAAGAGGTTTTGAGTGATTGGAAAAAGTGGGAAGGAATAACTCCAAAAAAACAGGCAGAGACAAATATAATTAAAAAACTGTATCCATTATTTGACTATTTTGTTAATGACGCCTTTGCGGCGGCACATAGAGCACAGCCCTCATTAGTTGGTTTTTCTTATTATATGCCAATGATTGCTGGAAGATTACTGGAAAAAGAAGTTAGTATTTTATCAAAAGTTTTAGAAAATCCAGAGAGACCTTGCGTTTATGTTTTAGGAGGAGCAAAGGCAGATGATTCAATAAAAGTTATGAAAAATGTCCTAAAAAAAGGAGTGGCTGATAAAGTTTTAACCTCTGGAATCGTTGCCAATATATTTTTAATAGCTATGGGATACGATTTAGGAGTTAATATGAATGTTATTGAGAATCTTGGATTAACTAATCAAATAGAAATAGCTAAAGAGTTGTTAGATAAGTTTAAAGATAAAATTATTGTTCCAGTAGATGTAGCTTTAAATATAGATGAAAATAGAGAAGAGACAGATTTACAAAAAGACAAAAAAATAGAAGGTTTAATTAACGATATTGGAGAAAAAACTATAGAACATTATAGTGAGATTATAAAAGAGGCAAAAACTATTGTAGCAAATGGACCTGCTGGGGTTTTTGAAAAAGAATTATTTGCAAAAGGGACTAAGGAATTGTTAAAGGCGATAGCAAACTCAGATGGATTTTCAGTTATTGGAGGAGGTCATTTATCAGCCGCAGCAGAATTATTTGGATTTGCTAATAAGATAGATCATGTTAGCACTGGTGGAGGGGCTACATTAGAGTTTTTAGGTGGAGAAAAGTTGCCAGTAATAGAAATGTTAAAGGAATCTTACAAGAAATATAAAAGAAAGAACTAACAATTAACTTTAAATAATATTATTTTATATTATTTTTTATTTCGGTTGTATTACTAAATAAATAAAAAAGGGGATTGTATGAATTTAAAAAAAATAGTTTATGAAATAAGGAATTTTGAAGGGATTTTGAGGAAAATAGCTATTAAAGATGTTGTGGAGAATTTTAAATTTAATGATGAAGATTATGAATTTGAAATTATAGTAGATTTTGGTGATGATGCGGCAGTTATTGGCATTGATGGAGATAACGCTATTTTGTTAGCCGCTGATGGAATATGGGGAAAACTATTAGAGGCTGATCCTTGGTGGGCTGGCTACTGTTCAGTTTTAGTTAATTGTAAAGATATAGCGGCAATGGGTGGAAAGTGCATAGGAATGACAAATATAATAAGCATAAAAGATAAAGATGTTTGTAGAAAAGTTTTAAAAGGAGTTAAAGATGGTGTAAAGAAATTTGGAGTTCCAATGGTTGGAGGACATACACATCCTGATGCTATGTGTAATGTCTTAGATGTTTCTATAACTGGTATAGCTAAAAAGGATTGCATATTGAGAAGTGACAATGCAAAAGTTGGAGACAAAATAATATTTGCCTATGACTTGGTTGGACAAATATATAAATCATTCTCGTTAAATTGGGATACTACTACAATGAAATCAAAAAAGTTAATTAAAGCTCAGATGGATGCTTTAGTTCAAATTGCTGAAAATAAATTAGCCAATTCATGCAAAGATATAAGCAATCCGGGAGCTATTGGAACTTTGGGAATGTTATTAGAAGTTTCAAGAAAAGGAGGAATTGTTGATATTACAAAAATTCCAAAACCAGAAGAGATTGATTTAATTCATTGGCTTAAGGTTTATCCGGGAAGTGGATATGTTTTAACAACAAAGGAAGAAAACTTCAAAGAGATTAAAAATATTTTTGAAGATGTAGAAATGACTGCTGAAATTTGTGGGGAAGTTATCTCAGACAAAAAGTTATACATTACTGATGGAACTAACAAAGAAATTGTCTTTGACTTTGAAAAAGAATTCATTTGCGGATGTTAATTTTTAAACTTTATTTTAGGTGGTTTTTATGAAATTAGCTGTAGATGCTGTTTTTTATGTAAGGGAGGGTTTTAATTTTGAAAAAGCATTTAAAGAAGTTTTGAAAATTTTAGGAGAAGATGTAAAAATTTTATCTGTCGAATATCCAGAGTTGGCTTTAATTTCGGAAGAGGGGTATTATTACAGATGCGGATTTATGATTGACAAAAAATTAGATAGAGAACTTAGCAGAGAAGAAATTGAAGAAATTAAAGAAAAAATTAAAAAATTGTTTGAAAATGAGATAATTTATACATTAACATGTGAAATATTATGAAAGAAGTTAAAGATTTTTACGACAGTTGGAATCCTAATAACTTTCCAAAATACATAAAGTGTATTATAAATTTTGCAGATGAATTAATCTTTGAAGAACTAAAGAAATTAATAAAAACTATTGTAAATAATGAAAATAAGGATAATTTTTTAGTTTTAGATTGTGGATGTGGTTATGGAGCCTTTTATAATTTAACAAAAGATTTTAATACGATATATTTAGATATTTCATTAAATTTACTTAAAAAATTCAAAATCAAAGAGCGAAAAGTTTGTGGCAATATATTAAATTTACCTTTTAAAGATAACACTTTTGATTTAGTTCTATGTATAAATGTTTTGGAGCATGTAGATTATTTAAAAGCTTTGAATGAGATCTGTAGAGTTTTAAAAAATAAGGGACATTTAATTGTAGTTGTTGTAAATAGAGATAGCTTAATTAAAGAAGAAATTTTTAACGATTTTAAAATTTTTCATAAACCTTTATCTTACAAAGATTTTGAAGAAACAAATATAAACTTTAAAATTGTTTATTTAAGTTCATTATACTATTTGCCACCAATTTTTAAAATATTCCCACCAGTAATTTTAAAGAGAATTCTAAAATATTGGAAACCTTTGGATAAAAGATTATCAAAGATTTTTAAAAATAGAGGGCAGTTTTTAGTTCTTAATATGGTGAAAGAATGAATATTTATACCTTACCAAAAGGAACATACAGTGAAAAGGCTACAAAAAAATTTTTAGAGTATATAGATGGAGATTATAATATAAAATACTGTAATTCAATATACGACATATTTGAAAGTGTAAGTAATGGAGGTTTAGGAGTAGTTCCAATAGAGAACTCTATTGAGGGCTCTGTATCATTAACACAAGATTTATTACTACAATTTAAAAATATTAAAATATTAGGAGAGTTATCCTTAGATATACATCACAATTTAATAGGTTATGATAAAAATAAAATAAAAGTTATTTTATCTCATCCCCAGGCGTTGGCTCAATGCAGAAATTACATAAAAAGGCATGGTTGGGAGGTTAAGGCAGTAGAAAGCACGGCAAAGGCTGTAAAAATTGTCGCTGAAAGTAAGGACGAAAATTTAGGGGCTATTGGTTCAAAAGAATCAGCAGAATATTATAATTTAAAAATATTAGATAAAAATATTGAAGATTACAAAAATAATAAAACAAGATTTATTTTAATTGGTAAAAATGTGAAATTTAAAACACTTCCAAAAAAATACAAAGTTTCAATTGTTTTTGAATTAAAAGAAGATAAGCCAGGGGCGTTATATCATATTTTGAAGGAATTTGCAGAAAGGAATATAAATTTAACAAGGATTGAATCAAGACCTTCAAAAAAGAGATTGGGAACATATATTTTTTATATTGACTTTGAAGATTCTAAAGAGGATTTAGAGGAAATTATAAAATCACTAAAAAAACATACTACTTTTATTAATATTTTGGGAAGATATCCTGTTTTTGATTAAGTTCTAAACTCCTTATAAAATATGTCTGTTGATGGATGAACCTCTATAAAGTCGTTATATACATCAATTCCTCTAATTAATTGAGCAAAGTATGGAAGAATTTCAGGGCATGGAGTCATTATTATTGCTCCAACAACCTTCCCATTTTCGTAATATATTTTATTTAAGCCAACGCTCTTTAAAACCTTGTAAAAGTTTCCTTTACCTATGTGGCTTTTTAATATTTTGTATTTATTAGTTTGTTTTCCCACATAGGCAATAGTTAAAGACATTCTAACAGTTTTTGGAATTAAATCATAGTTTGGTTTTTTTAATTCTCTGTTGTTTATTTCATTGTATATATTTTGAGCCACAATTCTTCCTTCCATTCTTGAAATTGGAGTATTTCCTCCTCCATTTATTAAACAATCTCCACATGCATAAGTTTTGTTTTTATTTTTTATCCTCAAATATTCATCTGTCTCAAATAATCCTTTTCCTCCAATGGCTAAGATTTTTGTATAGCCTTCATCTTTTAATAATTTCTCAAACTTATCTTTATCATTTATAATTTTAAAATTAACAAGATTTTTCATTATATAATTCCTAATATCTTCATCTTTAATTTCTTTTAAAATTTTAGACCTTGTATATAAAACAACATTGCTTCCAAAGTCAGAAAATATTGATGCATATTCGACTCCAACCGTCCCTCCACCGATGATTAATATATTTTCAGGAAGCTCTTTTAGATTAGGTATATCTCTGTGGGTTAATACATTTTCATATCCATTGTATGATTTGGGATATTTTTTTCCAACTGCATAGACAATATAATCATAGTTATCTTCATATTTTTCCTTGAATTCTTTATATTCTATATTTACTCCTTTCTCTTTGGTTTCTTTTTCTAATTTATCTCTAATTTTACTTTGAATTTTACTTATCTTTTCCTGTAATTCTCTAAATGATATAATTTCTTCTAATCTTATCTTTTTATTCTTTAAAATACTTAAATCGTTGAGAATATCTGCCATTTCTCTAAGACCAGTTATATATGTACATCCATAATTTAAACATGTCCCTCCTATTTTATCTTTTTCAAATAAATCAACATCAAAACCATAATCTGCTAAAGACATTGAACAAGTCCTCCCTGCGGGCCCAGAGCCGACAACAGCAATTTTTGTCAATTTATCACCATTATTTACGATAATACATAATTATTAAGCAAAAAACTTTAGTGATATTGTTATGAACTCTTCAACAGAGAGAATAAGATAAAGGAAATTTTATCAATTATAGTGGAAGAACCTAATTTTATTTACTTTATATTTGGACCTATAAATAATGATAAGAATACCCTAATTAACGAGGTAATAAACAATAGGTTAGACAAAAATAAAGTATATTGTATTTTATATAAATCTTAGAGGGTTTGTAGCAGTTACTTAGTTTTTGTAGCATAATATTGATACTTATAGTAACATTATATTATATTGTGATTCTTATAAAGATGTGTAGAGGTTCGAGGGGTCTTCCCGATGTAGTCAAATATAGACAATTATAGACATTTAAAATAAGAGATTTTAGATTGCTATCAACTCCGACAATTATTTCTCTATTCGAATGGTTTAAAGATTGTTTAAATGTTAGATAAGCAGAGTTCTCCTTCAAAATGATTTCTCCAATCTCCCAATCTTTAACCTTATCGAAAAACCATTCATCTTTAATGTTTAAAATTAAATATTCCTTTCTCGGTTTTATCGTTATTTTTATTTCTCCTTTTTCTTTATTGTATTTTATTAAAGTAGTTTTAACTCTAACGAAGGGTCTTTTAAATATCACCTTAGCTCTTTTTCTTAATCCCTTTAAATAATTCGATTTCCAACTATCTATTGTTGAATATGCCACTTTAATAGCCGCATCGACATAGTGAGAGGCATAATTCCAACCGTTTAATAAAGTATTTCTCAAAAATCTTTTAAACTCTCTATCTTTAGAAATTTCTGGGATTAACCGAACGGTAGAGTAGTATTTATAATTATTTCCAACTTTATACCGATGTTTAACTATTCTCTCTTTCCATTGGATATTGTTCCAGATAATATCAACTGCCTTTTGAGAGAGATTTAAAAAATCGATTAGAAAATTATTTATATTATAATTGTGAGAAACCTTATATGCCAGAACGATTTGGTTAGGGATTTTATTCCTCATTTTATCACCGAAATTTTTATCTCTTTTTGTATAAGAATTATTTTACAAAGTATAAAAAGTTTTCTTTTTTAACTGTCGATAAATGAGTATCTTTGTCTATCTATGCCTATATATTTTTAAACAGTGTTAGACGGCAATTTCTTAATTTCTGTAACATATCACAGTATATAAATATTCAATTTAATTATATTACTAATTAACCGATGAGAGGGCTCTGCCTTCGAGGTTATTATAAATGCTTATAAATTTCATTTGAGGGGCTGTTTCCGTTCTACCCAAAGTCCAATGAACCCATAGCAGAGTGAATGGTATTCCCAATGAAACTATAGGTTGAGGACGATCCATTTCCATAGCCGTAAGTTATTATATGTTATAATACGCCATGGAAATGGGAAACGGTAACCATTAACCATCATAAACTATATAAACCCGATTATATTATAATATAAAGTTGGTGTGCATGGCTAGGCCGGGGGGTTGGGCGTCCCCTGTAACCCGAAATCGTCCTTATGCGGGGGCCGAAAACCTGGGGGCGGTATGTCCTCCAGTCTTCTCTCCACAGGTCTCTCGATGATGCCTCGTCCCGTGGGGCTCGGCGGTGGGGGAGCACCTTCTGTAGGGAAGGTGTAACCCCCTTTACCTGCCGAACCCCGCCAGGCCCGGAAGGGAGCAACGGTAGGCAGGACGTCGGCGCTCACGGGGTAAACGGGGTTGAGAAGAGACCTGTGGGTAGGAGGGGGCTGGAGGACATACCCACCCCAGGGAAGCCATGCACACCACTATTTTTTATATATCTTAAATTTTATTTTCTGAATATTTTAATTAATAAAAACTTAAATATGAGGGAAAATAATGCTTATTGGTGTAATATCTGACACTCATATTTACGATAGAGCCTCTAAATTACCAAAAACTGTTTTTGATGAATTTTCTAATGTTGATTTAATTATACACTGTGGAGATGTTACAGACAAAGAAGTTTTAGATTTATTAAGTGATTTAGCAGAAATTGTAGCAGTTAGAGGAAATATGGATTATCTTAATCTTCCAAGACAACAAATTTTATCTATAAATAATTTTAAAGTAGGAGTTATTCATGGAGATATTATTTATCCAAGAGGGGATAAACTAAAATTAAGATTATTAGGTAAGGAGATGGGAGTAGATATATTAATCTCAGGACATACACATACCCCATTTATAGATGACTGTGGAGATGTTTTATTACTAAATCCCGGCTCTCCAACAGTTCCAAGGTGTCCTATTAAGTCAATTATGAAATTAAATATTGAGGATAATGTTAAAGCTAAGCTAATTCCAATTGAATAATTTTTATAAATTTTATTTTTGGTGTTAGGAATGGAAATATTAAATAAATGTGTTGGATGTGGTAATTGTGTTGTATTTTGTCCAAAAAAGGCAATAAAAACCTATGGAGTGGCGATTGTAGATAATGATAAATGTGTAAATTGTGGTATATGTGCAAAATACTGTCCAATTGATGCTATTGCGATAGACTAAAAATGAATTTATTCAAATAAAACGATAAAAAATAAACTAATAAAAATTAAAACGAACTAAAGTAATATAATGTAATAGAAAGATAACAATGTAAAGATATAAGGAGGTTTAAAAATGTATATAGGAAGGTTTTTAGTGGTTGGTAAGACAAAGGATGGAAAATCCTTTGCCGCTTACAGAGTTTCGAGTAGAAGTTTTCCAAATAGAGTGGCTAAAAAAATAAACGATAATACAGTGGCAATAATTCCAAAAGACTTAAATGAAATTTTTAAAAATCCTTATATAACCTATAACTGCATAAAAGTAGTTAATGATGTTGTTGTAGCCTCTAATGGCTCTCATACTGATTTCATAGGTGAGAAATTACATTTTGGTAAAAGAGAGGCATTAGCTTATGTATTAACCGTTATGGACTATGAGAAAGATGATTACAAAACTCCAAGGATAGCGGCAATATTAGATAAAAATGAATGCTATATGGGATATGTTACTCATGAAGATATTAGAGTTAAAAAAGTTGAATTAAAAGAAGGAAAAGGTTATTATTTAGGTGTATATAACTCCTGCAAAATAGATGAAAATCAAGTTATAGACATTGAAGGAAATTCTGCAGAAGAGATAGCAGAGTACATTTTAAACTACAAAGAGTTTGAACATCCAGTAGCATGTGCTGTAGCTGTTATTGACAAAGATAAAGTAGAGATATCTACTAAAAATAAATAATTTCTAAAATAATTTTTTAATTTTAATTAGCATCATTGTGTGATTGTTATGTCTATTTTTTTATTTGAGAGAGATAAAGAGAAGAGTGTAATTAACAATATTAGACAACTTATTAAAATGGCTTTAAATAGCATTAATCTTTTGAAGGAGTATATGCACTCTAAGGATGAAAAACTATTGAAAGAAATTATAAAAATAGAGGAAGAAGGGGATGAAATAACTAAAAATATAAGAATAAACTTAGAAAATGCATTTTTGCCAAATATGAAGAGAGAACTATCGAGGTCTGCTGAGCTTTTAGATGAAACCTTAGATAGTTTAAAGCATGCAGCTATGCTTTATGAATTATTAAAATATGAAATAGACAGTTATTTAAAAGATGAAATAGATCTCATTTTAATGATAACTGTTGATATGTTCAAACACTTAGAAAGAATTTTAGATGTTATTGAAAATGGAGGAGACTTAGATACAATAATTAAAGAAATTAAAGATAAAGAGAAATTTATTGACGATATTTATCAAAACAAAATTTATAAATATTTAATTAATTTAAAAATCATATCTTTTTGGGATGGGAAGATACTATGTGATTTTATTGATAACATAGTGGATATTAGCGACTACATAGAGGATGTTGCAGATGAATTACAGATAATGTATTTCCATATTAAATAAGGTGATATTATAAATTCCCAAATTTTAAATTTAATAGTAAGTTTTTACTTATTGTTTATTTTAGGTGCTAACAATGTTGGAAATGCTATTGGCACAGCATATGCTTCAAAAGCGGCATCTTATAAAAGTTTATTAATTTTATTTAGTGTTAGTGTTATTGTTGGTTCTTTATTTGCTAAAAATGTTGGTAATACTGTAAATAGTATATCCTCAGAAGCTTTAATTTCCTTAATAATTTCTTCTTTAGTTATGACAATCTCAACATACAAAAAAGTGCCTATTTCCCTACATACAATTATAGTATGCTCATTAATTGGCTTAAATTTTAGTTCTTCAAATTTAAAAGTTTTTTTTAAAATATTATTAAGTTGGATTTTTTCTCCAATTATTGCTATAATTATCGCCTATGTATTTTATTTAACTTATGAAAGAATTAAGATTCCAATTTTTAAAAAATTATCTATAATTAGAACTTTATTATTACTAACTTCTGGAATAATTGCATTTAACTTAGGAAGTAACGATTTACCAACCATTTTAGGAACTTTTACGACATCTCAAACAATCTATCTTATTGGAGCAGTTTTTTTATGCTTAGGAGCATATCTATATGGAAACAAAATTTCAGAAACATTTGCTATGATTACCAATTTGAGTGTAACATCTGCATTTATAGCCCAACTATCTGGAGGTTTGGCTGTAACTATATTTACTGCATTGGGAATGCCTGTTTCAACAACTCAGGCAATAGTTGGGGGTATTTTAGGGGTTGGATTAACCAAAGGAATAAAAACAATAAAGTGGAGTGTATTTAAAAAAATTATTTTTTGGTGGGTTGTGGCTCCAATAATTGCCTTAATAATTGGGTTTATTATTAAGAAAAAACTAATGTAATTAAGGAGATTATTATGAACAATTTAATAGAACTTTTAAAAGGTTGTAAAAAATTAGTAATTATGGGAGTAGGAAATGAACTAAAAGGGGACGATGGTATAGGAGTATATGTGATCAAAAAATTAATGAATTACTTTATTGAAAATAATAATTTAAATAATGAAATTTTAAAAATAAAAAATTTATATTTAATAAATGCTGGAACTGTCCCTGATTTTTATACTGATATTTTGAAAGAGGTAAAGCCTACTCATCTCATAATTATTGATTGTGCTTTGATGAATGAACTTCCTGGCAAAGTTAAGATTATAAAAGAAGATGAAATAATAAATTACAGTCTATCGACTCACACATTACCAATATCATTTATAATTAAATATTTAAAGAATTTTGTAAATTTTGATGTAATAATTATAGGAATCCAGCCAAAGGTTATTGATTTTTGTCCTATGTCTAAGGAGGTTATAGAATCTGGAGATAAATTGATAGAAACTCTAATAAACTGTATAAAAAAATTAAATCTAACAGAATAAAAGGATGTGATTGATATGATTGACTTTAAGGAAATAGAAAAAAAATGGCAAAAAAGATGGGAAGAGGCAAAGATTTTTGAGGCAGATCCTGATGATAGGGAGAAGTTCTTTATAACTGCGGCATTTCCCTACTTAAATGGTGTATTACACGCTGGGCATTTAAGAACATTTACAATTCCTGAAGTTGTTGCGAGATTCCAAAGAATGAAAAATAAAAATGTCTTATGGACTTTTGGTTATCATGTAACTGGAACTCCAATATTAGGTTTGGCTGAGTTGATAAAAAATAGAGATGAAAAAACAATATGGGCATATACAAATTTACACGGAATTCCAGAAGAAGACCTTTTACAATTAACAACACCAGAGAAAATTGTTGAATACTTCTCAAAAAAGGCAACTGAGGCATTTAAAAGAATGGGATTCAGTTTAGATTGGAGAAGGAATTTTAAGACGGATGATGAAGTTTTCAATAAGTTTATTGAATGGCAATTTCACAAATTAAAGGAAAAAGGTTTAATTGTTAAAGGTTCTCATCCTGTTAGATACTGTCCAAGATGTGATAACCCTGTTGAAGATCACGACATATTAGTTGGAGAAAATGCCACTTTGGTAGAGTATATATTAATTAAATTTAGAACAGAGGATGGCTACATAATGCCTATGGCTACTTTAAGACCAGAAACTGTTTTTGGAGTTACAAATGTTTGGATTAATCCTTCTGCTACATATGTAAAGGCAAAAGTTTATTTAGAGATAGAAAAAGAGGATGGAGTTGAATTAATTGATAATGGAATTTGGATAATGTCAAAAGAATGTGCTGAAAAACTAAAACATCAAAATAGAAGAATAGAGATTCTTGAGGAGTTTAAAGGAGAACAACTTATTAACAAAAAGGTTATAAATCCAGTAACTGGTAAGGAAGTTCCTATACTACCTGCTAAATTCGTAAAAACTAATATTGGAACTGGTTGCGTTATGAGTGTTCCAGCACATGCACCTTATGATTATATAGCATTAAGAGATTTAGGATTAGTTGATGAAATAGATTTAATTCCATTAATTGATGTTCCCGGATATGGAGAGTATCCCGCAAAGGAAATTGTAGAAAAAATGGGTATTAAAAGCCAAGAAGATGTTGATAAGTTAGAGGAGGCTACTAAAAAAATTTACAAAGATGAGTTCCACAAGGGAGTTTTAAATGAAAATTGTTTAGATTATAAAGGCATTCCAGTTAGAGAAATTAAAGATAAATTAACAAAGGATTTAATAGATAAAGGACTTGCTGAGGTTATGTATGAATTTAGTGAAGAAAAAGTTATCTGTAGATGTGGAACTCCTTGTATAGTGAAGATGGTTAAAGGACAATGGTTTATAAAATACTCTGATAAAAAATGGAAGGAATTGGCTCACAAATGTGTAGATAAAATGAAGTTTATCCCTGAACATTTAAGACAAGTGTTTCATGAAAAAATTGACTGGATGAAAGATAAGGCTTGTGTAAGAAGAAGAGGATTAGGTACTAAGTTTCCATTTGAAGAGGGTTGGGTAATTGAATCTTTGTCAGATTCAACAATTTATCCTGCATACTATACAATTGCAAAATATATAAATGAATATAACATAAAACCAGAACAACTAACCTTAGAGTTGTTTGACTATGTATTCTTAGGTAAAGGAGATATTGATAAAATCTCCAAAGATACTGGAATTCCAAAGGATATTATTGAAGATATGAGGAAAGAGTTTATTTATTATTATCCAGTTGATTGGAGATGTTCTGCTAAGGATTTAATTCCTAATCATTTAACATTCTACATCTTTAACCACGTAGCAATCTTTCCAGAAGAGTATTGGCCAAGAGGCATTGTAGTCAATGGGTATGTTACAATTGAAGGACAAAAGCTGTCTAAGTCAAAGGGTCCATTAGTTCCAATAATAGAAGTGGCTGAAAATTATGGGGCAGATGTTGGAAGGTTTTATATAACAACCTGTGCTGAATTACCACAAGATGCTGATATTAAATTTAAAGAATTGGAAAATACTAAAAAAGTTTTAGAAAGATTGTATTTATTTGCAAAAGACATTGCTGAAAGAAAGGATGAAGAAGGAAGTGAATATAATTACATTGACAAATGGTTATTAAGTAGATTATATAGATTTGTTAAGTTATACGATGAATATATGGAGAACTTTGAACTTAGAAAAGCGGGAATACTACTCTATCAACTGTTAGATGACTTAAAATGGTATAGAAGAAGAGGGGGAAATAATATAAATGTATTGAGGGAGTTCTTAGAAGTTATAATAAAATTAATGGCTCCATTTACTCCACATCTATGTGAAGAAATGTGGGAAATGTTAGGAAAAGAAGGATTTGTTTCTTTATCTAAATTGCCAGAAGTTAAAGAGGAGTTTATTGATGACAGTATAGAAAAAGGAGAGGAATATTTAAAATCTGTGATTGATGACATAAAGGAGATAATAAATGTTACAAAAGTTCAACCAAAAAGAATTTATCTATATACTGCTGATGAATGGAAATATGATGTCTTAAAAATAATTAAGGAAAATGAAGGAAAGACAATTAAAGAGTTAATGCCAATTATTATGAAAAATCCAGAGTTCAGAAAGTATGGTAAAGAAATTCCAAAGTTGGTTAATCAATTGTTAAAAGTTAATGATGACATTATTAATGAAGTAGAAATCCTAAAAAATGCCAAAGAATTTATAAAAAGAGAGTTTAATGTAGATGAAGTTATTATCAATGGAGAAGATAAAGGTAACAAAAAGAGAGTAGCAATTCCATACAAGCCAGCAATTTATTTAGAATAAAACTATTCTTACTTTTTAATTAAAATTATTAAATTAAAATTATATAATAAAAATAGTCCTGATACGAAAACTTTTTATATGATTATCAATATAATTATTTTTAGAAATATTGTATTAAATAATCATAAATATCTTTTTAATAAATATAATAAATCCAAATAATTTTAATTTTTTCATAATTTACGAACATCTAAAACTTGTTTTAGCGGATTTTCTATTTTTATTTGACAAGGTTTAATTTAAAATTTTTGTCTTTACCTTTAAAGTTGTTTAAAAAACTATAATTAATATATTAAATAATTTAAATTAATAAAATGATATGGAGGGGGAATATGATAGCGAATTCAACAATTAACGAGGAATACAAAGTTATAAATAATTATAAGTCTTTTTTAGAGATATTTTCTGAAGTTCCAGAAATTGGAGAAATTTTAGAGAAGAGTGAAAGTATAGAAGAGGCAAGAGAAAAGTTATTTGAATTTTGTAAAGAGTTAGAGTGGAAAGTTAGAAGTGGAAATATAAAATTTAAAAATGAAATAGATAGATGGTTATCATTAAAATCTATTGAAATATTTTTAAATATAATCTCTAAACACAACGAAAAATTATCTGGATTTAGCACATTGGAATATTTATGGAAAGCATATAAAGGTTACGAAGATGCTTTAAAAGAAATAGGGGAGGGTTTTATTGAAGAATTTAGACATTTGTTTTTGGCTATGTCTGGAAAGGCTAACTATTCCTTAGGTTTCTTAGGAGAAAGATTATTAAATGAAGGTGTTGAATTTGTAGATTTTAGTAAGATAAAAGGTAGAAAAGCAGGAATTGCGAGATCCAACTTTTTAGATAAAGTTTATGAAATTATGAGAGAATACATTAGTAAATATCCAAGCGGGTTAGATAAGAGAATTATATTAAAAAGAAAAAAGAATAGGGAAATTTTAGAAGATTTCTTTGGAATTACTGATGATGAATGGTTTAACTATAAGTGGCAGTTTAAAAATGTAATAAAAGGTAAAAAAGGAGTAGAAATTTTAAAAGAACTTAGAGAAGAGACAAACTTTAAAATATCTGATGAAGATTTAGAACTTATAGAAGAATGTATAAAAAATGGAATACCATTTGGAATAACTCCTTACTATTTACATTTATTTGACTTCGAAAATCCTTATGTCGAAGATCTACCAGTTAGAAGGCAGGTTATTCCTCCAAAATGGTATGTTGAAAAGATGATTGAACATAAAGAGGATAGATCAACATTCTTTGACTTTATGGGAGAGCATGACACTTCTCCATGTGACTTAATAACAAGAAGGTATGTTACAATTGCAATTATAAAGCCATATGAATCATGCCCTCAAATTTGTGTCTATTGTCAAAGAAACTGGATGGTTCAAGATTTTGACGAAAAGGCATTTAAAGGTTGGGATAAAGTTGAAAAAGCTTTAGATTGGTTTGCTGAGCATGACTCAATGATAGAAATATTAATTACTGGTGGAGATCCATTCAGTTTAAGTGATAAGGCTATTGAAAAGATGTTAAATAGAATCTCTGAAATGAATCATGTTATTGGAGTACGATTTGGAACGAGAACAATAGTCACAGTTCCTATGAGAATAACAGATGAATTGGTAGAGATATTAGACAATTATGAAAAGAGTTTAATGATTTCTACACATGTTGAAAGTTGTTATGAAATTACACCAGAAGTTAAAGAAACTGTTAGAAAATTAGGAGAGAAAAATATTAAGGTTTATAATCAGCATGTATTTCATAGATATGTAAGCAGAAGATTTGAAAATGTAGCTTTAAGAATAGCTTTAAAGAAAGCAGGAATAATTCCATACTATACATTCTATCCTAAAGGAAAGATAGAGCATAAAGATTACTTAGTTCCAATAGCAAGAGTAGTTCAAGAAGTTAAAGAAGAAGCTAGATTATTGCCAGGATCATTTAGAACAGATGAGCCAATATTTAATGTTCCAAGAATGGGCAAGAATCATTTAAGAGGTTGGCAGGATAGAGAATTGATAGCTATAAAACCTAATGGAAGTAGAGTTTATCTAATGCATCCATGGGAAAAAGGAATATATCCAACTAAGTTATACACTTACGAAGATACGCCAATTAAAGAATACTTAGACAGCTTAAAGGAAATTGGAGAAAATATTGAAGAATATAAAACTATTTGGTATTACTATTAATAATCATAAATATAATCTCACTTTTCTATTTTTGTAATCTAAGATTTATAAACATAGAACTACAATATAAACCGGACGAGGTTGGAGGTTGTCAAGATAAAGATATTAGGAAGTTATAGATGGAGGCAAAAGAATTAAGCCAAGAGATAATTGTATTTATTGGTTTATTCGAGCAAAATTTTAATATACTTCTTACGAATAACATTTTTTATTTCCATATTTTTAAATCTTTCTTATCTTGACAGTCTCTCTCAACCGGACAACCGAAATGTTTATATATGAGTTATTCATACTATAATCTCGCTGACTGATTGTTGTGGGCTCGTGGTCTAGCTGGCTATGATGCCGCCCTGACACGGCGGTGGTCGGGAGTTCGAATCTCCCCGAGCCCACCAATCCTTAAATAGGCAGAGCATTTTGGGTATAGCAATAGGGCGAAGCCCTATGCTTTGAGACTCCTCGAACCCACCAATCCTTAAATAGATAGTATATTTTGAGCATAGTTATTTTTATTTTTAGAGAAATAAATTATTATATTTAAATTTTTTAATTAAATTTGTTAAAAATAGAATAAATTAGGAAAATATTAATTAATATTATTTAATTAATCAACAATATCAACATGAACATATGCCTTTTCAACATTATCTAATTTTTCTAATCTTTTCTTAACATCTACCTCAATATCGTGCATTTCCTTTGCAGATATATTTGAAGGCACTTCAACATGTAACTCAACATAGATTTTAGGTCCTACATAGTGAGCTTTTATATCATGGACACCTATAACCCTATCTACACTTAATGCCTCTTTTTTTACAATCTCATAAAAATCCTCTGGAGGAGAGCTTCCAGTAAGATAGTTTATGTTAGTTATAATTATTTCAATAGAAACCTTAACAATCATAATTGAAACAATTATCCCAGCAATAGCATCACCATAACTTACTCCAAATTTCTCTAACAACAAACCAATTAAAACTACTATACTACTTAAAACATCACTTCTATGGTGATAGGCATCTGCAATTAATATTTGACTATTTAACCTTTTTCCTACATATAAACTATATTGTGTCATTAACTCCTTAGATACTATTGAAATTATAGCTACTGTAAGCATTATAATATTGACAGTAATTACTACCTTACTGAAAAGTCTTTCAATTGCAAATTTACCAATCTCGCAGGCAGTAAAAAATAGCGCCAGTCCCATTAAAAAAGCAATTAATGGCTCAAATCTTGAATGTCCAAATGGATGAGATTTATCAGCAGGTTTTGAAGCAAGTTTTATCCCAATATATCCTAAAACACTTGTTAAAACATCAGATAAAGAATGAACTCCATCAGAGATTAAAGATATACTCGAATATATATAACCAACTATTATTTTTATTACTCCTAAAAAGATATTACCAACAATACTCACAATTATTGGCTTTTCTTTTTCATCCATAAAAATCCCAAACTAAATTTTAAACACAGATAACTTTTCCAACATGTCCATAGATGAAGTTGTTTAATTGAGATAGTTTTGTTAATGCCTTAAATCCAGTGCAATGCATTGGCATAATCCAAAAATCTTGTGATTTAAAGTAATCTACAATTTTATTTAAGTAGTTATCAGAAACAGATACTAAGTGAAAACCACCTAAAACTCCTTTAATTTCACTCAACTTTTTTCCATATTCAACTACATTTATTATTCCACTGTGAGAACAGCCAGTAATTAAAACTCCATTAGCAATTAAAAACATATCGTCATTTATTTCATCTTTTACTTTTTTTCCATCCTTAATACACTGAAATTCTTCCATTTCATACTCATATTCTCTTGGAATGTATCCAGAGATGATAATATCTTTGTCTATTTTGTATGGCTTCTCTATAATCTTTAGGTCTGCTTTTTTTAGAAGATAATCTTTTATTTCTTTATCTATTCCAATATATCTATTTCCAGAATATTTGTCTAAAAAAGCGTCCTTGTGGATTATAATCTTTCCACAAATTAAATCGTTCTCTATAATATATTTTAAACCGTCAGTGTGATCATAATGGCCGTGAGATATAACTACATAATCAAAACCTTCATTTTCATTGAACAATTTTAAATTTTCTCTCAAAACTATTGGGTTTTGCCCAGCATCAAACAGAATTCTTTTATTGTTAATTTCAATTAATACTGAAAAGCCGTGCTGAGCAAAAAATTTTTTATATCCTGTGTTATCAACCAATATCTTAATCATAATTTCACCCCATACAGTTATAAGTTTATTTTTCCGCATATGCGTATAAATAATTTACGCGTAATAATTAATACTTTTCCTAACAGAGTCATATTAAAAATATTTTTGGTGTTAGATATGGAACTTAATAAAATTAAAGAAAAAATTAATGAATGGAAAAATAGAGAGTGGAGGTGGAAAGGTAAGGGAATGGTTGAGATTAAATTTATCTGTCTAATTGAGAGAGCAGAAAGTTTTAAAAAATTAGTAGAAAATTTAGAGCATATTGTTATTGAATATGAAAAGATAGAAAAACTTATTGAGGATGAGGATATAAAGGAAATTGCTAAATTAAACTTATTCTGTGGAAATAATGTTTATGAAGAGATGTTAAAAGATATTTTAAGTTCAAATAAATTTATATCTTTAACTGTAAGTTTTGATGATAATATTGGCTATGTTAAATACATTGAAAGAGGAAAAGAGGAGATTTTAACATTAGATGGAAAATCTACATATAAGGCGTTGCAAATATTAAAAAATAGATACGAAGACATTTTAAAAAAGCAAATATCTATAATTGAAAACTCTATTCCTTTAACCATCCCATCTCAATAATTTTATTATAAACTTTTTCACTCAACCACTCTCTACTTATATACTTATCATAGACAGGCAATCTCATCTTTAACTTTAATCCCAACTCTTCAGTCATATTTCTTAATTCCTCTATTTCTGGCCACTCTGCTTCTGGATTTACATAATCCTTTGTTAGTGGAGAAACTCCTCCCCAATCATCCACTCCTGCCAATAAAAATAACTGTCCCGTCTCTCTATTTAAATTTGGAGGAATCTGAATAGAGATATCTTTTAAAATCAACTTTGCTAAAATTATAACCTTCAACATCTTTATAGGTGTTGGCTCCTTAAAATTTTCCATTAAAATGCCTTTCTTAGGTTTGAAGTTTTGAATTATAACTTCTTGAATATGCTTATATTTATCATGGATTTCTTTTATTTTAAAGAGGGAATCAACAATTTCCTCGTTAGTTTCTCCTATTCCAATTAATAATCCAGTAGTGAATGGAATTTTTAATTTTCCAGCATTTTCAATCATCTCTATCCTTAACTTTGGATCTTTGCCTGGGCTGTATTTATGGGCAATAGTATTCATCAACCTCTCTGAGGCGTTTTCTAACATTAACCCCATAGAGGCATTAACCTCTTTAAGCATCTTTAACTCTTCATAATCTAAAATTCCACAGTTAGTGTGTGGTAATAAAGAAGTGTTATTTAATGTCCATTCTTCTAAATCGTAAAGGTATTCTAATATATTGCTATAACCCAAAGATTTTAACTGTTCTTTAATCTCTTTGTTTTCATCTACTCGCTCTCCAAAGGTAAATAATGCCTCTCTACAACCTAACTTATCCCCTCTCAATAAGATTTCCTTAACTTCATTAGGTTTCATTAAACTTGGGTTATCTTCTCTAAAAATGCAGTATCCACATCTATTTCTACACCACTTAGAAAGAGGAATAAATACATTTTTTGAGTAAGTTACATATTTCCTTTTAAAGTTGTTGTTAATTAAATTTATATAATTTAATATATCATCAACAGATGTAGAGTTGAGAAAATTTATCGCCATCTCTCTACTTATCATACATATCCCCTTATATTTAAATAATTGAACCTTTAATAATTTTATATCGACCATAAAGCAATATATATAATGAGTAATATAAAACTATTTGCAGTAAAAAGTTAATTGAGTATATTAAAAGTAAATTAAAAAACACTATAGAGTTTAAATAAGCATAAATAAAAACTTAGTATTTATAAGAAACACTATTAAAATTTCAAAAAATAACAAACAAAAATAAAAAAGGTGAGACAATATGGCAGAGCAACAAGAACAACAAATTAGAGTAAGATTACCAAAAAAAGAGGAGAATGAAATATTAGGAATTATAGAGCAAATGTTAGGAGCAAGTAGAGTAAGAGTTAGATGTTTAGATGGAAAAACAAGATTGGGTAGAATTCCCGGAAGATTAAAGAAAAAGATTTGGGTTAGAGAAGGAGATATTGTTATAATAAAACCATGGGTAGTTCAAGGAGATAAAAAGTGTGACATAATTTGGAGATACACAAAAACACAAGTTGAATGGCTTAAGAGAAAAGGTTACTTAGATGAGATATTATAAAAAGGTGATGAATATAGCTAAAGATTTAGATTTTAAAGTTAAAGATATTGACAAAGAAATTTATGAATTGAATAAATTACTATCTGAAAAGGAAGAGTTTCAATTAGATAGAGAATATCAAAAAGAAATTTTAGAAAAAGAAAGAAAGTTTTTAGAAGATTTAAAAACAGCCAATGAAGTTTTTGATAAAAGAACCCTTATGACATTATTTAGTTTGTTGGCAGGAAAACATTTAACAGAGTATATAGGAATAGTAAATTCAGGAAAAGAGGCTGTTGTATTTAAAGCCAGAAAAGGGAAGTTTTATAGGGCTGTTAAAGTTTATAGAGTTTCTACATGTGATTTTAAAACTATGAGTAAGTATATACAAGGTGATCCAAGATTTCATTTGAGAAAGAGTAGTAGGAGGCAAATTATACACGCGTGGGTAGAAAAAGAATTTAGAAATTTAAGAAGGGCTTCTGAAATTATAAATGCTCCTAAGGCGAGATTGAGGAGGGAAAATGTTTTAGTTATGGATTTTGTTGGATATAGAGGAATTCCTGCTCCAAAACTTAAAGAATTTCAAGATTTAGATTGGGAGAGATACTATAAAATTATAAGAGATAGTATGAAAAAACTTTACGAAGAGGGAGAGTTAATTCATGGAGATCTAAGCGAATATAATATTTTAGTAAAAGATGACGAGCCAGTTTTTATTGACTTCTCACAGAGTGTTATAACTCAACATCCTTTGGCTAATCCTTTACTTATAAGAGATTGCATAAACATCTGTAATTTCTTTAGAAGAAAGAAAGTTAATTGTAATTATAAGGAGTTATATAAGTATATTACAGGAAATGATATAAATCCAGTTGACGAGGCTATGATTAAGCAGTTGTGAAGTCTTTTAATGATTTTAATTTATAGATTAATATTATTTTAGATAGCTTTAGTAATTAATTGTAGTTATTTGTTTTTGTGTTGGTGAGAGAATGGTATTTAAAAATATTAGCCAAGATAAAAATATTGAGATTTTAAAAATCCCAAGAGAAAGAGTTGGTGTATTAATTGGTAAAAAGGGATGTGTTAAAAAAACAATTGAAAAAGAGTTGGGAGTTAAATTGGAAATAGATGAAGATGGAACTGTAACTATTTACGGAACTGATGATCAGAAAGATCCTTTAGCTGTTTGGAAAGCTAAAGATATTGTTAGAGCAATTGGAAGGGGATTTAATCCAGAAATCGCTTTAAAATTAGTTAGTGATGAGTATGTTTTAGAAGTTATAGATATAGAAAATTATGCAGGCTCAGAAAAGAGTTTAAGAAGACTAAAAGGAAGAGTTATTGGTAAAGAAGGAAAATCAAGAAGATATATTGAGGAATTAACAGGATCAAATGTATCTGTCTATGGAAAAACAGTTTCAATTGTTGGAGAGCATGACTCTGTACAAATAGCAAAAGAGGCTATTGAAATGCTTTTAAGAGGAGCATCTCATGCAAAAACTTTCAAATTCTTAGAAAGAGAGAGGCAGAAAATAAAGAGATCCAAATTTGAATTGTGGAAGAAAAGTGAAGTTGATGAGTTGTATGAAAAAATGAATCAAAATTATGATAATTATGAAAATGAAGATTTTAAAGACTGATATCCTCTTCCACCTAAAGGGATGAAGATTCCCATAGGTACCACCGTTTCCCATTTCCATAGCATATTTCGTAGTATTTAACAATATACCATACAAACCGATAGCTATGGAAATGGGTTGTCCTCAACTCATAGATTCATCGAGAATACCAATCTCTCTGCCATAGATTCATTGGACTTCGGGCTGAACGGAGACAGCCCCTCAAATAAAATTTATAAGCATTTATAATAACCTCGAAGACAGAGCCCTCTCATCGGTTATATAACAATATTATTCCACTGATATTTATATTTATATATTACGATATGCTACAAAAACTAAGAAACTACTCCAAACCCTACTCCTCATCGTCGCCGCTGAATTCATAACCATCCTAAAGCAGAGTTTCTTAGAAACGGTTTAAGAATTATAAAGCATTTTCACCTCTTTCGCCGGTTCTAACTCTAACGACATCTTCGACAGGGATTACGAAGATTTTACCATCTCCGGGGTTACCAGTTCTTGCATTTTCACATATAATATCAATAACTTTCTCAACATCATCGTCTTTTACAACTAATTCAATTTTTACTTTTTGTAATAAATCTACTATATACTCTCTCCCTCTATATCTCTCAACTATACCTCCTTGAACTCCTCTTCCTTTAACCTCTGTAACTGTCATCCCTAAAAATCCATTTTCTGATAACGCCTTTTTTACTATCTCTAATTTCTCTGGCCTAATTACTGCTTCTATCTTTTTCATTTTATCCCCCTAATTATAGTTTTATTTTCTTCTTTTTATAATTTATTTTTTTATTTTTCTAACTTTTTTTATTTATTATTTATCTTTATTTTTATCCCTACCTCTTAAAGGAAGGCAATTTCCTTCCGTAGTAAAATATTTATTTAATTATAATACTTTGTTTTTTAAAGGCATAAGGAAATGGGGTGGAAGGTAAGTTTGTTCCTACTAAAACTTTGAGGTGAAAATTATGAATGGTGTTGATGTGTTCTTCTTTATGTGGGCGGCATCGTTGATATTTTTTATGAAAGCAGGGTTTATAGCGTTAGAGATTGGGCAATTTAGATCTAAAAATGTTGCGTATCATTGTGTTTTAAAATTGTTAGACTTAGCGGCTGTATTTATTGCATATCTTTTAATTGGATATGGAATTTCTTATGGTTTAGAAAATATAATGCCTCTAATTACAGGGAATTTTGATGCTGAGTTAGGAGCTTGGTTTCTAAAAATGGCAATGTTTGCCGCTGCGGCGGTTACAATTATAACTGGTGGTGTTGCTGAAAGAATAAAAATTCTCCCATATTTTATTGGAGCATTGTTAGTTGCTGGAATTCTATATCCAATTGTTGAACACTTAGTTTGGGGAGGTGGCTTTGCAAGTTTTGGAATAAACTTCCATGACTATGCTGGAAGTGGAGCAGTTCATTTATTTGGAGGATTAGTTGGTTTAATGGCGGCATATGTTTTAGGACCAAGAATTGGAAAATACATTAATGGAAAACCTCAGGCAATTCCTGGGCATAATATACCCTTAGCAGTTTTAGGAGCTTTTATTTTAGCGTTTGGATGGTATGGATTTAACATAGGAAGTGCTGTAGGAGTTAGTAATGGTGTAGAGTTAGCGAGTGTAGGGATTGCTACAACGATGGCTCTTGCAGGGGGTATAATTGGAGGAGCCTTAAGTTCAAAAAACGACCCATTATATACAGCAAACGGTATGTGTGCTGGTTTAGTGGCAGTTTGTAGTGGTGTTAATTTATTTACACCAATAGGAGCATTTATAGTTGGTTTGTTGGCAGGATTACAACAGCCATTTACATTTAAATTCATCGAAGAAAAGTTGAAGATAGATGATGTCTGTGCAATTGGTCCAGTTCATGCTATGAGTGGTTTTATTGGAGTTATTTGTGCAGGGATTCCATTCTTATTAAAATCTGGAGCAAATGTTTCATTATTGGGACAGATAATTGGGGCAATTACTATTGCAATAATAGCAGTTGTTGGAGGATTCATAATTTATAAAGGATTAGATATGACAATTGGTTTAAGAGTTCCAGAGAATGTTGAGAAAACAGGTTTAGATGAAGCAGTATTACAAGTAAGGGCATACTCAGAAGAGTAAAATTATAGTTTTTTAAGATATGTTTCTTAATATATGATAAAAGTATTTATATAATTTTAATTATCTTTTTTTAAAGAAATTAAATGTCATTTAAATTTATTATTAATTTTAATGATTTTATAATATTCTATAATTTTAAATATGTGATAATATGGAACTTATGATGGCTATAGGTTATTTAGGGTTAGCATTAGCATTAGGGGCTTTAGTAGCAAAAGTTTCTGAAAAGTTAAAAATCCCAGATATACCGTTATTACTGTTATTAGGTTTAATTATAGGACCCTTTTTGCAAATAATTCCTTCTGAATCTGCTATGGAGATTTTTGAATATGCTGGACCAATAGGATTAATATTTATTTTGTTAGGAGGAGCCTTTACAATGAGAGTTTCTTTACTTAAAAAAGTAATACATACAGTTATTCGTTTAGATACTATAACTTTTTTAATTACTCTGTTTATTTCAGGATTAATATTTAATATGGTTTTAAATCTTCCTTACACATCTCCAGTAGGGTATTTATTTGGAGCTATATGTTCTCCAACAGATCCAGCCACTTTAATACCAGTATTTTCAAGAGTAAAAACGAACCCTGAAATTGCTATAACCTTAGAGGCAGAGAGTATATTTAACGACCCCTTAGGAATTGTTTCTGCAAGTGTTGTCTTAGGATTACTTGGAGTTTCATCAACTATAAAAAATCCAGTAATTGATATATTATCCTTATCTGTTGGAGCAATTATCATCGGATTACTGTTAGGTAAAATATACGAAAAAATTATTGTGCATTGTAATTTTCACGAATATGTAGCCCCATTAGTTCTTGGTGGGGCTATGATTATTTTATATATTGGAGATGAACTATTACCAAATGTTATTGGCTATGGATTTAGTGGCTATATGGCTATTGCAATAATGGCTCTATATTTAGGAGATGTCTTATTTAGAAGGAAGATATTTGAAAGTTATGAAAATATAGTAAGATTTTGCGACGATTTATCTTTGTTGGCAAGGATATTTATATTTGTATTCTTAGGAGCGTGTGTTGAATTAAGTATGTTTAAAAACTATTTAATTCCAGGTTTGTTGATTGCCTTAGGTTCTATATTCTTAGCAAGACCACTGGGAGTTTTTGTTGGGTTGATAGGAACAAAACATTCGATTAAAGAAAAGTTATACTTTGCCTTAGAGGGGCCGAGAGGAGTAGTTCCAGCGGCATTGGCGGCAACTGTTGGAGTGGAAATTTTAAAAAATGCAGATAAGATTCCAAAGGAGATAACTAAGTATATAACTCCAATAGATATTGCTGGAACTATACTAATTGGAACTTTTTTAACAATACTGTTGAGTGTTATAATAGAGGCATCTTGGGCTGAGATATTGGCTTTAAAGTTAATTGGTAAGTATAAATCAAAAGGTGAAAATTTATGATTTTAGAGGGTAAAGTTGTCTCTGGATTTGGAGAGGGAAAATATTTTTTGTCAATTCCTCAATATAAAGAATCTTTTAAAAAAATTTTAAACTTTGAACCTTACGAGGGGACATTAAATTTAAAAATAGACAATGAGTTTGAGATAAACAAATTTAAATATATTGAGACTGAGGATTTTGAATATAATGGTAAAAAGTTTTTTGGAGTTAAAATTTTGCCAGTAACTATATTAATAAATAATGAAGAAATATATGGAGCAATCGTATGTCCAAAAAAAACACATCATAGTAAAGATATTATAGAGATAATTGCTCCAATAAATTTAAGAAAAAAATTTAATTTAAAAGATGGAGATACTATAAAAATATTAATCAAGGGAGATGAAGATGAATAATGTAGAAAAAGCATTAAAAGCTTTAAAAAAAGGAGAATTTATTTTAGTTTATGATTCAGATGATAGAGAAGGAGAAACTGATTTAGTTGTAGCATCTCAATTCATAACTCCAGAACATATAAAAAGGATGAGAAAAGATGCTGGAGGTTTAATTTGCACTGCTATACATCCAGATATATGTAACAAGTTAGGAATTCCTTTTATGGTCGATATTTTAGAGTTTGCCTCTCAAAAATTTAAAGTTTTGAAAGAATTATATCCAAATGACATTCCTTATGATGAAAAATCGTCATTTTCAATTACTATAAATCATAGAAAAACATTTACTGGAATTACTGACAAAGATAGGGCATTTACTATAAAAAAATTAACTGAATTAGTTAAAGAAAATAGATATAATGATTTTGGTAAAGAATTTAGAAGTCCAGGACATGTTATTTTGTTGAGAGCATCGGAAGGTTTAGTAATAAATAGAAAAGGACATACTGAGATGACTGTTGCCTTAGCAGAGATGGCTAATCTTATCCCTATCACAACAATATGTGAAATGTTAGGAGATGATGGAGAGGCAATGAGCAAAAATGAAACAAAAAAATACGCTGAAAAGCATAATTTAGTTTATCTTAGTGGAGAAGATATAATTAATTATTACTTAGAAAAATATTTAAAGAACATATAAAAAATATATTTAGAGGAAAGACTAAAATTTTTATTAGATGATTTTGCTGGATATTAAGTTAAATTTTTAGATTTTCTATATACAATATAAGTGAGGAATGCAAATATTAACAGATAGACATTTAAGGGAATTGGAGCTTTTGTGTTATTGTTAGTATTTGGAGTATTAAAATTGTAGTTTGTTAATGACACAATAACACGAATATTATTAAAATCCTCTTCTTCAGGATTATTATTTTCTAAATCACCTAAAGATAAGTAAAAATTACCATGGGTGCTCGTATCCTGAACGATACTTACATAATTATCTTCATCTGGGTAAATTTCAACTGTAATTTTATAGTTTGAATTTACATTATATTCATAGTGAATAGTATTAGTAGTTGGTTTAGGATATACTTTACTATCAATAATATCTCCAAGAGATAGTGATTAATAATAAAATATAGAGATAGTGATTAAGATTTTTCATGCTATCACCTTAAAAATCCAATAATATAAATTTAACATAATACTAATATAAAAAATTTGTATAGATTTTCGAATATGTTTTAAATATTGTAGTAAAAAATTCGTCAAAAATATTGAAAAATGGTATATAAATAAAATTATTTTATAGCATCTTCAAACTCAATCATTGCACTTAAAACTTTTTCATCTTCAAATGGCTTTCCTTGAATCTGTAAGCCAACTGGAATTCCATTAACATCACCACATGGAACTACACCTGCACATAAACCACATATATTGGCTGGAACTGTTAATACATCATAACTATACATTTCCATTGGAGTTAATTTTTCTCCTAACTTGTGAGGTAGTTTAGGAACTGTTGCTCCTACGATAATATCAACATCTTTCATAATTCTAATCATCTCATTTCTCATTAAATTCCTTGCTTTTAAAGCGTTTTTGTAGTATTTACCACTATATTCTTTTTGACTAATCATTGAACCAATCATAATTCTTCTTAAAACTTCTTCTCCACAAACCTCCTCTATTTTATATCCATATCTTCTTCCATCATATCTTCTTGTTGCTGAGAAAAACTCAACATAATTTATTAAATAGTAAGTTGGTAGTGCTAAATCAACATATTTGTAACTTAACTCAACAATTTCACATCCTAAATCCTTAAAAACTTCAATACCTTTTTCTATTTTATCTCTTATTTTTTCATCAACAACATCCATAAACTCTTTAACAACCCCTACTTTAAAGCCCTTAATGTCTATTTTTTCAAATGGTTTAGTTTCAACTGTTGTAGTATCTTTCAAATCCTTACCTTTAATTATATTTGTTAATAATAATGCATCTTTTGCTGTTTTTGTTAATGGTCCTATTTGGTCAAAACTCATAGCCAAATCACATAATCCGTATCTACTAACAACCCCATAACTTGGCTTAAATCCAACAACTCCACAGTGAGATGCTGGATTCCTAATACTTCCTCCAGTGTCACTACCTAATGCCATATCACATAAATCTGCGGCAACAGAAGCGGCACTTCCTGAAGAACTTCCTCCTGGAATTCTATCCTTCGCCTTAGGGTTTTTTGTTGGGCCATAATAGGAAGTTTCTCCACTACTACCACAGGCAAATTCGTCCATATTAGCAATTCCAATTATTAAGCCACCATTTTCTTTAATTTTTTGAATAACTGTGGCGTCGTAAGGGGCTATGTAATTTTCTAATGTCTTTGACGCACAAGATATTGTATATCCCTTAACATTTATGTTTGCTTTGACTGCAATAATTTTACCATATAATGGCTTTTTCTTAGCTTTATCATCTTTTTCCAATTTTTTTGCTTCTTCTAAAACTCTTTCAGGTTTTACTTCTATAAAGGCATTAATATCCTTGTTAATTTTTTCTATTCTATCTAAATATTCCTCTACTCTCTCAACAATCATAAAATCACCACAGAACTTTTTATAATTACCTTTTATTTTTATTTCTTTATTTTTATTTCATTGTTTTTGTAATTTGTAATTTGTAGTAATCTTTATAATCCTCTTTTAAACTTTTAAAGATATTAAAGATTTATTGTTTATTATTCCATTTCTTCCAATATTTTTATTTCTTTCTCAACATCTACATCCTTAACTGTTTTAACAATCATAACTAACTCATCATTATCAATTCTAACATTTCCATACAAAACAAACTCCTCTCCCAATAACTCACTCTCTACATTTTCCATATTTATATTTTTTAATTCTTCTCTTTTCATTTTTAACAATCTTTCCACTCTTCTATCGTATGCTCTACACACTATAGTTCCAGTTCCGTCATCAACTACAAAGTTTAACCTTAAAATTTCTTCAGGAGTTACATCTCCACAGATTGGGCAATTATAGGTTCCGTCAATTTCTTCAACTCTCTTTTTACAGTTTGGACATAGATATAAAAATAAAGTGTCACTTAATATTTTAACAATTGCCCCTCTAATTTCAACATTTTCTCCTTCTTTAACATCTGCTATAAACTTCCTATTAATTGAAATTTCAACATCCTCAGGATTCACAATTACTCTACCAAATCTACCAATATTTAAATCAACATATTCATCTTTTTCTTTAGCGTAAGCGTGTAAAACCTTTATAACATCTCCCTCTTTAATGTCTAATTCAGCCAAATCATCCCATAAACTTAACTTTATTCTGCCAGTTTCATCTTCCAACATTAAATTTCTTACTTTTCTCTTTCTATCCTCAAATTCTAACTCATTAATTCCGAAATCTTCAACTACATAAGCGATTAAATTTATATCGTTCCAATCAACTTCTCTATTATAAATATCTTCAATTTTACAATACTTTATTTTATATTCAGGAGCCTCAATACTTTCGTCTTTAATAACCTTAGTGTCAGATGTTGCTAATAACTCAGATCTTTTATTTCTCTCTCTATCGTAGTATGTCCTAACTCTACAATTAGTTATTTTCACTAAATCTCCTTCTTTTACATTCTCTAATAGTACTGTTTTTCCACCCCAGAAAGATATTTTAACTTTTCCAGTTCCATTATCTAATAAAATTTCCTGAACCTTCACTATATCTCCATTTAAATCAACGCTTTTTTTACTTCCCATAGCCATAATTCTTCCTTTAACTGTAACCAACTCATTTTCATAGTTAATTAAATCGTTAATATCTACCTCTTTACTTTCAATTTTTTCTCCTTTTTTTAGTATTTCCACATCATTGGCGTTACATTCTAAGCCACTGTAATATCCTTTCCTTATATATCCTCTAACTCTAACATAATCTCCTCTCTCAACATCAATATCTGTTAAATCATCCCATAATGTAACTCTTATACTCCCAGTTTCGTCCTTAACAATAAATGACTTTAATCTTCCCACACTACCATCAGGTCTTTTAAACTCTTTGATTGGTAAAGATGAAATAACCTCTCCCTCAAATGTTGCAGTAATTCCGGGAACTAACTCATTAATTTTATATGATTCTTTAATTTTTGGTAACTCTCCATTATAGTTTTCTAACTTTTCAATCTTCGTTTCTGGGACAGAACTTAACTCCAATATGTTATTCCATTTTCTCGCTCTCGCTCTTTTGATTTTTATAACATCTCCTACTTTAATATCAATATCTGTTAAATCATCCCATAATGTAACTCTTATACTCCCAGTTTTGTCAGCCAACATTATCCTTCTATACTTTCCAACACTTCCATCTTTTTTTTTGAAACTTTTTACATCTGAAACATCTGTAACTACTCCAACAATCTCAACATTTATTTGCCCTTCCTCAATGTCTTTAATTGAAAACTCCTCAACACTCTCTTTCTCAAAGCCAATTCCATATTCCTTAGCTATCATCATTAAAGCGGCATCTTTTAATAATATTCCTCCATAATCTTCAATTTTTTCTCTAATCATCCTATCCAATTCTTCTTCACTAATTCCTAATGCTTTGGCTACTTTCTTTTTAAGTTTTTTAAACTGTTCGTAGTTATCTGTCATTATTATCACCAAAAATTTTATTAATTTTTATTTATTTTATTTAATTGTTCTAATTTCTTTAACCATAAGCATACTTTACAAATCTCACCACTACATGGATAGTTGCAAATTCTACACTTTTTAATATCTTCTTTAAATTCAATATACTTTAAAAGTTTCTCATAACCTTTCAATATGCTAAACTTAACTCCAGGTTTTTCCTCCTCCAATATTTTAATAATCTCCTTAATTTTGTGTCTATAAGAGATTGAGGAATATGGACAACTTTCTTTTTGATATTCTATTTTATTAATATTTGCATAAATTTTTACTTCATCCTCAGGAATTAATTTTAAGGGCTTAATTCTTTTAACAAATTTATCATCATCTATTTCTTTCCCAAATTGGATAATATTTTTTATATTTCCTTCGATGTAGTTCATTAAAATTGTTTGGCAGAAGTCATCTAAGTTGTGTCCAATTGCTAAATAGTCACATCCTTCTTTTAAAGCATATTTATTTAATAAGTATCTTCTCACAACCCCACAAAAAGAGCAGGGCTTACCAATATTTAATTCCTTTAAATAATTGTTTTTTACGATTTCATCTAATGTATAACCAATTTCATCTTTAAATTTTATAATTTTTAACTTTAATTTATTCTTTTTACAAAAATCTTCAACATAAAATTTTGCAGTCTCCCTAAAATCTTTTATTCCCTCATCAACGAAAAAACATATTAATTTAGCGTTTGGAATATGATTAAAGAGTTTTTTTAGTATATGTGCCATAACTAAACTGTCCTTCCCTCCACTGATACCAATTCCTATTTTTACATTATTCTTAATTATCTTTCTTCCTAAAATCTTTTTAACTCTACTCTCAATGTCTTTTTTAAAGCATTCTTTGCATATATGTTTATTTGAATATCTTTGGTAATAAAATGCTTCATTACCACAATAGTCACATTTCATAATTTTCCCCTAAACAATGTTTATTAAACTACTTTATATGGCTATAGAAATAAAAATATTTATAAATAAAAAAATAGAAAATATTAATATGTAGGGTGAGATGTATGGAAAAATGGCATCTGAAAAAATTAGCTGTTTGTTTTAATTGTAAAAAAGAAGTGGATCAAATTATAGAGATTTATACTAATCAGGCATTTGTTAAATGTTCTAACTGTGGGGCTACAAGATATTATATTTTAAGGAGAGTGGGGGTTGAAGATATAAGCATAATTGAAGATGAAAAAAAGAAAAAGCATAAGTATGAGCCGTGGTTCTTAGAAAAAAAAGCAGTATGTTTTAACTGTAGAAAAGAGGCAATACAGGATATAGCAATAACAGAAACTAAGTTAATTGTAAGATGTAGAAATTGTGGATTTACAAGGGTTTATCAGTTTCATATCTTAGATATTCCTAAATAAATTATGATTATGTAAGATTGTGAAATAAGTATGAACAAAACCAAAAAGTTTATATAGAACTTCAACGGCATATTATCTAATGTGATAAAAATATGAAAAAATTAATATAAAAATAAAAGAGGGGATTCAATATGGTTAAAGAATTAAAAGTATCTGAAGCTTATCAGGGAGATGTAGGGAAAGGAATTGCGAGAATTGATCCATACACAATGGACGAACTTGGTTTAAAACCAGGAGATGTTATTGAAATTGAAGGTCCAAAAGGAAAAGCTTATGCTATAGTTTATAGAGGTTTCTTAGAAGATGCTGGAAAAGGAATTATTAGAATTGATGGTTACTTAAGACAAAATGCAGGAGTAGCTATTGGAGATAGAGTAAAAGTTAAGAAAGTAGAGCTTAAAGAGGCTAAAAAAGTTGTATTAGCTCCAACTCAGTCAATTAGATTTGGTCCAGGATTTGAAGATTTCATAAAGAGAAAAATATTAGGACAAGTATTAAGCAAAGGTTCAAAAGTAACAATTGGAGTTTTAGGAACTGCCTTAACATTTGTTGTTGTTAGCACATCACCTGCAGGACCTGTTAGAGTAACTGAATTTACACATGTTGAATTGAAAGAAGAGCCAGTTAGTGAAATTAAAGAAACTAAGATTCCAGATGTTACTTATGAAGATATTGGTGGTTTAAAAGAAGAAGTTAGAAAAGTTAGAGAGATGATAGAGCTTCCAATGAGACACCCTGAGTTGTTTGAAAAGTTAGGAATTGAACCACCTAAGGGAGTTTTATTAGTAGGACCACCAGGAACAGGTAAGACATTGTTGGCTAAGGCTGTTGCTAATGAAGCTGGAGCAAACTTCTATGTCATAAATGGACCAGAAATAATGAGTAAGTATGTTGGAGAGACTGAAGAAAACTTAAGAAAGATATTTGAAGAAGCTGAAGAAAATGCACCATCAATAATATTCATTGATGAAATTGACGCTATCGCTCCAAAGAGAGATGAGGCTACAGGAGAAGTTGAAAGAAGGTTAGTTGCTCAATTATTAACATTAATGGATGGATTAAAAGGAAGAGGACAAGTTGTAGTTATTGGAGCAACTAACAGACCAGATGCATTAGATCCTGCATTGAGAAGACCAGGAAGATTTGACAGAGAGATTTACATAGGAGTTCCAGACAGAGAAGGTAGAAAAGAGATATTACAAATACACACAAGAAACATGCCATTAGCTGAAGATGTTGACTTAGACTACTTGGCAGAGGTAACCCATGGATTTGTAGGGGCTGACTTAGCGGCTTTATGTAAAGAAGCGGCAATGAGAGCATTAAGAAGAATATTACCAAACATTGACTTAGAAGCTGAAGAAATTCCAAAAGAAGTTTTAGACAACTTAAAAGTAACAATGGATGATTTCAAAGAGGCATTGAAAGATGTAGAACCATCAGCAATGAGAGAAGTTTTAGTTGAAGTTCCAAATGTTAAGTGGGAAGATATTGGAGGATTAGAGAATGTTAAACAAGAACTTAGAGAGGCAGTTGAATGGCCATTAAAAGCCAAAGAGGTGTTTGATAAAATAGGAATTAGACCACCAAAAGGAGTTTTACTCTTTGGACCACCAGGAACTGGTAAGACATTGTTAGCTAAGGCTGTTGCTAACGAAAGTGGAGCAAACTTTATAAGTGTTAAGGGGCCAGAAATATTTAGTAAGTGGGTAGGTGAAAGTGAAAAAGCAATAAGAGAGATATTTAGAAAGGCAAGACAGTCAGCACCATGTATAATATTCTTCGATGAGATTGATGCTATAGCTCCAAAGAGAGGAAGAGATATAAGTTCAGCAGTTACTGATAAAGTTGTCAACCAATTATTAACTGAATTAGATGGAATGGAAGAACCAAAGGATGTTGTTGTTATAGCAGCAACTAACAGACCAGACATAATAGACCCAGCATTATTAAGACCAGGAAGATTAGACAGGGTAATATTAGTTCCAGTTCCAGATGAAAAAGCAAGATTAGACATATTCAAGATACACACCAGAGGTATGAACTTAGCAGAAGATGTCAATTTAGAAGAATTGGCTAAGAAAACTGAAGGATACACTGGGGCTGATATAGAGGCAATATGTAGAGAGGCAGCAATGTTAGCAGTTAGAGAGAGTATAGGAAATCCATGGGGAATTGAAACTGCATTGAGAGATTTAATTAACTACTTACAAAGTATATCAGGAGCATTTAAGAGAACAGCAGTTGAATTAAACAGTGTAATTAAAGCTACAAAAGAGAAAGAGTCAGCAGAGGCTGGAGAATTTGCCGAACTAAACAATGCTATAAGAAATATAATAAGTGTATTAACTCCAGCCAAAGAGAAAATTAAGGCTGTAGAGAAAGAATTAAACAACTTCCTTGAAATTATAAACAAAGAGGACTTAAAACCATCTGAAAAAGAAGAAGCAGAGAAATTAGCAAAATACTTAAAAGACTTATTAGACAAGTTAAAAGAAATGATAGACAATATTTACAACTTAGAGAACAAGTTAGGAAGCTTGTCACAAAAAGTTTCTGCTGAAGAAATTGATGAAATAATTAAAACTACACAAAATGTTATTCAAAGATTTACAACAATATTGGATGAACTCAAGAATGCATTAAAAGACATTGAAAGTATAAGATTGAGAGTTTCAACAAAAGATGTAAAAGTTAAAAAAGAACACTTCATGAAAGCCCTCGAAAAGATTAAGCCATCTGTAAGTAAAGAAGACATGAGAATTTATGAAAAATTAGCTCAAGAATATGGAAGAACTACTACTGCTGAAAAGAAAAAAGAAGAAAGTAAAGAAGTAATCTAAATCCTTAATTTTTATTTTTTATTTTTTGTTTGGATAAATTATATCCTTTGATACCCCTATAGGAATTGGATGTATCTTTGGATGCATCTTGTTTTTATCTATAATGTAGGAATATGGCTCAATGAAATATAATTCTCCTTTTTTTAAATCTTTTTCTGAATATAGGGAAACTTTTTTAGGCAATTGATTCCATATAAGCTCTACATTATACCAAGGTTTTTTCTTATCATTTATTATCTTTATGCATGTTGGAAATGCTTTTAAAATCCCATACATTATTTTGAGAGTATCTTCTTTTATATCAATGTCTTCTGGTATATCTCCTGTGAAATCATGAGTTAGTCTATTTCTAATATTTACATGTTCATCTAACATTTCAAGTATTTCATCATCAATATATTCACAATATATACTTCCATCTTTTTTAAGTAATTTTAAAGATTGGAAAAGGTCTCCAAAAGTAAATTTTTCAAATGGTTTTTTGTTGATGATATTCTCTCCTCTAATATCTGTTTCCAATCATCACCATATAAATGCTTTGCATTGAATTCAACAACTATTTTTAAATAGTTTTCTAATAAAGTATAGAACTCCCTATAAGCAGTATGTTTAAATTCATCTAAAACTTCCTCTAAGAAGTATAAACAACTATCAATTTCTCTATAAGTGTTGGATGTAGTTTTAACATCTAATCGTTTTTCTCGATTGCTAATTGTATTTTAATTTTATTTTCTAAATCTTTAGTTACATCTTCCGATGTTATTCGTTTAATAATTTCTAATTTTATTTTTTCAAATAGTTCCTTATCTGTTATATTGTTTATCCACAATGATAAATAAGCATGAGTTAATATAGCTATTTTATATAAATTAAGACTAATTCTATTTTCTCGTATATTTATTATTGCCTCTTCTAACATTTGTAATGATTCTAAAGCCATTTTCTTTGAAATATTTTTGTTACTTAATACTATTATACAATCTTTTAAATATTCATAAAACCTATATTTTTTTGTATTTTTCCAATTCAATGAGAGTTCTAAATATTTATTCAGCATTTCTATGGATTTATCAAAATTTCCTTTTGAAATATATAAGTAAAAATTGTACAGCAATTCATCAATAGTAATACTCTGTTTAATTTTAGAAATTAATATATTAGATACCTTTAGCTCATTAATCTTATTAAGTGCTTTTTTAGCATGTTTTAACATATCTAAAGCTTTTTCATAGTTTCTATTTTTTAACTCATACTTTGATTGGTAGTAATATTGTAAATATTCCATAAATAGAGCATCTTGGCGGTTACCTGATTTGTAATAATATTCCTTAGCTTTCTTGGGATATTCTATTTTCTTTTTTAATGAATCAGCAAATTTAACTAAATGGTTATACTTTAATCCTAAATAATAGTATTCTTGTTTTTCATCGTTTCTTTTTTTCGCAAATTCAATTGCTTTGTCTATATGCTCTTCAAATTTTTCTTTTTCGTATTTATTTTCAATAGCCAGCCATTTATAATAGTTGGTATATTCATCATACGCTATATTTTCATCAATTTCTTTTATAACATCTCCAGATTTTTTATAATATTCAGCTGCTTTAGTAAATTCTCTTTCATTTTCATATTTTCGAGCCATTAAATTATAATATATGTGTTTATTAAATAGTGCTGCATTTTTCAAATCTTTATAACCAAATTTTTTATATAATTCCTCAGCAAGATTATAACATTTTTCTGTGAATTCAATGGCTTTATCAAGATTTCCTTCAAATTTTCTATATTTTATAGCTAATAACTTGTAATAAGTAAGCATCATTTCTAAATACTTATCTACATCTGAAAAATCTTTATATTTATTCAAAAAGTTTTCTATCTCTTTTATATAATTATCAATAATTTTTTTATATTTTTTACCGTATATATTCTTTGATTCATGTCTATATGTCTCCAAATACCAAAAGAAACAAGACATGGCAGATTTATTTATATTCAATTCTAAAAACAACTCTTCATCTTTTTTATAATGTTCTCTTGCTCTATCAAAATTATTTGAAAATGAATACTCTTTTGCTATAGTAGAATGGTAATTTGCAAGAGTCCATTTTTTATTTTTTCATCTCCAATTTCACCATATATCTTAGATGATTCTAAAAATAATTTAGCAGCTTTTTTAAAATTTTTATTTTGTTTCTCCTTTTTAGCTTCATTTTCTAAATTTATTGCTTTCTTTTTAAGCTCTTTTATATGTAAATAAGAACCCATTTTAATCCCCCTCATATATTACAATGTGTGTGGATTAGAGGTTGAAATATGCCAATAAATTTTAAAGTTAAAAATCAATTTACTATATAAAATTTTATAAGCAGTAAATACCTTTAAAATTCCCCATAATTATATATTAAATCTATAACTATTTTTATAAAATTATGATTAGTTATAATCCACAAACGAAGTGATATTTTATGTTTTTACCAACTACTAAAGAAGAAATGGATGCATGGGGATGGAAAGAATTGGATGTTATTATTGTTACTGGAGATGCATATATTGACCATTATCTATTTGGAGCTTCTGTTGTTGGGAGATATTTGGTAGAGCATGGTTATAGAGTCGGAATAATATCTCAACCAGATTGGAAAAATTTAGATGATATAAAGAGATTAGGAAAACCAAATTACTTTTTTGCTGTAACTGCTGGGAATTTGGATAGTATGCTTGCCCATTACACTCCTCAAAAAAGATTGAGAGATTTTGACTCAATGTCTAATGAAGGTATAAGAAAGAGGCCAGATAGGGCTACAATTGTTTATACCAATTTAATAAAAAGGGCTTTCAAAGGAGTTCCTATAGCTTTAGGTGGGATTGAAGCTTCTTTGAGGAGATTTTCTCACTATGACTATTGGGATAATAAAGTTAGGAAGAGTGTTTTAATTGATGCTAAAGCAGATATTTTGATGTATGGGATGGGAGAAAAAAGTATCTTATCAATAACTAAAGCATTAGAAAATGGAGAGAACATAAAAGATTTAGAAATAAATGGAACTGCAATTAGAGCTAATAAAAAAAAGTTAGATGAGATAAAAGAGAAATATGAAGTTAAAGAACTACCTTCTCATGAAGAAGTTGTAAATAGTAAAGAAAAATATGCTGAAATGCATAGAAAATTAATGACAATGGATAAAGTTATTTATCAAAAAGTTGGGAATCAATATTTAATCCAATTTCCACCAATTTATTTAACTGAAAAGGAAATGGATAAAATATATGAGATGCCGTTTGAGAGAAAATCTCATCCTTCATATTCTTATGTTCCTGGCTTAGTTCCAGTTCAATTTTCAGTTGTAACACATAGAGGATGCTTTGGAGGCTGCTCTTTTTGCTCAATATTACATCATCAAGGTAAGGTTATTCAAAATAGAAGTGAAAAAAGCATATTAAAGGAAATTAGAAAGCTGTTAAATCATGAAGATTTTAAAGGAGTTATTCAAGATATTGGAGCTCCAACAGCAAATATGTATAGAATGGGATGTAAAAAGGAAATAGCCCATAAATGTCCAAAAAATTGCCTCTATCCTGAGCCATGTGAAAATTTAATTATTAATCATAAACCACTAATTAAACTCTATAGAAAAATTAGGGATATTGTAGGAGATGATACTAAAGTTTATGTCAGAAGTGGAGTTAGATATGATTTAATAATGTATGATGAAGAGTATGGAGAGGAATACATAAAAGAGCTCTCTAAATATCATGTCTCTGGAAGATTGAAAGTAGCTCCTGAGCATATCTCTAAAAAAGTTTGTAAAGCCATACAAAAACCTGACGGAATGTTATTTAAAAAATTTTTAGAGAAATATATAACAATATCTGAAAAAGTTAATGGTATAAAAGAAGTTTTACCATATTGGCTTATTGCTCATCCAAACTGCTCTATTAAAGAGATGATTGAGTTAGCAGAATTCATCCATAAAAATAACTGCTATTCAAGACAAGTGCAAGTTTTCACTCCAACACCAATGACTTTATCAACTACAATGTATCACACTGGTATAAATCCAATAACTAACGAGAAAGTTTATGTTCCATACACCTATAAAGAGAAAAAGATTCAAAAAGCCATCTGCTTATATAGAGAAGAGGAGAATTGGAAAAAGGCATTAGAAGGCTTTAAAATGGTTGGATATAAAGGAATTATTTATAAATGGATTATAGAGCAAATGGAAAAGAGAAAAAATCAGAAAAAAGATAAAAATAAAAAGAATAATAATAAAAAAATATAATAAAAATCTGGGAGAAGATGAAGGTTATTAGAGATTCCATCCATAAAGACATATATTTGGATGAAAATGAATTAAAGATTGTTGATAGTGAGGAATTTCAGAGATTGAGAAACATAAAACAAACAGGTTTAACACACTTAGTTTATCCGTCAGCAAATCATACAAGATTTGAGCATTCTTTAGGAACTATGTTTATTGCATCAAAGATAGCAGAGAAAATTAATGCAGATGTTGAACTTACAAAAGTTTCAGCATTATTACACGATATTGGACATCCTCCATTTTCTCACACATTGGAAATTTGTGGCTACAACCATGAACATATTACAAGAGAAAAACTTAAACATATGGATTTAGGAAACTTTTCAAAAAAAGATGTGATAAATACTTTAAAAAGGAAAAATTTAGAAGGAAAGATAATATCAGGAGATGTTGATGCTGATAGAATGGATTATCTATTGAGGGATAGTTATCACACTGGAACTGCCTATGGAATGATAGATTTACCAAGAATTTTAAGAAGTATAACGACTTTTGAAAGTTTTGGAACTTCTAAAATTGGCATATTGATGAAGGGAATTCAGGCGATTGAATCTTTGTTAGTTGCAAGGCATCAAATGTATTCTGCTGTTTATATGCATCCAACGGTTAGAATAGCAGATACAATGTTAAAAAGAGCAGTTATTGGAGAAATTCACAAAAAGAATTTAAATTTAAAGGATTTATCTAAAATGGATGACATTGATTTGGTATCATTTTTAAGAAATGCTGAAAACTACTTAATGAATAGAATAGACAAAAGAAATTTATACAAAAATATTATAACCTACAGTTATTTTGACTTAAAACCAATAGAAAGATGGATTTTTGTTAATTTAGGAGAAAAAGAGATATTATCATTAGAGGAAAAACTTTATGAGGAATTTGGATGCGATTTATTTATTGACATATATCCAATACCTAAAATGGAGGAACACAATGTTTATGTAATATCTGATAAAGGAGTTAATAGATTAGACGAAGTTTCTCCTTTAGCTCAAAGCTTAAAACCATCCGAAATTAGACTGTGGAACATCTCTATTTACACTCCAAAAGAAAAAATTAAAGAGCTTAAAGAAGACAATATAAAGGATAGAATAAATAAAATCTTAAAAAAATTAGATATGAAGGTTGAGAGTAAGTTAATAGATATTTTAAAAGAATATGGGTCAATAAAAGGTAAAGGAAGGTTTTTAGATCTTGCAAAAGAAAAAGGTATGTCACCAAAAGAGTTTTACAATGAATTACATAAGTTAATATTCTGTGGATTAATAAGAGAAAAATTCAACAGAAGAAAATACATTTACTGTCTAAATAAAAATTATTCTAAATTTTTATAATTTATTTTTTTCAACTCTAAGAATCCTCTACCAATTATATGGGATATTCTCAAACATTCTGGAATCTTACTTTTGAGCCGTGTCTTTTTAATAATATTTTTAACAAAATCTCTATTAGTTCCAACATACTGAACATAAATATTATCCAATTTTTCTGGCTCTGGAAAGGATTTTATGAGATTTATCCTTTCATCTGCATCGTCAAAGTATTTTTTAAGGGCTGAAAATATTTTCTTCTTATTTGGATACTTATCAATAACTACAATAACTGGCTTTTTAGTTTTATTATAAATTTCCCAGAGATTTGCTATGTTAAAGCCACCAAAAGTAATTCCCGATAAAAAAATAGCCTTTATTTTTTTGTAATGTTTTCCTTTTGTAATATCTATTATTTTATCTGTGACATCCATTCCATCCTTTTCAAACTCTCTAAAATAGACACCATCAATTATTTTATTTCCCCTCATAAAAGTGCCTATCAATATACAAATTTTATCTGTTCTATTAAATGGAGCATCATCAAATCCAATAACTTCTATCTCATCCTTCATAAATACCACAAATTTTAAATAGAACTATATGTATGTTAAAAATTTTTATTGTGATTTCTCAATATAAAAGTTTGGACTTTTTATAGTTTTTAATAATTAATGTGAGAGTATGAACAAAAATAAAAAATGCTTCTGTATATCTGGAAAAATAATTGGTTTAAATTTATTTGGTAAAAGATTTTCTAAAAAAATTATAAAAAAGAGGGATTTAAAAAAATACAATTTATATCTTCATCCAAGTGTAGCAGTCGATGGAATTGTTGAAAAAGACAATAAAATTCTATTAATAAAAAGAAAAAATAATCCATTTAAGAATTGTTTTGCTTTACCAGGAGGATTTGTTGAATGTGGAGAAACCGTTGAAAATGCCGTTGTTAGAGAAGTTTATGAAGAGACTGGTTTAATAACAAAAGTAAAAAGTTTATTGGGTGTTTATTCCTCTCCAGATAGAGACCCAAGAGGGCATGTAATATCAATAGTGTTCATCTTAGACATTGTTGAAGGCGAATTAAATGCTGGAGATGATGCAAAAGAGGCATTATTTTTTGATATATATAACCTACCAAAATTGGCTTTTGACCATAAAAAAATAATTGAAGATTATTTGAGGTGGAAGAATGGTTAAGTTTTGTCCAAAGTGTAATAACCTAATGTTACCAAAAGATGGAAAATTAAAATGTGTTGTCTGTGGTTATGAGGAAGAAACTACTGAAAATAGCAGTAAAGAATATGAATATAAAGAACACTTAGAGAGTAAAAAAGTAGAAATTACGGTTATTGAGGGAGAAGGTTTAGAAACATTACCAACTACAAGAATTGAATGTCCAAAATGTGGGCACAATGAGGCATATTGGTGGCTACAACAGACAAGATGTGCCGATGAACCAGAAACAAGATTCTACAAGTGTAAGAAATGTGGTCATACATGGAGAGAGTATGATTAACCATAGAGGGGGCGTAGCCCCCTCTATTGTTATACACCGCATAGAGGGAAACCCTCTATTGCTATACTACCGATGCATTGCTTCCTAAAGGAAGCAATGCCTCTTTTTCATAATATCTTTCCTCGCTAAAAATTTTTATTTTTTAATTTGAAGGATTTTAATTTAATATTTTTAAATTTTAAAAGATTTTATTAAATTTCGGAGGGTCGTCTATTTTGATTAATTTGAATATTTGGTTTTATTAAATTATTGAGATTTTTAGGAGATTTTGATAGTTTATTTTTATCTTCAATTTTCCCCGATAAAAAGGTTGATATTAAAAATTTAAAGGATTTTTAAGCAAATAAATAAAAATAGAAAAGTTTATATATAAGTTCGGAGGTATATAAATAACAAGGGTTACTGACCCTCCGAACTATAACCCCCCAACAAAGAAGCATAATAAAGTAATTTTAAAAGTTTATTTCTTCAAATTATGCCCTGTCTAAAATCAGACCCCCAAGGGGATGGAATCCCAACCACTACCATCAGCAAGAATTATAATTGGAATGTCGTCGTCTAAAATCAGACCCCCAAGGGGATGGAATCTTTCAATTTTCGGTGGAAGCATGGACACTTTCAACTGTGTCTAAAATCAGACCCCCAAGGGGATGGAATCCATTATTCAATTTTATGAGATACAAAAAAATAGGTATAAAGTCTAAAATCAGACCCCCAAGGGGATGGAAACTCAACACTCGTTGCAAAGTTGTAAATGTCTTCTTCGTTTGTCTAAAATCAGACCCCCAAGGGGATGGAAACATATACTTTATAAACATTTTTGTCATTTCTAAAAACTCGGTCTAAAATCAGACCCCCAAGGGGATGGAAACTTATCACAACCACAACAACACGAACATCTTAAACAATGTCTAAAATCAGACCCCCAAGGGGATGGAAACATTATGTCTTTTTTTATTGTTAAATTAATGTATTTTATATTAAGTCTAAAATCAGACCCCTAAGGGGATGGAAAGATTCTTTCCACGTGAGCAAACATAATCTGTTTCAATTTCTACATTAGTCTAAAATCAGACCCCTAAGGGGATGGAAAATTTATTTTTTTACAGTCAATACAGTATATTTTGTTACCATATTTTTTTATTTTGTTATTATATTAATATATAAATATTATTTGATTTTAGACACACTCATCCGTTTAGTAAATCATATATACCCTTTTGTTCTATATAATGAACAACATAATAAAATGAGGTGAATATAGTGGACAAGAAGGATAGCCTATTAGTAGCTGTTGGAAGAAGGATATCTAGATTAAGAAAGGAAAGAGGGATTACATTATCAGGTCTTGCTGAAATTGCTGGAATTTCAAAATCAACGCTATCTGCGATAGAATCTGGGGATGCGAATCCTACAATATCTACATTGTGGGCAATAGCAGATGCCCTTAATGTTCCATTTGGAGAACTTCTTCCAGAAGAATTTAAGGAGGTTGATGAGTCTGGAATAACTGTTCGACTTATCGAACGATCGGAGGGAGAGCCAAAAATTGAAGTTTACAAGATGATCCTAAGCCCAAAGAGTGTTAGAAGAGCTAATCCCCATCAAAAAGGTGTGATTGAGAAGGTTCTCGTAGTAAGCGGTAGCATGCTAACAGGACCAGTATCATCTCCTAAACTCTTAAAAGCTGGAGAAGAGATGGAATTCAAAGCTGATGTGCCTCACGTATACATGGCTATGGATGAAGGAGCAACAGCAATAATCACAATAAAATATCCATTGCTCGAGGACTTTTATAGTCAATACGACATTATTAAGCCGTTTCCGGAGAATGACGTTGAATGGGATGGCTTAAAATCCTTGTTAAGCAGGTTAAGTGAAGAATCTCTTTTAGGTATCCCAGTATTTAGAATCGAACTCCATGGAGGCTATACGAGAGATGATCTAAGAAAACTAAAGGACATCCTTTATTCGCTGAAAGTAAAAAATCTAAAGCCCTACCTAATTGAAGATAATCACAGGGTATTAATATACTTATTTAGTACCTTTCCGGGAACTTTTAGGAGTTTTGATTCAGTTAGCTTAAATGACAAGAAATTCCATGAAGCGGTAAAAATTCTTAAACTCTCTAATAAGCAAAAATTATCAGAAGATGAGTTTAAGTATTTACAAGATTTAACAAGTGACTCATCATTCTTGCTAAGTGTCTTAGCATCAGAAGTGCTCTTAATCCATGCATATCCTACAATTCCCAATATAATTCTTAAGTTATACGAAAAGGATGTAAAGATATTTTACAAGCCTAAAACGTCATTCGAAGAGAGGATTAATGTCGGTTTATACAATGCTTTTGAACTACTTCGCCCCGGTTATGCTCGGCAAGCATTGTTTATTGCTTATATCGTCAGAAAATACTTTGGAGATGAAAAAATTCAAGCCCTTGATGTAGGAACTGGTCCAGGTCATCACTTAAAAATGTTATATGAGTTAGTACCTTACCTTAGTGTTCTATGCGTAGAAAATAGCCCAAAAGCCATAGAATACCTTAAAAATAATCTTAAAGGGTTTAATTTTGGTTATATTCTTGAAGACTTCCTAGAATTCGAGTATGATAAAAAAGTGCCGTTGATAATTTCTGTCGGCTCATCTCATCACATGAATACTCTGTTCTTCTTAGAGAAATCATATGATTTACTTGAAAATGGTGGTATTCTGATTGTTTCCGACGAGTTTATCTCACCCTACCATGATCGCTTAGAAAGAGCGAGGAATATTATATCCCATCATACGAAATACATGCTGGAAACTTTGGTTGAAATACCAGAAAATGCTAATCTAACGGATGAAGAAAGAAGGTTAGTCAAACTTTTATCGAGAAATATACCTTTGATTTCATATCTTGCAGAGATTGGAGAGGTTAGAACTGCTATGAGCTATGCATTTCAACTCTTTAGAGATCTCAATAAGATTTTAATTCCTCCCAAAATCTCTCATCCGTTTATATCTTACTACATATTTCAATACTTAGAGCTATCAGCAATGATTGCAGGTCTTGATTACGAAGTTGAAAGAAAAACATACCCTGAAAGGTTTAAATCACTTGCAGAAGAAACTGGATTTTCTTTATTACACCACACAAGAATCTATGCCACTCACGGAGCAAACGAGATGGACGCGGGAACACACATCTTCGCTCTAAAAAAGGAGGGGTAAAGATGTTTAAAAAGGGATTGATCACAAGCTTTCCAATTGTGATTGGTTACATTCCCATCGCCATAACATTCGGAGTAACTGCGTTGGCGTTAGGATTCAATGAAGTCGAAGCACTTCTCGCATCAGCATTAATCTTTGCCGGAGCAAGTCAATTTGCATTAATTTCACTTGCATCGAATTCGTTAATTGATGCGGTAACTATTCCAATAATTTTAAATTTAAGGCATATAGTTTACGGTTGCGTGGTATCTCAAAGGTTTGAAATAAGAAATCCATTTATAACTGCATTTGGATTGACGGATGAGGTTTTTGCAACATCTTTAAACGCTCCAAACAGTGAGAGGTTTATTTGGGGTTTAGAATTGGGAGCTTATCTATCTTGGGTTTTGGGAACTACGATTGGTATTCTTGGTGGAGCAGTTTTACTTTCTAATGAAACTTTAGCTCCTTCTCTGGTGTTCGCACTCACAGCTTTATTCTTAGTGCTCTTAATTCCCAACCTTAAAGGACATCACACGCTATCTGCGTTAATTGGAGGGACTATCGCTCTAATATTTCATTACTTTGGATATACTTCAATGGGAATTCTACTCGCGGGTATTTTAAGTCCAATAGTAGTTCTAAAAATCAAAAATAGGTGATAAAAATGATAGAACACTACGTAGCAATAATATTGGTTGCGATAGGAACATATCTATCAAGATTTTTACCAATATATTTTAATGAAAGATTTAAAAGGTTAAGGGGTTTTAACGAATTCCTCGCGTATTCATCAACAGCCTTAATATCTGCACTTTTCGTTACATCTCTCGTATCCTTTCCGGTTGAATTAAAAAGCATGGGTATAAGTATTATAGCGTTGGCATTCGTCTTCGTATCATACAAAAAATGGAAAAATTTAGGATTTTCTGTATTAATCGGAGTGATAACACATTTATTATTATCTTTAGTAAATCTTTAGTAATTAAAAATTTCATAACATTAATAGTATAATAGTGTTGATATAAAGAATGTGTCCACTTAATAAAATCTTCACTAAACTAACTGGTTATACTACAGTATAAATTTATTTTATAAAAAATTATATATACAAACCTTTTGGTAATGAATATCTATAAATGTATATATTTGTCCATGAAAAATTAAACTGTTTCAAACGGCTTTCAATATTTATTTTAAATTATTTCTTTAAATAACTACAAACTTTTTCAAACATCAAATTAGTTGGGTCTTCTAACTCAATAACTCCTAATTTTTTCCCTAAGTTATTTTCTATATAATTTATTATTTCTTTAATATTGATTGTATGGATCATTCTACCTTTTTCAATTAAATATTTATCAACTCCAAGTAATTCTTGAGGATAGCAGGATATTGTTGGAATTCCAAGAATAGCACTCTCTCTATTCATAGTTCCTCCTGCTCCAATCATAAAATCAGAGTGACATAATAAAGATAAAGCATCAATTGCTTCCTTAGGAACAATAACATTGAGTTTCTCATAATTTATTCTCTGATAATCATCTCTTGGAAAAACTACTATATTACAGTCAATTCTTTTTTTTAGTTCTTTTATAATATCTGGCAAAATATCCTTGTGTCCATTACAATAGGAAGAATTTGGACATGGTCTCATAACTATTGTAGGTCTATTATTATCAATACCCAATTTCCTTAAAATATCGTTATCTATTGGATAATAGCCATTTAATCGAGAATTTACATTTGCCACTTCGCAAGTTCCATCAAAGCTTATAAAATTTCTTCCTCCGCAATCTTTAAGCTTTTTTTCATCAGTTGCTATTGGTTTTATAATTTCATTTGCCAATGGAAGAGTTAATCTATTCTGAGCCTCTGCATATTCATTATCTACAACAAAAATAATTGGAATGTTTAAGCCAAAGGCAACTCTTGGCAATTCTACTGAATGTTTTGCTATTGCCACTTTTGGTTCTACATTAGATATTAATTCAGATAAACCAATAACTCTCTCAGCGTAAAAAATTAATTTTTCTTTTAATGTTTTTCCATGTTTTCCTATACATTTTCCTACAAAATTGTAAATTTTAACTAATTTATCTAAATTTTTTGAATCTCTGTAAGTTAATAAATATTCTATTCCTTCCTTTTCTAATTTTTTTATTAATTGACAAAAATAATGAACATGAGGTGCATTTGTTAAGTCAATCCAAACATCCAATATAATCACCTCTTAAAATAAATAAACTTCTACAAACTCTCCTTTTTCATAACCTTCAACATTTTCTGGAATTAGTATATAGCCATCACTCTTTGTTAATGAAGATATAACTCCACTTCCTGTTATTCTTATAGGATCAACATATTTATTTATTTTCACTCTTACAAAATCAACTCTACCAAGTTCTGAGGCAATGTTTCTTTTTAGAGGCATTATTATTTTTTTCCTTTTTGTGAAAAATCTTTGAATAAACAATTCAAATTGAACTGCTGACGCTACTGGATAGCCAGATAGCATAAATATTAATTTGTTATTTACAACACCTAAACCAAAAGGTTTTCCTGGCCTTATATTTACTCCATGAATTAAAATGTTACCTAACTCTTTAACTGTTTCTACCGTTATATCTCTCTCACTTATAGAAGTTCCACCAGTTATTAATAGAATGTCATTTTCTTTTAATGCTAATTTTATAGTATTTTTTAATGAATCTTTGTTATCTTCAACTATATCATAAATTTTTCCATTAAATCCAAGATTTTTTACTAAACCATATAGCATATACACATTGGAATTTATAACTTTTCCATTTAATTTTTTAATATCTTCTTCAATATTTTCAACATCTTCTAAACTAACAAGTTCATCCCCAGTAGGGATTATTCCAAATTTTAAGTCATAAACATTAACTTTTTTTATTCCTAAGGATGCAAGTAAATTTAAATGATATGGATTAATTATGGTTCCTTTTTTTAAAACAATTTCTCCCTTTTTGACATCCTCACCAACTTTTGATACATTCTCATTAGGATAAACAGATTTATAAATTTCTACAAAGTCTTTAACTTCGTTACAAAATTCTTTCATAACTACGGCATCAGCGTTTTTTGGTAATTTTTCTCCAGTAAATATTTTTTTAGCCTCTCCTGAAAATATTTCATCATTATTAACAAGATTTAGTATTATAGGATTTGTTTCAGAAGCCCCAAATGTATCCTCAGCAATAACTGCATATCCATCCATTGCCGCTCTATTAAAATATGGTAAGTCAATAGGAGAAATAATATCTTCACATAACACTCTATTTAATGACTCGATAAGATTAGCTTTTTTAATTTTTTTATTTTTTTCAATATATTCAGACAAATTATTAAAAACTATTTTTTCGGCATTATTTAATGGCATCAATTTTTTTATTAACTTCATTGGTCTCACCCTCTAAAGTTAATAATTACATTCAATATTTTTATATAATCTTAAATAAAAATAATAGATTAAAAATAATTCAGATGGGGATTAATATGTTATTTTTGAAAGTTAGAGTATTAGACATTGACTTGGAGAATTTGGTTTTAATAAATTCTGAAGATTTAAAAAGTTCCCAATACTTTCCTCAGGATAGAGTAGTAGTTAAATTTAATGATAAGGAAGTTATTGGCGTTTTATATTCTTCAACCAGTTTGATAAATAGAGGAGAAGTAGGATTACCTAAAAAACTTGTTAAGGAATTGAATGTTAAAGAAGGTGATGTAGTTACAATAAGACACGCTGATAGACCAAGATCTCTTGGATATATTAGAAAAAAAATGGATGGTAATAAATTAAAAAAAGAAGAAATTTTTGCAATTATTGATGAAATGGTTGATGGAAAACTAACAAATATTGAAATCTCTGCCTTTGTTACCTCTTTATATATAAATGGAATGGATATGGATGAAATTGAGGCAATGACTATTAGAATGGCTGAAACTGGAAAAATGGTTGATTGGGAGACACAAATATTTGATGTGCATTCAATTGGAGGGGTTCCTGGAAATAAATATGCTTTACTTGTAGTTCCTATCGTTGCATCTACTGGCTTAAAGATTCCGAAAACTTCTTCAAGGGCAATAACATCTGCCGCAGGAACAGCGGATGTTGTTGAAGTATTAACAAGAGTAGATCTAACTATTGAAGAGATAAAAAGAGTAGTTAAAGAAACCAACGGATGTATGGTTTGGGGAGGGGCATTAGAATTGGCTCCCGCAGACGATATAACTATAAATGTAGAAAGACCTTTAGGAATAGATCCTAAACCACTATTATTGTCAAGTGTTATGGCTAAAAAATTAGCAATGGGTGTTAATAAATTATTAATTGATATTCCAACTGGCTATGGAGCAAAGGTTAAAAGTATAAAAGAGGCATCAAGTTTAGCAAGGAACTTTATTGAGTTAAGCGAAAGATTAAAAATAGTTACCGAATGTGCAATAACCTATGGAGGCCAACCAATTGGAAGGGCAATAGGCCCAGCGTTAGAAGCAAAAGAGGCATTATTGGCATTAGAAGATTACAAACAAGCTCCAACGAGCTTAGTTGAGAAATCTATATCTCTTGCAGGAATTTTATTAGAGATGGGGGGAGTTTCTCCTCCTGGAGAAGGAAAATATATGGCTGAAGATATATTAGCAAAAGGTAAGGCTCACGATAAATTTCTGGAAATAATTGTTGCTCAGGGAGGGAAAGAAGTTAGTTCTGAGGAAATTGAAGTAGGAAAATACTACACTGATATACATTCTCCAATAGATGGATATGTGACAAGAATATCTAACTCAGGAATTACAAGAATTGCCAAAGAGGCAGGAGCTCCAAATGATAAAAAGGCAGGAGTATATTTAAATGTAAAGGTTGGAAATAAAGTAGAAAAAGGAGATGTTTTATATACAATATACTCTGACTCTGAAGAAAGATTAAAATCTGCTGCAAAATTGGCAAGAATATTGTATCCTGTTAAAGTGGAAGGAATGTTATTACAAAAGATTTCAAGATTTTAATATTTAATTAACTAATTTTTTATTTTTTTAGAGAATATTTTAACTTAGGGCATGATAATAAAATTAAGTTATATAATTCGCTATTTTCTGTTGATTTTAATATCTTATGCATTATTTTTTCATTGTTAATATGAGGTTCAATTATATGCCGCACTAATACAATTTTAATACCCATATATCTTGCTTTGGAATTGATAATTTTTAAATCTTCCAAGATTTTCTCTACATTTACATTATTTACATTATTCATAATAATGTCACCAAACATTAACAATAATATTGACAATATAGTAATAATAACAAAACAAAATTACCTAAAATAAATTCAACAAATCTTAAATATAAATTAAAAACTAAATAAATAGAATTTACTTAATAATAGATAACATCTATTATTTATAAATTTCTTGCATATAGTTATATATTTATTTATGTAGGTTGTTTTTATTCTCTACTTTTTTTATTTGTTTAGAATAGTTTAGTTTATGTCTTTTAATCTTTATTTTATATGTTTTTTCAATATATTTTAACTTCCTATACTCCCTTTTAGTAATAATAGTTATTGATGTTCCCTTTTTATCAACTCTTCCAGTTCTTCCAATTCTATGCATATATGCTCTTGGGTTTTGAGGTAGATGATAGTTAATTACACATTTTAAATCATTAACATCAATACCTCTGCACATTACATCTGTAGCTATTAAAATTTTAATTCTTTTTTGTTTAAACAATCTTATTATCTTTTCTCTTCTTGGTTGTTTTAAATCTCCATGTATTGCTTCTGCTTTAAAACCAATATCTCTCAATTTATTCTTTAACTCTTTAGTATCTTTTTTAGTATTGCAAAAAACCAACCCATAAAATTCATTATTTTTTAATAATTTACATAATGTTTTAAATCTTTCATTTTCCTTAGTTTCAATAAAACTCTGATCAATATTTGTAGTAGTTTTAACCTTTACAAATTCATAGCTTTTCATATATTTTTTACAGAGATTTAATATCTTTTCTGGCATCGTTGCTGAAAACAAAAGGATTCTTTTATTTTTATTATTGCATGAATTTAAAATTTTTTCAACATCTTCAATAAATCCCATATCCAGCATTTCGTCAGCTTCATCTAATATGAAGTATTTAACATTCTTCAAATTTATGGTGCCTCTATTTATGTGGTCTAAAATTCTTCCCGGTGTTCCTACAACTATGTTAGCGTTTTTTAAATCTTTAATTTGTGGATATATTGGCTTTCCACCATAAATTTTAGCAATTTTTAAATTTTTGTTTCCTTTTAGTGATTCTATTTCATCTGCAACTTGAATTGCCAATTCTCTCGTAGGTGTTAAAATAATTGCAGATAATTTAGAGTTTTCGTCTATAAGATCAACTAATGGTATTCCAAATGAGGCAGTTTTCCCACTACCAGTTCTTGCTTGTGCCACAATATTACAATTTTCATTTAAAAATAAAGGAATAACTTTTGTCTGAATATCAGTTGGCTTGTTAAAGCCTTTATTTTTAATAGCATTTAAGGTATTTTCTGATAAGTTTAAGTCGTTAAAATTCATTTATTTCACATCCTACTAAAATTTGTTCTACTATATATTGATGCCAAAAAAGAGATTTCAGCATCTTCTAATCCATTAGTTTTGATAGTATAAAAATATTTGGTTTAATATTGAAAATAGTTGTATCCAATAAAAAGACATTTATTCCCAAAAAATATTAATTATTCTTCTATTTTTATTTTGAAAATAAGCTCTTTACCTTCTTTTAATTTTTTTACTATCTCTCTATTAATATCTTTTGCTGATTTATTTGCATTAATCATTAATGTTCTTGGGCATATATAATTACTCTTTCTAATAACAATGTCTGTTGGATGGTTTAAAATTAAATCTTTATGCCCCTCTCCTATTATTGTATCTTTTATTCCTTCAACTTCAATCTCTACAATGATTTTTTTAGCATTTCTAAGTTTTTCTTTAAATTCTTCTCTAAAATCTAACATGGATTTATCTGCCTCTATTCCTATAATGCAATGTCCTGTAGGAGTTAGATAGTTTTCTTTTGTAATCTCCAAGGTTGTTTTATGATTTGCTGAAATATTTTTGTGACCCTTAGCTTTGATAATAAATTCCATAAAAATCCCTCGTAAAATTAATTTTTATTTATAGATTCCAAAAAAGTCTAAAATCTCATAAGGATGCTTTAATACAATAACATCTTCTAATTCTTTTAATTTTTTAGTATTTTTGGCGTCTATTTTTCTAACTCTCATTTTAATCTCTTTTCCTTCAATTATTGCATTATATTGGCAGATTTCTTTACATTTTCCACAACCTACACATTTTGGTAAGTATATTTCAACAAAGTTATCTCTTTTAATTATAGCTCCATTAGGACAAACTTTTATGCATTTTAAGCAGAGTTTGCATTTTTCTCTGTCTATGGAGTATGGAAGTTTAGTAATAACAATACCCTCTTTGTAATCAACAGGGACTATTAACGATTTAACGAAACCTTTTCCAGCCTGTGCAATTGCATTTGTTACTAAACTGTCGGCTATGCCATTAACGACTTTAGCAACCGTATTTCCAGATGTTGGAGAGGATATTAAATAATCATATTTTCCTAAGCTTAATCTTCCAGTAATTGGAGATGAATAAGGATGTTCTCTCTCTAAAATTAACTCTTCATAATAATTTCCATTGGAGATATATTTTAATTCTTCAAATAAACCATACATCTTTACAACTTCCTCTCCAGCTCTTGAGATTAAAGTAGTTACTTTTAAATCTTCAATCTCTTCCTTCAATTTTTTCATAACTTCAAAACTCTCCCTTAATAAATGTCCCGCTCCTGTTATGCACCAAACAATCCTCATGTATATCCCAGAGTAAAGTTTAATAAATGATTTAAAGATTTTAGTTGATGATAATATATTTTATAACTCCTCTAAGCTCAAATTTTTTAATCTTTCAGCAATGTAGTCAATCATCTCTTTTAAATTCTTCATATTGTCAAAACTATCAATGATTTTTAAAAGCTCTTCTCTATCTTTATTTTTAAATTCTCTAACATATTTGATTAGTAGAGGTAGAGCCCTTGTTAATTCATCAACTATTGTTATAGTAGATTTTCTTGCAGTTCTTGATAGTGGATTTAAATCTATTGATATTACTTTTTTTCCCATATTAACTAAAGCCTCTGCTCTATCCCCATCTTCTAATGGAACTAAAACAACATCCGCACTAAATATACCTTCCTCTGAAACCTTTCCTCTCAAGCTGTCTAAGTTTGGAATTTTTTTATTGGCATCTTCAATACCCAAAATTTTTATCTTTCCTGTCTCTATATCCTCTTTAAATTTCTCTTCAAATGCTTTTTTTATAGCCAACTCTCTCTCCTTAGTTCTATAAAATAAATTAACTTCTATTTTTCCATTCAATTCTTTTGCAAGTTCAACAACTTCATCTATAGCCAATGCTACTGTATTACCATTAACACTTATCACTGGATTTTTAGCTAAAACTAAATATGCCGCCGCCACCTTTATTGATTTTAAAGCTATTGGTGTAGTTTTTTCTCCAATTAAATAGTCAAATGTCTCTCCTCTACCGTGAGCTATTAGCCCAGCTTTAGCTAAAATCCCTTTATTTAGTGCTTCAATAATTTTTTCTCTCTTCATTAAAGATTCATACCTTGGATGTGTTTTTGGAATCTCCATTATGTATCACCAAGTTTTTATATGGTTGTTTGTAATAAAACTTTTTGTATATGAGATAATATTTAAGGTGGTAAAATGAAACTACATGAATATGAGGCAAAGAAAATATTTAAAGAGTATGGAATTCCAGTTCCAGAAAGTTTTTTAATAAATAAAGGAGATGATTTAAACAGCATAAATGTTGATAAAGAAGTTGTTTTAAAAGCTCAGGTTTTAGTTGGTGGAAGAGGAAAAGCAGGAGGAATATTATTTGCATCAAACAAAGAAGAATTTATAAAGAAGGCTGAAGAGTTGTTTAACAAAGAAATTAAAGGAGAAAAGGTAGAAAAAATTCTTGTTGAAGAAAAATTACCAATAGAGAAAGAATACTATGTATCAATTATTATTGATAGAGACGCTAAAAAACCGTTAGTTATTTTCTCAACTGAAGGGGGAGTAGATATTGAAGAAGTTGCAGAAAGAGAGCCAGAAAAGATTATAAAATACCACATTGACATCAAAAAACCTTTCCTACCATATATAGCAAGATGGATAGTTAAAGATGCTAAGTTACCAAGTAGTGAGATTGGTAAAGTTGCTGATATAATCTATAAATTATACAAAATCTTTAAAGATTTAGATGCAACAATGGTTGAAATAAATCCTTTAGTTATAACTAAGGATGGAAATGTTTATGCCGCTGATGCAGTCCTTCATTTAGATGATGATGCCTCATTTAGACATAATTATGAAATGTTTGAGGAATACAAAAACAAAGAAAAATTACCATTTGCGTATGTTGAATTAGATGGAGATGTTGCTGTTATAGGTAATGGAGCTGGTTTAACATTGGCAAGTATGGATATAATTAACAACCTCGGCAGAAAACCAGCGTGCTTCTTAGACATTGGTGGAGGGGCTGATACTAAAACAGTAAAATTGGCTCTAAAAAAAGTTTTAGAAAATAAAAATGTTAAAGGAATATTTATTAACATATTAGGAGGAATAACAAGATGTGATGAAGTTGCAAAAGGAATTATTGAAGTTCTAAAAGAGCATCCAAATATAAAATTTGCTGTTAGAATGATGGGAACTAATGAGGAAATTGGTAAGAAGATTTTAGAAGAGCATGGAATTCCTTATGAAACCTCTATGGAAGAGGCTGGAAAAAAACTTATTGAAATGCTATAAATAATTAATTTTTTGGTGGAGATGATGATATTAGTTACAGGTGGGGCAGGATTTATAGGTAGCCATATAGTGGATGAACTTATTAAAAAAAACTATGATGTTATAATTTTAGATAATTTAACTACTGGTAATAAAGATAATATAAATCCTAAGGCAGAATTCGTTAATGCAGATATAAGAAATAAAGATTTAGATGAAAAAATCAATTTTAAAGATTTAGAATTAGTCATTCATCAATCAGCTCAAATAAATGTAAGAACATCTATAGAAAATCCAATATATGATGCTGATACAAATATTTTAGGAACATTAAATTTATTAGAATTAATGAGAAAATATGACATTAATAAAATAATATATGCTTCTTCTGTAGGTATATATGGAGAACCAAACTATCTCCCAGTAGATGAAAATCATCCAATAAATCCATTATCTCCTTATGGTTTAAGTAAATACTGTGGAGAAGAGTATATAAAATTATACAATAGATTGTATGGATTGAAATATTGTATTTTAAGATATTCAAATGTATATGGGGAAAGGCAAGATCCAAAAGGAGATGCTGGCGTTATTAGTATCTTTATAGATAGAATGTTAAAGAATCAAAGTCCTATTATTTTTGGAGATGGGAATCAAACAAGAGATTTTGTATATGTCAAAGATGTCGTTAAAGCCAACTTAATGGCATTTAACTGGAAAAATGAGATAGTTAATATAGGAACTGGTAAAGAAACTTCTATAAATGAGCTTTATAATATTATAAAAAATGAAATGGGTTTTAAAGGAAATCCAATTTATGACAAACCAAGAGAGGGAGAAATCTATAGGATTTATTTAAATATAGAAAAAGCTAAATCATTAGGTTGGAAGTCAGAAACTGATTTAAGAGAGGGAATAAAAAGAGTAATTAACTGGATGAAAGATAAAAAAAATATAAATAGGTAATTGTTTATTTATCTCTATGCCTAATAATAAAAACATACATAATAAAAACATACAAAAGGTTGAGAGTATGGACAATGTAGTATTAATAGGGAAGAAGCCAGTGATGAACTATGTTTTAGCAGTTTTAACACAATTGACAAATAATGACGAAGTAGTAATAAAGGCGAGAGGAAAGGCAATTAATAAGGCAGTAGATGTTGCAGAGATGATAAGAAACAGATTTATTAAAGATATTAAAATTAAAAAAATAGAAATAGGAACTGACAAGGTAAAAAATCCAGACGGTAGGGAGGTTAATGTTTCAACAATAGAGATTGTTTTAGCAAAACCATAACCAAATAATTTTTATTTTTTATTTTTAAACTTTTATTTTTTTAAAGTTTTTATTCTTTGTATTTTTAATCTTTAAAACAACTGTTATGGGTGTTAATATATGCTTAATTCTATAAAAATTAGTGCTATAGTTCATGCTACTGAAGATGAAGATAAGGTTTTAGAGGCTATAGAATTTTTTATTCCAGAGGATGTTGATGAGGAAAAAATAAACTTGGAAGTTGTTGAGACAGAAGGTTACTTTAGAAATCCAATAAAAATTATAAATGTAAATGTTGAAGGAAAAGAGGCAAAAAAAATATTTAATCATATTATAGATTTAATAAAATCAGATGAAAGAAATATAAATAAATTAAAAAAAGATTTACATCTTAGAATAGAAGATAACAAATTTTATGTTAGATTTGATAAGCAAAAGGCTTATTTAGGAAAATGTAAAGTTATGGATGGAGATGATGTCATTAGAGTAGTTTTTAACTTTAAAATATTCTCTCCAAAAAATAAAGAAGAAAAAGTTAAAGAAATTATTAAAGAATATCTTTCAATCGAATAAAAAAATTGGGATAAATATGCACGAATTGTCTTATGCCACAGCAATGCTTGAGGCTATTTTAAATAGTATAAAAAAAGAAGAAGAAAAAGGTAGAAAGATAAAAAAAGTTAGTGAAATAAACTTAGAAATAGGAGAATTAACTTTTATAAATGTTGAACAGTTAAAATTTGCTTTTGATGTTATTGCAGAGGGAACTGTCTGTAAAGGGGCTAAAATTAATGTTGAATTTATAAAACCAAAATGTAAATGCTTAGATTGTGGTTATGAAGGGGATGTAAAAATAGTAGATGAATTTGAAATATACTGCCCAAAGTGTAACAGTATGAGATTAAAACTATCTGGAGGTAAAGAATTTAATATAAAAAATGTAACAGTAGAGTTTGAAGATGAAATATAAAATTAAATAGATTTAAGAATTATTGATTTTGTTTTTTCCTATACTTTGGATGGTATTTTTCAATTAATTCTCTATCTACTCTCTTCAACTCTTCTTCTGGTAATATTGCTAATAACTCCCACAATAAGTCAAGAGTTTCCTCAATACTTCTATCTTCATCTATTCCCTGTTTAACAAATCTCTTTTCAAATTCGTCAGCGAATTTTAAGTATGCTCTATCTCTGTCTGTTAATGCCTCTTCCCCAACGACTGCAACTAAGTCCCTTAAACTTCTACCCTCTGCATATGCCGCATATGCTTGGTTAACTACTTTTTTATGGTCTTCTCTTGTTTTACCTGGTCCTTGTCCATTTCCAGCTAATCTTGACAATGATGGAAGGACATCTACTGGCGGATAGATACCTTTTCTATGTAATTCTCTTGACAATACAATTTGTCCCTCTGTAATATATCCTGTTAAGTCAGGAATTGGGTGTGTTATATCATCATGAGGCATTGTTAAGATTGGAATTTGAGTTATTGTTCCATTTCTACCTTTAACTCTTCCTGCTCTTTCATAGATTGTAGCTAAGTCAGTATACATGTAACCTGGATATCCTCTTCTTCCTGGAACCTCGTTTCTTGCGGCGGAGATTTCTCTCAAAGCCTCACAGTAGTTTGTCATATCAGTTAAAATAACGAGAACGTGCATATCTTTTTCATAAGCTAAATATTCAGCGACAGTTAAAGCAAGTCTTGGAGTTAATATTCTTTCAATTGATGGGTCGTTAGCTAAGTTTATAAAGACTACAGCCCTCTCTAATGCACCAGTTTTTCTAAATTCTTCCATGAAATAGTTAGCCTCTTCTGAGGTAATACCCATAGCTGCAAAGACGACAGCAAACTTTTCTCCTTCTCCTCTAACTTTTGCCTGTCTTGCAATCTGAGCTGCTAATTGGTTGTGTGGTAATCCAGAACCTGAGAATATCGGTAATTTCTGCCCTCTAACGAGAGTGTTCATTCCATCAATTGTAGAAATTCCTGTCTGGATGAAATCACTTGGAACTTTTCTTGAAACTGGATTTAATGGATATCCATTAATATCTAATTCTTTTTCTGGAACTATTTCAGGTCCTCCATCAATAGGTTTCCCTCTTCCGTTAAATATTCTTCCTAACATTTCCATTGATACTCCAATCTTAGCAGTTTTTCCTGTGAATCTTACTTTTGTTTGATTTGTACTCAACCCAGTAGTTCCCTCAAAAACCTGAACTACTGCTAAACCTTCTCTTGCCTCTAAAACTTGTCCCATTCTCTTTTCTCCATCAGGACATATAACTTCAACTATCTCCCCATATGCTGCTCCTTCTACTCCCTCTACAATTAACAAAGGTCCTGCAATACTTTTAACTGATGAATACTCTATAGCAGATGTTGCCAAAGTCATCACCTCAATAAAAAGTTTTTATAAAAAAATTAAATAGGTTTAAATTATTGTAAGGATCCCAATTCATTTTTAATTTTCTCTAAGATTTCTTTTGATTTAACATTTATAAATTCTTCGTGTGGAATATATTTCATTCTTGCAATATCTTGTTTAACTGAAACTTTTAATATTTTAGATGGATCTACTCCTCTTTCAACAGCCTTCAATGCTTCTTGGTAGAAGGTCATAATTATCTTTAACATTAAGTATTGCTTCATTGGAGGACAGTAAGTATCTACTTCATCAAATGCATCTTGCTGTAAGAAATCTTCTCTTAACATTCTTGCTACTTCTAAGATAACCCTTTCTCTATCTGGCAATGCATCTGGTCCAACTAACTGAACGATCTCTTGAAGTTCAGCCTCTTTCTGTAATAAACTCATAGCTTCATCTCTTAGCTGTCTCCAATCTGGTCCTGTATTTTTATGCCACCAATCTGTAACATCGTCAATATATAATGAATAACTCTGCAACCAGTTTATTGCTGGGAAGTGTCTTCTTCTTGCTAAGTTAGCATCCAATGCCCAAAATACCTTAACAATTCTTAGAGTGTTTGAGGTAACAGGTTCTGAGAAATCTCCTCCTGGTGGTGAGACAGCTCCAACAATTGAAACGAATCCTTTTCTATTATCTTGTCCTAAACATACGACGCTTCCTGCTCTTTCATAAAACTGTGCCAATCTTGACGCTAAGTATGCTGGATATCCTTCTTCCCCTGGCATCTCTTCTAATCTCCCAGAGATTTCCCTCATAGCCTCTGCCCATCTTGATGTAGAATCTGCTGTTAATAAAACTCCATATCCCATATCTCTAAAGTACTCTGCAATTGTAACTCCTGTATAAATTGATGCTTCTCTTGCTGCTACAGGCATGTTTGAAGTATTTGCTATCAATACAGTTCTATCCATTAACTTATTTCCAGTTCTAATATCTTCCAAGTGTGGGAATTCTTCAATAACCTCTGTCATCTCGTTTCCTCTTTCTCCACATCCAATATAAACGACAACATCAGCATCAGACCACTTAGCCAACTGATGCTGAGTAACTGTCTTTCCTGAACCAAATGGTCCAGGAATTGCTGCTGTTCCTCCTTTTGCTAATGTAAAGAATGTATCTTCAACTCTCTGCCCCGTAATCATTGGGATTTTTGGAGGTAACTTTTCTTTATATGGTCTCCCTTTTCTTACAGGCCACTTTTGCATCATAGTTAGTTCTTTCCTTTCTCCATTTTCTAATTCAACAACAGCAACTGTTTCCTCAACAGTAAATTTTCCTTCCTTTATTTCAACTATTTTCCCTTTAACTCCAACAGGTACTAATACTTTATGAACTATTGATGGAGTTTCATCAACAGTTCCAATAATATCTCCTTCTTCTACATAATCTCCTTCATTTACAACTGGCTTAAATTCCCATTTTATGTCTCTTGGTAATGCTGGAACATCAACACCTCTTGGAATAAAGATAGATCCAGTTTTTTCTTCAATTGCTGTTAATGGTCTCTGAATACCATCGTACATTGCTCTTAACATTCCTGGTCCCAATTCAACAGATAAAGGAGAGCCAGTACCAACAACAGGTTCTCCTGGTTTAATTCCTGTGGTTTCTTCATAAACCTGAATAACTGCCTTATCATCTTGCAATTGAATAATTTCTCCAGTTAATTTTTCTTCTCCTACTTTAACGACTTCATACATTTGTGCTCCTTTCATTCCTTCTGCAACTACGACAGGTCCTGCGATTTTAATAATCTTCCCAACAACTGACATATTATCAACCTCTTTACAGTTATAACTTTATTTTATAGTAACTCCAATAGCTTTTCTAATCAATTCTTTAATAGGATCAACTCTCTCAATTTTTCCATATTTATCAGGAATTTCAACAATATACTTGTTTATATTTTTTATTTCATCTTTTATATTTTCAGCGATTCTCTCTGTTATAATAATGAAGGCAATATTATCATTATTTTCAAGATCTTTGAGAGCTTTAATTGCCTCTTCCTTATCTTTAACCTCATAAACATCAGTTAATCCAGCCAATCTAAACCCAGTGGCTGTTTCTCTATCTCCAATAACACCTATTTTCATAATGTCTCACCTATAAGGATATGAGCAAACGTCTAATTTCATCAGGTTTTAAGTTTTCTATTTTACCTTTAATTATTGCTTTAAGGTTTTTAACTTCGAGCTCTTTGCTAACAATCAATCCAATAATTGGACCTACACCAAATGGTTTTCTCACAGATAGTTTTTTACCTTTCTCTAATATGAATCTATCTAATGCCTTTTCAAAAGTAAATACTGACTTCGTCTTTTCAAATTCTTCCATATACTCTGATAATACATTTGCATAACTTGTTCCTTCTAAGCCACTTAATATTCCTTCTATCCCTTCAGCACTCATTAAGTCTTTTAATTTCCATTCTGGAAGTTCATAACCGCTTAAAGAAACATATTTACTTAATTCATCTGCAGATAGTCCATCTGCCTTTCCTTTTAATATAACCTTTAAGTTTTCAACATCAATTAAGGTTCCTATAAATTCTCTAAATAAATCTTCTTCCTTACCTTCTATCATCATAACTTTTCTTAATTCATTTAAGTAGTATCTATCTAATGCCAACTCAAGCCCTGTTATACTAGAAGTTTGCTCATAGTTTGACAATTCTTCCTGCAACACTTTAAAATACTCTGTTCCATCTAAACCTCTAACAACTTCTTCAACTGTTTTTGCCTCAGATAATTCTTTTAGTTTTTCAATAGGAATATTTCCTAATGGAATTAATAAGGAGTAAGTTTCCTCAGCATTTAATCCATAATATTTGGCTCTAATTAATGTTTTTATATTTTTAATGTCAAACTTTTTAGAAAATACTTTTAAAATATTTTTAGCACTTTCTGGTGAGATATTGAATATTAAATTATATAAATCAGCCAAATACATATCTAAGGCTTTTTCAACTGCAATAGGATCCTTTAACTCATTTAAAACTTCACTAATATATTGCCCATAGTCAGTATCTTCTAATATACCGATCATTTCTTCTAAACTTCCTGACTCTATTAATTCATTTAATTTCGTATTGTCCAATAATTTTGCCTCTTTACTTCTTATTCTCGCATTTACATAGGCATAAGGTGCCAGATCAATAACCATCTTTACTATCCAAACAATTACAGTAACAACAATAATTATAGTTGCAATAACAATAAGTATAGTTAAAGGATTATCAAAATACGTCATTAAAGTTGAATAAAGTGTTTTTAAGTTTAATAATATCCCAATATCATCAAACGCCATTAGGCATCACCTTTTAGAATAACTTCTCTGTAACTTTCGCTCTAATTATATTTAAGTTCCTTTCAAATATTGCTTCTAAACTGTTATCTAATGATTTTAATCCATCAGATGTTTCTATTATGCATCCACCTATAATATCTACAGACTTTCCTTTCTTTAGTACAGTTACTTTTTTCGTTACATTTTCAATTTCTTTTTCTAAGTCCCACAATGTAGCATCGTCAATAAGTTCCATATCTCTTCTGTTTAATCTTACAACTAATTCTCCGCCACCTAATGATATTGCCCCATCTTTTATTAATTTGATGAGTTTATCTTTATAATCTGGTTGTTCTGGTAATTTGTGGAGTTCTTCTCTTAATTTATTTATTGCCATATTAATGATCTCTTCTTTAGCCTCTAATAACTTTTTCTTAGCCTCTAATTTAGCCTCTGCTATTATTCTGTTTTTAACCATTTCAGCCTCTTTCTCCCCTTTTTTTAATATTTCAACTCTTCTTTTTTCAGCCTCTTTTTTAGCTTCTTCTAAAATTTTATTTTTTTCTTCTTCAGCTTGAGCAATGATTTTTTCAGCTTCGACTTTTGCATCTTCTAATATCTTCGATTTTATCTTATCCACTCCCATTAATTTCACCTTCCAAAATCAAATTTTTAAGTAAAGTTAATTTTATATATTGTTTAAAAAGGTTTAAAAGAGGGTAAAGGTTTATACCATTAGCATGATTAAGATTGCTATTAACAACCCAAAGATTGCGAAAGTTTCTGGCATAACTGCTAAAACAAGCCCTTTACCCATAGCATCTGGATCTCTTGCTGTTGCTCCAATAGCCCCTGCAGCAGTAATACCCTGCCCAATACCAGAGAGACCTGCAAACCCAACTGCAAACCCTGCACCTAAGGCAGCAACTGATACAGCTCCAGATCCTTTAAATACTCCAACTAACAATAGAATAGCGATTAATAAACCATAAATTGCCTGTGTCTCTGGAAGGACAGAGAAAACCATCGCCTTACCAAATATACTGTTGTCCTCAGCAACTGCTCCCAAACCAGCCGCTGATGCAATACCCTGACCAATTGCTGATAAACCAGCTAAACCTGTTGCCAATCCAGCTGCAAACATAGCCCATGGAGAGGCTGTCTTAAAAACAAACAGAATAAGAATTGCTACTAAGAATCCATACAAACCCTGTGTCTGTGGCAATGCTTGGAAGACTATAGCAGTACCAAACTTATTTGGATCTTCTGCAACAACTCCAGCACCACTTGCTCCAGTAATTCCTGCACCAATTCCTGAACCTAATCCTGCAAGTCCAACTGCCAAACCAGCACCAATAGCTCCTAATAGTAAAGCATCTACCATAATACATCACCTCATCTTTATTAAATTTTGTAATTTGTATTTTTTGTTTTTATATTTTATGTTGTAGTATATTCTCTATTTGCCTTAAATGGACTGAATTTTTTACCTCCTCCTTCATAAAACTGACTAAAGAACTCTACATAGTGCAACCTTAGAGAGTGTATAAATGCTCCTAAACCATTCATTACGAAGTTAAATGCATGACCTCCTATTAGTATTATAATGGCAATTATAATTCCTATTATTGGTATTGAACCACCAACAATCTTAGCCATAATATTTACAGCCATTGCTAAACCTCCAGTAGCCAAACAGAGAGCCAACAATCTTGCATAAGATAGAACATTTCCTAAGAAACCAGTAATATCCATAGCTCCCAATAGTGCTCCCATGATTCCATTTTCTTTGAATCCTTTAATTGCACAAACAATTATTGCAATTAATGCGGCTACTCCAATTATACCAATAGTTATCATCATATTTGATATTACTAAATACATAATTACCCCTAATATTATTGCTAAAATTAATATAATCCAAATCCCTTGATTTATTATGGCTTCTCCAGTATTACCTTTTTTAATATTCTCTTTAAATCCTACAATTAATCCAATTAATAAATGCAATAAACCAACAGCAATTGAGAATTCTAATATGGCTATTGGACCATTTTTAATAAAAGTGCTTGCTCCAAGTGGATTGACTAATGCCAATCCCATTTTGTATATGTCAATATTTAAAAATTCATACATAAAATCTCCTAAGTAACCTCCTGTTATAATTCCCATTATAATTGTTGAGATTCCAGCCAATGTTAATATATATCCAAGTTTTTTAGCACCTTCACTAACCTTACCTATTTTTTTCCACGTCCATAATCCAACTATTGTTAATAATAAACCATAAACTGCATCAGTAAGCATAATACCATAGAACAGTAAGAAGCCTGGAACTATTAATAATGTAGGATCTACTTCATTGTATTTTGGTAAAGCATACATTTCTGTAAGCATCTCAAATGGCTTAATTGGTTTTGGATTATTTAACAATACAGGAATCTTTTCTTCAGGTTCATCAGGCTCAGAAATTTCAACAAATGCATAACCTTCTGAAGATTTTTCTATTATTTTTTTAGCTTTTTCAGCATCTTTTGCAGGAACCCATGCCTCTATGTAGTAAGTTCTATTAGTCTTACCAAATTGTGAATAGGCATCTCCTCTCTCTTTTTCTATTGACAATAGCTCATAAACTACCAATAGCTCATTTTCCCATTTTTTAGCTAAAGTTTTTAGTTTTTCAATTAAACTTTTTATTTCTGATTCTATATTCTTCAATTCATTTTCTATTTTCTGTAATGCCTCTTTTGGAGTACCTTCAACATCACTTATGTCGTATCTCTCAAACTCAAACTTTCTTAATGTGGATAATACACTTTCAAGTTTTTCTTTTAATGTAACAAATACTATTGGAACCCTTATCTTATTGTCTTTCTCAAATTCTTCTCCTGCGAATACTTCAATATACTCCTCAGTAACTTTATCTAATTCAGATTTTAATTCATTAACTTTCTCTTTTGGAACACTTCCACATCCAATATAAATATAAACTCCAGGTCCTAAATCTTTTAAATCAAATTCTAAACCTTTTAAGTAAGATATTTGATCTTTCAACTGTAATAATCTTGACTTTCTATTCTCTAATTCATTCAATTTTTCTGAAGGATCATCTACTTCTTTACTAATTTCATTTAATACTTTTTCACAGTATTTAATAACTTCTTCATGAGTATTAAATTGAACTTTCTTTTTTTCAATTGGTTTTGGATTTAGAATATCTTTTACACTAACTTCTTTTGGATTAACATTGGAAAACAAATCTAATATTCTACTAGCCTTTATCATCAGTGTAGTAACATTTCTAACATAGTCTGCATGGGATGATGGTGATAATAAAGATTTCCACTCAACATCTTCTAATTTTTCAGATAGATCACAAAGTTCAACTATTCCAGATTCATGTAACTGTCTTACAACATTATCAACTTTTTCATCCAATATCACCGCTTTTAATTTCTTCATTCTTACGGGTTTCACTAAAATCACCTTGTTTAATTTAGATTTCAAGGATTTCAGATAACTTCAAAGATAATATTTTTACCTTAGCAATAGATATAATTTCTTTCCTTTCTTTTTCTGCTTTTTCTAAGATTTCTTGGGCTATTTTTTTAGCGTCCTCTTCAGCCTTTTTAATCATCTCTTCAACAGTTTTTTTAGCCTCATCTTCAGTTTTTGCAATAAGATTTTTTGCTTCTTCAATTGCTTCATTTTTTATTTGTTCAGCTTTATTTTTTGCTTCTTCAATTTTATTAATAGCCTCTTCTTCAGCTAATTTTACTTCCTTTATAGCATTCATAATGCTAACACTCATACTTCCACCTAATAATTGGTAATAGTAATTTAAAAATAGTTTAAGTATATAAAATTTTTTGTTTTCATTTTTATCTTTTACAATTATTTTTTACTTTACTAAAATACTTTGTGTGGGTATATATCACCGCTGGAATGCATCCAATTGCCGTACAAGTTTCTAAAGATATTCTTTTTTCAGTAATATCCAAGTGATATACACAAGATTCCATAATATCCTTTGGTAATCCATGTCTTCCAAGTCCTATATATAATCCAATTGGTTTCTTCTTTAATAAATATGCTGTATCTAAAGGAGATATTACTTTATTATCATCAGGCTTGGATGTTGTAGCAATAGGTATTCCAAACTGAGGAAGAAATTTATCAACGATAAAAAATCTATTTTTCTCAATTAATTTTTCTAAGTATTCTCCAGAATTTCCAATTGTAGTTTTTATATTTAATATATCCTCTTTGGTGCAAGGAAAGTCCATTATTGCCAAGTTACAATTAAAGGCATAGCATATTGGTGCCGCCCTTGCAATAGATCTTTTATGAGCTTCGTGCCATCTTGTTTTGTCATAAGAGTTATATAAAATTATAGTTAACCTTTTTAAATTTTTCATACTTTACCTCATTACTGTACGAAAACTATTGAACCATAATATAGATATTTTTTACAAAATAAAGGAACTCATTAATATATGTTTATCTTTACCAAAAACCGAAAAGTATATATATGAGAACATCAATTCTATAATTCGCCTAAGGTGCAGGGGTCGCCAAGCCTGGCCAAAGGCGCCGGACTTAAGATCCGGTCCCGTAGGGGTTCGGGGGTTCAAATCCCCTCCCCTGCACCATTTTTTATTTTAGAAAAATAAATTAATTAATTTGGATTAACTAATTTAAAATTATTTATACTCTATATACTTAACTTTTTTACAACCCCCCAGTGGGTTAGCTCTCTTGACATAGCAATGCTTTAGGATGATAGAGGGTGTTAAACTGGGGGGACATCCTTTAAAAATTTTGGTGATAATTATGAAAATCTATTTTGCTACTGGAAATCCTCACAAAATTAAAGAGGCTAATATTATTTTAAAAGATTTAAAAAATATAGAAATTGAGCAGGTAAAAATAGAATATCCTGAAATTCAAGGAACTTTGGAAGAAGTTGCTGAATTTGGGGCAGAGTGGGTTTATAATATATTAAAAAAGCCTGTTATTGTTGAAGATAGTGGTTTTTTCGTAGAAGTTTTAAAAGGATTTCCGGGAACATATTCTAAGTATGTTCAAGAAACTATAGGTAATGAGGGAATTTTAAAATTGTTAGAAGATAAGGATAATAGAGATGCTTATTTTAAAACTGTTATTGGTTATTGCGATGAAAATGGTGTAAAATTATTTAAAGGAGTAGTTAGGGGGAAAGTTTCAGAAACTATTAGAAGTAAAGGATATGGATTTGCCTATGATAGTATTTTTATCCCAGAGGGAGAAAATAGGACATTTGCTGAGATGACTCCAGAGGAGAAAAGTAAAATATCTCATAGAAAAAAAGCTTTTGAGGAGTTTAAAAAATTCTTATTGAATAGGATTTAAATAATTTTTTATCAGTTGTCTATTATATAGATATTAAAAAATAATTTTGATTTGGTATAATGCCAATCTTTTTTTGCTTTTTTATATTTAATATATAAAAATAAAAATATATAAATAAATCTAAAATTCCATCTGGGCTGAAAATAAAAATTACAATGAGAAAACAAGTTTTCCCTCTTTAATGGAAATATCTTTTAAGAACTTCTTCAAGTTTTTTATCATCTTTTAGATAAACATCTGATGAGATATATTTTTTTCCAATTAGTTTTATTTTATCTCCAACTTTTTCGTAACCTTCAAAACCTCTCCAAGTATATAATTTTTCAAAATAAAATCCATCTTTAGAGATATAAACTGGAAATCTATAAAATCCAACAAAACACATTAAAATAAACAATATTATATCCATAATTAAGGCAAAAGTATAGAGTTTAAAAACAAAAATATTAACAACTGTTATTACGACTATGATAAATAAGAAGGATATTACTAAATTTCTAAAACTCTTTGGCATAAGATTTTTAAGATTTTCCCTATATTGGATTATTGCATTGTTTTTTATTTTGTCCCTTTCCAACTTTGAGTATTTTATAAAATAGTATATAGGAATCATTCCAAGAAAGAATGATAAAAATCCAACATAAAGATATAGTATTAGCCCAACTACATTCATACTTTCACCCAATTGAATTATATGTAACTTTTATATTCCTACATATAAATAAATTTTGGTGAAAAAATGAATCCTTTTGATATTATGAAAGCCTCCCAAATTGCCTGCTGTTTAGAAGTTAGTTCTTTTAAACCTGGAAATGTCCATAGAAATAGGGATTATAGAGATATAAAGTATCATCACTTTATAAATTCTGGAATTGCCTTTGGAAATGTTGTCTATGAGGCTTCACAAGATGACAAAAATGTTGGCTTATATATAAAAAAGGCGGTAATTGAGAGTAAGAAGTGGTCTCCAACAAATGCTAATTTAGGAATTATAATGTTGCATATACCAATAGCAATGGCTTCTGGAAAGTTAGACAATTTTAATAAAAATGAACTAAAAAAGAATTTAAAGAAAATATCTGAAAATACAACTGTTGAAGATGCAATAAATGTCTATGATGCTATAAATATAGCAATGGCTTATGTCAATAAACCAAAAAAAGGACCTGATGTAACTTCAGAAGACGCAAAAAGAGAACTTATAGAGAAGGGATTAACTCTTTTAGATGTTTATAAAATATCCGCAGAATGGGATAACATAAGTAAAGAATGGGTAGATAACTTTAAAATCTCATTTGAAGGTTATGAGTTATTAAAAAAGTATTATAAGGAGTTAAATAATATCAACTTAGCAGTAACGAAAACATTTTTAAACATATTGGCAGAATATCCAGATACATTAATTGCACGAAAGAAAGGTTTTGAAACTGCATTAAAAGTTTCTAAAATGGCTAAAGATGTATTAAAAAACTTTAATGAAGAAAAGGTTAAAGAATTTGATAATTATTTATCAAAGGAGGAAAATAAATTAAATCCTGGAACTACCGCTGATTTAATTGCCTCGTCATTAATGATATTTATATTAGATAGAATAGACTCTGGAAAAACTATACTTTGGTGAAAAAATGGAAAAAGATATTTATGAAAAGATTATGGATTTGGCTAAAAGAAGAGGATACTTATGGAGTTCATTTGAAATCTATGGAGGAATTGCTGGATTTGTAGATTATGGACCATTAGGATGCTTACTAAAAAATAACATTATATCAAAATTTAGAGAAATATTTATTGTAAAAGAAGGATTTTATGAAATAGAAAGCCCAACAGTAACTCCTTATGAGGTTTTAAAAGCATCTGGGCATGTAGATAACTTCACAGACCCAATTGTAGAATGTAAAAATTGCTTAGAAAGTTTTAGGGCGGATCATTTAATTGAAGAGTTTGTAGATGTAGATACTGAAGGGAAAACTTTGAAAGAATTGGAAGAATTAATTAGAAAGTATAATATAAAATGCCCAAAGTGCGGAGGAGAGTTAGGAGAGGTTAAGAAATTCAACTTGATGTTTGTTACATCTATAGGGCCAGGAGGAAAGAGAACTGGTTATATGAGACCTGAAACAGCACAAGGAATATTTATTCAATTTAGAAGATTGGCTCAATTTTTCAGAAACAAGTTGCCTTTTGGTGTTGTTCAAATTGGTAAAAGCTACAGAAATGAAATTTCTCCAAGGCAGGGAGTTATTAGGTTGAGAGAATTCACTCAAGCAGAGATTGAATACTTTGTCCATCCAGAAAGAAAAGAGCATGAAAAATTTGATTTAGTTAAAGATGAAATAGTTCCATTACTGCCAGCTTATAGGCAGATGGATGAGAACTTATCAGAGGACGAGAAAATAATTAAAATTTCTATAGGAGAGGCCGTTGAGAAGGGAATAATAAGGCATCAAACAATTGCATACTTTATAGCTTTAACGAAGAGATTTTTAGAAAATATTGGAATTGATAAAGATAAAATTAGATTTAGACAGCATTTGCCAAATGAGATGGCACACTATGCAATGGACTGTTGGGATGCTGAGATATACACAGAGAGGTTTGGATGGATTGAGTGTGTAGGAATTGCCGATAGAACAGATTACGATTTAAGAAGTCATTCTTACCATAGTGGTGTAGAATTATCAATATTTGTTGAGTTTGATAAGGAAAAAGAGATAGAAACTTACGAAATAAATCTAAATTATAAAGTTGTTGGAAGGATATTTAAAAAAGATACAAAAGTAATTGAAGAGTATATAAACAATTTAAGTGAAAAAGAGAAAGAAGAATTTGTTAAAAATATTAAAAAAGATGGCAAAGTAATTATAAAAATTAATGAGAAAGAATTTGAAATTTTAAAAGATTATGTTGAAATAAAAAAGGTTAAAAAAGTTATTAAAGGAGAAAAAGTAATTCCTCATGTCATTGAGCCATCATTTGGAATCGATAGAATTACCTACTGTTTATTAGAACATTCATATAGAGAGGAAGATGATAGAGTTTATTTAGATTTAAAACCATCAATAGCTCCTATAAAGGTATATGTTTTACCATTGGTTAATAAGGAAGATATGCCAAAGATAGCCATGGAGATAAAAGAGAAACTTAGAGATAATGGAATTATAGCTGAATATGATGACAGTGGAGCTATTGGTAGAAGATATATGAGGGCTGATGAAATTGGAGTTCCATTTTGTATAACAGTAGATGGACAAACATTAAAAGATAGAACTGTTACAGTTAGAGAGAGGAATACCAGAGAGCAGATTAGAATTAGAATAGATAATTTAGTAGATTATTTAAAGGAAAGATTAAAAGAATAAAAAAGAATAAAATAAACAAAATTATTAACTAACTATTTCTCCTTTGAAAACTATTGAAGGAGAAATTAACTTACCTCTCTGTTCTACATTATTTAAAGGAATAGCATCTTTAAACATCTCAAATATATTTCCTCCAAACATTCCTTTTTTTAGTGGAATAATTTCTCCATTTTTGTAATAGTATGAGTTTTGAATCTCAACGGCAAAATCTCCTGTAATTGGATTTGAAGTATGAGAACCAATAATTCCATTTATATAAATATATTCATCAAAATCATCTAAACTGTTATTAGTTTTCTCAATAATAAAGTTCGTTGGAGATATGTATGGGAGAGAACTATAACCTCTTGAAGCGTTTCCTGTTGATGTCTTTCCTTCTTTATTAGCCCTTTTTATATCATATAGATAATTTTTTAAAATTCCGTTTTCCACTAATACAGTTCTTTGTGTTTTGGTTCCTTCATCATCGCACTTTGAAGAGTATAAACCATAATCCAAAGTTCCATCATCAACTATCGTTATACAATCATTAAAAATCTGTTCTCCAATTTTATTTTTTAAAATACTCCTATCTCTCTGAACATTTTCAGCACTAAACGCTGGCACCAATGTATATGCCAATAACTCACGCAAGGCTCTTGGAGATAAAATAATATTTCCTTTGTATGAAATACTTTTTCCATTTGCTGATTTTTTAGCCAAATCTAATGCCTTGTAACTAATTTCTTCGACATTGAAAATATTATGCTCTGTTTTTCCTTCATAAGAAGTTTCTCCTTCATACATTATTGATATTGATGCTGAAAAATAAGTATCTTCATATTCAACATCTACGCCATTAGAGTTTATTATTCTTACATAACCTACTGATTTCGAAACTCCTCCGCTCAAAACAGTGGCATTATTGTCTAAAATAATATCCCTCATAGTTATAAGACATTCCAATAGTTTTTCCTCCTCTAAATTTAGGATTTCTTTATAATAAATTCCTTTTGGCTCTTTATACTTTTGTGGCTCTGCAAATTTAGTATATCTATCTTCTACTAAGTTTTTCATTGCTCTATAAACAATACTTTCATTAAATCTATTAGAATAGGCAAAACCAACTTTGCCATCTTTTAGAACTCTAACTCCGATACCATAATCAACCTCTGTTTGAAAACTATCTACACTCTTTCCATCTAAATCTACTCCTGTATAGTAAGATTTTTCAAAAAAAACTTCTGTCTCAAAGCCATTTTTTTCACCAATTTTTATTAACTTTTCTAAGTCCATAATTTCACCTTCACAAAATAAAAATAATCAAAAAATAAATAACAAATTAATCTTAAAAATTATAATTTTAAAAATTAAAAATAAAGCAAAAATAAATTAGAATGGACATCTAAAGTTTTTTCCAGCGTATTTTGTTATTCCTAACTCTTGCTCTATTCTAATTAACTGGTTGTATTTTGCTGTTCTCTCCCCTCTTGCTGGTGCTCCTGTTTTTATCTGCCCAGAGTTTAATGCCACTGCTAAATCGGATATTGTTGTATCCTCTGTCTCTCCACTTCTATGTGAGACAATAACTCCATAACCATTTCTAAATGCTAAATTTGCCGCATCAATTGCCTCACTTAAAGTTCCAATCTGATTAACTTTCAATAGTAAGGCGTTTCCTGCTCTCATTTCTATACCTTTTCTTAACCTTTCAACATTTGTTACAAATATGTCATCTCCAACAATTTGAATATCTAATTCTTTAGTTATTATTGCAAATCCTTCGAAATCTTCTTCGTGGAATGGATCTTCAATTGAAACAATAGGATATTCTTCAACTAACGCCTTATAATAATCTAATAATTCTTCTCTACTTAATTTTTTACCTTCAACATGGTAGTAACCATCTTTATAAAATTCTGAAGCTGCAGCATCTAAAGCAAAGACAATATCTTCCCCACATTCATAACCAGCTTTTTTAACACTTTCAGTTAGTAAATCTAATGCCTCTCTTGAAGTTTTTAATGGAGGAGCAAAACCTCCTTCATCACCAACATTTATAGCATTTTTACCATACTTCTCCTCAATAACCTTCTTTAATACATGATAAACTTCTGAGCCCATTCTTACAGCTTCAGATATTGATAGGGCTCCAACAGGCATAATCATAAACTCTTGTAAGTCCAAATCATTTCCAGCGTGTTTTCCTCCATTTATAACATTCATCATTGGAACTGGCATAACAAAAGAGTTAAATCCTCCTAAGTATTTATACAGTGGAATCTTTGCTGTTGATGCCGCCGCCTTAGCAACTGCCAAAGAAACTGCCAATATGGCATTAGCCCCTAACTTTGATTTATTTGGAGTTCCATCTAATTCAATCATTATATTATCTATTTCTCTCTGCATTCTTGCATCATAACCTATTATTTCAGGTTTTATTATAGAATTAACATTTTCAACAGCCATTAATACTCCTTTTCCTCCAAATCTTTGTTCTTTATCTCTCAACTCTAAAGCCTCGTGAGTTCCAGTTGAAGCTCCACTTGGAACAATAGCTGAACCGTAACCTTTACCTTTTGTTATTACTTCCACCTCAACTGTTGGATTTCCTCTTGAATCAATAACCTCTCTCGCAACGATATCTTTAATTTCAAATCTTTCATCTACATTGTATAACAAAAATATCACCATTTTAATGTTTCTATTAGCAACAAATAGCATAAGTATTTAACTACTTAGTTTTATATAAATGTTTATAATGTTTAGTAAGACTTCTAAAAAGGGGAGATATATACATACTATTAATTAACTAATTAACTTTCTATTATTTCTTACTAAAATTTGAGTGGTGATATTAATGGTTATTACTGAGGTATTAAAAAAAGTTGTAGAATTTAAAGATTTAGATAAAAATGAAGCAGAAGAAGTTATGAAAGAAATTATGGGAGGAATTGCAAAGCCAACTCAAATAGCCGCCTTATTAACAGCTTTAAGAATGAAGGGGGAAACAATAGAGGAAATAACATCTTTTGCAAAAGTTATGAGAGAATTTTCATTAAAGATAAATCCAAAAGTTCCTAAGTTGTTAGATACTTGTGGAACTGGTGGAGATAATTTAAACACATTCAATATAAGCACAGCCACAGCTTTTGTAGTCTCTCCATATGTTCCAGTGGCTAAACATGGAAATAAATCTGTAAGTAGTAAAAGTGGTAGTGCAGATGTTTTGGAGGCATTAGGAGTTAATTTAAATGTTCCATTAGAGAAAGTTGAGGAATCAATAGAAAAAATAGGAATAGGGTTTTTATTTGCTCCTAACTTTCATCCAGCAATGAAGTATGCTACACCAGTTAGAAGAGAGTTAGGAATTAGAACTGTCTTTAATATTTTAGGGCCTTTAACCAATCCAGCAAATGCAAATTATCAATTAATGGGAGTTTATGATGAAAATTTAACTGAAAAATTATCTTATGTTTTAAAAAATTTGGGGTTAAAAGGGGCGTTAGTTGTTCATGGTAGTGGAATGGATGAAATTACAACTGTAGGGAGAACAAAAATATCTGAATTAAAGAATGGAGAGGTAAGAAGTTATTATATAGAACCAGAAGATTTTGGTATAAAAAGAGCTAAATTAAATGATATTAAAGGAGGAGACGCTAAAGAGAATGCTAAAATAATTAGAAATATTTTGGAAGGGGAAGAAACTGAGGCTAAAAGAGACATTGTTGTATTAAATTCTGCATTTGCTTTATATATCTCTGAGGTTGCTAAAGATGTTGAGGAAGGTATAAAGTTGGCAGAAAAATCAATTGACTCTGGAAAGGCTTTGAAAAAATTAGAAGATTTAATAGAATTCTATAGTGAGGGATAATTATGGAAAAATTAATAATAAAATCTATGAAAAAAGTGTTTTTAGAAGAGTTAAATGAACTTGAAAATGAATTAAATGAAATTTTGAAAAAATATGGTGTAAAAACTACTGATGAACTTAAAAATAAAATATCCAGTGGAGAAATTAAAGAAGAAGATATTAAAGAAGATTTGGAAAAAATTAATTTTTTAGAAAAAAATATAAATAGAATTATGAAATGTTTAAGAGAAATCAATGTAAAATCTTTATAACTTGGTGGGTTTAATGGTAATATTATCTGTTGGGGGCTATGATCCTACTGGTGGAGCAGGAATTTCAGCGGATATAAAAACAGCTCACACATTAGGAGTTTATTGTCCATCTATAATTACTTCAATAATTCCTCAAACAAATAAAGAGGTTTATGAAAAATATGACTTACCAAAAGAAGATATAAAAAATCAATTTAAATCAGTGTTTGAAGAATTTGAAATAGAGTATGTGAAAACTGGAGTTTTAACTTCTCAGAGTATAGATATTTTACTGAAATATATTGATAAATACGATTTAAAAGTTATCTGCGATCCTGTTCTTGCATCTACAACTAAATATAATTTTGTTGATGAAAAATTAATGGAGAAGTATATTGAACTCTTTAATAAATCTTACTTAATAACTCCAAATAGAGAAGAGTATAATAAAATTATGGAATTTGTAAAAAATAAAAATTACAATCTTAAAAAAGATTTATATATCCTAATTACAGGAATTGATGATATTTTAAAAAGAAACTCTATAACTATAAAGATATTTAAAGGATTTAAAATAAATAAGGAAGTTCATGGAACTGGATGCGTTTATTCTACAGCCATAACAGCATTTTTATCAAAAGGTTATAAATTGGAAGATGCCATTAAAGAGGCAAAGAATTTTATACTCTCCTCAATTATATATGCTAAAAAAACAAAATATGGATATAATTCTAATCCTACTTATATCAATAAAGAGACAGTTATAAAGAATTTAAGTTATGCTATATACTTACTAAAAAAGATTAATTTTACTTTAATACCAGAAGTTGGGAGTAATATTGCTGAATCTCTACCACTACCAAAGGATTTTAATGATATAGCATCTCTAACTGGTAGAATTATAAAAAATAAACTTGGAGGATTTTATGTAGTAGGAGATATAGAATTTGGGGCTTCTGAACACATTGCAAAGATAATTTTATCTGCATCTAAGTTTAATCCTAAAATAAGAAGTTGTATGAATATAAAATATGATGAAGATTTAATAAATATATTAAAAGAGAAATTTAAAGATAAATTTATAATTTCTTCATTTGATAGGAGTGAGGAGCCTCCAAATGTTTCAACAATGGAGTGGGGAACTACAATAGCATGTAAAAAAATTGGTAAAGTTCCAGATATTATTTACGACAAAGGAGGTTTAGGAAAAGAGCCAATGATAAGAGTATTAGGTAAAACTTCAATAGATGTAGTTAAAAAAGTTGAATTTATTCAAAAAATATATAACTCAATAAAAGAAAAATAGAATTTAAAAAATGGTGGACTGGGCGGGATTTGAACCCGCGGCCTCCGCACAGCCAATGCGGCGCTCTCCCAGTCTGAGCTACCAGCCCACACAACACCGAGAGTTTTTATATTGCATAATCATATATAAAATTTTCTGTCAATAAATTAAATTAATTTAGGATTTAAATTGATGAATTTTAATTGATAATAAATAAGAAGAGGGAAGAATATGGATGTTAAAAGTAATATTATAAATGCATTAAAAAAAGTAATTAGTGAAGAATTAAAAAAAGAAATAGATATAAAATTAGATGAACCTCCAAATTTAGAATTAGGGGATTATTCTGTTAATATTTGCTTTAAATTGGCTAAAGAATTAAAGAAAAGTCCAAAAGAGATTGCCGAAAGTATAAGAAATAAGTTAAAAAGTATGAATATTGAGGGTGTTAAAGAAATAAAGGTAGTTAATGGATACATAAACTTCTATATTGATTATAATAAATTAGGTAAAGATTTAACAGAGGAGATTAATAAAGAAGGACATAATTATGGAAGAGGAGACAAAAAGGGAATAAAAATTATTTTAGAACATACTTCTGCAAATCCTAACGGACCTTTACATATTGGACATTTGAGAAATGCTATTATTGGAGATTGTTTAAAAAGAATATTGGAGTTTTATGGTTATGATGTTGAAACTCACTACTATGTAAATGATATGGGTAGGCAGATGGCGTTGGTTGTTTATGGTATAGAGTTGTTTGGTTTAGATGAAAATAAGAAGAAAGATAATGCAATTGCTGAAACTTATGTAAAAATTAATAAGTATTTGGAAGAACATCCAGAGGAAGAGGAAAAAATCCTCGAATTAATGAGAGAATATGAAAATGCTTTGGAGAGGAATGAAGATAATGAAATTGCCAAAAAATTTGAATTTGCAGTTAATTATGCATTGGATGGAATAAAAGAGACATTAAAAAATTTAAATATTAAGCATGATACATTTGTTTGGGAAAGCTCTTATGTAAGAAATGGAATGGTTAAAGATGTTATAAAAAGGTTAATAGAGACTGGTAAGGTAATTAAAGAAGATACCTATATGCTTGATTTATCAGATTTTGGCATTAAAAAGAAAATGGTTTTAGCAAGGGCTAATGGAACAAGTTTGTATTCAACGAGAGATATTGCTTATCATTTGGATAAACTATCAAAGTGTGACATTGGAATAGATGTATTGGGAGCTGATCACAAATTAACTGCTGAAATGGTTAAAGCAGCATTAAAATTGTTAGGTAGTAAAGTTCCAGAAGTTATATTTTATGAATTTATCTCTCTCCCAGAAGGTTCAATGAGTACAAGAAAAGGTAGATTTATTAGTGCTGATGAGTTGTTAGAGGAGGCTATAAAGAGAGCTAAGGAAGAGTGTAAAAAAAGAGGAGTAGATGAAAAAATAGCTTATGATATTGGATTGGGGGCAGTTAGATATAACATTGCAAGAATTTCTCCAGAAAAGTCAATGATATTTAAATGGGATGAGGCGTTAGATTTTGAAAAAGTAGGATGTCCATTTATACAGTATGCCCACGCAAGATGTTGCAGAATTTTGGAAGAGGCAGAAAATAAGAACATTAAAGATGAGGCAATATTTGATTATGAATTAACTAACGAAGAAAAAAGTTTAATTAAAATGTTAAATGAGTTTAAAGATATTATTAAAGAAAGTGCTGAGAATAGAAAAGTGCATATCTTAGCTAATTACTTGTTAGAACTTGCCAAAACATTCAATAGATTTTATGCAAATTGTCCAATTTTAATGGCTAAAGATGAAAATATCAAAAAATCAAGATTGTCGTTAGTCAAAAGTACTAAAAATGTATTGGAAACTGGATTAATGTTGTTAGGAATAAATTGTCCTGGTAGGATGTAATGGTAATTGATTAAAAAATTATAAGTTATAAGATAAAGTATAATTAGATTGTAGGTTGTAGTTAATTATAAATAAAAAATCTCCTTATTTTTAAATTTAATCTTTATTGAGTTTATTATTTTTAATTTTGTTAACATATTAATTATTAAGGAGGTTTGAAGAGAATGGAAGTTAAGAGAGTTTTAATCATTGATAATATTGATTCCTTTGTTTGGAACTTAGTTCAATATGTAGGAACTTTGGGGCATAAAGTTAAGTTAGTAGATAATAAAATAACCTTAGAGGAAATTAACAAAATAAATCCAGATAGAATAATTATAAGTCCTGGTCCAAAAACTCCAAAAGACGCTGGAAACTGTATAAAAATAATTCAAGAGGTTGATGTTCCAATATTAGGAGTTTGTTTAGGGCATCAATGTATTGTTGAGGCTTTTGGAGGGGTTGTTGATAGGGCAAATAGAGTCATGCACGGAAAAGCAAGTTTAATAAAACATGATGGCGAAGGTATTTTTAAAGATATACCAAATCCTTTTTATGGGGGGAGATATCATTCATTAATAGCAAAAGAAGTGCCAAAAGAGTTAAAAATAACTGCTAAAAGTTTGGATGATAACTATATTATGGGAGTTAGACATAAAAAGTTGCCAATTGAAGGAGTTCAATTTCATCCTGAGAGTATATTGACAGAGTCTGACAAATTGAAATTTCCAGATTTAGGTTTAAAACTTATTAAGAACTTTATAGAAAATGAATATTAAACAAAAATAAAATAAACTAAGTGAAAAATATGGATGTTTATGAAATGCTATATCAATTTTGCTTAGAATATCCAGTATTGTTAGATGATAAGGAAGTTCCTTTATGGAAATTAAAAAAAGAAGATTTAGATAAGGTTAATTTAAATTTACCTTGGGACTCTATTAGAGATTTAGCAATTTATTTATATGAGTTAAAAAAGAAGCAACAGAATTCTAAGGAACTCGTTAAATTTGATATAATTGAAGTTTTAGTAGGAATATCTCTATTAAAACACGATGATAAAAACAACTATATGGGTCTTGTTACTGAAGAAATGTGTTTAACATATTTAAGCGAACTAATTACTGCGAGAATTAACTGCATAGCAAAATACTATTATATGATGAAAAAACCACAAAATACAAATATATTTGATGAAATTATTTTAAAATTTCCCCAAAAAAAGGATATTCGGGCATCTAATATAAATGATTTGAGAGAATTAGTAGGAAGAATCAAAAGTTATTTTAAGTGATTAATTTTTTTAATATCGATATTAATATTTCTAATTAATAAAAGTTAGTGATAATTATTAATCTCTTGAATTTTTATTTTCTGATTTTAACTAATAAGCAAAATCTTAATTATATTTCTTGATGTTTTAAAGCTGTTTTAAAGCCCTATTAGGAATACAGGAATTATAGAAAGCATCATAACTATGGCTACAAATATTGCTAATAACTTTCTCTTATTTAATTTTGATTTAGATTTTTTCATACTCTCCCCTTAATTCCAAGTATGATTTTCTAATAATCTTATCTTTACTGATATTTAAACTTTTCAGTAAATCTAATAGTTCATTTAAAATTTCATCTTTCTTGGTAATCTCAGAGTCAGATATAGATTTTTCTAATTCTAAGAATAATCCTAATCCTTCTACATTATCAATACTTGCTATAATATCACCTTTTTTATAAATCTCTCTAATTTTTTTTATTGGAGAGACTTCTTTAAATCCAAGTTTTTTTAAAATTAATCTCATCTTTTCTTTATCGTCGATTTTTACCTCAATCTCTTCTCTGGTTTTTGAAACATTATCTAACTTTGGTCCTTTATATGTAATAAAAAAAGTTCCATCTTCATCTCTAATCCTTAAAGCTTCATCAGTTTTTCTAAAATCTCTATTAATTCCATTAAAATAAATATCTTCCTGAAATTTCTTTTTAATAAATTTAAATCCGAATTTTTTTAATTTTTCTATTATTTCGTCCTTATTATCAATTTTTACTTTAATTTCAACTTCTATCATAATGTTTCACCATATAATTGAGAATTTTTTAACAATATCCTTTAATGCGTTTTCTATTTCTTCCTTCTCTACATTTTCTACAATTAAATATATAATAACATCCTCTCCATCTCTTTCAAGAATTGTTGAAGTTATGTTTCCACCAATTTTTGAGATTTTTGATGTAATATCTGCTAACAACCCGATTCTATCCTTAGCCACTATCTGCAATTTTAAAGAATTTAATTTAATTTCTCCTTTTTCTAATAAGTATAATCCTTCTTTTGATAATCTAACCCAGCCATTTCTACCTTTTTTTGTTTCTACTAATCCTAAATCTCTTAAAACTCTAATTTTAACATCTAAGTTTTTAGGATGAATGTTAAGTTTTTTAGCAAGCTCTTTAATTGTTATTGGTTCCTTTAAATTTTCCATAATTTTTTTAGTTAATCCTTCAACTTTCATTCTCTCACAATCATCTATTCAAATTTACTAATAAATTGTCAGATAAAAATTAAAAATAATAAATAAAATGAAAATCAAAATGAAAAATTAATTTTTAAATAATAATGTTACGCCTAAAAAATAAAAAATATAGATTTATTATGATCTTGCTCTTCTTCTTTCTCTCTTTAACCTTCTTAATCTTTTCTTGTACCATTTCCATCTCATTCTACCTTTCTTTTTCCATCTTCTTGAACTCCTCTTTATAGTATCACCCTCTATATTATTTTTTCTATTTATAAAACTTTTATTAGAAGTAAATTGTTAAGATGTAATAATGATAGGTATTATATATACTTTTATTTTAACCAGCTACCTTTTTCTACTACGATATAACCTTCTTTATTTGCCTTAGGAGCAATTTTTAAGAAATTTTTTCTAAATTCGGGATTGCTTTCTACTGCTTCATCATCTCTAAGAACATTTCTGCTGTCAATAATATAGTAACTTTCTTCCATCTCTAAGTTATATTTTTCTAAAACTTCGCTGAATTTATTAATTATTTCTTCAGCCTCTTTCTTTATTTTTTCAATAGTTTTTTCGTCCATAGTAATTCACCATAAGGTAAATTGGAAATAAATAATATTAAATTAAGCCTAAATCTCTTAAAACATTTTCTAATATTTTCTTATGTTCTTCGCTCATTTCACACAGAGGAAGTCTTAACTCTCCTGCTGGTCTTCCAATCATATTTAGAGCAGTTTTAACTGGAATTGGATTAGCCTCAATAAACATTGCTTTCATTAATGGAAAGAGTTTGTAATGAATCTCTCTTGCTTTCTCAAAATCTCCTTTAAGGGCAGAATCAACCATTTCAACGAACTCTTTAGGGATGATATTTGCTACAACGCTTATAACTCCTTTGCCACCTAACGCAATTATTGGCAAGGTTAATTCATCATTTCCTGAAAGAACTGTAACTTTAGCATCATATATTAATTCAGAAACCTGAGAAAGATTAGGATTAGCCTCTTTAACTGCTGAAATATTGCTGTATTCTTCAGCTAACATTTTAACGGTTTTTGGTTCTAAATTAACAGAAGTCCTTGAAGGAACATTATATAAAATAATAGGAATGTTTATAGATTCAGATATTTTACTAAAATGTCTTCTTAAACCTTCTTGAGTAGGTTTGTTATAGTATGGAGTTATAGATAAAACAGCATCTGCACCAACATCTTCAGCAAATACTGATAATTCTACTGCCTCTCTTGTGCAGTTTGAACCAGCTCCTGCAATTACCTGAACTCTACCATTTACAATATCTACAACCTTTTCAATAACTTTTTTATGCTCTTCATATGATAGTGTAGGACTTTCTCCGGTAGTTCCAACTGCTACAATTCCACTAACTCCATTTTCAATTAAAAAATTGATATTTTCTTCTAATCCATTATAATCAATTTCATTATTTTTAAAAGGAGTAATAATTGCGGGATAAACTCCCTTAAACATAACGTCACCTTTATTGGAGCTGTCTCATTTTGTGTGTTATATATCCAGCGATTCTATTTCTTAATCTTTTTGTAGATATTACAGCAACTTTTTCTAAAACTTTTTTGTTAGTTTCAAAATCTGTTGTAAATAAATCTCTGTATTTTTTAATTAATTCCATAGAAGTTCTTTTAATTAATGCTTGCCTAATTCTTCCCATTCTCTCACCCGGTTAAAGTTTTTTATTTTTATGCTGTGTTTCCTGTAGATATTTTTTCTGAAGGAATTTATTATGTTCAATTAATATTTGAAATATTTTTATGCCAATATCCTCATCAACATTATGTTCTTTACAAAGTTTTCTTATTCTATTGTATATATATTTTTCTCTATCTGGATCATTAATAGGAATACCAAGCTCATTTTTTATTTTAGCTACATCCTTAGCTAAGCTATTTCTTTCAGAAATTAACTTCAATATCTGACTGTCAATTTCATCAATTTTTTTTCGAATTTCAGCGAGTTTCTCTATCATTTTATATCCCAAAATTTATTATAGTTATAGAGAGTTTAGAAAAGTAATTTATAGGACTTTGTCATAGTAAAACTATTTAATACATAAAGATTATAAGAAAGAATATAAATTATTTTTGATTGCATTTTGTAGTAGTATCAAAACTAAGCAATACTTAAAAGAATGAAAAGGAATATAAAAATGTTTTTATACCTTATAAATACTAAAACAATACTACCTAAATCACTTGAATATTTTAGTTGGTGATAAAGTATGTTTAGGGGAGTTTTAGAAAGTGCAAAAGAGTTTAAAAAAGTGGTTGATACTGTAGCAACACTTTTAGATGAGATTTGCTTTGAGGTAGATGAAGAGGGTGTTAAAGCCGCGGCGATGGATCCAAGTCACGTAGCATTAGTAAGTTTAGAAATTCCAAGATTAGCATTTGAAGAGTATGAAGCAGATTCTCATGAAATTGGAATTGATTTAGAGGCTTTCAAAAAAGTCATGAATAGGGCTAAATCAAAAGATAAGTTGATATTAGAATTGGATGAAGAAAAGAACAGATTAAATGTTATTTTTGAAAATACTGGTAAGAGAAAATTCAGTTTGGCATTGTTGGATATAAGTTCATCATCAGTCAAAGTTCCTGAAATAGAGTATCCAAATGTTATAATGATTAAAGGAGATGCCTTTAAAGAGGCTTTAAAAGATGCTGATTTATTTAGTGATTATGTAATTTTAAAAGCTGATGAAGATAAATTCGTTGTGCAAGCAAAAGGAGACTTAAATGAAATTGAAGCAGTATTTGAAAAAGACAGTTCGGCTATAATTAGTTTGGAAGTAACAGAAGAAGCTAAGAGTGCATTTAACTTAGATTATTTAGTGGATATGGTTAAAGGAGTTAGTAAAGGAGACATTATTAAAATTTACTTAGGAACAGATATGCCTGTAAAAATAGAATATTCTTTGGCAGGAGTTAATTTAACATTCCTCTTAGCTCCAAGAATCGAAAGCTAATGTGAGATTATGAGTAATATTTATAACTCCTTAAAAAATTATTTTTTTGAAGAAATTAAATCAGACAAATTATTAAAACTACCTGACAATTTTTATGAAGACATTAGAAAATATATAAATGAAATAAATGATGAAATTGAAATTGATAGAGTTAAATACTATTTTAAAGAACTTAGAAAGTTGAGAATATACAAAGCCATGTATTTAGATGAAAGTAGAGAGTATTTACTTCCAGAAGAGGAAAATATTATAAATGCTATTGAAAATATTGTTGTTGAAGTAAAAATTAAAGAACTTGAAGAAGAAAATGAAATAATAGATATACCAAAATCTATATATACAACTAACGATATTGATGTTGTAAAGATAGACAAAAACTTTCCTCCTTTCACAGACGGCACTTTTATATATCACTTAAATAAAAATGATGTAATCTCACTAAATAAAAGAATAGTTAATATTTTACAAAAACACAACATTGTCTCAAAGATAGGTGAAAGTTATGAAGATGCCAAAGAAGATTAGAAGATACTGCCCATATTGTAAAAAACACACAATACACATCGTGGAAAAAGCAAAAAAAGGAAAACCAAGTGAATTAACTTGGGGTCAGAGACAGTTCAGAAGAGTTACAGCAGGTTATGGAGGTTTCCCAAGACCATTACCAGACAGATCCAAGCCAGTTAAAAAAATTGATTTAAGATTTAAATGTACAGAATGTGGAAAAATGCACACAAAAGCTAATGGTTGCTTTAGATCAGGAAGATTTGAGATAGTTGAAAAATAATTTTGGGAAAAAATTCTTTAAACTATTTTAAGTAAAACATGAAAGAGGGGAGATGATGGACTTAATCCCAAAACCAAAAAGTAAATTCTTAAAAGTTCAATGTCCAGAATGTAACAATGAGCAGATAGTATTTGGAAGTCCAGCAACTGTAGTTAAATGTTTAACTTGTGGAAAAGTATTGGTGGAGCCAAGAGGAGGAAAAGGTAAAGTTAAGGCAAAAATCTTAGAGATATTGGGCTAATTTAAATAATTGTTTATATTTATTTTCTATGTGAGTTTTAAATATATATGAATTTAATCCATTAACTATACTATATACTGCTATTCCTCCAGCTCCCACACCTTCCTTTACAGAACCTTTACAGTAATTTCTTAAACCTTCAATTTCTGAATCTTCGAAATAAAATTTAGATGCCAATATAGGAACATCCCAAATTTGCTCTACTATTCCCTTTAAATCTCCTTTTTTGTCATTTAAAACAAATTCTGTTGTTCCTATAGCTATTAAATTGTTTTTTAAAAGCTCTTTATTAATTTCTTTTATAACCGCAAGAACAGCACTCATCTGAGTTCCACCAGCTAATATAACTGGCTTATCTCTTTCAGCGAAACTTATTGCTAAACCAGCAACAACAGGCATCATCTTATCTCCAACTGCATTTAAAACATCAAAAACAGATGAATTTTTATTTATATTTGCTTTTTTTAATCCCTTTTTTACAACTTCTATTTTTAACTCGTGTGGATTATTTACAGAGCCAGAACTAACTTTTCCCTCTGCCTCATAGCCTAAACCTAACAAAACACCCAAGGCAGTTGTAGTTCCCCCAGGAACGCATTCTCCTACAATTAAAATATCCGCCTCCAAATTTTTCCCTAATAGATAACCTTTTTTAAATAATTCCTTGGAGTTGTTCATTGCTTTACCTTCTTCTATTTTTCCCGTTGGTTTATAGTCAATTTCAATAAATGGAATTTTTGGCTTTATAAAGGCTCCAGCATCTATGTGTAAGTTTTTTATATTTTTTAATTCAACACAACTCCTTGTAATAATTGCTGGCGTAGGAGATCCTGTTGAATCTATTGGAGGAGTTTTTAAAGTTAAAGATTTTCCACAGAAAACAAGTTCCACATCTGCCGCTGGAGTATATTTAATAACATCTCTATGGACACCAGATATTGGAATATAGGTTGTAGTTTCAATAGAAGAAATTACGCAAGTAAATAATGGCTTTTTTCCTTTAATTTTATCTAAAAATCCATTTTCATTTATCGTTATTATATCCATACTTACGCCCCTCATTTTATTTTATATCTTTAATCCTCTCTTTCTTAGTTCTTCATAAACTTCTTCTGGAACTTCTGGTTTTTCTAATAATTTTTTACCTTTTTCTTTTGATAACAAACCTAATCTAACGAGTGTTGCTATTCTATCAATCTCAAAACTAAACCCATATTTTTCAAAAAATCTATTTAGTGCCAATCCTAAAACTAAACAGTTTGTAGTATAACCACCCAAATTTGGTTTTTTCCAAGGTAGATCTTTTAGCATTTTGTATTTTTCCTCCTCTTTAAATTTATAAGGAGCTAACAATCTTATCATCTTTATACCCTCTTTCATATCTCTTATTGCCGAGTGTCCAAAAGGCAGTTCGTGACCAGTTACTATATACTTTATATTCAATAGTTTGGCAACTCTCCAAACATCTCTTAATATTAATCTTGAGCATCTTCTACAAGGACTCTCTCCTCTTTTTATCACATCTTCAAACAAATCTGTGAAGTCTCTATTTAATATAACCAAATCTACATTGTAATGTTTAGTTACATTTAAGGCATTTTCTATTGCTTTGTTGGCAATATATTTATTATCAACTATAACACACAATGGATTTAATTTAAACTTTTCAACTAATAATTTTAGAGATAAAACACTATCTTTTCCTCCAGAAAAGGCTAAAATACAATGATATTTTTTATTTTCTTTTTTTAAATTGTATAAAATATTTTCAACTTCTTCCTTCATCTTTTCAAAATTTGGAGGATACTTTAACATTGTTAAGCAATCTACACAAATCTTTTTACCATTATAGTCAATAATCTTTTTTGTTTTTGATGTATGAACACAGATAGAACATTCCATATTATCACGGATAATATTTTATAGGGGATATGAAAATTTTTTACTTATTAAATTCTAACGCCTATTATTATAAAATTATTAAGTAAGGGGAGATGAATGTTCTATAAGCTGTTGTTTGAATCGTTGTGGTATATTCTTCCAGCGTATGTGGCTAATGCATCAGCATGTATATTTGGAGGAGGCACACCAGTAGATTTAGGAAAAAATTTTATTGATGGCAAAAGGTTAATAGGAGATGGTGTAACATATAGAGGTTGTGTTTTTGGAATTCTCTGTGGAACATTGGTTGGTTTAATACAAGGAATTTTAGTAGATTTTAATATTTTTGGAAGTTTGGATTTTTATGGCACTGTTTTAGACCATGTTATATTGGCATTCTTTTTATCTACTGGGGCAATTGTTGGAGATGCTGTAGGAAGTTTTATAAAAAGGAGATTAAATATTGAGAGAGGAAGACCAGCCCCTCTATTAGATCAACTTGATTTTGTAATTGGGGCAATTGCCTTTGGTTATATTTTAGCACCAATACCTCATGAGATGATAATAACAATTTGTTTAATTACTTTATTTGTTCATTTACTTGGAAATATAATTGCCTATAAATTGGGAGTTAAAGATATTTGGTGGTAGAATATGATAACCATAGATATTGAATTAAAAGATAAACCAGGAGAGTTGTTAAAAGTTTTAACACCAATATCAAAGTATGGAGCAAATATAATAAGTGTAATTCATTCAAGAGAAGACAAGAGAGGAGGCAAAGTTCCTGTTAGAATAGTTATTGATGTTGAGGATTCTGAAAAATTAAAAAAAATTTTAGAAGATTTAGAAAAAGAAGGAGCAATAATTAAAAAAATTGATGGAAAGAATAAAAAGGTTTATTTGGATGTCGTAGTTATTGGGCATGTTGTAGATACTGACATAAAAGATACAATAGATAGAATAAACGAAATTGGTCTCGTAGAGGATTTAGATTTAATTATGCCACATCCAGATAAGGAATCTTCGGCAATTATGAGAATTGTTATTGACAAAGATAAAATAAATGAACTATTTTATTTATTTGATAAATTGGAAAAAGAAAAAAATTTGTTTTTTATAAAATCTATACTCTAAATTTTATTATTTGGTGAGACGATGGACATTATCATAATTGGATTTGGAGCAATAGGTAAAGGAGTTGCTAAAGTTTTATATGAAAAGAGGAAATATTTAAAGGAAAACTTCGAGGAGTTTAAAGTTGTAGCAATAACAGACAGTTCTGGAGCGGCAATTGACGAGAATGGTTTAGATTTAAAAAAGGCAATTGATGTTAAAGAGAAGACAGGAAAAATTATAAATTATCCAGAAAAAGGTAGAGTGATGAGTTCAATAGACGTTATAAGAAATGTTGATGCCGATGTAGTTGTTGAAGTAACACCCTCAAACTTAGATACAGGAGAACCTGCTAAAACCCACATATTAGAGAGTTTTAAAAATAAAAAACATGTTGTTACTGCAAATAAGGGACCTTTAGCTTTATTTTATAAAGAGCTAATTGAGACGGCAAAAAAATACAATGTTATTTTTAGACACGAGGCATCAGTTGGAGGAGCAATGCCTATAATAAACTTAGCCAAAGAAACATTAGCGGGAAATGGAATTTTATCAATTAGAGGAATATTAAATGGAACAACAAACTATATATTAACAAAAATGGAAAAAGAAGGATTAGACTTTGAAACTATTTTAAAAGAGGCTAAGGAATTAGGGATTGCTGAAACTGATCCTACTCAAGACATTGAAGGTTTAGACACTGCGGCAAAGATTGTTATTTTAGCAAACTCAATTATGGGAATGAATAAAACTATAAAAGATGTAAAAGTTAAAGGAATTAGCAGAATAACTCCAGAGGCAATATTCTTAGCAAATAAAAGAGGCTATACAATAAAACTAATTGGCCAAATTAAGGATAAATACTTAATTGTCGAGCCAATGCTTATACCAATTGATAGCCCACTAAATGTTAAAGGAACTTTAAATGTAGCAATGTTTGAAACAGATTTGGCAAAAGAGGTCGTAGTTGTTGGAAGAGGAGCAGGGCCAATAGAGACAGCATCAGCCATTTTAAGCGATTTAATCCATATTTATCAAGCTACAAGTAGATTTTAGATAATTTACTAAATTTTAAATTTTTAATTTTAATTTAATTTGAATAATATTGGGAAATATATAAAATATATAAATAATGTAGATTTCATTTAAAATTATTTTTTGGTGATATTTATGACTATTGAAAATAAAGAGAACTATGAATTACTGACCATTAAGGTTAAAGATTTTGGTATTATTAAAGAAGGAGAAGTTAAATTAAAACCTTTAACCATATTTTTTGGGAAAAATAATACTGGAAAGACATATATGGGGTATTTAATTTGGGGAATTTTTAATACACGTATGTATCCTCCTCGTTTTAAATTTGAAATAGTTAATGATAATAAGTTAAATAATGTCATATCAAAGTTAAAATCAATAATAATTAATGAGACATGCGGAAAAATTCAAATGGATAATATTAGATTAAACATTAGGAAAGATTATGTTAAGGAGATTTTAATTACGAAAATCTGAATTTTAATAAATTAGAGTTGATAATAAATAAAACTTTGGAATATGATGTAGCAGTGAAAAAATTTCTTGGAACTTTTGATGAAAATGTTGAAGAATTTACTGATGAAAAATTATTAATGGATTTTTTAAATGAAGAAAAAATAAAAAATAAAATGACTAATAAATTATGCATTGGTATCTTTGAAAAAAGACCATGGTCAATGTTTTGTATGGTTAGAGGAAAAGATATAATAGTAGGTATAAATAAGAAAATGATAAATCTGAAGAAAAAAGCATTTGAGATGATGTTAAAAAACATCGTATTGGATATATTCAATATTTTAATAAAAAATACCATTAATAATGCTATATATCTTCCAGCTTCAAAAAGTGGTCTTATTTTATCTTCAGGACTATTTATTGAGAAATTTTTCGAAAGTTCTGTCATATTTAAAACATACGGTAAATCAAAAAGGTCAATAGAATTAGAATTTCCTGAACCTGTAAAGGATTTTATGAAAATGTATCTTCATCCACATATTTATAACCCAGATATTAATCAAGAATATCAAGATATTGCTTTATTATTTGAAAACAACATAATAAAAGGAGAATTAGTTTATGATAAAGAAGCAAATAAAATTACTTATACTACAAAAGGAGGAAATGCTGTTCCATTTCATTGTGCATCTTCATCAGTAGTTGAAACAATTCCATTATTAAAGTTGCTAAAATACTCAAAAATCATTAAAAAAGGTACTCTTCTAATAATTGAAGAACCAGAGGCACATTTGCATCCTGATGCACAAAGGATTTTTGCACGAGCAATAACCAAATTAATCAACAAAGGAGTTTATGTTTTTTTAATAACTCACAGCCCATATATTCTACAACAGATAAATAATAATATGAAATTGCATTATTTGGGAAAAATTAATAAAGAAAAGTTATACGAATTTTTAAATAAACATGATTACAAAGAAGATGAAATATTAAATCCTGAAAAAGTAGCTCCATACTTATTTGTAGATAAAGGCGATGGAGTTATAATAAAAGAATTAGAAATTATAGATGGTGAGGGGATTTCTTATGAAGCATTTTATCATACATTGCTTGATTTACACAAAGAAACAGAAGAGTTAAGGGATTTAATTGAGGGAGATAATGGAAACTTTGAAGAATGAAATAAAGAAGATATTTAAGGAAGATTTAATACACAAACCAGAAAGGATAGAAATTGAAAAAAATGACGATTACATAATTGCTAAAATTTATGAAAATGATTACAATGCACCTTTTAAAGAAGTAAAAATTAAGTTTCCAAATAGTATTGAAATATTACCAATTATAATTGATAAAGATAAGTACTATACAGTTTTTAATATTAAAGGAAACAAAAAATGTGAATGTGCAATTTTAATAAAAGAAGGTGAAGATTATTATTTAACACTTATTGAAATGAAATCTACACTTAGAAATTTTAGAATAAAGAATATTAAAAAAATTAAAGAAAAATTTAAATGTTCTCTTTATGTATCATTAATTATCTTAAAACTTTTTGATATATTTCCAAAAAAATTTTATGGCTTAGTTCCACATCTTAAAGAAGAAACAATATCTCCAACAACCTTTTATATGTCAAATAAACCTGATAGTGACGAAAGAAAATTTTTAAAAGAATGGCAAAGTTCAAAATTAGAATTTGAATGGATTAAAGACAGGGTATATGGCGGAAAAATAATACTACATAAAAAAGAATTTAACAACAACGTTATAACGTGGAATGAAATAAGCATGGCTTAAATACTATATTGTATGTTTTTATTTTTCCTATATTAAGATTAATATTGTTAAATCACACTATCAGTTAAATAAAAAATTTATTTAGCTTTACTATTTTGAGCATTTGAATAAGGCATAAATTCAACAGTTCCTCTCTGTCTAACTGGTTGTTTATACAATTCCATCAATGCATAAACTTCCTCTGGGACATTTGTATCTACATCCAAACCAAGTTTTTTAGCCTCCTCTACAGTTATTGGATAATCGTGAGTCCATCTACCTTCTGTTAATATTTTTGATAGTTCTTTAGCCTTTTCTTCTCCATACTTATCTTTTAATAAATTATATACAAAATTTTGAACTTGATTTATTGCTTTTTTAGCAATGTCTGCCAATATTAATGTTTGATCATCTACTTTTTCAACACCTTTCTGCTCAACAGTTTTAACAATACTTGGAGCAGGATACTGCCCAAGTTGCGGGTCTACAGGCCCTAAAACTGCATTTTCATCCATAATTATTTTATCTGCCGCTAAAGCTATTAAAGTTCCCCCACTCATCGCATAGTGTGGGACTATAACCCTCGTTTCTGCTGGGTGTGCCTTTAACGCTTTAGCTATTTGTGTAGCCGCTAAAACTAAACCTCCAGGAGTGTGTATAATTAAATCTATTGGTTTATCTTTTGGAGCAGACCTTATAGCTCTCAAAACTTCTTCACTATCTTCTATTGATATAAACCTGTATATTGGTATTCCAAAGAATCCTATACTCTCTTGTCTATGTATTAATGTAATTACCGTTGAATTTCTTTTATCTGAAATCTCTTTAAGGAGTCTTAACCTTGCGAGTTGTAATTGTTTATACTGTATTTGCGGTGCCATAAGTAAATAAAAAAACAATAGCCACCAGATTAAACTAAAAAATCCTCCAAGTATATCCATTATTGTCCCCTCATATTAAATATTCTTTTTATCCATTTATCTAATACCGCTAAAAAATTATCGTTTTCTTCATTTATATTTGTTATGGTGTTATCTTCTAAATTTACTTCTGGAATATCTATATTTAAATCAACATTAAGTGCATTTTTGCAAAAACTTTCGTAGTCTATTTCTATCTCTGGAATAAGCCCTCTACTTTCATTAGATACTTTTCCTACTCCATAAAGTTTTATGTTATACTTTTCTGCTAACTCTTTTAATTTATTAAAGATATTCCAATCATATACCTTATTCAAAATAATTCCTTCTACTTTTATCCCAATATCTTTAAGTAGATTATAATAAGAGATTGCCTCAACAAATGCTCCTTCAATTCCACTTAAATTACAGGAACTTATAATATAAACAGGAAATCCAAGTTTTTTAGCAATTTGGTAAGAAGATAGATTTTTAAATGCGGCAGTAAAAGCTCCCATAACTCCTTCAACAATTATATATTTATACTCTGAATTTTTTACATATTCTAAAAATTCATTTACCTTAACCCAACCCCTCTCACCAATTTTTATGCTGTTGTATTTTGTCATCTTTTCTCTTAACAAATAAAGAGAGGGAACTATATCTCTAACATCTCCCCCAATTTTAGCCACAAAAACCTTTCCATCTAATTTTCCAGATATTGCAGTAGTTAAAAATGTTTTTCCACTGTTTGATGATGTAGATAATAATACAATTCCATACTTTTTGTTTTTGTCTTTTGATTTATCCTCTTTATGATATAATTTAGGATTTATTCTATATTTTAACGCTCTCTTTTTTAATTCCTCTTTTACTATTTTATTTTTTGTAAAAATTTCTTCCTTCTCATCTTCTTCAACATTCAAATGCTTTAAAAAATCGTCTCTAATAAATTCATTATCTAAAAAGTTATGGACCATAGTTCCAAAGACTTTTCCTTTAAAAACCCCAGAAATTATATTTTTTTCCTCATTTATCTTATAATTTAACTTTCTAACTTTTGATATTGTTAAAATTTTAGTTTCTTTATCAACTATTTTAATGTCTCCATAAGTATGGCAGTGAAAACCTTCTCCAAATCCCTCCCCAAAGATAGATTTTTTTAATTCAAATCTAACCCTATCAGTGCAAACCAACGGATAAAATTCTACATCTAACAACTCTAAACCTTCTCTAAAAATGGGAATAGTGCTTTTTCTACCAACATCTACTTTTTTTGATAAGATTTGGAAGCCACTGCATATTCCTATAATGTATCCATCAAAATTAACTATTTCTTTCTTTAACTCATTGGTTAATGAATTACTCTCTATTAAACTACCCCCAGGAATTATTAAAACTTCTAAATCTTTAATTTCTTTGTAATTTTTTTCATCAATAATTTTTGTTGGTAAGTTACCAAAATCTTCAAATAGTGGCAAAGAACCTTTTATATCTAAAATACCAATTTCCATCAGTTATCACCAATTAATTTATTAGATATAAAAAATACTAAAATGGGATTTAAATGAATTTGAAAGATATAAAGTTGAAAAAAATTATAGAAATTTTAAGCTTAATATTTACATTGGAGATTGTTATTTCTTTTATACTATCAACTTACAACCCTCCATATCAAGTTTACCTTTGAGTTTATATACAACTTCTATTATATTGAAGACAAAGCAAAATTTTTTAAAGATGTTTATAATATTGTTGATGCCATAGTTATATTTGCTTTTCTATTATATTCTTTGCAGTTATTTTATTCAAAAGCATTTTTAGGGCTAAGAGTAATAAATATTCTGAGAATTTTAATTCTACTAAGAATAATTAAGTTGAGGAGATTAAAAGAAAATCCAGAATTAATTAACTTTTTATCACTATTAATAATTTGCTTTATTTCTTCCTGTCTAATATGGATTGCCGAATCAGATGTAAATCCAGCAATAAACAATTTTTTTGATGCTTTTTATTTCACAACAATATCTATAACAACAGTAGGTTATGGAGATATAACTCCAAAAACAGATGCTGGGAAGTTAATAATAATATTCTCTGTCTTATTCTTTATTTCTGGCTTAATTACTTCATTACAAAAGGCTTTAAAGAGTGAGTAACCATAGAGGGGGCTATGCCCCCTCTATTGGGATACTCCCCCATAAGCTTGTATTAGTTTAATAATAAGAGGCATTACCTCGCTTTGCTTGGTAATGCATCTCGGGTATTCCGAACCATAGGGCTTCGCCCTATTGGTATACCCAAAATTTACACCTCTGCCTTTGGCAGAGGTGTTAGGGAGTATAGCAATAGAGGGTTTCCCTCTATGCGGTGTATACCAATAGGGGCGTAGCCCCTATGGTTATAAAAGAATTTAAAGGGAGATTAAATGGAGACTTATAAAAAGATAGAACTTGGGATATTTGTAATTATCTTAATCATATTAATTGAATCAGTAATATTGATGACTGTTGAGGGTTGGGATTTCTTCACAGCTTTTTATGTAGCAGTTGTTACAATATCAACAGTAGGTTATGGAGATTATACTCCAAAAACATTTATTGGAAAGTTATCAATAATTATATACATATTTGCTGGTGTTGGAGCTGTGGCATATACTATGGGAACTATTGCGGAGTTTATTATTGAAGGGCACTTTAAAAAATATTATAGGTCGAAAAAGATGTCTGATAAACTTAAAAAACTTAAAAATCATTATATAATTTGTGGTTATGGAAGATTGGGAAGAGTTGTAGCAGATGAGTTAAAAAAATCAGGAATTCCTTTTGTTGTTATTGATAAAGATGAGAAATTATTGCAAGAGGCAATTGAAAAAGATCCAAGTCTTATATGTATCGTTGGAGATGCAACATCTGATGACATATTAAAAAAGGCAGGGATTGATAGGGCTAAGGGTTTAATATCAGTAGTAACCTCAGACGCTGAAAATGTATTTATTACCTTATCTGCAAAAAAATTAAATCCAAATATTTACATAGTTGCAAAAGCAGATGATCAATCAACCTTAGATAAATTAATAAAAGCGGGGGCTGATAGGGCTGTATGTCCTTACATAGTTGGAGGTTTGGAAATTGCAAAAATAGCCATTAATCCAGATGTTGTTGAATTTATCCATTCATTAGTGGCTTCACAGGAAGATATAGAAATTAGAAGATTTGTTATAAAAAATTATGAACTTGACAATAAATCAATAAAGGATTCAAAAATTAGAGAAAAGACAGGGGCTACAATTTTAGCTATTAAAAAAGGAAACAAAATGATTACAAGTCCAACTCCTAACACAATAATTAACGTTGGAGATATTATATATGCATTTGGAACTAAAGAACAACTTGAAAAATTAAGAAAGTATGTTGAAGGAGTTTGACAAATAAGCATAAAGAACAAAAACAAATTATAGATTAAAAGATTAAATTAAAATTTTTAAAAATTATAAAAATTAAGATAGGTGAGAGTTTGATATTAATAAAAGATGTTTATGTAAATGGAAAAAGGCAGGATATATTAATTGAAGGAAACAAAATAAAAAAGATTGGAGAGGTTAAAAACGATGAAATTGAGGATGTTGAAATTATTGATGGAAAGAAAAAAATAGCGATTTCTGGTTTAATAAATACTCACACCCACATACCAATGACATTGTTTAGGGGAGTTGCTGATGATCTTCCACTAATGGAGTGGTTAAACAATTATATATGGCCAATGGAAGCAAAACTTAACGAAAAAATCGTTTATTGGGGAACATTATTAGGATGTATAGAGATGATTAAAAGCGGAACTACTACATTTAATGATATGTATTTTTACTTAGAGGGGATTGCTAAGGCAGTAGATGAAAGTGGAATGAGGGCAGTTTTAGCCTATGGAATGATTGACTTGTTTGATGAAGAAAGAAGAGAAAAAGAGTTAAAAAACGCTGAAAAATACATTAAATATATAAATAAATTAAATAACAGTAGAATAATTCCAGCTTTAGGCCCACATGCCCCATATACTTGCTCTAAAGAATTATTAATGAAAGTTAATGAATTGGCTAAAAAATACAATGTTATGATACACATTCATATGAATGAGACATTAGATGAGATTAAAACAGTTAAAGAGAAAACAGGAATGGAGCCATTTATTTATTTAAATTCATTTGGGTTTTTTGATGATGTAAATGTTGTTGCCGCCCATTGTGTCCATTTAACAGATGAGGAGATTAGAATAATTAAAGAAAAAAACATAAATGTATCTCATAATCCTATTAGTAACTTAAAGTTAGCCTCTGGAATTGCTCCAATAACTAAACTTTTAAAAGAAGGGATAAATGTTACATTGGGAACTGATGGCTGTGGAAGTAACAATAATTTAAATTTATTTGAGGAGATAAAAATAACTGCTATTTTACATAAAGGAGTTAATTTAAATCCTACTGTAATTAAGGCTGAAACTGCTTTTAATTTTGCTACAAAAAATGGAGCTAAGGCGTTGAATATAAAAGCTGGAGAAATAAAAGAGGGTTATTTGGCTGATATAGTTTTAATAAACATGGATAAACCATTCCTATATCCAAAAGAAAATATTATGTCTCACTTAGTTTATGCATTCAATGGCTTTGTGGATGATGTTATCATAGATGGAATAATAGTAATGAGAGAGGGTAAAATATTAACTGTTGATGAAGAAAAAGTATATGAAAAGGCTGAGGAAATGTATGAGATTTTAAGAAGTTAATCTCTAAACTCATTTAGTAATTTTATTAATAACAGTTTATTGGTAATTTTTATATTTTTTAAAAAAATTCCTCCTTTTGCTTCATATCCTAAAATTAAAACATCTTCTCCATTATATTTTAAAACAAATGTTTTTTTATTTTTTACCAATATATCAGCAATTTTTGAAACCTTAGACATTAAGTCGTTAATATTTTTAATATTTGATAAAATATTTGAAACTGATATATTTTCTTTTTTATCAATCTGCATAGCGCTCATTAACTCCTTTATTGTTTTTACATTAAAAATATCTAAAACAATAAAATTTTTATCAACAGTTAAAGAAAAGATATTTTTGAATATTATTTTTAAATTTCCTTCTTTTATTAAATTCTGAAATAAAAATAGATAATTTATTTTATCGAGCAAAATCTCACTAATTATATTTTTATTCTTTTTTCTCTTTTTTTAAAGGAATGATTTTTAAGCCAACCTCTCCATTAATTGTGAAATTGTCAAATACAATTCTTACCTCGCTACCACTGCCCTCTAAGATTTTAGCAATTTTTTCAACATCTATATTAAGTTTAGGTAATTTTTCTTTAACTTCTTCAGCGAGTTTTAAAATTTCTTCTACCTTTTCTTTAGAAACTACTTCCTTTTTATCTTTTAAACTATTTAAAAAATTAGTAATTTTTTCTATTTTTTCAGCGATTTCTTTAGGAACTTCAATTTTTATTTCTTTAACTTCTTTTTCTTCTGCCATATTTATCCCCACAATTTTTTGTTAATTTATTTTTAAATAAATTTTTGGAGAATCTGATATTTAAAGGTTTTCATTTTATATTTTTGTTAATTGTTTCTTTAAACTCTTCAATGGCTTTATCAAAATCTATATTTTTTAATTTTTTTAATTTCTTTAAAAATTCTTTCCTTAACTCTACAATGTCCTTAATTTTATCTTTCTTAATTTTACCAGATTTTATGTATTCACTTATGATTTTTCTCGTTTTTTTGTCAATTTTGTCAATAATGTTGTCATTTATATTATTATATTCTTCAACTTCTTCATATTTTGGAGTTTCTCTACTTTTTTCAATTAATTTTTTAGCAATATCCTCTAAATCAAGGTTTTTTGTTGTATCTATTGTTAAAAATGGTTCATCCCACTTATATTTTTTACCCGGCTCGTCAAACTTTTCATACATTTTTTTAATAACTTCATTTGGTATCTTTTCTCCTCTCTCAACATTTCTTTTAATTAATATATCAAGGGGTGCTTTTAGGTAAATTATAGCATAGTTTTTATTGTATTTTTTTGCTAAATTTATTAAATCTCGCCTCATTGAGTTATAATAGTTTGTATCATCAACTATAACCCAGTATTTTTTTAATGCCTCATCTATTAACAGTTGAGTAGATTTTCTAATAAATTCCTCATACTGTTCTTTCCACATTGGAAAACTCTCTCTAATTAAATCACTTCCCAAAACAATAACATCAATATTAAATTTACTTAAAATTTTTGCTAAATTTTTTGAGAATGTTGTTTTTCCTACTCCTGGTAATCCTACTAAAATTATTAACATATTTCTCCCCAAATTTATATATTTTTATATGTGAATGTAGAGTAATATAACAAGATCTTAGTATCTATTTAGTAATTGTTCTTTATTTACTTTTTTAAAATCAGATCCTTTAAATTTTATTTGATATTATTGAAGAATTAAAAAACAATAAAATTTTCCATCCCCTTAAGGGTCTAAGTTTTAAACCCATAAGACTCCGCCCTATTGGGATACCTTGGATGCATTGCTTCGCTAACGCTCAGCAATGCCTCTTAATTTAATATTATTTTCCCCTTAGGGGTCTGATTTTAGACATTATAAGAAGATGGGATACGAGAATATATGATATAAACGAGATATTGGAATATGGATATTTGTCTATAATTATCCATGTTTGATAGATCCCTTTTTTAACTTCTTTGATACTAAATTATTTCTTTGGAAATCTCCTATATAAACACTTTGGGTAATTTGTACAACCTAAAAACTCTCCTTTTTTTGTTTTAACTACTCTTAATTTAGCACCACACCAAGGACAAGTGTTGTCATCAATTTTTGACATTATTTCTAATATAGCTGGTGTTTTATTACACAATCTTTGTTTGTTAAAGATTATTTTGTTGTTGATAGTATCCACATATACAATAAAGTTTTTAAATAAATGTGAATTCTCCAAGTCAATAATAACTTTACCATTTTCAATTTTTAGCCCCGGAGTTATCTGCATATTTGTTTTTATAGGAAGTAAATAGAAACCTTGTCCAGAATACTCTAAACTACCTACATTGTATTTTATTTTTCCAATAATCCAGTTATAATCTCTATTAGCCATAAATCTTATAGTTTCTTCAACAGAGTCAAACATATTTTTTTCTTTAACCTTATTAATAACTTCTTTAATAAAATCATCTTCTTCATAACCTCTTGTTAGCATTTCAATTGCTTTTTCAATAAATTCATTTTTATCAAATTTTATAAGTAATAAAAGTCCATTAAATGCATTCGCAACAACATATTTCTCTTTTTCTATAATATCTCTTCTGTCAAATATGTAGTAGAGTCTTGCAAAAACCTGTTTTTGTCCTTTAGGTGTAACAACTTTTTTAAGCTTATACTCCTTTTTGTAAGAATCTGTTAATCCATAGTAAAATACTGGCATCTTAGCATTTTCTAAACCAATTATGGAAATAAATCCTTCTGGAACTTTCCAATTTTGTTCATAAGTTTTAGAGTCCAATTTTGTAACATTAAAGTGTAAATCTTTTGACAATATATTAAATAACTCAGTTAAAACTTCCATAGTATCCCTCCATTAATTTAGTAATTTAAATTATCCAATCAATTAATAATTTTAAATATTTACCTATTTGGGTTAGGTAGTTTTTCATCCTCTGTCTCAATAACCATTAATAATGGCTTATCTTTCTTTAAAAACTCTTTAATTGTTGAACTAATCTCATCAACTTTTTCTATGTAGCAGTTATCTATTTCAAAGGCTTCAGCCAATTTATTAAAGTTAGGATTTTTTATTTTGCAAAATTCAGCCAATTTATTATTTTTCATTACAACCATTAAAATTTTTAAATTATGTTCAGAAACTACCTGTAATTCTTCAATATTCATTAAAAAGCCACCATCCCCACTGATTAATACAACCTCTCTATCAATATTAAAGTCAATACATCCAAATTTAACTCCTATAGATGCTGGCAAACCAAAGCCCATAGATCCAAAGGAATGAGAGGAAATAATATTTCTTGGAACAACGCATTTTTTTAATAGGCAAGTAAATACTGTATGTTTTCCAGCGTCTGTAACTATTATAGAATCTTTTGGAATACTTTCAATTATTTCATTTATTTTAGTTGAATAATCACCATTAAGAGAGAATTTGTTTTTTTTATCATTGTAAAACCAATTTTTGTTATCTATCTCTAAATTTTCAAAAAATTCTTTTAACTCTTTAATGCTTTTTGGTTTTAGGTTTATATTTACAGTTTTCTTTAAAAGTTTTTCCCTAACACTTTCAACATATGTATTGTATGAAAGTGACGAGCCAACATTTATTATCTTATCTGCCTCCAATAAAGATTTTATATCTCCTCTTCTACCAACTAAACCCACACAGTTATTTAAATTTTCATCAATAACTCCTCTACTTGGAAATGTTGTAGATATTGGACAATCTAATTTTTCCAAAATTTTGGATATTTTTAGCATTTCATTATAACTTAAATTTCCATAAATCCCTTGCCCAATTAAAAAAAGTGGTTTTTTAGCATTAAATAATATAAAGTTTATTTTATCAACGATTTCATCAATGTTTATTTTATTATCATTATTATAATATATATTATTGTTATATAAATCATTTTCATCAACTTTATCTTTATATACATCAGAGGGAATATTTATCTGAACTGGCTTTTTGTTGTATAGACAATCTCTAACTGCTGAAACAATAGAATTTATATCAGCGTTGTTAATAAAATACCCTTTGTAAAAATTTAAAAAATCCATATTAATCTCTTGGAAGTAATTTTTACTAATATATTTTCTTTCGCATCTTCCAGTTATGGCTAATACTGAGGAGTTATCTTTGTAAGCATTAGCTATAGGAGTAGTTAAATTTGTGCTTCCTGGTCCGGCAGTTACTAAGCAAACTCCTATATAGTTAGTTATTCTTGCATAACCATCAGCCATAAAGCCAGCTCCTCTCTCATCTTTAGCCATAATATTTTTTATACTACTATTTTCTATCTCATTATAAAGTGGAAGTATCTGCTCTCCGGGATAGGAAAATATTGTTTTTACATTTTTTTGTAGGAAATCAACTATTCCTTCTAAAAATTTAATAATCTCACCTTAATTTATTGTATTTAAAAACTCTTTGGTGATATTTGTGGATAGAAGGATTGTAGTTAGATTGGCAGTATATCCAATTGCCTATATTATGTGGGGTGGCTTAATGTGGTATTCACAAATATTAAAGCCAATAGATGGAACTACTTTATTAATGACTCTCCCTTTATGTAACAAAGATTTTTACTTAATTCTTCAATCACTTCCAACAGTTGTTATTGAATTTTTTAAAATAATATATTTATATGGATTTTCTCTTATGATTGTTGGAGGTATCGCATACTATTTATTTATAAAAAAAGATTTTTTAAAAAGTGATATTATTTTAATTGATTTAGCACTTGGTTGGTTGTTTGCAGGAATAATATATTCTATTTTTGTTGTTAAATCACCGTTTCAAGTAAATGTTGCTAAAGATTTGGTAGATATGCATTACTTTTGGATATTTACAAAACCAACTTATGAAATTCCCTCATTACATACGGCATATTCATTTCTATTGGCATTACATTTCAAAGATGAGACATATTTAAATTATATTTACTTTACATTGGCTATACTAATCCCTATATCAACTTTAATTTTAGGAATGCATTGGATAGTTGATATAATTACTGGAATCATATACGGCTATTTCATATATAAATTTCCAAAGTCATTTCATAAAAAAATTAGTGATGCATTAGATTTTTTAGCGGGATATATAAAACCCTGTATTTTTTGTGGAAATTGCTCAAATCAAAATAAGAAATAATATAATTACTATATAATTTAAGGTAGGTGATAAATTGACATTAGTGGAGAAGATATTATCAAAAAAAGTTGGTTATAATGTCTATGAAGGAGATAGCATAGAGGTTGAAGTTGATTTGGCAATGACTCATGATGGAACTACTCCATTAGCTTATAAAGCTTTAAAAGAGATGAGCGATAGTGTTTGGAATCCAGATAAAATAGTTGTTGCCTTCGACCACAATGTTCCAGCAAATACAGTTAAAGCTGCTGAAATGCAAAAATTGGCTTTAGAGTTCGTTAAGAGATTTGGCATAAAAAAGTTCCATAAAGGAGGGGAAGGTATTTGTCATCAAATCTTGGCTGAAAATTATGTCCTTCCTAATATGTTTGTAGCTGGTGGAGACAGTCATACATGCACTCACGGAGCTTTTGGAGCTTTTGCCACAGGCTTTGGAGCCACAGACATGGCTTATATTTATGCAACAGGGGAAACATGGATTAAAGTGCCAAAAACTATTAGGGTTGATATTGTTGGAAAAAATGAAAATATTTCTGCTAAAGATATTGTTTTAAGGGTTTGTAAAGAGATAGGTAGGAGAGGAGCTACATACATGGCTATTGAATATGGTGGAGAAGTAGTAAAAAATATGGATATGGATGGGAGATTAACATTATGTAATATGGCAATAGAAATGGGAGGAAAAACAGGAGTTATAGAGGCAGATGAAATAACTTACAACTATTTAAAGAAAGAGAGGAATTTAGGTGATGAAGAAATTGCAAAATTAAAAAAAGAAAGGATAACAGTAAATAGGGAAGAGGAGAGTTATTATAAAGAAATTGAGATTGATATAACAGATATGGAAGAGCAAATAGCAGTTCCACACCATCCAGATAATGTAAAGCCAGTTAGTGAAGTTGAAGGAATTGAAATTGATCAAGTTTTTATAGGTAGTTGTACAAATGGAAGATTGAGTGATTTAAGGGAAGCGGCTAAATACTTAAAGGGTAGAGAGGTTCATAAAGATGTTAAATTAATTATCATTCCTGCATCAAAAAAGGTTTTTATGCAAGCGTTAAAAGAGGGGCTTATTAATATATTTGTTAAAGCTGGGGCAATGATTTGTCCTCCAGGTTGTGGTCCTTGCTTAGGGGCTCATCAGGGGGTTTTAGCTGAGGAGGAAGTTTGTTTATCAACGACAAATAGGAATTTTAGAGGAAGAATGGGACATATAAATAGCTATATTTATTTGGCATCACCAAAAGTTGCTGCAATAAGTGCAATTAAAGGATATATTACAAATAAATTAGATTTCAGTTAAAATTAATTTTAAAAAGATAAAGATAAAAAGATAAAAAGTTCAAATGCTATAATTATTTTTATAAATTTTTCCGTGATACTATGAAAGTTAGAGATTTAATGGACAAGAATTTTGCTAAAGTATATATAGATGAGACTGTTGAAGATGCTATAAACTTATTAAAAAAGAAAATGAGATTTTCTGCTCCTATAGTTGATAAAGAAGATAAATTAGTGGGTTGGATAACTGCTTTGGAGTTGTTAGGGATTTCAGAGAAAGATTTCAAAAAACCAATAACTGAGTTTATGCGTAATAAAGAAGAAGTTATTACTGTTTATGAAGATGATGAGGCAAGAGATGTGGTTTTAAAATTCGTTAAATATAAGGTTGTTAGTATTCCAGTTTTAACAAGAGATGGTAGAGTTGTGGGGATGGTTAGAAACTGTGATGTTGTTAAAACCTTAGCTAAGTTATATGAAATTCCAGTATATAAGATATTTAAGGAATTACACAATCATATTGGAGATATCAGCTGGGAAGAGCTGATGGAAGCAGCAGCAGTTGTAACAAAAAGAATGACTGGAGAGGATATAACGCCAAAAGAGTATGAAGAGAGAATTAAAAAAACTACTTTTGGAAAGGCAATATGGGCTTGTGGAGGTTTGGAAAAATTCTTTGTAGGTCTTATTGAAATAGGAATGGTTGCATTAGCGAGAAGATTGGCAAAGATCAGGGGAGGTAGATGAATATAGAAGAAGAGTTAAAAAAAATTGTAAATAGAAAAGATTACGACTTTTGGGAATTTTTAAAAAAGGCTTATGAAAATAATATAAAGTTAGATATAGGGCATTTTATTCTTTTAAATATTCTTATGGGAGTTAATGAAATATTTAAAAACTTATCTAAGAAATATGGTACAGAAGAGGCTAAAAAAATATTAGAAAAGAATAGAATATTCGCTAAGAACTCAGATTTTGTATCAGGTGAATTTTTAAAAAACTACATTGATAGAAAGAGTAGAGTAGCAGTCCATAACAGAATAAAAGATTTAAAAACACTTGGATTTAAAATAGAGAGTAAATCAGGTCCTTTTGGAGGTTATAAGATAGTTGAGTGTCCAAAATGGTTTAAAAATAATAAAGAGTTGTAAATTAGATAGATTCCTTTATCTATTTTAACTTCGTCTTAATTAATTTTTGTTATTAATAATGAAACGAAAAGTATATATAGTAGAAATTTCTATTGTAAGAAATGCTCACTTAATAGATTTAAAAGATTAAGAGGACCCGTAGCCTAGCCTGGATAGGGCACCGGCCTTCTAAGCCGGGGGTCGGGGGTTCAAATCCCCCCGGGTCCGCCATTTTTTTTAATTATAATGTGCTCCGGTGGTGTAGTCCGGCCAATCATGCGGGCCTTTCGAGCCCGCGACCCGGGTTCAAATCCCGGCCGGAGCATTATTTATCTTATTTTATTTGTTTTTTATTTGTTAATACATTATATATTTATATAACAATATAAATAAATATATGGATATATAGATTTTTATAATTGTTTCATTATTTTAATATCTTCCTAATTTCTGTAATTTTTCTTTAAACATATAAAAATACTATGTGAAACTATTGTAAAACACAATTCGGGCAGTTTCCTTAAATTAAATAGAACATACAAAACAAATCTATACTTTTGTTTCTATAAAACACTATCCAAAAATTTAAATAAGGATATATTATAACACGGCAGTCCAGATATGTGGAGGAAACTAAGCCCGAATGGGTAAGCTGAAGATGTGGTTTCTTTTAAATCCCGATTGCCAGCCAATGAAGTTAGGAGGCTGGAAGGCTCTCCGCTACGATTTGTTCCATTTGTAGCGGAGAACCAGAACGGTATCCTCAACCATAGAAGGTATTTCCTTATGTTATTCATCCAAATAGTAATACTCTCCTTTTTCTTTTTGTAAAATATCTCTTTGGCTACCTTCTTTATTAGCTCTTGGTCTTCCAGTTTCTGGGTCTCTTCTAAATGTAATTTGCATTTCTTTTAAGAATTTATTTGCTCCCTCCCTCTTATTCATTGGACTACTTCCAATTCCGTATATTCCTGGCTCACCACTAAATACGATAAACCTATCTGAAATATAATCTTGGAATAACATATCGTGATCGACAATAAACATTCCTGCCTCTTTCTCATCTGCCATTCTTCTAATAACCTTTGAAACTACTAACCTCTGCTCAACATCTAAGAATGCTGAAGGCTCATCTAATAAATAAATATCTGCTTCTCTACTTAAACACGCCGCTATTGCCACTCTCTGTAACTCACCACCAGATAACTCTTTAACATTCCTATCCAATAATTTTTCTAATTGTAAAGGATTAATAATCTCTGATTTATAGTAGGAAGTGTGAATATTAATTATTGAACTTAATAAATCTTCAACAGTTCCATCATAATCTGGACTTATATACTGTGGCTTGTAAGATACTTTAATTTCACTTTCTTTAGTAACCTCTCCCTCATCTGGTTTAATGACTCCTGCCAACAATTTAATAAATGTTGTCTTTCCAATACCATTGGGCCCTAAAATTCCAATAACTTCTCCTTTGTATATAGTTCCACCACTAACTTCTAATTTAAAACTACCTAAGGTTTTTTTCATTGGTGAATATGTTAATAATACAGGTCTGTTTTTATAATCAATAACTGGTCTTTTTTCAAATATTATTGGCTCCTTTCTAAACTTTATATTTTCCTCTCTTAACTCACCATATAGATATTCATTTATTCCTACTCTAACGCTCTTAGGTAGTGAAACAATACCATATGCTGAAGGAACCCCATACATTATATGTATATAGTCAGATAAATAATCCAAAACTATTAGGTCGTGTTCTACTACAACAACCTTATTTAACTCCCTTATTAATCTCGCGGCATTGAATCTCTGCCTAATATCTAACCAAGAAGAAGGTTCGTCAAAGAAATATATGTCTCCCTTTCTTAAATATGCAGCGGCTATAGCAACTCTTTGCAATTCTCCCCCTGACAATTGATGTAATTCCCTATCTAAGATATTTTTTAATTCTAACTTTTCAACAACTTCATTATATTTTCCTCTTTCATCTATTTTCTTTAACAACTCTCCAACTTTTCCTTTAACAACTTTTGGTAAAATATCAACATATTGAACTTTATGTATTGCCTTTATTTCTTTATTTTTCAACTTCACAAAATATTCCTGCAATTCAGAACCTCTAAAATACTTGATAACATCATCATAATTCGGCTCTTTGTCATCTCTCCCTAAGTTTGGAATTAATTCTCCTGCCAATATTCTTAAAACTGTAGATTTACCAATTCCATTTTGACCAATAATTCCAACTACTCCATCTCTTGGCACAACTAAACCAAACAACTTAAATCTATTTTGCCCATAGGAATGAACTATTTTATCCTCACTTAACTCTTCTGGCAATCCTATGATAGATATTGCTTTAAATGGACATCTCTTAACGCATATTCCACAACCAGAACATAAAACTTCTGATATAATTGGCTTTCCAGTATTTTCATCAATAACTATTGTTTTCTCTCCCATTCTAACTCCTGGACAGTATTTAATACACTCCATAGAGCATTTTTTTGGCTGACATCTATCATAGTCAATAATAGCCAATCTCATAAAACCACCTCCATAAGAGACAATTTTAATCTAAATTTAAATTAGATTTTAAATTTCATATTTTGTTTATTTTAAAAATTTAATGTTAGAAAAAAATAGAATATAAAAACAAAATAGAGTATTATTATAGAGTATTATTCTTCTCTAACTCTCTTAGCAACTTCCTCTGCCATTTCAAAAGTGTTTAAATTCCCTCCTAAGTCAGGTGTTGTTAAACCTAACGCTAAAACTTCTTCTAATGCTCTCTCTATTCTATCAGCCGCTTCATACTCTCCTAAGTATCTAAGCATCAACACAGCACTTAATATTGTAGCAGTAGGATTTGCTATTTTCTTTCCAGCTATATCTGGGGCTGAACCATGAACTGGCTCAAATAATCCGTGTTCATCTCCAATATTAGCAGAAGGGGCTAAACCTAAACCTCCAACAGTTCCAGCCGCTCCATCTGAGAGAATATCTCCAAATAAATTGGATGTTACTACAACATCAAAGGTCTGTGGTTTAGTAATTATATACATGTTCATTGCGTCTATATAATAATCTTCTGCTTTTATATCTTTATATTCCTCAAATACTTTGTAAAATACTCTCTTAAATAAACCATCAGTTATTTTTAAAACATTTGCTTTATGGGCACAGGTTACTTTTCCTTCTTTACCCATTTTTTTCCTTTCCCTTGCTAAATTAAAGGCAAATCTAAATATTCTCTCGCAAGCCTTTTCAGTTATAACTCTTGTAGCAGTTGTTATTCCTTCATCTATCTCTGCCTCAATTCCCTTATAAAGCCCTTCAGTATTTTCTCTAACAATAACATAA